>CAVTOR010000006.1:0-380488 GCA_963736235.1 uncultured Gammaproteobacteria bacterium
GTAGTATGGCTGTTTCTTGAACAGCTCTGGCTTGAGTTTGTGCCAGTCTTTCATGGTCCGCAACGGCGTCTTGCTGCCCAGGGCTGATTGCGGGAGCTGCTGAAGCTACAGCACGGATGTCCAGTGCGTCTACGACCACGACTTTCGCCACCTCGCCAACCGGCTGTTGGTGCCACATGGCATCTACGACTACTTCGACAATGTCGGCTTCATGACCTTGGGAACCTCCCGCGAGACCAGCGCCTTCGTCTGCGATGCCATCGCACTGACTTGGGAGGAAGACCTTCATTCCCGTTACGACAACGGCACGGAGATTGTCTTGACATTTGATTGCGGCGGCGCGAACGCGGCTCGTTCCCTGCGCTTCAAGGAGGATCTCGTGGCACTCAGCGCGCGCTTGGGACGGCCACTGCGGATCGCCCATTATCCACCCTACACCTCCAAATGGCATCCGATCGAGCACCGCTTGTTCAGCCACGTCGAGCGCGCCCTGCGCGGTGTCATCCTCGACTCGCGTGAAACGGCGTTGCAGGCCATTCAACGCACCCGCACTCAAACCGGCCTGAGGGTCAAGGCCCGCATCCTCGACAAGGTTTATGACATCGGCCGCAAGTGCTCGGACACTTTGCGCGACATCAAAGACGACTTCATTCGTCACGATGACAACCTCGGTCAATGGAACTACGTCGTCGATGCGCGCGGGTATAACTGAGCTTCCGTATTACTTGTTTTTGAATCGATCCTAAGTGGCGGGGCGGTGAAGCCATGATCCCAGTGGTCTTCGTCGGTTTCGTACCGGGATTGCCAGAAGCGGGGGTTTGAGGAGTCGTCGTCCTCGTATTTCGAATGTCTTGTCGTCATGGAGAGTGATTCAAGGGTGCGGCAGATGTGCAGAGATTTGGGAGATCTGCACGGATTTGAGTCTCGCTGATAATGTGGGTCCGGTCTGCATACGCGTCAAGTAAAGGGAGGTCCGGAGATGTGGGGGAAGGCACCGCGAGTGGTCGAGCTTCCGGTCAACTTGAGCGGATCGTTGCCGGTCGGCCCTTCGACTTTGGTCACGCGGCACTTGGTGTCGCGGGTCAATTCCGTGGTGCGTCCCTCTGGAGTGGTCACATCGGCGAGGAGTGGGTCTCCGAGGTGGATTGTGTAAGTGATCGTGGTTTTATTGTTGTCGGCATCGAAGGCGTCGAGGATTTGGTCTTTGTCGCCATAGACAAAACGCAAGAGCTGCTCATTGGCTGCGTTTTTGATCTTGATGAGGCGGCGGCGGGCATCCCACTCGAGCTTGCGGACGACTCCCGAGGAGGATGCGGTTTCGATAATATTGCCATCAATGTCCCTCTCGATGGAACTTGTTCGGCCAAGCGGTCGGCTCACCTTTCCCACCACGGATTATAGATTATGGGACAGACCCCTTCGGCTGTTACGAAAACACCCGCACAGCAACCTCGGTATCCGAGTGCGCCTACGCCGTCGGGTTTTCGCATCTTGGGCGCTTCTCGGCCGAGTATCGAAAGCTTTTCGGTGAGTCGCCGTCGAAGACCCTCGATCGCTCAGTTTGACGGCCCGTCACGATTGCAAGAATCGGATAAAGAAAACGCCTGACACACGGCAACGAACGTATAAAATTCTCTCCACGTCGAGATTCCCTGCATTTTTATATCCACTTAACCCTATCCACCCTATGAAATACAAAGCCGCCATCCTCACCCTCTCCCTCACCTCATTCTTTTTTCTTACTAGAAACAGTTTTTGCTTTCATCTTCTTTGGTAATTTGCTCTGCTAGGAATCACGTTGCGAATACCACCGCTCGGGTTTTCTACATCCCCTTTATAACGAGGCAAAAGAATTACATGCAAATGGTCAATGCTTCTTCCTGCTTCTCTTCCATCGTTGTTGCCAATAGTGTATGCATTAGGTTTGTTTGCCAAGAATGGCAGTCGTAACATCGTTTCGATGTGGTCCTTAGGGCGGTCTTGAAGATAGTCTCTGACAAGCATGTTTTTATAAAGATCCATCATGTCGGTTTCTTCGACAACGTCCTTGACTCCCCTGATCGCATCAAAATAGTCCTCGCGCTCCGTTTCATTCAGACTGAAAATCGATGCTACATGCCTTTTTGGAATGACCAGGGCATGCCCGGGATTAACTGGATTGGTATCAAAGATTCCAACGAACGACCTGTTCTCAAAAATAAAGGAGTCGGCTTCGCCGCTAGTGACTTTGCAAAAGTAACAATTTTGTTCTGATGGGGAGCCGCTCATAATGCAATCTAGATGTTAGGTGTTTGAAGAAAACGGATCGGCGATCGATCCGCTTACGTCTGCTCATGGCCGAACCCGGCTGTTCGCCCGGCCCAACGGGGTGCTTCAGAAAAAAAGTTCCAGGCCCCCCAACGGTTCGACGGTCTCTGACCTTTGTTGGGCTGCTTCCTCTCAGGATGGCGTGCCACTGGTCCGCCTGCTGCGTGTGGCTGGGCGTTAGTCCCCGTCTCTCGTCCCTCTCCACTCGGGCACCGATTCAGTGCCCTTGGCCACGCTCTGCTCGCCCACCGCGTCTTGCCTACTGCGTAGCGTGGTCGTGCTGGCTGCTCGACGGAGAAGTTGACGCCGCATCCCGCGAAAAAGCTGAGTTGTGCAAGCAGAGGAAGGCGAGAACGATCAGCCCCGGGGAATTGCTCACACTACCCTGTTGACGGGCGCTCGAACGTCCCCTGCCCTTAGCCGGAACACTCCGAAGCACTAGAAAAACGCGGCAACAAACGCAGCAATGCCGCCATGAACAACGAAAAGGCTTATCAAGTTTCCTCGATAAGCCTTTGTTTTGATTGGTCGGGGCGAGAGGATTTGAACCTCCGACCACCTGAACCCCATTCAGGTGCGCTACCAGGCTGCGCTACGCCCCGGGAAGCGTTGAAGAATATTCTTGGCGGATTGGGTTGTCAAACTAGCCGTTGGCGGCGTCGACTCAGCGTTTGAGCAGATGGAGGATCTCTTCAAGCTCCAACCGCATCTGGTGGATGATCTGGTGGCTTTGGGATAGGTCTTGCTTGGCCGTCTCGCCCGACAGCTGCTGCCTGGCACCGCCAATGGTGAAGCCCTGTTCGTACAGTAGGCTTCGGATCTGTCTCACCATCAGCACATCATGACGCTGATAGTAACGCCGGTTTCCCCTTCGCTTGACGGGCTTGAGCTGGGGAAACTCCTGTTCCCAGTATCGGAGCACATGGGGCTTGACCCCGCACAACTCGCTGACCTCACCGATGGTGAAGTAGCGCTTGCCGGGAATCGGCGGCAGCTCAGCGGCGTTATTGCTCGCTTCCAGCATAGGCTTCCACCCGCGATTTTAGTTTTTGTCCGGGACGGAAAGTCACGACGCGACGGGCGGTTATCGGGATTTCTTCACCTGTTTTCGGATTTCTTCCCGGACGCTGCTTCTTCTCCCTCAGATCAAAATTTCCGAAACCGGACAGCTTGACCTGCTCGCCCTTCTCAAGGGCCGATCGGATTTCCTCGAAGAACATTTCGACCATGTCCTTGGCCTCGCGCTTGTTGAGACCCAGTTCTTCGAACAGATTCTCGGCCATGTCGGCCTTGGTCAGTGCCATTTGGGTCAATCCCTCAGTCTTGCGCCAAGCTCTGTTGCCAGCCGATCCAGAACGCGCGTGATGGTCTGCTCGACTTCCCGATCTGTAAGTGTCTGAGAAGATGCTTGCAAAATCAATCCTAAAGCTAGACTTTTTAGCCTTGAATCTATCTTATCGCCGCGATACACGTCGAATAGCACCAGTTCACGCAGCAGATCGGATGCCGCAGCGGTCACACATTCGCGCACCTGTCGATACGAGACATCCACGCCAACCAGGATGGCGAGATCGCGCCGAATGGACGGAAACTTGGAAACGGGCGCGAAGGCCGGCAGCACGCCAGACTCGAGCTCACCCAACTGCAGCTCGAACAGGAAGGCATCTCCACTGATGTCGAAATCAGACGCGATCGCCGGATGCAGCATGCCCAGCAAACCGACGCTGCGTCCGTCACGGACGATGCCCGCCGTCTGCCCCGGGTGCAAGGCGGGGTGCTCCGCGGGGGCGAACTCGAAGGATGCCGCACGGCCTGTGAGGCGCAGAACCGCCTCGACGTCGGCCTTGACGTCGAAGAAGTCAGCCGCACGCGCGGGCTGATGCCACTGCTCCGGCTCCGACGAGCCCACCACGAGGCCGGCGAGCATCGGATCCTGGATCAGGCCCTGGTCCTCGTTCACAAAGCGAAGCCCGCTCTCGAAGATGCGCACCCGGTCTTGCTGCCGAGCCTGGTTCTGGCGAGCCGCCGCAAGCAACCCCGGCCATAGGCTGGTGCGCATGACCGACATATCGGAGGACAGCGGATTGGCCAGCGCCAGCACGGGGTGCCGCGGCTCGAGCCGCTGTTGCACCTCCGGACTGACGAAGCTGTAGGTGATGACCTCCTGAAATCCCCGGTTCACCAAGGCCAGCTTGGCCCGCTCGAGGTCGAAGGCCGCCTCCGGTGGGGCTTTGGTCGCGGCCGCGGAGCAGGCGTGCGAGATGGGAATATTCAGGTAGCCGTGGATGCGTCCGACCTCCGCGATGAGGTCGACCTCCTCGACCGCGTCGAAACGGCCGCTCGGGGGCAGAACATTCCAACCCTCGGGACCTGCGGTGAGCTCCATTCCAAGGCGCATCAGGATGTCCTCGACGGCGGCATCGGGAAGATCCACGCCCAGCACCCTGCGCAACCGCTCTCGGCGCAGCGGAATCAGCGATCGTCGCGGCAGGTGCTCTGCTGCCGTCGCCTCAACGACCGGGCCGGGCCGGCCGCCGGCGATTGCCAACAGGAGGCGGGTTGCGCGCTCCATCGCGGTGACTTGCAGCTCCGGGTCCACGCCGCGCTCGAAGCGATGGGAGGAATCGGTATGCAGACCGTAGCTGCGCGCCCTGCCGCTGATCGCGGCGGGCGCGAAGAAGGCGCTCTCGAGCAGGATATCGCGGGTCTGTGCCTCCACGGCCGTCTCGGCGCCGCCCATGATTCCGGCCAGGGCGACCGCTCTCTGGCGGTCGGCGATGACGAGGGTATCGTCCCGCAGCTCGATCTCCTCCCCGTTCAGCAATGCGAGCCGTTCGCCGGTACGGGCCATCCGCACCCGAATCTCTCCCTCCAGCCGGCCGAGATCGAACCCGTGCATCGGCTGTCCGAGCTCGAGCAGCACGTAGTTGGTGACGTCCACGACCGGTGCGATCGCGCGCAGGCCGCTCCGTCGCAGACGCTCCCTCATCCACAGGGGCGTCTCCGCGCTCGGGTCGATGCCCCGAACGACGCGGCAGACGTAGCGAGGGCAGGCCTCCGGCGCCTCCAGGCGAACCGAAAAGCGTTCCTCGCCTTCAGGCTGCACTGGCGCGAAGTCCGGCGGCGACACCGGGCAACGGTTGATGACGCCGACCTCCCTGGCCACGCCGGCGACGCTGAGGCAGTCACTGCGATCGGGCGTGAGGTCGAGCTCGATACAGGAATCGTCGAGCTCCAGATAGCCCCTGATGTCCTTCCCGGCTGGCGCGTCCGTCGGTAGCGGCATGATCCCAGCGGACGACTCCGCGAGTCCGAGCTCAGCGGCGGAGCAGATCATGCCCAGGGACTCGACGCCCCGCAGCTTGGCGCGCTTGATCCTGAAATCCCCGGGAAGCCTGGCGCCCACGGTGGCGACCGGCACCCGCATGCCCGGGGCGACGTTGGAGGCGCCGCAGACGATTTGCAGCGGTTCCCCCGCGCCCAGATCGACTCGGCACACGCGCAGCTTTTCGGCATCCGGGTGCGGATCGACGGTCAGGACCTCGCCGACCAGAACTCCGGCGAAATCCGGCGCCGCCGGCTCCACCGCGTCCACCTCTAGGCCCGCCATGCTCAATTGATCTGCGAGCGTGGTGGTATCCACCGAGGGACTCACCCACTCGCGCAACCAAGACTCACTGAAACGCATTGTCCGAAATCCTGTCTGCAACACCCGACGACTAGCCGGACGGGATCCGCTCCGTTGTCGCTCTCCATCCGATGAGCGCGACGGTCGAAGCAGATGAAACGATTTTTTCTAGCTTATTAAGAGAATTGACGAAGAAACCTCAAGTCATTCTCAAAATAGAGGCGGATGTCATTGATGCCATAACGAAGCATCGCTAGCCGCTCGACCCCCATGCCGAACGCGTATCCGAGGTAGCGCTCCGGGTCGATGCCTACGTGACGGAACACCTCCGGATAGACCATGCCGCAACCGAGCACCTCCAGCCAGCCGCTCTGCTTGCACACGCGGCAACCCGAGCCGTTGCACATCACGCACTGGATGTCGACCTCCGCCGACGGCTCCGTGAAGGGGAAGTAGGACGGGCGAAAACGCAGCTTGAGCTCGCGCTCGAAGAAGTTGGTCAGGAAATCGTAGAGCACCCCTTTGAGGTCCGCGAAGCTCACCTCCGCGTCGACCACCAACCCCTCGACCTGATGGAACATCGGCGTGTGTGTCAGGTCCGAGTCGCAGCGATAGACCCGCCCCGGCGCGATGATCCTCAACGGCGGCGCCTGGTGTTCCATCACCCGGATCTGCACCGGCGAAGTATGGGTTCGCAGCAGCAGGTGCTGATCGAAGTAGAAGGTGTCATGCATCGCCCGCGCCGGGTGATGGGCGGGGATGTTGAGGGCCTCGAAGTTGTGATAGTCGTCCTCGACCTCAGGACCTTCGGCAACGCTGAACCCGGCGTTGGCGAATAGCCGCTCGATGCGCAGCAGGGTGCGGGTGATCGGGTGCAGCCCCCCGGCTGCTGACCGCGTCCCGGCAGCGTGACATCGACTCGCTCGGCGGCAAGCCGCGCCGTCAGCGCGATCTGCTCCAGTGCCGATCTGCGCTCGTCGATCGCGGCCTGTACCACGACCTTAGCTTGATTGATGGCCTGCCCGGCCTGGGGCCGTTGCTCTGGGGATAGGGTACCGAGCTGCTTGAGACGGGCTGTGAGCCGTCCACTCTTGCCGAGGTAGCGCACTCGCACCTGGTCGAGTGCGGCGAGTTCCGAGGCCCGCTGGATTTCGCCGAGCGCCTCCTCGCGGAGGTGATCGATACCGAGTCCGGTGTCTTCGGTCATGATGCTGCCTTGTGCGCCCTAATGGGAGATCCACTCTGCAAATCTGGCAAAACAGGCGGAGTCAACGCCGCGAGGCCGAGCGCGAAGCGCCTCGCCGCGGGGAAAACGAGCCCGCCCGAGGTGAACCGCGCCCTGCTTGCTCCTTTGTCTCGCGATGCAAAGAAAAGGGGAAAGACCCCGGCCTTTCCCCTCGTGCGCGTCCGGGCCGAGGATCGGCCCTCGGGGTCAGGCGGCGAGCGCGGCTTTCGCCTGCTCGGCGAGGGCCGCGAAACCATCCTTGTCGTGGAAGGCAATATCCGCGAGCACCTTGCGATCGACCTCGACCCCCGCCTGCTTGAGGCCGTTGATCAGGCGACTGTATGACAAGCCGTTCTCGTGCGCCGCCGCGTTGATGCGAACGATCCAAAGCGCGCGGAACTGGCGCTTCTTTTGGCGGCGATCACGGTAAGCATACTGACCGGCCTTGATGACCGCCTGCTTGGCGACACGAAATACCTTGCTGCGGGCACCGTAATAGCCCTTGGCCTCATTCAGCACCTTCTTGTGGCGGGCGCGTGCTGTAACGCCCCGTTTTACGCGTGGCATGGAAGTTTGCTCCGGTCTCGTTCAGATTCTATGTTCGGGTCACTCGTGGACCATCGATCCTAATCGCCCCTAAGCGCTAGCAGTAGGGAATCATCCGCTGCGCGGCCTTCGTGTCGGCCTTGTGCAGATAGGCGGGATCACGCAGATGGCGCTTCCGCTTGGTGGCCTTCTTGGTCAGGATGTGGCGCCGATGGGACGCATTTCGCTTGAACGTGCCGGACGCGGTGCGCTTGAAGCGCTTCGCCGCACCGCGATTGGTCTTGATCTTGGGCATCTCGTACTCCGCTATTGACAGATTCGGCGACCGTAGCCGCCGCTATTTTTTTCTGGGACCCAGCACCATCACCATCTGCCGCCCTTCCATCTGCGGCTGTTGCTCTACGGTGCTGATCTCGGCAAGGTCCTGCTCCACACGCCGAAGCACGTCCAGACCCAATTCCCGATGTGCGTGCTCGCGACCGCGGAACCGCATGGTGACCTTGGCCTTGTCCCCTTCGTTTAGGAAACGCGTCAGGTTGCGTAGTTTCACCTGATAGTCTCCCTCGTCCGTTCCCGGACGGAACTTGACCTCCTTGACCTGAACCTGCTTCTGCTTCTTCTTCGCCTCGGCCTTCTTCTTCTTTTGATCGAAGCGGAACTTTCCGTAGTCCATGAGCCGGCAGACCGGGGGGTCCGCGTTGGGCACGATCTCAACCAAATCCAACCCTTCCTGGTCCGCCCGGCCTTGGGCATCCATCAAGGCGACGATACCAACCTGGTTGCCTTCCGCGTCTATTAGTCGCACGTCCGGTACGTTGATTTCTTGATTAACGCGGTTTCTCTTTGGCGCAGCGATAGCAGGTTCCTCCAGTTACAAAAAACAAAAACGACCGGCGACGCAGAAACTCGGGTTCGGCGCCGATCCGGACGTCAATGGGTTCGATTCGAGACTTCGCCGCGCAGGCGGGCGATGAAGTCATCGATACCGAGGGTGCCGATGTCCTGGCCCTTGCGGTCTCGGACGGCGAGGGTCCGCGTCTCGACCTCGCGGTCGCCGACCACCAGCAGGTAAGGCACCTTCTGCAACGTGTGCTCGCGGATTTTAAAGCCGATCTTCTCGTTTCTCAAGTCCGATTCCGCCCGGAAGCCCTTGTCGCGCAACGCCTTAACCACTTGCTGGACATACTCCGCCTGCCGGTCCGTGATGTTGAGCACCACTGCCTGCATCGGGGCGAGCCAGACCGGCAAGGCACCGGCATAGTGCTCGATGAGAATGCCGATGAATCGCTCCAGCGAGCCGAGGATGGCGCGGTGCAGCATGACCGGCACCTTGCTTGCTGTTGTCCTCGGCGATGTAGTGGGCGCCGAGACGCTCCGGCATCGAGAAATCGAGCTGGATGGTGCCGAGCTGCCAGACCCGGTTCAGGCAGTCGCGCAGTGAGAACTCGATCTTGGGTCCGTAGAAGGCGCCCTCCCCCGGCTGCAGCCCCCATTCCAGGCCCTTCTGATTCAGCGCGTCCTCAAGCGATCTCTCGGCCTTGTCCCAGGTCTCATCGGAACCCACCCGCTTCTCCGGCCGGGTGGAGAACTTGACCAGGACCTCCTCGAAGCCAAAGTCCCGGTAGATCTCGAACAGCAGGTCGATGAACGTCCGACACCTCGGACAGGATCTGGTCCTCGGTGCAGAAGATGTGCGCATCATCCTGGACGAAGTTGCGCACCCGCATCAGACCATGCAGCGTGCCCGAGGGCTCGTTGCGATGACAGGAGCCGAACTCCGCCAGCCGCAGGGGCAGGTCGCGGTAGCTCTTGAGCCCGTGGTTGTAGATCTGGATGTGGGCCGGACAGTTCATCGGCTTGATGGCGAAAACCCGGTCCTCGGACTCGGTGACGAACATGTCGTCACGAAACTTCTCCCAGTGACCGGACTTCTCCCATAGGCTGCGGTCGATCACCTGCGGCGTGTGCACCTCCTGGTAGCCCTTGGCGCGCAGCTTTTCGCGAATGTACTGCTCCAGGATCAAGTAGACGGTCCACCCCTTATCGTGCCAGAACACCATGCCCGGGGCCTCGTCCTGGGTATGGAACAGGTCCAACGCCTTGCCGAGCTTGCGGTGATCGCGCTTCTCCGCCTCCACCAGGCGGTGCAGGTAGCCCTTGAGCTCCTTCTTGTCACGCCAGGCGGTGCCGTAGATGCGCTGCAGCATGGCGATTTCGGGAATCGCCGCGCCAATACGCGCCCGCTACCTTCATGAGCTTGAAGCCGTTGCCGAGCTTGCCGGTGCTCGGCAGGTGGGGACCGCGGCAGACGTCGAACCAGTCGCCCTGGCGGTACACCGAGACCTCCTCCCCCGGCGGGATGATGTCCTCGATGATCTCGACCTTGTACCGCTCGCCGATCTCGCCGAAGACCCGTTTCGCCTCCTCGCGCTCCCACACCTCGCGCTGAATGGGCAGATCCCGTTTAACGATCTCGTGCATCCGCGCCTCGATTCTCTCCAGGTCTTCCGGCGTGAAGGGCTCTTCGCGGGCGAAGTCGTAGTAGAAGCCGTCCTCGATGGCGGGACCGATGGTCACCTGCGTACCGGGATAGAGCTCCTGCACCGCCTGAGCCATCACATGAGCGGCATCGTGACGCAGCAGCTCCAGCGCCGCCTCGTCGCGCGGGGTGACGATGGCGAGCTCGACATCGCGATCGATCTCGTAGGCCGCATCGACCAGGCGGCCATCGACGCGGCCGGCGAGCGTCGCCCGCGCCAGGCCGGAACCGATGGACTGCGCGACGTCGAGCACGCTCACGGGACCATCGAACTGCTTGATCGAGCCGTCGGGAAGGGTGATCTGGAGCATGGGTACGGCCTTCGGATTCAGTGGTGATCGATACGAGGGATCACATGAAGGGGGGGAGAGCCGCCAGCGTTCGGCAACCAGCCGTCAGCGGGACGAACCTGCCGAGGACTGGCGCCGGGACCCTGACGGCCAGTAGTTGGTAGGCGCGATTGGACTCGAACCAACGACCCCCACCATGTCAAGGTGGTGCTCTAACCAGCTGAGCTACGCGCCTGCGGAGCCGCGGATATTACATGCAACCGAGCGCGCCGTGCAAGCCGAGGTCAGGGCCTCGCATCGACACTATACTTAGCGGGCCAACAAAGGCGCATCATGAACGAACCACAACCAAGCAATGACCACTATCCGCCAAGACGACTTCATCCAGAGCGTCGCCGACGCCCTTCAGTACATCTCCTACTATCACCCGCCGGATTATATCCGCGCCCTCGCCGCCGCCTACGAGACGGAGGAATCCCCGGCGGCGAAGGACGCCATGGCCCAGATCCTGGTCAACTCACGCATGTGCGCCCAGGGCCACCGCCCCATCTGCCAGGACACCGGCATGGTCGTGGTATTTCTCAGAGTCGGCATGGACGTCCGCTGGGATGCGCGCATGAGTGTGCAGGAAATGGTCGACGAAGGCGTGCGCCGAGCCTACACGCACCCGGACAACGTCCTGCGCGCGTCCATGGTCTCGCCTCCGATCGGCGAGCGAAAGAACACCGGCGACAACACACCGGCGATCGTGCACATGGAGCTGGTGCCCGGTGACAGCGTCGAGGTCAGGCTGGCCGCCAAGGGCGGCGGATCGGAGAACAAGTCCCGCTTCGCCATCCTCAACCCGAGCGACAACCTGGTGGACTGGGTCATCCGCACCGTCCCCACCCTGGGCGCCGGCTGGTGCCCGCCGGGGATGCTCGGCGTCGGCATCGGCGGCTCGGCGGAGAAGGCCATGCTGATGGCCAAGAAGGCATTGCTGGAGCACATCGACATCCACGAGCTCAAGGCACGCGGCCCGTCTGACCCCATCGAGGCGCTGCGTCTGGAGCTGTTCGACAAGGTCAACGCGCTCGGCATCGGCGCCCAGGGGCTCGGCGGCCTGACCACTGTGCTGGACGTGAAGATCAAGACCTTTCCCACACACGCCGCCTCACTTCCCGTCGCCATCATCCCGAACTGCGCGGCAACCAGGCACCTGGATTTCACGCTCGACGGCAGCGGGCCCGCCGAGCTCGTCCCGCCGAGCCTAGAGGACTGGCCGGCGATCACCTGGGAGGCCGGCGCGGACGCCCATCGAGTGGACCTAGATCGGGTAACCCGCGAGGACATTGCACGTTGGCGCCCCGGCGATCGGCTGCTGCTTTCCGGGAAGCTGCTCACTGGTCGTGACGCCGCCCACAAGCGCATCGTGGACCTATTGAACCAGGGAGAACCGTTGCCAAACGGCGTCGACCTCGCCAACCGCTTCATCTATTACGTGGGTCCGGTGGACCCCGTCCGCGACGAGGTGGTCGGCCCGGCTGGTCCTACCACGGCCACCCGCATGGACAAGTTCACCGAGCAAGTGCTCGCCGAGACCGGACTGATCGGCATGGTCGGCAAGGCCGAACGCGGACCGGCGGGCATCGAGGCCATCAAGAAGCACGGCGCCGTCTACCTCATGGCGGTCGGCGGCGCGGCTTACCTTGTCGCCAGGGCAATCAAGGCGTCCCGAGTCGTCGCCTTCGAGGACCTGGGCATGGAGGCGATCCGCGAATTCGAGGTGCAGGACATGCCCGTCACCGTGGCGGTGGACGCGCGGGGCGAATCCGTTCACAAGACGGGACCAGCCGAATGGCGGGCCAGAATCGGAAAGATCCCGGTCGCCGTCGAATAGACGCGCCTGGAATGCACGGTTCCTCAGCGCACCCGCGCTTCACACAACGACAGAGTCGAAACGAACACCATGACCATTTACAAGGCCTTCCGCATTCACGATGACGACCAGGGCTATCACGCCGGACTGGAGGAGCTGCCCCGACCAGAGCCCAAGGAGGGAGAGGTTCTGATACGCGTCAGCCACTCCAGCGTGAACTACAAGGACGCGTTGGCCGGCACCGGCAAGGGCCGGATCCTGCGCACCTTCCCCCTCGTGGGAGGGATCGACGCCGCCGGGACGGTGGAGCGCTCACGCGACGGGCGTTTCGGGGAGGGCGATCACGTGATCGCCACCGGGTGGGGCCTCAGTTTCGATCACGACGGCGGCTACGCCGAGTACCTCTGCGTGCCGGGCGACTGGCTGGTGCCCTGCCCCGCCGGGCTCGACGCGCGCTCGGCCATGATCCTGGGAACCGCCGGCTTCACCGCGGCGCTCGCCGTCCACCGCATGCAGGTGAACGGTCAACGCCCCGACATGGGGCCGATTCTGGTGACCGGAGCCACCGGCGGGGTGGGCTCGATCGCCGTCGACATCCTTCATCACCTGGGCTACGAGGTGGCCGCCGTTTCCGGCAAGCAGGCGCTCCACGACTGGCTGCGCGCCCTGGGGGCCGGCGCGCATCCTCGGCCGGGACGAGCTGCCCGGCGAAAAGCGCCCCTTGGAGAAGGCGGCATGGGGCGGCGCGGTGGACAATGTTGGCGGCGAGATGCTGGCCCAGATCACCCGCACCGTGGGGCCGTGGGGTAATATCGCGAGCATCGGGCTCGCGGGCGGACATGAGCTGCACACCACCGTCATGCCCTTCATCCTGCGCGGCGCAAGCCTGCTCGGCTGCAACTCGGTCGATGTCCCAACGCCCTCCGCGCACCAGCTCTGGGACCACCTGGCAACCGATTGGCAGCCGCCGCACCTCGCCCAGATCCTGACCGCGACCGAGACCCTCGAAACCCTGCCCGAGGTGTTCGAACGCCTGTTGGCCGGTCAGGCCCACGGCCGGGTGCTGGTGGAGATCGGCCCCTGAAGCAGCCGGCTCGGGGGACCCGCGGCGTCAAACAGGTTTAGGGCACTGCAAAACCGCCTTGACGACGGCGATCACGCGGGTGCTGGTAAGGATTCGTGTGCCGGGTCGTGGCTCAATCTCGAACGGACTGTTAGGGGCTGTCGCATGTCGCGCATCACGAGCTCATTGACGACCGCCGGCAAGGGATTCGCCGGCTGGCTCGTTAAGTACTTGTCCTGGCTTGCCCTCAGCGCGGGCGTCACCCTGGGCGGCGGCGCGATCCTGATGTTGTTCAAGGACTGGACGATCAAGTCCCTGTTCACCTCCATGATGGCCTGGCCCGCACTCGGGCTCGCGATGCTGGTGGCCGTGCCGATGGCGTTCCTGCCCCTCGGCCGGGTCTACCTGGGCACCGCCATCGGCGGCGGCCTGTTTTACAACCTCATCCTGCTGATCGCCTGAGCCGGCACTCCGCAACCAGGCGCCCGTTGCGGCGTGCTCTTCTCTGCGCGATCGGATCAGCCGGCACCGACACGGTTCGCCTCGATCTTGTCTCCGAGCCCCTCATCCCCCACAATTTCGGTCAAGAATTCCGAACCGTCGCGAGTCCCCTTTCAAGCGGGACAAATAACAAATGGAGAATCCGCCATGCACGCCACGAAACGACTGCTTGCCATCTTGATCCTGACCCTGCCCTTCGCCGCCCAGGCGGCGGTCAAGACCGAAACCGTCGAGTACAGGGACGGAGATACCACTCTCACCGGCTACCTGGCATACGACGACGCCATGGACGGCCAGCGCCCCGGCATCATCGTGGTCACACCAGTGGTGGGGCCTCGAACGCCTACATCCGCGAGCGCGCGGAGATGCTCGCCGAGCTGGGCTATGTCGCCTTCGCCGTCGACATGTACGGTGACAGGAAGGTCACGGAGCACGCCAACGAGGCCAAGGGTTGGATGACCCAGATCACGGAGAACATCGACGCCTGGCAGAAGCGCGCCCTGCTCGGGCTCGACGTCCTGAAGAAGCACGAACTGGTGGATCCGAGCTACACGGCGGCCATCGGCTACTGCTTCGGCGGCGCCACGGTGATGCAGATGGCCTACGCCGGCGCGGACCTGGACGGCGTGGTGAGCTTCCACGGCCCCCTGCCCCCGGCCAACGAGGAGCAGCAGAAGAAAATCAACACCAGTATCCTGGTCGCTCACGGCAAGGCGGACTCCTTCGTGCCGGCAGATCGCGTGGCCGCCTTCAAGGAAGGACTGGAGAAGTCCGGCGCCGACTGGCAAATGGTGACCTACGGCGGTGCCCGCCACGGTTTCACCGACCCGGCCGCGGACCGGCACGGAAACGAAAACCTGAAATACGACGAGAAGGCCGACCAGCGATCCTGGGCCCTGATGCAGTCCTTCTTCGAGGAAATCTTCGCCGATTGAGCGAGCGCCGTGGAGGAGGCGGCGCTGTCCCGCCTCCCGCGGCGAGTTAGCTGACCGTCCGGCCCCTGGCATCCGCACCCGAGCCGGGAGCAGAACCTCGGCTCTCCAGCGAAGTTTCCAACACGCACTCGAATGCCGAGCACCGCCCTCTGCTGGTTCCGCCGCGACCTTCGCCTCACGGACAACCCGGCCCTGACGCGCGCCCTAGAGGTTGCCGAGTGCGTCGTACCCCTGTACATCCACTCGCCGGACGAGGACGCCACCTGGCTTCCCGGCGCGGCTTCGAGGTGGTGGCTGCATCACAGCCTGAGCTCCCTGTCGGAGGCGCTTCGCGAGAGGGAGTCCCGGCTGATCCTGACCGCCGGGGACAGCCTGACGTCACTGAGACGGGTTGCCGAGGCGTGCGGCGCCACACACGTCTTCTGGAACCGGCTGTACGAGCCGGCAACCATTGCCCGGGACGCTCACATCAAACAGCAGTTGCGGGCAGACGGCCTGCGCTGCGAGAGCTTCAACGCATCCCTCTTGTTCGAGCCCTGGGAGGTCACCAACGCGAACCGTGGGCCCTACCGGGTATTCAGCGCCTTCTGGCGCAACGCGGCCCAGAACCTGCGGGCGAGCGCCCCCCTGCCCGCGCCCCGCGCGCTGGCCCCGCCACCGGCGGACCTCGATCACTTGCGCATCGGAGACCTGGACCTATTGCCCCGCATCCCCTGGGACACAGGCCTGGCCGAGAGCTGGACCCCCGGCGAAATTTCGGCCCTGGCCCGCGCTGAAGGTTTTCTCGACGACCAGGTCGCGGACTACGCCACGCGCCGGGACCTGCCCGCGGAACCCGGCACCTCCCGCCTGTCGCCTCATCTGCATTTCGGCGAGATCGGCCCGCGCCAGCTGGTGCGGCTCGCCGAGGAGCGCACCGGCGCCCTCCTGGAAGGTCCCGCCGAGACCTTCCTGCGCGAGCTCGGCTGGCGGGAGTTCGCCCATCACCTGCTCTACCATTTCCCGACAACGGCGGACGAGCCTTTGGACCAGAGGTTCGCCGACTTCCCCTGGCGTACGGAGCATGCCGGCGAGCTTCTGCAAGCCTGGCAACAGGGCCGGACCGGTATTCCACTGATCGACGCCGGCATGCGCGAGCTTTGGCACACCGGCTGGATGCACAACCGGGTGCGCATGGTAGTCGCCTCCCTGCTCACCAAGAACCTGCTCCTGCCGTGGCAGGACGGCGCCCGCTGGTTCTGGGACACGCTGGTCGACGCCGACCTTGCCTCGAACACCCTGGGCTGGCAGTGGACCGCGGGCTGCGGCGCCGATGCGGCGCCCTACTTCCGGGTATTCAACCCGGTTCGGCAGGGCGAGCGTTTCGATGCACGGGGCGACTATGTCCGGCGCTGGTGCCCGGAGCTGTCGCGCCTGCCCGCGAAGCACATCCACCAGCCCTGGGCCGCGCCGAAGGCTGTGCTGGATGCCGCCGGCGTCACACTGGGCCGGGACTACCCGCGGCCAGTGATCGATCTCGCCGCCTCACGCCGGGAAGCCCTCGCGGCATGGGAGACGCTCAAGGGCCGTTGAGCAGGGATCGCGCCGCCGCCACCGCGGCCTGCCCCAGGGATAGGCCACCGTCGTTGGCGGGCACTCGCCGATGACTCAGCACCTCCAGCCCCCGCTCTCGGAGTCGCGAAGCCAAGGCCTCGAACAGGGTGCGATTCTGCAGCACGCCGCCCGAGAGGGCCGCGGCCTGAAGGCTCTCGGCGTTGGCGAGCCGAGCCGCCAACTCGGCGACCGCATCGGCGAACCCGCGGTGAAACCGGGCCGCGATCAAGCTTGGCTCCACGCCCGCGGCGAGATCGTCGAGCAGTTCCCGCCAAAGCGGCGCGGGATCCAGCACCGCGAGTTCGCCCTCATCGCGAATCGAAAAATCGTATCCGTCGGGCGGCGGCCAGGCCCGGCGGGCGAGGACCTCGAGCTCGATCGCGGCCTGGCCCTCGTATCCGATCTGCTCACGGCACAGCCCGAGGGCACCGGCGACGGCGTCGAACAGGCGTCCGGCGGAGCTGGTCAGCGGGGCGTTGATGCCGCCGTCCATCATGCGGTCCAGCACCGCCAGGGGGCGCTGCCCGAGCCAGCGCACAAGCTCCAACTGAGCGCAGTCCTTTAGCACCCGCTCCCATTCCAGATGGGTGCGCAGATGGGCGTAGGTTCCGCGCCAGGGCTCCAGGATCGCCTTCACGCCCCCGGGCATCGGGGTGCGCGCCAGGCAACCGATACGACGGTACTCCCCGTAACCCGCGACCAGGAGCTCGCCGCCCCAGATGGTACCGTCCGGCCCGTAGCCCAGGCCATCCAAGGCAATGCCCAGCACCTCGTTGCCGTCGAGAGGCCGGCCGTTGTCGGCCAGCACCGAGGCGACATGGGCGTGGTGATGCTGGACGCCCTCAAGCACCAGGCCTTCGCGCCCCGCCCACTCGCCGCCAAGCTGCGTGGAACGGTAGCCCGGATGCAGATCCACCGCGAGCACGGCCGGATCGTGCCGGAACAGGTCTCGGTAGAGGTCGATGGTGCGCTGATACGCACGGGCGGTGCGTGCGTCTTCCAGGTCTCCCAGGTGCTGCGTCAGCACCGCCTGGCCACCGCGGAGCAGGCAGACCGTGTTCTTGAGCTCGCCGCCAAGGGCCAGGATCGGCGGCGCGGTCTCGAACCCGTCCGGCATCGGCAATGGGGCCGGCGCGTAGCCGCGCGCCCGGCGCAGCAGGCGCGGTCGGTCATCCATGACCCGCACCACCGAGTCGTCCACCCGGTTGACTATGGCCCGGTCGTTGAGCAGCAGGTAATCCGCAAGTCCGCCCAGGCGCTCGCCCGCATCCCGGTTGTCGATGCACTGCGGCTCCTCGGCCAGGTTGCCGCTGGTCATCACCAGCGGTCGATCCCAGCTCCCGAGCAGCACGTGATGCAAGGGGCTGTAGGGCAGCATGAAACCCAGGGTGTCCTGGCCCGGAGCCACCTGCGGGGCCACCCGCGAACGCGCGGCGGTCTTCAGCAGCACGATCGGGGCCTCGGGACCGGCGAGCAGCGTGGCCTCCTCATCGTCGACCGAGCAATAGCCGCGGATGACATCGAGATCCCGGGCCATCAGGGCGAACGGCTTGGCATAGCGGCGTTTGCGCCGGCGCAGCTCGGCGACGGCGACCGCATTCTCCGCATCGCAGGCGAGGTGAAAGCCGCCGATACCCTTGAGGGCGACTATGCCGCCGCGCTCGAGCAGCAGGCTCGCGGCCGCCACGGGATCCGCCGCCCCCAGGGTATCCGGTTCGACGACGCTGCCGCCCGCGTCCTCGAGCCAGACGCGCGGGCCGCAAGCGGGACAGGCGTTGGGCTGGGCATGGAAACGCCGATCCGACGGATCCTCGTACTCCGCGCGGCAATCGGCGCACATGGTGAAAGGGGCCATGCTGGTGTTGGCCCGGTCGTAGGGGATGCCCTCGACGATCGACAACCGAGGTCCGCAGTGGGTGCAGTTGATGAAGGGGTAGCGGTAGCGACGATCCGCCGGATCGAGCAGCTCGGCACGGCAGGCGGGACAGGTGGCCGCGTCGGGCACGACAGCGGTGCGCACCACGCCCTCGCCACTTGCGGCGATGCGGAAATCCGCGGGCGGCTCACCCCCCGCTAGCGAGCGTTCGAGCGTATCGATCCGGGCGAGCGGTGGACACTGTGCGCGGAGCTCGTCGCAGAACCGGTCGAGCGCCGCGGGCGCCGCCCAGGCCCGTACCAGCACCCCTTCCCCGTCGTTGCGGACGTCCCCGCGCAGGCCGCAGTCGCGGGCGATTCGCCACACGGTGGGGCGAAAACCGACACCCTGCACCAGACCACGGACCCGAATCGACTCGCCCCGGAGGCTCATTCCGAGTTTCCGAGCAGCCGCTGTATGGCCAGGCCCGCCAGGGTCAAGCCGAACAGAGCGGGAAGATAGCTCAGGGTGCCGTTGACCGCGCGCGGACGGCCCCTACCCGTCGGCTCGGGTGGCAGCGGCGGGCGCGAAGTCTCGTCGGACCAGACCGCGAGCACCCCGCGCCCGATACCTCGCCGGCGCAGGCGCTGGCGCACCTCCCGCGCCAGGGGACAGACCTGGGAATCCATCAGGTCGCCGACGCGGATGCGTGAGGGGTCGATGCGTCCGCCCGCGCCCATGCTCGAAACAATGGGGATGCGCATGAGACAGGCGGACTCGATCAGGGCGAGCTTGCTGTTGAGGCTGTCGATGGCGTCCAGGACGTAGTGAAAACCGGGGGCGAGTAGGTCCGGCATCTCGTCGCTGTGCAGAAATCGGTCGAACAGGACCAGCTCGCACGCCGGATTGATGTCGCGCACTCGCTCGGCCATCACCTCGATCTTCTTGCGCCCGACGGTGGAACGCAGCGCGACCAGCTGACGGTTGATGTTGGACGGGGCGACCTGGTCGCAATCCGCGAGGGTCAGATGGCCGATGCCGGCGCGGGCGAGCGCCTCGGCCGCGAAGGAGCCTACTCCGCCGAGCCCGGCGAGCAGGATGCGGGAACCGCGCAGACGCGCTACCCCCTCATCGCCAACGAGGATACGGGTGCGCTCCCAGATCGGATCGTCCGCGTCCGCCCCGGATTCGAGTTCGTCCTTCATCTTGCCGGGTGGCTCAATCCAACCCCAGCAGCGCCCGCGCGTTGCGGCTGGTGGCGGCCGCCAGGACCCGAGGGTCCTCCGCGCGCACGTCGGCCAGGGCCGCGAGCACCTCCGGCAGGTAGGCCGGGCTGTTGCGCTCGCCGCGGTGAGTCGCGACCGTCATGTCCGGGGCGTCCGTCTCCAGCACGATGGCATCGATCGGCAACGCGCGGACAAGGGCGCGGATCTTGGTGGAGCGATCGAAGGTGAGCATGCCGCCGAAGCCGAGCTTGAAGCCCAGATCGATGTAGGCGTACGCCTGCTGCAGGCTGCCGCTGAAGGCATGGGCAATGCCGCCTGGTACCCGAATGCGCCTGAGCGTCGCCAGCACCCGATCGTGGGACTTGCGGGCATGAATCAACACCGGCAGCCGGGCGGCCGCGGCGATCGAGAGCTGGTCCTCGAACAACGCCTGCTGGCGTTCAGGGTCGAGGTCGCGGAGATAGAAATCGAGCCCGATCTCACCCACCGCCACCGGGCTCGCCTCCGTGATCAGGCACTCGAGCTCGGCGAGATGCGCAGTGCGATGCCGTTCCAGGTAGACCGGGTGCAGCCCCAGTGCCGGATGGAGGTCCGGCTCCGAGCCGCACAGGTCGAGCAGTCCCTGCCATCCGGCGGCCTGGATCGCGGGGATCACCATGGCGGCGACACCCGCTGCACGGGCGGCGGCGATGACCTCGGCCCGATCGGGATCGAACGCCTCCACGTCCAGATGGCAGTGGGTGTCGATCAGCTCCATCTCGTCGCTCGCTGAGCCTCAAACGGCCCGGGATGGCGCGAGGAGCACCCCACTAGACCTCCTTGAGCCGAACGTACAGGGCCTTGTTCTGGTGCTTTACCTCGATCCACGCGATGGCCTTCACCAGGTCGCTGAGCTTCGGGAAACCGTAGGCGCGGCTGTCGAACCCCGGGTCCCGCTTGGAAAGGTACTGCCCGACCGCACCCAGGCCCGCCCAGCCGGTGTCGTCGGAGGTGGCGACAACGGTCTCTCGCAGAAGGTCGTTGAGGCGCTTGTCGTCCTTCGGCTTCTTGGTCCCCGTCGCCGTTCCCCCGGCCCCGACCAGAAGCTCGGTGTCGATGAACTTGTCGCACGCCTTGACGAAGGCATCCGGGGTCTTTTTCATCTCCCCGAACCCGTACACCGTAAGCCCGGATTCGCGCAGGCGCGAGGCGAGACGCGTGAAATCACTGTCGCTGGAGACGATGCAGAAGCCGTCGAAGTTGCCCGTATACAGCAGGTCCATGGCATCGATCATCATGGCGCCGTCGGTCGCGTTCTTGCCCGTCGTATAGCGGAACTGCTGCATCGGCTGGATGGAGTACCTGAGGAGCGTCGCCTTCCAGCCGCCGAGATTCGGCAGCGTCCAGTCGCCGTAGATCCGCTTCACGCTCGCCGTCCCGTACTTGTCCACCTCCGCCAGCAGCCCGTCCACGATGGCCGGGCGGGCGTTGTCGGCGTCGATGAGCACGGCAAGCTTCTTGTCTCGCAGCTCTGTCATGTCTGATCCTTCTGCCGGGTCGTTTGGTACATGCCTACCACATCAGGTCGTCCGGGATCTGGTATTCCGCGTACTCGTCGGGCTCTGACGGCTCTTCCTCCCTCCGATCACGATTGAACACCAGCACCAGCTCCGGGCCACGCGCAAGGACCCGATCGGCGATCTCCGCCGGGATCACCTCGTAGCCCTTGTCCTGCCGGACCAAGGCAATCTTGCCCGTCGCCAACCCGGTCTGCTGCTCGGCGGTCACGTAGATGCGCTTGAGGCTGCCGCCGTCCTGGAAGTTGTAGGGCACCGTGCCATCACGGCGCGGGAGGCGATGGGCGTGTATCAGCTGGCGCAACTCGTTCTCCACCGCCCGGCGCCGCGCATCTTCCTCGCGCTTGAGGTTCAGCTCGCGGTCACGACGCGCCTTCTCCACCGCCGCCTGCTGCGCCCGCCGCCGGTTTTCGTCCTCCGCTTTGCCCCCGGGGCCTGGGTGGTTGACCTGCTTGCGCTTGGCGGTTCTCGTCTGCTTGGCTTTCTGCTTGCTGACCAACCCCGCCTTCAACAGCTGTTCTTGGAGTGAGTTACCCACGGTCGCATTCCCCCGTTCGCCAATCCGAAGCCCCGGCCACACGGGGCGTACCGTGCCAGAATCTCTCAGGACCGCCCCTCGCGCAACCCGCTCGTGGCGGTTGTCGAGATACGGGGAACTGGTATCGGGAAAGCCCGGGGCCGGGTAGAATTCGCGTTTTGCCGCCATCTGCCGAGGAAACCCTTCATGACCCGACTGGCCTGGATACTCAGCCTGCTCATCCTTACCGTGGCCGCGCACGCCGCTGAGCCGGCCACGATCGCATATGTCGACGTGGACAAGGTCCTCAGCGAAAGCGACATGGGGCGCAAGGCGAAGGAGGCCTTGGAGCAGAAGTTCGCCGAGCCGCAGAAGACGCTGGCGGCCGAGGAGCAGGGAATCATACAGCTGCAGCAGAGCCTGGGCCGCGATCAGGCGCTGATGAGCCAGGAAGAGCTGGACAAGCGCAAGACCGAGATCCAGCAGCGCGTACTCGAGCTACAGAAGAAGGCGGCAGAGTTTCAGCAGGAGCTGAATGAAGAACAGAACGCAATGGGCGGGGAGATCCTCAAGCTGGCCCAGGATCTCGTCGCCGAGATCGCCCGTGAACGGAAGCTTTCCGCCGTCTACGAGCGCACCCGCAGCGGATTGCTCTACATCGACGACAACCTCAATATCACCGCCGAGGTCATCAAACGCCTGAACGCCAAGACTAGCGCGAAGAAATAGCCGCCCGCACCGGGCGTGGGGAACCGTCGCCGGACCGAGCCATTGGCCACCCGGCTTCGGCTGTCTGGAAACCATGGGGTAGAATCCGAACTCAGCGGCCCCGTATCCGCCCAGGCGCCCTCGGTGCCGCCGCGTAATCTCAACATCACCACTGACGGCGGGGTCATTCCGCCGGCAAACCACCTAGACTGAGGACAGACACCGATGCTTGGAGAACCCCACGACCTGCTCCACGAGTTCCCGGATCTGGAGTCGCGAATCGCGAATCTGCGCAGCACCAACGAGGAGTTCGCGCGTCTGATGACCGAATACGACACCCTCGACGCGCAGGTGCGTCGGCTCGAAGAACTCGGAACACCGGTGGCAGACGAAACGATCGAGGACCTGAAGAAGGAGCGCCTGCTGCTCAAGGACCGCCTGTACGAGATCCTCAGGTCCTGATCTTCGAGGTCAGCCCGCACATGCGATTAGCGCGTGGCCCGCGCGCGGCTCCCGGTGGTGCCGCGAACACCCCCGGATGAAGGGTACGATCGGCGGCGAGGAGAAGGCGGCGCTGACCCGCTCGGTGCTGGATGTGCTGGATGCCTGGGAGATCACGCGTGAAGATCAATGTCGCCTCCTGGGCCTACCCGCCTCCGATGCCGGACGGCGCTGGCGCCGCTATCGCCTGGGGACGCCCCTTCCGGATGACCCTGAGGTCTGGATCCGCGTCGCCGGGCTTCTGCGGCTTGCCAACGCACTCCGCCAGCTCTTTCCCCACAGCGCGCCCTCGGCCAATCTTTGGGTGACCACCCCGCGCGCCAAGTTCGGCAACAAGACACCCCTCGAGGTGATGCTGGACGGCGGTAGCGAGGCCATATCGCGGGTCGAGCGATCGCTCGATAACCTGGATCTGTTCTGACCGCCCAACCGCTCATGCTTCGATATCGCATCATTCCCGTCACGCCGTTGCAGCAGAACTGTACCCTGCTGTGGTGTGAGCTCACCGGTCAGGCCGCGATCATCGACCCGGGCGGGGATGTCGACCTGATCCTCTCGGCGCTGGATCAGACCGGGGCGGAGCCCACGAGGATTCTGCTCACCCACGGGCACGTGGACCACGTCGGAGGGACGGCGGAGCTGTCCCGACGTCTCGGCCTGCCCATCGAAGGCCCGCACCGGGATGACGATTTCCTCATCAGAGCCATCCCGGTCCAGTGCGACCTGTTTGGGCTGCCGCGGGTCGAATCCTTCGCCACGGACCGCTGGCTCGAGCACGGCGACCGGCTGAACCTGGGAGAGACCGAGATCGACGTCATCCATTGCCCGGGACACACGCCGGGTCACATCGTTTTCTTCTCACGCACCGACCGTCTGGCCCAGGTGGGAGACGTCCTGTTCCAGGGATCCATCGGCCGCACCGACTTTCCACGAGGGAATCACCAGGATCTGCTCAACTCCATCCGTCATCGCCTCTTCCCACTCGGAGATGATGTGCGGTTTATCCCGGGGCACGGTCCCACGTCCAGCTTCGGCGCCGAACGGCGCAACAACCCCTTCGTCCGCCAAGCTCCTCTCTGAGTCTTCTCCGGGCGGCGGGCCGTCGCCCTTTACTCGCGGAATCAGTGCCTTCCGGACCGAGGGGAAACCCTCGCGGGTTCTGTGCTTAAATAGGAGAAAAGCAGGGTGCTTGAGATGAGCAAAGCTGGTTCGGACTCATCGCCGTCGACGCGCTTGCGCAGCGGGCGCACTTACTGGGTCCGGCGAGGTCTTTCTCCTTCCGCCAGGAAAGAACGGGCATCCGCGTCCCAGCCGAAAGGAGGCAAGCGTTTCGTAGAGCCCTATCGCCTCAGCGATGCGCAGCGGGCAGTCCTTCTCGGCCATTTGGAAAACCAGGGAACCGGAGACGCGGGGAGCCGCAGCCTGTTCGCCGCCGCGATGGAGTATGACTTGGCGGGGTGTCAGGTGCTCGCCGAGCAGGCTAACGAGGCACCACAACCGCCACCGCAACTCGGTCCGAGCGATGAGGCGCTGGCGGCGCTGGCGGAGACCGCGAGATCTCTTGCCGACCAACTGTCGAGACTCGACGCGCAGGCAGCCCAACGACTACGGCAGGGTCTCGGCGAGACCGACCGCTTCAAACGCACCTACGGCGAGGGCTACCTCAGCTGCCTTCGCCAGGAGCTGTTGCGAATCGGATCGGCCGGCGAAGCGGACACTCCCCGGCACGAAGTCGCGGCCGAGCGCGCGCCAGAGGTGAATGAAATCGCCCGCCGTTTCGTAGCGAGAGCCGCCAGCGCCTTTGGCGAGTGCTTTGAGCTTGCGGCATCAAGCGAGCCGGGGTCTCCTTTCCCCCAGGCGCTGGAGGCCATCGCGGCGGCAACGGGAATCCGTTTCCCCACCGATCAACGAACCTTGGCGGATATCCTGCACCACAGCTAGCCAGACCGCACCAGGGCGGCCGAGCGCGGCAGGGAAACGACTGTTCACGCCCCCGCAAACGACATGGACGCGAACCCCTCGCGCTTGGTTACAATCCTCAACTATCCCATACCCCGGCGCCCCGTCCCGCGGGCGAGCGTCGACGAAGGCCGCCGCGCGGCGGCTCGCAACTGCCTCACGACCAGGAGGTCCAGGAAGAACCCATGATCTTGAAGCGACTCTTCGGCTCGAAACCCAAGCCCGATCGAATCCCCGAGGACCAGGACTCCCTGGTTCGCATCGTCCGCAGCGACCAGGACACGGCCCTTCGGCGGGAGGCGTGCCGCCGCATTACGCGACTGCCGGAGCTGCGCGAGCTCGCCGCGTCGGACATCGACGCCGGCGTGCGCGAAATCGCGATGGCCCACTATCGCAAGCTGCTGTGCGGTCTCGACGAGACGGCGCCCTCCCCGGCCGACCGGCTCACCGAAATCGCGACCCTGGATGACCAGCGCGTCATCGAAGAGGTCGCGGCCAGCGCGCGGGAAGCGGAGGTACGTCTGGCGGCGATTGGACGCTTGGAGAGCCCGGCCGCGATCGCCGCCAGCGCCCTCGACGACGCCTTGGCCGCCAACCGCAGCGCCGCGGCCGAACGCCTGGAGGACAAGGCGTCCCTGGAGCAGCTGGCGAAGGCGGCAGGCAAGCGCGACAAGAACGTGTATCGCATCGCCCGGCGCAAGCTCAAGGACATCGCCGAGCGCGAGGCGCTCCCCGAGCGCGTCCGCACCCAATGCGCCGACCTGTGCGAGAAGTTAGGGCGCCTTGGCCGATTCGACAGCTGGACGCAAGACCGCGGGATGTTGGACCTGTTGGACCGGCAGTGGGCCGAGCTCGAACCCCAGGCCGACGATGGCTGGAAGGATCGCTATCGGGCGTTGCGCACGGAGTTCCTAGCCGCCTACGAGAACTACCGTCAGGCGCATGAGGCCCAGATCGCGGCCGAGGAGGAACGCGAGCAGTTGCGGGAGGAGCGCCAAGGCCTTCTTGAAGCGCTCGGCGGCTGCGCCGAGCTGACGGACGAGACGGAGATCGAGGCCGAGTCCCGGCGCATTTCCGAGCGGTGGGAGGCGCTGGCACGGCTGCCCGACAGGGAGCAAGCCGCACTCGATCGTACATACGCGGAGCTTGCGGCGCGGGTAGCCGAGCAACACGAGGACCTGAGGGCGAGACGCCGACGCAACACCCGGCTGCGCAAGCTCGTCACCGCTGCCGGAAAGGCCCTTGAGCAAACGAAACCGCTCGAGAAGCGGCGCATCCGCACCCTGATCGACGATGCCGCATCCTTGTTGGACGCACCCGGGACGGACAAGGAGACCGCGCAGCATTTCTCCGACCTGCGCGACAAGCTGGAGACACGCCTGCACAGGCAGCGCGAGCATGCCGAGCAACGCCTTGCCGAGCTGCCGGACAAGCTCGACGAGCTCGCAGCCGCCCTGGAGGCCGGAGAGCTCAAACATGCCGATCCGCTGTTTCAGAGCGCCCAGGCGGCACTGGATCTGATCCGCGCGAGCGGCCTCTCGCGCAAGGCCTGCGACGATGCATCGGAGCGCTTGCGCGTGCTCGCTCCCCGCCTGCGCGAGCTGCAGCAGTGGCGTAAATGGGGCAGCGATCAGCACCGCGAGGGGCTGTGCCTAACGATGGAAGAGCTGGGACGGAGCGACATCCCCCTGGAAGCGATGGCCTTGCGCCTGCACGACCTGCAGATGGAATGGAAGGGTCTGGACAAGGTCGGCTCGCCCGTGAACCAGCACCTCTGGGACCGGTTTCACGCCCTCTCCGAGCAGGTGTACGCGCGCTGCAAGCCCCATCTGGACGCGCAGGCCGCGGAGCGCGATGCCAACCGCGAACAACGGGAGAAACTCTGCCAACAGCTCGAGACCTTCCTCGAACAGGTCGACTGGGAGCGCATCGACTGGAAGAAGGCGATGCGCGCGGAGCGGGAGATGCGCCAGACATGGGCAGCATGCGGGGCGGTGGAAGGCCGCCACCGCAAGGCCATGGAGAAGCGCTTTCACAAGGCGATCAAACGCCTCGATCAGCACCTGTCCGCCGAGCGGGCTCGCAACCAGGCACATAAGCAAGACCTGATCGCCCGCATCGAGGCCCTGGTGGAGGAGCCGGATCTGGAGAGCGCCATGGACGAGACCAAGCGCCTGCAACGGCAATGGCACACCACGGTTCCCGCGCGCCAGAAGGAGGAGAACAAGCTGTGGCACCGATTCCGCGCCGCCTCCGACGCCGTTTTCGCCCGGCGCCGAGAACGTCAGGAAGCGCATCTGGCGGAGCTGGAGCAAAACCTGCATCAATGCCGAGCCATCTGTGACCAGGCCGATCAGCTGGCCACGGCCGAGGTCGAGCCAGAGGAGATCGAGCGGGTCCTGCGGGACCTGGAGGCTCGCTGGCGGGACGCAGAGGCGCTCCCGCTTCCCCGCCAGCCGGCTGGGGACTTGACCCGGCGTTGGCGCGAGGCGCAGGAGCGGGCGCGCGGCCGCCGGCGGGAGCTGTTGGCGTCACGACACCGCGAAGCGCTCGATCTCCTCGCGCGCCAGGCGGCGCTGTGCGATCGGCTGGAGCTGGGGCTCGCGGGTCAAGCGACGAGCGAAATCGAGGCGGCAACCGCTCAGGAGCAATGGGCAACCCTGCAGAAGCAACGCGACCCGGCCCTGCAGACCAGTATCGAGCGCCGGTTCCTCGCCGCGCTGGAAGCGCTGCAGGGCGGGGACGGCACGCCTCTGCACCAGCCCGAACGACTCGCCGCGAACGGCACCAGACGCGCGGAGATTTGTCTGCGCCTTGAGATCCTGGCACAGATCGACTCGCCGCCCGAACACACCCAGGAGCGCCTCGCCTTCCAGGTCGATCGTCTGAAGGAGCGCATGCGCGAGGGCGAGAAGGACCCGCTGGAAGGCACCACCGGACTGCTCGAGGAGTGGTATCTGTGCGGACCTGCACCGGTTTCCGAAGCGCCCGCCTTGGAGCAGCGCTTCCAGCGTGCGCGGGCCGCCTTGGAAGCCGATGGTCTGGAGCACACGGCAGCATGACATCCAGCGCCACGGTCTTCGCGCATCCAGAAGCCGCCGAGGAGGCCTTTTACGCGGCCTTTGCGACTCTCGATCTGGCAGGTATGGGCGCGCTCTGGGTGCAGGACCAGCGACCTTTTTGCGTGCATCCAGGGGGAGATCTTCTTGAGGGACGGCGAGCGGTTCTTGAGAGCTGGAGGGAGATCTTCTCCGGTTCAGAGCCGCCCGCCATCGAGCACAGACTCCTCGGCAGCTTCCAATCGGGAGACCTCGCCATACACCTGGTCGAGGAGATGATTCAACCCCGCGGCTCCGGCGGCCAAGCCAACCGGGTGCTGGCGACCAACGTCTACGTTCGCGAGGACGACTGCTGGCGAATGGCGGAGCACCACGCCTCGCTGCCGCTGGTTGCCCGGCGCGATACCGGACGGCAAGAGGGCCCATTGCATTGACGGGGAAGACAGGTCCCCGCCCTCCGTTTGAGGAAACGCGGTGACCTGATGCGCGCCGCAGCCGGGACTTCCGCCCTGTCAGGACGCGTCTCAGTATGCGTTCTTGTGTACGAATCCGCGAACGAAGGTCAGGAGAACGATCTGTATGTCGAGCCAGACCGACCAGTTGCGGATGTACTCGAGATCGAAGTCCACGCGCCTGCCCATCTTGTCCAACGAGTCCGTCTCACCACGCCAACCGTTGATCTGGGCCCATCCGGTGATCCCGGGCTTGACCTTGTGGCGCAGCATGTAGCCGCCGATCAGGCTGCGGTAGTGCTCGTTGTGAGACACGGCATGAGGCCGTGGCCCGACGATGGACATGGACCCCAGAAAGACGTTGATGATCTGCGGCAATTCGTCCAGCGAGGTCCGGCGCAGGAATGCACCGAACGGCGTCACCCGCGCGTCCCCTTTCTGCGCCTGCGTGACGGTATCGCCATCCTCGCAAACCGTCATGCTCCGGAACTTCCAGACCATGATCTCCCTGCCATCCAGCCCGTAACGACGCTGCTTGAAAAACACCGGTCCGGGGCTCGATCGCTTGACGCCGATGGCGATAGCGATCATCGGAACCGCCAGCAGGAGCAACGCCACACCGCTGATCGCGATGTCCTCCATCCGTTTGATCCATCCGCCCAGACCGAAGAACGGGCTCTCGTAAACGCTAACCGCCTTGATGCCGGCGAGATCCACGCGCCTGCGCTGCAGGACATCGACCCGCCAGAGGTCCGGCAGGATCTGCCGCGAACTCTGCTCCCCGTCGGCGGATCGTGACCGACGATCCTGCACCAGATAGACAGAGGCGGTGCTGTCGCTGAGCTTGCGCACGAGTTCCTGCGCATGCCGTTCGGCGCGTCCCGGGGGAAACGCGATGTAGACAACGTCAAGGGCGCCCGTTCGCGCGCGCTCAATCAAAGTGTTGAGTGATTCCTGGGGCGTAGAGGCACCATCATCGCCCTCTGCATCATCGAACAGGCCCACTACGCGGAAACCCATCCAGGGGTTCCGCGCGACCGTGCGCGCCACATGCCGAGCCAGATCGCCGCTGCCAGCGATCGCTAGCCTGCGCGTGTTGAATCCGTGCGCCCGCGCCCAGCGCAAAGACAAGCGCACACCGATACGCCATACGCCAAGCAGCACGGGTGCTCCAAGAAACCACATCAGCATCGCATCGGGTGGATAGCGAACCGGATCCTGCTGCGCGTAGACCGCCACCAGCGAAATGCCCGCGACGCCTAGCCAGGCCTCCACTGCATACCAGACCTCGGTTTTCACCGATCCGGTGCGCCAGGGCCGATAGATATTCTTGGCTTCGGCCAGAACGTAGAAAAGGAGCGCCCCAAGCGCGGCCGCGAAGCTCATGGACGGAGACCAGAGCGCACCCGTGAGCTTGCATGACAACCACAGGGCAGACATCACGATCACTGCATCGGCGATCCGCTGGATCAGCGAGAGGGAGCCCTTATGATCCCGCAAGCGACCGCCCGCCGGCTCACGATCGAGGATTGACCCCAGAATATTCTCAGTCCACATCATCTTGATCTCTACGTAGAGCGATTAGGGCACGGAAACGCGACTGTCTCGATGCGACGTTTCATATCGGTTGCCCAGCACGCTGTGGTCCGCTGTCGGCGGGACCCTACCGCTGCTACTTTAACACCGAGCAAGCGTCGCGATCGCCCTCGGACAAGTCCCAGAGATCGATCGCCGGCCTCAGTCCATAGAAGAAACTGCAACTGCGCAGGGCGCTGCCGCTTGGCAGGTACGCCGAGCACAGGATCTCGTCGAAACTTTCCAGCAATACCCGCAGACCATCCGGCGTGAACCGCCAGTACTCGGTGCTTGTTTGATGTTCCCCGGGGAGATAGGGCCCGCAGAGCGGAACCTCGACCCAGATCTGTCCAGCCTGTTTGAGCACCCGCCTCGCCTCCGCAATCAGGCTCGCGGGTTGGGATACGCGCCCCAGGCCTGTACAGAACACAGCGTCGAAATACTCGTCCTCCACATCGATCGATACCGAGCCCGCCAGCTTGGTCTCCTCCTCGATCCGGCTCAACCTGATGTCAAACCAGTTTGACCCAAGGTCGCGTTCCGCGTCGGAGCCGAAGCCCAGGCGCAAACACTTTCGTCCGGCGCTTGCGGCGAGGAAACGCCTGAACAGGCTCTGGAACTCGTCAGACAAATCGGCGGACTGCGCCTTGGCTTTCCTGTAATCGCGAAGGTCCTGGATGACTTGCAGTGCTTCGTTTACCAGGCCGCCACGCGCACCGGACCCGGTGGCGTCCCTCGACGACACCTGGCCCCTCTCTCCCGCTACGGCTCGACGCACATCGGGTTGCTCCGAAACCGCTTGCAGCGTTTCGAGGCTGGAACGAGGACCGGACGTGGTCTCGTCTACACTCTCCCGGCCTTGCACAATCTGAAAACTCTGAATCACAACCGAACCCTGCTCTTATGCTATGGTCGTCGTTTGTGCCGTCCTGGCTGCCCTGAGCTGACGTCGTCGCCTTCGCCGGATTTCGGGCATCACGATGGGGCGATATGGTTCGTAACTCCCGATCGGGTCTAGGCCCCGCAGAGGGAACTGCATGAATCGTACCAATTGCAGGGCCGCCGCTGGCGCGACCTGGGCCTTCTCTGGGACGGTTGGATAGATGTTCAGTTGCTTCAGGGAGCTTACAAAAAGCAAGACCGACGGCGGTCAAGTTTCCATGTCGCGGCGAGCTTTGTTATCCGTTGTCCAGTCTTTGACCAATGCCGCCGAAGTGCGGGATCCGTTAACAAAGCGTTGCCGGGAACTGCGTGAACGGCGAGAAGTTAGCAAGCGCCCCGGCGAAAAGGAGCACATTGGGACGGCCGGCTGGCATCGAGGACCCGAGCGGGGGCGCTAAGACGCATTGCCCGGGATTTGATGTCCCGCCCAACACTTCCGTTCAAGTTTGATTTGGAACACCAATCTCGTTGGTGCATCGCAAGAGGCCCGGACCGATGACGTCGGAGTCACGACCACTCCTATATCTAAAACCGCCGACAGCCGAAGACCCGCTGCCTCCCAGCATCCTGAGCCGAGGGTGGGACGTCCACGTCGTCACGCACCCGGACGCCGCATTGGAGCTGATGGAAGAGCAGGAATTCCGCGTCGGGCTGGTCCTATGGGATGCGTCGGACGCGGAGAGGTTCGCCACCCACCGCCAAGTCGAGTTCCTCCTCAACGAGAACAGCCACATCAACTGGGTCGCGCTGCTCACCGACGTGACCAGCTCCCTGCGCCAGATCTCGCGCATCATCACGACCCATTTCTACGACTTTCACACCCTGCCGCTGGACCCGGATCGGCTCTTGTTCACCCTAGGCCATGCGTACGGCATGGCGGAGATCGCCTGCTCGCTCACCGAGCCGCACACGGATCGGCCCGTGCGGTTCGAGATGGTCGGACAGAGCCCCTCGATGCTGAGCTTGTTCCAAACGATCGAGAAGATCGGGACGATCGATCTCAATGTCATGGTTCGCGGTGAGAGCGGAACCGGCAAAGAGCTCGCGGCCCGTGCCATTCACAAGCTGTCAACCCGCGCGGAGGGTCCGTTCGTCGCCGTGAACTGCGGCGCACTGCCGAAGGACTTGATCCAGGCAGAGCTGTTCGGTCATGAAAAGGGCTCATTCACCGGAGCGGACCGCCAACGGGTGGGCCGCATCGAGGCGGCGCAACAAGGGACCCTCTTCCTCGACGAGATCGGCGATCTCCCGCTCGATCTGCAGGTCAACCTGCTGCGCTTCCTGCAGGAGAAAACCATTAACCGGATCGGCAGCTCCACCCAGATTCCGGTCAACGTGCGCGTGATCGCGGCGACCCACGTGAATCTGGAAAAGGCGGTCGATGACGGTCGCTTCCGCGAAGACCTCTATTACCGGCTCAACGTGCTGCACTTGGAGATGACGCCGCTGCGGGACCGCGGCGACGATATCGAGCTGCTCGCCAACCACTTCTTCTGGGAGTTCGCCAAACGGGTGAGGCCAAACCTCAAGGGTTTCAGCCACAAGGCGATGGACGCCGTCAAGTCCTACCCATGGCCCGGCAACGTCCGCGAAATGGTCAACCGCATCCAGCGGGCGGTGGTGATGTGCGAAGGGAGACTGATCAGACCGCGGGACCTGGGTCTCGACCGGGATTCCCCAAGCGGCGTGCTCGTGACCCTGGCGGAAGCGCGGGCCAAGGCGGAAAAAGAGGCGATCGAATCAACCCTGAGCGCGGTGCGGAACAATGTTTCGAAGGCGGCGCGCATGCTCGACATCTCGCGCGTGACGCTGTACCGCCTGATGGAGCAGCACGCCATCGACTGGCAGAGGTCGAAGAATTCTTAGACGCTGATGATTGGCCATCCTGGCCAAAATCAGCACGCCACCCAAGAAGCGCGGTTCTCGGATGGCTTCATCTTCAATCGCTTACGCGCTCAAAAATGGCGTCACATCCATATGCCGCGGTAAGCGCTTGTCAGTCATCTCGTGAAACGAAGAGGCCCTGCGATATTACTGACCGGCCTTTTCCCCGGTCTCCGCGGCAACCGGACTCGCGCTTGATGCCGGAACCTGCCAGTCGGTTACGGCAACCAAGTCTCCGGATTCGTCTGCCTTGAACTTGGCGATGTAAGCGCTCCTGGAGATGAATCGCTGACCCGGCGCAAGGCTCACGCGCGGGTAAACCGACGTGTAGTTCGCGCGGTCGATCATGTGCTCGATGCGTTCCAGCATATATTCGCGGACGAAGAACCCGCGCATCGCCTTCAATGCGCCCAAGGCCATCTTCAGGGTGAAATAGGCGTTCGCCTGCACCAGCCGCGCGTCGGGGGCGTAAATGCGATTCGCCTTGAGCCAGCCGGTCGAGCGCGCCAACAGCCGCGGCAACTTGCTTGGAAGCTCGTACGGGTGAACGAGGTAAACCCGTTCGCGCTCGGACTGCGGGATCCCCGCGGGATCAACCCCGAAAAGGCTCGTCGACAGGTAGATCCGTCCGTTGCCAGGACCGGCATTGAGCGCCCAGAGCCCCATCAGATCGGCCTTCTCCAGCCAGAAAACGGCTGTTCCCCCGCCGATTTGCTCCAACAGCGACCGCCACGCGTCCTCGCTCAGCTCCTCGGGATCGGCAACCCGGATGTCCATCACCTGACCGCCCCGCTGCTCCAGCTCGCTCCGCAGTTTCTGCGCCGCGGACTCCCCTCGCGGGTCACCCGAGCGGTAGACCTGCACGACCGGCCCCGCGGTCAGCCCCTCGTCCGAGAGATGCCGAGCCACGGCGTCGGCCTCCAGGGTCATGCCCTCGGAAAGGTAGACCGAATAGAAGCTCCCCTCGTCGCTCACGGGCAAGTCCGTGGTCGGGAACAGACATGGCACGCCGTTCTGCTCGCAGAACTCGTGTAGGGGCCGCCAGCCACCGGGAACGACGCCGTTCAATACCGCGAAAACCGGCTGCTTCTCGTACTGGACCTGGAGCTGTGCCGGCCAGGAATCTGGCGGTCCCTTGAGCTCCCACACGTGAAGCGCCCACTTGCGGTAGGGAGCGAACAGCCATTCCTTGTGCCACGGCGCATGTTTCGCGCGATAGCCCTCGTGGCGCGTCTCGGCGTTCTTCTGCCGCAGAAACACCTCGAACACATCCAGCAGCGCCTTGCGCACCGCCGGATCGACCGCATCCGAGACGACCGTGGCGAAGTGGATCTCGCTCTCGGTCACCCCAGGCGCACCGTCGGTTTTCAGGGACTTCAAGTAAGAAATCAGGCTGTCGAGATCCTCGTCGGACAGGGCATAACGAGGCATGAAGGCGCTGAGCACCTCACCATCGGCGCCGACCCCATCGCGAATCGCGATCTTCAGGGTCTCGTCGGTGTAGGCAGGCCTTTGGATCGGCGCCAAAGGCGGCTTTCTTGTCGGCAACCTGAGGGGCTGATAAAGCATATCCCCCACCACCGCGGGCACGACCTCCTGGCCTTCCAAGGACCCGAGACCGCTTCGCCGGTGGCAGGCGCCGCAGACAATCTGCTCCCCGGAAAGCCGAACATCGCCCTGCACCATCCCGGAAATCAGCTCACCCGAGGGCAAGATCCCCTCCCGGTACATGCGGCGGCCTGCCTCAATCTGTTCGGGGTCAGCGGCGACTTCGTCTTTCCGAGGCAACGCGCATCGCCAACCACGGGCAGGAGCAACAGCGCCAGCCAGGAAGTCGCTTGACGACGCCCCGCGCGCGTAACGGCCATTGCCGACGGGAAACCATGCGAGTCGGCCTGCCCGATCTAACGCTCGGCGAGCTGCCGGTACTCCGCCACGATCTCATCGGCGCTGGCGATCCCGTCCAGGCGCACCCACGGATCACTCGCCGACTTCCTGAGCAGGGTCGTGGGCTCGTGGCTCATCTTGTTTCCCCGATAGACGTCGAAGGATTTCTGCACCGCCACGACGTCATCGATGTCGCCCGTCAGAAACTGCCACTGCGGACCCGCCTCGAAGCGCTCGGCATACTCACGCAGGCGCTCGGGGGTGTCGTACTCGGGATCGATGGAGACCGAGATCATGCGCACCTCCGAGCTTGCCGGGCCGAGCTCCTTTTGGACTTGCGCGAAGATGCCGCTCATCACCGGGCAAATGGTCGTGCAGGTGGTGAAGATGAAGTTGACCATCACCGGACGGTCCGTATCCAGCTCCTTGAGCAGGCTCGTCTCCTCGCCCGCCATCGAGACCAGCTCGAAGTCCTTGAGCGGGTAGGCATGCTCCGAACGCTGGTAGCCCTTCTGCCCCATCATCGCGCGGTGATGGGCATGCGGGTCGTCCTCCGCAGCGTTCTCTGCCTGGTGTTGGGAGTGATCCATGGCCTGTTCGTGCTGGCTATGGTCCACGGACTCTGCCGGTTGGTGATGGTGCTCGTGCCCTTCGTCGTGTTGGCTGGCCATCACGGGCGCTCCGAGCCAGCCGAGCATGGCCGCGGCAACCAACGCGAGTGAGATATCTCGGATTATTTCTGGGCGATACATGATCCTGGGAACCTCTTCCTGTTTACTTCTGGCGTTGGGGGAGTCTACGACGAGCGACGTGTATCGGAACATAGACTACATCACGGCACCGGTGAGGAGATAGGCTGCTCGGGGAGTTCCGTGCCGTTAGCCGCGGGTAATGTACGGGCACCGCTTGCCAGGTTGCGGCCCGACTCCGCAGCCAGATCACTGCAGACGCGATCCGGCCTTATACCTGCCTGCCTGAGTCCCGCCCCTCCAGCGGAGGGGGCGGGGTCTGGCAAGCGCCGTCAGTTACAGCCCGTCACGACGATGTTGCTGAACACGCTCTCGCCCGTGGGGTTGGCCACGTCGTGGTCCATGGCGAAGATCAGGCGCGATGAAGCTCCCCGTGTAGAAGCTACCCACCGGAATCGAGTAGTTCGTGACCACTCCGCCACCGGCGTAGTTGTGGGTACGTCCTGGATGCCCCAGGTCTGGGTCCCGTAAAGCTGGAACGTCCTGTTCGACGCTGATGCCGTCGTCCGTGTCGAACCCGATGCCGTGGATCTCCCCCTGGGTGCCGCTCGAGAAGTCGAAGCTCAGGGTCGTCCGCCCCGACCACGCAGTTGAACTGCACCTGCTTCCAGGCATTGCCCACCATGCTCAGGGTCCGTCGCCCAACCCGTCCTGCTGCCGCCGTAGGTCGCCACTCGTACCCTGCGTCGACCGTACGTGACACACTGCGTCCTGGCTGACGGCCGAGCAGCCGTCGACGTCACCGTCTCACCGCGGGTTTCGGCACAGTCGAGCGCGTCGCTCACGCCGTCGACGCTGTCGAGCTGCTGCCGAGCAGCCGTGCGTCGTCCACCGCGGGGTGTTAGGGCACGGTCGAGCGCGTCGCTACGCCGTCACCGTCACTATCTACGGGCGTGGTCGTGATGCTGATGTTGCTGAACACGCTCTCGCCCGTCGCGTTGGCCACATCGTGGTCCATGGCGAAGATCAGACGCGGGAAGGTACCCGTGTAGCAAGCTCCCCACCGGGATCGCGTAGGTCGACCAGTCCGCCGCCGGGTAGTGTCGGTAGCGTCTGGATGACCCCACGTCTGCGTCCCGTAGAGCTGGAACGTCCTGTTCGCGCTGATGCCGTTGTCCGTGTCGAACCCGATGCCGTGGATCTCGCCCTGCGCACCACTGCTGAAGGTCACCGTGAGCACCGTATCGGCAGTGACCGTGTACGGCGCATTCAACACCACCTGCTTCCAGGTGTTGCCCACCATGCGCAGCGTCGCCCCACCGTCGAGGAGTCCGTCGTCCCACCTCGTCCTGGCTGCCGCCGTAGGTCACGACATCGTAGCTCTGCGGTACGTCGTCGATCGTGACCGTCAACTGGGTCGGCACGACAACCTCACAGGCGTCGCCGATTCCGTCGCCGTCCGCGTCTTCCTGACCCGGATTGGCGTCAGCCGGGCAGTTGTCGCACGGATCGCCAACGCCGTCTCCGTCTGACGTCGGCTTGGTCGCCATTCGGAGCTCACGCGGGCAATTGTCAGCGCTGTCTAGCAACCCCATCACCATCGCTGTCGGTCAGCGCATCGCACGCATCGCCGATGCCGTCTCCGTCCGTGTCTTCCTGGCCGGGGTTGGCGTCGCCGGGCAGTTGTCGGCGCTGTCGGCTATCCCATCGCCATCGCTGTCGGTCAGCGCATCGCACGCATCACCGATACCGTCGCCGTCCGTGTCTTCCTGGCCGGGTTGGCCGCCGCCGGGCAGTTGTCGGCCTGTCGGCAATCCCGTCGCCGTCGCTGTCGGTCAGCGCATCGCAGGCATCGCCGATACCGTCGCCGTCCGTGTCTTCTTGACCGGGGTTGGACACCGCCGGGCAGTTGTCGCACTGTCGGCAATTCCGTCGCCATCGCTATCCGTCAGCGCATCGCACGCATCACCGATGCCGTCTCCGTCCGTGTCTTGCTGTCCTGGGTTGGACACCGCCGGGCAGTTGTCGACTCCGTCGGCAATTCCGTCACCGTCGCTATCGGTCAGACGATCGCAGCATCGCCGATGCCGTCACCGTCCGTGTCTTCCTGGCCAGCATCAGCCACCGCCGGGCAGTTGTCGGCACTGTCGGCTACGCCATCGCCATCGCTATCAGTCAGGGCGTCGCAGGCATCACCAAGGCCGTCTCCGTCCGTGTCGGCCTGATCGGCGTTCGCAGCGTTGGGCAATTGTCGGTGCTGTCGGCAATCCGTCCCATCGCTGTCGGTCAGCGCATCGCAACATCGCCGATGCCGTCTCCGTCGTGTCTTGCTGACCGGGATTGGCTACCGCCGGGCAGTTGTCAGAGCTGTCGGCAACTCCGTCACCGTCGCTGTCGGTCAGCGCATCGCACACATCGCCGATGCCCATCGCCGTCTGTATCGGCCTGGTCGGCATTTGCAATGTTCGGGCAGTTGTCAGTCGCGTTCGGCACACTGTCGCCGTCGATATCGTCGTCGCAGACATCGCCAATGCCGTCTGCGTCCGCATCGGCCTGATCGGCGTTTGCGTTCAACGGACAGTTATCGGCTGCGTTCAACGCACCATCGCCGTCGACGTCATCGTCGCAGACATCGCCGATGCCATCTCCGTCCGCGTCGGCCTGATCGGCATTCGCCGCGGCCGGGCAGTTGTCGACGCCGTTGGCAATCCCATCACCGTCGCCGTCGAGCTGGCTGTCCGCGCAACCGTTGACATCGACCGGTTCGCCCGGAGGGGTATCGGGACACAGGTCCAGTGCGTCGCTGACACCATCGTCGTCAGTGTCCAGCACATCGTCGTCCAGCAGGGTAACCTGGGCGCTCGCGGGCGTGCCCAAGACGCCGCCGACTGGATTGCTCAGGGTGACGGTCAGGTCCTCATCTCCCTCGACCAGGCTGTCGTCGAGAACGGTTACGGAAAAGCTTCCGCTGACCTCGCCGTCCGCCAGGTTTAGGGTGCCGGACGCTGCCTCATAGTCGGTTCCCGCGATGGCCGTTCCATCGGCGGTCGCGTAGTCGACGGATACCGCGCCGACGCTGCTGCCGGTGCGAGTGACCGTCACCGCCAGGGTGGCCACGTTCTCGTCGATGCTGTACGTCGGCAGCGCTGAACTGAAAGCTCGTCGGATCGGAGCCCGGGGTGATATCGAACTGCAACGCCAGCCAGTCGTAGGCCGCGGCCAGGTCGATCAGTCCATTGCCGTAATCGTGATCCGGTCCGCCAACGCCGAGATCGAGCGCTGTCTCCGTGAGCGCGGACTTGAGCTGGGTTGCGGTCGCCTCCGGGAAGGCGCCCTTCAGCACCGCCATGCCACCCGACACGTGGGGTGCCGCGAACGAGGTCCCGGACACCCAGTTGAGATACGTCGGCACCCGGTCCGCCGTCATCACCTGCTCGCCCGGGGCCATCAGGTGCGGGAAGATCCCGCCGTCGCAGGCACCCGCGCCACGGCTGCTCTGAAAATCCACGTCGAGATTGATGTCGACGGAGCCAACCGCCAGCACGGAGGGGTCGTTGGCGGGGCTGACGCTGGTATCCGCCCCCGGGCCATAGTTCCCGCCCGCAAACACCACGGCGATGTCAGATGCCGCCAGCAGCGCGAGGTCCGTCGAGAACTCCTGGTTACACTGGTTGATGGTGCCGGTGAGATTCCAGGAATTGTTGACGATATCCGGGGCATCGTCCGTCGCTGGATTGTCGTCCGGGTCCAGGACCCACTGATAGGCTTCGTGGATACCGCTGAGGCTAGCCACGGGCGGGAACGCATCGTTGAAGATCTTGGCCGCGATCCACTGGGCGTCAGGCGCCATGCCGACCTGGTAACCGAACGTGTCACCGCCGACCATCAGGCCCATCACCTGCGTGCCGTGGCCGTTGACGTCCGCCGGGGTCGCGTGCTGTCCGTTGGGATCGAACCAGCTGTTGCTGCCCCCACGCCACCTGGGCCCGAGGGCGGGATGTGACGCATCGACACCGGTGTCGAGGCTGGCCACCACCACACCCTGACCGGCGTGCCCGAGATCCCAGAGGCCCTGGACCCCGGTCGCGGGGAGATTCCAGTCCGTGACCCCCGTGGGCGCGGAGCTGGGGCCAGGCCCCTGTATGGTCGCGTCCCACCGCACGACCTCGACGCCCGGCAACTCCGCAAGCTCCGGCAGCAAGCGGATCGGCACCTCCCCCACAACGCTGTTTCGGCTCCAAAGGAGCTTGAGCTTACGGTTTTCCTTGTGGGACTTGAGGAACTTTTCGACCTGTTTCGCCGAGTCCTTGGCCTGCTTCTTCAGGTCCTGGACCAGCGTCTTGCGTATCAGCTTGACGCGTTCCTTGGTGCTCTTTTTGGTGTCGTCGGGGAACAGGCTCTCTGCCGTGCGGGCGGCGTCCAGGCGCAGCGCCTCGATATCGACCTGCTCCGCGAACTGGACGATGACTGGAAGGTCTCCCTGATCGCCGGCGAGCTTCATCGCGTGCTGCAGGGTGGGCGCCAGCGTGCCCGCGGGCGCGGCGCTGCCGAAAGCCATCGCGAGCGCGGCGACCAGGGAGCTTAACTTGGAATTCATGCGCAACCTTTTCAGTTGACTGTCAGGTGTTCGACCTTGAAGTCCCCGATCACCACCGAGACCTTCTGCCCCGGCTTCACCTGGGCGCCCGGGTTCGAGAACATGATCGCGTAGATCTTGTCCGGCTTGATGTTCTTCCCGCGGTTGGTGGTGCGCAGCGCACCCACCTTGGCCGCCGTGGGCACCGCGAGCTTGACGCCGGTTTCCTCGGATTCCACGTAGGGTTTGATGCGGCTGTCGAACAGCGGCAGCGCCTTGTCCACGTCCGTCACGCGGAAGCGAAATCCGAGCCAGTACCCATCCGCCGTGTAGTCGATGCGGATGACCTCGACCCCCCACTTCTCGGTGATCGACTTGGGCACGCTCGGGTCGGGCGCCATCGCCTCGTCGCGCTGTTGCGCGGCCTCGACGATGGCGGATTGAATCTGTTCGAGGGTCACTGCCGGACGGCTCGTAGTCGTCGTATTCGGCTCCTCGGTCACTGCTGTTTTAGAGCCCTCCGCTGGCACCTCCTCCGCAACCGCGGCCTGCGCCCCGCTCAATGCCGCCGCCAGGGCGAGCACTGAGCCGAACGGACCGAGCCGGTTCCTTGTTGCGTTACTTGCGAACTTCATCTCCGACTTCCTCCTCGGCCAGGCCACCGAGAGGTGACCGGCCGCTAACTGCTTTCCAGAGCCCAGCCCCCTCCCGCGGGAGGGGGGCCGGTGTTAGCATGCGCTGATCGGTTAGGGAACCGCAGCCCGTCACGACGATGTTGCTGAACACGCTCTCGCCCGTGGGGTTGGCCACGTCGTGGTCCATGGCGAAGATCAGCCTGGTGAACGTCTGTCCGAAGAAGCTAACAAGGTGCCCGCAGGAATCGGAAGTCCATCACCACTCCGCCGGCGTAGTTGTGGGTGCTCTGGATGCCCCAAGTCTGGGTCCCGTAGAGCTGGAACGTCCGGTTCGCGCTGATGCCGTCATCCTTGTCGAACCCGATGCCGTGGATCTCTCCCTGAGTGCCGCTGGAGAAGTCGAAGCTCAGCGTCGTCGCCGCCCCGACGGTGCAGTTGAATTGCACCTGCTTCCATGCGTTGCCCACCATACTCAGGGTTCTCCCTCCGCGGTATCTGGAGCGTCGTCGTCGACACCGGTCCTGGTCGAAGCCATAGGGCAGCACGTCCAGTGCGAGCGGGGTTGTGTCGACCATAACGTTCAGCTGCGTCACCGGGGGCGGGGGCGGGGCGGCGTCTGAGATGCTGATGTTGCTGAACACGCTCTCGCCTGTCGCGCTGGCCACATCATGGTCCATGGCGAAGACCATTCGGCTGAAGGATCCCGTGTAGAAGGTCCCACCGGGATCTCGTAGGTCACGGCCATGCCGCCGCCTGCGTAGTTGTGGGTAGCTCTGGATGCCCCAGGTCTGCGTCCCGTAGAGCTGGAACGTCCGGTTCGCGCTGATGGCTATCGTCCGTGTCGAACCCAATGGCATGAATCTCTCCCTGCACCGAACTGCTGAAGGTCACAGTGAGCACCGTGTCCGGGGTGACCGTGTAAGGCGCATTCAACACCACCTGCTTCCAAGCGTTGCCCACCATGCGCAGCGTCGCCCCGCCATCGAGGACATCCGTCGTCCCGACCACGTCTTGCGATCCGTCGTAGGTGAGCACATCGTGCGTCTCCACCACGCCATCCACCTTGACTGTCAGTGGCTGGCAGCAGCAGCCCTGGCACGCATCACCGATTCCATTGCTGTCGATATCTGCCTGGTCAGCGTTCGCGATCGTCGGGCAGTTATCGCAGGCGTCACCAACACCATCGATGTCCGCGTCGCCCTGATTGGCATTCGAACCAACGGGCAGTTGTCCACGTTGTCGGCTGACGCCATCAGATCCGTGTCTATCTGGCTCAGCGAGCAGCCGTCGGCGATTACCGCCTCACCGGCCGGTGTGTTCGGGCCTGGTCCGAGTCGTCGGTTACGCCATCAGCGTCCATGTCAGTTGTCGCAGACGATCGCCATTGCCGTCCACCGTCTCGACATCGGCCTGGTCGGTGTTCGGCGTCGGTCGGACAGTTGTCGGTTATCGGCAACAGCGTCGCCGTCGTGTCGACTGCTGTCGCAGACATCGCCGATGCCGTCACCGTCCGATCGCCTGGCGGGATTCGGGGTCGTTCGGGCAGTTGTCCGCCGTGTCGGTCACGCCGTCAGCGTCACGTCTGTCGTCGCAGGCATCACCGACAGCCATCGCCGTCCGATCGGCCTGATCCGTGTTCGGCGTCGCCGGGCAGTTGTCACGTCGTCGAAAACGCCATCACCGTCGCGTGTCGTCGCAGACATCACCGATCGCCGTCAACGTCCGGATCTGCCTGGTCGGGGTTGCTACCGCCGGGCAGTTGTCCACGCTGTCGGCGACACCGTCGAGGTCCTGATCCGCCCTCGACCGCGAGGAAGCGCAGCATGCCGCCCACGTTGTCGCCGACCGCCTCATCGGCGGGGTCGGAGGGATTGGTCATGTAGCCATCGCCATCGTAGACCGCGTAGCGCCCTGCAGCGGTCGCGACCGATGATGGCGTCCTTGGTCTTGGCCGGTGGCAGCATGGCCGAGTACTGCACCCGCGGCGCCGTGGCGAAGACGTGTCGCCTTCCTGGTAGTTGTACTGCTGGCCGTCCTCGGCGTGGATGGTCATGTTCAGGCCCTGCAGCACCGACCACGTGGGTGTCGGTGGCGGTGCTGGCGAGGCGCAGCAGGACGTCCGTGCCCTCCACCAGGACCCATTGGCGCCGCTGGTGATGTCCGGCGTGGGGGTTGCCCCGCCCACATAGGGCTCGCCGTTGACCAGGAACCAGGTCGGGTGGCGGTCGATGGCGGTCGTCAGTGTGCCGGCCGCGACGGCCGCGTTGAAGGCCGGGTCGATGTCGCTGTAGAACAGCGTCACCGCATTGTCGTAGGGCACGCCGCTCGATAGAACCTCACCGGCCGCCGAAGTCGTTGGTCACCATGCCGCTCAGGCCCATGTAGACCTGCTTTTGCGGATGGGTGCCGCTGTGGTAGAGCAGCGTGCCGCGGCCGTCGAGGTGCCCCAGGTGTAGGCTCCAGTACGCGCCGTTTGCGGCGACCTCGGTGCCGAAGGAGCGGACGCGCTGCGTCGCAGACGTTCTCGCATTCGCGGATCGGTGCCATCTACCTCGACCCAGGTCGGGGTGCTACCACGGGCAGCGCCTGGCCCGGGATGATGATGGACGTCGGCTCCGGCAGCTCGTTTAGCAGGTGAATGGTCAGCGACCCGTCCGTCACCTCGAGGGTGGACCGGGGAGCTGCACGGCGCCGCCGCAGCCGTCGCCGAGGTTGGCGTTATCGTCCAGCGCATAGCCCCAGATCGGAACCGCACCGGCACTCGTGGTGTCGCTGATCGTGCCGTCCGGCAGGCTGAGATAGGCCTGCCTTGGCGCACAGGTAGAAACTCTCCGCGGCGGCTGGCCCGGCCAGCAGCGACAGCGCGACGACGCCCGCCGCCGGCTTGAGATAGGATTTCATGTCTTTGAGACCTTTTCATTGCTTGCTCCCCCTCAGTGGATGTCGACGCTTGTGGGCAGCACGACCATCGCGCTCAGGCTGCCGCCGGGGAAGATGTCGAAGGTGGTGAGCTCCTTCTCGGCGTGGGAGTGCCACACGAAGAAGTAGCCGCCGTTCGGGTTGAGGCCGCCTTCGCCGGGGGGCAGATCGCCGACGTCGCCCATGTAGGGGCTGCCGCTCCAGAAGCCGCCCAGGGTCAGCTCGGCGACGCCGGGCAGGTTGACCGGAATGGCCTTGCCGTGGTCCGGGCAGTACTCGCGGGTGACCGGGTCGAAGTCCGGCATCCGTGCCGTCGGAGACCGTGTTACCAGTTACAGGCATGCGCAAGCGGTCGTGCCGTAGATGTCCCAGCCCAGGTCTTTGCCGGACCAGGTCCAGATGGCGTCGACGGACTGCTTGGGCGCGGAGTTGATGGTGTTGTCGGAGCGGCCGAGGTCGGCGACATCGCCGCTCGGAAGACAGCATGTTGCCGTCGCGGCCGACGAAGCGCAGGTTCTCGCCGTGGTAGTGGAAGGGATGGCTGTCGCTGGCCGGCGTTGACGTTGCGCACCAGCACCTTGTCGCGCGGATGCGAGAAGGCCAGCGACTGGTAGGGCTGGTGCGGGAACAGCGGGTTGTAGTCGCCCTGCACCAGGTCCGGGTAGACGCGGCCGTTGACGAAGTAGACGGTGGCGAAGCGGTCGTTATTGGTGAAGTGACCGTAGTGCCCGCGCTCCATCTGGAAGTGGACATCCGGGATCCGCCTCGGTCAGCAGGTAGAGATACTCCTGGTCGTAGTCGGTGCCGGTGCCGGCGCCGTAGGCGGTGCGGCTGCCGTCGGCCGGACGCACGATCAGCGCGCCGAGCAGGCCCATCTCCGACATGCAGGCCGGGGTTGGGGCCGTCCAGGCTGTGGTAGACGTAGGTGCCGGGCTTGCCGGCGGTGAAGCTGTAGCTCACCGTCTCGCCGAAGTTGGCGGCCGTTGGTCACCAGGCCCGTCGTCCCGCCAGCGTGCGCTGTGACATCGTGCCCCGTCACGACCAGGGAGACCGGGTTGTCCGCCGGCCACCACGGTCGGATACCGGGATCGGGCACACCGTAGTTGGTGAGCGTTGATGGTGACCTGCTCGCCCTCGGTGACGATCAGGGTCGGCGCCGGATACTGGGGCAGGAGTAAGCCGTTGCCCTCCGGATGGGTGGCGCCGCCGCCCGCGTCGAGGTCGCCGAAGCCCCACATGTAGAGGCTGGAGCCCTCGGGCAGGCTGATGTTGAAGGGCGAGGCGTAGAGGTTGAAGTTCGTGCCCTCGATGCCGCGGATGTCGTGACCGCGGCCTGGGCCTGCGCCGGGGCCCAGGGCAGCAGCCCCAGCCCCAGCAAGAGCGGTGCCCAGCAGCCGCCCGCAGCTCTTGGTTCGATTTCTCATTGCTCTTCTTCTCCTGGTGGCGCCGGGCTAGTTGACGACGATCTCGGTGATCAGGCCGCCGTCGAGCTGGGTCTGCGTTGCTCATCTGGTAGAACTCGGCGGCGGTCAGGAAATAGGTCCCCGGCGCGACGCCCGCGGTGTCGATGATGACGTCGTGGGTCTCGCCGCCGCCGAAGTTGACCGAGGCGGTGTCGACATAGAGGTTCTTGACCCCGTCGACGCTGCGCATCAGCTTGGCGCCGGTGCCGACGATCTTCATCTTCAGGCCCGGCGCCGTGACGGTGAAGAAGCGGTCGATGCTGACGTTGGACAGCCGCAGCAGCAGCCTTGTCACCCGCAGTCTACCGTGATCGCGGAGCCCATGTCCTGGGCGACCTCGCCGTTGTTGAGCGGCTCGGTGGACCCGGCGTCCCGTTGTAGGAGCCGTCGGTGTCGCGCGGCGGGTGCATCACCACACTGGTCCGGCGGGGTGTCGACGTCGTCCAGCACCGTGTCCGGATAGCCGCGACCGTTGATCTGCGGGTAGTTGGTCTCCAGGTGCGGCGAAGGGCAGCGGCTGCACCAGGATGGACGCATCGTGGAAGTCGCGAGTCGAAGCCCGAGACCTGAATCGGCGCCTCCACGTCATAGGCGGTGGTGCCATCGTCGTCGTTGTAGGCGTAGCCCGTGGGGCCGCTGCCGCCGAACCGCTCCGCCTGAGTTGCCAGCGCGGGCAAGCTCGACCGTGCCGTCGATCACCCGTGCGCGTCCTGCACCGGGTGCACGAAGAGGTTGGCCAGCATGCCCATCTCCATGTGCTCGGTTGCCTCCACGTGGCAGTGGTAGATGAAGGTGCCGGGCTCGACCATGTTGTAGTAGTAGGTCAGGGTCGAGCCATGTTGATGGAGATGGACACCTCGGGCACGCCGTCGAACACCGTGGCGGCATTGGGGAAGCCGTGGTAGTGGACCGTGTGCGGGTCGAACAGGTCGGCGCGCATCACGGTGCCGACATTGCGTGAGCGAGAGGATAGAGCTCGTCGCCCTCGTCCAGCTCGATGGTGGGCCCCGGCCAGCGCGCGGCGAGGATGCCCTCGGAGATCACGTCCTCGGGCAGCGATGCCCGTCTTGTCAGCGAAGCCGAAGGTGTAGGACGGGTGGCCGTCGGACATCTCGGCGAAGCCGTCGCCGGCGGTCAGGTGCATGCACTTGACCGTGCCGCCGTTGGGGCCGGTCGGAGCCGCCCCCCCGCTCTCGACGGAATCCGGTATGGCGTTGCCGTTGGTATCATCGCCGGGATTTCCGCACTGTACATTGACCGCGGCGTGCGCGGCCCCCAACCCTCCGAGCAGCGCCAGCGAGACGGCGGCCTGGAGAGCACGTTTTCTGAAGGAACCATTCATCGCTCGTTATCCTCTCTTGTGTGCCTGATCCGGTGCGAGCCCACCGGGCCCGCGGAACGTTCCGCGGGCCGGCGGCTCACCCGGTCCGTCTCGGTTACTGCACGTACTCGTCTGCGCCGATGTCGTTGTCGCCGCCGTTGCGACGCAGCGTCACCGTCGAAGTCCTCTCCCAGCGGGCCGTTGAGGTTGACGTTCTGACCCACGTCCCGGGCGGGCGAGTTCTCCGCGATGTGGTAGTCGTAGAACACCCGTGGTTCGGGTTGCTTCCCAGCTCGACGATGGTCAGGGGCCGAAGGCCACCTGGATGAAGTTGCCGCCCTCGTCCAGCGCGGCCGCCGTCTGCAGCGTGGTGAACTCCGGAATGTCGACACCGTCGTTGCCCACGTTGAAGACCGGGTTGAGGAACAGCGGATCGAGGGTATCGATATTGCTCCGCCGAACCGCTGTAGGTTGCCGCGTCCGGCGGTCCGGAGGTGAGCAGGTTGAAGCGGAGGAACATCTCGTCGCCCGTATCCACGATGCCGTCGAGCACTGCCAGTCGTCGCGTGTAGTCGACGAAGTTGACCAGGTCGCAGGTGCTGTTCGGGGACGTGGTGCAGTTGGCCGGGAACAGCCCGAACTCGGTGAGGGCGTCCCGGGTCGGTCCGTAGTTCCACCAGTAGAACGACCGGTTGCCGAACAGGATGTTGTTGTTGAGGTTGGCGTCGGAGAAGGTCAGGTACTCCATCCAGCGGTTGCCGTTGAGCGGCAGGTCGCCGCGGCGAGACCCCAGCAGCAGGTGCGCCATATCCACCCCGTGCACCCGCGACACCACACCCGCCGGAAGCGGATTGGACTGGTTCGGATTGCCCGGCGTGAAGGCCAGCGCCGCGGTCGCCGTGGACTCGTTGTTGGCGATGGTGTTGTTCTGCACGTGCACCTCCAGGGAGTCCTGGAGCGTGATCGCGCCCGCTCGCCCGGCGACGTTGTTGGTGATCATGTTGTTGTACAGGGCCACGTCCCACCACCGGTTGGCGGCGTCCAGGTTCTCCGCGACGTCGATGCCGTTGGCGTTGACGACCGCGATGCCGCCGCCGTCGCCGGCACCGGCCAGGTTGCCGTGGATGCGGTTGGCGTCGACGACCACGTTACCCGTGCCCTCGGAGAGCAGCAGCGGCGTGCCTCGACGTCGGTCGCGGCCAGCGCCGGCTCACCGCCGACGTAGATGCCGCCGCCCTGGACCGAGTTGGCCTGGCTGAAGGACTCGTTGAACAGCACGTCGTTGCGCTCGATGCGGCCGCCGTTGGAAAGGCCCATGTGGCCGATGCCGCCGCCGTTGCCCTGGCTGAAGTTGCCGCACACCCAGTTGTCCTGGACGCGGTACTGGTCGGCGCCGGTGTGCAGCGAGATGCCGCCGCCGGCCCCGCCCATGCCGCCGTTCTTGACGATCTGGTTGTGGTGGATGCGGATGCGGTCGTTCACCGCGTCGGTGTAGGTCGCCTCGTCCGCGGTCAGGCCCGGGTGGCCGACACGGATGCCGCCGCCGTAGAAGCCGGCGTTGGCCTGCATCCGGTTGTTGCCGATGTTCATCCAGCCGGCGTAACCGTTGACCACGATGCCGCCGCCCTGGCTGGCGCCGATGATGTTGAAGCCGTCGATACGGGCTCCGCGGTTGGCCAGCACGTTGAAGCGGTTGGGCGCCGACGTGTCGCTGCCGGCGACGAAGATGCCCGCCCCTTCCTCGGTCGGGAAGGCCGGGGCACCGAGCGCCGGGAAGCCGCCGACGTTGTTGCCCTGGCCCGGCAGCAGGCTGATCTCGCCGTTGGCGACGCTTCCGTCGAGCAGCTCGTCGATCTTGGCGCGCCACAGCTCGACCGACTCGGTCTGGCGACTGGCGGGCGTTGAGGATCACCGAGCCGGCGCCCCAGCCCTGGAGCTTGACGGGCTTCCACATGACCAGCAGCTCGTTGTACTCGCCGGGCGCCACCAGGATCAGGTCGCCGGGGTTCGCGCCGTCGATGGCGGCCTGGATGGTCGGGAAGTTGTCCGGCACGCGTCCACACGTCGTAGAGCTCGGCCGTTCGGGCGAATCGCCCACCGACGCCGTAGGCCGCCCGAAGTCTCGGCGCCGACGGTGAGGGTGACGCCGATCTCGGACTCGAGCGGACGCGATGCCTGCCGCCGGCGTCGCGGGTCACCACCACCTGGTACTCGCCCGGCGGCGTCCCTGCGGGCACCGTGGCGACGATCACGGTTGCCGGTTCCAGCTGTCGATGGCAAGCGGCGTGCGATTGCCGTCCGCGTCCTCCAGCTCAGACCAGCTAGCACCGTTGCTGGCGTCTGCCGAAGCCGTAGTTGCGGGTGATGAACTGGTCGGCCGGAGTCGGTGCCGTCCCACTCGGGGTTCGGCACCTGCTGGCTAGCCCATGGAGCGGATGCGGATCTGGTCTCCGGGGTCCTGAATTGCCCGACCACGAAGGGCCCGATCGCCGTGCGCGTGCTCGCGTTGCGCACGTCGCGCACCATCGGCGTGCGGTGCGGCACCTCGCAGTCCACCGGGAAGGTGGACGGGCGTGGTGAAGGCCGCGATCGCCACCACCGGGGTGTCGAGGTAGGTGGTCGAGCCCGGCATGTACTGGAAGGTGTAGCAGAACTGGCTGAAGGCCGGGTTGAAGTACGGGTCCACGATCATCTGCGCCCGGGTTCAGCGGGTCGCGGGATCGGGCCGGCGTCGTTCATGCAGGCGACCAGCATGTTGGGCGACATGCCGGAGGGCATGTTGAGGTTGGCCGTCCAGGTGGAGGGCACCATGGCGTTGTAGCGGCCGTTCTGGTCGGCGTAGACGCGGTTGACCTCTTTGCCGTTCCAGTCATAGAAGCCGACCGGCACCAGCGGCGGCGCGTACTTCTCGCCGAAGGCCGGGGAGTTCGGATTGAACTCGTTGGCCAGGTCGTTGAGGATCACGCCGGTGACGTTGGCGGCGAAGGGCACGTCGCTGACCAGGAGGAAGTCGGCGGCGGCGTTCTGGCCGCCGGACAGCCCACCATCTTCTGGTCGCAGAGCGGGCGCGAGCTCGTCGGCGAAGGGCGCCGCGTTCTCCGCGGCGTCGAGACCCGCGATCAGGTTGCAGCCGCTCCGTCCATGGTCGCGAGTGCGCGAAGTACGGCGGCACCGTCTGCTCGGGACCGACGCACACCGGCGGCAGGGCCTCCGGATGCCGGCATGAACTCGTCGCCGAAGCTCACGTTCTGGTGGTGCTCGCGCAGGGTCTGGAAGCCCGGCGGCGTGGCCGCCTCGACGATGTAGTCGGCGGCGGGCAGCAGGCCGAGCTGGAGGGTGGCCGCCACTGCCGGCGCGAGACGGCTGCTGTTCGACGTAGTCGTAGAAGCCCTGGATCTGCGGCTGCGCGCCTCGGGTTGACCGCGCGCAGATGCGCCAGGTCGTACTCGCTGAAGGCGTAGCCGCCGTCGAAGACGCCGGGGCGCACCTGGTTCCAGTTGCGCATGCCGTCGAAGCAGCGGTCGTCCGCGATGCCGATGGCGCCCAGGTTGTTCTGCGCCCTGGCAGTTGGTGGGCGTGTTGTCGTCCCAGCTGTCGGTCCAGGTGACGGCGAGGGCGTCGCCGAGGTCGAATACGGTCGCCGTTGCCGTTGTCGGTCGACGATCCTCCGGCAGTCTCGTCGGTGACGCCGGTCCGTTCGCAGGCCCCAGCCGAGCGGGTAGTTGTCGACGTCGGCCAGGGTCACCACGCCGTCGCCGTTGATGTCGTCGATCACGTCGTCGTCGGCGTCGTACGACACCGTCGCCGTTCCAGTCGACGTCGCCGGTGCCGTTCGGGAAAGCGACGGAACGGCCGAACCAAGACCGGCGAGTCGATGTCGCCGTCGGCGTAGAGGTTGACCTGCACGCGCGGCACGCCGGGCTCCCAGCTCCTCGGCCGCGGCGAAGCGCGGGTCGTCCTCGGCGCGGGTGACGGTGTTGAACACCATGCCGGAGATGCCGCCGTTCTCGCCCACGTAGGTCGGACGGGCAGCGTCGCTGAAATCGCTGACCAGGTAATCGGTCTTGCCGAACTGGATGACGTTGGTCTGGCCGAGGAAGCCCTGGAAGGCCTGGGTCAGGACCGGACCGGCCTCGGTGCGCCAGGTTCCAGGCCGCCATTCTCGGACTGCAGCTGCGGGGTCAGCTCGCCGAAGCCGGGGAAGGCGTCGGTGCTGGTGTCCACCTCGCCGCCCGCGTCCACCACGACGGTGGCGCCGGTGGCCTTCTTGTTGGTGAAGCCGACCTCGGCCACCATCCAGTGGAACCAGGGGAAGGACTCGTCGAAGGGCGCGGCGCCCTCGAAGTCGGTGCGCGAAGCTCTGGTAGACGGTGCCGTCGCGCCAGCGCACGTTGACCGGGCCGCTCTCTGCGCCCAGCGCTGGCTCTCGTTGCCGTCCCAGAAGCCGTTCTGGTTGTCGTCGTTAAAGATGTAGGTGGTCAGGCGGTTGAACCAGTTGGAACACCGGCACCTCGCCGAAGTCGCAGCCCGACAGGGCGCCGTTGCAGTTGCCGTCTGGCATCGACGGTGAAGCCCTGGGTGGCGATGACGACGTCGAGCGTCGGCGTCGAAGACCTTGAGCTCGTAGTCGCCCGCGGGGACGTTCGAGATGGAGAAGCCGCTGTCGCCGTCGCAGGGCGCGGCATAGCGGTTGATGCCCGGGGCGGCGCCGCCCTCGTTGACCGCGACCCAGCAGCCCGGGAAGGGCCGGCCGCTGAAGAGCTCGGTGGCCGGCGGACGCGACATGTGCATGTCGGTGATGGTGCCGCTGACGGTCGCGGATCCGCCACCGGAAAGGTTGTTGCGCTGCTGGGTGAAGCCGACGAAGACGTGCGGGCCCGGGCAGGCCGAACTCGACCATGAAGGGCGGCTCGTTGGCCTTGACCCAGGCGTCGATCACCGGCGAGCCCTCGATGGTCGAGGTCTGCTGCCAGCCGGCGTCGCGGGGTGACGATGATGCCGTACTTGCCCGGGGGGATGTTCTTGATGGTCAGGGTGCCGTCGGGGTTGGGCGTCAGGGTGCCGTCCGCACAGGTGCCGTCGGCGCGGGCGGGGCAGCCGCCGGGGCCGGTGAGCGGGTCGCCGCTCGTGGCATAGGCGGTCCCGAGCGGGTTGTCGAAGACGTCGCGCACCACGGGGCCACCGCTGATGCCATACCGGCCGGCTGGCTCCTCGAGCACGACGTTGAACTTGGTGAAGTCGGGGGCTTCCGTGAAACCCGAGTCGGGCGTGCAACTCGCGGTCGTCCATTGAGGCGTCCCCTCGACAGCAAGCTCCTCCGGCAGATCCGGGGTGCCGTTGAGCGGGTAGCAGTCGTGGAAGAAATAGACCGCGATCTGGGCCGTGGGTATCGGGTGCTGCTGCACCGTCACGTCCACGCTGGTGCCGCCAGCCGGCACGGTCACCGGCGCACCGCTCACGGCATTCCCGGCGTAAGCGAGAATCGAGACGTAGTAGCGGCCGGGGGGCACGTCGACGATCGCCGAGCTGCCGCCCGAGGTGCCGGTTACGCCCTGACCGGCGCTCTGGGCGATGGGGTGGAAGCTCTTGTGGAAGTTCAGCCCGAGCTGATCGGTCAGCGCCGGCGGATTCAAGGGATCCATCGCATAGGTGGTGTCCTCCTGCACCAGGTAGCGGAAACCGCTGACACCCGCGCCGTCGTTGTCGACGACGTTGATGGTGACCTCTTCCGCCTGGGCGTTGAACGCCGCCAGTAGCCCGCATCCGAGGAGCAGGGTGGTGACCCTTCTCCCGATCGGAATTCGTTGCCTTCTCGGATTCTTCATGCTGTTCGCTCCGTTTCTCCGCATCGCGACCAAATGCCTAGGTGTTTCGTTGTCGGGGCCTTCTGGCTTTCGCGCCGGCCACCACTCCGTGATGACCAATTACCCCTGCATACCAGACTAACGGAGTGCGCCATTTGGCACAGGCGGGTGTAAACCGCATTTAACAGGAGGGAAGACCCTATTCGGCAGGTAGGGTCTGTGTAGGGGGTGGGTAGGGAGGGTCCGCGGGGAGGTGCCGGACCGATTCGGCGGCGAGGATGAGGATGGTGACAGGAAGGCCCGCGCCGCCCTACTCCGCGATCCGCGGCGGGCCGCTGGGGGTGACGCGGGCGCGAGCGCCCAGGTGCTCCGGACCGCGGGCCAGGATCGCGCCTTCCACGCGGGCGATCACGTCGTTCAGGCAGGAGGGGGAGCCCTTGTAGAGGAAGCAGTCCGCGCCGCTGCGAAACGCCGCCTGCCGGTACTGGGGCAGATCGAAGGCGCTGAGGACGACGACCGTGATGCCGTCCCAGCCGGCCTTGATCGCCTTGGTCAGCTCGATGCCGCTGGCGCCCGGCAAGCGGATGTCGAGCAGTACCAGATCGGCGCCGCGCTCCTGGATCCGGCGCAGCGCATCCACGCCCCGGTCCACCGCGTCCACCTCGATAAAGGGAAACTGCTTGTGCAGCAACGAGGAGACGCTGCCGCGGAAGCCGCTGTGATCATCGACGATCAATGCTTGGAACATTATCGACCCCCTCGCATTGGGGTACTGAGCCCTTTTTGCATTTGTACCACATCCGGTAAACGGCGGGATGCGGGGGGAAACCTGCATATTGAGGCGGCAAATCGCGTAGGCGGCATCTACGCACCCCACCATCGCGTGTGAGGGCGTGGAATGGGGCTCAGGTCCCATTTACCGCGATCACCCCTGTGCTAACCTTCACCGCAGCTCGGGCGGCAGGCGAGCTCGGCCCGCCTGCCCCGCCCTTCAACCCAACACCGCCACAGCGCAGGAAGAACAGGGGGATGGACAAGAAGCGCATTCTGCTCGCCGAGGATCACGCCATGCTGCGGGCTGGCATCAAGTCCCTGCTCGCCATGGCGCCGGACCTGGACGTGGTGGGCGAGGCGGAGAACGGGCTGGAAGCGGTTGCAAAGGTCAAGCAGCTGGAACCCGACCTCCTGCTGATCGACCTCTCCATGCCGCTGATGAACGGCACCGAGGCAATCAAGCAGATCAGGCTTCGCGGCCACCGGACCAAGGTGATCGTCGATGACCGCGCACAAGTCCGACGAGCACGTGCGCGCGGCCCTCGCCGCCGGCGCCGAGGGCTACCTGCTGAAAGACGACACCCACGAGGACCTGCTGGCGGCGATTCGCAGCGTGAGCGCGGGCGGCATCTTCCTCAGCCCGAAGATCTCCGGTAAAGTCGTGGGGGGATACCTCGGACAGTCGTCGACCGCCAGCCCCGCCATGCCGTTGGACAAGCTGACGGACCGGGAGCGCGAGGTGGTCAAGCTGATCGCCGAGGGACACAAGAACCGGGAGATCGCCGAGTGCCTCTGCATCAGCACCAAGACGGTGGAGAAGCACCGGGCCAACGTCATGAGAAAGCTCGATCTGCACAGCGCGGTCGAGCTGACCAGCTTCGCGATCGAAAACGGCCTCGTGGCGCGCTGACCCGCCGCGCCATTCCATGACGACCTCAGCCGACCCGGGCGCCCCGCTCGCGTTCTCGCGCCGCTATGCCCTCGTCAGCCTGGTCGGCGTCCTGGTCACGGCGGCGCTGCTGGCCGTCCTTCATCGCGAGCTCTCGATCCGGATCGTTTCCGAGTTCGGCGAACGCGGCAACGTCTCGGTCGCGACCACGGCGGTGAACGCCGTCCTGCCCCAACTGCTGGGTTTTCTGCGCACCGAGGTCAATGGCGCAATAGGCGAAGCGCCGGTCGGCGTGCCCCCGGTCTCGCCAACCTGATCGAAGCCTCGGTGCGGGACACGCCGATCGAGCGCGTCAAGATCTACGACCGGGACGGGATTGTCGTCTACTCGACCCGGGCGCATGAGATCGGCACCAACGACAGCGCCAACCCGCGCTTTCTCGGCTCGATGCGCGGCGAGGTCCGCAGCGAGCTGAGCTACCGGGACCGATTCTTCTTTTCCGGACCCGCCAGCGGCGACGACAACCTGATCGAGACCTACGTCCCCATCCGGCAGCCCGGCGACCCCCAGCCCGTCGGCGTGTTCGAGATCTACACCGACGTCAACCCCATCGTCCGTTCCATGACTCACAGCGAGTTGCTGATCGACGCCGGCATCGCGGTGATCCTGATCGCGCTCTATTCCGTGCTGTTCCTCGTGGTGCGCCGCGCGGAGCGGATCATCTCCCAGCAGCAGGCCACCATCATCGAGCGCAACCAGACGCTGCAGGCGCTGTCCGCGCGCATGCTGGCGCATGAGGAGAGCGAACGGCGCCGTGTCGCATGGGAACTGCACGAGGAGATCGCGCAAACCCTGGCCGCGGTCAAGATCAGGGTAGAGGCCCTCGCCCGGGCCGCCGGCCCGGAGCAGGACCCGTCGCGAATGGCCGGGAACGGAGAGATCGTACCCCTGCTGCAGGACGCGATGCGCGAGATCCGCGCCCTCGCAGTGGAGCTGCGCCCGCCCGCCCTGGACGATTTCGGACTGCTCGCCACCATCCGGTCACTGTGTCAGGAGGCGGCGCAAATCGATGGCCAGGAGAGAATCGCGGCTGACATCGCACTGACTGAAGATGAGGTTCCGGAGGCGCTGAAGAGCGTCATCTTCCGCATCGTCCAGCAGACGCTGAAGCAGCTGGTCGGCATGACGGGGATCGGGGACATCCGCATCACGCTGGCGAAGGACGGGGGATTGCGACTCGGGGTAGCGTTCGAGTCGCTGGCGGACGACGAGGCCGAGCCGCCGGCCGATCAGCACCCGATCGCCGCCTGCTGGGAGAGCGCCGTGCTATCGGGCGGGACCTTCGACGCGACGCGGACCGAGACCGGCCGCTACGCCTTCCAGGCCACCTGGGCGACTTGACCGCCCGCCGGGCGGGACCCTCAGACCCTCAGACGAGGCAGAGCGGCGGCGTGCGCACGACCGGCTCCTGCGAGGGCCAGACGGCCAGGATCCGGGTCCCCTTCCCGACCTGCGACTCGAGCATCACGTTGCCGTTACTCATCGCCGCACGCTCGCGCATGCTGGCGAGCCCCATTCCCCTCGCGGAGCCCCTGGCGGCAGAGGGATCGAACCCCACTCCGTCGTCTTCCACCTCGAGCCGGATTTGCTCGGCGTCCGTCTCCAGGCGCACGGACAGCCGACTGGCCCGCGCATGCTTGCAGGCGTTGCCGCACGCCTCCTGCAGGACGCGGAAGATCGCGACCTTGACCGTCGGATGGATCGCGTCCTCATCCGCGCTCACGGTCTCGACCAGGTCCAGGTTCGGCAGCACTTGACGAAGCTCGCCGCAGTACCAGTCGATGGTGCTCACGATCCCGATGTCGTCGAGCATCGGCGGCCGCAGCCCCATGCAGATGCGGCGGACTTCGCCGATGGTCTTGGACACGCGTCCGACCAGGCAGGCGAACATCTCGTCCTCGGCGTCGGTCGCACGATCCCCCATCTGATGCCGCAAGCCGCCGATCGCGAACTGGACCGCACTCAGGCACTGCCCGATCTCGTCGTGCAGGTCCGAGGCGATCTGCCGCCGCTCCTCCTCCTGCGCGGAGAGCAGCGCGCGGGTCAGCTCCTCGAGTTCATGCCCCGAACAGTACTCCTCGAGCACGGCTGCCAACTTGGTCGGCTGTTCTCTCATCCAGAGACTCCTTAACCACATGGAATCGCCCCAAAGTCACCACGGCAGGGGCCTCGGTTAAGCTACCAACCCTCGCGAATCTTGTTATTTGTGGACGTGGAACCGTACGTCCTAGTTGTCATCCTGTAAGCGGTGGTTAACACCGCCGGCACGCTGTGGGATATGCCCCATCTTCCGTGCCGTTTCGCAACACAAGCTTAAGACTCGCTAAGCCCGCGTCAAGGCGCAATCCGTAGTTACCCGGAGGTTTCGTCTCCACAACTCCGACAAGACGCTTGCATCTCATTGAAAAATCTATGCGTATCAACAGACTGCGATCTTTTCCGTCGGTGCCCTGGCGCGAGATGCTTACCGGCGGGAGACCGCTTTACCCCGGGGCGACGACTGTTGCGTATCGTACGCAACCGCGCCGCTGGTTTCCTCTAGCACGTCCAATGCCACATTTCCCTGGTGCCGCAACCATCGCTGCGCGAGCGGCCGTCCGCGCCGTGGGGGCGAGGATTGCGCGAAGCTCGACGTCAAGCCTGTTGCCGTGCGGCGACGGTGTCTCCGGCCCGACGGCGTTAACCGACTCCGGAAAGCGATCCGTGGAGAGTGGCAGGGATCCCTACCCCGGGTGCGGTCCGATCAGGCCACTGAGCCATTGGGTCAACTCGCCGTTGGTCTTGCTGCTGGCATTCGCCATCTCTCCGGCGGTGGACACGAATCGCACCTTGCCTCCAGGCTCGACGATCGCGATCGCGGGGATACCGTTATCGACGGGTGTGCCGAAGCGCCCGACAAAATCCATGTTCCTGTCCCAGTTGCCGATGTCGACGTGCACCAGGACGAAGCGCTTGGCCAACAGCCCGCGCAGCGGCTCCTTGCCGAGCTGGTCCTCCAGCCCACGGCACTCGGGACACCAGTTCGCGCCGAACAGGACCAGGACGAACTTGTTCGCCGCACCCGCCTCGTGCAGCGCCTGGTCGAAATCGGCAAGCCGGATCCGCGTGGCGATCGTAGGGTCCTTTCGGTCCCTGCGAGCAGGCGCCAAGAAGCGCAAGCAGGCAGAAAACCGTCCAACGGTGGAAAAGCTTGTTCGTCATGCAAGGTTATCCTCGGGCAACAGGCGCACTCGTCGATTCATCGGCGCGGCGCGGTACCGCCTCGGCGCAGAAGATGGCCCCCGATCACGCATGATCAAGGGCCGGGAAGGACCTCCAGCATCCTGGGGCGCGGGTCCGCGGGCCCCGCCGCGCTCGGAAACGGCCCGCCCACCTGCCGCTGGTAGTATCCCGGATCGGCGACGCCCGGCGCTCGCGACCCGAAGCGGCGCTTGAGCCAGCCGATGAGGCGTGAGTAGGGCCGGCCATGATAGAGCTCGATCGTGACGTGCGGATGGACACCGGTAGCCCAGACCTTTTTGTAATCGAACAGGTATCCGCCGAAGCACAGCCGACCGACGGACCTTTCCTCGAACAGGCGTTCGATCGACTGGTAGAGCAGCACCGTCCCGGGTGACCGCTGCCGGTAGTCGTGGTCGAAATCGTTGACGATCAGATAAACCGACCCCGCGGAGACGAGATAGAAGTGCACGGCGATCGGCCTGTCATCCAGCAACGCCACCAGAATCCGCACCCCGCCCCGCTCCGCCAGCCGCTCGCTGATCTCGCGGTAGAAGGCCCGCAGATCGTCCGCGCCGCCCATGTCCGTGCCTTCCTCCTGCTTCCAGCTCGCCTTCGACACGGCGAAGGCGAGGTCGAGAGCCCGCGGCATCTCTTCGGGACGCCGAAACTCCAGTACCCGGTATCCGGGTAGCTCGGACAACTGGCGGACCTTTTGCCTGATGCCCCGCCGCCGGTTACTTCGGAACTGGCTGGTGAGATACTCGTCGAAGCTCCCGTTCAGGGCGACATAGGCGCTCTGCCATCCGCTCGTTTGGTGCAGGCGGAAACCGAACGATTCGCCGGCCTCGCTCATCGCGCCGACGAGCTCCGCGGTTTCGGGCATGTTCAGCAGCCGGCCTCTATCCCACTGATCCCGATGCTCGGCGAGACAACGCATGACGAGCCTGACGGCTTCGCTCGCCGGGAAGCCGTGACGAACGAGGATGCGGTTGTTCGGGCTGATGGGATTGGACGCGAATCCGAGGTGCTGAATGGCGAACCGCTGCCTGCGCCGCATGAAGGGCGCGATCACCTGAAGCCGGCCGAGGGGGTCCTCGACGGTGACGACAAACAGCTCACCACCGCGGTGAAAATGTCTCCACCAGGTGTCGAACCAGATCCAGCTGTAAAAGGGCTCGCGGTGATCGCTGTCGGTGATCAGCTCGTCCCATTGCCGCGCAAGGTCACGGAAACCCTCGGCATCGCGTATCAACTGAACCCGCAGGTCTACGGACACGGCCCGGCCTCCACCCATCACCGTTCGCGCGCCTCTGTCAACGGCGGCGATCCTGACCGGACCTGCTCATATGCCGCACGGGATCGACTCATCATCGCGGTGAGAGAATTTACTGCCTGGGGCTTGTGGGGCATGGATCATACCACGCGCAAGGGGCTGCCTCCCGCCCCCGGCAGCGGAGGATCGGCACGGCGCTTCCGCGGCCCCGATGAACGGCGCCCGGGAATCGCCGATCAATTCTGCGCTGCCCGCAACACAGGGATACGCGCGCCGATTCTGGCCAGAATGGCCGATAATCCGCGTCGCCCTAAGCCCCGTAGATCAGGCTCTCCAGCTCGTCGATCTTGGATTCGTGCTCGCGGATAACCGCTGCCACCACATCGCCGATTGACACCAGACCGACCAGGCTGCCGCCCTCGAGAACCGGCAGATGACGAACGCGCATATTCGTAATCGCCGACATGCATTCCCCGATCGTCTGCTCGGGGGCGATGCAGGTGGGCTCCCTCGCCATGATGTCGGCCACCCGGGTGTCCAGCGACGATCTCCCCTGCACGATGACCTTGCGCGCATAGTCGCGCTCCGAGATGATCCCCAGAACGCGCCCGCCTTCCGCAACCACAAGCGCGCCGACATCCTTGTCGGCCATCACGGTCAGGGCCTCGCGCACGGAGGCCTGTGGCTCGATGGTCCAAACCCCCGCACCCTTGTGGTCGAGAATGTCCCGCACTGTCTTCATGGCGTTGATTCCTCCGCTCGCAACCGACCGAATCGCACCGGGATGAGCCCCCGCTGCAGCCGCTCCGCACCCCCATCGCTACCGCGCGGCGCGCGCCAAGCGGCGCTCATCGCTTCCGCGCTTACCGACCCGCCTCATGGGGCCGCCTCCTCGCCGACAAGCCGCGCCAACGACGAAAAGGTATCGCCCACCTCGGCGTCGAGCTTGAGGGCCGCGAGGGCATCCGCCCGGGTTCGCCCGCGGTTGACCACGGCAATCGGGATGCCGCGCGACGCTGCCTCACGGCAGAAGCGGAAGCCCGAGTAGACGCTCAGGGACGACCCCGCCACCAGCAGCGCATCGGACTGACGCAGGCGCTGCAAGGCGCGCTCGACGCGCGGCCGCGGGACGTTCTCGCCGAAGAACACCACGCCGGGCTTCAGGACGCCGCCACAGCCGGGGCAGTCCGGAACCTGGAAACCATCCTCCAGACCCGGATCGAGAACGGCGTCCCCGTCGGGCCGCGGATCGGTGGCCGCGGCGGCCATGTCCGGATTCAGCCCCGCAAGCAAGGTCTGCATGGCCGAGCGCGGCATCCGCAGGCGGCAGTCGATACAGTCGACCCAAGCGAGTCGGCCATGGAGATCGATCACCCGGCGTTGTCCCGCATGTTGGTGGAGACCATCGACGTTCTGGGTGATCAACTGATGGACCATGCCGCCCCGCTCCAGCGCGGCCAGCGCCAGGTGGGATGGATTGGGCCGCGCCGCGGCGATCAGGGGCCAGCCGGCCAGACTACGCGCCCAGTAACGCCGGCGCGCCCGCCCGTTGCGCAGAAACTCCTGGTAGCGAACGGGCTGATCCCGCTTCCAGCGGCCCTCGCCGTCGCGGTAGTCCGGAATTCCCGAGGCGGTGCTGCAGCCCGCGCCGGTCAGCACGAACAATCGCCGAAACCCCGTCACCCAGTGCGCGAGCACGTCCGCCGCGGGCAGCCCCCCGCATCCGGTTTGGTCGGCGCTTGTGATCGATGAGATGGCCATAGCCTGCGGTAAGCCCTTGCCCTTCGATTCAAGCATAACCCATCGTCGCACGCCCGAAGGCGGGCGATCGCGGGGCAATGAAAAGCAAGCCGTGTCGCCGATCTCCGACCCGAAACCGCTCTTTTCTTTGGCAAAGTCAAGCTTTTCGGCTATCGTCACGGTCCGGTAACAGTACCGACCGCCCTTGCCAACCGGGCGGCCACGCGAGAAAAAGGGAAATGTGCCATGGCTCGGCGCGCTGGCCGACGCCATTACGAGGGCGACCTTTGAGCACATCGACTAACGAACAACCACTTCGGAGGTATTCTCAATGAAGCTCAACCGCAGAAAGTTCCTGATCGGAAGCGCGGCATTCCTCACTTGCTCGCTCGCGATCTCCACCACAGCCCTCGCCGGGAAGCGCATGGTCTTCGGCGGCGGGCCCGCCGGCGGCACCTTCCAGATCGTCGCCAACTCCATCCAGACCTACGACCCGGTCAAGGAGTCCAAGGACTACACGGTCAAGGCCCAGTCCTCCGCCGGATCGGTGGAGAACCTGCGCAAGGTCGACAGCGGCAAGATGCAGTTCGGCGTCGTCTACTCGGGGCATGTCTATCTCGGCCGCGAGGGCCGGCTGAAGAACGACACCAACAAGTACGAGAACGTCCTGGCCGTGTCCTACCTGTACGGCGCGCCCGCCCAGCTGGTGGCCAAGAAGGGCTCCGGCATCAAGAGCACCAAGGACCTGGTCGGCAAGAAGGTCGGCGTGGGCAACGCGGGATCGGGCGCCTTCGCCAACTGCGAGCTCTTCTTCACCCACATGGGCGTCTGGGACAAGATCGAGCGCAACGCCATGGGCTACAACGACGCGGCCGCTGCCTTCGGCAACAACCAGCTCGACGCCTTCTGGCTGTTCACGGCCTTCCCGAGCGGGGCCGTGATCATGGCGGCCCAGACCAACGACATCGAGCTGGTCGACCTCGGCCAGGATGCCCTGGACAGCGGCTTCTACGAGAAATACCCCTATTTCTCCAAGCTCAAGGTCCCCGCCGGCACCTACAAGGGCGTGGATGAGGACGTACCCGTCATTCCAGGACTCGGCGCTCTGGGTCGCCAACGCGGACGTCCCGGCGGACGTGGTCTACGACCTGCTCTCCAAGATCTACACCGACGAGGGTCTCAAGTACATGGTCAGCCAGAAGAAGACCTTCAAGGAGATGAGCGTCGAGACCGGCATCAACGGCGTCGTCACCCCGATGCATCCGGGCGCCGAGAAGTTCTGGAAGGAAAAAGGCCTGCTCTGATCCCCTGGGCTTCCAGGCCGACCCTCACGCAGGGACGCGGAGAACGCCGAGGTACGATCCAGGCAGTCCCGCGAACAAGGCGCCGTAAGGCGCCCGCTGGACGCATGGTCTAGGCGCTCTCCCCGTCTCCGCGGTCATCCCCGCCGCCGTGGAGTGACAGCGCATGTTCGAGAAGCTGAACAAAGCCGAGCAATGGGTCTTCGACATCCTGTCGCTCGCACTCGTGCTCTTCTACTCCTACTCGGCGGTGCTCGAGCCCGCGGCGACCCAGTATCACCGCGGGATCTACGTCCTCATCACCTATGTCCTCGTCCTCCTGCTCTATCAGTCCAAGAGCTTTCTAGGCAGGGTACTGGACTATGTTCTGATCGTCGCCTCCGTCATCAGCATCGTCTACTGGATGGCGAATTTCGAGGTGATCAACTACCGGGCGGGCGCCGAGACCGACGCTTGACAAGTGGATCGCCATCGTCGGCGTCCTGATCGGCATCGAGCTGGCGCGGCGGGTGGTGGGCAGCGTGTTCGTCATCATCGGCACCGTCATGCTGCTCTACGGCGTCTACGGCGAATACGCGCCGGAGATGATCTCCCACGCCGGGGACACCTTCCCGGATCTGTGCACCAGCATCTTCTACAAGAGCGACGGCATCTTCGGCATCATGGCCAACGTACTGGCCACCTACATCATCCTGTTCGTCATCTTCGGCGCCTTCCTGGAGGCGAGCGGCGCACAGCGCTTCTTCATCGATTTCCCGCTCGCGGCGGTCGGCCACAGGATCGGCGGACCGGCCAAGGTGTCGGTCATCGCCAGCGGCCTGTTCGGGTCGATCTCCGGCTCGCGCCATCGCCAACACGGTGTCCACCGGCGCCTTCACCATCCCGATGATGAAGAAGGCGGGCTTCAAGCCCCACGTGGCCGGCGGCATCGAGCCCGCCGCCTCCATCGGCGGCATGTTCATGCCGCCGATCATGGGCGCCGGCGGCTTCATCATGGCGGAGCTCACGGGCGAGCCCTACTCCACCATCATGCTGGTCGCCATCTTCCCGGCCCTGATGTACTTCTTCAGCGTGTACGTCATGGTCCACTACGAGGCCAAGCGCCACAACATCCGGGGCGAGAAGTCGGAGGTCAAGGCGTCCGAGATCTTCAAGCGGGAGTGGTTCTACATCCTGCCGCTGGTGAGCATCACCATCCTGATGCTGATGGGCTACTCGCCGGGCTATTCCGCCATCATCGGCATCGTCACCTGCATCGCGGTCAGCTGGTTCCGCAAGGAAACGCGCATCGGCCCTCGGCAATTCCTCCTGGCATCGCGGGCCGGCGCCGTCAACAGCCTGAAGATCGGCGCCACCGTGGGCGTGATCGGCATCATCATCGGTGTGCTCACCTACAGCGGGCTGGTGCTTACCTTCGCCGACATCGTCATCGAGCTGGCGGACGGCAAGCTGTGGCTGACCATTCTGCTCATCGCCCTGGCATCGCTGATTCTCGGCATGGGCGTGCCGGTGACCGCCGCGTACCTGATCACCGCCGTGGTCGCGGTACCGGCCCTGACCGAGCTCGGCGTCAATCCGCTCGCCGCCCACATGATCGTCTATTGGCTGTCCCAGGACTCCAACATCACCCCGCCGGTGTGCATCGCCGCCTTCGCCGGGGCCACCATCGCCAAGGCCAACATGTGGAAGACGGCCTTCACCGCCTTCAAGTTCGCGAAGTTCCTCTATCTGGGGCCCTTCCTCTTCGGCTATGTGCCGGCCTTTTCCCTCGACGGCAGTCCAACGGACATCGCCGTCGCCTTCGTGCTGATCTTGATCGGCACCTGGGGTTACTCCTGGCTGCTGAGCGGGATCTGGCTGAGCTGGTTCAATAAGAAGGCGCCCGCGGCACGATGACAGCCGAGCGGCGCCGGGTCGAGGCCTCACGTCGAACACACGCGCCGGGCATGGCTCGGCACAAACCTGGGTGCGAAATGCCATGACCGCGGATCGGACACTGCCACGCGTCGAGTTCAAGAAGATCCTCTACCTCACCGACCTCTCGGAAAGCGGCCGGCAGGCCTTCCCGCACGCCGCGAGCCTCGCCCACCAGTACGGGGCCGAGCTCACGGTATTTCACGTGGTCGAGCCCAGGGACTTCGAGAAATATCTGGTCGGCTACATCAGCGAACCCCTGTGGGACGAGATCAAGCAGGGTAGCTTGAAAGAGGCCCGCGAGGCCCTGATCGAGCGGAAACGCGACGATACCGAGATCCGGCACAACATCGATGCCCATTGCCAGGACGCCATGTCAGGCGAAAGCCGCCGCTACGTGAGCTATGACGTCGTGGTCGAGATGGGGGATGCGGTGGACAAGGTCCTGGAAAAGGCCGACAAGGAGAACTACGACCTGATCGTCGTCGGTCGGCACGGCCATGGCGCGCTCAAGGGCGCGCTGATCGGCGACACGGCCCTGAGGCTGGTGCGCCGCTGCACCAAGCCGGTTCTGGTGGTAGAGGTGCCGCCGAAGGAAGAGAGCTAGCCTGCAGACGGCAGGCTCGTCGCAGCAGCGCGTATCCCGAGCGGGATGCAATCCACGCTCGGAAGCTACGGCGGGACACACCGCGCACGCCCCGACCCGCCCCTCACCGCAATTCGATCAGGAATTGCCCCGTCAACAGCGCGACCATCACCCACAACACCCGCCGCAGCCAGCGCCGGTAGGTGTCCGCATCCACCCTGTCCCTGATCCGCATGCCGACCAGCAACGCGATGGCCGCCGCGGCGGCAAAGGGCAGCATCGCCCCCAGCAGCGACGGTGTCAGCACGCCGGCCACGGAGAAGGCCCCGACCTGAGCCGTCTTGCCCGCGAGAAAGCACAGGTTGAAGACCTGAATCATCGCCAGCTTCGACATCCCCACCTCGAGGGCGAAGATGATCAGCAGCGGCACCATCACGTTGACCGTGCCCGCGGAGAAGCCCGCCGCGAGGCCGAACAGCAGATAAGCCAGCCAGGTGTGCGTGCGCACCCAGTCCATCGGAATCGCTCGCAGCCGATCGTTGAAGAGGTGCAGGAGAATGATGCCGGCGAGCAGCAGCCGGAAAGGGCCTGGGTCGACCCTGACCAGCAACCAGGTGCCGGCGACCGCACCGAGGGGAATCATCAGCGCCAGCGGCCAGTAGCGGCCTATGCTCTCCGACCAGCGCCCCCCGCGCAGAACGCTGATCAGGTTCACCGTGATGGTGGGCACCAGGGTGAGCAGGATGGCACTGCGCACATCGAAAGCGATGGCGAGCAAGGGCGTCGCCAGCATGGGAAAGCCGAGCCCCAAGATGCCATGGGCCAAGCCGGCGAACAAAAAGACGCCGCAGACGGCCAGCCAGACGTAGAGGTTCAGGGAATCGAGTTCCAACGGCCGTTTCCTCTAGCCCGGTCCGGGGCGAAGCGCAGGCGACGTCAGGATGGAGCGGGGTTCCGGCCCGTAGCCCGCTCCACCGCGCCACCACCCGCTCGGCACCATCGACCTTCGCGACCGCTAGCCAGCGGGATTGGCATTGAACAGCAGTGGCGGCGTGCCGGATACCTGCTGCGTCGGTGCCGCCTCCGGCCGCTCTGCATCCCCAGTGACCTCACGGATGCGGGCTATCTCATCTGGCTCGATCCCCCGGTTCCTCACGTAGTTCAGGATCTCCCCGAGGGCGGCGCGTGAGGCATCCGTTGCGAGCGCGTGCAGGGTATTGACCGCGAGCAGGCGTCCGTTCCTGTTGTCCCTGACGCCCCAGTGATCCGCGTAGAACTCGAACAGCACCCGCTCCGGATCTTTCACCTGCAAGCGATCGAGGATCTGCACCAGGCCCTCGTACAGGGCCGGCATGGCGAGGGGGCCCCAGTCCCTGACCTGCTTGAACAGCTTGAGCATGGCGTGCTCGGGATCCTCAATGCCGTGGTGGAAGCTCACCCACTGCCAAAGGTTCTCGACTGCCCCGGCGCGTACCTCCGGGTTGCCGCTCCCGATCTCTGACAGGGAGACGATGAGGGCCAATAGCTCGTCTCTGCGGATGGGAACCACCCGGAACCCGCCGTCCGCCGGCTCGAACATCCAATAGCCGGGCTCGAAACCAACCGGGAACGTCTGCTCACCCGATGCCACCCTGACGGTGGCCTTGACCCCCTCCGCGACCCGCAATCCCAGGTTGCCCGTGCAGGAGACACCCGGGCTCGGCCTGTAGGTGAAACCCGTGATCAGGGTGACCTCCTTGCCCTTGAGCACCGCGTGGCGCTCGCCATGCCAGAGGATGTCACCATCCATGTGGATCCAGGACTGCCAGTCGAAATAGCGGAACGCCCCCGCGGCGAACCCCCCGCCAGCCACCTCGGCGCCGATCTGTGCCTGGTCGACCTCCACCGGCAGGTGCAGATACGGCGTTTCGAAGTCGAGGCGAAACGCCGGCGGCCCGCCAGCCGTCCCGCCGAGCAGGCTCAACCGCGCCGTGACCTGGCGCCACAGCCGGCGCAACATGGGGACTCCGCGCAGGAACGACGTCTGCCGAATGAGCCGCAGCTCAACAGGAAGCAACCGCTGAACCCAGTTTGAGAAAGCCATGATCACCAAGAATGGGAGCAGATATCAGAGACCCTAGACCCGCCGAGCACCATCGGGCCAAAAAAAAACAATGCTCAGAAAACCTTCTGACGCACCCTTGCCAGCAGCGCCTCGGATGGCAGCGCCCCATCCGCGCCCAGCCGCAAGCGACGGAGGTTGCGGGGTGCCCTTGGCGCAACCGCGCACATTTTGCGCCTTATGCGCCGAGCGTTTAAGGGTTACGATACGCTAGATCAACACCACCGAAGAAGTTCATTCGCATGGTAGACGAACAGCCAACCTCGACACGCCGGCAGGAGCAGGCGATCCTCCAGCAGCAGTATCGTCGCGCTTTGAGCTCCTTCGAGGGCATCATCCTCAGCCAGATCGACATCAAGAACAAGCTCGGCGACCGCCTGAACTACAGCATCCAGGCAGGGATCATCATCCTCGGCGCGATCTCCATCTCGATCCTCGTGCTCCTGCTGACCCTGAGCGCTCAGATCAACCGCATCTCCGGGGTGGTGGTGGAGATGAACACGCATTTCACCTCCGTGTCCTCCCAGATGAGCAAGATTCGCGGCCATATGGCCGAGATGCAGAAACGGGTCGCGCTGCTCGACCAGATCGACGGCATGACGGCGGTCATGGATCGGGAGATGGGCAATATCGGCGCGGACATGTCCGTGATGCGCCGGACCGTGCAGGGCATCGATGCCCACGTCGCCGCCGTGCGCAACAATGTCGGCAATATCTCGGTGAACATGGACCTGATGAATCAGGAGGTTCAGATCATGAGCGTCGAGATGCTGCAGGTGTCCAAGCCGGCACGCACCATGAACAAGATGTTCCCTTTCCCATAGGAGAATGAAGATGGCCGAAGACCCGCGCCGCGCAGTCGTCGAGGTGATCGGCCGCCTCGGGCGGGAGACCCAGCTCCATCTCGACGAGCGCTACCGCCACTTCCGGATCACCGACGGGGTCATCATCCTGACCTCGGTATTGCTGGTGATCCTCGCCGTCTTCAACGTCTACTACGTGCGCGTGCTCTACAAGGACCTCGACGCCACCGTCGGCAACATGGAGTCCATGTACAACCACCTCGTGGACGTCGACGCCGACATGGAGCTCATCACGGGACACATGGCCGCCTTCGATCGGCACATGAACCGCATGGAGCCCATTACCGGCCACATGGGATCTCTCACCAAGACCTTACCTGCCATGCGCGGCGACATGCGCGCCATCGCCGGCGAGATGACGACCATCGAGCAGAGCATGGCGCTCGTCGGGCAGGGCATGAACGTCATCGACCAGCGCGTCCACCTGATGAACGGCGGCGTTGCCGCCATGCGCGAGAACGTGCGTCAGATCGCGCGCCCGATGGGAAACATGATGCCCTTCATGCCCTGAGCGGGGAACTCAGCCCGTCAGCCCCAACCAGCCGAGCACCGGCGGCAGGCACAAGGCCGTGACAAAGGCGGAGAGGGCCATCGCCAGCCCGGAAAAGGCACCCATCTCCCGGCTCACCTGAAACGCCCGCGCGGTGCCGATGCCGTGTGCGGTCACACCCATGGCGATGCCCTTGACGGCGTCGTCGCGCACCCCGAGCAGACGGAACAAGCCGCCGCCAATCACCGCGCCGAGAATCCCGGTCGCCACCACCAGCACCGCGGTGAGGGACGGATGCCCACCCAGCTGCTCGGCGATGCCCATCGCCACCGGTGCCGTGACCGACTTGGGGGCAAGCGAGATCAGGGTCGCCTGGTCGGCCCCCATCAGAGCCGCAACCGCCACTGCCGAGAGCGCCGCCGCCAAGCCCCCGGTGACCACGGCGACCGCAACCGGGAGCCACAGGGCACGCAACCTGGCACGGCTGCGATAGATTGGGATCGCCAGGGACACGGTGGCCGGCCCCAGCAGGAAGTGCACGAACTGGGCGCCATCGAAGTAGGTCCAGTAAGGCGTGTCCGTTGCCACCAGCACGGCAATCAACAGCCCCACCGCGAGCGCGACCGGGTTGAGCAATGGACTCGACCCGGCAATGAGGTATACCCGGTGGGCTACCAGATAGCAGACCAGGGTCGCCGTCAGCCATAGCAGCGGCGAGGCCGAGAGATAGACCCAGACCTCGAACAGAGGGTTAGCGGTCATCCCGGGCGTGCCCCTTGCCGGTGAACCGTTGCACGCCCAGCATGGTCAACGCGGTCACGGCAAAACCGATCAGGGTGCTGACGACGAGGGCCAGGGTCAGGACCTGCCACGCCTGGCGAATGCCGTCCCAGTGGACCATTACCCCGACACCCGCCGGGACGAACAGCAGGGGGAGGTGCTCGAGCAGCGCATCGGTCGTGTTCTCCACACGCGGTGAGATGCCGCCGCGCCAGGAACAGCCAGCCGAGCATCAGCAGCATGCCGATGACGGGTCCGGGCACCGGCGCATCCAGGACGCGCACCCCCAGCTCGCCGGCCAGTTGACAGCCGAGGATCAAGGTCAGGGCCTGGAGCATGGCCGATCTCCGTCCAGAAAGGCCGCGCAGAAGGCAATGTACGGCGCCATCGGCTCGTCTGGCGCATCGTAGTGTCTGGTCTGCACCCGATACCCGAGGTCCGTGAAGATGCCGGACAGCTCACGGGGAGAGATGGGGTAGTCCCGTTCGCGCATGTGCGCCAAGGTGCTCGCCGTGCCCTCTGGATCGCCGCCGCGCGCCAGCAATGTCTGGCTCATCCGCTCCAGGTAGTCGATCCGCCACGACGGATCTTCCGCTGCCCCATCCTCGGGAAGCACCACGGGGGCGATGCCGGCCTCCCGCAGCCGCCCAGGAGCCACCAGCCGCCAGGATTCCCTGGGATTGTCCGGATCGGCGTCCGGTCTGCGCCGATAGGGCGCGGCGTCGGGCCGATAGACGTCATGGCTGAGCACCAGGCCCGGTCGTATGAGCAGGGACCGTAACTGAAGCCCGAGAAAGCGGATCTCCTCCGGCGTTCCGTGGTGGAGGTTCATGCCGCTGTAGACGAGATCGAAACCGTCCTCCAGCCCGAGACCGTCCAAGTCCCAGGCATTACCCTCCAGCAGCCTGCTCGCGACAACATTGTCGGGAAAGCGGAACCCCGCGGCCTGGGCCACCTGATCCGGGTTGAGGTCGATCCCGGTGTAGGTGAAACGTCGACCGGGGAAGGCGCCCATGACGGCCGAGATGGTGAGCGGCAGCCCGCCGCAGGCAAGGTCGAGCACCCGCAGCGGCCGATCAGACGGCACCGTTCGCGTCCCGTCCTCCAGAACGGCGGTCGCGGCCGCAGCCGCCTCGCGGTGCAGTAAGGCGTTGACATCCAGCAGGAAGCGATAATATCCGCTCCGATTGAACAGGGGCTCGCGGCGCATTGCCTGATCCATACCAATTGCATGAGGCCACCGGGCGCCGGACTGGTCCGCCCGATGTCATTCTTTGCCCGCCGGCTGGACGGTGACACGACGCTGCTCCAACATCGGCGAACCATCGATCGCGCGACCGGAAGGTCATGAATTTACAGCATCGCGACAACCATGGCAGCATCGGGCCTCCGGAGCGGAACGACCAAAGACGTGACAGGCACCTTGGACCGGGCACCCGCCAAAGCTGCCCGGGGAAGACGCAGAACCATGGATCCCTTGACACAAGGCCTGCTCGGGGCCGCCCTCGCCCAATCCGCCGCCAAACCGAACGAGACCCGGATCGCCGCGTTGGTGGGGGCCGGCGCGGGTCTGCTGGCGGACGCGGACGTGCTGATCCGTTCGTCCAGCGATCCGCTACTCACCCTGGAGTACCACCGCCACTTCACCCACTCCATTTTCTTCGTGCCCCTCGCTGCCCTGGTCGCCGCCGTCATCCTGTGGCCCTTCCTGCGTTCCCGGCTCGCGTTCCGGCGGCTCTATCTGTTCGCGTTCCTGGGCTACGCCCTGAGCGGGGTGCTCGACGCGTGCACCAGCTACGGAACGCACCTGTTCTGGCCCTTGAGCCACGAGCGGGTCGCCTGGAACCTGATCGCCATCGTCGATCCCGTATTCACCCTGGTGCTGCTGGCGGCAGTGTCGGTCGCCCTGATCAAGCGTCGGCCCCGTGCCGCCTGGATCGGACTCGCGCTCGCGGGTCTCTACCTCGTCGGCGGATGGGTGCAGCAGCACAGGGCGGAAGGGGTCGCCCGTGCGATCGCGGAGGAGCGCCAGCACGCCGTCGAGCGCCTCCTGGTCAAGCCCACCTTGGGCAACATCCTGCTGTGGCGAACCGTCTACCAGTCCGGCGGCGACTTCCACGTGGACGCCGTGCGTGTCGGCCTCGGGTCGACCCGCGTCTACCCCGGCGGCAGATTGGCCCGGGTCGTACCCGAAAGGGACCTGACCGCCCTGCCCCCTGACTCAACCGCGCTGCGGGATGCGATGCGATTCGCCGCATTCGCCGATGGTTACACGGTCACCCACCCGGAGCGCCCGGATGTGCTGGGAGACGTTCGGTACGCCAACAGTCCCAACGGACTCATCCCCCTATGGGGCATAGCCTTGAACCCGGAACGGCCGCAGGAGCATGGACGTTACCTGTTCTTTCGCGACCTCGGAAGAGAGCAGCGGAGACAGTTCTGGGCCATGCTCAGGGGTCACGAGGTCCCGTAGCCGGTGGTGGCGGCGGCGAACCCGGAATCCGCCGCAGCAGCGCCCGCCCGTCAATCAGGTAGACGGCGGCGAGATAGACAGCCAGGCACAGGGTCCCGGCGAGGAAGAAGTGCATCCCGACCCACTCGACGAGCCAGCGGCCGATGCCGTAGAGGCCGAGTCCGAGGCCGATGTAGCCGAGCACGCGCTTCAGGTCGTAGGGCACCGGGTAATACCTGCGGCCGAGAAGATAGGAGATGATCACCATGGCCCCGTAGCAGGCCAGGTGCGCCCACGCCGCCCCGACGTACCCGTATCTCGGCACCAGCCACAACAGCAGCGTGACCGTGATGCCGGCGCCCGCCAGGGACACCCAGGCACCCGTCAGGGTGCGGTCGGTGAGCTTGTACCAGATCGACAGATTCACGTAGATGCCCAGCAGCAGGTTCGCCAGCAGCAGGATGGGCACGACGTGCAGACCCTCCCGGTAGGCCGCGCCCACGAAGTACTGGAACAGGTCCATGTACAGGGTGACCAGGAGGAAGATGAAGACGCAGAAGATGAGGAACCAGTTGAGCACCAGGGCGTAGATCCGACGGGCATCGGCCTGCTTCGCGTAGGCGAAGAAGAAGGGCTCCCCGGCGTAACGGAAGGCCTGGATGAAGAGCGTCATCAGGATCGAGAGCTTGTAGGAGGCCCCGTAGATGCCGAGCTGCGCCATGTTGGTCTCCGCATCGTAGGGCAGCAGATACTTCAGCGCGGCACGATCGAGCATCTCGTTGACGATGCCCGCCAGCCCGATGATCACCATCGGCAGCGAGTAACGGATCAGGCGCCGGAACAGACGCGCCGTCGAAGCCCTCCGCGGCGCCCCGCAGCTCCGGGGTCAGCAGCACCAGCTTGAGCGCGCTGGAGGCGAGGTTGGCGAGGAACACGTAGCCCACCCCGATGCTCGGGTCCCATAGCCGTCCGAGCAGCGACTGGGGGTCTGCCTCGTATGCCTGTCGGCACAGCACGATGAAGAACAGGTTGAGACCGATGTTGACCCCGATCTCGGTCAGCTTGATCAGGGCGAAGCGCAGCGCCCGGTTCTCGGCCCGCAGCCGCGCGAAGGCCACCGCCCCAACCGAGTCGATCGCCAGGATGGCGGCCACCCACCAGATGTACTCCGGATGCGCGGCGTGACGCAGGACCTCGGCGATCGGCTCGCGGAGCAGGTAGGCGGCGAGGAAAAAGGCGCCGTTGACCAGGATCAGAAAACGGACGACGGTGGCGAACACCGTCTCCGCGGGCCATTCCCCGCCCTCGCGAAACCGGAAGTAGCCGGTCTCCAGCCCGAAGGCCAGCAGCACCGCGAGAAAGCCCATGTAGGCGTAGAACTCGGCCACTACACCGTAGTCAGCAGGCACGAAGGTATAGGTGTACAGCGGGACCAGCAGGTAGTTGAGGAAGCGCCCGAGGACGCTGCTGACGCCGTAGACCGCGGTCTGGGATGCGAGTCGTCTGATCGGGTTCAAGGTCGGGATGGAGGGGGCTCGCGGACGGGTGGTGCCAGCCGCTATTCTAACCCCCTGCGAGCTGGACCGGCGGGCGGACGGAGGGTCGAAGCCGCCGCTCCGGTGCAAGTCACTCGCGCGACATCGAAATGCAAGAGAATGCCGGCTGACCGAACTCGAAACCCCGCAAACCGGCGACCGAGGAGGCTGAACATGAGGCGAGAGAGCACGCGAGGGTATCTCCGGTCGATGTCCATCCCATTCCTGGCGGGCTGCGTCGCAGGCGCGGCCTGGGCGGACGTGAGCACCGACCAGGACGCGGAAACCGGTCTCCGGTCATGGACATGGTCGCACCAGGGCGTCTCCATCGAGCTGGTGCAGCGCCTGCCGGACCAGACCCGCGCCTTCTTCCTCGGTCGCGGCTTCAGCGCGGAGGACGCCGACCGGATAGGCCGCGCCTGCGTATTCCAGACCATCTTCCGCAACGGCGGCACCCGGACCGTCGAGTACGACCTCGACGACTGGTCGCTCGGTCATGGAAGCGAGCGCAGCGCGCTCCGCACGCGCGAGGTCTGGGACCGGGAATGGGAGAGCCAGGGCATTGACCAACCCGCCCGCATCGCCTTCCGCTGGTCTCTGCTGCCGACCATGCAGCGTTTCGAGCCCGGGGACTACAACTGGGGCATGACCAGTTTCGGTCTCCCACCGGGCGCGCGGTTCGACCTATCGCTGGTCATGGAGATCGGCGGTGAGCGAGTGACGGGCGAGATCCCCGCGGTGGTGTGCGCCGCCGACCGCTGAGGACCAAGCACGCCCGGACGCTTTGGTCTCACGGGGACGGATCCCCGTCGCCTGCTCGCAATGCGATGAGCAAGCAGGCGCGCGCCCAGGTCGCCCGCATCCGCTCGCAGCTTCAGGTCTCCCCAAGCGCCCTGGAGGCCACCTCGAAGAGATCCCGCGAGAGCTCCTCCACATCCAGGATCTGCTGCAGCTCGGCTCGCATCAGTGCCTGGCGGTCAGGGTCGAAGCGCCGCCACTGGACCAGGCCTTGGAGCAGGCGGGAGGCGATTTGCGGGTTGAGCGGGTCGAGCTCCAACACGCGCTCGCGCAGGAAGCGATAACCCGCGCCGTCCGCGGCGTGGAAGTGCACTGGATTGCCCATGCAAAAGGCCCCCACCAGGCTACGCACCCGGTTGGGGTTGGTCAGCGTGAAGTCGGGGTGCGCCAGCAGCCGGCGGACTCGGTCCGGGGTGTCCTCGCGCCTCCCGGTGGCCTGGATGGCGAACCATTTGTCGAGCACCAGTTGGTCTTCCCGCCACGTGCCGTAGAAGGCGGTGAGCGCGGCTTCCCCCGCCTCGCCGCCGGCATTCGCGAGCAGGCGCAGGGCCGCGATCACGTCGGTCATGTTCCGCCCCGCCTCGAACTGGGCGCTGCAGAGCGCGCGCGCCTGCGTGTCCGCCTCCTGCATCAGATAGTCCAGACAGAGATTCTTGAGCGCACGCCGACCGATTGCCTCAGGCGTAAGCTGGTACGGACCGTCATCGCGGAATTTCTCGTACAACGCCAGCAGGTCGTGGCGCAGCGCATTCGCGACCCGTGTCCTGAGCGCCTCGCGGGCGCGGTGTATCCCGACCACGTCGACGGTTGCCATCTGGTCCCCGACATAGGTCTCCGACGGCAGGGTAAGCACCTCGGCGCGCAGCGCAGGGTCCACTGAGCCATCGGTCAGCGCACGCCGGAAGGCATCGAGGAACCCCTCCGGTACGGGAGTCGCGGGGTCGGCCACCAGCGCGAGCAGGAGGCGCTCGGCCAGTTTCTGCGCCGCGTCCCAGCGGTTGAACCCATCGCTGTCGTGGGCCATGAGGAACATGAGATCCTCGTCGCTGTAGTCGACATGCAGCTTGACCGGCGCCGAGAACCCCCGCAGCAGGGACGGGAGGGGGCGGGACGGCACATCGACGAAACGGAACTCTTGCTCCGCCGCGCACAGCTCCAGCACCCGCGTTCCGGGTGCCCGCGCCTGCTCCTCGCCCGCGAGCCGCAAGGCGAGGTCGTTTCCGCTCTCGTCCAGCAGGCCTACCGCCAACGGCACATGCAGCGGCTGCTTGACGCTCTGCCCGGGCGTGGGAGGCGTCTGCTGCCGCACCGTCAGGACATAGGTTCGGTCCGCCGACCGGTACTCTCCCCGCGCGCTGACCTCGGGGGTGCCGGCCTGGCTGTACCAGCGCCGAAACTGGGTCAGGTCGCGTCCGCTCGCGTCCTCCATGCAGCGCACGAAGTCCTCGGTCGTCACCGCCTGACCGTCGTGGCGCTCGAAATAGAGATCCGTCGCCCGGCGGAACTGCCCGGGACCCAGCAGGTTGGCCTGCATCCGCACCACCTCCGCTCCCTTCTCATACACCGTGGCGGTGTAGAAGTTGTTGATCTCGATATAGGCTTCCGGCCGGACGGGATGGGCCAGCGGCCCGGCGTCCTCCGCGAACTGACGCGCGCGCAGCGCGCGCACGTCCTCGATGCGCTTGACCTCGCGGGAGCCCATGTCGGCGGAGAACTCCTGATCGCGAAAGACGGTGAACCCCTCCTTGAGGCTGAGCTGGAACCAGTCCCGGCAGGTGATGCGGTTGCCGGTCCAGTTGTGGAAGTACTCGTGGGCGATCACCCCCTCGATGCCCTGGAAGTCGGCATCCGTCGCCGTGTCCGGGCGGGCCAGCACATACTTGGCATTGAAGATGTTCAGGCCCTTGTTCTCCATCGCCCCCATGTTGAAGTGACTCACGGCGACGATGTTGTAGACGTCGAGATCGTACTCGCGGCCATACCTCTCCTCGTCCCAGGCCATCGCCTTTTTCAGCGAGCGCATGGCATGGTCGCACTTGTCGAGGTTCTCGGGCTCGACGTAGATATTGAGCGCGACCTCGCGACCGGAGGCGGTGCGATAGCCGTCAGGCACGGCCTCGAGACGCCCCGCGACCAATGCGAACAGGTAGCTCGGCTTCGGGAAGGGGTCTTCCCAGCGAACCAGGTGGCGACCGTCGGGCAGCTCGCGGCGCTCGCCGGGGTTCCCGTTCGACAGCAGAACCGGGTAACGTGCCTTGTCCGCCACCAGGGTGGTGCTGAAACGCGCCATCACGTCGGGACGGTCGAGAAAGAAGGTGATGCGCCTGAAACCCTCCGCCTCGCACTGGGTGCACAGCATGTCGCCCGACAGATACAGCCCCTCCAGGGCGGTGTTGAGCCCAGGGTGGATGCGCACCCGGGTTTCCAGCCGGAAACGGTCCGGCACCCGGTGCAGCAATAGGGAGTCTCCGTCGAGACGGTAATCACTGGCGACGAGCTCGCGCCCGTCGATGGCGATGCGTTCCAGATCTAGCAGCTCGCCGTCGAGCCGCAGATCGCCGTCTCCCCGAACCGCGGCGGGATTGCGGCGAAGCGCCAAGATCGCACCGACGACGGTCGTCTCGACATCGAGCTCGAAGGTCAATTCGGCTCGGTCGATGAGGTACTCCGGCGGCCGATAGTCCTTGAGATGGACGGCGTCAGGGACGTTGCGATACATGAAATACCTCGGGAACTCGCTGAGTAAGTGGAGATCGGGTCGCGGGCGCTTGCAAGGGGCTCCCGGTTCGGGTTTTATTCCGGGCGTAAGGTCCGATTTTCAACACTTCCCAGAACCGGCGCCGGCGGCGGACCCGTCCCCGCGAACGCCGGACGCCAGCAGCAGCGGGACTCGACCATGCCAAAAGTAGTGATGTATACGACCATGATCTGCCCATACTGCATGCGGGCAAAGCACCTGCTGCAGCGCAAGGGCGTCGAGTTCGAGGAAATTCGGATCGACGGTGATCATGAGCAGATGCACATCATGTTGAAACGCAGCAGGAGGCACACGGTGCCCCAGATCTTCATCGACGAGCTCCACGTCGGCGGCTACGACGACCTGGCGGTGCTCGAGGCTCGCGGCGAGCTCGACGCCCTGCTTGGACGATGATCCCGGGAGATACAGCCGACCGCGAGGCCGTACGCCTCGACAAGTGGCTCTGGGCCGCGCGCTTCTTCAAGACACGCCAGCTCGCGATCGAGGCGATCAACGGCGGCAAGGTGCATCTGAACAGCCAGCGCACCAAGCCCGGGAAGACCGTCTACCCGGGCGTCCGCCTGACCATTCATAAGGGATCGCTCGAATGGGAGCTGGTGGTCAAGGCGGTGTCCACCCAGCGGCGCCCCGCGTCCGAAGCGATGCTGCTCTACGAGGAGAGCGAAGCGAGCCACCTGCGGCGGCAGGAGCTGGTGCGCGAGCGCCGGGAGCGAGGCGGCGACGCCCGCGGCGAAAGCCGCAAGCCGGACAAGCGCGACCGGCGCATGATCCATCGTTTCACCCGGAGCGGCGACGCCTGATCGCGAGGCCATCGAGGCATGGACAACGACATCCTGCGCCGCACCTATCGCGAAATCAACGAGCGCTTCTGCCCGTACGAAAAGAGCATCCTGACCGATCACTGTCAATGCTCCCGCGCCCGGCGCTTCCTGATCGCCGAGCGCGAGGGCATCAACTGCAGCTCGGACGCCGCCCAACAGCGCTGCATCGAGCTGATCGAGCTGATGCGCCAGCAGGCCCGGTTCGCGCTCAAGTCCACCGACGAGCACGCCGCGCTGCCCCACGCCAAGGCCATGCGCATCCAGGTGGGCGGTCTCCGCGGCCTGCACGCGGCCCTCTACCCCGAGGATCCGGTGCCAACCAAGATCAAGGACATCGCGGACCTGATCGAGACGTCCGTGGCACGCTTCGGCGAGCTCGCGAGGCTACCCTTCCAGCCCATCATCCAGCAGATCTCCGCCTTCAAGGGCCGCCGACGCTTGCGCAGCTTGCGCTGAGACCAAGTCCGTGGATCAGCCCCCCCGCGGGTGTTTCCCCGTCAGGGTCGCGATCACCTCCAGCACGGGTTGCACCACCGGCTCGATCTTTCGCCGCATCAGGCTGCCGATGGCCGTCGTGTCGCGGAGCACCGGGCGCAAGGCACCGTAGCCGAGTCCCGAGAGCAGACGCATGGCCCTGATCTCGGGACCCAGATCCGACGCCACGGCGAGACAGGCCCGCGCATCCTCATGCCCCTGGTCGGGGTCGGCATAGGCCGCCGCATCGGACCAGAGTGCGTCCAGGGTCAGGTCCGGGTCCCCCGTCGGGCGCAGCGCGGCGAAGTAGCCGCGCAACACCTCGAAGGCGCTCTGCACCACGTCCTGGGTCGGCGGTTTCGACAGCACCTTCGCCACGGTCGCGAGGAAGGTCTGCCCCGGCGAGGCCAGCAGCCGGCACAGCAACACGGCACACGGATTGCCGAGCCCCATCAATCCGGCGAGCGCCTCGGCTCGGGCGGCCGCATCGTTCCGGGGAGCCGTGGGCTCCGGGAGATCGTCCGGCGTCCCGTACAGGAAGCCCACCAGATACGCCTGCTTGCGGGCCGACTTTTTCCACAGCTCCAGCCTCATCGTCTCGCCGATCAGTCCCGGCTGAAGCACGAGACGCACGGACTCGGCCATCTTCTCGGTCTCGGTCTCGAACGGCAGGTGCTCGACCAGGTAGCGGGCCAGCACCCTGCCCATTTCCCCCTCGACGACCGCCCGGTTGTTGAGCATGCGGCGGGCGTTCTCGGCGTCCTCCATGGCCCACCAGGCGCGGCGCGCCAGTTCGTCGGTAAGACCGGGAGAGCAGACCGCGGCGACCACGGCCTCCGGCTCGCCGAGCAGAAGCAGTTGCTCCAGGCTCTCGTCGCGCATCTGCCCCATGCGCGTCCAACGCCTGAGATACACGGGGTAGCCGCCGGGGGAGCCGAGGACATGGCCGGAGATGAGCTCCCGCACCGCCCGGACATACTGCTCGGCGCGGGCGGTCGGATTCAGCTGCACCTTCGCCTCGCCCCGTTCCGACAGCCCGCAGACGATCATCCGGGACTCGTCGATACGAACCGCCTGAGGCTTGTTCGCGAGCAGAACGTTGAGGCGAAAGATGTCTTCGCTGGAGAGCTCGATCATGAACGGGAACCGCTTAAGACACGCTATCGGTCTGAGTGCCGTAGGCAGCTGGCTCGCGCCCAGTGCTCAGAGCGAGGCCGACACTCGGAAACCGTTACGCCGCCAGACCGGGCACCGATGACTTGCCGGGCGCGGATATTGCGTCAGGAATCCGTTGGCGGCGAGAAATCCGCGTCCTTCGGGTTGAGGAAGATGAAATGGTACTGCCCGGGCTCGATCTCGACATAGTCCATGGTCGCATCGTCAAGCAGGGGTACGTGCTCGGGCGCCATGACGATGTCGACCCCCTCCGAGGTCAGCTGGATGTCGTCCTCCGATGCGTCGTCGAATCCCATCCGGTAGTCGATCGAGCCGTCCGGTCGCTGTTGCGCGGCGAGCCTGAGCGACAGACCCTCGGTCCCGGCTTGCTTCGCCGCGCTGAGCACCTGTTCGGCCGCGGCCGCAGTCACTTTGAACATGCTTGTCCTACCTTCTCTCCACGAGAATTGATCGTTGCCTGCAATCTAGCGTTTTAGTGTCCGCAAAGCCGGCGTCGACCGCAAGTCGAGTGGCCTCCGCGCCTTCGAGCGCGACCGGTTCCGGGTCGTCGGTGCGAGCGCCGATTCAGGGCCGACAGGCCCGCACATAGGCGACGAAGCGCCGTGTCCAGCCGACGCCCCCAACGTCCCGAAGATGACTGTAGGAGGCCACGACATTCTTATGCACGACCGCGTCATGAGCGCCGTCGATCCCGCTCCCGCGCAACACCTGATATCCGTACACCCAGCCTGGTCCCGGCTCCACCAGCGCCGAGTGATGGAACTCGTGGGCCCTGATCTCCGTCGGCGAATCCGGGAGACGCGGCCAGGGGAAGGCATCGGTCTCGCGCAGCCGGACGTACCCTCGGCCCTGGGATTGCTCGTGCATGATGACGTCCGCGTCGAGCACGCCGCACATGGCGCTCTGTCTTTCGCCCCAGCGAATGCTCCGGCAGAGATACATCAGGCCACCGCATTCCGCGTAGACGGGGCCGCCGGAGGCCACGAACTCGCGGACGGCCGCGCGCATCGCGCGGTTGGCCTCCAGTTCCCGCATGCGGAACTCGGGGAATCCGCCGCCGATGAACAGGCCGTCGACCGCGGGCAAGCACGCGTCCCGAACCGGGCTGAACTCCACCAACTCCGCCCCGGCCGCGCGCAGCGCCCGCAGGTCGTCGGGATAGTAGAAGCCGAAGGCATCGTCCCGGGCGATGCCGATGCGTACCGGTGCGCCCGAAGCGGTCAGCACCTTCTCCGCAGCAGGGACGACCGGCGCCCGAACCCCGTCCGCAAGCTGGACCAAGCGCCCGATATCCACCTGCGCTTCGACCAGGGTACGGATGCGCTCGATCTGCGCATCGGCCTGCTCTGCCTCGTTGCAGGGCATTAACCCCAGGTGCCGCTCGCTGATGCGCATGCCCGGATTTCGATGGATGGCACCGACCACGGGCAGGTCGGTATAGTGCTCCACCGCCCGGCGCAGATTGGCCTCGTGCCGTGCGCCGCCTACTTTGTTGAAGATGACGGCCGCGAGATCGAGATCGGAGTCGAAGGCCTGGTAGCCGAGCAACAGGGGTACCACGCCCCGGGTCATGCCCTGCACGTCCACCACCAGAACCACGGGCGCTCCCAGCAGTTTCGCCAGCGCCGCGTTGCTGTTGTTCCCCTCGAGGTCGACCGAGTCGAACAGGCCGACGTTACCCTCGATCAAGCCGACATCGGCACCCGCTAGGGTTCTAGCGAAATCGTCCTTGATCTCCTCCCGAGACATGGTGTTGAAGTCCAGGTTGAGGCAATCGCGGCCGGCGGCCTGAGCGAGCCACAGGGGATCGATGTAGTCCGGCCCCTTCTTGAAGGGCTGAACCCGCAGGCCGATCCCGCGCATCGCCCGGCAAAGCCCGATCGCGATGGTCGTCTTGCCCGAGGACTTGTGGGCGGCGGAGATGTAGAGGTGAGCCATGAGGACTCTTTGCGCCAGAACCGGTCGGAGCGGAATTCCCCGCTGACCGATGGCCGAGAAAGGCGGGGGGCGACGCCGTCGGCGCCACCCCCGATGATCTCGGAGACCCGGAGCGTCAGGCCTGCGCCGCCGCGTGAGGATCGACCACCTTGTCGTCCAGCGACTCCGGCAGGAACTGCAGCATGCGGATGCCGACGGCGGTGATCAGCATCGCCACCGCGACCCCGCCGAGACCGAGCAGGATCTCCGGCAGGCTTGGGCTGTAGCTGGCGATAGCGCCGCCTACTCCGTCGTAGAAGCCCGACGCGAGTATGGTCTTGTCCGGGAAGAGCTGCATCGGGAAAGCCTGCCCACCGATGATAATGACGTACATGCTGGCGAGACCGCCTACGACCACCAGCCCGCAGGCAGAGGCGACCCAGGCCTTGTCCGAGCCGAGGACCGGGTGAAAGACGATGCCCAAGGGGATGAGCAGCCCGATCAGCATCCAGCCGAGCCAGAACGCCAGCGTGTACACCCCGCCGCTGACCAGGTAGAAGGAGACCAGATCATAGTTCTTGGCGCCGTACAGCTTGGTCAGGAAATAGACCAGCACGAAGAACAGGACCGACCCTATAAAGATCCCCATCAGGCCCTTGAGCTTCGCCATCATGGCGTCGCCAATCGGCCTTTCATCCTGGTCGAATGCGAACATGAGCACGAGCATGAAGATGGCCAGTCCGTAGAGGAAGGACATGGCAATGAACATGGGCGCGAGGATGGCGGTGTCAAAGGCCTGCCGGGCGACGATGAACCCGAAGATGGATCCCGTACCGGTCGTCAGCATCAGACGCCAGACGAAGGCCACGAAGCCCGCCGGCTTGGTGTAGGCGTTGCCCGTACGCTCGGCCATCGTCCACAGGTACGCGATCACGATGGCCATGAAGCCGGTGTACAGAAAGATGTTCCACGCAAAGATCGAGCGGAAGTTGTAGTGGGTCATGGCGACCACCAGCCGATCCGGCCGCCCCAGGTCGAGCACCAGCACCATCAAGCCGCCCGCGAGAAGGGCCACCGCAAGCAGGCCGGACAGGCGGCCGAGCGGTTTGTACGGGGTCTTGCCGAACACGGTGCCGATGGAAGCGACGTTGAGCGCCCCGGACGCGGCGACGATGAGGAACACCGCGAAGACATGCGGCATGCCCCACAGCACCTGGTTGGTCATCCCGGTTACCCAGTGACCCTCGTGCTCCATGTAGAGGAAGGCCAGCCCGCCGAGGCCGGCGACGGCCGCCAGGATTGCGAGCAGACCCCAGTAACGCTGAGGGGTCAATCTCCATTCCCGATAGACGATTCTTTTCATGACAGCATCTCCAGCCGGCGTCAGACGCCCGAGTAACGAACGCCCGTGTTGAGGGCGAGATCCTCGCGGATCTGGCGGCTCGGCAGAGCCTCAAGCGCTTTGACCAAGGGGCTTTCGGGATCTTTGAGATCGCCAAACACGATGGCGTTGTGACCCTCCGCGGCGCAGGCGTCCACGCACGCGGTCGATGACGCTCCGTTGTCCCGGCGGTGCACGCAAAGATTGCAGCTTTCGACGCATCCCTTGCCGCGGGGCGCGAGCGTCAGCTTCTCCTCCACCGCCGCATGTATGAAGGAACGGGCCTTGTACGGACAGGCCATCATGCAGTAGCGGCAGCCGATGCAGGTGTGGCGATCGACCATCACGATGCCGTCCGCGCGCTTGAACGATGCCCCGGTCGGGCAGACGTCGACGCAGGGAGGATGCTCGCAGTGCTGGCACATGATCGGAAGGTTCGTGGCCCGGCCGGTCAGGTTGTCCCGGACCTTGACCTTGCGGATCCACTTCGCCACCTGCTGCTCCCACTTGGACTCGTCCGCACCCTCAGGCTTTTGCTGCAGATTGAGGCCGTTCTCTTGGTTGCAGGCCTTGACGCAGGCATCACAGCCATCGGCGCACTTGGTGGTATCGATCAGCATGCCGTAGCGCACGCCGCTGGTGACCGGCTCCGAGCGCGGCTGAGCGTTTGCGATGGTGTGGAGTACAACGCCAGGGGCAACGGTCACAGCCGCCATGCCGGCGGCGGCACCGACGAAGGACCGGCGGTCTCGATCGATCTTCTCGCTGGGCTTGTTCATGGTCAGTTGCCTTTCCCCAGGACTTCAGACTGCAGGCCCTGACCGCCGAGCGTGGTGGACGCCAGCGGCGGGTGCCAGTCCAAGCGACCCTGCGCAAGCGCGGCGGCCGCCTCAGCATCGGTGTAGGCCGGTACCGTCGCATGGCAATCGAAGCAGTTCAGCCGAACCGCCACGAACGCGTGACAGGCGCTACAGAACTGGCCTTCGGAATCGACTGGGACCGGAAGACTATCCGACCCGGTGCTCACGTGGCAGTCGATGCAGCCGGCAAGGCTGTGTTTGGTCGAGCGTATGCCGTTGTGCACCGTCTCGTCACGCTGATGCTTGATCACCTCCATGTGATTGCGGCGCATGAACTCCGTGGGTTCCACACAGCTCTCGAGCTGGGCAGCCTTGGACCCCGGAACCACGTAATTGTCGCCAGCGGCCTGCACGGCCGAGGCGAAAAGCGCCCCGGCCAGGCCGATGGAGATGAGGCTGCCTGTTACAACGGCGTTGGCCATCGACATCTCCCGGTTGAGTTACTCGCCCAGCCCCATCTTGATGTAGCCGGTGGGGCAGACGTCGGAACAGATGTGGCAGCCGATGCACTTGGCGTAGTCGGTGTCCACGTAGCGTCCGGTGGTGTTCTCGCCCTTTTTCACCCGAAATACCGCATCCTGCGGGCAGAAGATGACGCAGTTGTCGCACTCGAAGCACATGCCGCAGCTCATGCAGCGCTTGGCCTCGTCGATGGCCTCCACCTCGGACAGACCGATGATTCGTTCCTTGAAGTGGCCCAGCACGTCATCCGAGGACGGAACCTCCTCCTTGCGGAGGTTACGGGCGTGGTACTTGAAATGCCCCAGGAACAGCTCGTCGTGGGGGATGATCTCCGCGCCGGAGCGGTCCTCGTAGTTGTGGATCGCCCAGTTCCCATCCGCGGTGCCGCGCAGATCGCCCTGAGCCTCAACGCTGAACTTCTCCGGCGCAAGATGCGCCTCTTCCATCTTCTTCAGCAGATCGAAGTGATGCACGTCGACCTTCGGGCGACGCTTGTGCTGGGCCTGCTTGAGATACTCGTCAATGGAGTCTGCGGCAATGGAGGCCTGCCCGATCGCGGTGGTCAGCAGATGCGGACGGATGATGTCTCCTGCCACGAAGTGGCCCGGCTTGTCCGGCACCTGGTAGAACTTGTCCGCGTTCATCAGGCCACGACCGTTGTCGAGGTCCTCGAGGCCCGTCATGTCGCCGCCCTGTCCGATCGCGGCCACGATCAGGTCCGCGTCGAGCGTACGCTCGGTGCCCTCGACCGGGACCGGCTTCATGCCATCCATCGTGCAGTCACAGACCTTGAGGCCCTTGGCGCGGCCGTCGTCGCCCAACAGGACCTCCATGGGCATGACACCGTCAAGGATGGTGACACCCTCGGTCAGCGCGTCGTGCACTTCGTGCTCCGCGGCCATCATCTTGGCGCGGTGAAACAGAGACGTCAGGGTGACTTCGGCACCCTGCGCCGCAGCAGTCACGGCCGTGTCGTGGGCCACGTAGCCGTCGTGGATGATGGTCTCCGGTAGATCGCTGGGCTTGGTGTGCTGAATGTGGCCGATACGGCGCGCCACCGAGACCACGTCGATCGAGGTGTCACCGCCGCCGATGCAGACCACCTTCTCGGCCGTGACCTTCATGCGGCCCTCGTTGAAGGCCTTGAGGAAAGCGACGCCGGAGACGCAGTTCGGGGTGCCTTCCCAGCCGGGAACGGGCAGTCCGCGGCCACTCTGACAACCGATGCCCCACAGGATCGCGTCGTAGTCGCGCTCGAGGTCCGCCACCGAGACGTCGCTGCCGACCTTGGTCTTGAGCTTGACCTCGACGCCCATGTCGATGATGCGCTGGATCTCGCTATCGAGCTTGTCGCGGGGCACGCGATAGCCGGGAATACCGAACTTGAACATCCCACCGAGCGCGTCATTGGCCTCGAAGATGGTGCAGCCGTGTCCCTTTCGGCGCAGCTGGTAGGCCGCGGCCAGGCCGGCGGGACCACCCCCAACGATCGCCACCTTCTTTCCGGTGTCCGGACCAGCCTCGAAGCCCAGGCCCTTCTCAATGGCGGTATCGCCGATGTATTGCTCTACCGAATTGATCCCGACGAAGTCTTCCAACTCATTGCGGTTACAGCCATCCTGGCAGGGCGCGGGGCACACACGACCCATCATCGAGGGGAAGGGGTTAGCGTCCGTGGAGCGGCGGAAAGCATACTCCTGCCAGTCCATGCCCTGCGGCGGCAGCTCTTGCTGGCGGACGATGGCGAGCCAGCCGCGGATATCCTCACCCGAGGGGCAGCTGCCCTGGCAAGGAGGCGTCTTATGCACATAGGTCGGACACTTGTGGGACGTGTCCTGGACAAAGATCTGTTCGGTCAGTTTGTCCCAAGTGTGGTCGCCGTCCTTGTAACGGCGCCAAGAGATTTTGGTCTTCATTTCGTCGCTGGAAGTCGCCATCAATCGTTCTCCTTACCAGTGGAACCCTAAGTTCTGGTGAATCTAGGACCGGGCGCCGCCGTCGAGTCGCGGCCCCCAATCGAAATGTCACGCGTTCAGGCCGCGTCTTCGGCCTCGTCGTCGTCCGTCTCCTGACCGGTGAGGACGATCGCGTTGGACACCAGCTGGTGCACGCTCACGATCTGGTCCATCTCCATGCCATAGAACGGAAGCACCTTGGAGAACTGGCTTTTGCAGATGGCGCAGATGGCGGCCATGTGCGTCACGCCCTTCTCCTGCATCACATTGTTGAGCGCCTCGACCCGCGGTTTGGCACCCTTGACCCGAAGCTCCATCAGATCGTCGGTGAGGAGCCCGCCTCCGCCGCCGCAGCAGAAGGTGCGCTCGCGGATGGTCTCCTCGTCCATGTCGAAGTAGTTGTTGCAGGTGGCCTTGATGATCGCCCGCGGGATGTCGAACTGCCCCCCTGGCCTGTCGCCCATGCGCGACGCGCGCGCCACGTTGCATGAGTCGTGATAGGTCAGGACCATGTCGTCGTTCTGCGACTTGTCGAACTTGAGCTTGCCCTGCTGCATCAACCCATAGGTGAACTCGCAGATGTGCTGGGGCACCGGATAACGGGGATCGAGGAAATCCCAGGGCCCCGCCAGGGTGTTGAGGAAGCTGTAGGCGACGCGCCAGGCGTGTCCGCACTCGCCGAAGACGATACGCTTGACCTTGAGGTCGATCGCCGCCTTACGGATGCGCTGCGCGACCCGGCGCATGTTGTCGTAGGAGCCGATGAACATGCCGAAGTTCGCGGCCTCCGAGGCATAGGAGCTCAGGGTCCAGGAGACACCCGCCTCGTGGAACACCTTGCCGTAGCCGATGAGACCGTCCACGTGGGGCTCCGCGAAGAAGTCCGCCGACGGCGTCACCAACAGAATCTCGGCCCCTTCCTCGTCTACCGGGTACTTGACCTCGACGCCCGTGTCATCGAGCACGTCCTCTTCGAGCCCCTCGAGGGTGTCCACCAGGGCCGGCCCGGGCAGGCCCAGGTTATTCCCGATTTTGTAGACCTTGGCGATGATCTCGTTGCAGTATTTCTGGCCCACGCCGATGCTGTCCATGATCTCCCGCGCGGCCATGGAGATCTCGGCGGTATCGATGCCGTAGGGGCAAAAGACCGAACAGCGCCGGCACTGGGAGCATTGATGGAAATAGCTGTACCACTCGTCCAGGACGTCCTTCGTGAAGTCCGACGCGCCCACTAACTTGGGGAACCACTTGCCGGCCAGAGTGAAGTAGCGGCGGTAGACCTTGCGCATCAGGTCCTGACGCCCGACCGGCATGTTCTTGGGATCCTGCGTACCGAGGTAGTAATGGCACTTGTCGGTACACGAGCCACACTTGACGCAGGAGTCGAGATAGACCCGGAGAGAGCGGTACTTGCCCAACAGCTCTCCCATCTTGTCGATGGCCTTCTCCTCCCAACCGTCCACCAGATCGCCGGGGAAGCCCAGCGGCTCCTGGTGCTCGGGCTTGGCCACGAAGGGACTCGAATGGGACATGGTGCCCGACTCGACCGCCGGAATCTCGGCGTACTGCTTGAGCTCGGGAACTTTGAAATTTGCCTTTGCCATGGTTCGACCTCGGAAGCTGGGCCGCGGCTGGTGAGCCTGACGTCTTACTGCTGTTCCAGTTGCTTCGCCCAGGCGGCGACGTGACGCCTCTCGCGCGGATTGTCCGCCTGATTGCGGGACGGGCTGAAAAAGAGTCCCGGGGCATGCAGCAGCTTGCTGAACGGGAAGATGATCATGAGACCCGCCACGAGCAGCAGATGCAGAAGCAGCAGAGGATCAGCCGGCAGCGGGGCGAGGTTGAAGGTCACCAAGCCGCGGAAGAACTGCTTGACGCCGATCACATCGGTATGAACGAGGAACGTCATCCCCAACCCGCTGACGCCGATGAGGATGAGAAGCGCGAGAATCAGGTGATCCGAAGGCCCCGTGATGTAACGCACTCGGTCGACCAATATGCGCCGTGCCCACAAGCCCGCGAGGCCTACCACCATGGCCATGCCGCCGTAGATGCCGAATGGCTGAACCAACTCGATCGGCAGCCAGACCGGATCGATGAAATAGCGCAGGTGGCGCAGGGTGACCAGAAACAGCCCGAAATGGAACACCCAGCCGAAGATCCAGATCCACTTGTTGCCCTTGAACAGGCTCTCGAAGAGCACCACCTCCCGCACCATGCGCATGGCAACCCCCGCCTCGGTGATGGGCGCGGGCGTGGTGGGGATCTTGAGCGGCGCTGGGGTGCGGGCGTACTGAACGATCTTGCGGATCAGGCCTGCCAGAAGAACCGCCGCAGCGAAGTAGAACAACGAAGCGTAAACAACCGTCAGAAACGACATCTTCCCGCTACCTTCAGTGGATTCAGCACAGTTCCGAGGAAACTGCCGCCGCTGGGCTCACGACGATGCGCTCGCTCAGCCTGTCGACGACCAAATCCCGCCCGCTCATGCGGGCACCGGTTCCCGCCGCCTATCGCCGGCATTCCCGATGACGCTCGGCCATCGGAAACGCAGCTGGCACCTTGCGGTCGCGATCAGACGCAGCCGGTCGGCTTCGGCAAACCTGCATAGCGGCAAGCCTGCTTGGCGGGACCGTAGGGGAACAGGCCGTAGAGGTACTTGCTGTTGCCCTTGTCCTTGCCCAGCTTCTTGCCGACCGCCTTGGTCAGAACCCGCACCGCAGGCGCAATCTGATACTCCTCGTAGTACTCGCGCAGGAACTTGATGATGTCCCAGTGCTCGTCGCTCAGTACCAGATCGTCTTCCTTCGCCATGACCTCCGCGACGCCCTGTTCCCACTCCTGGATGTTGGTGAGGTAACCCTCTTCGTCGGTCTCGTAGGTCTTACCGTTGACTTCGATAGGCATGATGACTCTCCTCTCGGTTAAAGATTAATCGTTACAGCCAGGCCTGGACCTTGTCGTTTTCCGCGGCCAAATCCACGAAACCGGCATAGTCCACTACTTTGACGCCGTCGATTACGCGTGCCTCGGAGAAGCCGCGTGCCGCAAGGTCCGGGCCGAGGACGTAGATCGGCTGCGTATCGAGCGCAGCCTTTACCTGCCCCTCCGCGCTCGTACCCTTCAGGACCGCGTAAACACCGTCCTCGAACAGCAGTACCGGATCCTCACGGTTGGCGAACTTCAGGCAGGATTCCAGCGCATTGCGCTCGAACGGCGACTTGTTGATGGTATGCAAAATGCTCATCGGACCCCTCCTTCAGAAGCTGAAGATCACGTCGGATTCTTCCATAAGCTCGGAAACGCGGGCGGCATCCACCACCTCGACGATGTTCTCGATCTCCTCCTCGGTTTCCCAGTCCTCCCAGGCGATCTGGACCAGATCGTCCTGGGTCAGGCCGCGGGACTCCAGGGAATCCTTGTCGACGTAGATGCTCTTGACCTCGTAGTCGCCCAGGGTCCGATAGGTGGGCGAGAAGTTCTTCATGCCGATACCGGCCGTGTCCTGGCCCTTGGTGAGCTGGTACACACCGTCGTCGACGAACATCAGCCTGACTTCCTGATCGAAAGCGGCACCGATCAGGACAACCTCGAGGGACTCCCAAGCGTAGATGGTGCCGTAGGGGGCCTTGCGGTTGAGGTACAGAAATTTTTTCACGACTTCAGACATGGTGTACCCCCTTTAATCCCCGAAGACGACGAGGCGATCCGACTGGATGGCCGCCTCGACCAGCTGCCCGAGTCCGGAGATCCGAAACTTGGGATGGATGTTGGTGGCGTCTTTCTCGTTGCGCTGGGCTTCGCCCTCGTCCACTACCCCGCGGCGCTGGGCTGCGGCGACGCAGACCACCATGTCGAGATCATGCTGCTCGGCCAGCTCGGCCCACCGGTTGACGATGTGCCGATCGTCCTGCGGCGGCGTGGTCAGCCGCGTCGAGTTGTTGACCCCGTCGTGGTAGAAGAAGACGCGAAAGACCTCGTGCCCTTTCTCCAGGGCAGCCTTCGTGAAGAAGTACGCCGAGTCGGACGCCTGGTGCTGGTAGGGCCCCTCGTTGATCTGAATTGCGAACTTCATAGCGACCTCGATGTAGTTGTTCCACTCTCCCTATCCCTCTCCCGCCGGGGAGAGGGATAGTCAGGAGTACGCGCGGCGCACCCCGGATACAACCCGCTCAGAAGCGGATGTAGTTGGAGGAGTTGAAGCTGGCACGCGCACCGCGCCAGGTATCGATGTGGTACTTGGTGAACGGCAGCTCGACCTCCTCGAAGAACCGTGGCCAACCGATACGCTCGATCCACTCGTTGACACGCTCCCAATCCCGGGCGCCTTCCTTGTAGGCCTTGAGGATGCGTTTGACGATTGCGGTCGCCTCAGGCCAGCGCGGCGGATTGTTCGGAATGCCGGCCGCGACCAGCTTCTGGAAGGTCGGCTTACCGCGCGCGTTGGAGTGGTTGCCGCCCACCCAGATCGCCAGCTTGGAATGCTCGGCATCGTTGATTTGCATCGGCGGGCACGGCGGGAAGCAGGCGCCGCAGCAGATGCACTTGCGCTCGTCGACCTCGAGGGAGGGCTTGCCGTTGACCATGGCGGGACGGATGGCCGCCACCGGGCAGCGGGCCACGACGGAGGGACGCTCGCAGACGTTGGCCACCAGATCGTGATTGATCTTCGGCGGCTTGGTGTGCTGGATGTTGATGGCGATATCGCCCTGACCGCCGCAGTTGATCTGGCAGCAGGAAGTGGTGATGTGCACCCGGTTGGGCATATTGGCTTGCTTAAACTCGTCGATGAGCTCGTCCATCATCGACTTCACAACGCCCGAAGCATCGGTACCGGGAATGTCGCAGTGCAGCCAGCCCTGGGTGTGGGAGATCATGGCCACCGTGTTCTGGGTGCCGCCGACGATGAAGCCGGCATCTTCGACCGCCTTGATCAGGGGCTCCACCTTCGCCGGGTCATCAACCATGTACTCGAGGTTCGAGCGCAGGGTGAAGTGGACGAAACCGTCAGCGTACTGGTCGCCGATGTCGCACAGCTTGCGCAATGTGAAAACATCGAGGATACGCTGGGTGCCGACCTTGACGGTCCAGATTTCGTCACCACTGTTGGCCACGTGACGAAGAACACCCGGGCGGGGATGCTCGTGGTACTTCCACTGACCGAAATTCTTGCGCATCACGGGATGCAGGTACTGCCACGGGTCGGGGCATCCGGACTCGATCGGCTCACGCATTTCTGCCATCGCCTTTCCTCCAATATCTAGGCAAAACGTCGGGTTCGTTGGTCAGGGCAAGCGCGGAGCTTCGCGCGCCGCACCGCCCGTCTCGGATTTACTTACCGGCTTCGGCTTGACGCTCGAACCAGGCCTCCGCTGCCTCGTCCCAGCCATCCATGCGGATGTAGGAGCTCTGGCGCGGGTGACTCAGCATGTTCGGCTCGGGCTCGATGCCAATGCCCTCGAGGAAGTTGGCCAGGCCAATGCGCTCGATCATCTCGCCGCAGCGCTCGTGCTCCAGTCCGTTCTCGGCCCAGAAGTCGATGATCTCCTCGGCCATCTCGACCATGGACTCGTAGTCTTCCTCTGTTTCCAGCTTCTTGAAGGGGACCACCACGGTGCCCATCAGATCGCCGATCTTGAGGGTGCGCTTACCACCGATCAGGATCGTGACGCCTTTGTCGTCCCCGGGATGCAGGGCCTTGGGCATGACGTTCAGGCAGTGCATGCAACGCACGCAGTCACGGTTGTTGACGGCCAGGGTATCGTCGTCGTTCAGGGAAAGGGCCTGGGTCGGGCAGCGGGTGACCACGTTGTCGATGATGTACTGACGGCCCTTTTTCTGGACGTAATTCTTGACCTCGGCCTGGTCGACCTTCATGTCGTCACGCCAAGTGCCGAGAACGGCGAAGTCCGCGCGCTCGATGGCGTTCTGGCAGTCGTTTCCGCATCCGGAGACCTTGAACTTGAATTTGTACGGGAGGGCCGGGCGGTGGACGTCGTCGGTGAAGTTGTTCACCAGCAGGCGGTGAGCCTTCAGCTCGTTGGTGCAGGACATCTCGCAGCGGGCCGCGCCGACGCAGGACATGGCGGTGCGCACGCAGGGGCCGGCGCCGCCGAGATCCCAACCGTAGTCGTTGATCTCGTCGAAGAAGTGCTGGGTGTTAGCGGTATCGGTACCGATGAACATGATGTTGCCGGTCTGGCCGTGGAAGGTCACCAGACCCGAGCCGTACTTCTCCCAGCTGTCGGCGAGCTGGCGCAGCATGGCGGTGGAGTAGTGGTTGCCTGCCGGCGGCTGGACGCGCAGGGTGTGGAACTCCTTGGACTTGGGGAACGCCTTTCCGACCTCGGAGAAGCGGGGGATGATGCCGCCGCCGTAGCCGTAGACCGAAACCGTCCCGCCCTTCCAATAGCCCTTGCGGGTCTCGTACGAGTGCTCCAATTGACCCAGAAGATCGTTGATCTGCTCGTTGATCCGAGGCTCCGGGTGCTCGTCGCGAAGACGCTTAATGCCTGAAATGAAGCTCGGCCAGGGACCGGTCTCCAACTGATCGAGCATCGGGGTTTGGTGCTTGTCGATAGCCATTTGCGCTTTCTCTCCTGGTCTCTTTAAGTCGGAATGGGTTCGGATAGCCCTTTCTTACCTCTGACCACCCGAGGCCTTGAAGACCTGCGAGCGTTGCCTCACAAAACAATTCTTACGAAGACGCGCCCGGCGCTAGCTGCTCATTTTCCCTAGTTCTCCGGGGTCGATCGCAGTTCGCTAATATACCTGCGACCTTGGTAACAACCTATTCTACCTTCGGGAGGGGTAGCCTTCTCCCTACTATCCCATTCGGGATAAGCGCTCCCAGATCGACGGAAACTTCGGTAGGTCGAAAAGCGCTTTGGGCCATGGCGGAAGTGGGCGGCGATGTTACGCTGCGGAGAACAGTTAGTCAACGGATTCTAATATAAACACTTCCTCATTTACGCAACTCATGAACAACCCATTCGACCTTGCGCAAGATGGTGCCTACCGCGCTTGGCGGGACCGCAAACTGCGCGACTACCCTCCCCGCCTGGACGACCTTCGGGTGGAGCTGTCGAACCCGGCCGCGCCGAGCGCGGCTGAGCTTGAGCGCATCGCCGAGTCCGTGCGGCGCGCGAACCTCGCGGTGTTCGCCTGCGAGCATCCGGACGCGCTCGACAAGGACGGCCTGCTGTCTCTTGGTCGGGGACTCGGCTTGGTCCGGCTGGATAACAACCCGTGCGCCGACGAGCGAGCGGTCAGCACCCTCAGGGTGCATTCGGCGGGCAAGGAGCGTGGCTACATTCCCTACACGAACCGGCCCCTGAGCTGGCACACCGACGGCTACTACAACCCCGCCGGGCGGCAGGTCCGGGCCTGGATGCTCTACTGCGTTCACAACGCCGCCGAGGGTGGGGAGAACGCACTGCTGGACCACGAGATCGCCTACATCAGACTACGCGACCAGGATCCGGAGCTGGTGCGCGCGCTGATGCACCCGAGAGCCATGACCATCCCGGCAAACGAGGCGGATGGGGACGAGCTGCGCGAGGCGAGCACGGGCCCCGTGTTCTCCGTACGTGATGGGCACCTGCACATGCGCTACAGCGCCCGCGCACGCAACATCGCCTGGAGAAAATCCGCGGAGACGCAGGAGGCCAGGGACGCCCTCACGCGGTTGTTTTCGTCGGACGACGGCTACATATTTCGCCGTAAGCTCGCTCCAGGTGAGGGATATGTGAGCAATAACGTGCTCCATAACCGAACCAGTTTTTCCATGGCCGAAGACGGCGGGCCGGGCCGCACACTTCTGCGCACGCGCTATCTCGACCGCGTAGCCGTGACTCACGGACGCGGCCCACGAGTCGTCGGCGAGTATTCGGAAACCCGCTCGGCATGACGCTCCGGCGCGACCGCGTCGATCCGTCATCGACGCGGCACCCGGCGAGCTCGAAGCAGCATCTACCGCGGCAACCGCAACAAACCTACGGCAGCTTGAAAACATGTTGAAACTCAGTGACATCCTGGTGGCGCACAAGGAGGTGGAGACCTTCGAGGAGCTAGTCCCCATGGTTCAGGACGTCGCTCGCAGCGGCGAGCGCTTCTTCCGCATGGATGTGAAACCCCCGTTCCCCGACACGCCGGAGAACTGGGAAGACCGGCTAGAGGCCGCCTTCAGCGGGCTTATCCGCTAATCGGGGCTCAAGCGTGAAGTACTACGACATCACCAATACGCGCCTCGCCGACACCGCCGCGGAATCCGTGAGCAATCGCGGCGCGGAGCAAGCCGCGCTGGAGTCTCACCTGCAGGCTCTGCAGGAACATTATGGGGAATCCCGCCGCACTGGCGCTACCAGCAAGGACCTCGCGGACCTCAAGCTGCAGATGGCCCGCACCCTGGTTGGTCTCGGCCGCGGCGAAGGCGCCTGGCCACTCGCCCGGGAGTCCTTGGACACCTTCGTCGAGAGCGAAGACTACGAGTCCGCCGCCGACGCCTGCGACGTGCTGTTCCAGGCTGACCAACCGCAGTCCCTGTGTGCGCTTGGCCAAGGCATCTGGCTCGCGGTTACCTACCCCATCGACCCTGAACTGTCGGTAGAGTTGCTGACGCATGTGGTCGACGAAACGCCGGACGACGCCGACGGTGCGGCCGTGGCGGCCACCACCGCGCTTTTCCTCGCCGACATGCGTGCGTCCGGCTCCCAGCGGGACAATCTAATGTTCTTCGCGACCCAGATCCTCGGCAATGTCGCGCGCCGCCATAGTGGGGTCGACAACCAGGCCGCCTTCGCCCTTTGGATGGATCGCCTGGAGCTCAAGGAGCCGGAGAAGTTTCTGGTACGCCTGCGCAATGTCGTCGACGTTCTGGTGCAGGACGACTGGTGGTTCGACCGCGAGGCACTGCACGCGAAGCTTCCGGTGAACTAGTCTGACGGCGTTCCCGTGGCGACACGAAATCCGACGGCGACCGGCCTAAGGAGAGGCTGATTCTTGGCCATCCTGGCCAAAATCAGCACATCCCTGTGCCGCGGTAAGCGCTGAATTGATCAGCATATCGCTAATAACGTTCGTAGAGCGCATTGCACCCGGCAAGCTAATACCATGTTCTGGCAAGACGACGACACACAGCAAACGTTTCAGGTCCCCGACGATTTCGTCGACATCCTGTTTTCCATCGACTGCAAGCGCCTCCCGGTCGACCATGCCTATGCGCTGTCAGCGGCCGTGGAAGCTGCAGTGCCCTGGATCACCCGCGAACCGCAAATCGGCGTCCATACGATCCATGTCGCCGGTTCCCAGAACGGATGGGAGCGGCCGGAGCACGGGACCGGACAACACCTCATCGTCTCCCGCCGGACCAAGCTCGCGATCCGGGTTCCGAAAGAACGCATGGACGCGCTCATGGAGGACCTCAGAGGTAAGACGCTGGACATCGCGGGCTGCCACTTGACCGTTGGCCCCGGCAAGATCCGCCCATTGAGCAAGGAGACCACCCTCTTCGCCCGCTATGTGGCCTCACACCCGGCGCAGAGTGAAGACAACTTCCTATCCTGGGTCGCGGATGAGCTCGGCGCCCTGGGTATCCGCTTGCGCAAGGCCCTGTGCGGCAAGAAAGCACTGCTGACCACCCCCGCCGAGGTGCTCCACACCCGCAGCTTGATGCTGGCGGATCTCTCCGCGGAGGATTCGGTGCGCCTGCAGCAGACCGGCCTCGGCCCTCACCGCACGATGGGCTGCGGTATCTTCATTCCCCACAAGGGCATCGACTCCGTCAAGAAAGGCGCCTGAGCGCCCGGCTTCCGCCGGCTTTTAAACGTTTTGGGATGACGAACGCTCAACAATTCCATAAAATTAGCGGGCTTTGATCTTACGGCGAGCGATTGCCCGCACACTTGTTGGCCGAACGAGACGGCGAAAAACGACGAGAGGAACCACATCATGTCCATTGAGGTTAACGGTAAGACCATCGAGACTGACGACAACGGGAACCTGGTCAATCACATGGACTGGAGCGAGGACGTCGCCCGCGCGCTGGCGGCGAGCGACGGCCTCGAGCTCACCCAGCAGCACTTAGACGTGATCGCGTACCTGCGCGAAGAGTACATCAACAACGGCCAGAACCAACCCATGGAGCGCGTCGTGCTGAAGGAGATGAGCAAGCGCTGGGGCAAGAAGCTCTCGAGCAAGGATCTCTATACGCTGTTCCCGCTCGCCCCCACCAAGCAGGGCAACCGGATCGCCGGCCTGCCCTACGTGACGCGAAAGGGCGGATACTGACAGCACGCGCGTTGCGACGACGGGCTGAAAACGGGAAGGCAGCGCGAAACGCTGCCTTCTTCGCTTTCGGCGCGAAGCCGTGGGGAGGAGACGCCGCCTGGGCTCGCCTTCAGTCGAACCCCTCGCTGCTCCGCCCTGCCCCGCTCATCGGCTTCACAGCTCCGCCCACATCCGCAAGAGATTTGCGTAGGAACGATCGACGTAGCCCGTCGCCTCCGTTCCCGGCGCATCCTTTAACAACCTCTCCCGAGCGAGATTGAGTTCGTAGAGCAGCTCGCGCCGGCTGGGGTCGCGCACATAGCTCTGAATCCAGGTCAGGGCAACCAGACGTTCTCCGCGGGTCACCGGCGCCACCTGGTGCAGACTGGAGGACGGGTAGATCACGGCATCCCCCGCCGGAAGCTTCACGCGTTTTTCACCAAAAGACGTGCGCACCACTAACTCACCACCGTCATAAGCGTCCGGAGCGTTGAGAAAGACGGTCATGGAGACGTCGGTGCGGAAACGCGGGCCCGTGGTTCCCATGATGGGATCGTCCACGTGGTCACCATAGGTCATGCCTGGGTGGTAGCGCGCGAAGATGGGGTCCGCGACCCTGTGGGGCAGCGCGCCGAAGCGGAATGAGTCGTTGTGACCGAGACTCGACATGATGATGCGGATGAGGAGCTTCATGCGCTCCGGGTCCTGCTGCATCTCCAGGTTGTTCTTCACCCGCGCGGCGGCAAAACCGGCGGTTAGCCTGCCGTCGACGAAGGTCGCACCCTCCAGCACCTGGTGAATCTTGCCAAGCTGGGCCGAATTGAGTAGACCCGAGATGGTGAGCAGCATGATCGAGCGTCCCGCGGTTTAGAGAAAACGTGTGAGCAATTAACGGCGAGTCGTCGGGGACGGGGAGAAAAGTACCCCGGACGTCCACGCCCCATTTGATAGAATGCCGCTTCCGAGTCGCGAGCGAAAGGGAGGCGAAATGATCCTGAAGGCCATCATCGAAGACCAAGAGTACAGCCTGAGCGTCCCAGACGAGCTCCTAGCCCAGGCAGAGGCGTTTTTCGCCCAGCTGGATGCGGACATGGATGCGGGCTGGCAGATGAGCCGGGAATGGGTCGCGAAGCCCGATCGGGTGCAACGCTGCCAAATCGTCGCCGACAAGCTCCTGACCGCAATGGAGAAGGAGAACGACCGGCTGGGCATGCTGATGGCTGGCTACCTCCTGAGCCGAATGCCCGGCGTCGAATGCGTGGAACCAGACACGCACGGGGAAATCCAGAACACCCAGTTCACCGTCGGCGAGCAGCACGCCGGCCCTCGGGTCCACGACCGTGAGCCAACCAGCGCGGCACCGGCAGGCCTCGGCAAACTCGAGGCCATGGAGCAGGCCGGCGAGGACGTCACCAAGGTGTTCAAGATCGGCAAGGGTTTCCGCTTCTCGGTCTACGACCACGCCAGCAAACAGTGGCAGGACTCGCCCCTGATCGCCAGCCAGGACGAGGCGGAGCGCCTGCGCCAAGAGGCATTCAAGGCCCGCTTCGAGGCCCTGCAGCAAGGCAGGCACTGAGCCTGACCCTCAATGTCAGACCTATTTACGGTAACCGCACCGCTCGCCTTGCGCTGGCCCGATGGCACGCGCAAGGTGATCGCCGCCTGCTTTCCTCACCCCCGAGGGCTGCTGTACCTGGACACCTTCTGGCACCTCGCCACCCCCGATCAGGCGGCCCACCTGATCCCGGGCGAGGTGGCCGGTGAGGGACCCTGGAAGATCGGCGACTGCGTGATCAGCGTCCTCGGTTGCCAGGATACGGATCCGGAGTTGGCCCAGCCGTTCGCGCTATGGCAGGAATACCTGCAAACCCGCGGTATGTCGGACTACCCCCCGACCGAGCAGATCCGGGATATCGCCCGCCGTCTGGGCGCGTCCGTCTGAGCCGGGCGCGGCGGGGAGATCATCCATGGAGGCCATGAGCACACTCGGCTGGGAAGGCTGGTTCAGCATCGGCGTGGTCGTCTTCTGCTTCGGCATGTTCGCCCATGGGCGGGTGGCGCCCGACCTGGTGACCTCCGCCGGGCTCACCCTGCTGCTCGTGTTCGGGATCATCACCCCGACCGAGGCGCTGGCGGGTTTCTCCAACCAGGGCATGCTCACCGTGGCGGTGCTCTATGTCGTGGTCACCGGGCTCACGGAGACCGGGGCGGTGGGCTGGATCGGCCAGGCACTGCTCGGCACGCCCCGCGCTCCCGCCGGCGCACGCGCGCTGCGCCTCATGGCGCCGGTGGCGGCCTTCAGCGCCTTTCTCAACAACACCCCGGTGGTGGCGATCTTCATCCCGGCGGTGCAGGACTGGGCGAAGCGCCACCGACTTGAGCTCTCACGCCTGATGATCCCGCTGAGCTACGCCAGCATCGCCGGCGGCACCTGCACCCTGATCGGCACCAGCACCAATCTGGTGGTCGACGGCCTCTACGCCGCCGAGACCGGCACCGCCGGGTTCGCGCTGTTCGAGCTCGCCTGGATCGGGCTACCGGTGGTGGCCGTGGTCATGCATCTATCTACATCACGGCCGGACACTGGCTGCTGCCGCGCCGGCCGCCGGCCACGGCAGCTTCAGCGATGTCCGCCAATACACCGCCGAGATGCTGATCGAGCCGGACGACAGCCCGCTGCGGGCAAGAGCGTCGAGGCAGCGGGCCTGCGCCAACTGCCCGGCCTGTTCCTGATGGAGATCGACCGCGACGGACAGATCATTCCCGGCGGTCTCGTCCTACGAGATGCTGCGGGCCGGCGATCGACTGGTGTTCGCCGGCATCCTGGACTCGGTGATGGACCTGCAGCGCACGCGCGGCCTGCTGCCGGCCACGAATCAGGTGTTCAAGCTCGGCGGCCCACGCCAGGACCGCTGCTTCGTCGAGGCGGTGCTGTCGGACAAGTGCCCGCTGGTCGGCAAGAGCGTGCGAGAGGGCCGCTTCCGCACCCACTACAACGCGGTCATCGTCGCGCTCGCCCGCAACGGAGAGCGGGTCAAGCGCAAGATCGGTGACATCGAGCTGCAGGGCCGGCGACACCCTGCTGCTCGAGTGCCGGCCGTCGTTCGTCGAGCAACAGCGCAACTCCCGGGATTTTCTGCTGGTCAGCCAGCTCGGCGACACCCACCCCCTCAACCACGAGCGGGCGCTGACCGCGATCGCCATCGTCGCTGCCATGGTGCTCGGTGGTGACGACGGGCCTGTTCAGCATGCTGGAGGCGGCGCATGCTGGCCGCCGGCCTGATGATCGTCACCCGCTGCACCGCGGCCGTACGGCGCGCAGGCGCGCCCCGACTGGCAGGTGCTGGTGGTCATCGCCACCTCCTTCGGGATCGGCGCCGCCCTGGAGAAAACCGGCGCCGCCGGAATTCCTGGCAGGCGGCCTGATCGGTCTCGCCGGCGGAGAGCCGTGGCGACGCCTGGCCCTGGTGTTCATCGCCACGGCACTGCTGACGGCCCTGGCCACGAACAATGTGGCGGCGGTGCTGGTATTCCCGATCGCCCTGCAGGCGGCGCAGCGCCATGGCCGTGGACCCCACGCCCTTCATCGTCACGCTGATGGTCGGCCGCCTCCGCCAGCTTCGCCACGCCTGATCGGCTATCAGACCAATCTGATGGTGTTCAACGTCGGCGGCTACCGCTTCTCCGACTTCGTTCGTGTCGGGCTGCCCCTGACGTTCTTGGTCGGGCTGGTCACCGTCGGCGTGGTCCCCGTCGCCTGGCCGTTCTGACCGCCGCGACGATTCCATCGGGCTCAGTCGAAGACCGCCAGGCACCTTCGCTCGCAATCCGCCCGGGTCTGGAATGGCACGTGTCCCCCGCACCCGCCGTAGAGGAACATCCTGCAGCTGTCGGTCCGATAGTCGTACCAAAACCGTGGCAGCTGGCCGGAGCAGGATCCCGCATCCGGCCGGTCGACGCACTGAACCGGCAGCCCGTTGTCGGTTTCCTGGCTGGTGCCGGCACAGGCGCACAGAAACAACGACATGACAAGGACACCAAGAAGCCGGTCGCAACGCATAAGCCCAACCATTCCCGCCCGCAGGCATCAAGTCATTTGGGGCGCCTCCCGCGAGGCGCGCATGGCGCGTCCCGAGGGTGCGGACTTCCACCAGTCGCGGTGGCGGAACTCCGTGGCATCCTTGGCCATCACGCGAAGCTCTCCATTCTGCAGGAAACCCCAACCCTTGACCCTCGGACCGTGAAAAAAAAGGGTCCACGCCGGCCGGCCGGCGCGCAGCACGACGCGGTGAAAGTCCTCTCCGCGCAGGAAATTCAAGCTCCACGGGGCAATGAAGCGGCATCGAATCTGCTCGGGCTCACGGGAAGACCTGAGCTCCTCGTATCCGCCGGTGAGCACCAGGCTCATAGCACGGTTCCAGGGGTGGTCGTGCAGGCCCCGGTCCGGGTCGGAGTCGACGAACCGGTGCAGATAGGCGTTCCAGCCGAACGCGCCAAAGAGGTAGTACCGCTCCAGATACGGCTCTCCGCTGTCACCGTCGATGAAGCGGCAGGGGCGATTTGCGCTGATGCGCAAAAGAAGGCGTTCGAACACGTTAAGGCGATCCCAACTGGTTCAAGTTGCGTGACAGATTATCAGCCACCGGGCTCAAAGCGTGAGCCCGCCCGCCACATCACCTGATAGGGCGCGATCTGAAACACCCCGATGTCCTTGCCGGCGACGGTCGAACCCTGGATGAGCTCCGTCCATTCCCCCCGGCGGAAACCTCGATCGATGCGCCCGGGCCTCAGCTCGATGGGATCCAACGCGACGTTCGCCATCCCAAACAGGGGCCTCCGAGCCATCCGGGGCAACCCGCTCCAACCCGATGTCGCGGGCGTACACCGAATAGCCCCCGGTGACCGCCGGCTTGCGGAAGCTGAAAACGCTGGCTCTCCCAACGGAAGTCGTGATGGTGAGCGATGGCCGGCATCTGGGTCTCGAGCAAGAACTGGGCGATCGCGATGCCCAACGGGATATTCATGGAGATGGTCAAGGCGTTCTCGATCACCAGGATATCGAGGTCGACACCTTCCCGAAACTCGTAGAGGGTGCCCTTAAGGTGCTTCGCGAGCGCGCGGATGCGTCGGCCGCCGGTCTCCCTGCAACGGAGGGTACGTCCCCACAGCTGCTGGTTGATCCAGCGATTCTCGGACAAGAACACCGCGAAAGATGGTGGTTGCTGGTATCTTTTTCGATCCGCTGCTGCGCTCGCGGCTCTTCGATGCCGTCCCACCATCGGAGGCTCCCGGCTCTCACGCGCTGTTAGGGGCGGATCGCGTTGGCTTGGTTGAGAGAAGTAGCATGACCACCTTCGAGAATACGGCCGCTCAGGAGGGTTTCTCCAGCATCGAGCGCGTGCTCTGCGCCACGGTGCTCGGTGAATCCAATATCTCGGACTGCGCCGTCATCCTGCGGCATACAGCAGAAGCCACCGACGAGATCATCCTGTACTTCGTCCCCACGAGCCCGATAGACCAGGGAGCACTTCGCCATCGCCTGGAGCCCTTGCTTCCACTTGGCCCCCGGACCCTGCACCTGGTCCCTCTGTTCAAGCTTCCGCTCGCGGCCGACGGTTCCCTCGACTTGCGTGCCCTGGAACAGATCCCGGTGCTCGACAGTCACCTTGTGGAGGACTGTGAGCGGGCGCTGCGCGAACGTTCCGGGATACGAAACGCCGCCGTGGTCCGGACGCGGCGTCAGCCCCCCGAGCTGCCGCTGTATCACCTTGCCGATCTCTGGCCCCAAGAGCCGCCCAGGACCGGTCTCGGCGATCCCGCGCCGGCACCGCCTGAATTCGATCATGCGCCGGACGAAAAGCCCGAGCCGGCGATGATCAGCGGCGGCGCTCTGGCGTCCGACGCAGCCGTGCTGGAAATGACGCTTCGGGACATCCTGCGCCGATCAGCGCATGAGCATGGCGATCGGACGATTCGCTTCGTATCGGCCGAAGGCCAGGTCGTCGAATGGGGATATCGTGATCTGGCGATACGGGCCGAAAGACTCCATGCGGGATTATCGGCACTCGGTCTCGCCCCAGGTGAGAAGGTCATCTTCCAGCTGCGCTGTAACCAGGACATCTTGCCCGCCTTCTGGGCATGCCAAATGGGCGGCTTCATTCCGATCATCGTCGAAGTCCCCCTGAGCTACGAAAGCGGCGGCCAAGCCGTTGAACGCCTCAACGGGCTGCTTCAATTACTGGACTATCCGTTGATTCTCGCCGACGACTCGGTCATGTCCTTCTTGCAGAACATGGGTCCGGCGACCTTCTCGCAAGCGCTCCGCACCAGCTGCATCGACGACCTGAGAACCTTTGATCCGAAGCCGAGCGGCTACCGGCCGCGACCGGACGATATCGCCCTGTTCATCCTGAGCTCGGGCAGCACGGGGGTTCCGAAATGCATCATGCTCAGCCACCGGAACCTCGTGACGCGGGCCTATGGCACCAACCAACTCTGTCCCTACTCCGCAGACGACGTCATTTTGAATTGGTTGCCGCTGGACCATGTCGGCAGCATCTCCGACTGGCATATCCGCTGCGTATTGCTCGGATGCGAGCTCACCTATGTCGACAAGGATTTCGTTCTGCGAAACCCGGTTCAATGGCTGAACCTCATCGATCGTTTCCGGGTCTCCCATAGCTGGGCACCGAACTTCGCGTTCTCACTGGTCTGCGCGCAGTTGGACAAGTGCGACGCGCCGGCCTGGGACCTTTCCTGCGTGCGGGGTCTGCTGACCGCCGGTGAAGCGGTGTCGGACAACTCGATGCAGGGCTTCGTCCGCGCGCTCGGCGAATTCGGCCTCCGGTCCACGGCCATCTGGCCGGCGTTCGGCATGGCGGAGTTGGGTTCCGGGATCACCTATTTCGTGCCCAGTACGGACCGCCCGTTGCGATTCCACACCGCGCGGAAGCCGTCAATGGGTAGCCGAATCGACCGCGTTGCAAAGGAGGATCCGGCCGCCGTCACCTTCGCCGATCTCGGGCCGCCCATCCCAGGCGTTTCCCTGCGCGTCGTCGACGACCAGAGAAGCTTGCTGCCCATGGATACGGTCGGGCGCGTGCAGGTGCGGGGCGATGTGGTCTTTCGTGGCTATTTCTCAAACCCGGTCGCCAACGCCTCTGCCCTGCAAGCAGATGGCTGGTTCAACACCGGTGATCTTGGATTCTTGTCGCAAGGGAGCCTGGTGCTGACGGGACGGGAGAAGGAGACCATCATCATCCATGGCGCCAGTTTCTACAGCCACGAACTGGAGGCGGCTACCGCACAGATCCGAGGCGTGGCGCCCTCTTTTGCTGCCGCGTGCGCCGTGCGTTGCGACCGCGACAACGAAGAAAAGCTCGCGATCTTCTTCGTCCCCGACGGCGCGGAAAGCGAATCCAGGCTGATTCGATCCATCCGCTCACAAATCGCCAGCCGGTTCGGGGTAAGCCCGGCCTTTCTGATACCGCTGGAGAAACGCGAGATCCCGAAGACCGCGATCGGCAAGATTCAGCGCAATCAGTTGCGACGGCAATTCGAAACGGGCGCCTTCGACGCCATCATGCGACGGGTGGATCTGCTCCTGGGCAACTCCAACACCTTGCCACCCTGGTTCTATCAGACTACCTGGATAGCCAAGCAACCCGTCAGCTGGACGCGCTACCCGATGGCCGGCGCCGTGTTGCTTCTGACGGATACCTCCGGACTGGGCGATACCGTCGCGAGGCGGCTACGATCATTGGGGCAGGCCTGCGTTACCGTCGCGCCCGGAGCCGGTCTTCAGCGCATGGGGAAAGATCGCTTCGCGATTAATCCGCATGCTGAGTCGGCGTTTCTGGAGTTGTTCCGAATCCTCCGATCCGAAGGAATCGTGATCGGAGAGGTCATCAGTCTCGTGGACTACGGCCTGGATCCGAACGCCGCGGGCGCCGTCGACACGATTCAGGACAACATCGGCTGGTTCCTGCACCTGGCTCAGGCGATGTTGGGCGGCGGCTCAGCCGACACGCTCGGACGGATCGCGTGGGTCGCGAATGACTGCCACTGCATCGAACCCGTCGACCTTGGCTCCCCCGAGAAGGCCATGATGGAGGCGCTGCTGCGAACGCTCCACATCGAGCACCCGGCAGTTGCCTGCCTTCACCTCGATCTTCCCTGGTCCGACCCCGAAAGCGGCGCCGAGCTGCTGGTATCGGAGCTCGGCGCCCTGTCCAAAGAGCCCACGGTCGCCTATCGCAACGGGCGGAGATACGTGAAACGGCTCAGATCGCTGAACCCGGTCGAGGAGCGCCTCCTACCAGTTGAGCTGACTCACGGCGGTTGTTACCTGGTGACCGGCGGATTGGGCGGTCTGGGCTTCGAGCTCTGCCGTTGGCTAGGCCGCGAGTACCAGGCGAGGTTGCTCGTGATTGGGCGTAGCCCCGTCGGAGATGAGCAAGTGTCGGGCATCCTTTCGGGCCAAATTGGCCGCGATACGCGGGCGCGCTGCGCGACACTGCGCGGCGAGGCGGCCGACTTCATCTACGCGTCCGCCGACGTCGGCTGTGCCGACGCGGTTCGCTCGCTGGTCGAGCGCGCGGAGACGGGTTGGAACCGCCCGCTCGATGGCATCTTCCATCTGGCGGGCATCGCACATGAGCGCCGGCTTGAGCAGGAAAGCGTCGAGGCTTTCCGCCAGGCAGCGCGGCCCAAGGTTCAGGGAATCAACGTCCTTGGCGCACTATTGGAGGGGCGACGGGAGGCATTTCTCATCGCCTTCTCATCGGTCAACGCCACGTTCGGCGGATTTGGCGTCGGTGGCTACTCGGCCGCCAATGCCTATATGGAGGCCCGCTGCCGGCAGCTGTTTCGTTCCGGCCTTCGCGTATTTTTCCACGCCTGGAGCTCCTGGCACGGCCTAGGCATGAGCAAGGACTCCGTGCACGAGTCCGCCGCGGCCGCCAAGGGGTTTCGGCCGATCTCACTCGAAGACGGAATCCATTCGCTTCTTGCCGCCCTTCACTCCGGCCAGCCCGAGAGCATCATCGGCCTGGACCGGAGCAGGAACCCGATTCAGACGCTCGTCGCCGACGGCTATTGCGCTCGGCAGTCGCTGCACGGGTACGTGGAGCCGCAAAACGGTGAACCGGCGGCATCTCTGCCGAGCACGGAAACCTTCCGCGACCGATTCGGCACCGCGCTCGAGTATCCCATCGAATCCATCGCATCCCTGCCCCTGACGCGAGACGGAGGGGTCGACAAGAAACGCTTGCTCTCGCTTGTCCACCGCGATGGCGCCGGTGCGGAGAGCACCCGTGATCCCACGGATACCGAGACCAGGCTGATCGAGATCTGGCACGACCTGCTGCACATCACCGCCATCGGGCTGAAAGACAACTTCTTCGACCTGGGAGGAGATTCCCTACTAGCCGTTCAACTCGTCGGTGCCATCGAGCGGGAGTTTGGAAGACAACTTGCCGTGGGCACGATATTCCACGCGCCGACGATAGAACGACTGGCGGAGGCGCTCAGCGAGGATTCCGCGGCACCAGAGCTCGTCTCGGTCGTCCCGATCAAGGCGACTGGATCAAAGCCACCGTTGTTTATCGTTCAGTCCAGCACCTGGGACCTGGTTCGCCACATCGATCCGGAACAACCCGTATTCGGGCTCATGTACGGTGTGGGTGCGAAGACCACCGAGCCGATGCGCAACCTCCCGCCCACGCTCGAGGACCTCGCGGCCAGCTACGTGCGGGAGGTGCGGACCCTTCAGCCCCGTGGACCCTATTTCGTCATCGGGCACTCGGCGGCTGGACTGGTTGCGTACGAGATGGCCAGGCAGCTGACCGCGCTCAACGAAGAGGTGGCCCTGCTGGGATTGATCGACACGCATGTCCCGCGTGGCCGTCACAAAGCCCTTTTCAAGAAAATGCGGGAGGCCTTGTGGACCTTCATCAGGCTCCCGACCAGGCGAGTCGTCGCCTTGTCGAGACGGTCGGTCTATCACCGCTTCAAGAAACTGAAAACCGGCTTGTCCAAGAGCGCCGACGAGATTCCCTTCACGCTGCGAGCCAAGCACCTGTACGACGCCTATACGCCGCTGCCATACCGCGGCGAGGTATCCTATTGGAAGTGCGTGCAGCAGGTTTCCCTGCAAGAGATCGGGAACGACGAGTTGGAGTGGGAAGAGCTGGCCGGAGCGGGTCTACGGCTTCACTTGCTCGACTGCCGACACGACCAGATCATGAAAAGCCCGCATGTCCAGATCCTCGCGGGGCAGATCATGGAGTACACCCGCAAGAGCCGCCCGCGGCAGCCGGCGCCGTTCGCACCACAGGCAACGCCGCCCGCGGCGGACAGTCCCGGTGAGATGGTCTGCGAGCAGGTTTGTGATTGATCAGCCTCGATCGCGCCGGTTCTTCCAGACGGACTCAAAAAAATCCACATAGCACATGATCAGCACGATCACCACGATCACGCCGAACTCGATTGAGCCAATGGAAATCGCGAGCCCGCCGGTGAAGACGCTCAGCAACACCACCGCCAGCAGCCCTGTGATCAGGTTTGTCATGAATGCAGGTTACCCCGGTAACTGTGTAAAAAGGACCCGTTGTACTGGCGCTGCCGGCCCGTCGATGTCAGACCGTTAGCGACTCCACCAGCCAGCGTCCGGTACGCATCAGTCGTGCGTCGTCCCCCCGCTCCGCGACCAGTTGGACGCCGATGGGCATGCCGTTGGAACCCTGCAACAGCGGCAGGCTCAATGCCGGCAGGCCGCAGAGCGTCCACAAGGTGCAAAAGACGGGGCTTCCGGTGGACTCGATGCCGACCGGAGCTTCTCCCGTGGCGGCTGGGGTAAGAATGGCATCGAAGTCGGCGAAAATTCCGCTCAGCTCGGCCCGTAAAACGGCGCTCTGGGAGATCGCCTGCTTGTAGTCGATGGCGCGGTGTCGCCGGCCGCGCTCGATCATCTCCCGCAGCCTGCCGCTCAGCTTGTCCACTCCCCGCGCGTACTCGCGGTCGAGGCTGACCGCCAGGTCGGTTTCCATGATGGTTCGGTGCCAGCCGATCGCCTGCTCGAATGGCGGCGTCAGGGCGACTTCCTCGACCCGGTCGCCGAGATGGGCACAGAGCTCGCGGAACCCGTCGCGCACGTCCGCGTCGGCCTCCTCCCACGCCGAGGCGCGGACGAAGGCGAGACGGGGGGGCATCGGAGGTTCTTGCGAGAGTGTTTCATTCAGGGCCGGCGACATGCGCGGACGCAGGTCGGGATCCGCGGCGTCGTAGGTCATCAGCGGCTCCGCGCACAGGGCGAGGTCTGCCAGCGAGCGCGCGAACAACCCGACATGGTCGAGCAGACGGGACTGAGCCAGCACGCGATGACGTGATATCAGGCCGAAGCTCGGCTTGTAGCCGCAGACGCCGCAATAGGAGGCCGGGCGGATGATCGAGCCGTTGGTCTGGGTACCGAGGGCAAGCGGGACCATTTGCGCCGCCACGGCCGCGGCGGATCCGCTCGAAGAGCCGCCCGGCGTGCGTTCCGGATCATGCGGGTTGCGCGTTTTGCCCGGGGTGTAGACCGCGAGCTCGGCGGTGACCGTCTTGCCCATGATCACCGCGCCCGCTTGCCGCAGCAGGGCAACGGCCGTCGCATCCCGGGCGGGCGTCCTGCCCGCGTGCAGCAGGGTCCCGTTCTCGGTCGGCATGTCCTTGGTGTCGAAGATGTCCTTGATGCCAACGGGGACACCGTGCAGAGGTCCCAGGGACATCCCCGATCGGCGCTCACTGTCCGCCGCGGCGGCCTGCCGCAGCGCGAGATCCGGGTCCAGTTGGGCCCAGGCCCCAACCGTCTGCTCAAGCTCATCGATCCGCGCGAGGCAGCTGCGAACCAGCTCTTCCGAGGTCATCTCCCCGGCGCGGATCGCGGCGGCCGCCTCCGCGGCAGTCATCTCAAAGGGGTGCATGTCGGACCGCTCTCTCAGCCAAAGAGATACTTCGGCAGCCACAGGACGATCTGCGGGAACATGTAGACCACGACCATGGCGACCAGCACGATCCCCAGATACGGCAGTATGCCGCGGAAGATCTCGATCAACTGCACTTCAGGGGGTGCTACCCCTTTCAGATAGTAAGCGGACATGGCCATCGGCGGCGTCAGGAAGGAGGTCTGCAGATTCAACGCCACCAGCACACCGAAGAACAGGGGATCCACGTTGAAGGTGGCAAGCATCGGCAGGAAGATGGGGACGAAGATGATGATGATCTCGCTCCATTCCAGGGGCCAGCCGAGCAGGAAGATGATCAGCTGGGCAAGGATCAGGAACCCGATGGGCCCAAGCTCCGCGCCCAAGACCCAGTGCTCGATCAGACCGTGGCCGCCGAGGTAGGAAAAAACCGACGCGAAGGTCCAGGAACCGACGAACAGCCAGCAGACCATGGCTGATGTGCGGGCGGTCAGGAACACCGCCTCCTTGAGACGCTGCCAGGTGAGCGCCCTGTACATGACGGCGAGCACCAGTCCTCCCATGGCGCCCACCCCCGCCGCCTCGGCCGGGGTGGCAATGCCGGCCAGGATCGAGCCCAAGACGCCCATGATCAAGGCGGCCAGAGGCACGAAGGATGTCAACAACTGCAGGAAGATCAGGCCGATGCTTGGCACGTCTTCTTCCGGCGGTTTCGGCGCGAGCTTGGGGTTGAGGGAGGCGCGGGTGACCACGTAGATGATGTACATGGTCGCCAGCATGATCCCAGGGAACAGGGCGGCTGCGTAGAGACGGACCGGGGAGACCTGGGCGATGGCGGCGTAGACGATGAGCATGATGCTCGGGGGAATCAGTATCCCGAGCGTCCCACCGGCGCAGATGACGCCAGTCGCGAGCTTACGCTCGTAACCCGCCTTGAGCATGGCCGGAAGGGCGAGCAAGCCCATCAGGGTCACCACCGCGCCGACGATTCCGGATGCGGTCGCGAACAGGGCGCAGGTCACCAGTGCCGCCACCGCCATGGATCCGGGCAGGTGGCGGGACGCCAGCTGGATGCTGAAGAACAGCCGGTCGACGATGTTGGCCCGTTCCACGATGTAGCCCATGAACAGGAACAGCGGGACGGCCACCAGCACCTCGTTCGACATCACCGAGAAAGTGTTCTGGACGAAGAGGTCGAAGATCCGGTTATCGAGGACATTCTCCATCTGGTTCGGCAGCGCGTATGCGTAGTAGCCGAATCCGAGGCCCATGGCGATCAGGGTGAAGGCGATGGGAAACCCGAGCAGGACGATGAGGATGAACAGGCCCAGCATCAAGATCGCGACTTGGGGATCGGTCATCGGCTGGTCTCCCTTTCATCCGACCGCTGTTGCGTCGGGATGTCGTCCGCGATCGCTTGCTTGATCTTTTCGTGGGCACTGATGATCTCGCTCTCTTTTTCAAGCAGAGCCGCCTTGTTCTCATGCTCATGCATCAGCATGGTTTCGGTTTCCTCCACGTCGTGCAGACGAGGGGGCCACTCGCCGGTACGCAGGCACATGACGCACCGCACGGCCTCGGCGATTCCTTGCAGGAGGACCAGAAATCCGGCTGCCGGGATGAGGGTCTTGAAGAAATAGATCTGGATCCGCGCGGGGCTGTTCCAGCTCACCTCCTTGTAGAACCAGGCATCACTCGCGAACTGGTAACCGTAGTAGATCAGGGCGAAGGTGCCGGGAAGCAGGAACAGGATGTAGAGCGTGAGATCGATTCCCGCCTGGATCCGCACCGGGAGCAACCGGTGAATCACATCCCCGCGCACATGGCCATTGCGCGACAGGGTATAGGCGCCGGCCATCATGAACAGGGCACCGTACATCTGCACACTCACGTCGAAGGCCCAGGTAGTCGGCGCATTCAGCAGGTAGCGGACGAAGACCTCGTAACAGGTGGCAAAGGTCAGGATCAGTATGCTCCAGCCGAATGCCTTACCCATCCAGGCGCTGAGGCTGTCGATGAAGGTCAGGAAAGGATTCATTGGGGCGTCCGCCCTGTTCTGTTAGGGATCGGTTAATGCTCTGCCGACCGGGCGGCGGTGCCTGTTGGGCCGCCGCCCCCTGGCCCCTAGGACGGGGTCACGCCATTGCGGTCAGCTGGTGTGTCGACGGTGCTTCCGAAGTAATGCGTGTATGCGGCCTGGTAGTCCGGTGCATTGGTCAGCTCGTAGGCGCCAACGCGTCTCATCCACGCCTTCTGGGACTTCGATCACCTTGGCGAAGAATGGATTCTTGGCGGAGAACTCCGCGATCACCTTGTCCCAGGCCTCCAGCTGGGCGGCCATGATATCGTCGGAGGTGCGGTGCACCTTGACGCCATGCTCCTTCTGCAACGTGATCAGGTCCTGGGAGTAGCGGTCCTGGTACTTCCATGACATGTCCGCGGAGGCGGCCTCGAGCCGTACTTCAGGATCGCCTTGTGCTCGTCGGACAGGGAGTCCCAGATCTTGCGGTTGAAGATGATCTCGAAGGTCTCCTGAGACTGGTGGTAACTGGCCAAATAGTAGTTCTTGGCCACATCCTGCATCCCGAAGTCCTTGTCGGACGACGGGTTGTTGAACTCCGCCGCGTCGATCAGACCGCGCTCCATGGCCGGCTGGATCTCGCCGCCTGGCAGCTGCACGACCGACATGCCCATCTCCTGCATGACATTGGCTGCCAGACCGACCGTGCGGTACTTCAGACCCTTCATGTCGGCAACGCCGTTGACCTCCTTGCGGAACCAGCCCAGGGGCTGAGCGGGCATGGGTCCGGACAGGAATCCGACGATGTCCAGCCGCAGGACGTCGCGCATCAGCTCGTCATAGAGCTCCTTGCCACCGCCGTAGTAGAACCAGCCGAGCAGCTGGTTGGCGTGCCAGCCCCAGCAGGGTCCGGTGCCGAACAGGGAGGACGAGGCGTCCTTGCTGTACCAGTAGGCCGTCACCAGATGTGCGCCGTCGATGACGCCGCGGCTCACCGCAGTCTGTATCTCCGGTGTCTTGACCACGGCGCCCACGTCGAGATAGTCGAGCTTCAGGGAGCCGCCGGACATCTCGTTGACGCGCCGGACGTAGTCGAGGGCGAACTCCTTGAAGATGCCGCTACCCCACGCACCCTGGATCTTGAGGACGCGGGGCCCGGCCGAGCGCGCGATCATCGGGAAACCTAGGGCACCGGCCCCGGCCGCCGCGATGCCCGTCTTAAGGAATTTACGACGGCTGTTTGCGGACTCCCCCGCCTCCGCGGCGGTGCTCGCGACGGGCTGGTTTTCTGCGGGTTCTTGCTTTTTCATCTGGTATCTCCTCAAGTGGAACGGTCTCTGGTTACTGCACCGGGGTACCTGACTCCGTGTTCGCATGGGCCAGGCGCCCCGCCTCGTCAAGCGCATTCACTGTGCGCGATCGGAACTCACGGTCCATCACACGGCGCGCCGGACGGATCGGAGAAGCGAACGGCATCGGCACGCGCGCGCATGGACAGGCATCATGAGAGGAAGCACCCCCGTCACACCAGCCGGTCGCGGGGCGTGCCGCCGACGAAAATCGCATCCAGGTTGTCCAACGCCCGGAAGCCCATCGCGTCGCGGGTCTCGCGGGTTGCGCTGCCGATGTGCGGCAGCAGGAAGGTATTGGGCAGGTCTCGGTAGCGCGGATCGATATCCGGCTCGTTGTTGAAGACATCGAGGCCGGCGGAAAAGAGCCTTCCCGAGCGCAGTGCGGCGATTAGGGCGTCGTCGTCCACCACCGCCCCCCTCGCGGTGTTGACCACCACGGCGTCCTGCGGCAGCAGCGCGATCCGCTCGGCATTCAACAGGTGCCGGGTATCGGGCGAGGCGGGACAATGAATGGACAAGAAATCGCTCCGGGGCAAGAGGTCTTCCAGCGTGTCGTGAAAGATCGCGCCCTTCTCCAGATCCGGTTCGAGCCGATGGCGGTTATGATAATGAATCTCCATGTTGAAACCGCGCGCGCGCTCCGCGACCACCTGGCCGACGCGGCCCATGCCGACGATGCCGAGCCGCTTGCCCGTCACCTGAATACCGAGTTGGTAGGTCGGGCTCCACTCCCGCCAGGTAGCGGTTCGGATCAACTGCGTGCCCTCGTGCGCACGCCGCGCGGCACCAAGCATCAGCAGCACGGCGATCTCGGCGGTAGCGTCGCTGAGCACGTCCGGCGTGTTGGTGACCGTGATCCCCCTCTCCTTGGCGGCCTGCAAATCGATGTGATCGTACCCGACCGAAAAGCTGCAGATCGCGCGAACGCTGACCGGCAGGCGCGCGATCACGTCGGCATTCAATCGCTCGGTATGGGAGGGAATGATCGCGTCCGCTCCCTGCGCAAGGGCCACAATCTCGTCTGAGTTGTAAACTCGGTCTTCCGCATTCAGCCGTGGCTCGAAATCGCGCAGCAGACGCGCCTCGACTGCTGCAGGCAGCTTGCGCGTGACCAGGACGATTGTTTTCTTCTTCATCCTTTATCTGTTTTCCGCAGGCCGTGCCCGTGAGCGCCGCATAACCGGTTTGCTCCGGGTGGTGCCCCGTCGACTCAATTTCTTTTACCCACCCATAAACGATACTCAATGGGCAGCGATTGCACAAACCAAAACCGATGTCACGGCATGATAGTCAGACGGGAGTCCCTTCCACGGACGCCTTGGCAGCTTAGCGGCCGCCTGTACCGAGCCAAGGCAACCCTATACTCGTGGCGGACCGCCAGCCACACCGGCACAGCAACCCCGTCGCTTTCCGGAGAGACAAACGATGACCGTCGCGATCGGTGACCGCATCCCCGAAGCCAGGCTCTCGGTCATGGGCGAAGCCGGCCCGTAGAGCATCAACAGCCTAGACCTGTTCCAGGGCAAGCGCCTGGTTGTATTCGGTGTCCCAGGGGCCTTCACCCCCACATGCTCCGCCCGCCATCTGCCGGGCTACTTGGAGCTGGCGGGTGCCTTCGGGGAACACGGGGTCGATGCTATCGTGTGCCTGGCCGTAAACGACATGTTCGTGATGGACGCGTGGGGCAAGGACCAAGGGGTGGGCGATCGTATTTTGGTGGTCGCGGACGGGAACGGGGATTTCACGCGCGCGGCCGGGCTCGAGCTGGACATGACTGCCCGCGGCTTCGGTCTCCGCTCCCATCGCTACGCCATGATCGTGGCGGACGGCGTAGTCAAGGCACTGAAGCTGGAAAAGCCGGGCGAGTTCCTGGTCAGTGACGCGCAAACCATCCTCGGGCTGCTGTAAGGTTATCCGGCGACTGATCGCGGCAGGGAAAACCGGTCCAAGAGCCGACTCCGACGCACGGCCTTTCGAGGCTGCGGTGTTTCGCATAGCCCCCGGCGCGGCCACGCCTCGCTGGCAAGGCGTATCGCTCATGTTCGTAACGCCAGCTCACCGTCTACTCGCTCCGGCCTATCAAACAACGCGGTTGTCAGCAGCCGCGAGTCCACGCCACACAATCATTGGAAAAAACAATCGATATACTCTGAACATTCGATTTTAGTTCTCGGCTCTCTGCCATTAGGCTTTTGATCACGAACCAAGCGGAGGAACCGAGACATGATCAAGACACTTACTTTCGGCGCCGTCCATATGGCGGTGGCTTTCACCGTCGCCTACCTACTGAGCGGAAGCCTGCTGGTAGGCGGTGCCATCGCGCTGGTAGAGCCAGCGATCAACACCGTGGCCTATTTCTTCCATGAGAAGGTATGGGAGCGGGTGCGTGAATCACGTCCGGTGCGCGTCGGACAACTCCCTGCTTGAACCCTCGCACTCAAATCGGCGACGGGAAGTGAACCAATCCATGTCCGTCGGCATCGGCATCGCTGAGGCAGGCCGCGGGCCGCCGCAACCAGGCTTCAGCTGAAGCCGGGAGGATTCAAGCCCCATCAGCCTCAGCCGGCCGAGGAGGCGACGCCGCAATCGCATCAGAAAAGGAATTCTTCTTGCATCCTGTGATACCAATCACATATATTAGAATGCTCTTATGTTCTTATGGCTCAGCGAGAGTCAGAACACAAACCTAAAATTGGCGCGCGGTTGCCTCGCTCTATCCGATGGGCACCCCGGCGTTCCATGAATGAGACAACACCCCAACGGGGTGAAACCAAATGGCGCACATCGAGAACTCAATCGTCGATAACGGATCCGGGCCTACGATTGCTCAGAGCCCGCGGCAGCGTATCGCTAGCGAACAGGCCCCGCGCGTACCTCGGCGGCTCCTGGATGAGTGCCTGAGCGTCGTCGAACGCGAGCTGAGCTCGGAAAGGGAGTCAGCGGATGTCGAGCGCGCACGCGAGACGCTCGGAGAGGTGGCCGGCCTGGCGCGAGCTGAGGACGGCCTGGCCCAAGCTGAGGACGCCGTTGCCGAGGAGCAGGTCTACGAACACTTCCTCCAGCACCTGGTGCGGATCTACGCCCATGGCTGCGACCAGCGTGACAATGTGGCGTTCGCGGACACGGCAGCCGCATACGCAGCCGTGATCGAGGCCATCAGCCGCATATACCCCCGGCTCGATTACACCGTCGCGCTCGGCCAGCTGCTCGAGTTCATGGCCCGGCTATTCGCCGCGCGCGACAACAGCTGGAAGACCGTCTACGAGCACCTGCGCGCGATCCCGGATTCCGTGCATGCGAAGCAGACCCTGAACCGGGTCTGTTCGGCCGATATCCGGGAATGGTTCGACGCCGGTGTCCAGAACCTGTTCTCGCTCAAGAACGACCTCACCGCCAAGATCCAGGAGCTCGCCGACCATGCGCGGCGGATCGAACGCGAGATCCTGACCCAGGAAGCAACCGTCGGTGAGATGCTTGAGCGCGCGGATCCAGAAGCGACCGGCAAAGTCGTCTCGCTGCAGGCAAGACTCACCGCGCGGCGAACAGACGCCCTGCGGCTCGAGAAAGACCGTGTCCTCGATGAACAGCAAGGAAAACAGGACACCCTGTTGTTGATCGAGTCCGACATAAGCGAGTTCGAGAATCTCCTGCGTGAGGCGCGCAGGGCCTATTTTGTTCGAATCGTCTGATTTCCCGGTGCGAAATACTTTCGACATCGCAGGCCCCTCATGTACCGCGCTGACACTATCTGTGCTGACGCAAGACCAAACTCGGTGCGACACATGACCGGGCGCTCCACCCCTGGTTAGTCGTGATACCCGATCAAGTACCTGCTCTCCCCCCTCCCCGCGACTCATCGCGGGCGAGCATCCCGAATCCCGCAACAAACAGCACATCCCGCACCGCCCTGCCCCGGTTGGACAACCGCCGGCCCCGATGTCCGTTGCCGATCAACGTCGGTGACGGGAGTGATCTCTCCTTGACCCTGACTTCGCTCGAACCGCCCCCATGTTAGACTGACCGACATAGCAGTCTGGCCAAGCCTCGGACGGCGACCGGTGTGCGAAAGGATCGACCCACCGCCTGTCAGGCCACTCCGAGAAGTTGTCTTTCACAAGACATTTTCTAGAATTTCTATATAGTTCTTTAGTATTTTTAAACTAAACTCACTAACTATCTGATACCCACGAGTATCCTACGCGACCGAACAGCAGAACCATGTTTGAACCAGGAAACAGGTTGATCAGAGGGAAGCGCTTGAAGACATGGGCATCTGCCGCCTTTGCTCGACTGCGCGGCCGATTGATTTCACGGCGATATCCCCACCGGAGAACCCGGACCAACCTGAGGAAGCGGCATCGCGCGATCGGCGACTTACCACGGAAGACCTGGGCATGGTTGGTGGGGGTTGCACGCGGGCGACCGTCACCAGCAACCAGTGCCGGACCCCACACGCCACATCGTCCGACCCAAGAGTTCCGGCCGGTCCCCGAGCATGACCGCACGGCGGCACGATCCGCCACTACTGAAACTGAGTCGCACGCCGCCCCGCGCCATTCCATCCCTTCCCCCTCTAGGAAAAGGCCCAGCGGCAACAACCGGGCTCGCCTGGCGGCTACGCCCCGACCCGCGCCGATTCACAAGGAATGCCGCCTTGGCACGCCCCAGCCGCCACGCTTCGCCACTGATGGCGCGCCGCGGCCAGCGGAACCAGGGACCACCACTGGCGAGAAGAAACCCGTCTCGATTGGACTTCTACGGGCAACCGCTCCCACCAAAGCCGATCGTCGCTTCGTCGTAGTCGGCGATTGCGAGAACCATACCGAATCCGTTACCGCCTCGTTGAAGTTCGCCGGACTCCTGAACAAGAAAGGCGGGTTCAAGGCGAAGGCCCGGGGCGCGCACATCGTCCAAACCGGCGACCTGTTGAGCAAGCACGGTCCGGACCCTGCGGTGGTACGGTTCTGGGAGGAACTGCGCGGGGCCGCGCAAGCCGCCGGATGCTCGTTGCATCTGGTCGCGGGCAACCATGAGCTCGAGATCTGGCGACGGCTGGAAGCCGGAGAGCGCCTGGGGCTCACGCGACGGGAGCAGAAGGCGATGAAGGAGCTGATTCGGCCCATGAAGCTGTTTCATGTGGACGGATCGATGCTGTTCATTCACGGATACCCCACCGCCACCCTGCTCCGCCATGTCCGGGCATTCCTGGAAGGCGCGGGCAACCGTATCAACGACTACAACCTGGAATGCTTTCGACCAGCGTTCGACAACACCGACCGTCTAGCGCAATACGCGTATCCCAGGAACAACTCCCGACAGGGCAATCTGCTGCACGACGTCCCGAATCCCGAGCGCTACTATCGCCGTCACGGCGCGGAGATCGCCGAACTGCTCGGCTCGCTGGGCATCGATCTCGTCGTCCACGGTCATCGCCCGGAGCGCTCCGGGGTCCAGCAGGACTACGAGCTGCAGCGATGGCTGCCGGGCATCCGCATGATCAGCAACGACGTTCAGCTTCGCCAGCAGGGTCTCGGGGCAACCGTGATCAACCAAGCGGATGGCCGCTCGCCCGATGTTTGCTTTTTTAACGGACCCAATGCGACGTCGAGCCACCGGGCTGCCGCGAAGGCCCTGCTCCGGGCGCCGGCCCAACCGTCATCCGATAAACCGCCCTATCTGGAACGGGTCATGCTGGATGGGCAGGTCTACAACTTCCTGCGCCAACAGGACTCGAGCGCTTCAGACCGCTTGCCATTGGGCGCAAAGGTCGGACAGTAACCCCTTTCGGCATAGAAAGGGTTTCGCGCGCGACCTCCGTCCCCCCAACTCCGGCGTGGCGGCCACCCGTTCCGCCCCCCGCTTACGTCTTTCCCAACGGCTTGAATGAAACGATCAGCAGCGGCAGCAGGGTGAGGTTCGCGATCAGCGCGATGAGCATGGCCAGGCCGGTGAGAATGCCGAAATAGATGGTCGGAATGAAGTTGGACAGCACCAGGATCGAGAAGCCCAGGGTCACGGTCACCGAGGTGTAGTAGATCGCCCGGCCCACGCTGCCGTGACTGCGCCGCACGGCCCCCCAGTAGCTCCGATCCTGCTCGAACTCCTCCCTGACCCGATGGACGTAGTGGATCGTGTTGTCCACGCCGATGCCAATGGTGATGGCGGCAATGGTGATGGTCATGATGTCCAGCGGTATCCCGAACCATCCCATGATGCCCAGAATCAGAATCGCGGCGAGAACCGTGGGCACGACGCCAATGGCCGCCAGCTTCCAGTCCCTGAACAGGACCAGGAGCATCGCCATGATGGCGACGAATACCATGCTAAGGGTCAAGATCTGGGACCGAAAGAGGCTCTGTAGCACGTTGTTGTAGAGCACCAGCATGCCGGAGAGGTGCACCTGCTCCTCCTCCAGGCCAAGCGTGCCGACCAGATCCGAGCGGATACGCTTGATCAACTCGTCGCGTTTCAGCGTGGGATCGGAGTCGATGACGCGGATGGCGAAACGCAGCTGGTTGCCATCCTCCGACATATAGGGCGTGAACAGGGCATCGCGGATGTCGTCGGGCAGCCGTTTGTGCATGACGGCCAACGAGAGATTGTCCAACGGCTCGTCGCCGTTGAGCATGGTCAGCAGCGCCATGGTGGTCGAGATGGAGAGCACCTTGCCGCTCTCGGGCAGGGCTTCCAGATACTGGTGAACGCGATCGGCGTCCGGCAACTGGAACATGTTGAACCAATAGCTCTCGCCGCTGATGCCAGCACTCTCCTCCTCGGTGAACAGCGGGTCCGGTTCCGCCTCCGCACTTGCCTGCTCCGCCATGAACTCGCGAAAGCTCGAGTCGGGATCGATGATCACGTCCAACGGCGTGGTCCCCCCGAGCTTGCGGTCGATCAGCAGCATCCCCTGGTAGATCTCGGTGCTGTCCTTGAAATAGTCGATGAACCGATTCTCCACCGTCAGCCGAAACAGCCCGGCGACACCCAGGACAAACAGCAGGACGTACAGCATCAGGGTCGGGGCACGGAAGCGCTCGATGAGGTGCGCCAGCGAGTGCGTGATCGAGGCCGTCACGTCGTGGCGCCGAAACACCGGCTCATCGTTTCTTTGCCAGACCGCCAATGCCGGAAACATCAGGAAGCAGAGGACGAAGGCCAGACCGACGCCGGCTACCATCATCCATCCGAAATCGATGACCGGCCTTATGCCGCTCACGATCAGCGAGGCGAACGCAACCTGGGTGGTAAGCGCGGTATAGAGTGAGGGCAGGAACTTTGACTCCATGGTTTCCTTCACCAGCTCGCGCTGCTCGCGGCCGGGATGTGCGGCCTGAAGCTCGAAGTAGCGGACCATCAGATGCACCGTCAACGCCAGCGCGGTAATCAGCATCAGGGAAATGAAGTTGGAGGAAACCACGGTCACCCGCCACTGGGCGAAACCCAGGTAGCCCAGCATCCCGATGGCCGCGGCCAGGCAGATCGCCATCGGAATCAGCACCCAGCGCACGCGCTTGAAGGCCACGGCGAGAAGACCTACCAGGAACAGGGCGACACCCACGCCGAAGACGCGGATGTCGTTGCGCACGTAGTCGATCATGTCGGACGTGATCATCGGCACGCCGCCGAGGTAGATCTCCGCCATGTCCCGATGGCCGTCGAGGATGGTCCGAACGGTGGCGATATCCGCTTGGTCCAGGTCTTGAAGCTGCGAGCTGTACGCCTTGAACTCGGCAGAAACCTCCGCCAGCTCGGCCTCCTCCTCGGGGGTCAGCTGCCGCTCCGACTGAGTGAGGCGCAGGGACTCCCGCCGGTCCAGCAGGGACAGGTACTTCTCGTCCCGCTTGAAGTTCACCTGCATCGCCGTGGTAGTCCCGTCCGCGCTGACGACCAGATCTCGGTACAGCGGGCTGGTGGTCAGCTCCTTGCGCGCCAGCTCCCGGTCCGTATCGGGCGTCTCCAGGGTGCGTACCTGGTTCTGAATCTCCGAAAGGGTCATGCGCGGACTGTCGATGAGCGGGACATCGAGCAGCGTGGTCACCGATTCCACCCGCTCCAGCGCCGCAAGCTCCTCCCGCAGCGCCTCGATATCCGCAAGCACCGGCTCGGACATCAGGTCCTGCCTCGGCGCGTAGGTGACTACGAGAAAGTCATCCGAACCATACCGGGCCCTGACGCCTCGGTAGTAGCGAAGGTCCGCGTCATTCTCCAGGACCAGTGAGTCGGAAGAGGCGTCGAGACGAAAGTCCCTGCCGTAGTAGCCCGCCGCGACCACGAGCAGTGAGATCGCGACCAGGACCAGCAACGGATGATCCAGGGTCAGGCGGAAATAGAATTCGGCGAGTCGGGCGCGCATGTCTCTTCCTTGCCGCGGACGCCGGCGGCGTCCAAAGCGTTCTATTGTCCGCGTGAGAGCGGCACGAGATCAACGTCCGCAGCTGTGAATCCCCTGCCAAGTCATCGTTGACGCTCGCGCTCATGCCGCCAATCCGGCGATCGGTCGTCGATCGCGCACCGGAGGGCATCCCAATTCCATCCCGCCGTCACAGAGCGCTCCCGGCCCGCCTTCCCGGCATCAACCTCGTTACCCGGAGTGCATCTGCCATCACTCCTTGATCCGCACCGCCAGCACGTCGCAACCGGCGCCGTTCAGCACCGAGCGCGCGGTCGAGCCCAGCAGCACGGCGAGCCCGTGGCGGCCATGGCTGCCCAGCACGATGAGATCCACCGCCAACTCGCCGGCCACGCGAAGGATGGTGTGGCCGGTGCCTCCGATTTCGATGTGGCGATCCTCAGGTGCAACGTTCAAGCGCTCGCCGACGATCTTCATCTGCTTCTGCGCCACCTCTAGAAGCTCCTGCTCGAGATCGAAGTTGTCGGGAAGGACCAGGTCGCCGGAGTAAGCCATGGGCAGGTACTCCACCACGTGCAGGATACTCAGACGCGCGCCGCACTGCTCTCGCAGATGGCTTGCACGCTCAATCACGGGGTCAGTCTCCGTGGCGAAATCCACGGCTAGAAGCAGGTGCCTGTAGGTGAAAACGGACATAACGGCCTCTCCCCTGGCTTGTATTCCAATGCAAGTATAAGTGGACACGACCGTTCCCGCGGGTTGTCGATGCGGAGCGCCCGCCGCCGCCTTGCTGCGTCGCAGCATTTTCGGTAGCATTTCTTCTCGCCCGGTCTCATGGACGGGCGAAGACGACCCAGCCAAGCTCCAGCCAGAGGCCCGGCATGCTCCGCAAGATCCTCATCGCCAACCGTGGCGAGATCGCCGTGCGCATCATCCGCGCCTGCGCCGAGATGGGCATCCGCTCGGTCGCCATCTATTCGGAGGCGGACCGTTACGCCCTGCATGTCAAGAAGGCCGACGAGGCCTATAGCCTGGGCTCGGACCCGCTTGCCGGCTACCTCAACGTCCACCGCATCGTGAATCTGGCGGTTGCGACCGGGTGCGACGCCATCCACCCCGGCTACGGCTTCCTGTCCGAGAACCCGGAGCTCGCCCAAGCCTGCGTGCGCCGCGGCATCACCTTCATCGGCCCCTCCGCGGCCCTGATTCAGCGCATGGGGGACAAGACCGAGGCCCGGTTCGCGATGCAGAAGGCCGGTAGTCCCGGTCACGCCCGGCACCGACGGTAATCTGGCGAGCGAGGACGAGGCGTTGGAGGTCGCCGAGAGGATCGGCTATCCGATCATGCTCAAGGCCACCTCCGGGGGCGGCGGGCGCGGCATCCGCCGCTGCGACAGCCCAGCGGACCTCAAGCGCAACTACGAGCGGGTCATCTCCGAGGCGACCAAGGCCTTCGGCCGCGCCGACGTCTTTCTTGAGAAGTGCGTGGTCAACCCGAAGCACATCGAAGTGCAGGTGCTGGCCGACCACCACGGTAACTGCATCCACCTCTACGAGCGCGACTGCTCGATCCAGCGCCGCAACCAGAAGCTGATCGAGATCGCCCCCTCCCCCCAGCTCGACGAGGCCCAGCGCCAGTACGTGGGCGGACTGGCGGTGCTCGCCGCCCGGGCGGTGGGATACACCAACGCGGGCACGGTGGAGTTCCTGCAGGACGCGGACGGGCGTTTCTACTTCATGGAGATGAACACCCGGATCCAGGTCGAGCACACCATCACCGAGACCATCACCGGCGTCGATCTGGTGGAGGAGCAGATCCGCGTCGCCGCCGGGCTGCCGCTGCGCTACCGGCAGGACCAGATCACCCGCCGCGGCTTCGCCCTGCAGTTCCGCATCAACGCGGAGGACCCGCAGAACAGCTTCCTGCCGAGCTTCGGGCGCATCTCCCGCTACTATGCGCCGGGCGGGCCCGGGGTGCGCACCGACGGCGCCATCTACACCGGCTACACGGTGCCGCCCTACTACGACTCCATGCTGCGCCAAGGTCATCGTCTGGGCGCTCAACTGGGAGGATCTGATCAACCGCGGCGACCGCGCGCTGCGCGACATGGGGGTGTTCGGGATCAAGACGACCATCCCCTTCTACCGGGAGATCATCCATCACCCCGACTTCCGCCGCGGCTGCTTCGACACCGGTTTCCTCGAGGCCAATCCCCAGCTGCTGGAGTACTCCTGCAAGCGGCGCAAGGAAGAGATCGCCGCCGCGCTGGCCGCGGCCATCGCCGCCCATGCCGGGCTCTGATCGGGGCCCAGCGCCGTGCCATTGCCGGTTCCCCGGAGCAGACTGATCCGATAAGCATTTCCTTGGCGCGCCTGAACGAGAGACACACGAATATGCCAAAGGTCCAAGTCACCGACGTCATCCTCCGCGACGCACACCAGTCGCTGCTCGCCACCCGCATGCGGCTGGAGGACATGCTTCCCATCTGCCCCAAGCTCGACGCCATCGGCTACTGGTCGCTGGAGTGCTGGGGCGGTGCGACCTTCGACGCCTGTGTGCGCTTCCTCAAGGAGGACCCCTGGGAGCGCCTGCGCAGAGCTCCGCGCCGCCCTGCCCAACACCCGGCTGCAAATGCTGCTGCGCGGCGCAGAACCTGCTCGGCTACCGGCACTATTCCGACGACGTGGTGCGGGCCTTCGTGCAGAAGTCCGCGGACAACGGCATGGACGTGTTCCGCATCTTCGACGCCTTGAACGACCTGCGTAACCTCAGGACCGCGGTCGAGGCCACCAAGGAGGCGGGCAAGCACGCCCAGGGCACCATCTGCTACACCGTGAGCCCGGTGCACACCACCGCGGGCTTCGTCGCCATGGGCAAGGCCCTGGAGGACATGGGCTGCGACTCGATCGCCATCAAGGACATGGCGGGGCTGCTCACCCCCTACGCGACCGCCGAGCTGGTGAAGGCGCTCAAGGAGGCCGTGGACCTGCCCCTGCACCTGCACTCCCACGCCACCGCGGGGCTCTCGGACATGTGCCACCTCAAGGCCATCGAGAACGGCTGCGAGCATATCGACACGGCCATCTCCTCCATGGCGGGCGGCACCTCGCACCCCCCGACCGAGAGCCTGGTCGCGGCCCTGCGGGGCACCGAGTACGACACCGGCCTCGATCTGGAGGCGATCCAGGAGATCGGCATCTACTTCTACCAGGTGCGCAAGAAGTACCACCAGTTCGAGAGCGAGTTCACCGGCGTGGACACCCGGGTGCAGGTCAACCAGGTACCGGGCGGCATGATCTCCAACCTGGCCAACCAGCTGAAGGAGCAGAACGCCACCGACCGCATGAACGAGGTCCTGGCGGAGATCCCGGCGGTGCGCAAGGACCTAGGCTATCCGCCCCTGGTCACCCCCACCTCGCAGATCGTCGGCACCCAGGCGGTGCTCAACGTCCTCACCGGCAAGCGCTACCAGACCATCACCAACGAGGTGAAGCGCTACCTGCAAGGGGGTTACGGCAAGGCCCCCGCCGCGGTCAACCCGACCCTGCAGCAGCAGGCGGTGGGCGGCGAGGAGCTCATCGAATGCCGCCCCGCGGACCTGTTGCCGCCCGAGTTGGACCGGCTTGCCGCGGACGTCGGAGGTCTGGCCGAGTCGCCCGAGGACGTGCTCACCTACGCCATGTTCCCGGAGATCGGGCGCCAGTTCCTGGAGCATCGGGCCGCCGGCACCCTGGTGCCCGAGCCCTTGGAGCCGCCGCCAAGCGCGGATGGGGCCAAGTCTGCGCCAACGGAATTCAACATCGCGATCCACGGCGAGACCTATCACGTCAAGGTCACGGGCGCCGGTCACAAGGGCCAGGCCGAACGTCATTTCTACATGGACATCGACGGCATCCCCGAGGAGGTCGTGCTCGAGACCCTGGACGAGATCGTCCTCACCGGCGGCGCCGAGGGAGCGGTGAAGAAGGCCATCGCCGGCAAACGGCCCAAACCGTCGAAAGAGGGCGACGTCACCACCTCCATGCCCGGCAACATCGTCGACGTGCTGGTGAAGGAAGGTGACACGGTAGAGGCAGGCCAGCCGGTGCTCATCACCGAGGCGATGAAGATGGAGACCGAGATCCAGGCGCCGATCGGCGGTTCGGTCACCGGCGTCTTCGTCAAGAAGGGCGACTCGGTCACCCCCGACGAGGTACTGATCGAGATCACGCCCACCGGCTGACGCGACGGAGGCCTCGCGTCCCCGCACCGTTTTTCGCCCGCCGATCCCGCGGCTGCCAGGCCTCGCCACGATTGACCGTCAAGCATTTCTGAATCAGGTTCGAGTCGTCCCAGGATTAGTCGTTGCCGAGTGCGGGATGTTAGCGGAGCGCGACTTTGGCGAGCCGGGCCAGGCGACAGGGCGGTTCCAGCCTTACTGGACGCCGAAGCTTCCCAACGCATCAGGCTCCGCAGCGGGCGCCGCTTTCTTGTTTCTCTCCCCACCCGAGGCCGCTTCCATCGAGTCATCGGGATCTAGCTCCGCTCCCTCCGTTGCCGTCCGACGGCCCTTGAGCTTGAGGGGCGCTTCCCCTGGGGCATAGGCATCGAAGGTTTTCCGCGCACCCAGAACGTCGAAGTTCCGCTCTCCATCTTCCACTTTCAGGATGGCGTCCAGGATGCTCATTCCCTATCTGGCATGAACAGAAGCTCAAGATAGTTGCGGCACTGGATCAGCTGCTGCGAGGCAATCTTTGCCTCTCCCAGCAGCTTCGACAAGACGAAGGCGCCTTCGAAAGTCGTCAGCAGGTGGTCGGCAACCTGGTAAGTCTCAACCGGTATCCGGGGAGGATACAGGTCGCGAACCGCCTCGATCTTCTCCCCCAGTCGGTGACGCCAGAAATGCATCATCTCCTCCATGCGTCCCATGATCTCTTCGGTGATCGCCCCACTCTGGTAGCAATAAGAGGCGTATAGACAACCCGGGAAGGGCTCCTCGAGTTGGTCGGTCATGTCAATGAACAGACCGACGAACAGCAGCAGTTGCTGTAAGGGGTCACGGGCCAACTGCTCGGCCTTTCTCATGGCCTCGTCGAAATGCTGCCGGTCCTCCTGTGCGTAGCGTTCGATCAAGGACGCCGCGAGATCGCTCTTGGTCTTAAAGTGGTAGAAGAAGGTTCCGCGGGTCACCTCAGCCCGATTGATGACCTTTTCGACCGAAGTGCCGCTCAAGCCGACCTTCAGGACCATGCTCTGCGCGACATCCATGATCTTGTTGCGCGTAATGCTGCCGTCACGGGGCATAGGAACCTCCTCTGGGCATTGAGGTGGGCTGGCCGTTCTTTTGCGCCGGGGTTTACCGAGATCCGAACGCGACGTTCTTGTACCGCCAGTCAGATACGGCCACCCTTATCTAGATCGCAGCCCTATCAAATCCTTAGTCTATGCCTGTCTCCTTTGGAAAAACAGTCGGTTAGCACAAGAGAAGAATCTTTCGTTGTTGCATTGCGAACCCAGAAAGCCGGCCGCTAGGATTAACGCACCAACCACCGGAATGTCTCGAGGATGACCGCCATGTGCAATGCCTGCAGCCTGAATGTGAACGAGTCTGAAGCCGTTGATCGATTCGCCGACCAGCTGCTGAACATGCTTAACCAAGGCGCGTTGTCGCTGATGGTCTCCATCGGCCACCGCACGGGGCTGTTCGACGCCATGGCGGAGCTGCCGCCGTCCAACGTCGATGACATAGCCACCCAGGCTGGGTTGACCCCGCGCTATGTCAAGGAATGGCTGGGCGCCATGGTCGCCGGAGGTATGGTGCGGTATGCGCCTGAGGAGAAAAATTACCACCTCCCCGCCGCCCATGCCGCCCTGCTGACGCGCACCGCGGTAGCGGACAACATGGCCGTTTTCGCCCAGTACATTGGCCTGCTCGGCCAAGTGGAAGATCGCATTATCGACTGCTTCCGCGAGGGAGGTGGCGTCGGTTACGAGCACTATCCGCGCTTTCACGAAGTGATGGCAGAGGACAGTGGCCAGACGGTGCTCGCAGGCCTCGACGAGCACATCCTGCCGTTGCTCGACCAGGATGTACTGGAGGCGCTGAAAAAGGGGCATCCGCGTACTCGACATCGGCTGTGGTCGCGGCAAGGCATTGTTGCACCTCGCCGCTCGATTCCCAGACAGCAAATTCATCGGCTACGAACTGTCAAACCAAGCGCTGGCCCAGGCCCGAGAAGATGCCGCTCAATCCGGTTTGGAAAATGTCCGTTTCGAACAGCGCGACTTGACCGGCTTCGATATGACGGCAGACCCAGAGGCCTTCGACCTGGTCACGGCGTTCGACGCCATCCACGACCAGGCGGCTCCCAGGGAGGTACTCGACGGAATCCACCGCACCCTCGTGCCGGGAGGCACCTTTCTCATGCAAGACATTCGCGCTTCCAGCCATTTGGAGAACAATCTGGAGCACCCCATCGCTCCGTTTCTCTACACGATATCAACGATGCACTGTATGACGGTATCGCTCGCCCAGGGAGGCGAAGGCCTGGGGACGATGTGGGGTGAAGAGCTGGCGTTGGAGATGCTGCGCGAAGCCGGCTTCGATCAGATTGCAGTCCGGCAACCGCCGCACGACTTTCAGAATAACTTCTACCTGATGCGCAAAGCTTAGCGTGGGACTGGCGGATGCCCCCCGTACGGGGGGCATGGAATCTCAGGTTCGTAGGACTCCTCGACAGGGACGTCGGGACCGTGGGCGTCCCCAGGTTCCGCGGAGTCGAGAGCGTAAAGCGTCCGTTGCCCGACCGGGAGCTGTGCTTCGCGATTCGGCGCTGTTACCCCGCGCGCGAAGCCCGAGGCCCAACTGGTCCCTCTGGCTCCAGCGCCCAATATCTCAGTTGTCGCCACCAGCGCCGTTGACGCGATGCCGCAGCCGCCGGAGGCGGTGCTCGCGCGCCGGTCCGCGCGGCAGCCTGGCGGCGAGCTGCAGGGCGCGGTGCAGGTCTCCCGCCCGGTGCTCCAGGTGCTTGGCGAGGGCCTCGACCGCCCGGGGCTCGTCCCGCTGAGCGAGCATCTCCCAGATCGCCAGCGCCTCGTCCCACGCACCCCGACGCCTGCACAGCCCCGCCAGATCCAGAAGGCCCCGCGCGCAGAGCCGCCCACGGTTGGCCGACAAGAGACCGAACGCCCGCTCCCTATCCCCGATCCTAAAATGATGCGCGGCGACCGAACGGATGTCCGCCCCTGTCGCCGCCGGGTCACGCAGGCTTTGCGCGAGGGCCGGCACCAGGGCCGGCAGGGACAGGAGATCCCGGCTGTTGTGCTCGAGGACGCCGGCGAGGGCATCGACCTCCCCCCGCCGCAGCCATGCGAGCCAGGCGCTCGGGGCCTCGGAGCCCGGCAGGTCTCCTCCACGCCCGACGCCGAGCAGACGCTCCTCGGCCGTCGCCAGCCTGCAGTCCGGCCAGACCGGGGCGAAGGCGCGGCGCACCAGTCCGAGCAGGTCGAGGTGAGCCATCGGCTCCAGCGGCGAGCGCATCCCCGCCAGACGGAAGCGAGTGGTCAGCAGCGGGACATCGAAGGTCTTGCCGTTGTAGCTGACCAGCAGACCAGCCGAGCGGATCTCGCCGCCGACCGCATCGAGATACGCCGGCTCCGCATCCAGCCTGGCGAGCAGGTACTGGCGCACCAGCAGATCATCGCCCTCGATCCGCGCCAGACCGCAGAGGAAGGCCCAGGTGCCGGTGCCGCCGGCGAGCCCGCTGGTCTCGGTGTCGAGAAAAAGCCAGCCGGACGGCGGGCCGCAGTCTTGCGCCAGAGACGGCAGCTCCGGCACGCAGGCGCCGAGCACGATTCGCCCATGACGTCGCGTGAGCGGATACCGGCGCTCCACCCGAAGTACCCCGGGGGCCAATGTTCTGGCGCCAAGTCGCTCGGCAAGGGCGTGCTCGTCGGGTACGGGCACGGTCGCATGACGGCGATCAGCCCCACGCAGCCGGCGCAGCCGCTCCGCCAGATCGGACCTCTGTGGCGCAGGCGCGGGCTCAGGCAACTCGCCGCCCCGCAGCTGCCGCAGGCGCTGCTCAAGCCTCACCGAGCAGCCCCAGCACCCGCAGGGCCAGATCCTTGGGCATCGAGGCACGCCCGTCGTCCCCCGCCAGGATGGGACCGACACAGGCCGGACAACCGGCGGTACAGGGGCAGTCCCGAACCAGGCGCTCCGCGTCCGCGACCAGCCGGGCGGCGTCGTCGAACAGGGGAGCGGACAGGCCGACGCCGCCGGGATAGTTGTCGTACAGGAAGAGCGTCGGTGCAAAGCGGCGTTCGGAATCAGGGTCCGCCGGCGCATTGTCCCGACCCGCGCATCCCGCCGCGCCCGTCCGCGCCGACCGCGGCCGACCAGGTGCCCTCCCCGTCCCCCACTGCACGGCCCAGGTCCCTCAGCTCCGACATGGCGCGCAGCGCGGCCACGTGATGCAGCGCATAGGCGGCGCCAAGGAAACCCTCGATGGCCTGCTGGCGCTGGGGCATCAGGCGCTCCAGGGTGCTCGGGTCCGCGCGCCACCAGACGGCGGTGGTGTGCATCTCCTGATCCGGCAGGTTGATGTTGCCGTAGCCGATGTTGTCGTGGCTGTAGTAGCGAATCTTCTTGTAGCCCGGGTAGCGGCGCACCAGGTGCACCTCGCCGTGGGCCGCGGCGGAGCTGGCGCGAGGGCGCGTCTCGAAGCAGTCCAGGATCTTGAGCCGCGTGTAGTCGATGGCGTCCGTGTAGTAGTCGGCGCGGGTTCGCCGGACGAACGCCTTGCGCCCGACCCAGTCCAGTCGCTCCACCTGGAAGGGCTGGGACTGGATCATGTAGATGGCCCCTTCGTAAAGTGTGCCGGGGGCGCTGGTGTAGTCCACCTCCGCCAGTATCTTCTGGCCGCCGTCGCGTGGTGTCCACCACCACGAAGTTCCCTTCCGCCACCGAGCGCAGCGACACCGCGTTCGCCGGGTAGCTGTCGCCCACCCAGTACCAGCGCTTCCCCTGCCGCTGGAGTATGCCCTCCTCCTGGAGGTAGGCGAGCATCTCGCCGAGGTCCTCGGCGCCGAAGGACTCTCCTTCTGAAAACGGCAGCTCGAAGGCCGCGCAGCGCACGTGGTCGAGCAGGATCAGGAGCTGGTCCGGATGGATGCGCGCGTGCTCCGGCGAGGCTCCGAGAAAGAACTCCGGGTGACGCGCGATGTACTGATCCAGGGGATCGCTGGTGGCCACCAGCACCCCCAGGGTCGGACGCTGACGGCGTCCTGCACGGCCCAGCCGCTGCCAGGTGGCGGCGACCGTGCCCGGATAGCCATTCAGCACCGCCACGTCCAGCGCCCCGATGTCGACCCCGAGCTCCAGCGCCGAGGTGCTCACCACCACGTCCACACGCCCCGCGCGCAGGGCCTTCTCCGTGACCCGCCGCTCGCTGGGAAGATAGCCGCCGCGGTAGGCGAGAACCCGCGGGCGGCCTGCGGGGGTCACGGTCGAACACGTCCTTCAGGTACTTGGTGATGACCTCCACCATGAGCCGGGAGCGCGCGAAGACGATGCTCTTGAGGCCCAGCCTGGCCGCCGAGCGCGCGATGCGGGTGGTCTGGGAGCGGGCGGAGGCGCGGATGCCAAGATCGGGGTTGATCACCGGCGGGTTCCACAGCAGCAGCCGGCGCTCGCCCCGCGGCGAACCGCTTTCGGTGACGGCGACGACCGGCTCCCCGATCAGGCGCTCCGCGAGCTCACCCGGGTTGGCGATGGTGGCGGAGGCGAAGATGAACCGCGGCGACACGCCGTAGAAGCGGCAGATCCGCCCGAGACGGCGCAGGACATTGGCCACGTGGGAGCCGAACACCCCGCGGTAGCTGTGCAGCTCGTCCACCACCACGAAGGCCAGGGACTCGAAGAACTGCGACCACTTGGTGTGATGGGGCAGGATCGCCTGATGCAGCATGTCCGGGTTCGAGACCACGATGTCGCCCCGGGTGCGCACCGCCTTGCGGGCGTCGCCCGGCGTGTCCCCATCGAAGGTGAAGGCCTTGACCCCGAGCTCGGCGGCGCGGTTGAGCTCCATCAGCTCCGCCACCTGGTCCTGTGCCAAGGCCTTGGTCGGGAAGAGATACAGTGCCTTGGCCTGACGACCGAGCACCGCGTCCAGCACCGGCAGGTTGTAGCACAGGGTCTTGCCCGAGGCGGTGGGGGTGGCGATCACCAGGTGCCGGCCGCCGCGGGCGAGCTCCCACGCCTGGACCTGGTGGGCGTAGAGACGCCGCACCCCCCTGCCCTCCAGGGCGCGGCGCAGCCCCGGTTGCATATCGAGGGGCAGCGGCGCATAGCTGCCTTCTGACGGAGGAAATACCAGCTCGCCGGTGATGCGCTCCCCATAACGCCGCTTGAGCCCGGCGACCAGCCGCTCGAGCCGGTCGTCCGCCACCGCCGCACTTACCACCTCTGCCCGCGCCGTCGCCATGCGTGCCTCTCCCCTGCTGATCCCCGTCGAGCTTAGGCGCGGGGGTGACTCATTCCGTGAGTCCGTGCCCCCGGGAGGACCTGAGCGGGAAACCCCGGCCGGAGATCGGTAGAATTGCTCGATTTCTCAGCCTGCGGAGTACCGGACATGCGCAAGTATCACGTCTACGGCATCGGCAACGCCCTGGTGGACATGGAGTACGAGGTCGACGTCAGCGACCTCGAGAAGCTCCGCATCGACAAGGGGGTCATGACCCTGGTGGACGAGGCCCATCAGACCGAGATCATGGAGCACCTCAAGCAGCACCATCACCAGAAGGGCTCGGGCGGCTCGGCGGCCAACTCGGCCATCGCCGTCAGCCAGCTCGGCGGCAACGGCGTTCTACTCGTGCAAGGTCGCCAACGACCACCTCGGCCACTTCTACATGGACGACCTGATCAACGGCGGCGTCGACACCAACCACCACACCGACCGGGACCACGGCCACACCGGCCGCTGCGTGGTGCTGGTCACCCCGGACACCGACCGCACCATGGTCACCTATCTCGGCATCAGCGGCGGCGCTGTCGGAGAAGGAACTGGTGGCCGAGGCCCTGCGGGACTCCGACTACTTCTACACCGAGGGCTACCTGGTCACCTCCGATCCGGCGCGCAACCTCTCCATCACCGCCAAGCGGATCGCCGATGAGGCGGGGGTGAAGACTGCCATCTCGCTCTCCGACCCCAACATGGTGACCTACTTCAAGGCCGGGCTGATGGACATGATCGGCAGCGGGGTAGACCTGCTGTTCGCCAACGAGGCCGAGGCAAAGGGCATGGCCGACACCGACGACCTGGACGCCGCCGTCGCCTTCCTGAAGACCATCGCCAGGGAGTTCGCCATCACCCGCGGCCCCAAGGGCGCCCTGGTCTACGACGGCAAGGAGATGATCGAGATCGCGCCGGTGAAGGTCCAGGCGGTGGACACGGTCGGGGCCGGCGACATGTTCGCCGGGGCGTTTCTCTACGGCCTGACCCAGGGCTGGGGCCACCGCCGCGCCGGGGAGCTGGCGGCAGCCGCCTCCGCCAAGCTGGTCACCAGCCTGGGACCGCGCATCAGCGCCGAGGAGACCCAGGCCATCCTGCGCCGGTTCCTGTGACCGCGCGCGAGCCGCAGGAGCACCCGCGATGCCCGTCTACGAGTTCTACTGCCGCGACTGCCATACCATCTACAGCTTCTTCTCCCGGCGGGTGAACACCACCGCCCGCCCGGCCTGCCCGACCTGCGGGCGCCCCGAGCTGGAGCGCCAGGCGTCCCTGTTCGCCATCTCCAAGGGCCGCCCGGAGAGCGAGGGCGACACCGAGCTCCCGCCCGGCATGGACGAGGAGAAGATGATGCGCGCCTTCGAGTCCATGGCCGGGGACCTGGAGAACATCGACGAGAACGACCCCAAGCAGGCCGCCACCATGATGCGCCGCCTGTTCGACGCCTCCGGCATGAAGATCGGCGACGGCATGGCCGAGGCCATCCGCCGCATGGAGGCCGGCGAGGACCCCGACCAGATCGAGGCCGAGATGGGCGATGTGCTGGAGCAGGAGGACCCGTTTGCTGGACAGTCGGCGAAGAAGTCATCGCTGCCCGATCTGAAGCAGCTCAGGCGCGAGCTGTTGCCGCCAAAGCGGGATGAGAATTGGTATCCGCTGAAGTAGGGCGGATGCCCGCAGGGCGATCCGCCATTTCCGCAGCCTTCGCAATCCCAGAACCCCCGGGCAGAGAACGGGATCGCGATCCGTAGCCGCTACTCTCGGCAGGTGGCGGAACCTCCTATCGGAGTTCCGCCCTACGCGGGCTATGCCGCTTGGGCTACTCCACTGCCGCCTCCTGAGTTACGCTTGCGGTCATCGAGCCTATGGAGACTGTAATGATCGAGCGAATCACGATGGATCCATCCATCTGCCACGGGAAGCCATGTATCCGCGGTCTCCGCTATCCGGTGGAGAACATCCTGGAGTGGCTCGCAGGCGGCATGACGATCGAGGACATCCTTGCGGATTACGAAGACCTGACCCGCGAGGACATCCTCGCTGCGCTCGCCTTCGCCGCCCGGGTGGCACATACCAAAACGGTCATCACCCTCGCCGCATGAGGTTCATCGTCGACGCCCAGTTGCCCCGGCGCATGGCGCACTGGCTGGCGGCGCGCGGTCATGACGTGTTACACACGCTGGATCTGGCCGACGGCAATCGCACGCCCGACGTCGCGATCATCGAGCTCGCTTGCCGAGACAATCGAATCGTCGTCACCAAGGACGCGGATTTTGTCAGCTCCTACCTACTCACAGGGCGACCGCCGAGGCTCTTGTTCGTAGCGACCGGGAACATGGGCAACGCTGATCTGCAACAATTGCTGGAGCAGAACATACGAAATCCTGGAGGACGCCCTTGAGTCGAATTCATTCATCGAGCTGAGCCGTGACAGCCTCTTGATTCATCAATGAGGCCAACCGAAACGCATTCTTAACAAGATCGCGGAACCGCTCGACGCTTTCCGCCGCATGCCTCGCCCGACAGAAATTCTGGGTCTTTCGCGAATCGTGTGGGCAAAGTTTCCGACCCTCAAGAAATGAGCAGTGGGCGTTGCCGGGCATAGGGTGAAACCGGAAGGTGTGCGAGCTTCCCGGCGATCAAGTAGGCAATGGTGATCAGGCTGCGGGTCGTGAGATAGCCGCGAGCGCGGGCCTTGGCTGTCTGGATCAGGGAATTGATGCCCTCCACGCGACCGTTGGAGAGGCCGGAGTCGAAGGCATTGAGCAAGTCTTGCAGATGGGTCTTGAGCGTGGCGCCAAGCGAGGTAGGGCGCAATAGCGAAGCGTATTGCGCCGCATGGAACCGCATTTATCCGGCGCAATACGGGCGCGGGGACAACCAATTCTCACCGCAGACTTGAAGGTGCGCCCTATTGCGCCCTACCTGCGCTTGGGGTTGGCGGCGGCGTTCCATGCCTCTGGTGCCCGGCTACTTCGCCGCCCGCTGAATAGCCTCGCCGGCGCTTTCGATGTCCCTGCCCGCGCCCTTGATGGTCTCGCAGCCGCTGAGCGCGGCGATGAGGGCGAGACAGACCAGTATCGGCAATATCCTTCGCATTGCGGGTTCCCTCGTCTAACCCATCAGGTGAAGGCCGCCTGACAGACGGAGAGCAGCGCGGCCGGGAACAGCCCGAGCACCAGCATGGCAACGCCGTTCACGGACAGGGCCACCCTGGCGCCCGCGCCCAGCGTCAGCGGCGCATCCTCGGTGGGCGCGTCGAAGTACATCAGCTTGACGATGCGCAGGTAGTAGAAGGCGCCGATGATGGAGAAGAAGACGCCGATCACCGCCAGCCACCAGAGGCTGACCTGCACCACCGCCTCCAGCACCAGCAGCTTGGCCATGAAGCCGACCGTGGGCGGAACCCCGGCCATGGAGAACATGATCAGCCCCATCATGGCGGCGTACCAGGAGTCGCGCTCATTGAGGCCCTTGAGGTCGTCCAGGTTCTCGGCATCGAAGCCCTTGCGGCTCAAGAGCAGGAGCACGCCGAAGGCGCCCGCCGCCATGACCGCGTAGACGATGGCGTAGAACATCGCGGCCGCATAGCCCTGGGAGGTGCCGGCGAGGAGCCCGAGGAAGATGAAGCCCACGTGCGAGATGGTGGAGTACGCGAGCATGCGCTTGATGTTGGTCTGGGCGATGGCGATCACGTTGCCGAGACCCATGGACAGCACCGCCAGGATGATCAGCATGCCCTGCCAGTGGACGTGCAGCCCGCCCATGCCGTCGACCAGGAGCCGCATGGCCAGGGCGAAGGCGGCGATCTTGGGCGCGCTGCCGAGGAACAGGACGACCGGCGTCGGCGCGCCCTGGTAGACGTCCGGCACCCACATGTGGAAGGGGACGGCGCCGAACTTGAAGCCGATGCCGATCACCAGGAAGGCGATTCCGAACACCAGGACCTTGTTGTCCATGCCTTGCGACGAGGCCGTCGCGGAGATGGTGCCGAGCTCCAGCGATCCGGTGGCCCCGTAGATCATGGACATGCCGTAGAGCAGCATGCCGGAGCCCAGCGCGCCGAGGACGAAGTACTTCATGGCCGCTTCCGCGCCCCTGGTGGAGTCGCGGTCGAAGGCGACCATCGCGTACAGGCACAGGGCCAGCAGCTCCAGGCCCAGATAGACGGTGAGCAGGCTGTTGGCGGAGACCATGATCATCATGCCGAGCACGGCGAACAGCCCCAGCACGTAGTACTCGCCGGTGAGCATGTCCCGGTCGCGCAGCCAGTCCTTGGCGTAGACGAAGGCGAACAGGCTGATCAGCAGGATGAGCACCTTGAGCACGTCGCTCATGGCATCGCGCACGTAGGTGCCGTCGAACACCACCTGCGGCACCCCGCCCCCGACGACGCCGGTGACCCCGATCGCGACCAGGAGGCCGATGAGGGTGATGGCGTGGTTTGCGCCCTTACGGTGCTCCGGCAGGTAGAGGTCGACCAGCAGCACGGTGCTTGCCAGCACCAGCACGGTGATCTCGGGGAGTACGGGAATCAGAGCGGCGAAATCGAAGGACATAGGTGTGATCCGTCAGAAATGGGCCGCCACGGGCGCGGCGGCGCTCCCGATCTTGGACGCCGAGATCTGCTGTACAAGGTTCTGGATGCTGGCGTCCATCACCTCGACCAGCGGGGCGGGCCACAGGCCCAGGACCAGCACGGCCGCGGCCAGGGTGCCGAGAACCAGGAGCTCGCGGCCGTTGGCGTCCTGGAGACCGGCGACGCCCTCGTTGGCCACCGGACCGAACACCACGCGCTTGACCATCCACAGCGTGTAGGCCGCGCCCAGGATCAGGGTCGTCGCCGCCAGGAAGGCGAACCAGAAGTCGGCGCGGAAGCTCGCCAGGATGACCATGAACTCGCCGACGAAGCCGGAGGTTCCGGGCAGTCCGGCGTTGGCCATGGCGAAGAACACCATCAGGGCGCCGAACACGGGCATGGTGTTCACCACCCCGCCGTAGTCGGCGATCTGGCGCGAGTGCAGGCGGTCGTAGAGCACGCCGACGCAAAGGAAGAGCGCGCCGGAGATGAAGCCGTGGGAGATCATCTGCACCATGCCGCCCGAGATGCCCATGACGGCCCCGCCCTCGACGTCGGAGCGGGCGAAGATGGTGAAGACGATGAAGAAGCCGAGGGTCACGAAGCCCATGTGGGCGATGGAGGAGTAGGCGATGAGCTTCTTCATGTCCTGCTGCACCAGGGCCACGAAGCCGATGTAGACCACGGCGATCAGGGACATGGCGATGATCAGCGAGTCCAGGGTGGCGCTGGCGTCCGGGGTGATGGGCAGGCTGAAGCGCAGGAACCCGTAGCCGCCGATCTTGAGCATGATGGCGGCCAGGATCACCGAGCCGCCGGTGGGCGCCTCGACGTGCGCGTCCGGCAGCCAGGTGTGCACCGGCCACATGGGCACCTTGACCGCGAAGGCGAGCAGGAAGGCGATGAAGATCAGCACCTGCTCGGTCATGCCGAGCGGCAGGGCGTGGAAGCTCGGCAACCCGGGCGCGGAGGGCACGATCTCGAAGGTTCCCGACTGGAAGTACATGTAGATCAGGGCGACCAGCATGAACACCGAGCCGAAGAAGGTGTAGAGGAAGAACTTGATGGTGGCGTAGACCCGGTTGGGGCCGCCCCAGACGCCGATGATGAGAAACATCGGGATCAGCATGGCCTCCCAGAACACGTAGAAGAGGACGGCGTCGAGGGCCGAGAAGACCCCCACCATCACCCCCTCCATGATCAGGAAGGCGGCCATGTACTGGGACGGCTTGTAGCTGATCACCTCCCAACCGGCGATGATCACCAGGATGGTCATGAAGGTGGTCAGCAGGATCAGCGGCATCGAGATGCCGTCGATCCCCAGGTAGTAGTAGACGTTGAAGGACGGGATCCAGGCCGTGTGCTCGACGAACTGCATCTGGGCGGTGGAGGTGTCGAAGCCGGTCCAGAGGCCGATGCTGACGATGAAGGTCAGCACCGCGAACGCCAGCGCTGTCCACTTGGACACGCCCGGCGCACGATCTCCGCTTGCAAGCACCGCGAGGCCCCCGATGATCGGGAGCCAGATGGTGAGCGTCAGAACTGGAATCGCGGATTGCATGCCTGTCCGTCTCCCACGGATGTCAGAGGACTACGAAGAGCGTCAGCAGGACCAGCAGGCCCAGGATCATGGCGATCGCGTAGTCGTACAGATACCCGGTCTGAATGTTTCGAGCCCGCTCCGAGAACCAACCGACGGCCTTGGCCGAGCCGTTGACGATCAGGCCGTCGATCAGGCCGCGGTCACCCGCGTTCCAGAACAGCCTGCCGATGCCGCGGCTGCCGCCCGCGAACAGCGCCTGGTTGAGCTCGTCGAAGCCGTACTTACGATCGAGGATGAAGTACAGCCAGTCGTACTTGATACGCAGGTATTGCTCGATCTGGGGCTTCTTGCCGAACAGGTACCAGAAGACGTAACCGGCCACGGCGAAGCCGGCGAGCGCGAGCCAGAAGGGCGCCGTCATGAGCCCGTGCAGCACGAAGGCGAGCTGGCCGTGGTAGTGCTCGCTCATGTGCCCGAGCACGTCGTGCTCGGGCGCCACATAGATCACGCCCCTGAACCAGTCGCCGAACAGGATCGGCTCCATGGTCAACCAGCCGATGAACACCGAGGGGATCGCCAGCAGCACCAGGGGCACCCAGACCACCGCGGGGGTCTCGTGCAGGTGGTGGCGCGTATGGTCGTCCATCCGCTCCTTGCCGTGGAACACCAGGAAGTAGAGGCGGAAGCTGTAGAGCGCGGTAACGAAGACGCCGATGGTCAGCAGCACCGAAGCATATCCCGAGCCCGCCGACATGGGACGCGCCCGACCGCCTCGATGATGGCGTCCTTCGAGAAGAATCCCGGAGAAGCCGGGGAAGCCGATGAGCGCCAGGGTGCCGATCAGGAAGGTGATCCAGGTGATGGGCATGTACTTGCGCAGGCCGCCCATATTGCGGATGTCCTGGTCGTGGTGCATGGCGATGATCACCGAGCCCGCCGCCAGGAACAGCAGGGCCTTGAAGAAGGCATGGGTCATCAGGTGGAAGATGCCGGCGGCGTACGCCGAGGCGCCGAGCGCGGTCATCATGTAGCCGAGCTGAGACAGGGTCGAGTAGGCCACCACCCGCTTGATGTCGTTCTGCACCAGGCCGATCAGCCCCATGAAGAAGGCGGTCGTCGCCCCGATCACCATGACGAAGCTGAGCGCGGTCTCGGAGAGCTCGTAGAGCGGCGACATGCGCGCGACCATGAAGATGCCCGCGGTGACCATGGTCGCGGCGTGGATCAGGGCGGAGATCGGCGTCGGGCCTTCCATGGAGTCGGGCAGCCACACGTGCAGCGGCACCTGGGCCGACTTGCCCATGGCGCCGATGAACAGAAGCACGCAGATCACGGTCATCACCGACCAGGACGACTCGCCCCAGACCTGCATCTGGGCGTCCTGCATGGCGGGCGCGGCGGCGAACACCTGGGCGTAGTCCATGGAGTTGAAGTACATGGCGACAGCGGCGATGCCGAGGATGAATCCGAAGTCGCCCACCCGGTTGACCAGGAACGCCTTGAGGTTGGCGAAGATGGCCGACTCGCGCACCGACCAGAAGCCGATCAGCAGGTAGGAGACCAGGCCCACCGCCTCCCAGCCGAAGAACAGCTGGAGGAAGTTGTTGGACATGACCAGCATCAGCATCGAGAAGGTGAACAGCGAGATGTAGCTGAAGAAGCGCTGGTAGCTGTTCTTGCCCGCGAGCGAGTCCTTGGGCCAGTTGTGCTCGTCATCGGCCATGTAGCCGATGGTGTAGATGTGCACCATGAGCGAGACGAAGGTGACAACGCCGATCATGAGCGCGGTGAGCTTGTCCACCAGGAAGCCGATCTGGAAGCTGATGCCGTCGCTCACCATCCAGGTGTAGACGGCTCCGTTGAACACCGGCTGATCGTCGACGACGAAGAGCTTGACCACGTACAGGGACAGCAGGCAGGAGATGCCTACCCCGATAATCGCGACCCAGTGCGCACCTGCCCGGCCGATCCTGGCCCCGAAGAGCCCCGCGATGATCGAGCCCACGAGCGGCGCGAGTACGATGGTCAGATAGATGTTTTCCATATCGATTCTATGGCTTATCGAGCCCGCGTTTGCATACTCGAATCAGGTTTCAAAGTCGCTGACACCCCTCCGCCGACCCCTTGCTGGCACCTGCGGCGCGGCTATCGGAGCACGCCGTTACCCAAGGGTCGGATCCCTCCAACCGCCGGCGGCCTTCGGCCGACCGCCCTACCCCTTCAAGGCATCCAGCTCCTGGACATCGATGGTCTGTCGGCTGCGGAAAAGGACCACCAGGATCGCAAGCCCGATCGCCGCCTCGGCCGCCGCCACCGTCAGGATGAAGAAGACGAAGACCTGGCCGGCGGTGTCGCCAAGGAAGTGGGAGAAGGCGATGAAGTTCATGTTGACCGCCAGCAGCATGAGCTCGATGCACATCAGCAGGATGATCACGTTCTTCCGGTTGAGGAAGATCCCCGCGACGCTGATGGAGAACAGGATGCCCCCGAGCATCAGGTAATCGGATAGTGCGATCATTCCGTCTCCCCCTCCGCATTCGCCGCCTGGGTCTTCGCGGCGACCGTCCTCGGCTCCGATGGCACGCTCACGATCCGCACCCGGTCCGGTCCCTTGCGAACGTAGACCTGGCGCGACGGGTCGATGTACTTGTTGTCCGGACGGCGGCGCAAGGTCAAGCGGATGGCCGCGACGATGGCTACCAGCAGGATCACCGCGGCGATCTCGAAGGGGTACACGTACACGGTGTAGAGCAGCATGCCGAGCTCTTCCGTGTTGCTGTAGTCCGCCGCCCGGGCCGCGGGCTTGGCGAACTGCTCCAGCCCGAAGTTGGCCGGCCCCTCGATGAGCAGGATCTCCGCCAGAAGGACCGCGGCAATCAGCAGCCCCAGCGGCAGGTGGCGTATGAACTGCGCCTTGAGCGCGGCCACCTCGATGTCCAGCATCATGACCACGAACAGGAACAGGACCATCACCGCGCCGACATAAACCAGCACCAGGGTAATCGCCAGGAACTCGGCCTCCAGCAGCATCCACAGGCCCGCGCTCGCCACGAAGGCCAGCACCAGGTAGAGCACCGCGTGCACCGTGTTGCGCCGGGTGATCACCATGCCCGCCGCCGCCACCGTGATGGCGGCGAAGACGTAGAAGAGAAACTTTTCGAAGCCCATGTGTCGTCCGTTGGTTAGGTCTGCAGTGACGGCGTCACCGGTACGGCGCATCCGCGGCGCGGGCGGCGGCGATCTCGGCCTCGTACTCGTCGCCGATGGCGAGCAGCCGTTCCTTGGTCATGATGTGCTCGCCGCGCTCCTCGAAGTGGTACTCGTAGATGCCCGTCTCGACGATGGAATCCACCGGGCAGGACTCCTCGCAGAAGCCGCAGTAGATGCACTTGAACAGATCGATGTCGTAGCGCGTCGTGCGCCGCGAGCCGTCGGCCCTGGGCTCCGCCTCGATGGTGATGGCGAGCGCCGGGCAGGTCGCCTCGCACAGCTTGCAGGCGATGCAGCGCTCCTCGCCGTTGGGGTAGCGCCGCAGGGCGTGCAGGCCACGGAAGCGCGGCGAGATCGGCGCCTTCTCCTCCGGATACTGCACGGTGAGCTTGCGTGCGGAACATATAGCGCCCGGTGACCCCGAGGCCGCGGAACAGCTCCAGCAGCATCAGGCTCCGCAGGTAATCGCGCATGGTTTGCAGCATCTGATCCAACTCCTTTCAGGACGCGTTGGTCACGCCGACCACCAGGGGGGCATCTTGTAGACGACCGCGAGCCCGACGACCAGGATCCAGACGATGGTGATGGGGATGAACACCTTCCAACCCAGACGCATGATCTGGTCGTAGCGGAAACGGGGGAAGGTGGCCCGGAACCAGAGGAACAGGAACATGAAGAAGAAGGTCTTCAGCAGCATCCAATGGAAGCCGTCGTCGAGCAGGAAGACCCCGTCCACCCACTCCTTCGGCAGCGGCGACAGCCAGCCGCCCAGGAACATCAGCGCCGACAGGGCCGAGATCAGGATCATGTTGGCGTACTCGGCGAGGAAGAAGACCGCGAAGGCCATGCCCGAGTACTCGACGTGGAAGCCCGCCACGATTTCCGATTCGCCCTCGGCAACGTCGAAGGGTGCGCGGTTGGTCTCGGCCAGGCCGGAGATGAAGTAAACGCCGAACAACGGCAGCAGGGGCAGCCAGAACCAGGTGAGCAGGCTCCCCTCCTGAGCGCGGACGATGTCGCCGAGATTGAGGCTGCCGGCGGCCACCAGCACGCCCACCAGGGCGAAGCCCATGGCGATCTCGTAGGCCACGATCTGGGCGGCGGAGCGCATGGCGCCCAGCAGGGCGTATTTGGAGTTGGAGGCCCAGCCGGCGATGATCACGCCGTACACGCCCAGTGAGGTGAGGGCCAGGATGTACAGCAGCCCGGCGTTGACGTCCGCCAGCACCATGCCGTCGTCGAAGGGGAACACCGCCCAGGCCGCCAAGGCGGGGCCGATGGTGATCAGCGGCGCCATCAGGAACAGGACCGGATTGGCCTTGGTCGGGATGACGATCTCCTTCATCATCAGCTTGACCGCATCCGCGATGGGCTGCAGCAGCCCGCGCCGGCCTACCCGGTTCGGCCCGATGCGGATCTGCATGTAGCCGATGACCTTGCGCTCCGCATAGGTGTAATAGGCCACCAGGCCCATCAGCGGGGCGAGGATCACGACGATCTTCAGCAGGATCTGAATCACCGCCGGCAGGGATTCCCAGAGCTCGATCATGATCTTGTTCTGCTCACACCTTTTGGATCGTCACCGGGGCGATCTGCGCGCCGAGGACCTCGCTGCCCGCGACCGCCGCGGGGATGCGGGCACAGCCCGCGGGTACCCCGGAGTCCAGGCTCACCAGGGTCTGCACCGCCGCGCCGTTCTGCGCGACCTGGACCCGATCGCCGTCGGCGAGCTCCAGCTTGGCGGCCTCCTGCGGGTTCAGGTAGACCGCGAAGGCGCCAGTCGTGGGCGCGCGCTGCAGGGCCGGGGCACGGCGCACCAGTGAATCCGAGGCGTAGATGGGCACGTTGCCGATACGGAACAGCCCCTCCACGGCGGCTACCTGAGGTTGTACCTTGAGGTCCCCGCGCGGCTTGTTGTCCGGCTTGGCTCCCTCGCAATGGGCGCGAATCTCATCGAGCACCTGACTCGAATCCCGATAGTCGAAGCCCTCCAGCTCCAGCTGGTTGCCAAGCACGCGCAACACCTTCCAGCCGGGACGCGCCTCCCCCGGGGGCGCAACGGCGCCGCGGAAGCTCTGCCAGGTGACGTCCGCGTTGACGAAGGTCCCGGAGGTCTCGGCGAAGACCCCGATCGGCAACATCAGATCAGCCACCGCTTCGAGGGAAGGACCGCGGAAAGCGGAGCAGGCGAGAACGAACTTGCCCTTGGCAAGCCACTTCATCGCCTGCGCGGGATCGTTCAAGTCTAACCCGGGCTCCAGACCCCAAAGGAGATAGGCCTTGCGGCGCGATGAGAGCATCTCCGCGGCGCTCGCGCCCGCGGTTTCGATCGGATGAGCGCCCGGCAGCGCGCTGGGAACCGCCCCGGTGAGGCAGGCCCCGACACTGTTGGCCGCCGCCGGCAGGTAACCGACCCTGGCATGGGCGGCCTCGGCGATGACCTGAGCCAGGGCCTTGAGCAGCGTATAGTCCGGGTGGGCGGCGGCCAGCCCGCCGAGCAGGATCAGGCCACGATAGTTCTTGCCGGCCTCCTTCAGGCGCTCGGCAGTCGCACCGTGATGCTGGTCGGGCGCGGCCCCTGCGATTAGATCCTTGATCGGGCCCGACCCCCGCTTGCCGAGTGCCTTGGCGATCGCGGCCAGGTCCTTGAGCATGCCCGCCGGCGCATCGACGAATTGGGTGCTCGGGAAGGTGAGCGCGAGCTGGAGCGGGTTGACCAGGGCGACGTGCGCGCCGGCGAGAGCGGCCTTGCGGATACGGTGTGCCAGCAGGGGCTGCTCCTGACGGATATCCGCGCCGATCAGCAGTATCCCCTCCTGCGCCTCGAGGTCGGCGACCGGCACTCCCAGCCAGGGCAGGAGCGGATCGGAGGCGTCACCGCGAAAATCCTGCTGCCGGAGGCGGGAGTCGATATCCGAGCTGCCCAGGGCGCGCACCAGCTTCTGGGCCAGGTACATCTCCTCCAGGGTGGCGTTGGGGGCGATCAGTGCGCCGAGATCGCCACCGCTGGCCTTGAGCCCGTCGGCTGCCAGGGCGAGCGCGGTCTGCCAGTCGGTCGCCTGCCACTCCCCGTCCTGCTTCACCATGGGCTGCAGCAGGCGATCCTCGGAGGTCAGTCCCTCGTAGCTGAAGCGGTCGCGATCCGAGATCCAGGTCTCGTTCACCGCCTCGTTGTCCCGCGGGTGCACGCGCATGACCCGGTTGCCGCGCACGTGCAGGTGGATGTTCGAGCCGAGGCCGTCGTGGGGGGCGATGCCGTCGACCTGCGTCAGCTCCCAGGAGCGCGCCTTGAAGCGGAACGGCTTGGACGTCAGCGCCCCGACCGGGCACAGGTCGATGATGTTTCCCGAGAGCTCATGTGCCACCGTGTGCTCGACGAAGGTCCCGATGCGCATGTCCTCGCCGCGGCCGGTAGCGCCCAGCTCGCGTATGCCGGCGATCTCCGCCCCGAAACGCACGCAACGGGTGCAATGGATGCAGCGAGTCATGTCGGTGGCGATCAGGGGACCGAGGTCCTCGTCCTTGACCACGCGCTTGCGCTCGGCGTAGCGCGACACGTCGCCGCCATAGCCTATGGCCACGTCCTGCAGCTCGCACTCCCCGCCCTGGTCGCAGATCGGGCAGTCGAGTGGATGATTGATGAGCAGGAACTCCATGGTTCCCTTCTGCGCCTCGAGCGCCTTGGGGGAGCGGGTCTGGACCTTCATGCCGTCGGCGACGGGGGTGGCGCAGGCCGGCAGCGGCTTGGGGAAGGGGCGACCGCCCTGCTCCGCCTCCACCAGGCACATCCGGCAGTTGGCGGCGATGGAGAGCTTCTGGTGATAACAGAAACGGGGGATGCTGATGCCCTCGCGGTCGGCGACCTCGATGATCATCTCGCCGGGGACCGCCTCGCAGGGGCGGCCGTCGATCTCGATTGTGACCTTGTCCGTCATTCTGGGTTTCTCAGTCCGAGGTCACCGCCGTCAGGCGGCCTCGACCAGGCTCCGGCCGTGCTCGACGTAATGCTCGAACTCGGGACGATAATGCTTGAGGAAACTCTGCACCGGCATCGCCGCGGCATCCCCGAGGGCGCAGATGGTGCGACCGCCGATGCGACCGGCCACGCCATCGAGCAGATCCAGGTCCTCCAGGCGCCCGTGCCCGTGCAGGATGCGGTGCAGCACCCGCGACAGCCAGCCGGTGCCCTCGCGACAGGGGGTGCACTGACCGCAGGACTCGGCCGCGTAGAAGTGCGCGAGGTTGGCGAGGACCTTGACCATGTCGGTGCCCTCGGCCATCACGATCACGGCGCCCGAGCCGAGCATGGAGCCGGCCTTGGCGATGGAGTCGTAGTCCATGTCCGTCTGCATCATGATCTCACCCGGCACCACGGGCACCGAGGAGCCGCCGGGGATCACCGCCTTGAGCCGCTTGCCGTCCTTCACGCCGCCGGCCATTTCCAGCAGGTCTTTGAACGGGGTCCCCAGCGGGACCTCGAAGTTGTTCGGCTTGTTGACGTGCCCGGTCACCGAGAACAGCTTGGGGCCGCCGTTGTTCGGCCGCCCCTGCTCAAGGAACCAGCGGCCGCCTTTCTCCAGGATCACCGGGACGGAGGCCAGGGACTCGGTGTTATTAATGGTCGTCGGCTTGCCGTACAGGCCCGCCTGCGCCGGGAACGGCGGCTTATAGCGCGGCTGGCCCTTCTTGCCCTCGATGGACTCCAGCAGCGCGGTCTCCTCACCGCAGATATAGGCACCTGCACCGCAATGGGTGTAGAGGTCGAAATCGACGCCGGAGCCCTGTATGTCCTTGCCGATCAGGCCCGTCTCGTAGGCCTCGGTCAAGGCCGCTTCGAAGCGCTCGATGGGCTCGTAGAACTCGCCTCGGATGTAGTTGTAGCCAACCGTGGCGCCGATGCAGTATCCGGCGATCGCCATGCCCTCGATCAGCTGGTGGGGGTTGTAGCGCAGGATGTCCCGATCCTTGCAGGTGCCGGGCTCGCCCTCGTCGGAGTTGCAGACGATATACTTCTGACCAGGCGCGTTGCGGGGCATGAAGCTCCACTTGAGCCCGGTCGGGAATCCGGCGCCGCCGCGCCCCCGCAGGGCCGATTGCTTGAGCTCTTCGATGATGTTGGCGGGGTCCGGCTTGTCCTTGAGGATCTTCTCCCACTGCACGTAGCCGCCGACGCTGCGATAGGCCTCGAGGGTATGGGGCTGGTCCAGGTGCAGGGTGCGGAAGCAGACCGTGTTCTGATGCTCGACCATTAGTCCAGCCCCTCGATCAGCTTGTCCAGGGCGTCCGCCGACAGGTTCTCGTGGTAGGTCTTGCCCACCAGCACCGCGGGGGCGTCGCGGCAGGCGCCCAGACACTCGACCTCCTTGAAGGTGAAGCGGCCGTCCGCCGTGGTCTCGCCGGGCTTGACGCCGTACTTCTGCTCGACGTGGTGGATGAGGTCCTCGGAACCGCACAGCATGCAGGAGACGCTGTTGCAGACGCAGACCTTGTGCTTGGCCGTGGTCTCGAGATCGTACATGCCGTAGAAGGTCGCGACCTCGTAGACCGCGACCTGGGGCATGTCCAGATAGATGGCCACGTCGTCCAGGAGCTCGCGCGAAAGCCAGCCACCGTTCCAGTCCTGCACCAGGGTCAGAGCCGGCATCACCGCCGACTGCTTCCATTCCGCCGGGTACTTGGCGACATGGCGATCGATCGCGGCGCGGATCTCGGGCGTGAACAGGCCCTGCTTGGCCGACGGGTCCGCCGGAACGGCGAGCGGCGCGGTTCTGAAGCTCATCAGCGGTCGATCTCCCCGAAAACGATGTCCATGGTGCCGATAATCGCCACCACGTCCGCAAGCATGTGCCCGCGCGCCATCTCGTCCATGGCCGAGAGATGCGCGAACCCGGGGGCGCGCACCTTGACCCGGTAGGGCTTGTTGGCGCCGTCGGAGACGATGTAGCAGCCGAACTCGCCCTTGGGGTGCTCGACCGCGGCATAGACCTCGCCGGGAGGCGTGCAATAGCCCTCGGTGAAGAGCTTGAAGTGGTGGATCAGGGCTTCCATGTCGTCCTTCATCTCGGAGCGGGGCGGCGGCGCGATCTTGTGGTCGTCGATCATCACCGGACCGGGGTTCGCCCGCAGCCAGTCCACGCACTGCTTGATGATGCGGTTGCACTGGCGCAGCTCCTCGACCCGCACCAGGTAACGGTCGTAACAGTCGCCGTTCTGTCCCACCGGGATGTCGAAATCCACCTTGTCGTAGGCGGCGTAGGGCTGCTTCTTGCGCAGATCCCAGGCGAATCCCGAGCCGCGCAGCATCGGCCCCGTGAAGCCGAGCTGCAGCGCGCGCTCCGGCGAGACCACGCCGATGCCGACGGTGCGCTGCTTCCAGATGCGGTTGTCCGTGAGCAGGGTCTCGTACTCGTCGATGTAGGTCGGGAAGCGCTCGGTGAAGTCCTCGATGAAGTCGAGCAGCGAGCCCTCGCGCGCGGCGTTCTTGCGCGCGATGTCCGTCTCGCTGTGCCACTTGGTGGCGCCTTCCTGGTAGCGGGGCATACGATCCGGCAGGTCGCGGTAGACGCCGCCCGGCCGGTAGTAGGTCGCGTGCAGGCGCGCGCCGGAGACCGCCTCGTAGCAGTCCATCAGGTCTTCGCGCTCGCGGAAGCAGTAGAGGAACATGGTCATGGCGCCGACGTCGAGGGCATGCGAGCCGAGCCACAGCATGTGGTTCAGGATGCGCGTGATCTCGTCGAACATGGTGCGGATCTACTGCGCCCGTTCCGGGGCCTCGATGCCCAGCAGCTTCTCGATCGCCCGCACATAGCCGTGCTCGTTGCACATCATGGACACGTAGTCGAGGCGGTCCATGTAGCCGATGCTCTGGTTGTAGGGCTTGGTCTCGGCCAGCTTCTCGGTGCCGCGGTGCAGCAGGCCGATGTGCGGATCGGCACGCTCGATGACCTCGCCGTCCATCTCCAGCACCAGGCGCAACACGCCGTGGGCGGCCGGGTGCTGGGGGCCGAAATTCAGCGTGTAGTTGCGGATCTCAGGCATCAGGGGCGTCCGTCTGCTGCGCCGGCTCCCGCTGGTAGCGGCTGTCTGCGCGGATGACGCGCGGCACCAGGGTGCGCGGCTCGATCTCGACCGGCTCGTAGACCACGCGTCTTTGCTCCGGGTCGTAGCGCATCTCCACATGCCCGGAGATGGGGAAGTCCTTGCGGAACGGGTGTCCGACGAAACCATAGTCGGTGAGGATTCGGCGCAGGTCCGGATGGCCGCGGAAGAGGATGCCGAAGAGGTCGAACGCCTCCCGCTCGAACCAGTTGGCGGAACTCCAGACGTCGATCACCGAGTCGACCATGGGCTGCGCACCGCCGGCATAGACCTTGACCCGCATGCGCCGGTTGTGGGTGAGGGACAGCAGATGATAGACGGCGGCGAAGCGTTTCGGGTCGTCTTCCGCGTCGAGCGTGAAATCCCGCTCCACGCCGCGACCGAAACCGGTGGCGGAGGCCTCTTCGGTCGCCCATTCCGAGCAGCCGTAGGCGGCGTAGTCCACCCCGCACACGTCGATCAGGCTCTCGAACTTGAAGTCCGCATGATCCCGCAGCACGCCGGCGACCTCGAGCAAGCGATCGAGGGCACCACCAGGGTCACTTCGGCTGGCGCCAGCACGACCTCGCACGCCGAGACCTTCGAAGTGCTCGATGAGCGCCGCGGCGAGTGCGTCCGTCCTGGCGTCGCCGGTCTTGATTCCACGTTGTGACATGTATCAGGTCAGTTCTCAGCGGGCGATGGTGTTGGTGCGGCGGATCTTGTTCTGCAGCTGCAGAATGCCGTACAGCAGCGCCTCGGCGGTCGGGCGGACAGCCGGGGACGTAGATGTCGACCGGAACGATGCGGTCGCAGCCGCGCACGACGGAGTAGGAGTAGTGGTAGTAGCCGCCGCCGTTGGCGCAGGACCCCATGGAGATGACCCAGCGCGGCTCGGCCATCTGGTCGTAGACCTTGCGCAAGGCCGGCGCCATCTTGTTGCACAGGGTCCCGGCGACGATCATGACGTCCGACTGGCGGGGGCTGGGGCGGAAGATGATGCCGAAGCGATCGAGGTCGTAGCGCGCGGCGCCGGCGTGCATCATCTCGACCGCGCAGCAGGCAAGACCGAACGTCATGGGCCACAGCGACCCGGTGCGCGCCCAGTTGATGAGCTTGTCGGCGGTGGTCGTGACCACCCCTTTCTCGAGGAGACCTTCTATTCCCATTCCAGGGCCCCCTTCTTCCACTCGTAGATGAAACCGACCACCAGGATGCCGAGGAAGATCACCATGGCGGTGAAGCCGACCATTCCGATCTGCTCCAGCACGACGGCCCAGGGAAAGAGGAAGGCGATCTCGAGATCGAAGATGATGAACAGGATGGCGACGAGGTAGTAGCGCACGTCGAACTTCATGCGCGCGTTCTCGAAGGCCTCGAAACCGCACTCGTACGGAGAGTTCTTCGCGCTGTCCGGGCGATGCTCGCCGAGCAGCAGACCGGCCGCGATGGCACCGCCTCCCACCAGCACCCCGATGACGATGAAGATCAGGATGGGCAGATAGTTTTCGAGCACCTTATGTTCTCCCCGCCGCGTGCTTGGTGTTGTTCGACCCGCAACGTGCCGGAGGAGTCTATTTCAGTTCACGCGGAACTGTCAAGCCAGCTCCATCTCTATATTTCTATAAAATTCAAATAGTTATATATTTATGCTGGGCAGAAAAAAACGGTATACGCGCCCCGCGGATACCGTTTTGTTGTTTGGTGCCGACGGCCGGACTCGAACCGGCACGGCTCTCGCCACTACCCCCTCAAGATAGCGTGTCTACCAATTCCACCACGTCGGCGTTGAAATCTGCTGCCTATCACTGCCCAGCCGGCTGTCCTTCCTCGAGCGGCTCCCGCCCGGCTCCGCGGGGGACGCTGGCACGTCGGCATCGGGCACCTCTACGGCTTCGGCGGGCTCTGCTCCTGCGGGAATCGCTGGAACATCGGTCGCCGTCGTTCCCGAGTCGGGAATCTCCACCGCCGGGACCGCCGATTGTCCCGCTTCGGACGCGGGAACGGGCGGCACACCCTGATCGGCAGGCACGACCACGCCGCTTCCGACCGGTGCCGGCACCTCGACCCCCTCCATGAGCCCCCGCGGCTCACCGACCTGGGAGGCGAAATAGGCCAGGGCCATGCTGGTGATAAAGAAGACAGCAGCCAGAATAGCCGTCGCCCGGGACAGGAAAGAGCCGGAGCCCCGCGATCCAAATACGGTCGCCGAAGCGCCGCTGCCGAAGGCGGCACCAGCGTCGGCGCCGCGACCATGCTGCATCAGCACGAGGCCGATCAGCCCGATCGCCAGAAAGAGGTGCAGTACGGTCAGTATGGTTTGCATCAAAAACTCAGGCGCCGGCCGCCTCACAGATGGCGAGAAAATCCGCGGCCTTCAGCGAAGCCCCGCCGATCAGACCGCCGTCGATGTCGGCGTTGGACATCAGGTCGGCCGCGTTGTCCGGCTTCATACTTCCGCCGTAAAGGATGCGCAGCCCGTCGGCCACGCCCGCATCATGGCTCGCGATGCGCTTGCGGATGAAGGCGTGCACCTCCTGCGCCTGCTCGGACGTGGCCGTCACGCCAGTTCCGATGGCCCAGACCGGCTCGTAGGCGATCACGCCATCGGCGAGAGCCTGAGCCCCTTCCAGTTCGATCACCGCATCCACCTGGCGGGCGACGACCTCCTCCGTGATGCCCTTCTCGCGCTCATCGAGGGTCTCACCGACGCACAGGATGGGCTTGAGGCCGGCGGCGCGCGCCACCGCGAACTTACGGGCCACCAGCGCATCGTCCTCGCCATAGAGGGTGCGACGCTCGGAGTGACCGACGATCACGTACTTGCAGCCAAAATCCAGCAGCATCGAGGCGGACACCTCGCCGGTGAAGGCCCCCGACTGCTCGGTGGAGAGATTCTGTCCGCCCCAGGAGATCGCCGTTCCGGACAGCGCCGACTGCGCCGCGGGAATGAATATGTACGGGGGGCAGACCGCGACTTCGCAGTTGCCGACCTTGCCCGCGCCTTCCTTGATTCCGTCCAGCAGCTCGCGCACGCTCGCCACCGAACCGTTCATCTTCCAGTTTCCCGCCACCAACGGCTGACGCATAACGACCTCCTACATCGAAGAGCCCGCAACGATAGTCGCTCGTCGCGGGAAAATCAACCGCCACCACCATCCGTCGAATGTCCAGGCGCCTTTGCCCGCCGTCGCCGCGGCGCTGAAGACAGCGGCCCGAAGGCGGGCTTTTGATTTACACTCTCGCGATGGCCAAGAAGAGCAAAACCAAGCAACCCGGCTCCACGATCGCGCTCAACAAGAAAGCGAGCCACGACTATCACATCGAGCAACGCTACGAGGCGGGACTTGCCCTGGAGGGCTGGGAGGTCAAGAGCCTTCGCGCCGGGCGGGTACAGCTCAAGGAAAGCTACGTCCGTATCCTGCACGGCGAGGCATTCCTCCTCGGCGCTCACATCTCGGCGCTTTCGACCGCGTCCACCCATGTCAGCCCCGATCCGGTGCGCACCCGCAAGCTGCTACTCAAGCGTGCCGAGCTCAACCGGCTCATCGGACTGACCGAACGCGCGGGCTACACCCTGGTGCCCACCGCCATGTACTGGAAGCGCGGCCGGGCCAAGCTCGAAATCGGGCTCGCCAAGGGCAAGAAGCAGCACGACAAGCGCGCAACCGAGAAGGACAGGGACTGGAAACGGGAAAAGGAGCGGCTGTTCAAGCAGCACTGAGCCGAGCACCCGTCGAGGCCGCGTGAGTCGGACAGTCGGTCGTTGCCGGCAAACGAGACAATGCTTGCCCACGGAACTTTCCCACCCCTATACTGACTCACTTTCTACCAAAGGGGGCGACCTGGCTTCGACGTGGGTTGCGAAACCTGAGGTGCATGCCGAGGTGCGGGGTACCTCGTAAATCCATCCGCAAACTAATAGTTGCCAACGACGACAACTACGCTCTCGCCGCTTAATCCGGCGAGCCTCTGACCGCCACTTGCCTGTGGGCGGCGGGTTCCAGGGGTAAAATCACACGGGATCGCGGTGACGGGAGTCCGGACCTGATCCGCTAAAACCCAATTCGGAATCGCCGACCGAACGCCCTGCCCGTCGGGCGCCGGAAGGTTAAAAACAATAGGCTGGGATAAGCATGTAGATCCGATGGCAGAGTACTTGCGGACGCGGGTTCGATTCCCGCCGCCTCCACCAATTCGAAAAGGTAAACCCGCCCACTAACCGCCTCCGGTTAGTGGGCGGGTTTTATTTTTCTGCGTATTGTCAGCGAGTTACGTCGCTGTTAGGGTTCCGGCGCTACCGCCCCGGTCACTCCCGTTTCGGGAAATCCGTCATACCTCGCTTCTCTTTCGCCTCGAAGTTCTCCGCATTCTTACCCCCATTCTCGGGACCTCGTCCGGTTTCTTGCATTGTTTCCTGCGACCGTTGCCCGGCGATCTCGTCGGCAACCTGGTTGATGCTCTTCATGATTCCGTCCAACAGGCCTTTGATGTCCATGGTCGATCGCTCCTCGTCGAGGGTTATGGCCCTTACTTACCGGGCGGCACCAGGATGTGACGGAAAAATCCCGCAACCAGCCAGATTTTCTGTTTTCTTCTTGTCTCTATAGCTGTCCAAAGTTATCTTTCTTTATCAACTTGTCACTACCAATCTTTTTCGAACGGTGAGGTCATGGATACATACGACAAATGGCTGACCATTGATGAACTGGCGGGCTACATCAAGATGAGCCGGACCAAGCTCTACGGCATGGCCCAGCGCGGCGAGGTACCCGCCTCCAAGATCGGCAACCAGTGGCGTTTCGACCGTGAGGAGATCGATCAATGGATGAAGGCGCACGCGACCGGCCACACAGCAGGCAAGCGGGAACCCAAGGCATGAACGCCGGAATCGACACCAAGGAATCTTCCATGAATACCAAAGAGATCATCGACCGCATCTTCAAAGACCCGGCCACCAAATACGAGCTGACCGAGTTCGAAAACCTTGGCAAGGCGATTCACGACATCCTGGCGATCTACCCTAAAACCGCCGCTAAGGGCCGGGATGCAGTCAAAACCAAGTACTACCTGAAAAGCTTCATTCCCTTATCCTCGGGCAACCAGGAGGTGCAGGTCTATGTAGAGCCTGGTTCCGTGAACTGAAAGAATCATCCTCGCAGGATTCCCGTTACAGAACAACAGGATGGGAGTAAAATGCCCCCATTCCATGACTCACCCAGCAGGTGCTGCATTGCGACGGTTCATCATCACCGAATCCGAGGCGGATCTGACCTCCCACGCGGGGCTTGGACTGATTGGCATGGCGCTGAATGAGCGTACCAATCTGACGTCGGATGCACAGGCGGTATCGCCGTTGCGCAGCGACGCGGTGAGTCACGCCAGCATTCTCACCTGCTATGTCGCGTTGCTGTGTCTGGGCAAGAGCGATTTCGAGGCCATCAATGGGTTCCGCGAAGATGCCTATTTCATCGCGGCACTGGGGCTGGAGCGTGTCCCCTCGGAGGGGATTCTGCGCCAACGCATGGATGCCTTTGCGGCGGACTACAAGGCCGTGGTGGAGGCAGCGGCCATCGAGTTTCTGCGCCGCGGTGGGGCGCGGCTCACGCCGTTGGACAACGGCCTGATGCCGCTCGACTGCGATGTGACGCCGTTGGACAACTCCCAGTCGAAGAAGGAAGGGGTCTCGCGCACCTACAAGGGTGAGGACGGTTACGCACCGATGGCGGGCTATCTCGGCCAGGAGGGCTACTGCCTGGAGTTGCAACTGCGCCCCGGTAGCCAGCACTGCCAGAAAGGCACGCCTGAGTTCCTTGAGCGCGTGCTGGGACGTGCGCGCCAATTGACCACCACCCCCCTGCTGCTGCGTCTGGACAGCGGCAACGACGCCATCGAGAACATCGCCGTGGTCGAGGCCCACAACGAACAGGATGAGCAGGCCGCTCCGGTCCACTACCTGATCAAGTGGAATCCGCGCAAGGAAAGCCCCGAGCGGTGGCTCGCCTATGCCGAGGCGCATGGCGAGTGGAGCGAACCGCGCCCGGGCAAGCGCATCGCCCTGTTCGCGGTGCACGAGACGCGCACCTTTGATGGCTACGACTACCCATTGCGGCGCGTCATGCGGGTGATCGAACGCACCATCGATAAGCGCGGTCAGCAGTTGCTGGTCCCCGAGATCGAGATCGAAGGCTGGTGGACGAGCCTGGAGTTCGACGAGGAGACGATCATCGCCCTCTATGCCGAGCATGGCACCTCCGAGCAGTACCACAGCGAATTCAAGACCGACCTGGACATCGAGCGCCTGCCCTCGGGCAAGTTCGCCACCAACGCCCTGATCCTCGCCTGCGCCCAGCTCGCCTACAACATCCTGCGCTACATCGGACAGAATGGCCTGCTTGGCCCCGATGCCCCGCCGCGTCACCGCGCCAAGCGCTTATCGCTCCGCACCGTCATGCAGGAGCTGATGTACCTGGCCGCACGGTTGATCCACACCGCACGGCGAATCAAGCTCGCCTTCGGCTTCGGCTGCCCGGTGGTGCCGATCTTTCGACGCCTCTACTGGCAACTGGCGGGCACATGATTCCGGTCCTCGCGGGTTCATCAACGTTCGCGCATCGCCGCGGCAGTATCCTCGTGTCTGTTGCCCACAGTCCGGCGCATCACGAGCGTTTCGCGCGCCAATTCGCCGCCATTCGGGTTCACTCCGCGTCGCAGAAATGAAATCCGGCATCGTTACTTGCCAAAACCGAGTCGCTGCGCTATTCACGTCACGGATTCAGGCCTTATTTTTTATCAGCTTTTCTCAATACTCGGTTTGGCCAACTGCAAATGGAGCTTCACACGCGTGGAACTTCTGGACAACTCCATCTTTATCCACGTGATGCAAAGAAAATCTTGATTTGGCCAGCGCCAGAATCGCTTCAAACGGAAGTACGAGAGCTGATGATAAAAGCAGCTCGCTCCGCACAAGAAGCAAAGCAACTCCTCGACCAGGCCAAATCCCGCGTCGAGCAACTTATCGAGGAGGCGGTGCGGGCATGAGCGACGACGGCGAGAAAAAGCTACACATCATCGCCGGACCCAACGGCGCAGGCAAAACCACCTTCGCCCTGGAGTACCTGCCGCAGGTGGCGGGCTGCACCCGTTTCATCAATGCCGACCTGATCGCCGCCGGTCTTTCGCCGCTGGCGCCGGAGCGTGAACTACTGGCGGCCAGCCGCCTCTTTCTGCGGGAGATCGAGGAGCGCATCGCCGCCCGCGAGGATTTCGCCTTTGAAACCACCTTGGCGGGCCGCGCCTATCTGCGCCTGGTCGAGCGTCTGCAACGGGACGACTGGCGGGTGGAGCTGATCTATCTGGCCCTGCCGAGTGTCGAAATGTCGAAGCTGCGCGTGGCCGAACGGGTCGCCCACGGCGGGCACAACATTCCGGTGGCGGATATCGAGCGGCGCTTTCCGCGCAGCCTGAATCATTTGCTGAACGACTTCAGTCATCGCGTCGATAGCTGCACCTGCTTCATGAACGACGGGGAGAGCCCGGTGCTGGTTTTCGAGCAGCGAGGCAGCGAGCGCGAAATCGTGCACGACGACTACTACCAGCTTCTGCTCGAGGAGGCCAAACGATGAACACCAAGCGAAAAGCCACGCCATCCCCGGAAGGGCAGCGGCAGTTGGAAACGCTCCGCCAGGCCGTCTGCAAGACCCTGGAGAAAAAGCGGCGGCTGGGTCAGTACGCCGTCACCTGGCAAGACGGCAAACCCGTCGTTCAGGGCGAGGATGCACCGGGCGCGAACGACAACGCCCATTGAAGGGTGAGCCTGTGAGCACCTACCAGCCGCCCTACACCATCACCCCGGAGATCCTGAACCGGGTCGCCGCGATCAGCGAGGCCATCGGGCGGCTGACCGTGCTCACCGACCAGGCGAGAGCCTTGCGGCTGCGGCGCATCAACCGCATCCGCACCATTCACGGCTCGCTGGCCATCGAGGGCAACACCCTGAGCGAGGCGCAGATTACCGCGATTCTGGAGGGCAAGCGGGTGATCGCCCCGCCCCGCGAGGTGCAGGAGGTGAAAAACGCCTTGGCCGCCTACGACCGGTTCGACGCCTGGAAACCCGAGGCGGAAAAAGACTGCTGGAGGCGCATCGGATTCTGATGTCCGGCCTGATCGACGAGGCGGGTGGTCTATCGGCGCGGCGGCGTGGGGGTGATGGCGGGCGCAGCAGGTGATCCACATGGCCCCGCCCGCCGACCGGGTGCCGCATTTGGTGGCCGACCTGTTCGGCTGGCTGGCCGCCACTGATGCCCATCCGCTCATCGCCAGCTCGGTCTTTCACTACGAATTCGAATTCATCCACCCCTTCGCCGACGGCAACGGCCGCATGGGGCGGCTGTGGCAGAGCCTGATTCTGGCCCGCTGGAATCCCCTGTTCGCCGACATCCCGGTGGAAAGCCTGATCTTCGAGCACCAGGCCGAGTATTACCAGGCTATGCAGGAGAGCACCCAACAGACCGACTCCGCGCCCTTCATCGCCTTCATGCTGCGGATGATCCTGGATACCGTGACCACCTCGACCCCGCAAGCTACACCGGAAGTCACCCCGCAAGTCGGCGAACTGCTCTCAGTTCTTGCCGGCGAGATGACCCGGCAACAGCTGCAAAGAGGCGCTCGGGCTGACGGATCGAGAGTCATTTCCGCAAGCGCTATCTGCTCCCGGCTCTGGATGCCGGTCTGATTGAAATGACCATCCCCGACAAGCCGCACAGCCGCAAACAGAAATACCGGCCTGACCGACAAGGGCCGCCAGTGGTTGGCGCAGAATGGCGATGGATAACTTGCGACAAACTCGCGACATGACTTGCGACATCGAGCTGTGACAACGCTATGACAAGGGTTGTGACATCTTGGAGGGCCAGATTGAGGTCATAGAAAGTCATCCTATGAAGCAGATTAAACCGTTTGCAGGAAAATGGCGCGTTGTCGAAATGGAAGTCTGGGATCAGGATTACGTCGATATGGAGGTGCCAGGATTTATCCGCATCGGCTCGGACGGCACCGGCCAGTTTCAGTTCGGGCTGGTATCCGGGGATATCGACGGCCGGGTGGAACAATGCGGCAATGACCCGCGTTTTGATTTTTCCTGGTCTGGACAGGATGAAAACGATCCGGCCTGCGGTCGGGGCTGGGCGGTCATTGAAAATGGCGAGCTGAACGGCCGCATCTTTCTGCATCTGGCCGACGACTCAGCCTTTCGGGCCACAAAATCTGCGTGAGGCGTACCGGTGAGCGAATATCAGTACCTTGAGTTTCTTACTGTCGACCGCCCCTTGACGGCTCGGGAGATGGACCACCTGCGGGGGATTTCAAGCCGGGCGCAAATCACCCCGGTCAGTTTCATCAACGAATACAGCTGGGGCGGACTGAAGGCCGATCCTCGCGACTTCATGCGGCATTTCTTCGATGCCCATGTGTTTATCGCCAACTGGGGCGATGCCATCTTCATGGTGCGTTTGCCCAGAGAGGTCATCGACCAGAAGACGCTCAAGGCCTTTTGTACCAGCCCGCATCTGGAGTTTGAAAAGTTGCCGGAGCACTGGCTGTTGACCTGGTCCCTCGGTCAAACGGAGAACTATGACCGCTTCGGTTATGTTGATGAAGGGCCCGGGTTGATGACCCTTCTCGCCCCTCTGCGGGAGGAACTGCTGCGCGGCGATCTGCGCAGCCTGTATATCGGCTGGTTGCGTGCCGTGACGACCGAGGAGACCGATCCGGATGACCTGGAGCCCTTTGCGTTAGAAGGGTTGGATAGGCTGACGGCGGCGCAGCAGGCTCTGGCGGAATTTCTCGAAGTCGACATCGATTTGCTGGCCGGGGTGGGCAGCGGGAGTCAAACGAATCAAGCAGACGCAGCGGATGACGCGGCACTCGATGCCTGGCTCGACAAACTTCCGAAGTCCGAAGTCATGGGCTACCTTCGGCAAATGCTGGCCGGGCAGGGTACCAGCGCCGAACGGGCGTTGAAACGACGGCATGCCACCTGGCAGGAGCAGTCTGTGCCGACCAAAGGAGTGCGCCGCTCCGTCGCGGAATTGTGGCAGCTGGCCGAGCAGGCCAAAGCCCTGCGGCTGATCGAGGAGGCCAAGGCCGGCCACCTGGCCGAGGCAGAGCGCAAGAGGCAACGGGATAGCTGGCTCGCCAAGCTGGCGGCCGATTTCCCCCGGGCCTGGAATGCGGCCCGTGACGACGCCAACAAGGGCCACGCCCATGCCTACGACGCAGCATGCCGCCAACTGGTCGATCTTCGCGACGCCCACAGCCAGCATGCCACGTTGACCGCTTTCCAAAAGGAGTTTCAGAAGTTCATGGCTGAACACTCGGGCCGCCGTGCCCTGGTGCAGCGTCTGGTCAAAGCGGGATTATGGCGAGACAAATGAGTGTCGACAGGAACAATGAAACGGAGAGTTTTCGCGCCTGGGCACCGGATTTCGACAGGTGCAGACGCCGGATTGAACCGAATCCAGTCACGGAGTTCGCTGACAAAGGCACTGTCATCGATCTGCGCGCTATTGCCTTGCTGGATGAATAGAAGCGACTCTTCCAGTTTCTGTCGGTCGGAAACGAAGACAAGGTCAGAACCCGGTAGCCTGCGGCGGCCGATCCTAGCGCCTCCGACTCGGAAGCCGACAGCGGCGTGCCATCGTATTCGGACTTCGTGGATTGTCGTTTGGGGATCGCCGCGCATAGCGTCTCATGGCTGCGGACACCATGCCCAAGGGAGACACGCACGCTAAAGCCCCGCGGCCCATTGGCTTGCACGGTCACATTGGCAGGTAGTCCGCCGGCATTGGCGGCAATCGCCAGGTTTTCAGCCGCACATCCGAGCGTGACATAAAGGTGGTGATCGTCCGGATCGACCACAGGACAGCGCCGCGAGAAGTCGGGGCGGATTTCGACTGCGTTTTCTTCCAACCGGAAGGTCCATGGCTGGGGTTTGTGCGAATTCGGCGCGAGCGTCGCGAAGCGGACAAAATCCCGCAGACCCGGTTCTGCAGGAAGCGGCGAGCGTATGGCGGCGATGGCCTGATCGTACTTGCTCATGAGCTCTCCCTCAGGACAAGCGCCGCGAGGCGTTCCTCGATCTAAAGGACGGAAGACCGATCGCTGTCGATGATCCCGACGTCCGTAGTGGTCTGGAACGCAGTCGCGATGTCTCGGCCCGGTTAGTATCAATCGTCCAGGATGATCGCACGGGGTTCGAATATCAGTACGCCTTCGAAACCCGCTGCGCTCTGTTGGACGGCACAGCCGACTAACGCCGCGAGCGCGCAGAACCGAGAACTGATTGTGCGGAGCGCTCCCATCATCCTTTCCCGATTGCACTGGAGGTCGGAATCACCTCGGTGACCCCGCCCGCCTTTGAAAACAGTGATCTCCGGTTGAGCCAAACAATGATGACCGCGGCCGCGATATAGACATACATGTCATAGGGCTGTGCGTCCGGCCAGAGAGGATTGTTCATCTGGAAGTGAAATAGCATGGCGAGCAGAATGCTGCCGCGGGCTTCGTTGAAGAACGACGTAAGGATGACGCTGCAGGCGACCGAGCCGGCAAAGAATGGCATGAAACCCCACGCCGACTGCGGCGTGCCGCTCAGTACGAAGGCCGGCAGATGCCAGACCGCCCAGATCACACCGAGAACAAGGCCGGCCCAAAAGGGCACGAGCCACCGCTGCAAGATAGGCAGCGCAAATCCGCGCCAGCCGATTTCCTCCACCGGACCGAGGATGGCCATAAACCCGATCAGGGGCAGAAGCGCAGCGAACGGTTCCGTGAACATCGGCGCCGTCATCGCGTTTCCCTTGAGCGCCGCCCCCGCGAAGGAAATGACAGGAAACCCGATGAGCAGGAATGCATACCACCAGGGCGAGGCCCGCCACAGGAAGAGACGCGACAAGAACCGGCCTATTCCGCTCCAACCAGCCGTGAAGCCGATGAGCAGCAGGGCGGCGATCGCCGGCGCATAGACCGCCAGCATGAACAATGGATGGCGACCGCTCAGCTCTCCGAACGCTCCCACCACCCAATCGGTCGCGAAGACGAAGAGCGCGAAGAGCGACCAAGCCAGTCCGAATACGATCAGCAGAAAGAGAAAAAGCCATTTCGAGGCGATCGCATCCGGTTTCGGGCCTTCCTCGTTCTTTTTCATTCGATTGCTTCTGGACATTACTATTGGAATCTACTCTACGCAGTTTGGCGGGGTAGTCAGAACATCACCAGACATCACATTGCCTTTGATCCCTGTCCGTGATGGCGGTAATCAGAAGATAATCCTGTTACGTGGTAGCTAGGAAAATAGACCTGCGTGAACATGACTTGGCTCATCTACCTGCTCGGCATTCTGCTCATCGTCTTTTTCGGCCTCGCCGGCTGGCGGTCGCTTGACCATCGCGCCGACCAAGCGGCCTGGGAACGCCTGATTGCCAGGCAGGCGGGCGAGTCCAGAACCTTCAACGCCTCCGTGACAGCGGGATTGCCTGAACCGGCTCAACGATACTTCAACTTCACGATCGCACAAGGAACACCCCTCTACACCGCCGTAGAAATCGACACGGCAGGCGAAATCGGTCTCGGGTCGAAGGACGCGCCCCGCTATCGCAACATGACGGCAAGGCAGATTCTCGCGCCGCCCCATGGACTCGTCTGGAAGGTGAAAACAGGGCCAATCAGCGGATCGGACGGCGCATTGCCAGAGAAATCCTGGACCCGGTTCTGGCTGTTTGGTTTGATCCCGGCAGTCCGCGCGAGCGGTTCCGACCATCACCGCTCAGCCTTTGGACGCGTCGTCGCCGAGGGCGCGTTCTGGGCGCCAGCGAGCTTGTTGCCGGGTGAACTCATCCGTTGGGAACCGATTGACGAAAACAGCGCGCGCGCCGTCGTCACCTTTGGCAATCTCGAACAGGCGGTAGACGTCAGAGTCGATGAAGCCGGCGCACCGACCATGGTTGTGATCCAACGCTGGAGTACTGCGAATTCCGAACAGGTGTATCGCGAACAGCCCTTCGGCGGCTACCTTTCCGAGGTCAAGGCGTTCGGCGGTTACCGGCTGCCGACGCGCGTGGCAGGCGGCAACCTGATCGGCACGCCTGACTATTTCCCCTTCTTCAAGGCCGACGTCACCGCGATCCGGTTTCCTCGGCGCGGTGACGCATAAGCCTTCTCCACATCACCACCGTTGGAGTCCAAATGCTCCTGCCGCGCTCGCTAATCGCCTGGCTCGCGCTCGCCCCGTTGGAAAGTCGGATTGGATTTCTCCTCCATGCGCTTTCGACCGGCGTTGTCCTCACCGGCCTTCTCCTAGTCGCTGTCTGGATGATGCCACCGTGGTGGGGTCCGTATCTCTTTCTGGGCCTTTGGCTATTGGGCGTCGCCTGGCGTGCGCCCAGCAGCCTGCGCTCGCAACACTGGATTTCGTGTCTCCGGACGGGATGGGTCCCGCTTGTGCTGCCTCTGCCGCTGGGCCTCTGGTCAGGTTTGCTGGCGGCGCGCTATCGGCAACAGCAAGAGTCCACCACGATGGACTGACTCAAGCGAAACTGTCTCAGGGAATCCCGGGGCGATTCACACCACAAGTTCCTTGTACTCGGGGAACGTCTTGGCCGAACCTGTGGCAAAGTGCCATTTGCATCTGCGCGTTCCATCGTTAACCTTCTTGTCAGCATCAAAGGAGCCTCCTACCATGCGTCGCGTCGTGTTCAACCAGAAGGGCGGGGTTGGCAAGTCCACGATCGTCTGCAATCTTGCCGCCATTTCCGCCGCCCGGGGGACCGACACCCTGGTACTGGATCTGGACCCGCAGGCGAACGCGAGCCGCTATCTGCTGGGCGCTTCAATCGAAGAGCCCGGCCCCGGCGGGGCCGATTTCTTCGGACAGATGCTCGACTTCTCGTTTCGGGAGCAGCCGCTGGAGGCCTTTCTGCGGCCGACCCCCTTCGAGAACCTGCGCGTGCTCAGCGCCAGCGCAGAGATGAACGACCTCGAGGACAAGCTGGAGTCGCGCTACAAGATGCTGAAGCTGCGCGAGGCCCTCGAGCGCCTGCCGCGAGCCTGCGCGGTCTACATCGACACGCCCCCTGCCCTGCGGTTCTACAGCCGTTCGGCCCTGATCGCCGCCGACACGGTTCTGATCCCCTTCGACTGCGACGACTTCTCCCGGCGCGCGCTCTACTCGCTGATGGACAACGTCCGCGAGATCCAAGCGGACCATAACCGCGGGCTGCAGGTCGAGGGCATCGTGGTCAATCAGTTTCAGCCCCGCGCCCGATTGCCGCGGCAGTTGGTGGACGAGCTCAAGTCGGAAGGGCATCCCGTCCTGGACACCTACCTGTCGTCCTCGGTCAAGATCCGGGAATCCCACAGCCTGGCGCGCCCGATGATCCATCTGGACACAAGGCACAAGCTCAGTCTTGAGCTGGAAGCCCTCTTCGACGCCCTGGCGCATGTCGGAAACGATGCGGTGGAGGAACCGGCCGACGATTGGATCTGAGCTGCTGAACCACACGGCTGCAGGGGCGCACGCGGGCGAGGTCAGGGGTAGCGCCCGGGCGGACGGCCGCTCCGGGTCAGATCAGCGCGGCAATCCGGCTTTGCGCAGTCCAACAACCAGGTGATCGAGATCGGCAGGATTCGTAAACGGGTATGAGCCGCGAACGCGCTCCAGAGAGATGTCTGGATTCGCCGTGAGCACCTGCTCCATTTCCCATTCCGCATCGTCGCCGCGCTTCGCCTGGGCGTATGCGGCAGCCAGCCAGAGGTGCGCGCGTTCAGCGGCGGGATTCGATTCCAGCACACGGTTGAACGCGTCGATGGCTTCGTCGTAGCGCCGGAGGATGTACAAAGCCTGACCCAGGTGGAAGCTGTAATTGAAGGGATGGTTGGGGTTGAGGGCGATTGCCTTCTTCATTAGGTCCAGGCCCTCCTGCGGCCTTCCGTTGAAGTACAACAGGGTCGCGAGAAGCACGTGGGCACCGGCGTAGTTCGGATCGTGCTCAATCGCCTTTTCAGCCTCCACAAGCGCATGCACCCGGTCCCCCAACTCGCGGTAGGCCAGCCCGCGAACGAAATAAGCAACCGGCATCGCTTCGTCGAGATGGATCGCCTTGGTCGCCAATTCGCGGGCGTTTTCCAGAGACTGCCGACGCGACTCGCTCCAGCCGTTCATGGCGTCGAATGCGTGCGTCCAGGCGAGCATGGCGTACGCCAAGGCGAAATCAGCATCGAGCGCGATCGCCCGGCTGAATGAGTCGCGCGCGTTTCGGTTCTCCTCGGCACCGGCATACAGGAAAAACCGTTGCCGCCCGTAAAGGAAGTAGTCATACGCCTGCAGGTTCTCGGTCCGTGGCCGGCCGAGCTCCTGACGATCCTGAACATTGATCTGACCCGCGAGCGCGGCGACGATCCTGTGCGTAATCCGATCCTGCAGCTCGAACAGGCGCGCGGCCTTGTCGTCGAAATGGTCGGCCCATAGCGAGTTACCGGATCCGGTTTCGATCAGCTCGGCGGTAATCCGAACTTGATTCCCGGCACGTTGGACGCTTCCGCGCAGCAGGTAGCGGGCATTGAGCTTCTCGCCGAGCTCACGCACGTCCATCGGCGTGTCCTTGTAGAAGAACGTCGAGTCACGGGCGATGACCTGAAGATCCGAGAACCGCGCGAGGGCGCTGATAAGGTCATCGGTCACCCCTTCGGCGAAATAGTCCTGCGCAGGGTCGGCGGTGAGATTACGCAGTGGGAGTACCGCGATGGACTTCGGTTTCGTGGCATCGGCTGGGGCATCGATCGCCGGCTGTTGGTCTGGCAGCCAAACAAGGAGGCCGAGGGCCACGAGGATGAAGATCGCTGAAATTGCCACGGCAGCCGAGACACGCCAGCGGTGCTCGCGAGTTGGTGCGTTGTCGCTTGATCGGTCGTGGGTAGAGGGGAACGAGGCATCCAACCGGACCACGGGTGCGAGCAAGCGATAGCCCCTTTTCGACAACGTCTCGATGAAGCGCGGATGGGCAGGATCGTCGTCGAAGACCTTGCGCAGCTTCTGGATCGCACCGGTCACTGCGTCATAGCTGACAACGGCTCCGGTCCACACCGCGGCCTCGAGCTCGTGCCGGCTCACGGTCCGGCCGGGGCGATCCGCGAGGTAGACCAGCACGTCCATCACCTTGGGCTCTAGCGTGACCTGGTCCTCGCCGCGGCCGATCCGGTTCGTCGAAGGGTCAACCTCCCACTCCGCTACTCTGAAGCGTGAGGAGCCGATTTCGTTTCCTTCCATACGTGCCCCCTGGGCTCGGGTGCTCACCCGTTGGTCAGTCACGCTCGCCCCTAAGCGCCTGATTTGAAACCTACATAAAAATATCGGAGAAATTCGAGAAAACCATCGACCTGTCTCGACGAATTTGTCCGCATCCATGCCTAGTGTCTGTTTCAGGTCGGGCATTTGCGGAGCTGTCCGACGCTGCGAGATGTGCGCGGAGAGCCCAAAGCACGCGCAACCCGAACCTGTGGCGAACAACCCAGACAAATGCGGAGGACGGAATATGAACAGCAGACTGACATGGCTCGTATTGGCCAACGCGCTGGCCTTGGGCGCTGTTGCGGCAGATGCGACAGGAGAACCCCAGCGTGACGAGACAATCGGATTCGGCGTGCTCCCCGTCAATCAACCGGAGACCATGGCGAGGCGCTTCGAGCCCTTGATCGCCTACCTCGAAAAGCAAACGGGATACGATTTTGTATTGACGACCTATCCCACGAGCGGCGGGAGCGGTGGCTACACTGCGGCGGTGCGCGGACTGCTCTCGGGTAAGACGCCGTTCGCCTATCTCGCCCCGGTCACCATCGCCCAGGCGCGCCATCACGACGCGACGATCGAGCCCGTCGTGTGCGCCGTGCGCGACGGCTCGCCCACCTATGTCGGACAGATCGTCGTCCGGACGGACTCCGACATCCAGCGTCCGGAGGACCTCGTTGGACGCCGAGTCATCGGCGCCAGCCCATCGTCCACCTCGGGGAATCTGATGCCGTCCGGCATGCTGCTCCAAAAAGGCATCGACAAATCCACCTTTGCCGCCATGGACTTTGCCGGCGGACACGACAAGGCGGCACGGGCGGTCCTGGACGGTGGCTATGACGCCGCCTGGATCAACGACAAGAACTTCCAAAAGTTCAAGAACCAAGGAGTCGGTCTGCGGGCTATCTGGGTGCATGACCCGGTACCTGAGTTCCCGATCACGGTAAACACGCGATACGTGAAGCCCGAGGTTCTGGAAAAGGTTCGGGCCGCGCTTCTGGAGATGCATGAGAACGACCCGGCGGCAATCCAGGCTATCGATCCCAAGTACGAGGAATGGGTCCCGATCCGTTGGAAGGACTATGAGCCGGTGAAGCAGACCATCGATGCCGTCCATGGCGCCGCCTTCTACGAACTCAACGACTAGGTCGACGTAAAGAGCCATGCGCGTGGGTGTGCCGAAACGCCGCACCCACGAGAGATCGTCGACCGCCAGCTTCGATAGTTGTAGGGTTCGGTGCAGGTTGCAGGTCCTGAGACTCCCCTACAACTACACCCGGGAAAGGACGTCACTGCGCAGCGTCGCCGTGCGCGTTCAAGGCGAGTCGGAGTTCGCGCCCGCTGGAGGGCTCACGAGGGTGCGTAGGGTGATGGCGGAATCTCCCGTGGCTGTCCAGGCTCATCTCGCGTTCGAATCCGGACTATCCTTAAAGGCAAAAGATCGCTAGCGTGGGACCGTAGCCGGCGGGCGTAGTTTTGTCTGACTTTCAGAATGCAGGCTTGGCGAGAGGAACTTTTCAAGGGAATGACATCGATGGACACCGAAACTGGAGCCGCGGAAAACCAAGCTGTTCCACGCGAGCAGCTGGCCGACAGGGAAGCCCTGGCTAGGCGGGCGGAGCAGGCAGAGGAAGCCTTATCCCATTTCTTCGAGAAATCCCTCGACCTGCAGTGCGTCGCCGGATTGGATGGATACTTCAAACGCCTGAACTCAGCCTGGACGAACCATTTGGGGTGGACCCGTGAGGAGTTGACGGACAAGCCCTTTATCGACGTTCGTGCATCCCGACGATCGGGAGGCCACGGCGGCGAGTACTTGACAATCTTGCCGCCGATGTTCCGGACAATCCTGTTCGAGAATCGGTATCGCCACCGGGACGGCTCGTACCGTTGGCTGCAATGGAACGCGCGGCCAGCATCCGATCGCCCATTGATCTACGCCACGGCTCGGGACGTGACCCGGCAGCAAACGGCTAGAGAGGCAGATCCTGGAGATCGCCGACCGGGAAAAGGAGCGCCTGGGCCGGGAGCTTCACGATGGATTGTGCCAGTCCTTGGCCGGTGATTGCGGCCTTGAGCGCGACGCTATCCCGAAATGCTGGCGGACGAACGCCGAAACCGCGGCATCCGCCATGGCCGCCGAGATCTCCAAGCTGCTGAACGACACCATCGGTCAGGCCCGCGACCTGGCCCGCGGTCTCGGCCCGGTTGGCCTGAGCGGGACTGGACTCGCCGGTGCGCTCGAGACCCTGGCGCGCAATGTCGAGCACTTTTTTCATGTCTCCTGCACGCTCGTGTGTGATGGCCTCTTTGCCGGCTTTCCCCCGACGGCCACGCTGCACCTGTTTCGCATCGCACAGGAAGCCGTGCACAACGCCGTGACCCATGGGCGAGCGATCGGATCGAGATCCGCCTGAGCCGCAGGGACGGGAGGGCCGTGTCCTGAGCATCCGGGACAATGGCGTGGGCATTTCCGAGAACGCGCATGACCATGAGACGGGATCGGGCTGCACACGATGGCCTCCCGGGCGCGCCTGATCGGTGGTTCCCTGAAGGTGCGGCGGGGTGACCCGCGAGGGCACGGCGGTCACCTGCGCCTTTCCCCTACCCGAGATACCGACGCCGGCGACGAGGCCGAATCATGTGCGCAACGAACCTGAGCCGGGGCCGCGAGCAAGAAGGCGATTCTCATCGTCGACGACCATGCCCTGATGCGGCGCGGGCTGGCCGCGCTCATCGAGTCCGAGCCCGACCTCGTCGTGTGCGGCGAAGCCGCCACCTGCGCGAGCGGCGCTCGAGGCCATCCGACAGAGCCCGCCCGACCTGGTGATCGTCGATCTCGTGCTCGGGGACGAGGATGGCCTGGACCTGGTCAAGGCAATCAAGGCGCGCCACCCGCAGATCCCGTCGTTAGTGCTCTCCATGCACGACGAATCGTGTATGCCGAGCGTTCCCTGCGGGCGGGCGCCTGGGCTATGTCACCAAGCAGCAACTCGACGACGACGTGTTGGTCGCCATCCGTCGTCTGCTCACGGCGACACGTACTTGAGCGACAAGCTCAGAGCGGCGGCTGGCCGCGAAATACGTCGGTGGGCGAACGCTCGAAACGGACTCGCCCCTGGATGCGCTCAGCGATCGCGAGCTGCAGGTGTTTCGCCTGATCGGTCAAGGCCGGACGACGCGCGAGATCGCCGCGAACCCTGAATCTGAGCATCAAGACGATCGAATCCCACCGCGAGCACATCAAGCACAAGCTGGGCCTCAGATCCTCTGCCGAGCTCGCCCAACGCGCAACCCAGTGGGTTGAAACGATCGGCCGCGCCGGCTGATCCCCAGCCCCTCCCCTCCCTGGGGGATTCCCCCACCCAGAAATTGGGGCTCGGCCCCGATGCGCGAAACCGACGCGCGGCTTAAGGTTGAGTCATGGCCGCATGACCGTGCTGCGGAACGCGGGAACAGGATCTGGTCCCTCCACGGCGCGGCCCGCGACCTCAGGCAAGTCGATAAAACAGAAGAAACTGCAGGGACGGACGCGGTCAGCTCCCTGCCCAATTCTTCGATCAAGGCAGCGGAAGCAGAGGAGGCAATCATGCAATCCGATACCCTGGTACTGATCGGTGTGGCGTTGCTCGCCCTATCCTTCGTCCGCCCCCTATGGTTGTCCTGGCGTGATTATCGGAAGCGGTATCAGCAGATGTGCGAACGTGCCGCCCAATATGCGCCCGAGAAGCAGACGGGAACCGGGCAGCGACTGCCGCGCGAGACGGCGCTTGACGCAGGGCGGGGTGGCCAACTCCGGTCACATCCCGCCTGACTATCGCAAGCTCACGAAATATCCCATCACCGCGGCGTCGCAATCGAGTGAATCAGCGTTTCCTGCGCGAACCGAAACGATAAGAAAACGCTGATTGATTGCATTTTCCGCCCGGGCCAAGGTTGGCCCGTCATTTTCAACAGCCTCAAGTCGTTGAGAATGGAGCAATCCGGGAATCGCACTTCCCGGATTGCATGCTGATCTTGGCCAGGACGGCCAGAAATCAGCGTCTTCCTTAGGACATTCCAGGGTCAGGTATCGAGCGTCAACGCCGGGACACCTCCGCCCGACGCCGAGCCAAGCTGCACGAACACCTGCGTCTCGGCGGGCAGGACGTCTATCTCCGCTCCCGATTCGATCAGCTTCTCGGCCTCCATCACGTCCAGCACCGCGCTGCAGGATCTCCGGGTCCTGTCGTGGCGATCTCGTTCAGCGCCTGGCCGACCACGGCCGGGCGGGTCGGCCTGCGCCTCGGCCATCTTCTGCGAGACCTTGTTGGCCGTCTCGCTCTGATCAGCCCGACGCGGTTCTCGCCGTCCTGCTTCATGGCGCTGGTGACCTGGACCAGCCGCTTGACCACCTTCTCGGTGATGTTGTCCACCATCTGCTGATCGGTGAAGCCGACCTTGCGGATGTAGACCGAGCCCAGGCGGTAGCCCCACTTCTCCGACAGCGGCGAGACCGTCTGCGCGCACCGTGCGGCTCAGGCTGTGCCGGTCCTCCAGCATCTTGTCCATCTCCAGGTTGCTCAGCGTGGAGATGGTGGAGCTGGCCACGTTGGCCTGCAGCGAGCCCTCGGGGTTGGTGTTGATGAACAGGTAGGCGACCGGGTCGTTGACCTGCATCTCGTACCAGATGCCCACGCCCATCGGCGTGCCTTCTTCCGAGTTGACCATCTGGCCGCGCAGGTAGTGCTGGCGCAGGGCCGTGCTCACCTTGTAGCGCTTGCCGAAGAAGGGGACCAGCAGGGCCTTGAGGCCGAAATGCGCGATCGGGAAAGCGCAGACCCGGCTTCGTCCATGGTGCCGATCACCTTGCCGAACAGCGTGAACACCTGGGCTTCGCACTCCTGCGACCACGGCGTAGAGGCCGAAGAAGCGGGCGAGGCCGAAGCACAACGGGAATGATCAGGACAGCCCGACGATCAGCGGCGACTGATGATCTGCTGCGGAGGTATCGATGAGTGGCATCGGCGTCGCTTCCGTCAGGCGTGGACCCGGTGCGTCTGGACGATGCGTCGGGCGCGCCCGAGCAGCGGCACCCGCATGTTGCGGAGGTAGGCCGTCGAGCGCCTCGGAGCCGCCCTCCGCCTTGATCTGGCGCCAGCGTGGCGGCCAGTTCCCGCAGCGGGGCCACCTCGGCCTGGGCGTTGTTCGTGGCGATCTCCACCGCACGCTTGCTCATGGTGATCTGCTGCTCCGAGTCGGCCCGGGCCGTGCTGATGTCCGCCGCCACCTGGTTGCGGGTGCTGTTGATGGCCGACAGGGCGCGGTCCACTTCCGGCGGCGGATCGATCTCGGTGATCAGGGCGGCGTCCAGCTCGATGCCGTAGCGGCCGGCGGTGGAACGGCACTGCTGCTCCATGTACGTCGTTGAGCAGGGGCAGGTTCTTGCGCAGGTCGTTGATCGAGACGCCCTCGGACAGCTCGACCGCCGTCGCACTCTCCTCGCTCCGAGCTCCGTCGTCGTGCCACCAGGCTCTGCCCCTTGCGGGTCGACGAAGTTGGCGATCCGCTCGCGCAGCACCGAGACGAAGTAGCCCATCACGTGCTCCAGCGGGCTGGCCACGCCGAACAGGTAGGCGTAGAGGTTGTTCTCGCTGACCCGGAAGCGGATCTGCCCGTTCACCCCGGTGGTCAGGTTGTCCTTGGTCACCGCCTCGATCGTCGCTCTGGCGCTTGGTCGGGTCCCAGGCCAGGTCGACCGCCTGGGTGGCCACGCTGACCTTGTGCACCTTCTGCCAGGGCCACTTGAAGTAGGGCCCGCCGGGACCGATCACCCGCAGGCGGGGAAAGCGGTAACGCTCGCGCTCCTCCGCATCGAGGCTGTCGTCAACGGGCATCTCGCCCCCCAAACGCACGGCGCGCCCGAGCGAGGTGATGACCGCGCGTTCGTCCGGCTTCACGGTATAGAAGCCGCCGAGGATGATGCGGTAGATCAGATAGCCGGCCAGGCCGACCATAAATGCCTCCAGATACATGGGTCCCCCTCTTGCCCCTTTCGCGGGCTCGTCGTCTTGGTTAGCAACCCACCCCTTGCCAGGCTGGTTGCGGCGCGGTCGCATCCTATGTTGCCCCGCGGACCGACCCGGAACAAGGACGGAGCGCATCACGCCCGCACTGGCTCGTCCTCGCCTCCATCGGATCGGTGCGGCTCGGAGGTCCCGAACTCACCGAGCAAGTCACGGAACTGCAGGCTCGCTAGCCTCGCATAGAGCCCGCCCTCGGACATCAGGGCATCGTGAGAGCCCGCGGCGGCGATTCTTCCGCCGTCGATGACGATGATGCGGTCCACCTTGCGCACCGTCGCCAAACGATGTGCGATGACAATACTGGTTCTGCCCCGCATCAACGTATCCAGCGCCTGCTGTACGGACCGCTCGCTCTCGGCGTCGAGGGCGCTCGTCGCCTCGTCGAGCAGCAGCAGGGCCGGATCGCGGAGGATGGCACGCGCGATCGCGATGCGCTGTTTCTGCCCGCCGGAAAGGCGCACCCCGCGTTCGCCGAGAAAGGAAGCGAAACCCTCCGGGAGCCGCTCCAGAAACTCTATCGCATGGGCGGCCTCCGCGGCCCGACGCACGTCCACGTCGGTCACCCCCGCGAGCCCGTAGCGAATGTTCTCCCAGGCGTCGGCGCCGAAGATCACCGGGTCCTGGGGCACGATCGACATGCGCCCGCGAAGGTCCGAGAGCCGGACCTCGCGCAGATCGAGACCATCGAAGCGGATGCTCCCCTCCTGCGGATCGTAGAATCGCAGCAGGAGCTGGAACAGGGTGGACTTGCCGGCACCCGAGGTGCCGACCAGGGCGATCTTCTCGCCCGGGGCGATGCGCAGCGTCATACCCGACAGCACCCGAGTCATCGGGTTCGCGGGGTACGCGAATCCCAGGTTGTCGATCTCGATCAGCCCAGCAGCCGGTCGCGGCATGTCCTTCGGCCTGTCCGGTGAGGAGACGGCCGGTTTCTGTTCCAGGAGCTCGATCAAGCGCTCGCTGGCACCCGCCCCCCGCAGCAGGTCGCCCGCAACCTCGCTCAGGGTGCCCACCGAGCTCGCCACCAGCACCGCGTAGAAGACGAACGCGGAAAGCTCCCCGCCGCTCAACTGTCCGGCCAGCACCTCCTGACCACCGACCCATAGGACCACGCCCACGGCGCCGAACGTGAACAGTATGGCGGTGCCCGACATCAGGGCCCCGAGCAGGGATCTCCGCACCGCCGTATCGAATGCGGCCTCGACCCTATCGCGGTAATGCCGACGGTCCTCCGCCTCATGGCCGAAGGCCTGGACGGTGCGGATGCCGTGCAGCACCTCGTCGACATAGGCGCCGACATCGGCAATGCGGTCCTGGCTCGCTCGCGACAGGCGCCTCACCCGGTAGCCGAGCAGCCACAGCGGAACCACCACCAAGGGCGTCCCCAGGAGCACCAGGCCGGTGAGCTTGGGGCTGGTGACCGCGAGCATCAGGACTCCGCCCGACACCAGCAGAGTCGTGCGCAGGGCAACGGCGAGGGTCGAGCCCACGACCACCTGCAGCAGTGCCGTGTCGCTGGTCAGCCGCGAGATGACCTCGCCGGTGCGGGTGGCCTCGAAGAAGCCCACGTCGAGCCCCAGAACACGGTCGAACACGGCCGCACGGACGTCCGCCACGACTCGCTCGCCCAGCCAATTGAGCAGGTAGGCGCGCAGCAGCACGGAGGCGCCGAGCATCAACACCACTCCCAGGAAGAGCAGCAACGCCTGATCCAGCGCCTGCGCAGAGCCGCTCTTGAGCCCGTTGTCCACCACCTCGCGGAAGACCTGCCCGAATGCCAGCACTGCCCCCGCTGCCACCAGCAGCGCGAGAACGGCCGCGAACACCCGCCATGCGTAGCGCCGCAGGAATCCGAGCAAACGCAGCAACGGCCGCAGATCGCGAGTGGTCGGCCGGTCTTCGGCGGCGTTATGCTGTCTGCGCATCAGCGCTTCGCTCCCCGTATGCTGGTTGAAACCTCTATTGCGCATCCATGAACGACAAGATCGCCAGGCACGCGCCACGGCCTCTTCGCGCGATCCGCGCCCCATGAGCCGACTGCGTCTCGCCCTGGGCCTTGCCCGTTCCCTCGCCATTTACTACGGCGTCCCCTTCAGGGCGAGGCGCCTGCGGGGCTTTTACCGCCAGTTCGTCCCGCCGGGCTCCCTCTGCTTCGACATCGGCGCCCACGTCGGCAATCGTATACGCTGCTGGCGCAGTCTGGGGGCGCGAGTGGTCGCCGCGGAGCCGCACCCCGATCTCCTGCGGTTTCTGCGGCTGCTCTACGGGGCCGATCCCGCTGTGCACCTGGTCCCGTCGGCACTCGGCCGCGCGCCGGGAACCGCTCCCCTGCTCGTGGACGAGGGCAACCTGACCGTAAGCACGCTCTCCGCCGACTGGGTAGAGCGCGTATCCGCCGACCCGTCTTTCGACGGTCTGCGCTGGCAGAGGGTGTCGGAGACTACCGTCACCACCCTTGACGAGCTCATCGCCCGTTTCGGCGAGCCGGCGTTCGTCAAGATCGACGTCGAGGGGTTCGAAGCCGAGGTCTTGGCGGGAGCTTCCCGCCCACTCCGCGCGCTCTCCTTCGAATACCTGGAGTGCGCGCTGGAGCTCGCTCTGGACTGTCTCGACCGTCTCGCCCAACTCGGCCCCTACCACTACAACTGGTCTCGGGGCGAAAGCCACGGCCTCGTGTCAGCGGGCTGGATCGACGCCGACGGGATGCGCCGCTTGGTGGAGCGCGCCGAACTGGGCGGTGGTTCCGGCGACATCTACGCCAGGCGTGTCGAACCCGGTGACGTCTGAGCGACCCGTGTCCAGTGCCCGCAGCAGGAGGCCGTAGAGCTCGTGCATATCGCCCAACGCGGGGCGCTTCGGCGTCAACCCCGTGGCGAATCCCGCCGCAGCCAAGCGGTCGAGGATCTCCGTCCGACCGGTGATCAGGTGCACCGGCACCTCGCGGCTCGCCCCCTCGCCGCTCACGCTGGCGGCGGGCTGGTGATCGCCGAGCACGATCAGGATCAGGTCCGCTTGCGCCCGCAGGCGGAGATAGCCCGCGAGATACGAGAAGGCGTAGGCGAGCGCATCGGCATAGGAGGCGCCGAGGTCCAGCCAGTCCGGCGTCTTGGCCACAGCGCGAGCGAACACCTCGCCGTCGTAGGGATTGGACCCGAGCAGACGAGGCCAATCCGGCTGGTAGGGCGGAGTCGGACGGAACGGCAAGTGGGTGCTGATGGTGGGAAACACGACGAACCGCGGGGGACCCTCACCCGTGGCAAGCTCCAGCGCGTCCAGGCGGGCCAGGGCGAACTGATCGGGGATGCGCCACCAGCCGAAGTCCGGCCCACCGTAATTCAGCGCCTTAGCGCCCAGGATCGCGTGAAAGCCGTAGAACGCGCCCTCCGGCCAGTCCTTTCGCAGACCCGGCATCACCGCCACCGCACGATGGCCGAGTCGGCTGAAGCGATGCGCCAGGGTGTCGCGCTCCTGCGTCAACAAGAGCTTGTAGGTGGAGCTATCGTCGACCTCGATCCCGGAAAGCAGGCTCGCATGCGCCAGCCAGGACGCACCTGCGAAGGTCGGGGAACGCACGAACGCCGAGACCGCCCCACGCCCGGTGTCCGCGGCGGCCGCCTCGACTAACGCTCGCGCAGGATCGATCACCGGGGCGAGATCGGCGCGATCGTACGCCGTGGCCCCGTATGACTCGAGGAACAGGACCACGACGTGCGCCCCGCGCGCCATCCCGAGGTCCGATTTTACCGCCGGGGAATCCGGCAGTTGGCGTGCGGCGCCGTCATGCGCCAGAGCGTCCACGAGGAAGGCAGTCTGGGCGGCATAGGTCTGGCTGACGGGCTTGGCGTACTTGACAGGGGCTCGCAGGGGCTCGCCCAACGAACCGGCGAGGTAGAGCGCCGCGAAGCCACCCGCGACGGCCCCCATGACGCGCCTGGGCCTCGACTCGGACAACCCGAGTCGGACTCGTCCCAAGGCCCAGAGGATCAGCGCAAAGACCAGGCCGAGCAGAAGCATCAGCCCCAGTGTGGCCCCGGCGACCAACCAGGGCGGAGCGACCTCGACCAACATGGCGGCGACCTTCGGCAGGTGCTGGGCGTCCCAGTAGAGATTGACCGTCCGTCCATAGAGCGCCGGCGCCGTCACCTCGGCGTAGCGTCCGATCGCAAGCAACGTCAGCACGATCGCCAGCACCACCATCAGGCCGCGGCCGGGGGGCGATCCCCTGAGCTCGGTCCAGAGGACAAGGCCCAGGATCAACAGGGCGATCTCGACCGAGAGCTCGTGGCGGTCCTCGATCCAGGGGGTCGGCCAGACGTTGTGGAAGGAAAGCGCGAGGTTCAGCAGGTAGAGGGCGGCGGCCAGCAACAGCCAGCTCACCCAGTGGGAACGCTCCATGCAGCGCCAGGCCACGGTTGCCCTACTTGCGCCGAGCCTCGAACTCGATGATCAGCTCCACCTCGTCGCCCACCCAGCCGTTGTCCACGCTGTAGGTCATGCCGAAGGCGCTTCGCTTGAAGCTGCCGCGCGCCGATACCCCCATCACCCAGGGCTTGCCCCCGAGGAGACCGCCACCGAAGGGGTACTCGCCGCTCTTGTTCCAAGTCGCCTGAAGCGTCACCGGCTGCCTCTTGCCGAGGATTTCGAGATCGCCATCGATCAGGTATTCGCGCTCCCCCGTTCGGCGCGCGCCGGCGGCGGCGAAGGTCATCCGCGGGAACTCGGCGCTGTTCAGGAAGTCGGCGCTCTTCAGGTGTTCATCCCGCTTCTGATGGTTCGTGAACACACTGGCCGTATCCACGATCACCCGCAGGTCCGAGAGCTCCCCGGTCTCCTCGTCGAAGACGTAGCTCCCTTCAGCCTTGCGGAACATGCCGAGCACCTTGCTGTAGCCGACATGGTCGACGAGGAATCCGATGCTGAGGTGGTCCGGGTCGATCTCGTATCGGGCTGGCTGGGCCTGCAGCGGTAAGGCAATCGCATAGAGCACGAGCAGCGCCACAGTGGCGACACCGATGGGACGGTGCCGGCGACGAGTCAGATCGGACGCATTCGTCATGGCAATTCTCCAGTAGCGAGGGGACGACCCGCACGGCGGGCGAGCCAGAGGGTATCGACGGCGAAAGAGTAGCAGAGGACGAGAAGACCCGCGCCGGCGAGCATCGCGCTCCAGCTGACCGAAAAAACCGGCATCAGCGCCAGGACAAGGCTCAGCACCTGGATCACGCAGACCGCTTGACGGCGCCGGCTGGGCGGCAGCGGCCAGCGCATAGAGGGCCACGCGAGCCCCGCCGCTAGAAACACGTAACGCAGGAGACCGGCGGCGAGAACCCAGACGCCCGCCCGGTCCAGGGACCAGACCAGCAACGCCAGGACCATCACGAGCAGGGCGTCGATCTCCATGTCGAATCGTGCGCCGAACGGGCTGACCCAGCCGCCGCGCCGCGCGAGCCAGCCATCGACGCCGTCCAGTCCCTCCGCCAGCATGGCAAGGGCGCAGGCCGTCCAGAGGACGGCGGCAGAGCTGCCCTCACCGATCAGACCGAACAGCAATGCCGTCAGCACGGCACGCACGAGGGTGACCTGGCTCGCCGGTCCCAGGCGCCGATGCGGCTCGTGTGCCGGCAGAAGCAGCACCAGCAGGCCAAGAACCACGGCGAATCCCATCAGCACCTTGGGCAGATAGTGGTCACCAAGTGAAAGGACCTGAGCGAGGCCGGTGGCGCCCACCAGGAGAAGCACGAACGCCGCGCCTGCGCTCGCCGCGGCGCTCCGCCGCAAGGGCCCGTGCGACGGCATGTGTAGGACGACGACCGGGGCCCGACGTTCCGATGAAGCGGAGTTGCGCTGGCAAGGCGCATTCCCGCGCCGGGCGTTAAAATGACGGTACATCAGGTTTCCGTTTTCCGAAGTCTCACACCGCTCACAAGCCAGTGTCCTACCGACGCCAGACCGCCTCCGCCTTTTGGGTGACCGCTCCCGGTCGCGGCGAGATCCGGGACCAAAGCCTTCCTGAGCGCGCGGAATCGGAGGTTCTGGTGCGCACACTCTACACCGCCGTCAGCCGCGGCACGGAGTCCCTCATCTACCTCGGCCAGGTGCCCGAGAGCGAATGGCGCCGCATGCGCTGCCCCTTCCAGGAAGGTGATCTCCCCGGGCCCGTGAAGTACGGCTACATCAACGTGGGCATCGTGGAGGAAGGCCCCCGCGAGCTTGCGGGCCGTGCCGTGTTCTGTCTGTTTCCTCACCAAAGTCGATACGTGGTACCAGCGACATCGGTTCACCCGCTGCCGCTGGGCGTGCCAACGGGCAGGGCCGTGCTGGCCGCGAACCTGGAGACCGCGATCAACGGGCTCTGGGACGCCGGCCCGCGGCTCGGTGAGCGTGTCGCCGTGGTCGGCGGAGGTACCCTCGGTTGCCTGGTGGCCTGGCTCGCCGGGCGCATTCCGGGCTGCGAGGTCGAGCTCATCGACGTCAATCCGCGGCGCGCCACGATCGCGGCGGCGCTCGGAGTCGCCTTCCGCGCGCCGGACGCGGCGGCCGAGGAGGCGGATCTCGTGATCCACGTCAGCGGGTCTCCCGCCGGGCTCCACACTGCCTTGCGGCTCGCTGCCTTCGAGGCGCGGGTCGTGGAGATGAGCTGGTTCGGCGACAGGATCGTCCCGCTCGCACTCGGCGTGGGCTTCCACCGCCAGCGGCTGACCCTGACTTCGTCCCAGGTCGGCACGGTCGCCGCACCGATGCGCGCGCGGTGGGACAGCCGACGCCGCATGGCGCTGGCCCTCTCGCTGCTTTCCGCGCCCGAGCTCGACCTCCTGATCACCGGGGAGGACGCGTTCCGGGACCTGCCAGAAGTCCTGGAACGCCTGTCAACCGACCCTGGCGACGCCCTCTGCCACCGCATCAAGTACACCTGATCACCCCCCGAAAGGAGCGCCATGTTTACCGTCTGCGTCCGCGACCACATCATGATCGCCCACAGCTTTCGCGGCGACGTATTCGGGCCCGCCCAGGGCTTGCACGGGGCCACCTACGTGGTGGACTTGGAGGTGCGCCGCATGGAGCTCGACGCCGACGGCGTGGTCGTGGATATCGGCCGACTCAACCAGGTCCTGCATTCGGTGCTATCGGAGCTCAACTACCGCAACCTCGACCAGGAGTCCGCGTTCACCGGATTCAACACCACCACCGAGTTCTTGTCGAAGGTGGTCTTCGAGCGCGTCGCGGAACGCATTCGCGCCGGCGAGCTGGGTCACAACGCCATTGGTCTGGCGGGGATGCGGGTCTCGCTGCACGAATCGGATCGGGCCTGGGCCTCCTACGAAGGCGACCTCACGCTCTAGCGCCTGTTGTCGCTCACTTTATCTCACGGGATTTTCTCAGAATAATCCGCGCCGACTTTGCCGGATTCGTCCTCCGCTACAGTGGGTGCCTGCGGGGCAGACCTTCCCGGGCCGTATCGGCCTTTACCAAAGGCTGCAATTGGCCACGAAGAGACATTCGCAGGTCGGGTGACCAACCGTGATCGTTGCAAGAAGGCGACATACGTTTGGGTTGCCATTACGTATCAGGCTCCATCCTGTCCGACCATCTGGGCAGTCGAATCGCTATGGCGGGAAAACGCGCATACCGGACATCGTTCTTGTTAAGCTCCAACGGCGGTAGCAACCCTCAACCGATACCCCAACCCCCGGCCCTGTAACGGCGGTAATGGTGCACTTACCCGACACGACAGCTCTGCCGTGGAACTCGACAGGCGACCGTCATGGTCCGACAATTTGGTGAATGCGCCGGGGGTCACGGTCGGCGTCCATGCGCGAGCGGTTCCGCCCGGGGCGCCTGAAAGAGCGCACGGGCCAAGCAAAGCTGGTGTCTCCGAAGGGAGATACCAGAGCACCCCTGGTTAGTAAGGACCATGCGTTTTCGATTGAGCAGACTGGTGCGCCGTGTGCTATGGGCCGCGACCTATGGCGTAGCCGGCGCCGTGGCGGTGCTCATCGTCGGTTTCGTCGCCTACCTGGACGGCCGTCCCGACTTGGACGCCTGGCACCTGGCCGAGCTCGACGAGGAGCTCACCGCGTCGTCCGCGGTGCAGACCTTCGAGGATTACCTGGAGCTCGAGGAGCGCTTGTTCGCCCAACTCGACGAGCAGGTCTACGCGAAGATTCCTGGTGATGCGCGGCGCCTCATCAACCGCTACGATCGGGACAGCCTTTCGGATCCTGCCCGCTGGTCGCCGAATTGGAACCGCAGCTTCGAGTTCCCGGCGGCGAAGCCGAGGGCGGGCGTCCTGCTGCTGCACGGCATGTCCGACTCCCCGTACAGCCTGCGCAGCCTGGGACAGGGGCTGAATGCCGCGGGCGCCCTGGTGGTGGGGCTCCGATTGCCGGGGCACGGGACCGCGCCGTCCGGACTGGTCGCGGTCACCTGGCAGGACATGGCCACGGCCGTGCGTCTGGCCATGCACCACCTCGCCGAGCGCGCACGGGGCGTCCCCCTGGTGATCGTGGGCTACTCCAATGGAGCCGCCCTGGCGGTGCACTACGCGCTGTCCACGATCGAGGACGAGCGCCTGCCAAGGGTTGAGCGACTGGTGCTTCTCTCCCCCGCCATCGGGGTAAGCCCCGCCGCCGCGCTCGCGGTCTGGCAGGCGCGGCTCGGCCATCTGCTGGGGCTCGAGAAGCTCGCCTGGAACGCCATCCTTCCCGAGTACGATCCCTTCAAGTACGGCTCATTCGCAGTGAACGCGGGGGATGTCGTATACCGCATCACCCGGCAAATCCAGAAGCAACTGGACGCGCTCGGCGGCACAGGAGCACTCAAGCGCTTCCCCCGTCTGCTCGCCTTCTCCTCCGTCGTCGACGCCACCGTCTCGACACCTGCCCTGGTGGAGGGGCTGTTCGAGCGGCTGCCCGCGGGTGCTCACGAGCTGGTGCTGTTCGACATCAACCGCATGGCGGAGATCGAACCGATCATGCGATCCGACCCGATCGGCGCGATCCAGGCGCTGTGGGACGATCCGGATCGGGCCTTCACCCTGAGCCTCGTCACCAACAGGGACCCTACTCACCGGGACGTGGTCGCGCGCACCAAGCGACCCGGCGCGACGGCGGTCAGCGAGTCCGAGCTGGGCCTTGCCTGGCCGCAGGACGTCTACTCCCTGGCGCACGTCGCATTGCCGTTTCCGCCGGATGACCCCCTCTACGGGGGCCGCCCAACGGTAAAGAGCCCGGGGATACGCCTCGGCATCATCGCGCTCCGGGGCGAACGGGGTGTGCTGCAAGTCCCCGCATCGGAGATCTTGCGGCTTCGCTGGAACCCTTTCTACCCCTACGTCGAGGGGCGGATACTCGCGTTTCTCGGGCTGAGCGGTGAGTAGTCCGGATGCGGCTCGGATCACGGTGCTGATTGCATGAGCTGGCGGATCGCTCGACGCGTGCTCGCCGCGGTCGCCGCCTTGTTCATCCTCACCCTCGGGGCCGGCGTCGCGCTCCTGCACCTTCCCGCACTCGAGGACGCACGGAGCCGGATCGCGGCGAGCCTGCTGTCGTCCTATCTCGGGGAGGCCGTCAGCGTGACGGGCGGCGTCGAGCTGACCTTCGCACAGACGATCGATGTCGCTGCGAAGGGCGTCAGTCCGGTCAGCGCCGGGTCGCAAGCACCTGCGCCGGTGGGTACGGTCCGTCTGTCCTTCTCGCGCAGCGAGCTCTTTCGAGGACGCCTGGAGCTGACCGCGCTGGCGCTCTCGAGCGTACGCGTCATCGTCAACGCAGCCGAACCGTCGACGGAACCGCTCGGCCGCAATGTCTCAAGGATGGTGCAAGGGGCACTGTCCTCCCCGCTGGTCCGTGACCTGAATCTGAGGGATGTACGGATCCTGCGCATCAACGATCCGGCGGGCTGGAACGGAACGCTGGCGCTGGACACCGTCACCTTCCGCAAGACCCCTCGTCCGGGCACGCTTTCGATCGAGGCGGAGGGGAGCCTCAACGGGCAGGCATTCGCGCTGTCCGGGAAGGTGCCGGACCTCTCCCTGGCCGCCGGGCCGGCGCGCGAGGGTGCCACGTCGTTGAAGCTGACCTTCCAGGGGATCGCAGCGGATCTGGAAGGGCGGCTGGCACCGAAGGCCGGCGATCTGTGGCTCGCCGCTCGCCTCGAGGTCAGATCGCCGTCCCTCGGCGAGGTGCAGGACCTGCTCGAACTGTCGCGGGTCGTCGAGGGGACCGGGAAGCTCGAGCTGGTGCTGGACGGGGCGCTTGCACGGCTTGCGGTCCGTTCGGCGAAGCTGCGCATCGAGACCGCCGAAGGCCGCGTCTACGAGGCCAACGGCGAGGTGGCGGACCTGTGGGCGGCCGCTGGGGTCGACCTGACGTTTGCCGCGAACCTCGTCCCACCCGGCGCCGAAAAGGGCAGATCGCCTCTCGCGCTGGCGCCGCGCTCCATCAGGGGCCGCGTCTCGAGTCGCGAGGGCGGATTCGAGATCGACGAGGTCGTCGTAGAGACGGATCTCGCTTCGGTCGAGCTGCAGGAGGTGGGGCCAATCCGGATCGACCGTGTCGCCCGTGACGAGAAAGGGCGACTTCGGTTCGAAGACATCCGGCTGGTGCAGGGCGATCCGAAGGACCCGATTCTCGAGCTGACCGGCCAACTCAACGATGTCCTCGCGCTGAGGGACTTCTCGCTCGCGGGCACCTTTCGGCTGCGGGCGGCGGCTCTGCTGACCGGACGGCCCGACGCGACCGGCCTCGGCTTGCTCCGGGGCGCGGTGGCCCTGTCGGACGCCTCCGGACGCCTGCGTCTGGAACGACTGGATGCGAAGCTCCAGGGGACGGACCTGATGTCGCTCTCCCTGCGCCTGGCGAAAGACGATCAAGGCGGCGTGGGAGTGGCCCTGAAGCTCGCGGTTCCCGATTTGGCCCCCCTCGCCTCGGCACTCGGGCGCAAGGCCTCGTCCGGCACCCGGTTAGTCTTCGACGGCACACTCGGCGCGGCGGACGGCACCGCCTCCGTGCTCGGCTCGCTGCGCATCGGCAGGACGGATCTGCAAGGCGGCCTGCGGATCGATGCCGCCAAAGGCAGGCCCGAGGTCCGGGGCAATGTCCGCGCGAAGGACCTGTACCTGGATGACCTCACCGCCGCTCGCGAGGTGGCCGGCCTGTTCTCGCGCCGAAAGGCCGATGCGGTCAGGCTGCGCAAAGGCGTCCGGGAGGAAACGACCCTGTTCCTGGAGATCGCCGCGGAGGCGCTCGAGGGCGGCGGCGCAGGGGCCGGCGGCCTGCGCGCGAGCCTGGTCTACGCCAGGTCCCGCCTGCGATTCTCCCTTGACGAGCTCCGCTATCTCGGCGGCAGCGTCCACGGCGAGCTCGACGCGAGACTCGCCCGCGCGCCGCCGGTGATCGAGCTGAAGGCGGCTGCGCGCGGGCTCCGCCTCGAGCAGGCGTTCGAGCGGCTCGGTAGCCCGCCCGCGGCGTCCGGGCCGCTCGATCTTGACCTCGACGTGAGGTCGAGCGGCGCCGGGCTCCGGGCGCTCCTGTCCTCGATGACCGGGGAGGTCTCCGCATCCGTCCGGGGAGGCAGGCTCGCCGGCCGGACGATCAATCTGGCCGGACAGAGCATCATCGAATGGCTCTTCACCCGCAGCGCCGACGGGAGCGCGCCCCTGGTCTGCTTTGTCGGCCGCTTCGACTTCGAGGACGGGGTCGGAACCGCCCGCCAGCTGGTGCTGGAGACGGACAAGGTGCAGGCCCCCGGCGCAGGAACGCTCGATCTGGGCAACCGGACGATGGACTTCGTGTTCGCGCCCCGCCCCAAGCGCAACAATCTGGTCGGGCGGGTCGGACCCGTTGACGTCAGCGGCCCGCTGTCCAGCCCCGCGGCCAAGCTGGCCGACGGCGCCGTTGCCGCCAAGCTTCTCGGAGATACCCTCGGCCTGCCCCTCCATCTGCTCGGCTCGCTCGTGGGCGTGAACGGCCGGCCGCTGCCCGATCACGAGCCATGCGTCGTCGTCCCTGTCCAGGAATAGCCAGACAGCCCCCGTCGCGACCCGCTGCGGTCTGCCGTGCTCGGGCCGGCAGCCGCCATCGTCCACGTTCCGGAGAGCGATAGTCGGCCCGCAGCGGACAAGGAGCGTTCAGCCTTGCCAACAACGGCATCCCATCCGAGCCGCCGCGGCGGCAGCAACACGCTGCCGCCGTTTTTTGTCAACGGCGGGGAGAATTTGTACCAGTGCGGCGGAGTAAAAGTGTCCCATCCGGACCGCCGCGTAGGTATGGGATTGGTATAAGGGGGAAAGGAACTATTGGGGTTGCGGTGAGGAGGCAGACGCCTTGTTGCGCCGTCGCTGGCGACGCTTGTTCTGGTTGAGCCGGTAGCTCTCGCCCTTCATCTCCAGGATGTGGACATGGTGGGTGAGTAGGTCCAGGAGCGCACCGGTGAGGCGCTCGGAGCCGAAGACCTCGGTCCAATCCTCGAAGGGCAGATTGCTGGTCACCAGGATGGAACCGCGTTCGTAACGCTGGCTGAAGATCTCAAAGAGCAGCTCCGCCCCGCTCTTGGACAGGGGCACGAATCCCAGCTCGTCGATGATCAGCAGTTTGACCTTGGCCAACTGCTGCTGCAGGCGCAGGAGGCGTTTCTCGTCACGGGCTTCGATGGGTTCGTGGACCAGGGTGGCGGCGGTGGTGAAGTGAAGGCGACGGACAACCCTTGCTGACAAGCCGCCCGAGGGAACGTTGGAAGGCCTGTGGTTGCGAGCGCGTGCCGCCTTCGTCGACCAGAAGGGCGCCGGGGCCCAGGATTTGGCAGACTATCGGCTTATCCTCAACTACGAGATTCCCTTTCTTTGAGGGAGATGTCCTATCCGAACGCAGGCAGTGAGCAACGACGGGCAACGATGCTGCTGCGCCTGGACCCGCTCGAACGGCTTCGACAATCCGCGCCCCGAGCAGGCCCGGCGCCGTTCCTGACCGGTCCTTAAGAACCACCTGGTAGCCGCATCCACTCGGCGTTCGCCCCTTGCGGCAGGGAGTCGGCCGCTCGCGCACGTTCCTTCTGCTTGTTTTTCAATGGCAGCTTCAAGGCGCTGTCCGGCCATTGGTCTACTAACTGATCAAAGACAGATCTCCGCCGACCAAAGGCGCGCCGGCCCGGCGTGCCCTATGTCCGGTCATGGGACTCAAGCGACGGTCATGATGGCGAGTCCATGATTACCCGAGGATGGAGACAGTCGTTCGCGATGAGCCCCGCGTTTCAGTTGGTCGTGGCGAAAACCATACGTCTCTCGGGGAAGGCGGCTACGCCCGCTTTGGGTCGATTCCGGACTTTGCCGCCACCTCTCATGCGGTGGGGTAGTATGGGATAGCTTGCCGGTGGTGAGGCGTGCGAATCCTAAAAGTTTGTGACGAAATACACTTAGGGAGACACTGATTAAATCATCCACATCAATGGGGCGTGAGTGGTAAAATACTTGGCAATCCACCGCCGCCAGCGAGTCACCCGATGAAGCAACTGTCTTTTGCCCAAGCCGAGTTTGCCGGCAAGAAGAAGGTCACCCGCCGCGAGCGCTTCCTGGGGGAGATGGAGCAGATCGTGCCCTGGGCGGCGCTGATCGCAGCGCTCAAGCCCTACTACTTCCCGGACGCAGGTACGGGGCGCGGTCGCCGCCCGATCGGTCTGGAGCGCATGCTGCGCATGTACTGCCTGCAGCAGTGGTACGCGCTGGCCGACGAGGCGCTGGAGGATGCGATCTACGACAGCCAGGCGCTGCGCAACTTCGTCGGGATTGATTTGAGCCGCGAGTCGGTGCCCGATGCCACCACGCTGCTGGGCTTTCGCCACTTGCTCGAAGCCAATGGTCTGACCAAGATGATCTTCGAGACCGTCAACCGCCACCTGCGCGAGCGCGGGCTGCTGTTGAACAAGGGCACCCTGACCGATGCCACCATCCTGGCCGCGCCGTCCTCGACCAAGAACAAAGAGAAGGCGCGCGATCCCCAGATGCACCAGACCCGCAAGGGCAAGCAATGGCATTTCGGCATGAAGGCGCACATCGGTGCGGATGCCGACTCCGGACTGGTGCACACCGTCGTCGGGACCGCCGCCAACGTCTCCGACGTCACCCAGACCGAGCACTTGCTGCATGGAGAAGAGGAGATCGTCTTCGCCGACGCCGGCTACATCGGGGCCGACAAGCGCCAAGCGCTCAGAGACAAGCCGCTGAAGTGGCACATCGCCATGAAACGCGGCAAGCTCAAGGCGATGGCGGAGGGTCCGCTGAAGGAGTTGACGCGTCGCGCCGAACGGCTCAAAGCGCAACTGCGCTCCCGCGTCGAGCATCCGTTCCATGTCATCAAGAACCTGTTCGGTCATCGCAAGGTGCGCTACAAGGGCCTGGCCAAGAACACCGCGCAGCTGCACGCTCTGTTCGCCCTGGCCAACCTGGTGATCGCCAAGAAGGCGTTGTTGGGTCCCAGCAGCCAAGGTGCGTCCTGAATCCGGGAAAAGGCGCAAAAACCGCCAAAATCGTCGCCAAATGCCACCCGAATTGCCCGGAAAAGCCAATATTGATCAGCCCCTATTGATTCAATGATCAACCCGCGGAGCAAAGTGCGGGAAAACTCGACTAGTTCAGCGTTTCCTTAGAAACAACAGCGCCTATCGCTGCCGCCATGTCGCGCCTCGCCTTCCTGCTCCCCGGCGACCCCGGAACCCTCACCGGTGGTTACATCTACGACCGCAGAATCCTCCACGGATTGCGGGCACTGGGCTGGACCGTCGATCTGGTCCTGCTGGATCACGGCTTTCCCAACCCGACCCGCGAGGCCCTCGACCAGGCCGAGGCCACGTTGGCGGCTCTCGCCGACGACAGCCTGGTCCTGGTCGATGGTCTTGCCCTCGGCGCCATGGCCGAATCCGCCGCATCCGAGGCCGCGCGACTGCGTCTGGTGGGTTTGGTGCACCATCCGCTGGCGGAGGAGACGGGTCGCGAGAAGACCATGTCCGAGACCCTTCGCGAATCGGAGCGACAGGCACTGGCCGCGGTGGCGGGGGTCGTCGTCACCAGCGCCTACACGGCGCGCCTGTTGACGAGCGCCTACGGCGTGCGCGCCGAGCGCATCGCCGTCGTCGAGCCAGGTACGGACCCAGCGCCTCTGGCCCGGGGGTCCGGCTCCGGGACGCTCGAGCTACTCTGCGTCGCCAGTCTCACCCAGCGAAAGGGGCATGACATCCTGGTCGAGGCCCTGGCACAGCTGCGGGACCGTGCATGGCATCTCACCTGCGTCGGCAGCGTGCGTCGCAGCCCGGAGACCGCGGCGGCGATCGCGTCGAGCATCGACCGGTTCGGCCTGCGGGACCGGATATCCGTGATTGGCGAGATCGACGATGCCTCGCTCGCGGACCGTTATGCTCGGGCCGACGTCTTCGTGCTGCCGACGCGCTTCGAGGGCTACGGCATGGCCCTGGCCGAGGCCGTCGCTCGGGGACTGCCGGTTGTCACCACCCTGGGGGGGGCAGTCCCCGAAACGGTGCCACGAGATGCCGGCCTTTTCGTGCCGCCGGACGATGCCGGGGCGCTCGCCGAGGCCCTTGCCCACATCATCGACCGCCCGGAACGCCGGTCGGCCCTCGCCGCGGGCGCACGCGCCGCACGGACCGGCCTCCCGACCTGGGAGCAGTCGGCCGCGTGTATGGCGGCGGCTTTGCGGGCGATGGGGGCGAGATGAGCGGCTTCAGCACCGAATGGCTCGCCTTGCGCGAACCCATCGATGAGCGCGCCCGCGCCGCCGAGCTGATTCAGCCGCTAAGCAGGTGGCGCGGGAACACCGAGCGCATCCGCGTCCTCGACCTCGCTGCGGGTACCGGCGCCAACTTTCGCTTCCTCGCCCCCCTGCTCGGTGGTGAACAGGCATGGCTGCTCGCCGACCATGACCCGGGGTTGCTCGCCGCGCTTCCGTCCGCGATGGCGCAGTGGGCGAGCCGAAAGGGCTTTGCCATCGATTCCGGCGGGCGCAGGGTTCGGGGAGGAGCCTTCGAGGCCGAAATCCTCACCCTCCGATGTGACCTGTCGCGCGACCTTGGGTGCCTGCCCTGGGAGGACTGTCGCCTGGTCACCGCCTCGGCCCTGCTCGACCTGGTTTCGGAGGCCTGGCTGAGCAACCTCGCCGAGCATTGCCGGGCGGCCCGAGCGGCCACGCTGTTTGCACTCACCTATGACGGTCGGATGCGATGGGACCCCGAGGAGCCCCCCGACGGGCATGTACGGATGATGGTGAATGGCCACCAACTCCGCGACAAGGGTTTTGGTCCCGCTCTCGGGCCGACCGCTGACGCGAAGGCCCACCAGATTCTCGCGTCATCGGGCTACCGCGTCACGAGTGGATGCAGCGATTGGCGGGTCACCCCCGACGAGAAAGCCGTCCAAACGGCGCTGATCGAAGGCTGGGAGCTTGCCGCGCGCGAGATGGTACCGGAACGGGGGGCAGACCTCGCGATTTGGCGACAAAGCCGGATTGCACACATCGCCGCGGGTCGTTCGCGGCTCACCGTGGGGCATCGTGACCTGCTTGCCGTTCCGGCATGAACGAGCCAGCGCGCCAGGGCGAGCGCGCGTCTTCAGATCACGCGGAATAACCCCGGGCCCGCGATTCCTTCCGGCCGCCGGTCTCCGCCCCGCGTCGGCTCACAGTCGAAAAGGATATCCGAACCCATGCGGAAGACGCGAACGCTGGGGCGCAGGCAGTCCCCCATGGTTTCGCTGGGCGGAAGCCGAATGCCGCGGCGGCCATCGCCGATGATCACCGGAGCGATAGCGACCTGGAGCCGGTCGAGCAGACCGGCCTCGAGAAAGGCCGAGACGGTGACCCCACCCCCCTCAACGAACACCCGTCGGAGCGCGCGGTCGTGGAGTTCGGCCAGGACCGCGGCAAGTTCGAGACCGTCGCCCGTCCCCCGAACAGGAACCGACACCGCCTCCGCCGCGCCCCACCGCCTGGGCGCCGTGTGCCCCCCGGTAGCGCCGTGGACAACAAGGGTCCGCGCCTCGCCGTCGGTGAAGACCCTGTGATCGGGAGGCAGACGACGGCGGGGGTCGAGCACCACGCGCACCGGGTTGGTCCCCTCCACCAGACGCGTGGTCAGGCGGGGATCATCCCTGGCGACGGTCTCGGCGCCGACGACGATCGCGTCGCACAAGGCGCGCATACGGTGAAGGTGCAGGATGTTCTCGCGGCCCGTCACGTAACAGGAATCCCCGGACGCGGTTGCGATACAGCCGTCGAGGCTCTGCCCGAGGTGGCCAACGGTGAAGGTCGAGCCGGCGTGCCCGCGGCAGAGCGGCAAGTAGAGATCGAGCAGATCCCTGACATCCGGGGGCAGACCTGGGGCCGGTCGCCAACCGTCCTGTCGGTCAGCCACGAGCAGCGCACCGCGCTCCCCTGGATGCACTTTGCTCAAAGATCCGGTGCCATCCTCGGCCAAGGCCGCGCTTCCATCGGGCGATCGGCCCTGGCGTACCAAAAGCGACAGCGAGAGCAGCGCCCTCCAGGCCGACGAAGTATCGGATCTCTGATTCCCCCTGTGCCTTTCGGCGGCCGTTTCCCGCGTGAGGTTCATCTCATCCGTCCTCCGGTACGCAAATTCTTGGTAACCGCCGATCGCCGTTCCGCTCAAGCGCCGTGCCCAAAATCCCTGAGCCTGGCCAGTGGCAGCGCCGCCGTCTCCTCGACCAGTCGAGCCAGACAGTCAGCGAGGTGACCGAGCAGGACGGCCCCGCAGTCCGCGTCGGCCCGATCGGCGGCGCCGCACACCCCCTGCGGATGCAGATCCTGGCTCATCCATCCGATTCCTACCGGATGCTCAACGCCGAGCAACCCGGCACCGCCCTCGAGCTCGCTGGTCAGGCCGCGGAAATCCTCCAGCGCCTGCCGCCGAACGAGGTCGGGACGCAGGTGCAATAAGAGGGAGGTCTCCAGCTCCCCCCCATGGAGGCCTCGTCTAAGCTCGTCGGCGTCGAACAGGCCCGATGGCGTGCCGAAGGCGAAATAGTTGGCCCTGACTGCCAAGATACCAAGCTCGGCTCGCAAGCGCAGGGCCGCCAGATCGACGAGCGACTGCTGTCCGCCATGGCTGTTGAACAGGATCAGCTTGCGCACCCCGGCTGCGGCGACGGAGCGCCCGACGTCGCACCAAAACGAGAGCAGTGTCTCGGCGCCCGCGGTCAGCGTACCCGGATATGCGGAGTGCTCGAGGCTATGACCGACGACCAGGGGCGGCAGCACGAGCAGCACCGGACCCGGGCGCAAGCGGCGCAGGGCTTCCCTTACGATGGCTTGATTGATGATCGCGTCGGTCGCCAGGGGCAGGTGGGGACCGTGCTGCTCGACGGCGGCGAGCGGAAGCAGCGCGACCGTTGCCTCCTTATCGACCGAGCCCAGTTCCGGACTGACGAGGTCCTGCCAGTATCCGCTCAGCGGCATCTCACATCACCGGTAGTACAGGTCCGGCTCGCCACTCGTTGACGCGAGCGCGGCAAGTGCGACCGCGAGAGCCGCCAGGACCGTCGCGAGGATCAGCGTGACGAGAGGCCGCAACACCGGGCCGAGACGCCGGCTCACAACCGGAAGCCGGTCGCACACGCCGTCCGCGAAGAAGACCAGGGCGAGTGGCAACAGCACCCAACTCGGTGCGTTCGTGGATACCATGACCAACCCTGCCAGGCTTACCAGGGGGATCACCGCCCCGATCGCACCCTCTGCGCCGAACGCGAAACGGGCTACGGGCCAGTTCCAGAGCGCCACCCCACCCGCTGCGGCCGCCAGGGCCCCGGCCATCTGGGCGATCGACAGCGATGCGGACACCAACGCAACACCGGCTAGGCCTGCAGATGCCACGATGAGCATGACGAGAGGCTCGACACTGGGCGCCGCCTCCGTACCTCGCGCAGTGCGCGAAAGGACGACCCCACCGCCCAGCGTCAGGGCGCCCGCGCCGATCATTGACTTCAGGCTACCGTTGCCTACCAGTGGCCAGGCTACCCAAGCGAGCGCGAGGACAAGCCCCGCGATAGCAAGGCCTCGCATCCAGGCCACCGAGAGGAGTAAGTATGCGATTACCAAAGCGCCGAGGAGGCTAAAACCCACCACGAACGGCCATTTCGCAAGACCGCCTGAGGGCGGCCACGACGGCATCCCGAGCGTCAAGAAATAGGAGGTGAGCACGGCCACTGGAATCGCAGCGGCCACGCTCCGGTCTCCCAACCCGGTTCCGCCAAGGGCACGCATCACACCAGCCAAGACGAAGCCCACAACCAGCGGGATGAGCGCGCTTTGAATGACTGGATGATCGACCGACATCGGAATTGCACCTCGCGCCCCGGGAAGGATCCAGCTCGGGGCTCGGCGGGACCCGGGAAAATGTGAACCATCTCACATTCCGTCCACCGAGCACTTAATATAGTTCAATGGCCACGATAACCATTGACGAGAGACTCACCGATGGCGGTACCCCACGTCCAACCTGCAGAGCGCATTCATTCGGGCTCTGGCCGCCCGAATCTTGCACCCGCCGCCGCCAGCCCGCGGCGAATCGACGGTGTACTAGGTGCTTCACCCGCGGTACGGACACTGCAGGCCGCCGGAGACCCAAACGTCGCCCGCGAAGTCGTTTCGGATCAATTGGACCGTTTCACCCACCAGCTGCTGCCACCGCTGATTGCGCGTTTTCTGGAGAAGCACTGGCGAGCGGCGCTGATGCGCGTTCACGTCATCGAGGGAGAGCATAGCCAATCCTGGAGCGATCTCCTGGGATCTACCGAGGATCTCGTCTGGAGCGTGCTGCCGAAGACGGACGACGAAAGCCGCAAGAAGTTGTTCGCGCTCCTCCCGGGGCTGTTGCGGCGGCTGCACGCCGGCCTGGAATCCCTCGGGCTTCCGGCAGCCGAGGAAGACGCCTTCTTCGCCGAATTGGCAAAGCTGCATGTGACCGCGTTGCACCCGGAGCCGCAGACGCTCGGCCAAGCGCCTTCGCCTGTCCACCCGCCCTCGGCGGACGCCGGTGAACTGGCGCTGGAAACGGCAAACCCTCGTGAGTGCATCCAGCAACCCGTATGCGAATCGCCCGCCGACGTTGCTCCGATCCCCTCGGAGCCGCCTGTCGATCCGGTCGCTAGCCTCGGCCTCGGTGCCGTCGTTGAGTTTCGCGGAATCGGCGCCTGCAGCCGCTCAATGGCTCTGACTTGGATCAGCGGCAAAGGCGGCGTATTCCTTTTTACGTGCCGGAACGGAAGCGACACCCTCGCGCTCACGGCCTCGCGTCTCGCCGAGCGTTTGCGCGAGGGCTCGGCCCAGATCTACCGCTAGCGCGTCAGCGATTCCGATCGTCATCGCATGCCCGGATCATGCCGGCGTCAGGCGTCGTGCACCCATTTGAAGCCGAACGCCTCTAGCGTGGCCCCCCCGACAGCGCCGCCGAGCATTCCCCCTAGAAGCGCCAACGGAACCTGTTGATGGATCACCGCCAGGGTAGTGCGGGCCGCATGATCCACGGCGCCGATCAGGGGCGCGGCGACGACCCAGACACTGCCCGCGGCCGTTGCCGCCAAGAGCGCGATGACAAGCGCGGCAACGACATGGCACGGCCGGCCGCGACCGAACCTGACGAGCCTGATCCACCAGCTTACGGTGGCCACGTAGAGCACCCCATTCACCGCCACCAAAAAGGCCGATGTTCCGGTGATGTGAAAATCCTGCGTGTGAAGTGGCTCGACCAGCGCGAGCAAAGTGGCACCAATCGCACCCGCCCCCATGCCCGCCATCACCTTCGCGGGCACCTGCATCGAGCAGCGGTGCGGGAATCGCACGAAACCACCGAGAACCGCCCCCACGCCCGCCGCGGGCACCGCTACCTGCCATAGACCGATTTCACCCGGAAGCACCAGGAGTATCGCCGTCGCGATCAGGACGCCGACCACGGTGCCAGCGAGCGCGACCTGTCTCCCGCCGTAGAAGGCGGCGCCTACCGAGCCTGCCAGCGCCGCGGCGGGAATCATGGCGCCGTGACCCAGCCCCAAACCGTGAAACAGGGTGTGGAGACTGGCAAACAAAGGCGCGTAGATCAGACCGATCAAGCTCCAGATCAAGCCGCGTAGGAAGATTAAACGGGGACGGAATGGGGTGACGACAGAGGTAGACATGGTACTGCTCGGATCGGGCGATCCGGTGATGGATGCCCGGGATGTGTTACTGCTTGCCGATTGCGCATCGGACTGGAGCACAACCTGGAGCACAACCCTAGCAACACCCGGGAAGGTGTCATTGACAATCCTCAACCATCGCGGCCGCGCTATTTGTGGCGCGCGGCTCCCAGCCCCGCTGGCTCAACCGGACGCCGGCTCGCCGTACAGGCGCCCGCGGCGGACCAAGGCCTTCTCGATTTCCACGGCGAAGAGCACCAGGGAGGAAAGGCCGAAGCACACCGCCAGGTCAAAGAGCGGAAGCGGCTGGGTCTTAAAGATGGGGTTCAGAAAGGGCACGTAGATGACCGCGAGCTGCAGCCCGACGGTGAGCAGCACGGCCCCGAGCATGGGCAGGTTGCTGGTCACGCCGAGGCTAAACAGGGAGCTGCGCTCGCTGCGAACGGCAAGCGAGTGGAAAAGCTGGGAGACCGTGAGGACGGTGAAGACGACCGTCTGCCAGTACTCGGCGCCCCGGGCGATGGCCCAGGCCTGCGACATGATCGACAACCCGCCCACGAGCAGCCCGACCCAGACGATGTGCTGCCACATGCCATGGGCAAAGATGCTCTCCTGCGGATGCCGCGGTGGCCGCGCCATGACGCCCGTTTCCGCCCGCTCCGCGGCGAGGGCGAGGCCGGGCAGCCCATCGGTGACCAGGTTGATCCACAGGATATGGATGGGCAGCAGCGGGATCGGCAGACCCAGGAACGGGGCAAGGAACAGGGTCCAGATCTCCCCGGAGTTGCTGGTCATGGTGTACTTGATGAACTTGCGGATGTTGTCGAAGATCCGCCTCCCCTCGCGCACCGCACTGACGATGGTCGCGAAGTTGTCGTCCAGGAGCACCATGTCGGCCGCCTCCCGGGCGACGTCGGTCCCGCGCTCGCCCATCGCCACACCGATGTTGGCGCGCTTGAGCGCCGGGGCGTCGTTGACGCCGTCTCCCGTCATGGCGACGAATTCCCCGCGGGCCTGCAGGGCCTTGACGATGCGGATTTTCTGCTCGGGGCTGACGCGAGCGTAGACCCGGATGTGCTCGACCCGCTCATCGAACGCATCTTCCGCGAGGTCGGCGAGCTCCGCCCCGGTGATTACGCCGTCGCCGTCCGCCGCGATGCCCAGCCGCCTGGCGATGGCGCTGGCCGTTCCCGGATGGTCGCCGGTGATCATGACCGGCGTGATCCCCGCCGAGCGGCAATCGGCCACCGCCCCCTGCGCCTCCGGGCGCGGCGGATCGATCATGGCGACGAGCCCGAGCAAGGTGAGCCCCTGCTCGGCGCCGTCGATCGGCTCCGGCAATGTGCCGAAGCGGCGGCGCGCCAGCGCCAGCACGCGGTAACCTTCGCCAGCGAGCCGCTGGGCGCACCGGACCAAACCCTCCTCGTCGAGGCGGCGGTTCCCATCGACCCCCAGCTCGTCCCGGCAGCGGGGCAGCAGCACCTCCGGAGCACCCTTGACATAGGCCACCACGCCCTCGTCGTCGCGATGCAGGGTCGACATGAGCTTGCGGGTGCTGTCGAAGGGGATCTCGGCGATGCGGGGACAGCTCAGCTCCAGACCGTCCTTGTCGTAACCCGCATCCCGCGCGGCGACGTACAGCGCCACCTCGGTCGGGTCGCCCACGGGCGCACCCTCCCGCTCGGCGACGTCGTTGCTCAGCGCCAGGGCCCGGCCGAGCGAATCCCAAGGATCATCCGTCACATCGGCAAGCGCGCGGCGCTCCTCCCCGGCGGCCACCACCGTCTCCACCCGCATGCGGTTCTCGGTCAGGGTGCCGGTCTTGTCGGAACAGATGTAGGTCACCGAGCCCAGGGTCTCGACCGCCGGCAGGCGCCGCACCAGGGCCTTATGCCGGCTGAGCTTGCGCGCCCCCAGGGCGAGCGAGACGGTAATCACCGCCGGCAGGGCCTCGGGGATCGCCGCGACCGCGAGGCTCACGGCGGTGAGGAACATCAGCACGAGTGGCTGGCCCTGGAGCAGGCCGGAGACGAACACCACCGCGCAGATGGCCAGCACCGCCAGCGCCAGATAACGGCCGAAACGGGCAAGGCGCTCCTGCAGCGGGGTCCGCACCCCCTTCTCCTGGCCGAGCAGGCCGGCGATGCGGCCGAGCTCGGTGTCCATCGCGGTCGCCACCACCACGCCCGCCCCCCTGCCGCGGGTCACGTGCGTGCCCTTGAACGCGATGTTGCAACGGTCGCCGAGGGGCAGCTCACTCTCCGCCAGAGCCGGAATCTGCTTCGCTACCGGATGGGACTCGCCGGTGAGGGCGGACTCGTCGGTCTGAAGATCCGCGCCGCGAAGCAGACGCAGGTCCGCCGGGACCACGTTGCCCGCTTCGAGCACCACCAGGTCTCCCGGCACCAGGTTCCGTGCCGGGCAGGTCAGCAGCTCGCCGCCGCGGCGCACCTGCGCCTCCGGCGCCGCCATGCGTCGCAGGGCAGCGACCGCCCGCTCCGCGCGATGCTCCTGCACGGCGCCGATCACGGCGTTGAGCACGACGATGACGAGGATGGCGATGGTGTCCAGGGGCTCGCCGATGAGGCCCGAGATGAAGGCAGCAGCGAGCAGAACCAGGATCATGAAGTCCGCGAACTGGCCCAGGAACATGGCCGCGAGGGAACGGCGGCGACCCTCGGCGATCAGGTTGGGGCCGACGTCGCCCAGCCGCCTGGCCGCCTCATCCGGATCCAGTCCCGCCTCGGCGTCGGTCCCCAGCCGCGCGACCGCCTCCGCAGCGGGCAGGCAGTGCCAAGCTCTAGGCTGCTCGATCTCGCGGTCCATCGCTCAGGTCTCGATCAGCACGATCACGGCGACCGTGACGACGGCGATCAAAAGGGTCTTCACACCGCTCCAGAGCCAGGAGGTACCACCGACCCGGCCGAGGAACACGCCGAGAGCAAAGATGCAGAGGAACGCGGTGGCGATGGCAGCGGGCAGCGGCTCCAGGGGAAGCGGCACTCCGGCGCGGGCGAGCCAGAGCGGGACGAGGATGACGAGCGAGATGAGAACGGGCGAAGCGCCGTTGACCAATGCGATCAGCCAAGGCAAAACACGGGCAGCACTGGCCTGTTCGCTGCCGGACAGGTCGGCCACCATGGCCTCCTCGAGCTCCGCCAGCGCCCGCCGCCGCTCCGCCGACTCGCTGAGGTAGGCGCTCGTCAACCCGCTGATGCCCAGCGCGACGGCGGCGCCGAGGCAGGCGCTGATCGCGACCCCGATGGGTACCTCGCCGCCGAGGTGAAAACCCGTGATCAGGCCAAGCATGGTCAGGGCCCCGTCGAATCCGTTGACCACGGCGTAGCGCCGCACGATCTCCTGGGGACGGGACGAGAGGAGAACTGCGCGCCGGCGCATCAACTCCCGGTCCTCCCGTCAGTCCGACCGCGTCACTGGGATTCCTCCCCCTCGCCCGTCACCTCGACCTCATCCACGCTGTGCAGCGAGGCGCCGAATTCGCCGATGGCCGCCTGGATGCGCTCCCAATCGATGTCTTGGCCCTCGACCACGACCTGGAGGGTCTCGGTCTTCTCGTCCAGTTCCACCACCGTCACCTTAACCCTGATTCCCCCCTGGCGCGCGAGTGACATGCCGAACTCGATCGCACCCGGCTGATGGGGCTTGAGGACGTCGAGCACCAACCGCTTTACCCTGACCATCTGCGCCGCAGCACCTTCGCTCAAGCGAGATCGTAGTTCAGGATGTCGGTCGCCCGACGGCAGATCTCACGCCCGTAGTCCGTCCACAGCCCCTGTCCCCAGTAGCGGTAGCAGCTGGTCTGGGAGCACATGAGGTGGAACAGGGCGTTGCGAAAACGCGGATCATCGGTGGGGACGCCCGCCAGCAGGACCTTCTCGTTGAACAACGCGCTGACCTCCTCCATCGGCCCCAGCACGTTGTCGTAGCCCTGCACCCAGGACAGGTCGTTGGTCCAGCTGCCGCCGTCCATGTGGAAGCGATGATCCGAGCGCTTGAGCTCATCGATCACCTGCTCCAGACGCTCTGGGCCATCTCCGGGGGCCATATGCGCCCAGATCTTGTGATGGAACAGGGGCTGGATCTCCGGCAGATCCGACTCCTTGATGCCAAGGGCGAACAGGTGCTCGAGGTACTCGCTGGCGTTCATCAGGGGCACGTCCGAGCCGCTCGCGGCCCGTACCGCCTCCATATACTTGGGGGGAACTCGTTCATCATGACCCCGCCGTTCTCGCCGTCGGCGATCTGGGTCACGAGCGGCGGAACCCGCTTGCCGCCAAGCTCCGACGGATGCAGGCCCTGCGCCTCGTACCAGGGCTGCATCTGGGCGACCAGCTTGGTGTCGCTGCCCTGGGTCTTGACGATGGCGATGATGCTCGCCGTCTCGCCCTTGGTGTTGGCGCATACCAGCCGGTGGGGCAAATGGGGCCGCTCGGGGTGACGACCGTTCTCGGGATGCTCCACCGAGTGCTCCTGAACCAACACCCACTGGTAGCCGCAGTCCTTGAGGGTCTTGACGAACTCATAGGCCACGTCTGGGTGGTTGGGCAGGGCCATCTCGGACGGCGAGAATCCGCGCACCCGCTCCAACGCCTCCCAGCCGAACATGGCCGCGAAATGGTGCTGCCAGGCGCGCACGTGCAGGCGGTAGTCCTGCACCGGCGTGGAGGGGGCGACCGCGTGTCCCCAGGGCATGCCGAGCCACTCCACCGCCCAGTTGAACTCGGAATTGCAGGTGATGCGCTGCAGGCTCTCGATCACGTCGTCCTGCCCCATCTGACGCAGACCATGCAGTAGGGTGCCGGAGTATTCCAGCATGGCCCGCGGCGACTTGCCCTCCGCGATCAGCTCGGGAACGAACTCGCCGATACGCTTGTAACACCAGGCGAACACCGGGGCATTGTGGTTATCGCCGATGTCCTGGTGCTCCATCATGTACTGCAGGTTGCTGATGATCGCCGCCGTGCGCAGATCGTCGCCGCCGGCGGGTATCAGGGGCTGGTGCATGTGCAGCGCGATGGCGCTGGCGGCACGGATGGCGCCGAAGTCGACCCCGCCCTGATCCTTGAACAGGCCCTTGCGCGCACCCGCGGTCACTGCTTTCTGCAGACTGGTCTCTGAACCTGAAACGTTGGGGACGCCTTCGACATATTCGGGGAGCTGCTTCACGGCATGAATCCTTTGGTTGGAGAAATGGAATCGGATCGGTCTTGGGGGAAGGGCGCAGGGCATGGGCGACTGGAGCGTGGCACTGCTCTCTCAGTCGGAGGATGGAGGTGGGTCCGGACCATCAGAACTACCAGCCCTCGCACCAGATCCCGACCCTGTTTTCAATCGCCGGTGTCGGACGAGGCACCCGCTGAGTCGGAACCCGCCGCGGGCGTGTTCGGCCCTTCCTCGCTCAGATGCAGACGCACCCGTTCGAGCGCCTGGCGGGAGCCGTCGATATCCGCGCGGGCCCTGGGCACCCACTCCTCGCCCCAGTAGAAATTGCAACTGGTCTCGGCGCGAAGCAGGCGCCAGCGCGCTTCCTCGAGCTCGTGCTGGAAGCCGGGATCTCCGGCCAACGCACGTTCGATCGCCTGGTCTTGGGCCCCCTGGATCGCCTCGCTGAGGTCCTCGATCTCCCGCAGGGCTTGCTTCTGGGTCTCGGAGCCGGTCCATTGCGTGAAGTCGCGGCCGTGATGCCAGCCCGTGTTCCAGGCGCCAGTCCGCACACGGACCTCGCCATGGACCCCGTGCACGTTGAGATAGTCGCCGATGAAGGTGGGCGCCACACGCGCGCCGCCGGAGCGGAAGCGCTCCAGAAACGGCTGATAAAAGGCGCTCCAGAAATTGGCCCCCTGGGTAGAATTGCGGAACCAGCCGCCGTTCTCGCCGTCGGTGCAGGTGGTCACCAGCGGAGGGAAATCGCACCACTTGGTGCGCTCCGTCACCTCGTCGAGGAACCACTGCACCTCCATCCCCGCCTCTTGCGCGTTGGAGAGGTCGCGATCCCGCACCACGACCACGATCTCATCATCCCCATAGCGGGCGACGTGCGGGCGATAGCGCAACTCCTGCCAGCTCATGGGACCAACGGGCTCCACGTGCTCGCTGTCCACCAGCACGTAACGATAGCCGAACCGCCGCAGCAGGGGGATCAACTCCATCGAGAACGCCATCTCGGGCGGCCAGAACCCCTGAAAGCGCGGTCTCCAGAACAGATGGCGGGCGATCCCAAGCCAGCGCTCGATATGCTCCGGGCGGTCGGCCTCGGGGATCAGCGGCAGCACCGGGTGGTAATAGCCGGTGCCCAGAATCTCGAACAGGTCCTGATTCTGAAAGTGCCACAGCAGCGAGCCACAGTCGATGGTGCCGTAGACGCGCTCCTGGAACGCGGGATCCGACAGGGTCTCCAGCAGCGTTCCGGACATGGAGAGATGAACCCGCGCAAGGTCCTCGTAACCCCACAGGCTGCGCGGGATGCGGTCGAGCGCGTACAGGATCTCCTGCGCCTCCCAGTTCTCCTCATCCAGGAGCTGCCGCAGATTGAACGGCGGCTGGTGGAGATTGAGGACGAGGGCGTGGTGGGCAATCATCCTGCGGACCCCTGTACGCGTACAACCAAGACGGAAATGTCGAAACTCCCCGCGCCCCCTGGGCGAGGCAACCCAGGCGTCAGAGCACTAGGGCCAAAAGCGGCGCCGGCGCCATCATCCCGACGACGGCAAACACCACGGCAACTCTGATGGAATTTGGATGCATGGCTAAGCTCCTCCGGGGCACCCGGGTGATTGCAACCGCAATGACAGGGATTACCGAAAAAATTGATGCCTACTATTTTACGCCCTGTCGCATCATTTTGCCGCATGACCGACCCGACAACACCTGGCCGGCGAGCAGCACCGGCCACTGAAAGGGCGGGCTCGACCTGCCGCTCGACTGCTTGATCCGGTGGGAATACGCCGGCACTATCTCACCAAAGCCCTCAAGAGCCGCACCATGCCCCAAGTCATCGTCGATTCCGAGTCCAAGTCCCTCGCCGAGCGTTTTGCGCTCGTCAAGACCAAGCGCCGGAATCGCGCCCGCTACCCCGAGTCCTGTGTCACGCCAGCGACGGACGAGCCGGAGGCGCGCGCCGGCGCTGATCCCAGCCGCGACCTGCATCCAGCGATCGTCTATGGACCATCCAAGTCATCCGAGGGCCAGCGCATCTACTACCTCATACGTTGGCTCGACTGAACCCGTCAATCCACACCGGCAAGGACGGGCGAGCGTGAGCGACCAGGCCCCACAAGCAGGCACAAGATCCGTGCTCTCCGTCCGCGGCGTTTCCAAGTCCTATCACGACGGCGAGACCGAGCATTCCGTGCTGCGGGACATCGATCTCGAGGTGGCGGCGGGAGAGTGCGTGGCGCTACTCGGACGCAGCGGTTCCGGCAAGTCGACCCTGCTCAATCTGCTCGCCGGGATCGATACCCCGGACGCGGGGGAGATACGCATCCTGGGAGAGTCGTTCTCACGGCTGGGCGAGCCGGAACTGACGCTGTTCCGGCGCCGACACATCGGTTTCATCTACCAGTTCTTCAACCTGATACCCACCCTGACGGTCGGCGAAAACCTGGCCCTGCCCCTGGAGCTCAACCATATAGATCGCCGGTCTGCCGCGCAGCGTGTAGCTGATCTGTTGCGGCGGGTGGGACTCGCCGAGCGCGCGGGCGCCTTCCCCGACCAGCTCTCCGGCGGAGAGCAGCAGCGCGTGGCCATCGCCCGCGCCCTGGCCCACGAGCCGGCGCTGGTCCTCGCGGACGAGCCCACCGGCAACCTGGATGCACGCACCGGCGAGGAGATCCTGGCGCTACTAACCGAGCTGTTCCGCACCCGCGGCCAGACGCTGGTGCTCGTCACCCATAGCCTCGCCGTCTCGCGCATCGCCGACCGGGCGCTGGCGATCGACCAGGGTCGGCTGGTCAGCGGAACCGAGCACCTCTCCTGGTGATGCCCGTCTTACTGCGCGCGAGCCTTCGCTACCTGCGGCGCCACCCCTGGCAATCCTGGCTATCGGTGATCGGCATCGCCCTGGGTGTCGCGGTGGTGGTCGCAGTCGACATCGCCAACCACAGCGCCCGAACCGCCTTCCGGATGTCCGTGGAACGCATCTCCGGCAAGGCCACCCACCAGATCGAGGCGGCCAGCGGGGCGATCCCGGAGGCGCTTTACGTGCGCCTGCGCCTGGAGCAGGGACTCACCACCGCCGCCCCGGTGATCGAAGGTGCCGTTCGCATCGGGGACCGGAGCTTCACGCTGCTGGGGCTGGACCCCTTCGCGTCGCTGCCCTTCCTGCAGGGCGGGAGCCGGCCATCGGCATTGAACCTGCCGGCGCTGCTGACCGCACCAGGCGCCTTGCTCTTGAGCGAGGAAGACGCCCGCAGCCTGGGGCTGGAGACCGGCTCCGAACTGGAGGTCCAGGTGGCGGGCGGGCAGCGGGCGGCGTTCGTGGCGGGAACGCTTCGCTCCGACGACGTTGCGGCGCTCGGTGGGCTGATCATGGCGGACATCTCCAACGCCCAGGAGCTGCTGGACCGGATCGGCGTCATTGACCGCATCGATCTGATCCTCGATGCGGCGGAGGCGGCGCAGGTCGCCGCCACGCTCCCTCCGGGCATGCGCCTGGTACCCGCCGAGCGCCGGAGCCAGACGCTCACCCGGATGACGCGCGCGTTCCACACCAACCTCACGGCCATGAGCCTGCTGGCCGTGCTGGTGGGCGGTTTCATCATCTACAACACCATGACCTTCGCCGTGCTGCGCCGCCGTCCGCTGCTCGGCACCCTGCGCTCGCTCGGCGTGACCCGGGGTCAACTGTTCGCCTTGGTGCTCGCGGAGGCGACGGCCTTCGCGCTTCTGGGCTCCGCGATCGGAATGACGGTGGGGATCGGCATCGGCTGGGGGCTGGTGCAGCTCGTCACCCGGACCATCGATGACCTTTACTTCGCCCTGACCGTCAGTCAGCTCGTCATCGCCCCCTGGTCCCTCGCCAAGGGGGCGGCAATGGGCATCCTGATCACACTGATCGCCGCCCTGGGACCGGCCTGGGAGGCCGCCGCCTCCGAGCCGCGGGAGGTGCTGCGGCAGCACCGAATCGAGCGCGCCGCGGGCCGCCTGCTGCCCGGATTGAGCAGCCTCGGAGTCCTGCTCCTGGCGGCCGGCCTCATGACCGCACAGGTCCCGAGCCGCTCCATCGGGGTGGGATTCCTCGCGCTCTTCATGACGGTGGTGGGCTTCAGTCTGTGCGTGCCCCTGGGGCTCAAGGCGCTCGGTCTTGCCCTGACCCCGGTTCTCGGGCGCTTCGCCGGCCCGGCGGGTAGACTCGCCGCCCGCGGCATCAACGCCTCCATCGCCCGCACCGGCATCGCGGCCGCGGCGCTGACGGTCGCGGTTTCGGCGACCGTGGGCGTCGGGATCATGATCGACAGCTTTCGCGGCAGCGTGGCCGAGTGGCTCGACTACACGCTCGCGAGCGACCTCTACCTCTCGGCACCCACCGCGGCCGAGAGCCCGGGCGGCGGCCTGCCGCACGGGATCGCCGAGAGGCTGCGCGCATTGCCGGGCGTCGCGGAGGTCAGTCAGGGACGGCGCGTCCAGGTCGAGGCCAACACGGGGCCGGTGCCATTGCTGGCGCTGGAGGCGTCCTCGCGCAGCCGCGACGGCTTCCGCTTCCAGGGTCGTGAGATGCCAGATCTGTGGAGCCGGTTCGAGGCGGGAGAGCTGATCCTGGCCTCCGAGCCCTACGCTTATCATCACGGGGTCGGCGTCGGCGACCAGCTCCAGCTCTTCACCACGCGGGGCTGGAAGGACTTCGAGATCGGCGGCGTTTTCCGCGACTATGGCTCGGACCGCGGCATGCTGGTCCTCCCCCGGCACCTGTACGCGGAGCTGTGGGGAGATCCAGGCGTATCCACCGTGGGGGTCGCGTTGACGCCAGGCACGCCGCTCGACGCGGCCCTGACCCGCGTGCGATCCCTGGCCACGGCATACGATCAGGAGGTCCGCGTCCAGGCCAACCGCAGGATTCGGGAGCAGTCGCTCGAGGTATTCGACCGCACCTTCGTCATCACCCGAGTGCTGCGGCTACTGGCCCTGGGGGTAGCCTTCGTCGGCGTGCTCAGCGCCCTCATGGCCCTGCAGCTCGAGCGGGCCAGGGAGTACGCCATTTTGCGCGCGACCGGGGTCACCCGGGGACAGTTGCTCGCGCTGGTGCTGCTGCAGACATCGGCGATCGGACTGGCGGCGGGAATGCTGGCGATTCCGCTCGGCTTGATCCTCGGCAGCATGCTCATCCACGTGGTCAACCTGCGCTCCTTCGGCTGGGACATGGACATGGTCGTCCCCGGCTCGGCCCTGATCCTGGGGCTCGCGCTGGCCTGGGCGGCGGCCCTGCTGGCGGGACTCTACCCCGCGTTCAAGGCCGCGCGCACCCGGCCTGCCGAGGCGCTGCGGGACGAGTGATCGCGGCGCGATGCGCGCTACCGGACTCTCGAGTTGCCCAGCTGCTCGTAGTAGTAATCGGCGAAGCGCTGGTCCTCCGCGATCGCATGGTTGAAGAACCAGCGTTTGATGCCCTCCGCGGTCTCGGCGTCGATGCAGGGAGCGCCGCTCTCTTCCAGCTCGCGCCTGATCTGGATGAATTCGGCCATCTGGAGGGAGTGTTCCGTCCTGTGCTCCTCGTAGTGCGGATAATCGATCGACTGCAGAAAGGACTCCTCGCGGCCGAAGTGCACCCGCACGTGCTCGATGACCGCGTCCAGGCGGACGAGTAAGGGAGACGTCGCCTCTTCGGTGTCACCGCCGCGCTCGCGTCCGTTTCTGCAGAAGAGCAGGTTCATCAGCCGCACCATCTCTTGATGGTCCGCGTCGAGCGTTTCGATTCCCAACAGCCACTCCTCGCGCCAGATCAGCAGGCTCGTCATAGGCTCCACGGTTTCGCCGGTTACCGGCGGGTCTAGCCCGGCAGGGCATCACCCCGCCAGGCGTTCCCGAAAAGGATAGCTCGAATTGGCGCGGCCGGGTATCGCACACGCACTGAAACAGCGCGCGACGCGGCGCACCTCAGGCCGCCCACGCACGCGTTGCGGCTACCCGATTCAAGGCCGACAGGACCGCCTTCAGGGACGCGCTCACCGTGTCCCGGTCGAGCGAGACCCCGGCGACGCATTGCCCGTCAACCCGAAGCTGAACATAGGCAATGGCCACCGCGTCCGTGCCTTCCCCGAGCGCGTGCTCGACATAGTCGACCACCGAGGCCTCCTGGTCGCTCGCCCGCTGCCAGGCGTCTACGAAGGCCGCGATCGCTCCCTGCCCTTCGCCGACCAGCACACGCTCCCCGCCGGGACCTCCGACGCGGGCCTCGATCCGATCGTGCCCGTTGCGGTTGAGGCGATAGCCCAACAGGCGCGTGGGGGCGCCGTCCGCGACGAAGTGGTCGACGAACAGCCGGTGGATAGCCGAGCCGTCCATCTCTCCCCCGCGGCGCTCGCTCTCGGCCTGCACCAGCTGCGCCAGCTCCGTCTGCAGCCAGCGCGGGATCTTCATGCCGTAGTCGCGCTCCATCACGAACGCGACACCGCCCTTGCCGGACTGGCTGTTGACGCGGACGATGGCCTGATAATCACGCCCGATGTCTTTCGGGTCGATGGGCAGATAGGCCACCTGCCAGGGCCCATCCGGGCGCTGCCTGGCAAGGGTCTTGCGAATGGCGTCCTGGTGGCTGCCGGAGAAGGCGGTGTAGACCAGCTCGCCAACCCAGGGATGACGCGGGTGCAGGGGCATTCCCGTGCACGCGCCGACAACCTCGACGATCCTGTCCGGGTTGGACAGGTCCAGCTCCGGGTCCACCCCCTGACTGTAGAGATTCATGGCCAGGGTCACGATATCCATGTTGCCGGTGCGCTCGCCGTTGCCGAGCAGGGTTCCCTCCACCCGGTCCGCCCCGGCCAGGAGCGCCAGCTCCGCGGCCCCGACCGCCCCGCCGCGGTCGTTGTGGGTGTGCACCGAGATCACCACGGCGTCCCGCCGCGAGATATGGGTAGCGAAGTATTCGACCTGGTCGGCGAAGACGTTGGGGCTCGCGACCTCGACCGTGGCCGGCAGGTTGATGATGCAGGGCCGACCCGCGCTCGGGCGCCAGACATCGAGAACCGCCTCGCACACCTCCACCGCATACTCGGGCTCGGTGGCGGTGAAGCTCTCCGGGGAGTATTGGAAGGTCCACTCGGTCCGCGGATACTTGGCCGCCTCCCGCACGAGCAGCTCCGCGCCGCGGCGGGCGATGGCCTTCACCCCTTCCCGGTCCTGGCCGAATACCTGCTCCCGCTGCACCGGCGAGGTGGAGTTGTAGAGGTGCACGATGGCCCTTTCCGCCCCACGCAACGCCTCGAACGTCCGGCAAATGAGGTCCTCGCGTGCCTGCACCAGCACCTGGATGGTGACGTCTTGCGGGATACGCCGCGCCTCGATCAGCCAGCGGACGAAGTCGTGATCCGGCTTGCTGGCGGCGGGAAACCCGACCTCGATCTCCTTGAAGCCCGTGTCAAGCAGCAGTTGCCACATCCGGCGTTTCTGCTCCACGCTCATGGGCTCGAGCAGGGCCTGATTGCCGTCGCGCAGATCCACGCTGACCCAGCGCGGCGCGCGCTCGATGACCCGATCCGGCCATTGGCGATGCGGCAAGGGGACCCGCAGGGCGGGACCGTATCTTCTGTGATCAAAGCGGCTCATCGGGTATCTCCCTGATCGCTCGGGTTGTTGTCGTCGTCTCATTGCGGCCTGCGCCCTGGTAAAGAGATCCGGCCGTGCACGGCGCTGGTGGCGCCCGCACCTTGAGTGAGCCCGGACCTTGTGGGTCCGGACCCGGATCGCCCTCTTGTGGAGGACGGGGATAGTTTAGCGAATGGTGCCCGACAGGGGATTGCGATGTCGTGTGTGAAATGGGTCCAAGAAGTCTTTTTCTGCCGTTCATTCTATACTCCACGCAATAATCCACTTTCAGCGACGGAAAGGGGGCAAGATGGAGCTCGACCGTTACGACAAACGCATCCTCGAGGTACTCCAGCGGGAGGGGCGCATCAGCAACCAGGACCTGGCCGACCGCATCGGCCTGTCTCCCTCCCCCTGCCTGCGGCGGGTGCGCGCCCTCGAGGAGGCCGGCATCATCACTGGCTATCGTGCCCTGCTGGACGCCGGGAAGCTGGGGCTCGATCTGATGGCCGTCCTCAGCATCTCCATGGACCGCCACACGCCCGAGCGCTTCGCCGCCTTCGACGCCGCCATCAGCGCCCTGCCGGAGGTGCTGGAGTGCCTGCTGATCACTGGCCGCGACGCGGACTACCAGCTCAAGGTGATCGTGCGCGACATGGCGGCCTATCAGGACCTGCTGTTGAACAAGATCACCCGCATCGAGGGGGTCACGGGCGTGCACTCCAGCTTCGTGCTCCGGCGCGTCGTGGAGAGAACTGTTGTGCCGATTCCCGGGTGAGAGGTGGTGCTCGTCGGGCAGAACGGCCAGGCAAAAAAAACGGCCCGACTCGGACCGTATGGACGCCTTGCGCGTGATGAGGAGCTAGAAGCCGATCATCTCCGCATGCAGCCCCTTGTTGCGGACGGCCTGCAACAGACTGCTGGGACGAACCTCGGATCCGTCGAAGTCCACCAGCATGAGATGGCGTGCGCGCTCGTGGACGCATGCGCTGTAGACGCCGCGCTCGCTACTCAGCTCGCGCTCCAGTACGTGTATACCCTCGTCGTCCAGGCTCTCGTCGATGTGAATCACGATATCGCCCGTGTGCATTTTGTATCCCTCTTTTGCCTTTGGTGGTCGAGACACGGCGGTTAGCGCCGTATAGGAGAAGGTTTAGACCATGCGTCACGACTTAACAAAGTATTTTTGTAAGATACTCGGCGAAGGAACACGTGACGGAGTGTGGTTTCCGCTTCGTCAGTGGCAGGATGGAACAGGAGCGCCGGCAGAGTCACGACAGGAGCGGTTATTCAGCGCGAGCCCTTGCGGCTGCGCGGCGGCAGTTGGAGCTTGACGCCGGCAAAGGCGTCGTCGATGTTGCCGGGGACCGGGAACTCGGATGCATTTCCAGTTTACTTTATAAAGTTATCTTAAATATTTGTTTTATATATATTATGATCCAAATTTCTGTGCCCAATGTGTCCGAGACAGGCGCCGAACCCGGACCGGGTCTACGGCAACGGTCGCCTGTTCGTCGATGCCATCTTGTGTCGTGCGCGCGGGCGCGCGGGAGCGACCCGCTCCCGGCCAGCGGGAGGCGGGTCCGTCGGTGCTAACCTCCACGCAGAAGGCGCATCTCGACCGGCTGCGTTGGACCGCCTTCGTCGTCGTCGGTCTGGCCTACATCCTGTCCTTCTTCCACCGCTTCGCACCGGCCGCCATCTCCGCCGATTTGCAGCAGGCGTTCGATGCCAGCTCGGTGGAGCTTGGGGCGCTCGCGGCCACCTACTTCTACGTCTACACCCTGATGCAGATACCCACCGGGGTGTTGGCGGACACCCTGGGTCCGCGCTTGACCGTCACCGCCGGCGGTATCGTCGCCGGGATCGGGTCCATTCTGTTCGGGCTGGCACCCACCCTGGCGCTGGCCTCGGCGGGGCGTTTTCTGGTGGGCCTTGGGGTGTCCGTGACCTTCATCTCGATGCTCAAGCTCAACGCCGCCTGGTTCAATGAGAGGCATTTTGGTTCCCTGAGCGGACTCACCATCCTGATCGGGAATATCGGCGCTGTACTGGCCGCCAGCCCGTTGGCCTGGGCGCTGGGATTCGTCTCCTGGCGCACCCTGTTCATCGCCGTGGGGTTTCTCTCTCTCCTGTTGGCGGTGCTCGCCTGGTGGCTGGTGCAGGACCATCCAGGCCGCGCGAACCTCCCCACCATGCGTGAAATGGACGGGAAAGCGGCGCATCCGCCCCATCAGGGTCATTGGTACGACGGGCTGCTCCTGGTGTTGAGGAACCGCGACACCTGGCCCGGCCTGTTCGTCAACCTGGGCATAGGAGGCACCTTTTTCACCTTCGCGGGGTTGTGGGCAGTGCCCTTGCTGCGGGATGGGCATGGCCTCGACCGGGCGGCGGCTACCGCCCATACCAGCCTGATGCTGGCGGGCTTCGCGGTCGGCGCTTTCTTCATCGGCACACTGTCGGACCGGCTCGGCCGGCGCAAGCCGGTGGTCTTTGTCGCTGGCGGCCTCTACGCCTTGTGCTGGCTGGTCCTCGCGACCGGATGGAGCCTGCCCGCCGGCGCCAGCCACGCGCTGTTTCTCGTCATGGGCCTGGGGGCGTCGGCATTCACCCTGACCTGGGCCTGCGCCAAGGAGGTGAACAGGCACGCCCTGTCCGGCATGGCCACCAGCGTCGTCAACATGGGGGCCTTCCTGGGCACCGCGATCCTGCAGCCGCTCGTCGGTTGGGTGATCGACTACAGCAGCGGTGGCGGCAATCTCGATGCGGCGAGCTACGCCCCGGGGGTGTTGGTGCTGACAGCTTTTGCGCTGATGGGGCTGGCGTCAGCGTTCGCCCAACGGGAGACCTTCTGCCGTTATCTGAATAGCGAACCTGACTGAACCGTTCGTGTAGTCCGGAGCGGGAACCCGGCGCGAGTTGGCCGCCGACCGGGGATCTTGCCCTCACGCCCGGAGGGTGGTCACTTCAGCTGCTCCAGGAAATGGTGGCAGACGATGTGCATGCCCTGGTTGAAATAGAACCGGTGGGCGCGATGCCGCTGTACGCCGGAGTCGAGATCGATGGCGGAACAGCCCTCCGCTCGCGCCTTGCTCCTGAGCCACTCCAGCATGCGGGCACCGTGGCCCGCCGACCGCAACCCTTCGACCGTGGAAAGATCTTCGACGTACAGGTGCCTGCCCAGGTAGAAGTTGGTCGAGATCCGAAACCCCGCGACGCAGACCACGCGCCCTTGTTCGTGCATCGAGGCGAGCTGGTAACCCTCCGCCATCATCGCCTGTACCTGGGCCACGAAGTCGCGCTCTACCAGTCGCTCCCGCAGGTGCCGCATCGCCTCGAAGCAGGCCGCAATCTCGCTCTCGGTTCGCGCCAGACCGATCATCATGATTCCTCGCATGTTGCAACAAGGAAGCCGCGCGCATCCGTTACTTCACAGCATGTGAGTTCGCGATCATGCGGCGGCGATTTCGTCCTCGTGGCCGAGGGCAGCGCGGTGCCATCGGCAGCTCCTCACGGCAGCGGAACGAGCCGCACCCGGATCGCCTCCTCGCGATCCAACTCCTCGAGTGCGGCATCCACGGCCTTGAGCGTCTCGTCCATCTCCGGGAGCAGGACGTCCTCCAGGGCGCGGGCGCGGCGCGCGGTGCGAATGTACTCCATCCGCAGACGCTCCAGGTTGCCCGCCCGCGTGGCGAGGTGGGCGGCTCGGGGAACCAGATCACGAAAGGCGGCGCGGCAGCGCTCGGCCTCCGGACTCTGCTCGACGGAAGTCGGAGGGGGCGCCTGATCCGCCATCTCGCAGCGCGCGTCGTGCACGACGACGCCGAGAACGGAACGGGGATTCAACCGCAACGCACCGCCCAGGGCGGACGCCGGGGGGTACAGCTCCAGCCCTTCGAGGCCGTGACGCGCGGCGGCCGCCTTGAGCGCCTGCCCGGCCGCGGCATACTCACGCAGGAAGGTGGCCATCTCCTCCTCGTACCGGGCAAGCTCGACGAGGATCTCGGAGGCGAGGATCAGCCGTTTCTCGTCCAGGAATCCGTAGCCCTCCTCCATCCCGGCCCGCTCCTCCTTGAGCTCGAGGAAGGCGCTGCGGGTAGGCGTGGCCTCACGCTCAGGCATGTTTCCCGGTCTCCAGGTGAGCCCCGATCTGCTTGTCACTCAGACGATGAAGCTCGGAACGGGGCAGCCCCCGCAGGGCTCTCCAACCCGCCTCCATGCTCTCGTCCAAGCTGCGCCGTTCCCCGTGGCTGACGACCTCCGACTCGAAGGTTTCGCCGAAGGCGAGATACTTGCGGTCGGTCTCGGACAGCCCCTCCTCCCCCACCACGCTCGCCAGGATGCGGGTCTGCTGCGCCCTGGCGTAAGCCGCGTAGAGCTGCGCCGCCAGGGCAGGATGGTCGGCGTCGGTCATGCCCTCTCCCGTACCGTCCTTCATCAGACGCGAAAGGCTCGGCAGCACCCGGATCGGCGGATAGAGGTCGCGCCGGTGCAGGTCGCGGTCGAGCACGATCTGACCCTCGGTGATGTAGCCGGTGAGGTCGGGGATGGGGTGGGTGATGTCGTCGGAAGGCATGGTGAGGATCGGGACCTGAGTCACCGAGCCTTCCACGCCCCGAATCCGCCCGGCGCGCTCGAAGATGGTCGCCAGATCCGAGTACATGTAGCCGGGATAACCCTTGCGGCTGGGAATCTCGCCACGGCTCGCGGAGACCTCCCGCAGGGCCTCGCAGTAGTTGGTCATGTCGGTGAGGATCACCAGCACGTGCTTACCCTCGGTGAAGGCCATGTACTCGGCCGCCGTGAGTGCGAAGCGGGGGGCGAGCAAGCGCTGGGCGCTGGAGTCGCTGGCCAGGTTCAGGAACAGGACCGTGCGCGCCAGGGCGCCGCTCTTTTCCATCTCCTCGCGGAAGAACTCGGCGCTTTCGTGCGGAATGCCGATCCCGGCGAAGACGATGGCGAAGTCCTCCTCGTCCGCCCTGCCCGGCAGCCTCGCGTTGCAGGCGATGTCCACCGCGATGCGGTCGTGCGGCAAACCGCCGCCGGAGAACAGGGGCAGCTTCTGGCCGCGTATCAGGCTGTTCATGAGGTCGATGGCGGTGAAGCCGGACTCGAGGAACTCGCTCGGGGCGTCCCGGGCGGAGGGCTTGATCGGCAACCCCTCGACCCGCAGGGCGCGCTCCGCCGCCAGCGGCGGCCCCCCATCGAGCGGCTTGCCGACGCCGTTGAAAATACGCCCCAGCAGCCCGGGTCCGACGCTGAAACGCAGCGGCTCGCCGAAAAAACGCACCCGCGTCCCCTCGAGGGAGAGGCCCGCGGTGTCGTCCAGCACCTCGACCGTGACCGAGGTCTCGTCCAGGGCGGCGATGCGGCCGAGGCGCACCAGGCCGTCCGCCCCCTCGACCTCCACCGCCTCGTTGAGCCCCACGTCGACGGAACGCCGCAGGAACAGCAGCGGACCCTCCGCGCGATTGGCGATGTTCTCCCCGATCAGTCTGGCATACATCTCTGTGCCCCTGCGGCAGTCACGAGGTCGCCTCGTCCGCGTCCGGTTCGGTGCCGTTGCGCGCGCTGGACATCAACCCCCGGACGGTGGTCGTCAGCTCCTGCTCCAGCTCGGAGAAAGCTTCCCACTCGCCCTCCGCGATCTCCTCACCCATGCGCATCAGGCCGCGGAAGATCGGCGCTTCGGCGATCGCCTCGGGGGCGACGCCAGCCTCGAGCAACCCAGTCGCCGCATCCACGAAGGTCCCGATCAGGCGCATCATCACGGCCTGGCGGGCCGGGGTGGCATAGCGATCGATCTCGGAGAAGGCCGACTGACGCAGAAACGCCTGGTTGACCAGCTGGGCGCACAGCAGGGTCAGGCGCTGCCGCTCGGGCATGGCGTCGCGGCCAATGATCCGCGCCATGCGCTCCAGACGGGCCTCCTCCTCCAGCAGGGTGAGGAAACGCCGCCTGAGCTCCTCCCAGCGGGTGCAGCCCTGACCGTGCCACCAGCGGGCCAGGTTCTGGGCCACGACGCTGTAAGACTGCAGGGGATGGATGGCCGGGTAGAAGCGGGCCTGGGCGCGACGCACGTCCAAGGCCCACAGGCAGCCCACGTAACGGCGCGTGTGCATGGTGACCGGCTCGGAGAAGTCGCCGGACGGCGGGCTTACCGCACCGAGCACGGTTACCGAGCCGGTGGTCCCGCCGAGGGTCTTCACCCGGGCCGCGCGCTCGTAGAAGTCCGCCAGCCGGCTGCTGAGGTAGGCCGGATAGCCGCTCTCCCCCGGCAGCTCACCGAGACGGCCGGAGACCTCGCGCAAGGCCTCCGCCCAGCGGCTGGTGGAATCCGCCATCAGGGCGACGTTCAGCCCCTGGTCGCGGAAATACTCGGCCACCGTAATTCCTGTGTAGATGCTGGCCTCGCGGGCCGACACCGGCATGTTGGAGGTGTTGGCGATGACCACGGTGCGCTCCAGCAGCCGGCGGCCGCTGCGCGGGTCCTCCAGCTCGGCGAACTCCGCGAGCAGACCCGCGAGCTCGTTGCCACGCTCACCGCACCCGACGTAGACGATGACGTCGGCGTTGCACCATTTGGCGACGGTCTCCAGCAGCACCGTCTTGCCGGTGCCGAAACCGCCGGGGATGGAAGCCGTCCCCCGCGCGGTACCGGGAACAGACAGTCGAGGACGCGCTGCCCAGTAAGCATTGGCTCATCGGATGGCAGCCGCTTCTTCACCGGCCGCGGGACGCGCACCGGCCAGCGATGGCCCAAGGCGAGATCCTGCGTCCGCCCCGCCTCGCCGCGCAGGCGGCAGACGGCCTCGTCCTCCCGATACTCGCCCTGATCCGCGATCTCGACGACCTCTCCCGCGACCAGGTTCGGTGCGGCGAGGCAGCGCTGCAGGATCCCGGAGCCGTTCTCCACCTCCCCGAAGACGCCACCGGGGCCGAGCCGCTCGCCCACCTGGACCTTGGGCCGGAACTGGAAGCTGCCCGGCGGCACCTCCCGCATCCCGGGTGTCACGTAGGGCTGCTCGGGCTCGGTGATCGGGCGCAGCAGGCCATCGAAGATGCGTCCCAGGATGCCTGGCCCCAGCAGGATGGAGAGCAGCTGGCCGGAGCCCGCCACCTCCACCCCCGGACGCAAGCCGCTGGTATCCTCATAGACCTGTACCACGATCTCGTCTCGGGCGATGCGGATCACCTCGCCGAGCAGGCGCTCGGCGCCGACCGTCACCGACTCGCGCAGGCGGAAGGGTCCCTCGGGGCGAGCGCGCAGCACGGGCCCGCTGATCCAGATCGTAGTCGCGGAGCTCATGCGCCACCTCCCTTCTCCAGCAGGGCGAGCAGACGGGCCTCCAGGCGCGGCCGGTCGCGCAGCAGGCCGTCGAGGCTGGCGTCGAGCACCGCCCCCTCGCTTTCGATGATCAAACCGGCGTCCATGTCGCCGTCGGTCTCGAACCTGGGCTCGTGCCGCAGAGCTCGGGCAAGCATCTCCGCATCGGCCGCGCGCTCGTCCTCGCCCCACTCGGGTGCATGGCGCACGGTCCAGATCCCCAGCGGCAAGACCGCTTGCCCCCGGCGCAGGTAACCGCTCACCCAGCGCCGACGGTGCGCCGGATCGTGCCAGCGCGACAACAGGATCTCCCGCAGCCGGGGCCAGGCTGCGGTGAGGAGCTCGGCGCTGGAGCGTTCGCTGGCCCAGCGATCTCGCGTCGCGCGCTCTGCCCGGGCGGCCTGGATGCGCGCCTGCGCCCGACTGCGTTCGGCCACGACGCGAGCGTGCAGATGAGCGCGTTCCCTGCGATAGGCCTGTCGGACCAGGTCCCGGGCCTGGGCATCGGCCTCGTCGAGGAGGCGGCGACATTCGCGCTCCCGATACTCCGCGACCAGGTTGAGCAGGCCGCGCTGGCGATCTTCTAGCTTCATTCGGCCATCCCCAGCTGCCGCCTGAGCGCAGCGCCAAGGTCAGACGGTTGCGCGCGTCCTCGCACGTCCGGGATCACCAGCACCAGGGGCCGCTCCGCGATCAGGGTCCGACGCAAGTCCTCCCCGGGGAGCCAAGCGGCGGCCTCCGCGGTGATCAGGATGAGCTCGACCTCTTGACCCAGGCGCCGGAACAAGCCCGGAGCGGCTGCCGGCTCCGGCGCGTGGACATCCACACCGGCGAGGCGGAAGCCCGCGGCCGTGACCTCGTCCCCGACGAAGGCGCACAGGGTCATGTCAGCTCATCCCAGCTTGTTGAGGATCAGCACCGAGATGATGACCCCGTAAATGGCGATACCCTCCGCCAGACCGACAAGAATGATCACGCGACCGAACAACTCAGGCTTTTCGGCCAGCGCCCCGACGGCCGCGGCGCCCACTGCGGCGACGGCGTAGGCGGCGCCCAGGGCCGCCAACCCGGTGGCCAGGGCGGCGGCGAGATACCCCCATTGCAGGACACCTGGATCGATGATCTCGACCGTCGTCTCGACCACCTCCTGGGCGAACACCTCCGGCTGCCACAGCAGCAGGCTGCCCAGCGCGGCGAGCACGGCGACGGCGAGCACCATCGAGGTTGCGAGCAGGACTTGCTTGGTCATGACACTTCTCCAGTAACGAGCGCCGGCGGCGGGGGTAAAGGCCGAAAGATCCTGCCGGTCCCGCGCAGGAAACGATTGAAGAACTCGAACAGCACCAGCCGGGTGGTCTGAATCGCGACCACCAGCCCCTCCAGGCCGATGATCAACAGGTTGCCCAGGATCATGATCAGGAGGCCACCGAGGAAGGATCCACTCGCCTCGGCCATGGTGACCACCGCGGCGGAGAGGGCGGAGTGGGCGAGCGCGAAGGCGCCCACCCGTGCGAAAGACAGGGTGTTGACCAGGATCTGCAGCCCGCTCTCGATCAGGTGACCGAGTGCGGCGAGGGCACCGATCAGGCGACGCTGGTCGAGGAAGCTTCCCGCCAGGTACCATCCCAGCCCGAGCAGGGCCAACCAGCCCAGCACGGAGCCGGCGACCAGTCCGATCAAACCCAGATAGAGCAGCAGAAAGCCCGCGTCCACCAGCAGCCAGCGGTGAAGCTCACCTCGCCACAGGGCGCTGACGCCGGACAGTATCTGTCCGAGGCTCAGCAGCACGACGGCGAAAACCAGGGGGACGACTAGCACGGTCACGGGGGCATGCATCGGATGCAGCCAGAGAGCCGGGATCACCGCCTCGCTGGCGAATACGCTGCCAAACAGGAAGCCGAAAATGATCGCGCTCACGCCCCCGGCGACCAGCAGCCGCGCCGCCTCGAAGCGATGCTTAAGCCACAGGCCCAGGGCCAGCAGCACCAGGCCCTGACCCACGTCGCCGAACATGTAGCCGAACAGCAGCGGCACCACCACGCCCAGCACCGGGGTCGGGTCGGCCTCGTCGCGACCGGGGACGCCGAAGGCGCGAGCGAATACCTCGAAGGGCCGCAGCCACGCCGGGTTGTCGAGGATCTGCGGAGGACGCATTCCGTCCGGCGGCGGCGCGAAACGCAGCAGCGCGTGAGTGCCGGCGGTCTCGAGCGCCCGCAGCAGGGTGCGGCCGCTCAGGTCGTCCGTCCAGCCCGTGACCCAGGTCAGGTGGTCGCTCGCGAGCTCCAGGCCTTCCACTTGGCGGCCGAACCATTCGAGCCAGGCGACCTCGCCGAGCAGGTCGCCCAGGTCGTAGTCCTCGAACAGGCTGTCTAGCTCGGCATAGAGGTGAACGATGCGGGTCGAGAGAAAGGCGCGGCGGGCGTTGACCCGGCTCAGCGCCTCCCCGGCATTGCCCCGGAGCCAGGATGGACGCTCGATGATACGGCCCTTGGCGGCCTTGACCTGGTGCTTCAACTGATCGAGACGCTCCGCGGGCCCCAGGATCATGTAGCAGCGTTCGTCCTCCCAAGGGACGGTGCGGGATAGCGCCCACTCCGGCAGCCGCGGGTCCGCCTCCCGCGGCAGGATTGCGCAAAAGGTGCGGAGCAGCGGCCCGCTCTCGGTCACCAGTCCGAAATCGAGGGGGCTCTGCTCGATGCGCGCGATGATCTGAGCGAGCCACTTGAGCCGAACCAGCTCCTCCTCACAGGCCTGCAGGGTATCGATGAGCGGGTCGGCCTCGCGGCGCCAGGACTCGATCCGATCCAGCGCCCGCGCGAGCACGACCGCGGGCGCCTCTGCCAGAGGCATGCGGCGCAATCGGCCCCGGTCCCAGTAACGCCCGTAACGCGGAAGAAAATCCTGATAGCGCGCCAGGCCGGACGTCAGGTTCTGCACCGGGAAGTCCTCCACTACCCTAGGGCGCACCTCCACCTCCACCGCCCCCGTACGGGCCAGCTCGGCGACCGTGTGCACGCTCTGGCTACGCGGGCAGAGCACCTCGAACCAGCGGGTGGAGGCGGAGCGCAGCATCAGACGGTCCCCTCGCCTGCCGCGAACAGCGCCCGGCTCACCAGCTCACCGCGCAGGCGTTCGAGGTCCAAGGCGGTCAAGCCCAGGAAGACGAAAGCGCCGGCGGGCTGCAGCAAATGCCGGTGCAACAGTAACGCGAGGCGACCGCGCAACGCCCTGCGGACATCCCAGGCGGACTCGGAGCGGGTTTCCCGAAAGACCGCGAGATGCTTGCCGAGCAGCCCGGCGAGGTCGTCCATATGACGCACAAACGATCGCTTTCCCGGCGGCATCAGCCGTCGCCATTCCATCACCCAGGTTGCCGCGGGCTCGGCGGGCGCGTCCGCGAGCGCACCGGCTCCCGCCCCGCGCAGTTTTTCGGGGTCCGTCAGGCCGTCGGTAAGAAGCCCTTGCAAGTCGGGGTCTCTGTGCAGCCATGGCGGAGCGGAACCCGTGCGGGCCTGGTGGTCCAGCAGCGGAAGGAGCGGCAGCCAGCGGGTCCATAACATCGCGGGCCGCCAGGGTTCGGGCAACCAACCCGCCAGCTCATCGGCCGTCTCCCGGAACAGGGTGCGCACGCCGACCTCAAGGTCGTGGGCGTCACTCTGACCGGAAAACCCCTTCACCCAGTCGCGCATAACGCCCTCGCGCGCATCTTCGAGGAAGCTCGGGAGCGTTCGTGCCGGCGCGAGCCGCTGCCAGTCGTCCTCCGTCGGCAGACGCGTGTAGCGCGCCTGGATACGCGCCTGGGCATAGGCGAATCGGCACAATGTGTTCATGGCGCCGGATCGATGATCTCATCCGCCAGGACTTCCACCGCGCGTTCAGACCCTTTTGTCCCCGGGGCCCGCCGTTCGGAGACAACGGCTCGCGGCACCTTGCCGAGCAGTTCCTTGAGCGCCCGTTCCACGGCCATGTCAGCGATACGGTGCGCGGCCTTGATCCGTCTCTCGGTGCGTTTGGCGACGGCCTGGGCCCGATCCTCGGCCTCTGCAACCATCTGGGCCGCTCGGGCGCGGCACTGCTCCACTGCCTCGCGCGCCTCTCGCTCCGCGGCCAGAACCTGGTTGATGGCACGGTCTACGGAAGCGGTCTCCGACACCTTGGTCTGTTCGCCCATTTGCTTATCTCGTGGCGGTGCAGACTCCGCCGTAGACCTGTAGTTGGCCGGTCGCTATTCGGTCCGCTCACAATGCCGCTCACGCTCTCGGCACCGTTTCCGGTTCGTAGCAGGCGGGGGTGCCGCCACCTCCGACAAGGCGAACTCAATTCCCCTCCAGAGAGGGTGGTGCCATCTCCGGAACTCGGCGCCCCGGCACCCTCGCCAGGACAGCGCACGGACCAAAAAAAGCACTATTTCGCTCTATAAGAATATTCTAACTGATCCCAGTATTCCTGTTGCCCGTCTCGACCGGATCAGTGACGACGGTCAATCCGAACGCCACCCCAGCGCTAACCTCCAGGCAGATGTGATCTAGCTCAAAATCCCGAGCAATCGCACGCGATTTATGCATCGTTTTAGCTTAATGTGCGCGGATGTCGAGGGCGCCTATCCTCCTCCCTTTGTGCCAAGGTGGAAGATATATCCCTGTCGGCGGGGTGAGCCGTCATCACGGCAGCGCCACGGCCATTTCGCGTTTCCATCCGGTCGGCGCAAGCGGTACCGACCAGGGCACCTCCCCAACAGGGGTTTCGCACAGCCCAACTACGGACTTCCGCGACGCGGGATCGGAAAACTGCGGTTTCCCGACCCGATCGGTTTGAGCGGCTCACGCCGCTGGTAGGTGCCAGCCCGCCCCGAACCGCCAAGGCCAGTGCGCTTGCGCGACGACCTAGTCGTCGACGGAGGCGGTTGGGAGCTTGCGATTGCATGAACCGGGGCAACGCAAGCGTCATGATTCTGTAGCATCCTTGCCCCGGTGTAGTTCGAAATACGAGGCTCAAGCGATGGACGATACCCTGCAGCGACTGCTCGAGGCCGAGGTACGTGCGGAGAAGATCGCACAACAGGCAGAGGCCGAACAGGACAACATCATCCAGGGCGCGCTCATGGAGGCACGGGCCGAGGAAGAGCGATTCATATCACGGGTACCGGACCTTCACCGCTCCTTCATCAAGAAGGCGCAGGAACGCTCCGAGCAGACGGTCGCCGAGCTCAAGCGGCGCTATGACGAGCGTCACGTCCAGCTGCGTGACCTGGCCGAGCAACATGAGGACGAGGCCCTGGAAGCCGCCTTCGAGGCCTTAGTCTCCGGCGAACACTGACAGCGCCCGCCATTCGGCGCCATCGGCGCCGACCCGAGCAGTACCAAGCATCATGATCCGCCGATGACCATTGCCGCCAATCAGGCCTATCTGAACACCCGAGTCTCGGTCATGGCCGCGAGGCTGCTGGATCCGGCGCTGATCGCCTCCCTCACGCGCCAGGACCTGGGCGAGCTCGCCGAGCGCTTCGGGCTTTCCGCCGTGTTGGATGAGCACCTGACGCCCCGCGCCCGCAGCCGCGCCATCGAGCAGGCCCTGATTCAGACCCTGCTCTCCGAGCTCACGATTCTGGTTCGTCCCATGTTGGCTGCGGAACGCAAGCTGGTGCTCGATTGGGGACGCAAGTACGCCCTGTTCAACCTGAAAAGCCTCATCAGGGGCAAGCTCTACGACCTGGACCCAAAGGACATCCGGGACAACCTCTACGATCTGCCCCCCAATCTGCGTCTCATCCATCGCGACGAGCTGTTCCGGGCGGAAAACGTCCTCGAGCTGCTGCGGCAGATCGAGCAGGGGCCCTACAGCCTGATCGCCCGTCAGGCGCGGGAGATCTTCGAGCAGAAGCGCGAGCCCTTCGCCCTCGAGGCGACGATCGATCAACGCTACTACGCCGGACTGGTGCGGCAGGTCATGCAGTTCCATGACGAAAACCTGCGGCCGCTGCAGGAGCTCCTGGGTGTCGTCCTCGACCGGGTCGACCTGCTGTGGCTGCTGCGCTTCCGATTCTCCTACCAGCTCTCCCCCAGCGAGACCTTCTACCAGCTGATCCCCTCATCCCGGCTGTTGCATCGGGAGCGCCTGCTGGCACTGGTCAATCTGGAGAGCTTCGAGCAGGTGCTCGCGGCCCTGCCGCCTCCGCTATCAGAGCTGCTGGCCGACAGCGTCAGCGTGATCGACGTCCAGAAGCGCATGGGGGTCTACTTGAGCCGAGAGGCGGTGCGGATCCTGCGCCACGGCCGCTCCGGGGTGGCAAGGGCACTGGCCTATCTCATCCTGCGAGAGATGGACCTGTTTATGCTGTTTTCCCTGGTCCAGGGCCGTCTACTGGAGCTACCCGCCGACCTGGTGAACATCGCGGTGGAGCTGGCGGAGCCCAACTGCCCGCTCGGATCCATGAGCGCGGCCGCGTGATCAGGTGCCGCATTAAGGGTTGGGAGGACCGGGCGCTCACGCACGTCTCGGGTCTCCCCGAATCGAGAGCGAGATAGTCGAACCATGTTGCGGCCCACACCCATGAAGCTCGTGCGCCTGCTGGTCCTCACCGAGGATCTGCCCCAGGCGTCCCTGACCCTGGCGAAGGCGGAGAGCTTCCATGCCGACACCCGTCCGCCGGAGGAGACGCGACTCTCGAACGCGCCTGGCCGCAGCTACCGGGAGCTTTTCCAACAGGCCCGCGCGCGTCTGGACAAGATCGGCAAGCTCATCCCTCTGCCCGAGGATCAGGGCATCGAGCAGGTGCGAGTGATCCCGCAGCCCGAGCTGCAGCAGAGCAACGACTGGCTCGGCAAGATCTGGAACGAGTGCTCGCGCTACGAGGAGCAGTTCCGAGCGCTGGACGACGAGGAGCGACTGACCAAGGAACAGGAAACGGCCCTGGCGAACTTCGCCAATCTCAACATCGATCTGAGTCTCCTGCGCAGCAAGACCCGGTTCCTGGACATCCATGTCGGCATCGTGCCGCGGGAGAACGTGCGCCAGCTCGAGGGCGCCGCAGGACTGGCCAGTCACATGCTCTTCGTCTACATGGTCAGCGGCGGCGGCGCCCACGTCGTCATCGTCGGTCCCGCGGGCGAGAAAAAGTCACAACTAACCTCGGTGCTGGCCTCCGCCGGCTTCCAGAATCTGCCCATTCCGCCGGAGCTCAACGATCAGCCCGAGGTCATGCGCGAAGAGCTCGCCAAACGCCGGATGGGCATCGATCAGGAGCGCGCCGCGCTGCACAAACGGCTCGCCGAGTGGTCCGCCACCTTCATCCAGCGCCTCCGGGATACTCGGCAGCTGCTGCTCCTGGCGGAGCCCTTCGTGACCCTGGATCCCTCCATCCGCAGCGCCGGTCACCTCGCCTGCCTCGCGGGCTGGGTTCCCGCTCGTGAGGTCCCCAGGCTGGAAAAACGCTTGCAGGAAAGCCTTGCGTTTCCTTTCGAGCTCCAGAGCCGCGACCCGCGTCCGGACGAGCGCACCCTGGTGCCCACCGTGCCGGTGCGCAGCCGCCTGTTGGAGCCCTTCTCCCTGCTGGTAAAGCAATACGGCATACCCCAGTACGGGGAGGTCGACCCAACCCCGTTGTTTGCGGTCACCTTCCTGTTGATGTTCGGCAGCATGTTCGGAGACGTCGGCCAGGGGGCGGTCATCGTGGGCCTCGCCTGGTACCTGCGCGAGAAGCTTGGCCGTTTCTACCTGTTCGGGGTGATGGCGGGTTTGTCCTCCATGGTGTTCGGCTTCCTGTTCGGCAGCATCTTCGGCTACGAGCACCTGCTTCCCGCGCTCTGGATGTCGCCGTTGCACGACCCGATCCTGATGCTGACCATCGCGCTCGGCTGGGGTGTCCTTTTCCTGGCTCTGGCCTGCACCCTTGCGATCTACAACCGGATGGTGGTGAAGAACTGGTCCGGTGCCATATTCGGCCACCACGGCTTGGTCAATCTGGTCTTCTACCTGTCCCTCATCTGGGGCGGCCTGAACCTGGGGAGCGGCCAGGGCTTCGGCACCTTCCCCATGCTCCTCGTGGCCACGGCCCTCGGTCTCCTGGCCTGGCACAGCTGGCAACACCTCGACGCGCCCACGGGTGAAAAGGTGCTGGTGGTCTTCATCGAGACCCTGGAGACCATCATCGGCTATGTCTCCAACACCCTGTCCTTCCTGCGTGTGGCCGCCTTCAGCCTGAACCACGTGGCGCTGGCGATCGCGGTATTCACCCTGGCGGACATGATGGGGGCCTTCGGGCACGTAGTGACCATCATCCTGGGTAACGTCTTCATGATCGTGCTGGAGGGCGGAATCGTAATGATTCAGGTTCTCCGTCTGGAATTCTACGAGGGCTTCGCGCGTTACTTCTCCGGCGACGGTCACGAATTTGCGCCGCTCAAGCTGCGGCACGCGCCGAAGGAACAGGAAGCATCTTCTTGACACGGGTACTCGCAGTCCCTCTGCGCTCTACGCAACGCCGCGACTACAAAACGATTTCAAACAGATCCATTCAACTGACACGACACAGGAGTTGACCATGTACTGGCTCGTCGGCCTCATGTCCTTCGCCATCATCGGCTTGATCGCAACCGGCATCTTCCTCGAGATGCGCCCAGGCTACAGCGCACGGATGCGGCCCTGGTTCAAGCCCGCCATGGGCACGCAGCTCATCGCCTTCCTGGGTGCTCAACTGGGACTCCTTGCCCTGGGCATCTCAGACGCGATGGCACAGACCGAGGCGGTGACCGTCGCGGTCACCGAGATCTCCACCGGTATGGGCCTGGCGATTCTCGGCGTGGGCATTCCGACTGGCCTATCCACCATCGGCGCGGGCATCGCCGTGGGCCCCATCGGCGCCGCCTCCCTGGCCGCGATCACGGAAAAACCCGAGACCCTGGGCCGCACGCTGATCTATCTGGGCCTGGCGGAAGGTATCGCCATCTACGGTCTGGTGATCAGCATCCTGTTGCTGAACAAGATCTGATCAACGAGAGGGAGAGAGCGCATGGCCGCCGACGGAGAGCCGGGCCGGACCACCCGAATGTTGTTCCTGGGCGACGACAGCCTCGCGGACGGATTCCGGCTGATCGGATTCGAGACCATCCCAAACCCGGAGCCCGCTGATGTCGACCGAGTCTTTCGGGAGATCAACAGGAACCGTGAACGGGCCTTCGTGATCGTCGACGACCGGATCATGGGGTCGGGTATCGCCAGTCTCCAGCAGGTGCGTTCGGAGGGCGGTAACGTCGTCGTGGTGTCAATACCACCGCTGAAAGACCCGCCGCATCTCGCCAGCGAGGTGGCGGACCGTTTGACGGCCATGTTCGGCAATCTGCAGGGCGATACGACCCCCTGAGCAGGCCGCCCGTCCCACGCCCTCTCTGCGCATTGGATCCGGATGTAACCTTCAACACCACGGAATAGATCGTGAATCAGGTACTAGAGCTCGAAAAAGCCATTCTGGCCCGTGCCGAAAGACTCGCCAACGAGTACCGGGAACGGGGTCAACGCAGCCGCGACAACATTCTGCGTGAAGCGTCCGAGCGCTTACGGCTGCGCGAGCAGCGCGAGGAGTCCATCGCCAAGTCCCTCGGAGAGCGCACCTTCCGTCAGCAGGTTCAGGCCAGCGAGCTGAAGCTGCAGAGCCACCTGGACCGGGTGCGCTGGAACCTGGTGACCAACGTCGAGCGACGCCTGCGTGATCGCATGGAAACTTACATGCAGGACGAGGCGGTGTACTTCGAGACGCTGAAGGCGTACCTCACCCAGGCAGCCGGCCAGATCGAGTCCGACCAGCTGGTCGCCGAGGTCAATCTCCACGACCACCAGAGACTCGCGCCGCGATGGGACGAGTTCGCCCGCGCCGCGGTCCCGGACAAAACCATCCGCCTGTCCCCCGACCCCATCGAGACCTTGGGCGGCATACGCGTCACGAGCGCGGACGCGCTGATCCGGGCCGACAACACCTTCGAGGGACGACTCGAGCGACTGCGCTCGCGTGTCGAGCAGGTGATCCTGGAGCGGCTGCTGCCGAGCGGCTTCGAAACCGGCAACGTATTCAGCGGGTGAGCACATGAGCGAGCGTAATCGAGTCGGAACCATCCGCATCATCAACGGCCCCATCGTCACCATCGACCTGCCCGGCGTGCGCAACGGCGAGCAGGTCAAGATCGGTGAGCTGGGTCTGTTCGGCGAGGTCATCTCGCTCGCCGGCAAGCAGGCCATCGTTCAGACTTACGAGTCGACGGACGGCGTACGCCCGGGCGAACCCGCGGTGGGCCTCGGCTGGCCACTCTCCGTCGAGCTGGGACCGGGCCTCCTCGGCGGTATCTTCGACGGCGTGCAGAGACCGCTGGAAAAGATCGCCCTGGAGTCCGGCGACTACATCCGCCGCGGGCTGGACGTCCCCGCCCTCGATCGCGGCCGCACCTGGGAGTTCGAGCCCAGCCCCGAGCTGGAGCCAGGCGCCAAGGTCGGCCCCGGCACCGTGCTGGGAAGGGTGCAGGAAACCGAGACGATCGAGCACCGCATCATGGTGCCGCCAGGCATCGCGGGCGAGCTGGAAGAGCTGGCCCCCGGGGGCGACTACGATCTGGAGTCCACCATCGCCCACGTTCGTGACGAACGCGGCCACAGCCACAAGCTGCGACTCTACCATCGCTGGCCGGTGCGCAAGCCACGCCCATACCGCAAGCGTGACGACGGCATTTCGCCCCTGATCACCGGCCAGCGGGTGATCGACACCTTCTTCCCCCAGCTCAAGGGGGGCAAGGGCGCCGTACCCGGGCCATTCGGCGCCGGCAAGACCGTCGTTCAGCAACAGATCGCCCGCTGGTCCAACGCGGATATCGTGATCTACGTCGGCTGCGGCGAGCGCGGCAACGAGCTGGTCGACGTGTTGGAAAGCTTCCCCAAGCTGGACGACCCCTACACCGGCCGCAAGCTCATGGAGCGCACCCTGCTGGTCGCCAACACCTCCAACATGCCGGTGGTAGCGCGGGAGGCGTCCATCTATGTCGGCATGACCATGGCCGAGTACTACCGGGACATGGGCTACGACGTCGTCATGCTCGCTGACTCCACCAGCCGCTGGGCCGAGGCCCTGCGCGAGGTCTCCGGCCGACTCGGCCAGATGCCGGTCGAAGAAGGTTATCCCGCCTATCTCGCCTCGCGCCTGGCAGCGGTGTATGAGCGCGCCGGCCGCGTCGAGACCTTCGGCGCCAGCTCCGGCTCGGTGACCCTGATCGGCGCGGTCTCGCCACCCGGTGGTGACTTCTCCGAGCCCGTGACCAGCCACACCAAGGACATCATCGAGACCTTCTGGGCACTGTCGAAAGAGCTCGCGGACGCCCGCCACTACCCTTCCATCGACTGGGTGACCAGCTTCTCCGGCCACGTGCACACCGCCGCCGAATGGTGGCATCAAGAGATCGACCGCGATTGGGAGAAGCGCCGAACGCAGGCCCTGGCGCTGCTGGCGCGGGACGCCGAGCTCTCGCGCATCGTCAACCTGGTGGGCCCGGAGGCCCTGTCCGACGCCCAGCGGTGGGAGCTGGAAGGCGCCGCCCTGATCAAGGAGGCGGTGCTGCAGCAGAGCGCCCTGGACCAGGTGGACACCTTCTGCTCGCCGCAGAAGCAGTTTGCGCTGCTCGACCTCGCGCTGCGCATCTATAAGAAGGGCGCGAAACTGGTGGAAATGGGCGTGCCGGTCCAGGAACTGCAGAACCTCCCTCTGCTGGCCAAGGCGCGTCGCTGTAAGTCCATGTACAGCAGCGATCAGGTGGAGAAGATCGCCGAGTTCCGCGAAGACGTTGAGCAGGAGCTCGAGAACATCCGCCTCGAATACGCGAAACAAGGGGAGCACCCGTGAGCATCAAAGAATACCGTACGGCATCCGAGGCCCGTGGTGGCCTCCTGGTCATGCGGAACACCCCCGGCGTGGCCTTCGGCGACCGGGTGCAGATCCAGGACTACCATGGCGCCAAGCGTAATGGCCAGGTCATCCGCGCGGCGGACGACGAGGTGCTGGTCCTGGTGTTCGAAGGCACGGAGGATCTCGACCTGGAGTCCACCTGGGTGCGGTTCCTCGACGAGCCGGTAGAGATCGCCCTCTCCCCCGAGATCCTGGGCCGCGTCTTCAACGGCCTGGGCGAGCCCCGGGACGATCGGCCTCCCATTCTGTCCAACATCCGCCGGCCCGTGGGGGGCTCAGCCATCAACCCGGCGGCGCGCAACTATCCGCGGGAGTTCATCCAAACCGGCGTATCCACCATCGACGGTCTGAACTCGCTGGTGCGCGGGCAGAAGCTGCCGATCTTCTCCGGCTCGGGGCTGCCTCATAATCGCCTGGCCGCCCAGATCGTGCGCCAGGCGAAACTGGTGGACGAAGAGTCCAGCTTCTCCATCGTATTCGCGGCCATGGGCGTTTCCTACGCGGACGCCAAATTCTTCCAGGACGAATTCGCGAGCTCTGGCGTGCTGCGCAACGTGGTGATGTTCATCAACCTGGCCGATGACCCGCCGGTGGAACGCCTCACGCTCCCCCGCACGGCGCTCACTGCCGCCGAGTACCTGGCCTACGATCTCGACCGCCACGTGCTGGTGGTCATGACGGACATGACCTACTACGCCGAGGCCCTGCGCGAGGTCGCCACCGCCAAGGGCGACGTCCCCGCGCGCAAGGGTTATCCGGGCTACCTCTACTCGGACCTGGCCGAGATCTACGAGCGCTGCGGGCGCATCCATGAGCGCCATGGCTCCATCACCATGATGCCAGTGGTCTCCATGCCCTCGGACGACATCACCCACCCGATCCCGGACCTCACCGGCTACATCACGGAAGGCCAGATCGTGCTGTCGCGTGAGCTCCACAACCAGGGCATCTACCCCCCGGTGCACATCTCCCCCAGCCTCTCGCGGCTGATGAAGGACGGGATCGGCAAGGACGACACGCGGGAAGATCACCCGCGCGTCGCGGCCCAGCTCTACGCCCTCTACGCCCGCGCGTTGGAGACCCGCAACCTCGCCTCCATCATCGGTGCCGACGAGCTATCCGAGCGCGACCGCCGCTACCTCAAGTTCGCGGACGCGTTCGACGAGCGCTTCGTCGGCCAGGGGGAGGCGGAAGACAGATCCATCGAGGCCACGCTCAACCTTGCCTGGGAGCTGATGTCCAGCTTCCCGCGGGACATGCTTACGCGCGTGAGCGAGACGGATTTGGCGAAATATCACCAAGGGTCTGAATGAGAATGACTTTTTGATTCAACGAGCCCCCGATCCGAACAGACCCGACCATGGCCCAACAACTCATCAAAGCCCCTCCAACCAAGAACACCCTCCTGCGTCTGAAGAAGCAGGTCAAGTTCCTGGAGGAGGGCCACGACCTCCTGGAGCGCAAGCGCGAGCTACTGACCCGCCTGGTCTACGAGCGCATCGGCGAGTACCGCCGGCTGCGCTCCGAGGCGGAAAAAGGTCTTTGGGAGGCCTACCGGTGTCTGTCGATCACCCAGCTGCGCATGGGCAGCCGCGGCATCCACCAGGCCGCGCTGGGCGCGGAGCCGGCGCTCAAGGTCGATATCCTGCCCCGGCGCAGCCTGGGGGTGGAGTATCCCGCGGCCACCGCGGAACGTGTTCCGCTCAAGCCCGTCGGGCTGCTCGGCACGGACGCCAGCTTCGACAACTCACGCGAGCACCTGGCAGACCTCGCCGTGGTCCTGGCACGCCTTGGCGAGGTGGAGATCGCCCTGCACCGCCTCATGGAAGAGCAGCGCAAGGCGCAAAAGCGTGTCAACGCACTGAAATACAACATCATCCCCCTGTATCAGAGAACCATTCACTTCATACAGTCGGCCCTGGAAGAGGAAGAAAGGAATACCCTGTTTCAGGTCAAGCTGCTGCGGGAAAGGGCGAACGGCTAGCCCCACTGCCCACGTCGCCCGGAGGATTTCGCGTCCCGCGAGAGCTCGGATGCCGGTGGCGAGGATCGAGCCGGACGCGATGGGGGTTGAAACTCGCATGACGGACGGCCGTGGCTGTCGCAATGCCCTCAGAGATCGAACTGGATCCTGGGCGGATATGCGGTTACGGGCTTCGCTCCCGCCGCAAGCACCTCCAGCGCCAACACGACCAGACCACTCCCCGCCAGACTTGTAGCGGCGAGCGCGGGACCCAGCTCGTACACCCAGTCGGGGTCGCCGCTGATCAACGGCAGCGCCATCCCGCCCAGGCTGATCTCGGGATATCGCGGTTGCTCCGAGGGCTCCCCCCCCACAGCCAGCGGAACCCCGATGCCCACCTGATCTACCACGCCGGCGACGCCTTCCCAGCCGCGCTGGCGCAATCGCAGGATCGCTCGTCCGGGTGCGGATTCCAGGAACCATACGGACGCACCCTCGGCACTCTCCACGGCAAGCCAGTAGCTGCCCGCCTGCAGCAGCACCGGCTCGCGAAAACGAAAACGCAGCAACCGCCGGCGCTCGGGACGCTGCAACGCCCCTTCCGCTTGCGCCAGCACGTCGCCGGCGGGGCTACAGTCGAGATCGGCGATGAGCTCGAAACGCAGTCTTGTGTCGGCGGCGAGCCCCGCGAGCAGCAAGTCCCAGCCGTCGCACAGGATTGGCTTGCTCAGCTCGACCGGGCTCGCCCACCGGCCGGCGCCATCGAGGCGCACGCCGCTAGCGCCCGCCGCACCCAGGGTTGCGCTCAACTGCCCCGTGGTCGGCGGCCCCGAGGTTCCCGCCGGGTCCGCGATACCGTCACCGGCCAAGGTCAGCATGGCGCTCGTCAGCTTGACCGACCCTGGGACCTGCAGCTCGATCCTGCGGCGGGCGAGCTGACCCTTTGGAAAGCGCAGCACCTGCTTGGGAGACCCGTCCGGGAACGACTGCCGCGCCAACTTGTAGACGATCCCGAATTGGCTGATCGAGAAGCGGCAGGGGGCATCGCTCTCGACCACCAGATCGATCGCCAAGGGATCGGGGAGTACCGGAACCGCATTGGCGGCCGCGTCAGCCAGCTTGTCCCTGAGCCGCTGAATCAGGCCATCGAGCTGCTTTCGCACCTCAACGCCGGCGTCTACCTGGACATCGGGCTCGAAGCGCAGCGGCAGGAAAAAGACCTCCGGCCCAAGCGCCGGTAGCCCCACGCCCAGGCGCAGGTTTTCCGGCCCGGTGGCAAGCGTCACCTCGGTCAGGTCCGCGCTCACCAACGCGGAGAACCCCGAGGCGCCCAGCAGGCGGACAACGATACGGCTATCGACCAGACCGGGCGCCACGACCGCCACTTGGTGCGCCAGCTTGACCTGGATCAGGCTATCGTCCTGTACGGTTATGCCATGCGACGTGTCACTCGTTGTAACCTTGCCGCTCGCTTTCGAGCCGGGCGCGCCTGTCTTCCAAGACACTGTCTCGCCGCCCCCCTTGGCGAACGGGAAGTCGACGTTGGGCCAGGAGGCGGCCGCCTCGTCGGCGATGGCGTCGCCGTCGGTGCGAAATAACTGGGTCGTCTTGCCGCCGGCAACAAGGCTGCTGCGGAAGCGGATGCCGCTGATCAACCGCGCGCGGGGCAGACCGATCAACAGGCCAGTGCCATCTCCCGCCGGACTGACCTGGGCGGGTTCCGGGGACTGCGCGTCCAAGGCGTTGAAGCTGTACGCGAGAGCCTTGAGCCGCAGCCCTGTGCTCGCGTCGAGCACCACATCCTCCGCGACACCGCCGGTGGGCAGCTGGAGCGCGAAGCGAAGCTGATAACGACGCCCATCGCCGCTGTTGGACCCGGTCAAGTCCCAGGTCCGATCCAGGCCGACGGCCTCCGTCCCGCCCTGAGGTACACCCTGGAGCATCTTCATCTCGGCCTTCCGTCCAGGCGCGTGTCGATGGCGACGAATCTGCGGTCGATGCCGCTCAACCGACTGTTGACGTTGACCAAGCTGTCGTTGATGACCCGGTTCTGGTTCTGCAGCTCCGACACCTGGCCGTTCAGGGTATCAAGCCGGCGCACGTCCGCCTTCGTGTCCAGTCTGGTGTTGACGGAAGCGAGATCGGCTTGGAACGCCTCATCCTGACGCTGAAGCGCGACCACCTGCCGGTTCAGCGCATCCACCTGGGCCGCGTCGCCCTTGGCCGCGATCGCCGCGTTCACCTCCGTCTCGAAACGCGCGAGCTGGTTGCCCGCGTCGAAGGCCGCCCGTGCCAGAATCTCCCGTTCGAGCCGGTCGAGGTCGGCAGTCCTGGCCGCGACGTTTTCGAGCTGACCCAACCGGTCTTCGAGCTGGGCTACCCGTCCGTCTGCCTCGACCCTGCTATCGATCTTGGCAGTCAGGCCGGAGCGGCTGGCCTCCAGGGCGGAGAACAGCTTGCCGCCCCCCGCCAGCGACTTGGCGCCGGAGCTCACGCCGGTAAGCAGGGCCGTGCGTTCCGTTTCCGGAAACTTGGCCAGCCCGGTCTGAACGAAGTCGTTGAGGCTGTTCCGCGCGAAATCCTGCGCGACCAGCTGCCCGACCCAGCCGTCCTCGGAGCGCATGAAGGTGCCGACCCGGCTGAATAGATCCGTGAGCACGGCGCTGCCGCGGCGTTCCTCGCCTTTGACGTCGCCGAGGCTGGCGACCAGGCCGCTCTCCCGTTCCAGCAGCTGGCGGTAGGCCCAGGCCCAGGCGTAGAACCAGTTGCGCTGCTGCACGCTGAGCAGCGTAGTCGTCGGGTGGGCAGTGACGGCGCCCGGCTCCGGTGTCACATAGGCCAGCACGGTGATCTCGACGCTCGGCCAGCGCGCAAGTGAGTCCATCGGCGCATCGGCGCTCTCCTGGGCTCCGTAGCGCCGGTAGTAGACGTCCACGGCACGCCGCAGGTCGTCGTGGCCCGGGGCGCGGTAGCGGCGAGCCAGCTCGGTGAGTGCCTCCAGCCGGTCGCGCGGCGTGGCGCTGCCGCCGCCGAGCAGGGTCAGGGCGGCGCCCAGGCTGGCCTCCTGCACGCCGGTCAGCGCCTCCCCCAGGGACGCTGCCAACTGCAGCTTGCACAGACCTAGATGATCCGTCCGCACCGTCACGCTGTTGCCCGCGACGGACCGCACCCGCGAGCGGCCGCCCAGCCGACCCCAGGTGGTGACGAAGGTGACCGCACGATCGACCATGGGCCTCCCGCGCACGTCCCTCAACTGCGCGAGCAGCACGGTCTCCTGACCCAGCCATCCATCCGAACCGAGCGCCGAGAGGCCAATGGTCTCGGTCGCGCGCAGTTGTCCCTCCAGATTGTTCAGGCGTTGTGTGATCTGGGTGAGCAAGGCCGGGTCGACGCGCTCATCGAACACTTGCGGCGGGCGCGCACCCGAGAGGCTGGTGACCAGCTCTGTAAACCGCTCCGGCCCCACGAGGGGAACCGCATAGACCTGCTCCAGGCTGGTGAATCCACCAAGCTCGTCACGCCGCGCGAGGATCCTCGCGGCCACCCGCGGGCCGACGTCGAGCTCCCGGGGTATCTCCACCGCGACCGCCAGCTCCTCGGCACTGGCGACGGCATTCAGGAACTCCAGCACCTGCGCGGCATGCGCAGCGCTGACGTTCTCCGGAAGCAGGTAGGGCTCCGACATGGCGCACCTCGGCTGATCAAGGCAAGGGACGCGGCCCGCCGCAAGCAGCGGAACCAGGGCCAGTCCCTGCCTGAATCCAATGGAACACGGACCCCGCCGGGATGGCGTACGGGACCGGATGGGGTTGGGCGAGACCCGCGATCGTCGACCGCAGGGCTTGCCCGGGGACCTCGGTCGTCGGGTCCTTCACCGGCACGCTACCGCGGCAGGGTTCCAATGATGTTGGAGATCAGTTCCACATTGGCCTTGCCATTGAGCGCCGTCTGCATTCCCTGGATAGTGCCCGAGAAGGCCTGCACGTCGCGCTGGACGCTGAGTATGGGCCCGTCCTCGCGCAGGAGCTCCTCCTGAAAGGCCACTTGGGAGACCTTCATCTCGCTGAGCAGGCTGTCCGTCGCCTGGGCCAGCTTGCTGTCCACCTCTCCGATCAGCGCCTCTTGCACGCGACCGGCCTCGGCGCTGGCCTTGACCGCGGAGCCGGCCACGGCCTCGAAGCCCTTCGCGGCGGCATCGCCGCCGGGGGTGATGGCCTGACTGTAGAACATGGCATGCTGCACCTGGGTGCCGTACTGCACCGCCTGCACCAGATCGGTCATAAAGGGGGGCGGATCGGCATCGAACCGCAGGCCGCCGATGGCGTTGTCCACCGCCAGCAGGTCCCGCTGCTTACCGAGAATGCCCTTGCCCAGCACGATGTCGTTCACCTCCTCGACGATGTTGCCCATGGTCAGCCCGAGATCCAAGCCGATGAGATTGCGGAAGCGGTTGCCGTACTCCACCTGCAGGCTGGCGATGCCCGGCAGATAGTCGACCACGATCCAGGGGGCGATCCAGTCGCGGAAGGTCACTTGGATCGAGGCGGAGGCGAGAGCGCCATCGGCCGTGGTCGGATCGCTGTCCGCCTTCAGGAAGGCCATCACCGTCGCGCGGTAGTCGCGCCAGCGCTGGGTGAACACCGACGTGAAGCCGCCGGTGGAGCGGGAGGGCTGGGTCAGGTAGTAGGTGTCCAGGTAGCGCTGGAACACCGGCTGGCTGGCGCCGACGCGATCGTACTCCCGAGAGATCGCCTGATAGGCGAAGCTCAGGTTACCATCGCGGGGCGTGTTGGCGCCGAGAATCATATCGGCGATGGTGCTCGCGTTACCGGCCTGCGGACGCGTCGACAGGAAGCCCTCGATCTCCTCCTCCTCCTCTTCGGCGAAGGCCTCGGCATGCGCGGCACGGATCAGCACGCGGGCCTCGCCAGCGGCGTTGACCTGGACCGAAAGGGTCTGATCTCCGGCGCCGCCGCGGCTGGCGAAGCCGCTAGCCGCCTTCAAGGTGCCCCAGACGGTGACGAAATCCACCCACGGGCGCGCCGCCGCATCGGACAGGTCGAGGGCGCCGCCGTCCAGCGCCGTGACCCTGGCGATGACCTCGCCCCGCTGGCCGATCGCAAAGGTGGTGGTGGCCGAGTTCAGGTCCAGCCTTCGGAAGCGGCTGCGCACCGTGTCGAGCATCGGCTCCGCGTCGTCCAGCCGCTGCTCCACCGCTGTCATCCGCGTCTCCAGATCGGTCGCGCGGCCCTCCAGCGCGTCGACGCGCGCGCCCAGCTCTTCGGCCACCGCATCGAGCATCTCCTCGACCTTGGCCAGCATGCCGTTCCAGTCGGCGGCCTTGATCAGCTCGCCGCTGACCTTGCCGCCGAATCCGTCTAGCAGTTCACCCATGTCAAAGCCCTCTCACGATTTCCTCGTCCACGGCCAGGTACAGGGACACGACCGCCGGCTTCACCCGCCGGAGCTCTTTCCACACCCGGTCCAGGATCAGGGGATCGATGTGCTCGTCCGCTGGCACCCGCGCCAGGCGCACAGTCACCGCCAGCGGCGCCCGGGGCCGCCACCGGAACCAGACCCGAGCCGCCGGGGCGAAGGCGAACACCGAATCTCCCAAGGCAAGCATCTCCGCCAGGTAACGGCCTTCAAACGGGGCGGCCGATTCGCCGGGCGGCGGTAACAACCGGCCTTCGCGGGTCCAGGCCGGATTGGCGACGGGAGTCGGCGGCGATCCCTCCTCCCGCTGCAGATAGCGCCAGTGGGAGACGCCAGTCGGCAGGCGCGGCAGTGCCGGGATGCCGCCGACGGCGATCCGGGTGGCGCTCGGCTTGTAGCGCATGCCCAGAGGCGCGGGGGAGGCACCGAGGTTGGGCGTGAACTCGCTACCGTCGAAGCTGCCGAGCAGCGCCCGTGCCGACTCGGTCCAGGCGAGGGACAGCACGGCTGGCTCGGCGCTAGCGATCTGGGTCCCCGAAAAATCGACGAAGCCGGAGGTGCTCGGCGGCGCCAGGGACTGCCAGTTGCCGCTACCCCGCTGAAAGCGCCAGAACAGGGGCCGCTCCGGATCCTCCTCCTCGCGCGGAAGGCGCACCAGACCGGCGCCCTTACGCTGAAACCAATCGAGACCGTCGTAAACGAACAAACCCTCGCCGGTGGCGAACCAGAGACGTCGGCGGGCGTCGAGCGAGATGCGGTTCACCACGGCCTGGGTGAGCCGCGGCATCGCCTCGAGCAGGGTGCTGTAGGTTCGGCGCTGCTCGCGCGCGCGGTAGCGCGCGATGCCCCGATCCGTGCCGAGCCAGATGCCCGCATCCGGGCCGCGGGCGATCGCGTTGACGGGCGGCACGAAGAGGCTTTCCGTGGCCGGCAGGGCGCCGGCGGCCAGGTCCAGCTGCAGCCAGTCGTTCACCGTCTCGTCCACCGCCTCGCCCAGCAGGCAGGTACCAGCGTGCGCGCGACGGCCGATAGAGGAACAGGCCCAGCTCGCCGCCGCAGTACAGGTCGCCCGAGGCATCCGGCAGCACGCAGCGAAGCGCCGGTCTCCGTCTCGGGGCGGGCTCCGAGCTCGGTATAGACCAGCGCCCCGCCCTGCTCACGCGCGAGACCCCGGCCCGTCGCCGCCCAGATGGTCCCCCCCGCGTCGGCGGCGAGGGCGAAAACCGGTGGATCAGAAAGCGTGGAGGGGTCCGGCGCCAGGGCGAAGCCCCCGCTCGGTCGGATCTCCGTCCGGGTCAGCCCCGTGGCGCAACCGACCAACAGCTCATTGCCGCTCGGCAGCAGGCAATGCAACTCCGGCAGGCCACTCAGCACCTCCTCCCAGGTCGTGCCATCGCTGCGCCAAAGGCTCCCCGCGCCACCGATGTTGAGTGCGGCCCACAGGTAGTGATCCGCGGTCTGCTGCAGGTCGACGACGGCGCCCGCGGGCGCGCCGACCGCGGCGCTCCAGGGTCCCGGGGCGGTTGGATTCACCGGCTCCAGCCCGACCGGGACGGTGGCCGCCAGATCGATGCCGCCCTCGCCCCCGAGCCAGGACTGGTAGGTCGGAACCAGGGCCAGGGCCTCGTCCGGGGCCAAATCGCCCTGATAGTGAATGCCGACGCCGGTGCCCATCGCCGGGTCGAAGCGTTCGATGATCGGTTGGCTGGTCGGGTCCACCAGCCCCGCGCTCGGGGCGACGCCCCGGATCACCGCCACCGGCGCCACGGGTGTGAGGGAGTGGCTGTCGATCGACCAGCGCATCAGGGGGCCGACCAGATCCGCTGGAAGGCCGGCCTGTTGGACGGGCTGCAGCCGCGAATCGACGCCGCTGAACTCCTCCACCGTGAAGGGGCGCTCGCGCAGACCCGCGGGCGCATCGGGATCAACCTGCGGCAGGGCCGCCAGCGTCATGGTGCGCAGCGCCCGCGCCGTCCCGAGGCCGTCCCTGTGCAGCCGAACGATACGACGGATCCGCCGGCGGAAGGTCTCGACCCGCTCTCGATCGCGCAGGGGTTCACGCCATGGACTCAGGTCGACGAGCGATGCGATGCGCGGGAGGTCGAAGAGATAGGGGTGCAGATCGATCGCGGGGTCATCGAGCGCCAGCGGCCCAGACCCGCTCAGCGCCCTGGCACGCGCCAGCCATGCGCTGTAGACGGCGCTGTCCGCGTAGCCGAACCAGTGCGTCTGCATCACCTCGGAGCTACCCTGACTGATCTGATCCAGCAAAGCGCCGACCGCGCGGACGAGCTGTAGCAGCGGGTCATCGTCGTCATAACCAGGCTCCGGGCGGTAGAGCGAAGGCAGGCGTTCCAGGATACGCGGCGCGCTGGGCATCAGCTGTCCTCCACCGCGATCACTAGGCTGTTGAGCAGCAGCCGTTCGGACCTGGCCAGGGTGTAGCTGTCGCTGTCGTCCGCCAGCACGCTGGTCGAGACCTGACGCCTGGCTCAGGAACAGGCTCACCACGTAGGGCGCACGGTCTGCGGCCGCCGGGAGCAGGGTGGGGTCTGGCGCCGCGTCATAGCCGTCGAGGGTCTGCCCGGGGTGGCCGGGCAAGGGCAGCAGGCGCAGGAACTTACCGAGACCGAGCTTCCGCTTCTGCGTCTCAAGGGCATCCGCCGGGTCGAAGTCCTGCGCCGCCAGCTCGTTGAGGTAGGCCAGGGCCTGGCCGAGCGCGGCCTCGATCTCGGCTTGGACCGGGATCGCGGCGGCAGACGGGAAGTTGATCAGCAGATCGAGCTCGGTCGGCAGGTTGCTGTCGGCCAGGTTCAGCTCTCCCAGCACCGTCGGCAGCCCAGCGAGGTCGATGACACCGGCCGCGAGGTCGAGACGATCCGTGACCACGGGTGCGCCGCCCACGATCTCGGTCGTGGATGCCTTGTCGATCTGGATGTCGAGCACGTTGGGCACGGCCAGCACGCGGCCGACGATCTGGTTGACGCTCGCGTCGGACCTGGTCTCCAGGGCGTCGAAATAGGTGCGGATGGCATCGCGCACCTGGGCGTGCGCCGCGCGCAGGTCGGCCTCCGGGGTCTTCTCCGCGGTCGTCAGGCGCACGCTGAGGTCCACCGCCAGCGGCACCAGTGGCTTGCCCAGGTCAACCCTCACCCCCGCCGGGCGGGTGGCCTGCAGCTCGGCGTCGAGCTGCAGGAGCTGCTCCGGAGTCAGGTCATCGCCGTGGGGGGTGACCGTCACCACGCCGAGAGCCGTCTCCTCCACGTCCCCCGCGACCTGTTGCTTCGCCAGCACCTGCTTGAGGGCGCCAAGGGTCGCCCGCTCGCTGCCGTGCAGAAAGTTCTTGGCCCGGGTGCGCAGCTCCGCGTCCGTCTCGTCCGCGCTGGCACGACTCGCCGGCGCCGGATTGGTGACGCCGCTGACGCCCGCGATGGGCACCGCCAGGACCGTCAGGGTATCCGCCGCCGCCGGCTCGTTGCCCGGCTCGAGGTCGCGGGCGGTGACCGTCACCGAAGCCTGGTGCTCCGCCATGACCACGGTCTCCGTGGTCTCGTACTCGAGCTTCACCTGCTCATCGAGGATGCGGGTGCCGGCGGGGATGCTGATGGTCCCCCGGGTTCCGGACGCCCGGCTGAGCTTGACCTTCACCGACGGGCGCGTCCCCCTGATCCGCTGCACATCCAGCAGCGCCACCACCTTGTCCAGGGCGCTGCCGCTCGCGGTGTCGATGAACCCGGCCTGGTAGACGGCCTCGAGCTGCGCATAGAGGCGGGCGATCTCCAGGGCGACGGACTCGGAGAGGGTGCGCATCACGCTGCCCACCTGCAGATCGGTGAGGCTGGGCGGATCGTCCTCGCGCAGGTAATTGACGTACACCAGGGTGCCCGCGTCCGGAACCTGGGTGTCGGTGAGCCATTTCAGGGTCTGTTTGTCCGGCAGCAGCTGGTAATCGGCGCCCGGTCGGAACAAGTGCGGTTTTGCGTTGCGCGTGCCGTATACCGAGACCACCTGCTTCGCGGGCGGCTGCTCCAGCTGGTGGATCAGGCTGCCGCCATTGGCGGGCGGGAACGGGTGCGCTTCCGCCGCCACCCCACCGACCAGGCTGGTCAGCAGGTTGTCCAGCACTTCCGGGTAGTTGCGTCTTCTGAAGCTCACGAAGGTCGCTCCTGTTGCTTGCGCCGCCCGTCAACCCAGGTCCAGGGTGAAGGGGCCGAGGTCCAACACGGCGCTATCCTCGATGGGCCGAACCCGGATGGCGATGTCGATGCGATGCCGGTCGCTGGGATGATCCGCCACCGCCACGTCGACCACCTCCGCGATCCGCCGCTCTTGTTTCAGCGCCTCGATGACATAGAGCTTGGCCAGGTTCCGCGTGGTCTCGGTGCGCCGCTCGCCGATCAGATTCGGCAACCGCGAGCCGTATTCAGGGTGACCCAAGGGCGCCAGCTCACCCACGGGCGTCAACAGCCGGATGCTGACCGCCTGGGCCAGATTCGCGCGTCCGGAGACGCGCACCAGATCCCGGGTCCTGACACCGCGGCCGCCGACCACCTCGCGCTTCTCCACGCGGCTCGCGCGGTAGATCGACAAGGCCCGCGAGTCCACCAGCCGCAACGCGATGTCGGTGAGCAAGGCTTGATCGCCCATGCCAGGTGCCTCCTATCCTCCGATCATCACGGTCGAGGCGGCGACGACCTGCCCCGACGGCAGGTCCACCGGATCGTTGCAGCTCAGCGCCGGGTCGCCAAGCCGCGCCGCCGGCTTGCCGTTGATGAGCACGCTCACACTGCCGATGAGCACCTCACCCTGGTTCTTCGGCGGGCTCTGGAAGGGTCCGCCTTGCGGCAGGTGCGGGGGCGAGTTGCTGGCCTTGCTGCCTTGGGTGGCCGCGGGCTTGCCCTCGATGTTCACGTCCGCGCTGAGGGCGTTGTCGAGCTGCCCAGCGAACGGGTGCGGGAGCGGCGTCGGCACCGGGCCACCCGGGGTCGGGATCATGACGATATGAATATCGGTGGCGACGATGAGATCGCCCTGCTTCGCGGCCGGTTTACCCATTGCCTTGGCCTCCGCGTCCTCGTTTCGGCTCAGTTGAGGTTGATCACGGTGCCCTTCACCGTGACCTCTCCCGCCCCTTCCAGCTTGATGTTGGTGCCCTTCAAGCGTCAGGTCGGTGCCGGCCTCGACGTTGAGACCGCGGCTGCCCTTGAGCGCGACCGTACCGTCGCTGTCGATGGTCAGGGTCGCGGCGCCCGAGCCGACGTCGAGGCTGACGACCGGATCGTCGTCCTGGAGGACCAGCACCAGCGCGCCGCCGACGCGGACCTCCAGGGCCGGCGTGTCCGCGCTGCTGGCGACCAGGTGCAGGCCCTCGCCCTCCCCTGCCCCGAGCGGCAGCCGGCAGACCCACTGGCCGTCCGCGTTGACCGGCGGCCGGTCCTCGTCGTTGTACAGACTGCCCGATGATCACCGGGCTGTGGACGTCACCGTTGATGAACTGCACCAGCACCAGGTCGTTGACGGCAGGTATGCTCGCCAGGCCCATGCGCGCGGTTGCCACCGGTACCTTGTCGAGAACCAGCTCGGAGTCCCGCAGCCTGACGGTGCAGCTGTAGTTGTCCGCGTCGCCATCGCTGGCATGGGGCTGAATATCCTGCACGATGGCGAGGGTCGCGGTCCGGGTCTGTCGCAGCTCCTCGCGCACCAGACGGCGGATGGTGTCGAGCAAGGCGTCAGCGTTCGCGGTCATAGCAAGCCTCCCAGCCCGCCGAGCAAGCCGCCGAGGCCAGGCACCTCACCGGCCTCGCTCACCGTCAGGCGCGCGCGCCAGCCCTCGTGCCGATCGAAGCTGTGCTCCGCGGCTTGGATCAGATACTTGCGGCCACCATCGGGCAGACCCTTCACCTCGACCACACGTCCCGGACCGAGCGTCGCCTCGCCCGGGACCAGCAGCTCACCGGCGGTGGCGCGACGGTGCGCGCGCAGCGTGGCCGCCGCAACCCCGGTGGACAGAGTCCTCCTGGGACTGCAAGGCGCCATGGCGGTAGAAGCGCTGCGGGCGCGCCGTCTCCGCCCTGGCCCCGGTTCGGCGCCGCTTGCTTGCGCAGGGTGAAACCGTCATCGACCCGACCGCCGCCGAACAGGGTAAGGGCCCCGCTGTGGGGACTGCGCTGCCAAAGGTGCATCTCGAGAACATCCTCCCCGTAGGTGAAGGAACGCACCGGGTCGCCCTGCTCCAGCTGGTCTGCCAGTTGCAGATCGCCCGCGCCGTCGACCCACAGGCCGAGGCCGCGCAGGTCGGCGAGGCGGGTCATTTGGTCCCACAGGCTGCGGCTGTCGTCGAGCACGTACTGCGGGCAGGCTGCCGTCGCTGCCGGCGACCCGCAGCTGCAGGCTCACGCCCAGGGTATCGGCGGCGAAGGCGATGACCTCCTGCACCCGCATGTTGGTTACCGTCTGGTTGAGCCGCCCCCGGGCGAGGGTGTAGGCCACGTTGCCCAGACCGTAGCGCCGCAGGCCGTCCGTGCGCTGCTCGATCGCCGTCACCTGCCCGCTGAAGAAATCCTGCAACGCGCCGGGAACCCCCATGCGAATGACGCAGCTGTCGCCGAGAACAGCGGACGGCGCGTCCCCGGTCTGCGCGATCAGGAGCTCCGCTCCGTCCACCAGAGGGGCCAGGCCGTGGTGCAGCCGCAGGGCCACCAGGTGATCGGCCCAGGCCGGCGCGCCACCGCCGACGCCAAGGAGGCTGGCTGCGGCATCCGCGAGACCTCCGAGTCCGCCGCTCTCACCGCCACCGCCGATCGTGATCTCCACCGCCGGGGCACTGGTTCCGGGAACGGCTTGGTCGAAGAAAGGCAGGCTGAGCATGCGCGGGGCTCCCTCAGCCGCCAGCCCGGTACCAGGTGAGAAACCGCATCAGCCCGTCGCCGTCCACGTCGTCGAAAACGATCGGAATCGATTCGCTGCCCGGACTGGTGGCGGTTCCGGTGACGACGTAGAGGTGCAGGTGGCTGTGGAAGCTGGTGCCGGTGTCGTCGGCCTCCATGATCGGATCGCCCTGGGCAACCGGCGTGCCCGCGCCGGGCGAGTCGCTCTCGCGTGTGGGGGTGAACCCGAAGGCATTGCTGACGCCGTTCCGCGCCCCATGCCAGTAGCGCGCAAAGGTAGTCTGCGGCGTGCCGGAGCCGCGCGGGTCGTCGTGGTCGGCCACCTGGGTGTCGTGGCGGATCACGATGAAGTTGGCATCGTCCTCGTTGTCGTCGGCAAAGCCCTCGGCGAAGTCCCAGACCACGCCGCCGCGCATGGCGCGCACCACCTGGCGGTGATCGAACCCCAGATCGAAGGCGTAGACCTGCCAGTTGCCGCCCATGTTGGTGATCTCGTTGTGGCTGAACAGGCCGTTGTTGCCCTGCCCCATGTAGAGGGTGGCGCCGGCCTCCGCCGGAAGCCGGTAAGGCGAGCCGGCCTTGGCCGGGTAACCCTTGTAGCTGCCGGTCAGCGCGTAGGTGCCGTCGGCGGTGTCGCCCTCCTTCAGGAAATATTCCAGGAACCAGTAGGTGAGGAACAGGTAAGCCGCCGATTCCCCAATGGTGATCCCGAGCAGCTTCCAATCCTCCTGCCAGGCGATGAACTGGGACAGGATGCTGCCGGACAGACCCGCGAGTATCCCGAAGCCGGCGCAGCCGCCGAACCAGAGCCCGAAGGCGTGCTCCCGGCGATCGCCGATATCGGCGGCCGACCAGATCTCGATGGAGTGATTCTCGCGCTTGTAGGCAAGCATCAGCAGGTAGGCGAACAGGTTGTTCATGGGAGAGGTGACGCCTCCCTGCTTGAGATGGTTGGCAGCCGGGTTGCTGGGCAGGGACGAGTCGCCGCTGTTGGAGGCGCTCGCGTTCAGCAGCGTTATGAAGGTAAACGTGCCTTCGCGCAAAATGTTGAGCACCAACATCGGCAGGCCGCCGGAGCTGCGGATCACGTCTCCCAGGATCACCGTCACCCAGAACCAGAAGCCGTTGCCGGCGCTGGCCTCGGTGTGCATGCCCTGGAAAGAGCCGCCGAAGAGCGCCATCGCCCGCGGCCCGTAGAGCCCGGAATCGAGCCACCGGCCCCAGCCGCCCAGGCTTTCGTAACCGGTGATGGGCTTGAAGAACAGCAGCTCGTGCAGGGCGTGCAGGATGTCCAGGCCGGCGACGATGCCGGTGCCGACCTCATGGCCCGGCTGCAGATCGACCAGGTTCACGATCGGCTTGACGGTCTGCGCCAGGGTGTTCCAGATCTGGGTCACGACGTCGCAAGCCAGGGCCGATACGCGGGTGAAGCGGTAGTAGGTCGCCCCCTCGACCGCCTGGCGGCCGGAGCCCTTGTCGATGAACAGCAGCGACTCCTCCCACTTGGCCTCGCCGCCCTGCGCGGCGACCTGTATGGGTATGTCGTCGCACATCACGTAACGCTTGTCGCCGGTGACTATGACGTCGCGCCGGATGCCGATGGTCTTGCGTTCCACGTAACGCCAGAAGCCGTTGCACAGGGAATCGATCAGATCTCCGTAGGCCCACTCCAGGAACTGGCGGTTGTAGAGATAGAGGGCCTGGTCCTCACGGTAGCCGCCCCTCAGCTCCCGCAGGTGCTCCGGGAAGTGCTCTTCCGGGTCCATGGCCTCGAAGGCCAGCAGCCGAAACTCGAAGGGCACCGTCACCGGCATGTCCGGGCTCTGGTTCGGGTGCGGGGTGCTGAACCGGGCAGAGGTGTAGATCGGCCCGCGCATCATGAACTGGTTGATGTGAGCGACCAGCATCAACACCAGGGATTCCTCCGGCTCGGAGACGCCGTCGTAGTCGGTCACCTGATGCTGCTGCTCGATGCTGAGCTGGGAGTAGAAGAAGCGCGTGACCGTCGCCGCCTTCACGGTCGTCCCCTGATGGGTCCGGAACAGGTTGACGAAGGCCTTCTTGTCTTCGATGTCGCCCACGCCGAGCAGCGGCAGGTCCAGGTCGCTCAACAGCCAGCTCGCGTACCAGCAGTATTTGGTGGCGTCCGGCAGATCGATCAGCGCCGCGCCCACCGAACCGCCGCCGGCACTCCCGACCGGCAGCGCCGCGCCGATGTCCCGTGCCGCGGCTACCGCCTCTTCGAACCGGTCCAGCACGCAGTGGATCTCGTCGAAGACCCGCCGCAGTCCGCTGTCGCGAACCAGGCGGTAAAGACGGCTGGCGGCGCGAGCCGTGTCGATCCGCGGCAGCTCGAAACGGTTCAGCAGATGACGACGCAGGCGCCGCACCGACTGAATGGCCAGGCGCCTGCGACGTCGGCGCGCCGGGGAGATGCTGGCGGGGAGCTGCTCCCAGACCGCCACCACGTCATCGAGCAGGGCCCCGACCTGCGCGCCGACGAAGTCCCGGTCGAGGCCGAGATCCCGCTCGATCAGGTCCTGCGCGAAATCGAGCTGTTCCTTGATGCCGGCCTGGGTCATCCCTTCCAGCAGGGCGCGCAGCCCCGCGACGAGCTGGCGGATCATGGCAAGCAGCGCCGTCGGGTCCTGATCCAGCTCCTCCAGGTCCCGGATCAGGTCCTCGAAATACAGGAACAGGGGCTGGAAACGGCTCTTCAGGGCGCTGAAGGCCGACGCAACGCCCCCGGCGGACCGGGCCTGTACGCGGTTGCCGAGACGGGTCACGACCTGTGGCAAGGCCGCGGCCAGGGGGCCTTCCGAGGCGGCATCCTCCGCCAGCAGAGTCGCCAGGCGCAGCAGATCCTGCACCACCGCCACCGCCGGATCGTTGCTGTCCCGTTGCAGACGTTGCGGTTGCAGTAGCAGGTTTCCCAGGCTCATGGCCGCGGTCCCTAGAACGAGATGTTCACGTCGATGCTGCCCGCCAGGCTGGGACGAGCCGCCCGCAGGCCCTGGTAGGCGCCGTTCACCCGGTCGAGCTCCCCGCTCAGCTCGTCGCTCAGGCTGCGCAGCAGCTCGATCAGGGCGTTGAACGCGGGGGTGAGGTCAAAGGCCTGCACCAGGGGCATCACCTTTGCCTCGTACTCCGGCTGCACCAGGTCCGTGATCAGGACCCGCGGATCGAGTCCGCGCAGCTTGTCGAGCACGGCGGCGTAGTCGGCATCCAGTTGCGCGACGGTGGCCGGGGCGATCACCTGCGCCACGCCGATGCCGTCCAGCACCTCGACGAAGGCGCGGTCGAGCGCGTCCGCGAGCCGTGCCGGATTCACCGCGTCGAGCTGGTCCCCGAGTTGGAGAAACAGCTGCTGCAGACCCCGGCGCAGGAAGCCGAGATCGATGTCGCGCAGGGTGTCGACCACCTGCTGCACCGCATCGCTGATGCCCTGCAGGGAACCGGGGCCGGTCAGCAGACCGGCGACGCCATCCGACAGGTCGTCCACCAGCTGCCGCAGCGTCTCCAACATCGCCGCCAGCGCCGGCCCGGCAGCCTCGAGCACGGCGAACAAGTAGCGCAGCGGCGCCAGCGGCGGCTCCACCGCCGCGGCCAGGAGCTGCCGCAGCCCATCGGCATCCGCACTGAGACCGGCGATCTCCGCCAGCAGACCATCAGGATCCTCTACCAGCGTTTGCCAGTCCTCGGCCGTCGCCTCCAGGTCGGTGCGCGCCTGCGACAAGGCCTGCGCAAGCTGCTGACTCAGGCGCAGCGGCGGAACACGCCCCGGATCGTGGCGATCGAGGGCGGCAAGCACCGCTGTTTTCTCCGCCGAGTCCGCGAGGCCGCCGGCGAGGGAACGGGCACGATTGTGGATAGGCACCAGGGCGGTGACCCGGCTGCCGGGGGCGAAATCGTCCAACGCCTGAACCAGGTCGTCGGTGACGCTGTCGTAGCGGTTCAGCAGGGCTTCGTGGGCGCTCGCGCTCACCGCGTCGCCGAGGCTCGACAGGGCGCTGCCGATCTCGCCGAGATTGCCCACGCCCAGCACCTTGTCCAGCAGGCCATCGCGCCAGGCGTCGATCTGCTGGCCCGACTCCGCGAAGCCCTGCAGCAGATCGTGCAGCCGCTGCATGGTGGCCACCAGGTTGCGCGGCACGTCCAAGGCGGCGTCGATCAGGGCGAAGACCCGGTTCACCTGGTCGAAGATCTCGTCCACCGGCGAGGCGGCGACGACCTGCCGCACGGCATCCTCGACGGCGGTCTCCAGGGGCGCGAGCACGGCATCCGGAGAGTAGCGGTCCAGCGCCGACTTGAGGTCGTCGAACGGCCCGCCCAGCAACCCGATCGCCTGCCCCGGTCCGGCGCTCTGCAGCAGGGCCGACTTGGCGCTCTGCAGGGCGGTATCGGCCTGGTCCAGGAGACTGCTCGGCCGAAAGCCGTCGGCCTTGCTCAGTGCCTGGTCGAAGGGAGCGCTCAGGGTATCTCCGATCAGGGTGCCGGGCTGAAAGCGCGTGACGGCGCCGAGCAACTGGGCCGGCTTTTCGGCGACACGCTCCAGCAGGGGCACGGGGCCGGTCTCGATCAGCTCGTTGAACTCATCCAGCAGCGGATCGGTAACCGGCTTGAGATCGTCTGGGAGCACCTGGAGCGCCAACGCCAGGGCGGCCTTGGCGGCGTCGTTCATGTCCGTGTCCTGCAACTGCTGCAGGGCCTTGGTCATCTGCGCGATGAGGCCCACCACCTCGTCGGTGACCGGGGCGAAGGAGAGCTTCTGCAGGGTCTCGGTGACGCTGGCGACGGCGCTCTGCACCTGCCGCACGGCGTCCTGCACCTCGCCGCTTTCGAGCACGCCGGTGATCGCCTGCCACACCGACTGCAGCGCGGCCACCACGTCCGCCGGGTCGAAGTCATCGAGTGCGTCCGACAGTGCCTGCACCGCATCGGCGATGGTCGTGGCGGCCGGATCGAACCCGTTTTTCAATGACCGTTCCAGGCCTGTACCGAACGCTTGTATCTGGTCATTCAGCCGGTCCTCCAGAGCGGTGAGATCGAGGCCCGAAAGCTGACCACCGAGGTCGTCGAACAGGGACTGCACCTGCAGGCCGACCCCGGTCAAACCCTCCTGAACGCCGTCCGCCAGCTCCTGGGCCTGACCGGAGATGCCGCTGACCTCCGCCTGCAGCGCCGAGAAGTCCAGCAACGCCACCAGCTCATTGAGCCAGTCCAACACCGGCTGCACCGCCTCCTGGACCGCCGCGACCGCGGCGGCCTCCGGCGGCCGTGGTGCCGGCGCCACGGCCACGGCCAGGCTCGGCAGCTCCACGGGCTCGAGCAAGGTCAGCAGATGGGTGATGCGATCGAGCAGGCCGTCGTTCAAATCCTTGAGGCGGAGGCGCAGACCCTCCAGGTTCGCCGCAACCCCGCCGTCCCAGCTCGCCAAGGTCCGCGCTACGTCGTCCAGCGCATCGTTCAGAGCGGCGACCGGCGCCACGGTGGCGGGCAGATCCGCCGTTTCGAGGGCGAGCACCAGGTCATCGAGCGCGCCGCCGTAGGCATCGGCGAAGTCGGCGAGGGCCGGCAGCTCGAGTTGGGGCGCGAGCGCGCCGAGGTCGATGCCCAGCTGATCGATCGGTTCCAGGGTGGCGGCGCGCAGGCGAAGATCGAGCAGCGCGATGGTAGCCTCCAGCTCCAGCCCGACCTGGGCCGGCGTCATGGCGGCCCAGCGGCTCAGCGTGCGCAGGGGCTCGACGACGTCGTCGATCAGCGGCACGCTGACCTGGAAGAGCTTGTTGCGGGCCTTGTGATCGACGATCGGAAAGAAGAACTCCAGCAGACCGCCCGGACCGGGCGACGCCGGCAGCCGATCGAGCAGATCGTCGACCTGCCGCACCTGCGCCGCCGTGCTGGCCATGCGCTCGGCCCCGGGGTTGTCGCTCTGCGGCGCGGGGTCGCCGCCAGCGCCGGCGCCACTGGCGACCGAGCTTCCCGCGTGCCCGCAGCGGAAATCCAGAGACACCAGCCTTTCGACCGCGGCGGCGATGCGCACGGCGTCCTGCAGCAGGGGCTGCAGCTGCTCCTCCACCAGGGTGGCGAACCGCCCCAGATCACCGCTGACAGCGCCCGTGACGTCGCCCAGGTCGGCCGGCAGGGCGCCGAGAGCCGCTTGCAGCCCGGCCGCGAAATCGCCTTCGATCTCGAGCTCGGGCGCCGGCAGATTGGCCGCCAGATCGAGGAAGTCCCCCACCTGGTTCGGCGGGGCCTCGATCAATCCAGCGACGAGCTCCACGATCTGCTGCAGGCGCCCGACCTGCGCACCGATCCTGGCTTCCAGATCGCCGGTATCCACCGACACATTGATGCGCTCGATGACCGTCGGCACTAGTCCGCTCCGAACAGATCGTCAAGCAGGCCGCCAATATTGCCCAGCTCGCCGATGGCGCCCGTGACCTCGTTCAGGGTGCCGCCGAGCAGGGCCGAGGGATCGCTGAAGTCCGGGACATTGGCCAGGGCGTCGATGGCATCGAGGACATCCGTGACGCCATCGACGAAGCCGGCGGCCTGATCCAGCAGGCTCGTGTCGATGCCGCCCAGCGGATCGGGCGGAGGCGGAGGGGGCGGGCTCTCGCGCAGCTTCAGGTAGTAATCGATCTGGTCAGGGAAGCGGCTCGATTCCTCAAACACCATGTCCTCGACCACCACGTACTGGATGTCGGTCGCGGCGGTGATGTCGGCAACGAAGGTGAGGGGCGCGCCCTGGCGGAACTTCTCACGGACGCTGCTCAGGAACTCGCCCCGCTCCTCCGCGAACAGGCTGCCGTGGATCTCGATGGCGGTGGATTCACTGTTGAGGTCCTGCAGCAGCCCGCCGGCCCGACCCGGAATCGGCAGCTCGGCGAACCGGCGCCGCTCCCGAGTGCGCATCTGCTGGATGCGCGGGATCTCCCAATCGCCCAGCACTGGTTTCACGTTCATGTCAGGTCCAGCCCGTGCCGGTAGGCGGACTCGGCCAAAAGCCGCGCCAGGCTGTCCTCGAGCGCGGGCTCTGCCACGGCGGGCGGCGGGGCCGGACGAACGGCTTCAACCGCGACCTCGAGCTCGCTCACCGCCAAGGGTCCATCTGCCGAGCCCCTGGCCGTTTCCGCGCCCCGGCGGCGGCTATCCCTGCGTCGCGCGGCACCCTCCCGCCCTGCCCCGCCCCCCTGCTCCCGGGCCACCCGCTGGTCGGCTGCCACAGCAGCGTAGGGTACTGGCGCCGACGGCGATGCCTGGTCGCCCCGGCTCGCAACGAAAGAGCCCATCCGGTCGGGATCTTCCGTCGCCGCAGGCGCGGACGCCGCCTCGTCGCGGGTTTCCAGACGCCTGGCCTCAAGCCGCGCTATACCCGGTTTCGGCCTCTCGGCGGCGCTGGAGATGCCAAGCCGCGCCGCGTGACGCTCCAGGGTCCGGACGCGCCTCAATGCCGCCACGCGGTCAGCCGGGTTGCGCGGTCCCCCCGCGAAGACCGCGGGTGCCCCTGATCCATCCGGTCCGTGACTGGGGCCGGACTCTGCCGCTCGCACGCCGGCGGACATGGGTCGTGACCGCGATGCCTCGGTCATCCGATCCTTGGCCGGCGGGCGCATCCCATCGGAAGGGGGCGCAAGGTTTGCGGCCGGGCGATCATCCGCCGCTTCCCGATGCAGGGCCAACGACGGGGCCGATCGAAGCGAACTGCCCGCCGCATCAATCGCCAAAGCCCCGCGTTCGGCGGCATGACCCGGCGGTGCACCGGGTGCCGACGCACGCCCCATCGCGCCGGGCAAGGCAGTGGACAGGGCGTCGCGCTTGCTCGCAGCGCGCCCGGCGGCACTGCCGCCACCCGCGGCCGGCGGCTCACTGATCGTCGAGTGATCCGCGAGGTCGGCCAGGGGATCGAATCCAACAAGCGCCCTCACCGCCCGCGCGGCCCTGGAGCCATCTTCGATCAACGCCGGCGGCAACGGGGCGGCGAGCCGCGTCAGCCATGCCACCTGCCCGCCCTCCCAATGCCACAGCAGGCTTCTGGCGGCTGCGACGGCCCGGCGAAGCTCCCTGTCCATGCCCATGCGATCCTCCCTCAGTGATCGAAGTCGTGCGGCCGGCCTTGCGCCCTCACCATCTGCAGGTGCAGCAGCATCTGCCCGAGGGTGAGCTCGCCGATCTGCTCCGGGGTCCAGCCGAACTCGCGCGCGAGCTCGAACGACGCCTGGGTCAGAGGGTCCTGCATGGCGTCCGCGAGCTCTTCCTCGCTGACGTGGATGCCGCTGATGCGATTGACGTGCTGCAGCAGAAACTGCAGCAGCCCGGCCGACATGGCGGAGACCTGCTGAACGGTGAGGATGGGCTCCACCAGGGAACGCTGCACCATCAGGGCCGCCGTCAGCTCGTCGCTGTCGCGCGCCGCGCGGCCGATCAAGCGCAGATCGTGCACGCTCAAGGGTTTCAGCCGCACCCGACGGTCCTCGCCATCCGTGCCTCCCAACAGGCGCCGGGGCACCTCCACATCGACGGTTGTTGCGCTGCCCGAGAGCAGGGTGTCCGCGCTGAGCATCAGGCGTCCTCGGAGGTGATGAAGAGGGCGTGGAAGGTGGCGTTCTCGAGCACGAAGTCGTCCTCCGGCAACTGGTAGGCCCAGTTGCTGAGCTTGACCTCGTGCAAGGTCAGGGTGTTGACCGCGTTGTTGGTCGGGCTGGCCACGCGCACCGTCATATTGAACGCCGGCTGTGCCCAGTTGCCGCCCGGCCGGCCGTTGGCCGCCTCGCCCAGGAGGAGACTGAGCATGGCGCCGTTGACGAAGGCGCGGCCGATGCTGCCGGTGATATTCACGTTGCCGGGACGCAGCTGGCTCGCGTAACGCTGGCCGATCTCATGGAAGGGGCGCACCTCGGCATGGACCTCGATCCGGATGTCCTGCACCCGGCCCACGGTCACCAGCTCGTTGGCATCGATCACCGCCTGGGCCGCTTCACCCTCGGTACCTTCGGGGCTGGAGAGCAGGAGGGCGCCGTCCGCTCCGGTGAAGACTTCAGTGTTCATGTGTGTTCTCCTGTCACTCCAAGACCATGGTTACGGCGACGAAGTCGATGCTGAAGGTCGGCTGCAGCAGTACGTTGACGATGGCGCGGCCCTCGATCTCGTCGCGGCGCGTGGCGGTTACCTCCAGGCTGTAATTCGTGAGCTGCTCGTCCACCAGCATGCTGGTGAGAAAGCCGTCGATCGCCCCCTGCAGGGCGGCGCGTACGCGCTCGTTGTTGAGACGCCCGATGAAGGGGTTGGATACCTTGCGGATGCCCGCCTTGGCGAAATCCACGATCCGGCGGGTAGTCACCTGGGTGAAGCCGCCGGTATCGGTAGTCAGGCCGCGCACCACCCGCACCCCCTCGCGCTGCTCGAGGGTGAGGATCCGGCTTTGCGCGAGGTTGATGCGCTCGCTGTAGGAGAAGCGCTGCGTCAGGCGGCCGACACTGGGCAGGGTCTTGTTGGTCGGGCTCGACTGGGGAGAGAGGGTGGACAGCAGCCCCGCCACCGGCGCCGCGATGTAGTTGCCGGGCAGCGCCACGTCGGTGGACGGATTGGCCGGGTCCGGGACGAAATAGCCTGGCGCGGCCAGGATCACCCGGTCGTTGTCGACCACCTGCGCGGCGACGGCGGCCGCATCGGCGCCGTCGGCCCCGATCACGGCGATCAGGTCCTGGCCGTTGTTCTCCGACGACTCGAGGATCGGCTGCAGCGCCGCGAGCGCGGTGCCCGTGTCCAGCTCCGGGGCCACCAGGATCTGCACGTCCTCCTTGATCACCTCCGCGAATGCCGCCTCGTAGTCCGCCTGCACCGCCGCCGCGGCCACGCCGCGCGCGTAGAGGGTGCGCGCCCCGCCCTTGAACAGCTCCGTGGCGATGCGCGTCAGGTTGAGGGTACGGCTCGTGATCGCATCCGAGGCGCCGAACGCCTCCGCCGCCTCTGCCGCGCTCGACAGGCTGTGGGTCTCCCCCACCCCCTGGCTGGCGGTGCCCACCACACCGATGTTGCCGGTCGATATGCCCCCGACACCAATCAGGCCTTCGGACCTGACGCGTATGTAGGTACCCGGCAGGACCAGGTTCGCACTGACAAACTCTTCGGCCATGATTGCCTCCCTTCCACCAATGAGATCGAGATTAGGCGCGCCGGCGCATCAGAGCCCGACCCAGCGCAGGGACCGGAACCTTGCCGTGGCACAGTTCCGACAGAGGAAACCCACCGCCCCGGGCGGCGGCGGGACATGCTCCCGTGCCGTCAGCACCGGCGCGTTGTCGATCGCCAGCTGCAGCTCGCCGTTCTGCTGGATCAGGCGGAGATGGTGGTCTCCCGAACCGTAGGAGTTGCCGTCGTCCTGACCTCCGACATCGAGAAACGAGAGCGTTCCGCCAGCCTTCTTGCCGAAGAGCCGGTACGGCGTGGGCTGGCTCATGATGAAGAAGTGATAGTTGTCGAGGTCCCGGAAGTTGAAGACCAGGCCCAATCCTCCCGCCTCCGCGCCCATCTCGGCGAATAGCACCCAGTCGCGCGGCAGTCGCGGAACCAGCGTGTCGCGGAGCACCAGGTAGGTGCCGCGCTTGCTCGGGTTGAAGGCGTTGCTCCCGCCGCTGACCAGGGAGGTCTGTTCCAGCTGCCCCGGCCCCGCGTTGTAAGCCCAGTTACCGGGCGCGTTGTTGACCGGGGCGTCGTCGATGGCGGAAAAGGCCGCGAGCGGGTCGGCGGTGAAATCGGCGCCGTATAGCAGCCGCGGGGGATTGTCCGTGGCGTGCAGGAGCGGATCGATGGGGAGCGAATCGATCAAGCCCGCGGGCGCGTCGGGCAGCTTGCGGTACTCGAAGTCGATATCGAAGCGCATGTCCTTGCCAGCGGCGACCGTGAGGCCGAACTCGGGACCCAGGTAGACAGGTCCGAAATCGGTGTCGCGGACGATGCGGAAGATGCCCTGGCCGCGCAGATTGGTCTGATCGGCGGTGAGCAGCGCGTTGGCCACCGCGGACTCGGCAACGCCGAGACCACCGACGCTGTCGGCCTTGACCCGAATCACCACCTGGGCCTGCAGCCGGCGCGCGTGGATCTCGCCCCTGGGCGCGGGATGCAGACCCACGTAGCCTCCGATGCCGCTGGGGTGACTCTTCACGGGGTTGACCAGGACGTCCGGTGTCAGCTCCGGACTCGCGGGCACTGGCAGCAACCCGGAAAGCGCGAGGTGCAGAGCCTGGACGGCGTCGGCAACGGGAGCATCCATGTTGCTGTAGTTATATTTGGTGTTGCGGACGCGAGGCGTCCCTCGAGTTCAGACGAATAGTCAACGCCCTGGGGGTTGTCAATGCGCCGCCCCCTGCCTTCCGTACAAACACTGAGCCCGCCCCGTGCCGCTACTGAGGCGTCGGGCCCTCGACTCGGCGCATGTCTATACTGAGTCCACAGGGGCCCATCGACGGATCCGCCGAAGAACGGAGGTCGATCCCGTTACCCATGGAGGGTCGCTCATGGAACTCGTACTGACCGCCATCCTCGGCGCACTCACGAAGCTCAGTGACACCGCCGTCCGCGACGCCTACGAGGGCCTGAAGGACTTGATCCGACGCAAGTTCGGCGGCGACAGCGCGATCGCCGACGCGGTCGACGGGGTCGAGAAGAAGCCGGACTCGGAGGCGCGTAAGGGCATGCTCAAGGAAGAGCTTGCCGATGGCGGGGTGGACCGGGACCCGGAGCTGCTCGCTGCCGCCAAGACCCTGATCGAGACCGTTCAGGCCTTGCCGGACGGCAAGGCAGCGATCCAGAGCATCCGCGTCAGCCAGCACATACGAGGCGATCGCAACGTGGTCAGCGCGACCGGCGACATCCACATCAAGACCGGACCAGACCCGGACTGACGCATGGGTCTCGATGGGACGACCGGGGTGGCCGACTATCAGATCAACCAGAACGTCACCGGAGCGGGCAATTTCGTCGTCGGCGTCGGCGACATCCGTATCGACTATCGCCTCGATGCCGAGGCCGCACGCCACCGCCAGACCCTGGACGACCTGCTGGACAAGGTGGAGCGGTTCTGGATCCATTCGATCCTCGATCCGCTGACCGCCAGCCGCTCCTGGCTCGAGCTGAGCGAGGAAGCCGAGAACGGCCTGATCGGCAATCCCCTGGCCCAGACCCTGGACATGGAGCAGGCCGCCGGCCGCGGCTACCAGCCCTCGGACCAGAACGCCGACATCAGCGACATCTACCTCGGCGTCGGACGCACGCTCCTCATCCTCGGTGAGCCCGGCGCGGGCAAGACCATCGCCTTGCTCAAGCTCGCGAAGACCCTGATCGCCCGCGCCCGCGGCGACCCGCGGCAGCTCGAGCCGATCCCGGTGGTCCTGCCGCTGGGCGGCTGGAACGCCCGCAGCCAAAGCCTGCTCGACTGGGCGGCCGGGCAGCTTGCCGAGCTCTACTTCGTCAGCGACGGGGCACGCCTGATACAGGAACGGAGGCTGGCCCTCCTGCTGGACGGACTGGACGAGGTCGCCGACGATCAGCAAGGACGTTGCGCCCGGGCGATCAACCAGTTCAACCGCACCGTCGGCTCCCCGGGCATGGCGGTCTGCAGCCGGCTGCAGGACTACCACAATCTCATCGCCGCCGATCCGGATAGCCGGCTGCGACTGTATGGCGCCGTGAGCATTCAAGCGCTCGCCGACGCGCAGATCGACCGCTACCTGGAGGGCCTCGGCGCGGGGCTCGCTCCGCTGCGGCAGGCGCTGGGCAGGAACCCGGACCTGCGTGCCCTCGCCCGCACGCCCCTGATGCTCAACGTCATGGCCGTCGCCTTCGAGGCGCGCAACGACGACCCACGCTCGGATGCCACCGCGATCGAGGAACCGACCCTCGCTTGGCTGTTCGACGCCTACATCGAGCGCATGCTCGCCCGGGCACGGGATCGCACCAGGCTTCCGGATCGGGACCGGATGTTCACCTGGCTCGGATGGCTCGGGCGTCAGATGCGGGCTCAGCATCAGCCCCTGCTCCTGATGGAAAGGCTGCAGCCGAGCTGGCTGGAACGCGGGACCGACCGCTGGGTCTACTTCGGGCTCAGCCGGATGCTCGCCGGAGCGGCCTTCGGCCTGATCATCGCGCTGACCGAATGGCTCGCCACGCCGGTCCAGGCGACCGGGCTCGAGATCCAGCCCGGAAAGCTGGCGCTCGGCGCCCTGCTCGGGACCGGGGCCGGGTCCGTCATGGGGCTAATCGATGCGCTGGTCATACGCGACCGTGGCGGGAATCCCAGGCTCGGTTGGATGCGCCTGATTCAGGTGCTGGCCCTGGGCGCCCTGTACGCGCCCTTATGGGGCGCGGCAGCCTGGCTCTTGACCGCCGACGCGGGCGCGAAGACCGCTTGGGTGGAGGCGATCGGGTGGGCACTTCTCGGGAGTGCCTTCTTCGCTACCCGAAACGGCCTTTGCCTGGGCATGGACATACGCCTGCCCGAGCTGCTGCGCTGGTCCTGGACCGGCTTGGGACACGGACTCGCGAAGGGCGCGGTCATCGGCGCGGTGCTGGCCGCGGCAACCGCCTTGCTGTCCCACCCGGCCGATCTGCTCGACAGCGGGCCATTCGCCACTGCCATGCTCGCTACCGGCGCCCTGATCGGCTGTACGGCCGGGGCCCTGTTCGGCGCCTTCCGGGGAGAGACCCTGCCGCAGCGGGTGGCCCCGAACCAGGGCGTCCGCGAGACCCTCAAGGGCAGTCTCCTGGTCTTCGCGCTCACGGCGGCGGCCCTGGGCCTCCTCACCGGTGGCGCGACCGCCGCCCTGTACCACGGCCTCTACGGGCTGTGGCTCGGGCTCCTGGTCGGTCTCACCATCGGACTCGCCGCCGCACTCTGGTACGGCGGTCTCGCCCTGATCCGTCACTTCACGCTGCGGGGGATGCTGGCGCTGCGCGGCTACACGCCGCTGCGCTACGTATCCTTTCTCAACCATGCCTGCGATCTGATCTTCCTGCGCCGGGTCGGCGGCGGCTACCAGTTCGCGCACGACCTGCTGCGCCAGCATCTCGCCAAACGAGGATAAAGCGTGCCAAGACACCCCAGCAAACGGAGGACACACGATGGAAGTGAGAAGACTTTCTAGGAGCGGGCTCGCGCTGTTGGTCGGCGCGTGCGTCCTGACCCAGGGTTGCGGAACCACTCCGCAAGACGGCTACGGCACCGCGGCACCGAGCGCGGCATGCGAGCGCATCGCCACCCTGCGCCTGGCGGGAGAGCGGCGGGTCTACCTGAACAACAGGCCGGCGAGTGACGGCGCACCCCTGTGCAACGGCGACCGCGTTTCAACCGGGGCGGCCAGCAGTGCCTATATCCTGTTCGCCCGCGGTGGACTGGTCCAGCTCGATCAGAACACGGATCCTATATTCCAGGTGCTGCAGGAGCTCGTGATCGAGGTCTTCGGATTGAACGACGGGCAGATGTATGCCGAGTCGCCGCCGGGAGGAAAGATCATCGTGCGCAGTCCCAACGGCAACCTGGAGACCTCGGGTACCAGCTTCAATCTGCGCGTCAGTCCCTTCCAGTCCCTTCTGACCGTCCTGCATGGTCGAGTGCAACTGATGCTTCCCGGTGTCGGCCTCCTGGAGCCGAACGAACAGGTCGGATTCAAGAATGGCGTCGTCGAATTTCGACGGACCCTGTCCCTTGCGGAGATCGGGGCGGTCGTCCAATGGCGAGATCGGTATCCGCTGCGAGCCCCAGATTCCGGGGAAAAGCCGGCGGACACATCCGCCAAATCAGGTGTCGCCAGCGCGATTCCCGCAATCCTCGGGGCCATTATCGGTGCCGTCATTGTGAACAAGGCACTCGAGGATGAAGAGGATAAAGGCAGCCAGGTGGGCGGTACTGGCGATGGCCACGAGCCTTCTACGGGGAGTACGGCACCAACGCCTGGCACAGGGTCAGCAGGCACGGGGGCGGTGGGCACAGGAGTGGTGGGTATACGACCACCGAAGTGTCCTTCAGGGTGCCAAATCGAGCAAAACTGCCCGCCAGGTTGCGTGCCCTGACGGGGCTTGGAGGGTAAGAGCGATACCGAGCCCAACCAAGATCTCCGGCATGTCATGCGCTCCGTGCCTTCAAACGGTCGGTTACGGCGATGGGGCCCCGGTCGAAGCCGGACCTTACACGAACCCGGACGACCCGGCGCGCTCGGGGCGCGGCCTGGATCCGAACCCGCTCAGTACTTGACCGAGCAGCCGTAGGGCGGCGTGACGGGTTGGGCCACGTCCCTCCCCGCGGCGATATCGGCCATCGCCGCACGCACGAAGTTCGTGGCCTTGGGCACGTCGGCGGGGTCCGTGCTGCGGATGTCGTCGATACCCCCCATGTAGCGCAGGATCCCTTCCTGGTCGATGAGGTACATGTGCGGCGTGGTGCGAGCGCCATAGGCGCGGCCGATGACCCCCTGCTCGTCGAGCAGCACCGCCGCCGGCGCAGCGCGGCGGCTCCGAGTCAGCTCATCGGCCTCGCCCGCGGACACGTGGCCCTGCTTGCCGGCGGCGGAGGAGATGACCGAGAGCCAGACATAGCCGGCATCCGCGGCCTCCTTCTGCAACGCCTGCATGTTGCCCGATTCGTAATGCTTGCGCACGTACGGGCAGTCGTGATTGGTCCATTCCAGGATCACGAGCTTGCCCTTCAGCTCACCAAGGCGCCAGGACTTTCCGCTCGTGTCCACGCCGCTGAAGTCGGGTGCCGGCTGCCCCACCTCGGGCGACGCGGCGAGGCCTCCGGCGAACAGCGCCAGGGCGAGCATCAAACCAATGCGTACGCAGTCGATTTGGGCGGATGTCTTCATGTCGTTTCTCCTGTAGTTCAAAGTGAAGCCTGTCCCCGAGTTTCCGTACGCTCGGTCGTTGCCGCGTTCAGTGCCTCGAGGACGATGGACTGGGTCAGAATCTGCGGCAGGACGCGGGGCTCGCCGGCCACCGGGTAGAAGACATAGAGCGGAACGCCGCTGCGTCCGAAGTCCCGCAGGTACTCGGTGATCTCCGGATCGCGGTTGGTCCAGTCACCCTTCAGGTAGAGGACGTCGCCGGACGCGAAAGCGGCCGCCACCGCCGACGAGCTGAGAGCAACCCGCTCATTGACCAGGCAAGTGATGCACCAGGCAGCGGTCATGTTGACGAACGCCGGCCGCCCCTCTGTTCTGGCGGACGCGAGTCGCTGGGGCGAGAAGGCATCAGCCGCCAGCGCCGGCCGCCCGTCATCGGGCATCGGCGAAACGACACCGGGTGCCTGCACCCCGGGCGTGATCCGGAGTCCGAGTAGCAGGCTGGCCGCTATGATCACGGCCGCGACGGACCCAACGAGCAAGCGGCTCCTCCCCGCGGCCTGCCGACCGCGCTCCCAGGACCAGAGTCCCAGGACGAGCAGCACCATGCCCGCGAGGACCGCCGCAACGCCGGGCGGGCCGGCCTGAACGCTCAGCACCCACACCAGCCAGGCTGCGGTGGCGTACATCGGGAATGCAAGAAATTGCTTTAAATGCTCCATCCATGATCCTGCCCTGGGTAGTTTTTTTCCAAAACCAGGAATCAGAGAAAGAACCAGATAAGGTAAGGCTAAACCCAGGCCGAGGGCCAGCATGACGGCAAGCGCCAGATGCCAGGATAGGGTCATCGCGTAGCCGAGGGCCGCGCCCATGAAGGGGGCGGTGCAGGGTGCCGCGACCAGGGCCGCGAGGGCGCCGGTGATGAAGGCACCGCCTGCCCCAGAGCCGCCCGCGGCCCCTCCGATGCCCATCAGGCGGGACCCGAGGGTGACCGCGCCGGAGAGGCTCATGCCGAGGACCAGGAACAGGTAGGCCATGAGCGCGACGAACGGGGGATACTGGAGCTGATAGCCCCACCCGACGGCGACACCCGCGGCGCGAAGCGCCAACAGCAGAGCCGCCACCAGGGCGAAGAAGACGAGGACCCCCGCCGTATAGGCCAGTCCCTGGAGCGCCCGCTCGGCGGCGGTCACCCCTGTCTGGCGGGTCAGGCTCACCGCCTTCATCGCCAGCACCGGGAACACGCAGGGCATGAGGTTCAGGATCAATCCGCCCAGCAGGGCGAAGCCGAGCGCCAGCGGAAGCCCGAGGTCTGGCGCGGTCTGCGGCGCAGCAGCCGAATCTTGCGCCGAAACGCGCTCGGGCGCCAGTAAGAAGGATTGGGAGCGCCCCTCCCCCTGCACGACCAGGACACCGGCCGTCGGCGTCTGATCAGCGGCGGCCCCGTGGACCAGGTCCACCCGCAGACGTCCCCGCTCCAGGCTCCAGGGCTGCGCCGCCGCATGCTCGATGAGACCCCAAGCGCCGGCGAAGAACCAGACACCATCGACGATCTCTGGCATCGCCGGTGCCTCGACCAAGAGCCGAAGCTGCCCTTCCCCGGTGCGACGCAGCTCCGACTTGCCCGCAAGCGGCCGCGGCAGGCGATCCCTGGCGTACGCGAAGACCTCTCGCGCGTCTGGATTCTCCACGGCTGGTCCCGGAGTGCTCGGCAGAGAGAGCCGAAGCTCCGCGCCCTCGGGAATGCAGTGCTCCTCGCACACCAGCCAGCTCGCTGAGACCGCGATCTCGGCCGGCCGGCCCTGGGGCCAATCGGCGGGCGTGGCCACGGAGGTCAGGTGGACCGCCCGGTCCGAATAACCGTAGTTCGCGAGCGGACCGACACGGATCAGCTCCGGGTACGGCCAGCGGATCGGGCCGGCCTCGAAACCAGCCGGCAAGCGCCAGTCCAGTCGCGTGGGCTCGCCCGAATCGCCGGGGTTCGCCCAATAGGTGTGCCAGCCTGGATGAATGTCGAGCACGAGTGCGAGCTCGATCTCCTGCCCGGGGACGAACTCGGTCTGCTCGGCCAACAGCCGCGCCGTGACGTGCTCGGTGGACACGGGATTAGCCGTGGCGGCCTGCATCAGGACGACCGTTAGCCACGCGAGCAGCCTGCGCGCCATCTTTGCAGTCGGAAAGCGGTCGTTGGGCACCGGCTCAGCCGCGGCGCGCTCGTCGTTCGAGCTTGAAGTTGAGCATGTCGGGCTCCGTTTCCTCGTAAGGGATGGCCTGCGGGGAACCGTACTGCCCGACGGCACGATCGATGAGCCCGGCGGCATCCTCGATACGCTCGCTTGCGGCGTTTCCTTCCAGCAGGCGTTGCAGCCCCAGCAGGCCGCCGGACTGTACCTTGACCAGCACGCTGTGAGGCATGGCCGTCAGGTCGTCCTCGACGCTGAAGGCAAGGAGCGCCTGGGCCTTGAGGCCGTCGAACACCTGACTGCAGAGCGGGTGGTGGGCGGTCGAGCGGCAGTCGTACTCCGAGCCGCCACGGCGCACCACCTCCTGCGCGTTCCGGCAGGCGGCCCGCCCCTTGGTGATCGGGGCGGAGAAGGGACACTTGCGCTGGTTCATATTCCTTCGCAGTTCGATCTTTGGAAATCGATAGAGGGTATTCTAACTAAACATTTATTTTTCAATATATTATATATATTTTCTCATGCTGTTTATCGCTTACTGCGGGCTTTGGTACGACAGTTAGCGTGAAGCACGCGCCCCATCGGGCGGCTCAGCGGAACGCCGCCCGGGGCCAAAGCTTGCAAGCGGCGTGGGTTTCAGCCGGGCATCGAAAGCGTGGTCGCCCAATCGAGCGAAGCCGTTCCTGATGTCGAGCTTTTCGAGACTACGCATGGAGCCTGTATGGGGCTCATACGGCGGCCTTCAACTCAGTATTCTCCAACGTCGATTGGCGTCTCCGCCTCGATGGAGCGCAGCCGCGCCCCGTAGGCGGCGATCGCCTGCTTGAGCTCGTCATTGCTCAGATGCGCTAGGCCGAAGACGAGATGCGGCGCGAGCAGGTCGAAACCGACGAACCGCAGCATCCCGCGCTGGATCGGACGCAGGATCGCCTCGATGTCCCCGTTGAAACCACCTGGAACATACGCCGAGTGGGGGCCACCCGTGGTCACGCAGAGCAGCGCCTTCTTGCCGCGGAAGACGCCGGCATCGTAGAACCGTCCGCCGCCATAGGTGCGGCCCATGGCGAACACCCGGTCTACCCAGCCCTTCAGGATCGCCGGCAGTCCGAACCACCAGAGCGGGAACTGCCAGATCATCAGGTCGCAGCCCTCCAGCTTCTGCAGCTCCGATTCCAGCGCGGGCGCGAAGCCGTCGGTCTCGGTCGCGTGCAGCTCCTCGAGCTGCTGCTTGAAATACTCAGGGTCGCGCACGGTCGTGAAGTTCCTGCGCCCAGAGGCCGGGTTGAAATCCATCGCGTACAGGTCTGATACCGTCACCTCGTGCCCGGCGGCGCTCAAAGTGTCCACCGCGGTGCGCAATAGCGCCCCATTGAAGCTCTTCGGCTCCGGGTGGGCGAAGACGATGAAGATACGCATGGCAGGTTCCTATGATCCCCGGTCGAGCCCGGATCGGCGAATTCTCAGTCAGCCTGGGCGCGACCACAAGTCGCGCCGCGACCCTAAGGATTTGCGTCCGGATCCATCCTCGCCCGGCCCGAGCGCCCGGACGGGATCGCCGACGCGCATGACTCCTCCCTCGAGGATACGGGCATTGAGACCGCCATGACCTCGCATCGCGTTGTAGCCGCCCAACCCCAGCGCTTCCTCCATGCGCGAGCAAGGATGACAGAGTCCCGTTCCCTCGAGCAGCACCAACCCGATCCGAAAACGCATCCCCCGGAGCGCGATGAGATTGATCCCCGAGACCAGGAGATTTCGGCGCAGCCGTTCCGGGGTCGGCGGGGACAGACCAAGCAGAGCGCCGATCACGGGCAGGTGCTCCGATTGAATCAGCGTGACCTCACGCCGCCCCGTCTTGCCCGGGCGGTAGTGGTCACCCGCAAGCCCCTTGCCGGCGACCGCCCTGACCTCCTCCAACGGCGTCAAGGGCGCCCTGCGGCCGGGCCTCACCCCGATCCACTCCAAGCGTCCATCGCGCGGAAACCGCGCCATCAGATCGGCAAGGGTCGGCGCCGCGCGGCCCTCGGGCTCGGTGTGGATTCGATCGGTCATATGGCACCTCCGCCGGCAGTCATGCGCCGGATCAGCGAAACCTCGGCGTTTCCGGCGTGTTTTTCAACTCCGCCCCCACATTGCCAAGAGAACGAACCGCGACACGCTCGCCCGCTCGCAAGACCTCGGACGACTACAAGACATGCGACTCCTCCACGCCCTGTTGGTACTTCTCGCGTTGCTCGCCGCCGGCGGCTGCAGCCGCGTCTCCGTCGTCTACAACACGGCCGACTACTTCATCGAGGGATACGCGGAAGATTACCTGAATTCGGACAACGCCCAGATGTCCGCCTGGCAGCCGACCCTCGCGGCCACCCTGTCCCGTCACCGCCGCGAGGAGCTGCCCTACCTGGCCGCATTCTTCGACGGCTTCCACCAGGCGGTGCGCGACGGGCTCGAGCCACCTGCCGTCGAATGTCTGGTGGATGACTTCCAGGAGATCTACCGTCGCCATTTCCGCCTGGCCTCCGACCTGGCGGCGCCCCTGCTCGCGGACCTGACGCCGGCACAGGTGGACGCCCTCGAAAGCCGTTTCTCCGAGGACGCTGCGGAAGACGCGGCCGAGAGCGGGAAACGGGTCGAGCGCCGCAAGCGCAAGCGCGCCGAGCGCTGGGCGGAGTCGGCGGAATGGTGGATAGGCCCCCCCAGTCAGGAGCAGCTCGCCATCATCCGCGAGCAGACCGCGGCCATGCCCGATACCGCGGAGGCCTGGGTCGCCTACCGAAGCGCCAAGCAGACGGGCCTTGTTCGCCTCCTGCGGTCGGGGGCCGAGGCGCAGGAGATCCGCCGCTACCTCAGCGACTGGCTGGCGGACTTCAGCGATCTTCCCCCGCGGTTGCGCGAGGCCGGACGCGAGATGCGCGAGCGGGTCGCGGAGCTCCTGGTTGGCCTCGACCGCACCCTCAGCGAGGCGCAGCGCGAGCGTTTCGCGGACCGCCTGGCGGGACTGCGGGACGATTTCATGGATCTGCAGCGGCGTCCGCGCATGGCTGACGAGCGTTGCGCCAGACGTGAATGACCTCCGCGCGGCAAGCCCCCTCCCATTCGCCAATTCGTACAAACAAAGGGTGGTCCCGGCTCCCCTTCTGATAGCATCGGCGCCTGAGCATCATTCTTGGGGAGACCGCACATGAGAGCCTTCATCGCCCTACTCCTGTCCTGCGTCCTATCCGTTTGCGTCGTCCAGGCATCCGATCTCGACAAGGAGAAGCGCTGGGCCGACCAGATCGTCGACGCCCTCATCGATGGGGAGGCCGAGTGGCTCCAGGCGGGAGACGTCGAGTTCCTCGGCATCTACACGGAGGCGGAAGAGCCGAGCGGACGCGCCGCCCTGGTGCTGCACGGCGTTGGCGTCCACCCGAACTGGCCCCAGGTGGTCCAACCTCTGCGCGCCGGCCTGCCGTCCCACGGCTGGGACACCCTGTCGCTGCAGATGCCTGTGCTGGCCAATGAGGCGGAGCACAAGGACTACGCCCCGCTGTTCGATGAGGTCGCGCCGCGCATCCGGGCCGGCATCTCCTTCCTGCGCGAGAAGGGGGCCAAGGAGATCGTCATCGTCGCCCACAGTTTGGGTGCGGACATGGCGTCGTACTATCTCGCGGGCGAACCGCCGGGCGTCGCCGCCCTTGTCGGCATCGGTATGTCGGGCGGCGAAGATGACCCGCGCATGGACAACGTCGTCTCCCTGGCCAAGGTGCGCGTGCCGGTGCTCGACCTCTACGGTCAGAACGACCTCGACGACGTTGTCAGCACCGCCGCGGAACGCGCCAAGGCGGCGGCAGGAAATCCCGCCTTCTCACAGGTCCAGGTGCCGGAGGCGGACCACTTCTTCGACGGCCACGAGGCAGCGTTGCAGGAGATCGTTGTCGAATGGCTCGACGAGACGGTCCCGCCAACGGTCGAGTAGCCCGCCGGCCGCGCCCGCCAATCCCCGTCGGTTTATACTGGCTGCTGTTTGGCGCGGGCGCGATAGCCCGTCTCGATTCACGAGACGGGCTCCAATCACGGAATCAGGCCAAGATCATGCAATTCATCGACCTCCAGGCTCAGTATCGTCAGCTCCAGAAACAGATCGACGCGCGCATCCATCGCGTACTGGACCACAGCCGCTACATCCTCGGGCCCGAGGTGGCGGAGCTGGAGTCGCTGCTCGCCGAATACGTCGGCGTCAAGCACTGCATCGGCATATCGAGCGGCACCGATGCCCTGCTGGTCGCAATGATGGCGCTGGACATCGCGCCCGGCGACGAGGTGATCACGACGCCCTTCACCTTCATCGCCACCGGGGAGACGATCGCGCTGCTGGGAGCCACGCCTGTGTTCCTCGACATCGACCCGCGCACCTACAACATCGATCCCAGCTTGATCGAGGGCGCGATCACCCGCCGCACACGGGCCATCATGCCGGTGAGCCTCTACGGACAGTGCGCCGAGATGGACGCCATCAACGCCATCGCCGAAAGCCACGGCCTGCCTGTGATCGAGGACGCGGCCCAGAGCTTCGGCGCCAGCTACAAGGGGCGGCGCTCCTGCGGCCTCTCCACCATCGGCTGCACCAGCTTCTTCCCGTCGAAGCCATTGGGCTGCTACGGCGACGGGGGCGCCTGCTTCACGGACGACGACGACCTGGCCACGCGGATACGCCAGATCGCCGCCCACGGTCAGGACCGGCGTTACCATCATCCGCTGATCGGCATCAACGGACGCCTGGACACCATTCAGGCGGCGGTGCTGCTGGCCAAGATGGAGGTGTTTCCGCGCGAGGTCGAGGAGCGCGCGCGCATTGGACAGCGCTATTCGGACCTGCTCGGCGACAAGGTACAAACGCCCTACATCGAGCCCTACAACACCAGCGTCTATGCCCAGTACACCATTCAGGTCGAGGATCGCGACGGGCTCGCCGAGCGGCTCAACGCGAGCGGCGTCCCGACCGCCGTGCACTATCCTGCCCCGTTGACCGAGCAGCCAGCCCTCAAGGCCTTCTCCGCGGACACGCCGCGGGCCAGCGCCGCCGCCGCGCGCGTGCTGAGCCTGCCGATGTCGCCCTGGCTGAGCACGGAAGACCAAGACGCTATCGTCGCCTGCATCGACTCCGCGCTCTAATACGCTGTTGATTGGCCATCGTGGCTAAAGACGACAAACCACCCAAGAAGCGTAGTTCCCGGGTGGCTTCATTCTACAGCGCTGGCTGACTGAGCGCTTCCCGCGTCTCCCTACCGCTCTTCGGGCTCAATCTCGAAGCGGATGCCCTCCGCTTGCAGTGCCTTGCACAGCAGCGCGAAACCCCGGTCGACGCCGGATCGGCCCCTCAGCCCGAGTTGTATGTATGCCCCGTCCCCGAGGTGCGGCAGGCTGAAAAGCTTGAGTCCGGGGAGATCGCCGGAAAGTCTTTGCATGAGCGGCACGAGTCGGCTTTCGGGCACCTCGCGCACCATCACAGAGCGCTCTCGCTTGCGGCCGTCGCCGGCCGGATAGCACCGATCGAGCACGGCCTCGGCCATCGGCCACGCCATCTGGGGGAAGCCTGGAAGGAAGAAGTGCTGCCCGAGGCGGAAGCCCGGTATCTGGTTGTACGGGTTCGCAATCAACTCGCACCCCGCGGGAAGATCCGCCATCAGTATGCGATGCGGATAGGCGTCGTGGCCGAAGCGCGCCTCGATCAGGTCTCGCGCCTCCGCGTGCCGTTCGAGATGCACGCCTGCGGCCCGGGCGGCGCAGGCGCGAGTGTGATCGTCGGGAGTCGCGCCGATGCCGCCGCAGACGAAAACGGGGTCAGCCCGCGCCATGGAGAAGCGCAGGTGATCGGTCAAGACCTCCGGATCATCGGGCAGCAGCCAGTGCCAGGCGAGTTCGTGCCCGCGTTCCGCGAGCATGGGCTTGAAACGGCCGAGGTGCTTGTCGGCGCGCTTGCCGTTGAGCACCTCGTCCCCGATGACGATGAGTCCGAAGGCGAGTGACATCGGACCGGATACTAACAGCTCGGACGGGCAAACCGCCCGGGAATGTGCTAATAGATTCAGCCCATCCCGCGACACAATAATTCGACGCTGATTTTGGCCGGCACGGCCAATCATCAGCGTCTCGCTACAGCAGGCCCTCGATCGCCGAGACGACCTTGTTGCTCTCGGGCGAGGTGACGCTGGAGAAGTAGTCGACGACCTTGCCGTTCCGGTCGATCAGGTACTTGTAGAAGTTCCACTTGGGATAGGCACCGGCCTCCTGGGCCAGCAGGCTCGAACATGGGATCCGCCACGCCCTTCTTGACCCGGGTCTTCTCGAACATCGGGAACTCGACCGAGTAGGTGAGTCGGCAGAACTGCTGGATCTGTTGTTCGGTGCCGGGCTCCTGGTTTCCGAAGTCGTTGGAGGGAAAGCCGAGCACGACGAACCCCCGATCCTTGTAGCGGCGATAGAGCGCCTCGAGACCCTCGTACTGGCCCGTAAAGGCGCACTTGCTGGCGGTGTTCACCACCAGGATCACCTGTCCGGCGTAAGCGTCGCAAAGGCGAACGACCTCGTCGCCGGCGAGTCGCCGCTTCTCGAAGTCGAGAATGGGCGGGCAGGAGTCCGCACCGCTGGCGGCACCGCCGTAAGCGAGCCCACCAAGGGTGAGCAGGGTCGCAAACATCTTCATCCGTCTGCCTCCGGGAAATGAACAGAATTTGTACCAGCTTCCGACATGGGGTTGCTTCGCTGCTTAACAATCGACCACTCCCCAGGGTCAAAGCGGGAGGCCACGTGACGCCCAGCGCCAAGGTCGCGCGCGCGATCCGATGGCTTTGCCGCCCGTGCGCCTGAGGCTGGTCATTTCCTCGACAGGTTTGAAAACCGCGCCGGCGAACCGATGTAACAGTCTGCACTTCCAAGTCAGGAGCCCGAGTCACGATGGGAGAATGGGTCAGAGGGCGGGTCACCGCCAAGAAACAGTGGGCCGACAGTCTGTTCAGCCTCCGGATCGACGCGCCGATGGACGCGTTCGTCGCGGGCCAGTACGCGAAGGTCGCACTGGACGTGGGCGATGAACGCGTCGGCCGGCCGTACTCGTTGGTCAACGCGCCGGATCAGCGCCCACTCGAGATCTACTTCAACGAGGTGCTGGAAGGCCCCTTGACGCCGCGCCTGTCCGACCTGGACGAGGGCGATGGCCTGTGGGTGTCCAGCAAGCCCGGCGGGATCTTCACCATGGACAACGTGGTATCGCGCCGCCACCTTTGGTTGCTCGCGACGGGCACGGCCCTGGGTGTCTACCTGTCGATCCTGCGGACGCCGGAGCCTTGGGAGCGCTTCGAACGCGTCATTCTGGTCCACGGCGTGCGCAATGCGGACGAGTTGACCTACCAGGACATCGTCGCCGAGCTCGCACGGCAACACGGCGACCGTTTCCAATTTGTTACGGCGCTGAGCCGCGAACGTCGAGACGGCCCGCTGCACGGACGCATCACCCACCTGTTGCAGATCGGAGACTTGGAAGCCGCCGCCGGCTTCCGGATTCACCCCGACGACAGCCACCTGATGCTGTGCGGCAACTCGGAAATGATCAAGGACGTGCGCGCGATTCTTGAGTCCCGGGGGCTGCGTCGTCACCGCAGGCACGAACCCGGTCACTACACGACGGAGCAGTATCACTGAGGGAATCGGGGTGGCCGACCTGCTGGCAGTCGTGGAGGCGTCCCCGGCGAGTGCATTTCTCATCGGCGCCACCCTCGCCTGTGTGAAGCGCTACCGCACGGACGAACCTCCCGATGCGGCCGACAATATTGGTTCCTTGGGTACAGTCTTCGGACGCCGGATTGCCTGCCGGCATCGCAGACGTGCCGGTTGAGCGCCGTGTAACCCCATGACCATCCGCGCGCCGCGACGACTCATCGTCATCCTCGGCGATCAGCTCGACCACGAGGGGGCGGCGCTGGCGGATCTTGATCCTTCGCTCGACCTGATTTGGATGTGCGAGGCCTCCGAGGAGGCCACCCACGTACCTTCCCACAAGGCGCGCACCGCGCTGTTCTTGAGCGCCATGCGCCATTTCCGGGATGAACTGTCCGCCGCCGGGATACCGGTTCGCTACCGGACGCTCGACCGGGAAGGGGACATCTCGCTCGCCACGGCCCTGCGGCAGGATATCGACGCGCTAAAGCCCCAGGGCGTCGTGATGACCGAGCCCGGCGAGTATCGCATCGCCGCCGCCCTGCGCGATGTCTGCCGGGATGCCGGCCTCGACCCGGAGCAACGCGAGGACAGGCACTTCATCTGCTCGCGACAGGCCTTTCAGGCCTGGGCTTCCGGCCGCAAGACAACGCGGCTGGAGCACTTCTACCGCCACCTGCGTAAAGCCGAAGGTGTGCTCGTCGAAGACGGCAAACCCGCCGCCGGCCGCTGGAACTTCGACGCGGACAATCGCAAGGCCTTCGGGCGTACGGGACCCGGACTGGTACCGCCACCACTCCGGTTCCCGCCGGACGGCGCCACGCGCAAGGTATTGGAACTGGTCGATCGGCGCTTTCCCGACGGACCGGGTTCGAACTCAGGCTTCGACTGGCCGGTGACCCGGCGCCAGGCGCTGGCGGCTCTTGAGGATTTCGTTGCCAACCGCCTGCCCGAATTCGGCTCGTGGCAGGACGCCATGTGGGACGGAGAGCCCTGGCTCTGGCATGCCCGCCTCTCCTCCGCCATGAACCTCAAGCTGCTCAATCCGCGCGAGGTCATCGCCGAGGCCATCGGCGCCTGGGAGGCCGGTCACGCGCCCATCGCGTCGGTGGAGGGTTTCGTGCGCCAGGTCCTGGGTTGGCGAGAGTACGTGCGAGGCGTGTACTGGCTGCACATGCCGGGCTACACGCAGCGCAACGCGCTGCAAGCCGACCGCCCCCTCCCGGCCTTCTACTGGAGCGGCGAGACAGAGTACGCCTGCCTGCGCAGCGTGGTCGGTCAGGTGATCGAGCACGGCTACGCGCATCACATACAGCGCCTGATGGTTACCGGACTGTTCGCGCTGCTGCTGGGCGTGGAGCCGCGCCAGATCCATGTGTGGTACCTGGCCATGTTCGTGGACGCGGTGGAATGGGTGGAAGCACCCAATACGATCGGCATGAGCCAGTTCGCCGATGGCGGCCTGCTGGCGTCCAAGCCATACATCGCGAGTGGGAGCTACATCAACCGCATGAGCGACTACTGCCGTCGCTGCCGCTTCGACCCCAAGGACGCGGTGGGCGAGAAGGCTTGCCCCTTCACCACATTGTTCTGGGATTTCCTCAGCCGCCACCGCGCACGCTTCGCGACCCATCCCCGGATCGGGGCCCTGTGGCGCAATCTGCAGCGCCTCGATCCGGAGCGCGTCAAGGCCATACGCGACCAGTCGGACGACCTGCGCGCCAAGCTCTCCTGACCCAGAGGACCCTCGAACCATGAACGCGGACGTGATCATCATCGGCGCCGGTCTCTCCGGCCTGGCCTGCGCGCTGGCGCTGCGGCAACGCGGTGTCGAGCCTCTGATCCTGGAGGCTTCCGACGGGATCGGGGGACGGGTGCGCACCGATCGCCGACGCGGCTTCCTGCTCGACCGCGGCTTCCAGGTGCTGCAGACCTGGTACCCGGAGGCGCGGCGGGTGCTCGACTACGAGGCGCTCGATCTGCGTCCCTTCGAACCGGGCGCCATCGTCCGTCGCGATGGGCGCTTTCACCGCGTGAGCGATGTCTGGCGCCGCCCCGGACGCCTGCCGGAGATGCTGTTCTCGCCGGTGGGGACGGCGGGAGACAAGCTGCGCATGCTCGCCCTGCGCCGCCGAGCCCTGCAGGGGGACCTGGAAACCCTATACGCGCGTGCGGAGACCGACTCGCTCTCACTGCTCCGGGGGATGGGCTTCTCCCGGCTTGTGATAGACAGCTTCTTCAAGCCGTTTTTCGCCGGCGTCTTCTTCGAGCCGGACCTCAAGATATCCAGCCGCGCCTTCGATTTCGTGTTTCGCGCCTTTGCGCTCGGGGATACGGCCCTCCCCGCCCGTGGCATGGCCGAGATCCCGACCCAGCTCGCGGCCCGCCTGCCCAGGGAGTCTATCCGCTTGACGGCACGGGTGCGGCAACTCCTGGACGGACAGGTCGTCTTGGCGTCAGGCGAGCGCCTGCGCGCCCACGCCGTCGTCATCGCCACCGACGGCCGCTCGGCGGCGCGGCTCCTGGGGCGTCCCGAGCTCCCCGCCACCCGCGGCACCACCTGCTTCTATTTCGCGGCCGACCGGGCACCAGTGTCGGGACGGGAACTGGTGCTCAACGGTGAGGGGCGCGGGCTGATCAACAGCCTGCTGGTTCCGAGCAACCTGTCCGACGCTTACGCGCCCGCGGGCCTGCATCTGGTCGCCGTCAATCTGTTCGGCGCCGGGCGCGATCCGGCCGAGCTCGAGCCCCCGCTGCGCAGGGAGCTGTCGGACTGGTTCGGCAAATGGGCCCTGGGCTGGAAGCGGATCGCGGTCTACCGGCTACCGGACGCCCTACCGGATCAGGCCCCGCCGGTATCCTATCCAGGCCACCGGGACGGGCGTATCGGGGAGCGGTTGTGGGTCTGCGGTGAGCTGGACGCGGCCCCATCCATCCAGTGGGCGCTGTATTCCGGCGGGCGTGCGGGCGCGACCGTTGCGGCTGCTTTGCGTCGAGGCCGCGCCGGGTCCCCTCCGCAATTCCCCGCAACGAACCCGGCGGCAAGTGCCAACGGTTCGCGATGAACAACGTCCGGTGCATCGACGGTTGTCGCGGCGACTGACTCTGGTGGCCCCTCGTTTGAAAAAGGATAGTTCACGGCCCGGATGCTGAGCTCGGCGGCCTGTGCCCGCTATAAGGTGGAACTCGAAACCGACGCTCACGGGCTGGCCATGGAAATGGTTTACGCCCGCACTTAGCCCTTGGCGTGCAAACCCAACCAAAGCGCCCGGTTGAATCCCCAGGAGCGATCTCCTATCGTACGGTCGGCCGCGGGGCGGGGCTTTAGCACCGCTGGAGGGCCTGCGCGGGAGCGCCCAGATCGGTGCGAAACCCGCCTCTCGCTGGCTCACCACCCAAGGCCAACCGAAATAACAATCCCACGCCAGATCAGGAGTATTGGAGTATGAGTCACGCCCTGACGCGATCCCTCCTTTTGGCCCTCGCGGCCGCGATCCCGCTGCAAACCAACGCGGCAGACGAGCCGGACCTGGAGCGGGGCAAGGCTCTGCACCGCCAGTGCGCCCTCTGCCACGGCCTCTATTCTCAGGGCATCCTGGGCGGCAAATACCCGCGATTGGCGGGGTACCCGGAGTACTACACGATCGAGATGATCGAGAAGTATAAGGACAACACCCTCAGCTATCCCGCGATGACGGTGGTCGGCGGCTTGCGCAGCTTGTCCGAGGCGGACATCGAGAGCCTCGCCGCCTACATCGCGGATATCGAGCTTGCCCAGGTCTTTCCGCTAGACATCCCGACCCCCGAGGGTGACCTGGAGGAGGGCGAGGATCTTTACCAGGGAGACTGCAAGACCTGCCACGGACGCAAGGGCGAGGGCAAGACCCGCAAGGAATCCCCTCCCCTGCGCGGCCAATACACCGAATACCTGGCGCGCCAGATCGAGATGTTCCTCAACAAGGAGCGCATCCACGCGGACGACGATGAGGACGAGACCTTCGTCGACTACAAGCCCGAGGAGATCCGCAACATCCTCGCCTATGTCGCGACCCTCGACGACGACCAGGCCGCGGCGGATGATGACGAGAAAGAGGACGAGAAGTAGCCGCCGTCCCGATAATCCGTCGTTTTCGAACAGTTTCCCCGCAGGAGTCAGATCATGAGAATCCTTGTTGCCGCCCTCGCCCTGATGCTCGCATGGACGCCAGCCACCTTCGCCGACGACCCGGAAGTACAGATGTTCGACATCGGCCAGACCGTGATCAAGATGGCACTCGCCGACGGCGTCGGGCCGCAGGATGCGGTCGAGGCCATGCTGTCCAAGGCCGCCGAGCTCAATATGAAAATGGTCGGGCATCAAAACGTCGGCCTGGAGCTACGCAACCGCGGCCTCGAGTCCCCGGACCTCGAAATCCTCCAATTCTGTAACCCGGAAGACGCCATCAAGATGGTCCAGTTCAACACCATCTACGCCGCCTACATGCCCTGTCGCATCGCCCTGGTGCAGGACAGCGAGGGCAAGCATTGGCTGGAGATGCTCAACCTGGACATGATCATCAACGCCTACCAGCTCCCCCCGGAGCTGCAGGCCATTGCCATTACCGTCAACGGCACCATGCTGTCGATCCTGACCGCCGGCGCCACCGGCGCCTTCTGATCGGGCTGAGGCACGGCCGGGGGCCAAGGCCCCCGGTGCCCCGCTGCGGGGACTCCTCTGGATCTCGGTCGCCGATACGGAGGGCGTTCCCTCCGCTAGAATTTGCGGTATCCGGTAGTTGAACCTGCGGAGCGCTTTCCCTATGCGTCACGGCATGCACAAGACCCTCCTCCTTCTGTTGGTGACTTTCCTGCTGTCAGGGTGCGGGGGAGAATCCACCCGCATCGCGTCTGAGACCCATACCACCACCATCGGTCAGGAGTTGCTCGACCTTGACCGCGCTCGCCAGCGCGGCATCATCACCGAGCGGGAATACGAGCAAGCCAAGGACGACGTCATCCGCCGCTACCACCGCTGACCAACGAGGACCCGGGCTTGAAAACCATGCGTTCCAGGCGACTCACTCTCATACTGCTTCCGCTTATCATCCTGCCGACCGCGGGCGCGGAGACCGTCTACAAGTCAGTCGACGAGCAGGGAAACGTGACCTACTCGTCCACGCCGCCACCCGGGGGCGCGGAGGTTGTCGAACAGGTCCCCATTGCGCCCCCTCCGCCCCAGTCGGAGGTGCAAGCGGCAGAGGAGCGGATGCGTCAGCTGGAAATCGAGAGTGCGCGTAGCGATCGCGAGCGTAGGGAGAGCAAGGAGCAACAGACCCAGTCCGTCGCCGCGGCGGAAGCGGAGCTGACGAAGGCCCGGGCGGAGCTGGAAGACGCCAAGATTCAGGGCGATGACGATTGGCAGTATCTGGCGGCGGGCGGCAGGGTGCTCAAGCAGAGCTACCTCGACCGGGTCGAGCGGGCCGAGAAGCGGGTGCAAGCGGCCGAGGATGCCTTGCGGAAGGCCCGAAGCGGCCGGCCCTGATCGCAGCCGCCGGGAACCGTAGAGCGCCAGGCGATGATCAGGCCGGGCGCTTCCGGGGCGCGATCAGATAGCTCCAGGCGGCGTAGACCAGCGCCGCTACGCTCAATACCCATTGTATGTCGGCGGACCCGGCATATCCCCCATCCGAGTACAGCAGGGTCGCCGCGAACATGGCCGCGACGCCAACGAAGGCAACGTGCACCGACGGGTAATCGATGCCCCAGGGAAGGTGTGACGCGATCCTCGCGCCCAGCCAGGCCGCCAGCACGCCACCCGCGAGGCCGGCCGCCACGTCTACCGGCCAGTGCACGCCCACGGCGACACGGCTCATGCCCGCGATCACCGCGATCAGAATCAGCAGAGCCCTCGCCCACCGCGACCGAAGATAGTAGACCCATACACCGAAGAACACCCCGGCCGTGACGCTGTGACCGGAGGGAAAACTGGACTTGCGGTGGCGCGGCCCGATCAGGTTGAAGACATCCGCTTCCAAGACACCGGGCGGCCGCACGGCCGAGAACAAGGGTTTCAGGAATTGACTGAAAGCGACACCGATCACGGCGGCGACGATCAGTGCCCAGAATACCCGTGGATACCGACGGGAGAAGAACAGGGTCAACGCAAATGCCACCCGCTCGTCGCCGAGCAGGGTGAGCCACTCCCAGAGCCGATGAGGCACCTGCGCCGCGAGGCCGTTGATGCGGAGAAACCCGGCGTGATAACCGCAGAAGAGATAGAGCGTCAGCCCCACCAGGGCGCACGCGAGGGCCCAGCGGGCCAGCCAGACATCACCCGACGCCGACAGCGAGGGTGTACGTTCCGCGCCGACGGAAAGCGATGCACGCAGATCCTCCCCAATGCGCGCGAGCAGACCTTCAGCCATCACCCTGTTCCTCCGCCATCTTCACCAGCGCCACCGGCCCGCGGCGGAAGATGACCTGCTGTGAGAGTCCCGGGAACTCGACCCGCAGGTACTCGAGCTTGTCCAGGCGCAGGAAAACGAGATCTCCCGGGGAGGGTTGCCGATGCGGGGTGATCGCCTGCCGATAGACGCTGAAGCTCGGCATACTGGTGCGGTAGATCACCGTTGGCAGATCAAGCTTGCGCGCCAGCAGGGCCGCCTCCTTCACCGGGGCCTGGAGAACCTCGAAAACCCGTGGCACCAATGCCCCATAGAGCACCGCGGTCTGGATGAAGCCGGCCAGAACCAGACCCTGCCAGACGCCTATTCGCCGCCACAGGGCGATGATCAGCAGCGACACCAGACCGAAGCCCACCGCCAGCCGGTAGGCGCCATCGAGCACCTGGCCACCTTCCGTGAACATCGCCACCTCGTGCGCCTTGCGCGCCCGCGCGGCCGCGATCTCCACCACCTCGGGCAGAAACAGCAGCAGCAGCATGAACAGGACCGGCGGCACGAAGCCCAGCCAGCGGCTCACGAGCAACTCACGGTGCCTGGCCATCAGAATGAACAGGGGCGCCGCTCCGTACAGCAGGTAGTGCGGAAGCTTGGTGCCCGAGAAAGAAAAGAAGACGAAGACCACCCCGAACCACAGCCACAGGAAGCGGTCCAGCGGATCCGCCCAGGCACGTCCCAGGGTGGGCAACAGGCGCAGCAACCAACCCGTAAAGGGCAGCATGATCAGCGGCAGGACCACGAAGTAGTAACCTAAGAAACCCTCGTGTCCGTGAATGGTATCTCCGAAGCGCCCGAGGTTGTGGCGCAGGAAGAAGCTCTCGAAGAAGCCCGACCCGTTGTCGAGGTAGATGGCGACGTACCAGGGCACGGCCACCACCAAGAAAACCAGCCAGCCCAAGGGCGCGAATACCGCCCGCCACCAGTTCCGCAGGGCCCCCTCGGAGAGGAAGAACAGAAGGCTCACCAGCAGCGGAAAGAAGACCGCCACCGGCCCCTTGGTGAGGAAGCCGAGCCCCATCCACAGATAAACTCGTAGCAGGGTTCCCCGCGTCTGGCGCAGATACCAGCGATAGATGTCGAAAAAGCTCAGCGCGAGAAACAGGTTCAGCACCGCGTCAGCCGTTGCCGCCTTGGCGATCAGCGAGACCTCCAGGGTCAAGGCCATGACCAGCGCCGCCACGGTGGCGGTCGGCGCATCCAGGCGCTCGCGCACGAACCACCACAGGGCCAGGAACCACGCCGTCGCCGCCAGCGCCGAGGGCAGGCGCAAGGCGAGCTCGTTGCAGCCCAAGCAGCTTGACCGAGGCCGCCTGCAACCAGTAGATCAGCACCGGCTTGTCGTAGCGGGGCTCACCGTCCTTGTGCGGGGTGATGTAGTTCCCGCTCGCAAGCATCTCGCGCGTGGCCTCGGTGAAGGCCCCTTCGTCCAGGTCGTAAAGAGGCACCGCCCCCAACTGCCAGAAGAAGCTCAACAACACCGCGGCGGCGAGCACCCACGGCGATGCCAGCGACCGGGAGAGGATCGGGCTCGTCGCACTCATGTGGGGCCGCGCCAGCCTGCCTGATCGCGATCGCTCTGCCAGGCGATGCAGTAGTTTGGCCGGTCGCGGGACTCGAAGAAGGTCCGGGCGAGCAGCTCCGCCAGCACACCGGTGGTGAGAAACTGGACCGAGACCACAAGGAAAAGTATGCCGGCGAACAACATCGGGCGTTGGCCGATGTCCTCGCCGAAGCCGAACTTGATCACCGTCAGGTGCGCCATGATCAAGAAGCCGACCAGTCCGAAGACGATCCCAATGGAGCCGAAGAAGTGTCCGGGCCGAGCCCGATAGCGCAGAAAGAAAAACGCCGTCAGCAGATCGAGCAGGACGCGGAAGGTGCGCGAGATGCCGTACTTGGAGCGACCAAACTGGCGCGCCTCATGGTGCACCGCGGTCTCGCCCATGCGCCGGGGGTCCGTCACGCCGGCCATCCACACCGGGATGAAACGGTGCATCTCCCCAAACAGGCGTACCCGTTTGATGATCTCCGCGCGATAGACCTTGAGACTGCAGCCATAGTCGTGCAGACGCACCCCGGTGACCTTCGCGATCAGCCGGTTGGCGATGCGCGAGGGGATCTTACGCAGCAGCAGCCCGTCCTGGCGATCCCTGCGCCAACCCTGGAGCAGATCCAGATCGCGCTCGACGAGCTCATCGACCATGCGCGGAATATCGACCGGATCGTTTTGCAGGTCCCCGTCCAGGGTGGCGATCAGCTCTCCGCGCGCGGCGTCGAAACCCGCTTGCATGGCGGCGGTCTGACCAAAGTTGCGTTGCAGGCGGATGACGCGCACGTGCGGACCGAAACGCGCCGCCTGCTCGCGCAGCCGCTCGCCGGTGTCGTCGCGACTACCGTCGTCGACGCAGATGAGCTCCCACGGTCCGGGATAGTCCTTCAATCCCTGGTGCACGCGTTCGAGCATCGGGAGGACGTTCTCGCCCTCCTCGTACATCGGGATGACGACCGACAGGCTGTGGACGACAGACGACATGCTCATCTCGCGTGCTGGACCCGGGTTCCTTGGGACAGACACCCGAAGCGGAACGCGCAAGCTATACGGGCTATGGGGAAATTTCAACCGCTCTTGCTCGCCTAGGACAAGCCGCGCGCCCACACGCGCAAAGGAACCTGCCGCGGCTGCCAGTTTGGTGTATTTTGCCTGCCATGAGCGATTCCTTCTCCGACCTGCCGCTTGCCGAGCCGCTGCTGCGCGCCGTCGCCAGGCAGGGCTTCGAGTGTCCCACCCCCGTTCAAGGCCGGGTGATCCCGCTTGCCCTGGCCGGCGGGGACCTTCTGGTCTCCGCGCAAACCGGATCGGGCAAGACCGCTGCCTTCCTGCTACCGATGATGCAGCGATTCCTGGACCGGCCCGCGGCGGACACCGGCACGCGGGCACTGATCCTGGTACCGACGCGGGAGCTCGCGCGCCAGATCTACGACCACTTCATCCAGCTCGGCAGCTACACCCGGCTCACCGCGGGCGTCGTCACCGGCGGTGCTCCTCTCAGCCATCAGGTGGCGACCCTGCGCAAGAACCCCGAACTATTGATTGCAACCCCGGGACGGCTGCTCGAGCACCTGGAGAAGGGCAATGCCGCCCTCGACGAGCTGGAAATACTGGTCCTGGACGAGGCGGACCGAATGCTCGACATGGGCTTCTCCGCGGACGTGCTGTCCATCATCGGCCGGTGCAACGCCCAGCGTCAGTCACTGTTGTTTTCCGCCACCCTGACCCACCAAGGACTGAGACCCATCACCGAGCGGTTGCTGCGGGAACCCGACGTGGTCACGATCGACGCCCCGCGGGAGCAACACCCTGACATCCATCATCAGGTCGTGCTCGCCGATGATCCGGACCACAAGCGCGCGCTCCTGATGCGGTTACTGACCGAGGAGACATTCGGCAAGGCCCTGGTCTTCACGAACACCCGCGAGCAGGCGGCAAGTCTTGGTGGATTCCTGGCCAACAGCGAGGTACGGGCCGCGACGCTGCACGGGCAGTTAGACCAGCGCGAGCGCAACCGGGTGGTGGACCTCTTGCGGCGCGACCAGATTCGTGCCCTGGTCGCCACCGACGTCGCGGCCCGGGGGCTCGACGTGCTCGGCATCGACCTGGTGATCAACTTCGAGGTGCCACGCAGCGGCAAGGACTACCTGCATCGCACCGGCCGCACCGGCCGCGCCGGCGCGCGGGGGCTGGCAGTTTCACTGATCGGCCCGCGTGAGTGGAACCACATGGAGAGCATCACCCGCTACCTGGGGCTCACGGTGGAGCCGCGGGCCATCGCGGGCCTGGAGGCCAAGTTCAAGGGACCCAGGCCCACCAAGGGCGCAAAGAAGCCGGTCACGCCGAAACGAACAAAGCCAGCGTCGGACAGGCCGGCCGCTAAGGTCAAGGACCGTCTGCGAGACCGCAAGAACAAGGGCAAGCGGCGCAAGCCCACCGGCGCAACTACGGTCGACGGCGGCCACGGTCCGCTCAAGAAGCGCATCTGAGCGCCGTTCGCCCGGAGTATCGTGCCTCCCCAGGACCCGAATCCGCGGCGCGCTAGACCGAGTCCTTCAGCATCAGCTCCTTGATGTGCCCGATGGCCTTGGTCGGGTTCAGACCCTTGGGGCAGACCTCCACGCAATTCATGATGCTGTGGCAGCGGAACAGCTTGTAGGGCCCCTCGAGCGCATCCATACGCTCGGAGGAGGCCTGGTCGCGGCTGTCGGCGAGGAAGCGGTAGGCGGTGAGCAGCGCCTGGGGCCCGAGAAACTTCTCCGGGTTCCACCAGAAGGACGGGCAGAAGGTGGAGCAGCAGCCGCACATGATGCACTCGTAAAGGCCGTCGAGCTTGTCGCGTTCTTCCGGGGACTGGAGCAGCTCCTGCTCCGGCGTGGGCTCCTTGCGCTTGAGCCAAGGCTCGACCGCCTTGTACTGCTCGTAGAACTGGGTCATGTCGACCACCAGGTCGCGGATCACCGGGCGGCCCGGGAAGGGGCGCACCTCCACCGGCTCCTTGAGATCGGAGACCGGGGTAATGCAGGCAAGCATGTTGCGCCCGTTGACGTTGACGCCGTCGGAGCCGCACACACCCTCGCCGCAGGAGTGGCGGAAGGCGAAGGTCTCATCCTGGCGTTTGATGTCCAGCAGGGCGTCGCGCAGCATCATGCCGCGATGGGTCTCGACCTCGAACTCCTGCATGCGCGGCTTCTGGCCGGACTCGGGATCGTAGCGGTAGACACGGAATTTCATAGTCTTCCTCGGAACTGGGCTGTCGGATTCGGTCGGCGCCGGCCTTGTTCGTGGCGGCGCGGGCCGCCGCGTCAGTACACGCGCTCTTTCGGCGGGAAGGTCTCGACCGTAAGCGGCTTGGTGCGCACCGGCTTGTAGTCGAGGCGGTCGCCTTCGAGGAAATACAGGCAGTGTTTCATCCAGTTGGCGTCGTCGCGCTTCGGATAGTCGGGCCGCGAGTGGGCGCCGCGACTTTCCTTGCGGTGCAGGGCGGAAACGGCGATCGCCATGCCCACATCGAGCAGGTTCTCCAGCTCCAGCGCCTCGACGCGGGCGGTATTGAAGACCTTGGAATGGTCCTTGAGGCGCACGTCGGGCAGTCTTGCGGCACCGCATTCGAGTTTGCCAGGCCCTCGGTCATGATCTCGTCGGTACGGAACACGCCGGCATGATCCTCCATGGTCTTGCGTGAACTCCTCGCGCATGGCGTGCACCGAGATGCCCTCGCCTTGCCGGTCCCAGACGGTGAGCGCGATCCATCGCCTGATCCAGGCTGGCTTCGTCGAGCGGGCGGTGGTAGGGGTTGTCTGCACGTAGTCGATGATGTCCTTGCCCGCCGACACGACCGAACACCAGGATGTCCAGCAGGGAGTTGCCGCCCAGGCGATTGGCCCCGTGCACCGAGGCGCAGGCGCACTCGCCGGCGGCATAGAGCCCTGGTAGCGCCTCCTCGCCCGTGCCGGCGGGCACCACGACCCGGCCGTAACGATCGGTCGGGATACCGCCCATGACGTAGTGGGCGGTGGGAAACACCGGGATCGGCTCCTCGACCGGATCGACCCCGGCAAAAATCCGGCTGCTCTCCCGAATGCCCGGCAGTCGCTTGGCGATCAGGCTCCTCGCCAAGGTGATCGACCTTGAGCAGGACATGGTCGCCATTGGGTCCGCAGCCGCGCCCTTCCTTCACCTCGGTGACGATGGAGCGGGACACCACGTCGCGGCTGGCCAGGTCCTTGGCCTTGGGGGCATAGCGCTCCATGAAGCGCTCGCCGTTGCTGTTGACCAGATAGCCGCCCTCGCCGCGCACACCCTCGGTGATGAGCATGCCCTTGCCGGCGATCCCGGTGGGGTGGAACTGGAAGAACTCCATGTCCATCAGCGGAATGCCGGCGCGCAGCGCCATGGCCATGCCGTCGCCGGTGTTGATGTGGGCGTTTGAAGTGGTGCGGAACACCTGGCCGCAGCCGCCAGTGGCGAGCAGCGTGGTCTTGGACTCGATCAGCAGCGGCTCGCCGGTCTCGATCTCCAGCACCAGCGCGCCGCACACCACCCCTTCCTCGTCCTTCACCAGGTCAATGGCGAAGAACTCGTCGAAGAAATGGGTCTTGGCGCGGATGTTCTGCTGGTACAGGGTGTGGAGGATGGCGTGACCGGTACGGTCGGCCGCCGCGCAAGTCCGGGCCGCCTGATCGCCGCCGAAATTCTGGCTTTGGCCGCCGAAGGCGCGCTGATAGATCTTGCCGTTGTCCAGGCGCGAGAAAGGAACTCCGCTGTGCTCCAGCTCGTAGACGGTGGGAATGGCCTCGCGGCACATGAACTCGATGGCGTCTTGGTCACCGAGATAGTCCGATCCCTTCACCGTGTCGAACATGTGCCAGTGCCAATTGTCCGGCAGCACGTTTGCCAGCGCCGCATTCACGCCGCCCTGGGCGGCGACGGTGTGGGAGCGCGTCGGGAACACCTTGGTGACCACGGCCACGCGCAACTCCGCGTTGGCCAGCTGGATGGCCGCGTTGAGGCCGGCCCCACCCGCGCCCACGATGAGGGCGTCGAAATGTCTCTTCTGCAATGGCATTGTCGTTCTCGATCCTGTTATCGATTGTTCAGCGTGACGGCGGTGAGCCCGGATTACGGGGGCACCGAACTCGTCCGACGACTTTGGGTGGCGCGCTGCAACGCGCCGGATCTAGGCCCCTGACACGTAGGCAAGGACGACGACCTTGAGCGCCCACAGCCCGCAGGCGACCAGGCCGAAACCCAGCACCGTGAGCACCGTGACCCGCGCGGCGATGGGGTGAACGTAGTCGATCACCGCATCGCGAAAGCCCACCCAGGCGTGCAGCAGCAAGGCGCCGAAGAACAGCAGCAACCCTATGCTGACCCCGGGCCGGCTCAGCCATGCGACCCATTGCGCGTAGTCGGCCGGCGGATTCGAGGCCATGGCCAGAATCAGGTAGGGGAAATAGAGCAGCAGGTAGACCGCCGTGGCCCGCTGCAGCACCCAAGCCCTCAGTCCGGTTGCCTGGCGACTCATGACAGCACCGCCGTGAGCGGCAGGGCCAGCAAAGGCGCCGCGACCAGCACGGCGATCGCCGTTTGCTGATAGACGGGCTTGTCGACACCGACATCCACATCGAGCAGCAGATAACGGATGCCGGCCAGAAAGTGATGCATCAGGGCCCACAGTGCGAGGAACATCAGTACCTTGAACGGAAGGCTCGTGACGGTTTCCTGCACGGCGGCGAATCCCTCCGGGCTGGATACGGACTTGTCCAGGAGGTAGATCAGCGCCGGGATGCCGAGCACCATGACCACACCGGAGATGCGATGGCCGATGGACATGAGCCCGGCAACCGGGAGACGGATCTTGGTCAGATCCAGGAATACAGGTCTACGATGGGCGTTGGTCGTCATTGTCTTTTTCCGCTTGGAACGGGCCCTGGTTAACTCCGCGAGGACCAGGACTGTTGTTATCCGTCGCCTGTCCGGCGACGATGGCTAACCCCTCTCGGGCGGGTGGTGCGCACTCCCTTCTGCCGTCGATTCTTGAACCGTCCAGGAAGACGTCGATCCTACGGAGCTTATCCGCCCCGACTATCTACTGGGCGGTCGGGCCTTGCTCCGCTTCACACATCCCTTACTCGCTTCGACCGGGCCGACGCACCTCGCGGCAGGGATCGGTGAGCTGCAACCTACCGATCCAAACCGGATGCCAAGCCGGGGGCGACTCCCGGTCCGAACCCGAAATCCCGATCTCGTCGGTTCAGCATAGACAACCTTTTCGGAAAACGGGTTCCGGATTAGGCGCACCCGGTGACTCGCCTACTCCGAACGCCGACGTCCACCCGTGCGCATGGCGCGGGAACATCGCCCAGATCGACGCGAATCCGTCGGGGCGAAACCATCGCATACTTTGTGCGCCGCAGCAAATTCTCGATTCCCCGATCACCCTGGCATCGGCGCGAGACCACGCCGGAGATGGTTTCGATATCGCCGCGGCAGGAATGCAACACAGGGCACACTGGCGTGTACCGGATCGGGCCAAGATGAAGCCGGTGGTGAGATGGGCCAGGAGAGCAGACCCTAAACTCGGGTCGGAACGGGGAATGTCGTAAAAGCCCTGGTGCGGACCAAGCGGGCAGCAGGAGGCAGGGCGGCGGTGACCGGCGGCCCCTGGGGGCTGGGCCGCCGTTGCACGAAGGTCAGTCGGACTCGCTACCCCAGGAGGCCATCGCGGATGGGGCGCCCGCGCTCGGGCGCATGTCGGCGAGGAACCGCGCAATCTGGTGGGCGCTAAGCTCTTGCACTTCGTAGCTCTGAAGCGTGCCCTCGAGCGAAAAATGGTCACTGGGACGCTGCTCACTGTTGGCGGGATTGCTCGTGCTCCGGCTCATGACATTGCTCCTTTCGCGCGCTTCCGCGACTCTGTGTGCTGTTGGTCGGGCGTTGACCGGCGTGATCCAGCCCTGTGATGCACAGTGTGTACGTTCGACCGCCAAGATTCCGAGACCTGTCGCACGAATTGCAGGCACCGCCGCACCTGGCCAACCCCGCCGGTTGCAATTCGCGAGACCTCTGCTTCAATCGGGGAACCAACGGTCGGCTGTAGTTTGGCTGCAGGCCCGGACGACCATTCAATAACCGCAGGCGCAAGAACACCGTGTCCGAAATCCCGAAACCGACCCGCAGACCGCGACCGCAGCCCAAGGGCCGTCGCGCCGGACCCGAGACCCGGGTGCGTCTAGATGCGGTGCTCGGCGCGATACCCCAGCGCCGGGACCTGCTCATCGAGCACCTGCACCGCATCCAGGATTCCCTCGGACATCTCCCCGCCGACCTGTTAGCCGCGCTCGCCGAGGCGCTTTCTCTCTCCGCGGTGGAGGTCTATGAGGTCGCGAGCTTCTATCACCACTTCGACCTGGTGCGCGAGGACGCGCGCCCGCCTCCAGCCGTGACGGTCCGCGTCTGTGACTCGATAGGTTGCGCACTGGCCGGGGCGGAGGCCTTGGCAGAAGGGTTGCCGGCAAGCCTGGGGCCTGAGGTGCGCGTTCAGCGGGTATCTTGCGTCGGGCGCTGCGACGCCGCTCCGATCGCCGTGGTGGGACGCAGGCCCTTGCCGGCAGCGACGCCGGACCGCATCGCCGACGCCATCAAGGCCGGCGAGCTCGAGGACAGGGTCCCCGCAGCCGAGGACTACCACGCCTACCGAACCACCGGCGGCTACAGGTTTCTGCGGGCCCTGACCCTGCACGCCAGCGACGAGCGCCGGGAATGGGTCATCGCCGAAATCGAACGCTCGGAACTGCGAGGTCTGGGCGGCGCCGGCTTCCCCGCCGGGCGCAAGTGGCGGATCGTGCGCGCCCAGCCATCACCCAGGCTGATGGCCGTGAACCTGGACGAGGGAGAGCCGGGCACCTTCAAGGACCGACACTACCTCGAGACGCGCCCCCACCGCTTCCTCGACGGTATGCTGATCGCCGCCAACGCGGTGGGGGTTGAGGCGATCTACGTCTACCTCCGCGACGAGTACGCGGGCTGCCGCGCCCTCCTGGAGCGGGAGCTTCACCGGCTGCGGGCGGACCCGCCCTGCCCCATCCCGCCCATCGAGCTCCGACGCGGCGCCGGCGCCTACGTCTGCGGGGAGGAGTCGGCCATGATCGAGTCCATCGAGGGCGGGCGCGGCCTGCCCCGCCTGCGCCCACCCTACGTGGCCGAGCGCGGGCTGTTCGGCCGCCCGACCCTGGTTCACAACCTGGAGACCCTGCACTGGGTGCCCGAAATCCTGCAACGGGGCGCCGACTGGTTCCTCTCCCACGGCCGCAACGGTCGCCGCGGTTTGCGCACATTCTCCCTGAGCGGGCGCGTGAACCGACCCGGCGTCTACGTGGCCCCAGCTGGTATCAGCGCCAGCGAGCTGATCGACGAGTACGGTGGCGGCCTGCCCGCGGGGAAGCGTTTGAAGGCCTACTTTCCCGGCGGTGCGTCGGGCGGCATCCTCCCGGCTAGCCTTGCGGACCTGCCATTGGACTTCGACAGCCTGCAGGAGTACGGCTGCTTCGTCGGCTCGGCGGCCGTTATCGTCCTCGCCGAGGGAGACAGCGTGCGCGCGGCGGCGCTCAACGCCATGCGCTTCTTCGCCCGCGAATCCTGCGGCCAGTGCACCCCCTGCCGGGTCGGCTGCGACCGCGCGGCACGGCTGATGGCCGCTCCCGACTGGGACCTGCCGGCACTCGAAGACCTGGCCACGGTCCTGGCAGACGCCTCCATCTGCGGCCTCGGGCAGGCCGCGCCCAACCCGCTGCGCTGCCTGATCCGGTATTTTCCCGAGGAGCTGGGCCGATGAGCTCCGGCGTTCAGTTCCGTTTGGACGGCAACGACATCTCAGCGCTCCCCGGAGAGACCATCCTCCAGGCGGCAGCCCGCCATGGCCATGAGATCCCCCATCTCTGCTATCGAGAGAGCATGCGGCCGGACGGCAATTGCCGCGCCTGCGTGGTCGAGATCGCGGGCGAGCGTGCGCTGGCCGCCGCTTGCTGCCGGTGCCCGGTCGAGGGCATGGAGGTCGCGAGCGCCAGTGGACGCGCGCGTCGATCCCAGAGGCTGGTGCTCGAGCTGCTGCAGTCAGAGATCGGCGAGAGTGCGAGCAGCGACGAGCTGGCGCGCTGGGCTTCGCTCCTCGGCCTTGGCAAAGCCCGGTTCGGCGCCGGGACCCAGCCCACGGCGGACGTCTCTCACCCCGCCATCAGAGTCAACCTCGACGCCTGCATCCGGTGCACCCGCTGCGTGCGGGCCTGCCGCGAGGTGCAGGCCAACGACGTCATCGGCATGGCCGGACGCGGGGCGGCGACCCGTATCGTCTTCGACCTCGAGGACCCCCTTGGCGAATCGAGCTGCGTCGGCTGCGGCGAGTGCGTTCAGGCCTGCCCGACCGAAGCCTTGATGCCCGTCGTCCTGGCCGGGCGTGAGGGGCCCGAGCGCACGGTCGACTCCGTCTGTCCGTACTGTGGCGTGGGTTGCCAGATCCGATTCCAGATCCGCGATGACCGAATCGTCGCGGTGGAGGGTCGCGACGGGCCGAGCAACAAGGGTCGTCTGTGCATCAAGGGCCGTTTCGGCTTCGACTATGCGCACCATCCGCAACGACTCACCCGCCCTCTTATTCGACGCGAGGACGGGCCCAAGAGGTCCGATCCCAACTTCGAAGCAGCCCCTGCCGCGGTCTTCCGCGAGGCAACCTGGGAAGAGGCCCTGGACCTTGCCGTCTCCGGGCTCGCTCGCATCAAGCGCGCGCACGGACCGCGGGCGCTCGCGGGCTTTGGCTCGGCGAAGGGCACCAACGAGGAGGCCTACTTGTTCCAGAAGCTGGTGCGCACGGGCTTCGGCAGCAACAACGTGGACCACTGCACCCGTCTCTGCCACGCCTCGTCCGTGGCCGCATTGCTGCAGATGATCGGCTCGGCCGCCGTCTCCAACCCCGTGGCGGACATAAGCGAGGCCGAGGTCATCGTCGTCATAGGCTCCAACACCACCGAGAATCACCCGGTTGCGGCCACCTTCATGAAAAATGCCGCGCGCGCCGGGAAGACGCTGATCCTGATGGACCCGCGTCGCACCGCGCTTGCCCGTCACGCCGATCTCTTCCTCCCGTTCCGCCCGGACACGGACGTGGCCATGCTCAACGCCATCATGCAGGCGGTGATCGAGCAGGACCTGGTGGACGCGGCCTTCATCGCCGCTCGCACCGAGGGCTACGAGGCGCTCAAGACCCATCTGCGGGACTTCACGCCCGAACGCATGGCCCCCATCTGCGGCATCGACGCCGAGACCTTGCGGGAGGTGGCGCGGGTCTATGCGAGCGCGCGCGGCTCTATGATCTTCTGGGGCATGGGCATCTCCCAACACGTGCACGGGACCGACAACGCGCGGTGCCTGATCGACCTCGCCCTGATCACCGGTCAGATCGGCCGCCCGGGCGCGGGACTGCACCCCTTGCGCGGGCAGAACAACGTCCAGGGGGCCTCGGACGCTGGCCTTATCCCCATGGTGCTCCCGGACTATCAACGGGTGGACGATCCGGCGGCCAGAGCGTGTTTCGAGGCTCTGTGGGGCGCGGCGCTCGACGACCGGCCGGGACTCACGGTGGTGGAGGTGATGCACGCCGCGGCCCGCGGCGAGGTGCGGGGGATGTACATCATGGGCGAGAACCCGGCCATGTCGGACCCCAACCTGAACCAGGCCCGCTCAGCCCTGGCCACACTCGAGCACCTGGTGGTGCAGGACATCTTCCTCACCGAGACCGCGTGGTACGCGGATGTGGTCTTGCCCGCCTCCGCACTCCCGGAGAAGACGGGCACCTACACCAACACGGACCGTCGGGTGCAGATTGGAAGGCAGGCGCTCGATCCGCCCGGTGAGGCTCGCAAGGACCTGACGATCATCATCGACATGGCCCGTCGCCTGGGGCTCGACTGGGATTACGCCGGACCCAACGCCGTATTCGCGGAGATGCGCCGGGCCATGCCGAGCATCGCGGGCATTTCCTGGGAGCGGCTAGAGCGCGAAGGTGCCGTCACCTACCCTTGCCGAAACGAGGGCGACCCGGGGGAGTCCGTCATCTTCACCGACGCCTTCCCGCGCCCCGGCGGCAGAGGGCTGCTGGTCCCCGTAGCCTTAACGAATGCCGACGAGCTGCCCGACGACGCCTACCCCTGGATCCTGGTCACGGGCCGCCAGCTCGAGCACTGGCACACAGGTGCGATGACCCGGCGATCCGCCGTGCTGGACGCCATCGAGCCCCTGCCCGTTGTCTGCCTGAACCCGACGGAGTTGGAACGCATCAGGACGATACCGGGGCAGTTGGTGCGCATCAGCTCCCGCCGCGGCGAGGTGACCGCCCACGCTCGGGCCGATGACGGGCTAGCGCCGGGCCAGGTCTTTCTCCCCTTCTGCTATCGGGAGGCTGCGGCCAACCTGCTCACCAACGACGCCCTGGACCCCGACGGCAAGATCCCCGAGTTCAAGTTTTGCGCCGTCGCCGTTGCTGCGGGCTGACGCTTGCGTGACTGCCAACACAAAACCGCAGGGGAGATTGCGCTGGAATTGGCCTATCAGCGGCAATTTGCGCTAATCTTACGCCCCATCAAGCGGATACGGGTCCGCGCGCACCGCCTCCAGGCGAACCACCAAGCATACAGATGCCCATGACCACCACCTCCCGCAGGCAATCCCGATCCAGATCGGCGGCTGCCCTCGTCGCCCTCTCCGCCGTCTTCATCCTCTCCGCTTGCGCGCAGCTTCAGCCGCCAAAACCGCAGGCGGAGGCGCCCAAGGTGGCCCAGAAGCCGCCGCCGGTTCCGCCCCCCCCCGAACCAGCCGCGCTCTACCAGTGGTACGGCGACGGCCGCACCGTGTCCCATATCGAGATCGACGTCGACCAGCAAAAGGCAGTTTTCTATGACGGCCCGCACCAGATCGGCTGGGCCATGGTCGCCTCGGGCATACGGTCCTACCCAACACCCACCGGGCGGTTCGCGGTGACCGAGAAGATCGTCGAGAAGCGCTCCAACCTCTACGGCAAGATCTACAACAGCAAGGGTAAGCTGGTCCGACGCAACGCGGAGATGGGCGTGCATCCGATTCCGGCAGGCGGGCGGTTCGAGGGGGCGAAGATGCCCTACTTCATGCGCCTGACCAACGACGGCATCGGCATGCATGCCGGCCCCATTCCAAAGCCAGGCCGGCCCGCGTCCCACGGCTGCATACGCATGCCCCACAAGATGGCGCCTGTCCTCTATCAGCACGTCAGCATCGGCACGCCGGTCAGCATCGTCGGCAGTGGACCGAGCTACGAGCGCTACCTGGCGGCTCAGCGCGCGAAGGCCAAGAAACGGGCGCCCGCGGCTGCCCCGGAGACGACCGTCGCCGCAACGGCACAGCCTGAGGGCGCGCCCGCGACAGCGGAGTCGGGATCTTCAACCACTGCGGCACCAGTCACCGCGCAAAGCGAGACAGGGCAAGGCGCCGCGCCGGCGGTGAGCGATGCCCCCCCAGTGCCGGCAACAGAACAGGCTTCCGCCGCGCCATCCGATACCGCCTCGGGCGGAACAGCCGCCACCTCGGCTGCGCCCGGCACCGCCGGCCCGGCTGTCGAGCCTGCGACAGCAAACAGCGCGAGCGAGACCGACGGCGTGGCGCCAGTACCGAGCGATAACGCCGCGCCGACGGAGACGGTCACGACGCAAACGGCACCTGCCGAACAAGAGTCCGCGGACCCGGCGACCGGAACCAGCGCAGATACAGTCCGGGCACCGAACACGCAGCCGACCTCCGACGCGGGCATGGCTGGAGCAACGGGTGTCGGAACCGGAGCCGCGGTATCCCCTCCCGCCCCTCGCCACGGAGCCCGCATACAAGAGGAGGGATAGGGAGCGATCGGGCGGGTTTGCGCTGAATCCCCCGAATCGACGCGGCTCACCAAGGTTCGACCGTGCCATCCGTATGCCGCCGGACTTGCAGGGTGCCTTGGCGAGGGGACAGCCGCTACGGCTGGCTCTCCGTAGCCGGACCGACCGGAACCAGGCTGGTCCCGGCGGGGAGCGGACGAACCCAGGGTTTCAACTCTAGGAACGCCGGCGCCAGCGCCTCGACCGCAGCCCTGGCTTCCTCCCTGGTCGCGAAATTTCCTAGAAAAACCAAATACCAAGTTTGCCCCGCGTTGTCCGAGAGCATGTATCGGGCCTCGTCGACGATTCCGAACCGCTCGGCGAAGGGTCGCACGCTGGACTCGCTGCGAAAGCTGATGAGCTGGATGGCGAAACGCTCATTCTCCAGGACCACGACGCCAGGCCGAGCATCGGGGGTTGACGTTTCTTCCTCGGTCGCCACCGGCGACGTATTCGGATAGGTGGCCTCTACCTGGGACGCGTCCTTGACTTGCTCCTGCCGTGTCGCGCCAGCCGTGGCGGATGGCTCGTCTGCGGACGCGGTCGAGCCCTGCCCGTCGCTTTCTGGCGCAGATGCCGCGGGCTCTGCCTCCAAGGATTGGTCAGGCACCCCGGACGCCGGGATTTCCTCCGACGAAGCGCCGGCGTCCGGTGTTTGCTCCTGCGGCGGCACCTGATCGTCTTGAGAGGTCGGATCGGTTTCCGGCGCCTGCTGGGTCGTGACCTCGGGCGCGGGCTGCAAGGGCATCCCGCTTCCAGGCCGGGTACCGTCCCCTTCGCCATCCACGGCCATGCCGTCCTGCACCGGAGGCGGAAGCTGAGATGGTTCCGCCGATGTCTCTGCGGCCGGGCTGTCCCCCGAAACTGGCGACACAGGCAGGGAAGCCGACTCCGGTCCGGAATCGATCCGACCGGCCTGAACAAGAGCGTCGGCAGACGCGGCCCGCGGCGCTTCGGCGCGCGAATCCTCGCCCCAACCGAATCGGAGAGCCAGGAACAGGGCGACGATCAACACGCCGAGAACGACCTGACCGATCGCGAAGCGACGCAGGATACGACCCTGCGCAACCTCGGCCTTTTCGTGCGCCAGCTGCTGCAGCCGTCGCAACTCGTCCTGGAGCCCGCCAAGCTCGTCCTCGAGGATATCCAGACGCACGTCGATGCTGCCGGTGAAGCGGCGCACCGTGTCTTCCCACAAGTTCTTCACCTCCGGCGCGATGTCCTCGCCGGACGCATCCACCTGCCCCTGACGCTCATCCAGTGGCAGAGGCTCAGGCTCCCGACGCAGGGCGAGCAAGACCTCGCTGAACCGTTGTTCAAGCTCCGCCAAACGCGTGGACGGGTCGGTTTGATCGGCGGAAACCACGGGGTCGCCATCCGCTTCGGTGTTGCCGGACTCAAGGTTCACGTGACAGGTCCATCGCGTTGCTATCGGCCGATCATAGTAGCGCCGCTCGGGGGGTGTGAGGAAGGCCACGGCTGAACCGCAGGGAGCGTCGCGAGACCGCGAGACAGCCGCAATCGACCCCGAGTGACGCCGTTGAGGACTGGATGGTTGCTATACTGCGAATGCCGATCGGCGTTCTATTTTGAATCTGCCATGACCGCGAAGGCACCGATTTGTACAGCGTCACCAAAGAAATCCATTTCTGCTACGGTCACCGATTGCTGAACCACCGGGGCAAGTGCCGGCACCTTCACGGCCACAACGCGCGCGCGGTGATCCGACTGGAGAGCGAATCCCTAGACCCTCTGGGCATGGTGGTGGACTTCAGCGACATCGGCGACTACGTCAAGACCTGGCTCAACGCGGAGATCGACCACAACATGCTTCTGTGCCGCGACGACCCGGCCCTGCCCGTGCTCGAAGGGGCGGGCGAGCGCGTGTATGTCACAGAAGAAAACCCCACCGCCGAGCACATCGCCCGCCTGATCTACGAACAGGTGGAGAAAGGCGGCTATCCGGTAGTCGAAGTCGCGATCTACGAGACGGAATCCGCCTTCGCGAGCTACCGTAAGAAGTAAACCGTCGCGCGACGACCGGTCGATAGACCTCGCGCACGGATTGATAGCGCAAGCGACATCAAGGTCGAGAAGAACGGGCAGATGCGCACCATTGCACCCGCCCTTGTACCCAAAACGGTTCCGCCTTCACACCTCCCCGCGATTGTAGTCGGGCTGTGCGGTGATCTTGTGAACCGCGAGATCGGCGCCCAAATACTCGTCCTCCTCGGAAAGGCGGAGACCCATCGTGGCCTTCACCGCACCGTATACGACCCCGCCCCCGACCAGGGCGACCACCACCCCCGCGAGCGTACCGGCGACCTGCCCCACGAAGGTCACACCGCCGAGACCGCCCAGCACCTCGAGTCCGAAGATGCCGGCGGCGATTCCGCCCCAGACCCCGCACAGACCGTGCAGGGGCCATACACCGAGGACGTCGTCGATCTTCCATTTGTTTTGGGTGAGCGTGAAGGTAAAGACGAAAAGCGCCCCCGCGACACCGCCCACGGCCAGAGAGCCGAGGGGATGCATGATGTCGGAACCGGCGCACACGGCAACGAGCCCCGCAAGAGGCCCATTGTGCAGGAAGCCCGGGTCGTTCCTGCCGACGACGAGCGCGGCGAGGATGCCGCCCACCATGGCCATGAGGGAGTTCACGGCCACCAGACCGCTCACCGCGTCGACCGTCTGGGCGGACATGACGTTGAAGCCAAACCAGCCGACGGTCAGCGTCCAGGCCCCCAGGGACAGGAAAGGGATGGACGACGGCGGGTGCGAGGTCATAGCCCCATCCTTACGATAGCGTCCCTGCCGGGGTCCCAGCAGCAGGACGGCGGCCAGGGCGATCCACCCGCCGACGGCGTGCACCACCACCGAACCGGCGAAGTCATGGAATGGGGCGCCGAAGCTGGACTCGATCCAGGACTGGAAGCCGAAGTTGCCGTTCCAGATCATGCCCTCGAAAAAGGGATAGACCAGACTGACCAGCAGCAGGGACGCCAGCAGCTGCGAATAAAAGGCCGCCCGCTCCGCGATGCCCCCGGAGATGATGGCGGGGATGGCGGCGGCGAAGGTAAGCAGGAAGAAGAACTTGACCAGCTCGTAGCCGTTCCGATCGGTGAGCGTGTCAGCGCCGGAAAAGAAATCGATGCCGTAAGCAATGCTGTATCCAACAAAGAAATAGGCGATGGTGGACACCGCGAAGTCGCTCATGATCTTGACCAGGGCGTTGACCTGATTCTTGGCCCGCACGGTGCCGACCTCGAGAAAGGCGAAGCCCGCATGCATGGCCAGCACCATAACGGCGCCGATGAGAATGAAAAGGACGTCTGTGCCTGCCTGCGGGGTTTCCATCTTGTTTTCCTCTTGACCAAATCCGGGCCAAGAGCAGGCAGAAATCGTGCCGTCCTGTAACGTGCGCGCTGAGTGCCCACGAACACGCACAGAAATAGGGAATCAGATCGCACGCCGGCTGCATGCGGGGCATAAGTGCGCCCCGCGGCTGTGCATCCAACCCAGGACCGCACCGAATCGGTGCAGCCGTTAGCGGGAAGGTCAGATATCCGCCGGGAGCGGATGGGTCTTGGGCAGCCGCCGCAACTCATCGGCGAGGTCGCGGCTGAAGGCGCCGACGGTCGCGCTCAACGCGGCGATCATGGCCTCCGGCTCCGCCGTGCTCGCTTGTCGACGATAGGCGGTCTTCCGCACCACGAGTGCCTGCTCCGTATAGGGATCCAGCACCGACCAACGCACCCGCAGTACCGCCTCTCCGGTCGCCGTTCCCTCGAAGCTCAGCACGTCCGCAATCACCCGGAAGTCCAGCGGGAAGCGCGCATCTGCCGGATAGACCTGGATCCGGCTCGTTCCCAACAGACGAGACAGATTCTCACCCAGCACCCGCAGGAAATCGTCCTGCAAGGATCCTCCCCAGCGATGCAGTTCGTCCACCTCGAGCCGATTGGAGCCGGCGCGCGAGACGATCTGCGGACGTTCCAAAAACTCGGGGAATTCCACCGGGCCGAGACCGACCGCGAGACCACGGTCGCTCAGGGTTGCCTTTCCCTCCGCCGCTTCGGGGATGGGAGTAAGAGTGTAGAAGGTCGAGGGCGGCGTCGTGGCGCACCCCGCCGCCAACAGGGCGATCAGCAAGGTGCTCGCGACAGCATGGATACGGTGATTCATTGCAAATTCCCCTTGCCCTTCAACAGGGCCTCCGGATGGCGCTCCAGGTAGTCCGCCATGCCGCGAATGGAACGCGCGGCGGCGGACAGCTCCCGCAGCAGCCGCCTGAGCTCGACATACAGCGCCGAATCCTGTGACACGACGCCTTCCGCCGCCTTCAGCGTGGCTCGCGCCTGATGCAGGGCCGCGTTCAGCTCGGGAATCACGTCCTGGTCGACACCCTTGGCGGTCGCTCCGATCTGACTCAGCACCGTCTGCAGCTCGGTGATCGAGCTCTGCAGCGCTTCCGAGTTGGTGATGGCCTTGGCGCCCTTGATGGTATCCCGAAGGTCTTTGCCGATCTCCTCCAAGGGCAGGCCCTGGAGCGTGTCCAGGAACTGGCTCGCCTTGGTGGCGATGGCGTCCAGGGGCGCCGCCAACGTCGGGATCACCCGATAGTCACCTTGCGTGGTGACGGTGGCCGGGGGAGCGTCGGGATGCAGATCGAGGTCGACGTAGAGCTGGCCGGTCAGCAGGCTACCCGTCTTCAGCTGGCCGCGCAGCCCCTGCTCGACCAGGCGCGCAACCACGTCGTGCTTCTCGAGCGCGTCGGGGTCGCCGACAATGCCGATGCGGTCGGGCTCGAATTCGATCAGCACCGGAATGTAGAACTCGAACTCGTCGACGTTGAACTTCAGCTGCACATCCAGCACCTGCCCGATCTTGATGCCGTGAAGCATCACGGGCGCGCCGACACTAAGCCCGCGCACCGACCCTTCGAAGTGCATCAGATAGCGCTGCTTATCCAGGTAGATCTTCTCATGGGCCTCGTCGCGGCTGCCATAGAGCGGGAAGTACTGGGCAGGCGGGGCCACCTCGCCACTTTCTTCAAGCGAGTCCGGGGTGTCGAAGGCGACGCCCCCGATCAACACGGAGAGCAGGGATTGGGTATCGACCTGTATGCCCTCCGCGGTGAGTTGGAAATCCAGGCCGCTCGCGTTCCAGAACCGGGTGTTCGTAAACACCAGACGGTCGTTGGGGGCGGCAATGAAGACCTCGATGCTGACCGCCTTGCCATCAACGTCCAACTCGTAGCCCACTACCTGCCCGACCTGGATACTGCGGTAGTACACGGGTGAGCCAACGTTGAGCGACCCGAGACTCTGCGAGCGCAGGACGAACTTCTTGCCGGGCTCGGAGGTGGTGAACAGGGGTGGATCTTCCAGGCCGACGAACTGGCGTCTCGGTTTCCCTTCGCTCACGGGGTCGATCGCGACATAGGCCCCGGACAGCAGGGTTTCCAGCCCGGAAACCCGGCTTGCGGTCACCCGCGGCCGCTCGACCCAGAAGCGGGTGTTTTCGGTCAGGTAGGTCTCGGCCCCGAGAACCAACTCCGCGGTGACCAGGACGCTCTGCAGATCCTTGCCCACCACGATTTCGGTGACCGAACCGATCTCCACGTCCTTGAACCGGACCTTGGTCTTCCCCGCCTGCAGGCCCGCCGCCGTCTTGAATTGAATCTGGATGGTCGGGCCTCTTTCGGAATAGGTCTTGTAGGCCAACCAACCGCCGATCAACAGGGCAACGAGCGGGATCAGCCAGACGATGGATATCCGGCTCTTGGCCGCAACCAGCGCATCCGGGAGGTCATCCGGAGGCGGCGCGTCAGGGCCGTTGGTCTCTGTCATGCTCTCGCTCCCAAACGTCCCACATCAGCCGCGGATCGAAGCTCATGGCGGCGAACATGGTGAGCACCACCACCGCCGCGAAGAAGACCGCGCCCGCCTCGGCCTCGATGGTGGCCAGATTGCCCAGATGCACCAGGGCCACCAGGATGGTCACCACGTAAATATCCACCATGGACCAGCGCCCCACGGCCTCGGTGATCCGATAGAGGCGGGTGCGATCCCGCGGCCGCCAAACCGAGCGCAGCTGCACCGAGATCAGCAGGAACACAAGAATCACCAGCTTGAGCAAGGGCACCAGGACGCTGGCGACGAACACCACGAGGGCCAAGGGCCACATGCCGTGGCCAAGGAGGAAAATCACGCCGCTGATGATGGTATCCGACTGGACCTGCCCGAGAGAAGTCACGCTCATGATCGGCAGCAGATTCGCAGGGACGTAGCAGATCACGGCGGCGATCACCAGCGCCCAGGTACGCTGCAGGCTGGCTGGCTTACGGCGGTGCAGGACTTCCCGGCACCGGGGACAGTGACGATGACCATGAGCGAGCTGGGCCGCGTGCTCGGGCATCACCAGCTCACAGACGTGACAGGAGAGAACGCCCTCCCCCGCTCGCGGCGACCGGCGCACCCCGTCGGGAACGGGGACTCGAGACCAGACGATATCCGGATCCAGGGCGGCCTGGGCCGCCGCAAGCACGAAGATGAGCACCCCGAAAGCGAACAGCGACGTCCCTGGGATAATGGTCGCCATGTCCGAGAGCTTCACCACTGAAACCAGGATTCCGAGCATGAACACGTCCATCATGCCCCACGGCGTGAGGGTCTCCACATAGCGAAACAGGGTCGGAAAGCCCCGCGGCAGCCGGTTCAGCCTGAGCGGGATCAGGACGATCAGCAACAGCGCAAGTTGTATCCCCGGTGCCAGGATGCTGGTGAAGAACACGACGGCCGCGAGCTCCCACATGCCCTGACCGTACAGGTCCTTGACCCCGGTGAAGAGGGTCGTCTCCGTGGTCTGCCCCTGCATCTGGAAAGACAGGAAAGGAAAGCTGTTGGCCACGATGAACAGCACGATACCCGCCAGGGTAAGCGCCAGGGTGCGGTCGAGGCTGTCCGGCTGATTCCGGTGCAGGGTGTGCCCGCAGCGCGCGCAGCGGGCCGCGCCGCCCACCGGCAGCGGCGGGTTGCGCTGCAGCAAGTCGCATTCGTGGCATTGTGTCAGTGCGTCCCGAGGCATGGATCGACCGAGAACGAGGCTCACCCGAAAACGGTTGAGCCCCTCTCGTCAGGCCTGCTCTTCGACGCTGGCGGGCTGTTGCTTGTGCAGATGCACCGGCTTGCCGCGCTTCTTGCGGGTGTAGATGTTGAGCATCTCCACCGCCACCGAGAAGGCCATCGCAAAGTAGATGTAGCCCTTCGGGATATGCAGGTCTAGACCCTCTCCGATCAGGGCCACGCCCACCAGGATGAGGAAGCTCAGGGCCAGCATCTTGACGCTGGGATGGTTGTCCACGAACTCTCCGATGGACTTGGCGGCCAGCATCATGACGCCCACCGCGATGATGATGGCGATCACCATCACCGGAACGTCTCGCGCCATCCCGACGGCGGTGATGACCGAATCGAGGGAAAAGACGATGTCGATGATCGCGATCTGCCCCAGCACCATGGCGTAGCTGGAAACGACCTTGTGCTCCGCCTCCTCCTCTTCCGGCCCCTCGAGGCTGTCCCAGATCTCCTGAGTGCTCTTCCACAGCAGGAACAGTCCGCCGGCGATCATGATCAGGTCCCTCCCCGAGATCTCGTACTGGAGCACCGAGAACAGCGGGCTGGTAAGCCGCATCATCCACGCCAGTGACAGCAGCAGCAGGACGCGTGTGATCATTGCCAGGGCCAATCCCTGGACGCGAGCGCGGTTGCGCTGCTCCGGCGGCAGCCGACCGACGACGATGGAAATGAAGATGATGTTGTCGATCCCGAGCACGATCTCCAGGGCGGTCAGGGTGACCAGGGCAAGCCAGGCCTCGGGGCTGAAAATCCATTCGAACACAATCGTCCTCCTCGCTTTGCTTGCGTCGATTCAGTCGCTGAAACCAAACAAAAAGAAGACGGACCCGAGAAGCTCGGTCGGCGCCGCGTCCTCGCCGAACCAGCGGGCGAAGATGCGCTCGATCTCACCCGTGCGGTAGATCTGCGCCAATCCGCGATTCACCGCCAGGCGAAAGTCTGCCTGGTTGCGCGGCATCGCCAGGGCGTAGGGGTCGATGGAGAACTCCGCATCCAAGATGGAGAAGCGCTCCGGCTCACCGGCGGCGGCGACCTGGCCGATGAGCACCATGCGGTCCCCAGCCAGGGCATGGATCGCCCCGGCTTCCAGCTGCTCTCGGCCGTCCTTCGCGTCCTTGACCGGCACCAGCTCCGCGTTGATCAGGCGCTCCCCGAGGGTGGCGCGTAGTCGCTTTTCCGTGGTCGTCTGCGGAATCACGCCGAGCTTCTTGCCCGCCAGGTCCGACAGCGCATTGAGCCCAGCATCCGACGCTACGAGAATGCCCCCCGACTCCACGAAGACGACGTTGCTGAAGTCCACCTCGCGCTGACGCTGCAGGTTGATGGTGGTGGTACCGCAGTCCAGATCGGCCTCGCCGTTCGCCACCGCCGCCAGACGGCGCGGGGTATTTCCCTCCAGCCACCGGAGATCGAGCTTCTCGAGCCCCAGATCGCGCTGAATACCCGCGGCGATACGCCGACAGAGATCCACCGAATAGCCATTGGGCTCCCCATCCTCGGCCCGGAACGAAATCGGGTACGAGTTGGGCGCGAAGGCGATGCTCAGGCTCATGGTCGCCTTGATGCGGTCCAACATCTCCAGCGCCACCGCGGTCTGGAACGGCAGGTTGAGCACCACCAGGGCGATCAGGAGACGCGGGACGAATTTCATGGACGGATCCTGAATTGAAAGCCGGGAAAAAGGCGCGGTGCGGAAACCGCGGCCGATTAGCGACATTCTACTCGCCAAACGAGAACGCCGCCCATCGGGTGGATCGGCGTGCACAGTATGGCGCCGCCGTCAGAAAACCAAGGCGATAAGAAGCGTGAGAACGAGGAAGAAGCCGAAGAAACTGGCCAGCATGAACTGGATCTCGCCGAAGAGCCCGTCCCCGGCCACGAGCGCGAACAGGACGAACAGCGCCACGGTTACGCCGAAGCCCCAGACGGCGGCCTCCCTGAGACCCACCCCCGGGGCGAAGGCAGTTGCCATCTCCTGCACCAGCGGACCTCCGGCAAGGAACAGGACGGCGAGAAGCCCCGCCGCCACCGCCAGAACGATGGCAAAAATCTTGAGATCGCCGCGGGCGCCGGACTCAGGCATCCGCCTTGCCCTGCCCCTTGATGTAATCGCGGATCGCGTCGGGGTTGGGCAGCCCCCGGACCACGAGCTCCGGCGCGTCGCCGGAGGTGAAGATGGTGACATCGCCAGCATTCATCATCCGTTGCATGAGGCTCTGGTTGATTCTGACCGTCCGCACCGAGCCCATGCTGATCTCCACGTACTGCTTATTCAGAAGTCCATGGGTCCAGACTAGCTCGTCATCCTTGATCTTCAGACTGTCGACCTTGGTGGAGACCCACCAGGACAGAAGCCGGAAGAAGCCGATCACCGCCAGCACGATGCCGGCCATGCCGAAGATACGGCCGTCCATCCCCTCCACCGGAATCCCGAGTATGCCAGCGATCTGACCACCCGCGACGGCAATCAGGATGCCGAGCAGGACCAAGACGACCATCACCACCGTTCCGACCGGATTCATGCGGACCATCGACGGACTGGCTTCGTAGAGGACGTTCGACATCTGGGAACCCCAACAACAGCGGTTGTCAACTTTCTGAAATGTATTGAAATTTCCCTGCCCTTACGGCGGGAAAGCCGATGGATAGTACCAATTGTGGCGGTCGCTTGAAACCCTTGTCCGGGGCGGTCCGGTTATAATCCGCGGCCATGAGCCCCTCTCAACTCTTGCGCGCATCCAGCGGACACATCCGTTTCCGCCTGTTCCGCGACCTCGTGCTCCTGGTCCTGTTCACCGTCGGGGTTCTGGCAACCGTCAGCTGGCTGTTGATCACGGGGCTCAAGGAGACGGTGGCCGAATCGCAGATCACAAGCTTCACCGCCCTGGTGCGGGACGAGGTGAAAAACCTGCTGGTGCCCGTCGAGCGTCAGCTGCTGATCGTCAGGGACGGGCTGCGCAACGCGGGCCTGACGCCTACCGATCGACGTCCGCTGGACCAGCTTATGGTCCCGGTGATGGAACATCTGGATCAGGTCGCCGGCACCGCCTACGCTGACAGTTCTGGTTCCGAGTACTTCCTGGTCCGCGATGGCGACGGCTGGCTGACGCGAATCCGCGCCGCCGGCGATGCCGGTGGCGCTACCTGGGCCCGGTGGATCACCCCCGGAAATGACACCGCATCCCGCGAGGGCGCGCTGGACTACGATCCGCGTCTACGCCCCTGGTTTCAGGCCGCGAATCCCGCCGATCCGAACCCGATCTGGACCGGGCCCTACGTCTTCCATTCCCTGGAGGTGCCTGGAATGACGGCCGCGGTCGCGTGGGAGGACGGGGACCAGAAGCGCGTACTGGCCATGGACGTGGGTCTGGCGCGCATTGTCGAGACCGTCGAGACCATGCCGCTGGATCACGGCGGACTAGGCTTCCTGTTCAGGAGCGACGGCGGGATCTTTATCCCCGGGGGTGACGAGGAGGCGAAGGACCCACACCAGGGCGATCGCTTCTTCTCTGCCGAGGCGAGCCTCGGCGGTCCCCTGCACTTCGACGCGGTGGCCGCGTGGAGGTCCAGTGGGCGCACCGCCGATCGTCTGGTCCGCTTTCACAGCGGCGGCAGGGATTGGTGGGGCGGCTTCCTTCCCCTCTCGGACGCGGCCGACACGGCGTGGGTGGGGGTGGTCCTGCCCCATTCGGAAACCTTCGGCATCATCCAGAACCGCTGGCACATCCTGGCCTCCGCGGCGCTTGCGATCATCGCCGCCGGCGTCGGCCTGGTCCTGTTGCTCATGGGCAAGTACAGCCGTCAGCTGCGCGACCTGCCCAAGCTCTCCATCGACCGGCGCGACGCCGGGCGGGATCTCTACGACCTGATCGGCAGCGGGGAGGACGCCCACCTCGAGTTCAAGTCCACGATGCGCACCAATCTGCACACCGGCAGACCAGGCAAGGAGATCGAGATCGCCTGGCTGAAAGGGGTATCCGCATTCCTCAATACCGAGGGCGGTATCCTGCTCATGGGAGTGGCGGACGACGGAACCATCCTGGGCATGGAGCCGGACGCCTTCGAAAACGAGGACAGGTGCCGGCTGCACTTCAAGAATCTGCTCAACCAGCACCTGGGAGCGGAGTATGCGCGCTTCGTGCGCTTCGAGCTTTACCCGTTGGAAGGCAAGACCGTCGGCGCCGTCGAGTGCGAACGCGCGCGTTCGCCCGCCTTTCTGCGCCACAACAACAATGAGTCCTTCCTCATCCGCAGTGGGCCATCCAATATCGAGCTGAGCTTGAGCAAGGCCCTCAAGTACATCCGCAGCCGCTTCTGAGACCGCGATCCTTGCTGGCGCTCAATCCGCCGCCCGGATCGCGGCGATGCGCGCGTCGCGAATGCGCTGCGGGATCCTCGCCGGGTCTTCCTCGCCGCTGGCGATGGCGCCGGCATCGACCTCCCGAACGGCGGCGAGCAGCCGGCGCAGGCGCTGGCCCTGCGGGTAGTGGCGATCCTCGTAACCCGCGCGGCCGCGAAAGTCCGCCTCGCAGGAGGTGATCATCCGCTCGAAGCGCTCCGGTCGGCGTATCGCATCCGCCCCCTCGAGCATCTCCAGAATCGTCCCCGGCCTGAGCTCGTCCACCTTGTGCGCCAGACCGTGATAGCGAGCCACGACCCGCGCCAGCTCGCAGAAACGGCGCGGCGCCTTGAGGCGAGCACAGACATCCTCGATCAGCTCGACGCTGCGCTGCTCGTGCCCCTTGTGACTCGGCAGGATCTCGGTCGGGGTCGTGCCTTTTCCCAAATCGTGGGTCAGCGCAGCGAAACGCACCGCCGGGTCCGCCGAGAGACGAGCGGCCATGTCGACCACCATCATGGTGTGAACGCCCGTATCGATCTCGGGATGCCATTTTGCGGGCTGGGGTATGCCGTACAGGCGCGCCACCTCGGGCAACAGCCGTTCCAGCGCGCCACATGCCCGCAAGACGTCGAAAAAGCGAGAGGGCCTGGCTTCCCCGAGGGCCTTTGCCAGCTCCTGCCACACGCGCTCCGGAACCAGGGCGTCGACCTCGCCGGCGTCCGTCATGCCGCGCATCAGCTCCATCGTTTCCTCGGCCACGGTGAAACCGAGATCGGCGTAGCGGGCCGCGAAGCGGGCGGCCCGCAGGATGCGCACGGGATCCTCGGCGAAGGAGGCGGAGATATGCCGCAGCACCCGATTCTCCAAATCCGGGAGCCCGCCGTAGTAGTCGATCAGCTTGCCGTCCTCGTCCTCCGCCAGGGCGTTGATGGTAAGGTCACGCCGGCGCAGATCCTGCTCCAGTGTGACGGCGGGATCGGCGTGGACCACGAAGCCATGATAGCCGGGGGCAGTCTTGCGCTCGGTGCGCGCCAGTGCGTACTCCTCCTTCGTTTCGGGATGCAGGAAAACCGGGAAGTCCTTGCCCACCTGCTGATAGCCCATGGAAAGCAGGTCCTGCGGTGTCGCACCGACGACGACATAGTCACGCTCCGCCACCGCGCGCCCGAGCAGACGGTCCCTGACCGCACCGCCGACGAGATAGGCCTTCATCAGGGAGAGTCCCGGCGCGGTCCGCCGCCCTCCTCCTCGGTCTCCTTCTCGTTCGATCCGCCACCGCCGAAGAATCGGGCGATGGCACCGAATACCCGCTTGATACCGCGCCACAGCCAGGGCAGCAGCCAGATCAGGAGCAACAGGAAGCCCGCGAGAATCACCAGGAAGACGACCGGGTGACTGACGGCGGCAAGGAGCCCGCCCACCACCGCGAAGTCCTCGACGATGGAGGCCGTCCAGTTGGTAAAGGGTTCAGGTGAGGTGTTGATCAGGACCCGCGCGCCGGACTTGGCGGCGTGCGAGGCAGCGGCCATGCCACCGCCCATCAGCGCCGCCGCAAGCTCTGCGCCGGTGCCCACGTCGCCGACCGCTCCCGCAGCGAGCATGGCACCCGCGGGAATGCGGATAAAGGTGTGCAGCGTGTCCCAAGCGGTGTCCACGCCCGGCACCTTGTCGGCGAAGAACTCGACCACGTACATGACGCCCGCCGCGAGCATCACCAGCGGATCGGAGAGGACCTCGAGCCCGGCCGGCAGATCCATGCGGCCGGTCGCACCGAGGAATCCGAGGACCAGGACGGCGGCGTAGAGATTGATGCCGCTCGCCCAGCCGGCGCCGAGCGTAAGCGCAAGCGTCTGTGTCAGGTCTTCCACGGGTGCGGTCTCCGGTCAGATGCGTGTAACGGAATTATCCCGCAATTCGCCCCCGGGGACGAAAAAAGCGGCCGCCCTAGCGGGAGATCCGGCGCGGAGCCGCCGGTCAGACACGCCCGCGGCTTCCCCCCCACGCGCTAACTCCGCGACAATAGGCGCCAGTGGCAAAGTAACCAGGGACACAACCATGCGTTTGCTCGGATACCTGTTTCTCATCGCCCTCGTCGTTTTCGGCGCCTGGCCGTACTACCACCTGTTCCGCCTCGACGATGCCCTCGGCAGGAACGACATGACTGCCTTGGCGGAGCTGGTGGACGTGGAGGCGATACGCGGCAACTATAAATCGCGGATCGAAAAAGGCCTCGGGATGGGGGCGCTGCCACGACCGAATGACCCGGCGAGCGCTCTGACCTGGCTGCAGCAGAACCTGCAGCGACTCGGGGATTCCGCACTCGAGCAGACGATCACCCTCGAATGGGCGCGGGACACCCTGAAGGAGTCCGCCGCTCAGGCCACCGACAAGCAGCCGCCATACTTCCTCGCGGGCGTCGATTTCGCGATCTTCGAGTCCTTCGACAGCTTCATCATCCGCCTCGGGGACCTCGGACTCAACGCAACCCACGTGCGCATGCGTCTCGAGGGCACCCGCTGGCGGGTGACGGACATCATCCGCTGAGCGGATGAGTGACCCGCCCTTCCCTTGCGTACGCGCCCAACTTCAAGCGGCGATGGACAGGGTCTCCACCGTGCCGCGGTTCTTCTCGCGGAGCAGGATTTTGAAGGTATCGAGGGGATAGCCCATCTCGCTGATCAGGCGCTTGATGATCCCGAGCAGGACCCCCGGGTCCACGTCCGCCTCGGCGAAAATGGCCTCCGCGATGGGCAGGGGGTCGTCCAAGCGATCGGGAACCCGTGCGAAGAGCGGCTTGCCCCGGTAGCGGAAATCGCCCGGCTCGTCGGCCAGGCGCGAGATCCTCTCCGGATCGCGGCCGTAGAGTTCTTGCAGCAGGGCCTCGTAGAACAAGGGCCAGGCCGAGGCGCTGGTAAAGGTCTGACCGCCGAGCATGAAACCGAAGGGGGCCTTCTTGTCGAGATCTCCCGCCAGCGCGGACGCCTGAATCCCGGGTTGCGCTCCGGCTTCGGGTGGGATCGGGTGCTCCTCCGGCATTTCGGCCAAGGGCGCCTCGGGCGGGGCCTCGACCCCGGTGCCCGGCCCGGAGTTGGGATACTCCGCCAGCAGGGCAAGCATCTCGGTCATGGCCAACTCGAGCGCGGTCCGGCGCTCGTTGTAGCGCTGCTTGAACCGCACGCCCGCCTCCAGCGAGGCGGCATCCTCATGGTCGATGTCCTGCCAGATGGCCCTGGACAGGCCCTCCAGCTGGGCAGGCATCTGCGCCATCCGTTCCTTGACGGTCTCCAAGATGTCCCCGATGCCCACTTGTTCGCCCATTGCAGATACCTCTTCGCTCGGCGTCTCGATCCGCTCCCTCCACCCCTACCCCTCGTCTCCATGAAGGATCGCGCGGTCCTGCTTCATTATGTGAGCCGCCCACGCGCCGAACCAATAAGTAGCGCCTATACAGGAATTAATTCGCTCTCGCCTCCTGCTTGCGCGATGTTAGTCACGGACCAGCTTTGCGTGGTCCAGTAACAACAGCCGGCAGCTCGCGCAGCGCCAGGCCATGTTCACCGCGGGCCGCAGGGACATGCTGATGGTGTTGTCGAGGGTGGCACCGATGTGGGAGAAGGTTCCGGGCTTCGCCCGCGAACGCGAGGACCAGATGGCCCCCTTGCCCAGCAGTGCCCAGCCCTGCTCCATGGGCGTTCGGCACGCGGGACAGCGATAGTCGCGGCCGGCCCACAACCAACCATCGTCCGCCACGCTCCGGTTCTTGCGCTGGAGATGCCGCACCAGCCACAAAAATGCCAGCAGCCCCCCGATCGCCGTCGCGGCGCCGGCGAAGAGAAGAATGTCGAACGTCATGGCGTTGTTCCTTGCATCGAGAACGGAGAACCTACATGAGGTAATCATGTTTGCGCCCTGAGATCGATGATTGCTTGAATGAACTCACATCAAATCTGGCAAGGCGATAACGGGACATGATCCAGAACTTCACCCAGCTCAGCACCAAGAAGGTGTTGCAGACCCTGGAGATGGCGGTCGCCGAGCTTGCCGGCATGCGCCAGAACCAGCTCACGCCGGATTTCATCCTGCTCGCCCTACTCTCGCAGCCCGACGCCGAGCCGATGCGGATCCTGGAGAACCTGCTCTCTCATCCCGACGAGGCGGCGGAGCGCATCAAGGCACACATCCGCCAGCACTACCAGCACGCTACGCCGGTCCAGGCGACCCAGGTCGTCGCGACCCAGGAGGTCGCCGAGGTCTTCCGGATCGCTTACGAGGAGGCCAAACAGCTCGGCGACAGCTACATCTCCACCGGCACCCTCTTCATCGCCCTCTTCGACCCCAAGACCGGCCACACGGCTGAGCTCCTGCGCGACGCGGGCATCAACCGGGAGCAGGCGCGCAAGGCCCTGTACGAGCTGCGCGGGGGTCGGACCGTCGCCAGCGAGGATGCGGAAACCGAGCCCGACGTGCTCGAGCGCTACACCCGCGACCTGACGGAGATGGCCCGGCGTGGGGAGCTGGACCCGGTGATCGGACGCGAGGAGGAGATCGCCCAAGTCATCCAGACCCTGTCCCGGCGCAAGAAGAACAACCCCGCCCTGATCGGCGAGGCGGGCGTCGGTAAGACCGTAATCGTCGAAGGGCTGGCGCAGCGCATCGCCGACGCCGACGTGCCCGACACCCTGCTTAACAAGCGACTGCTCTCGCTGGACATGGGCGAGATCGTGGCCGGGGCCAAGATGCGCGGCGAGTTCGAGGAGCGGTTGAAATCGGTGCGCGATGAGGTGATCAAGGCCAAGGGCCGCGTCATCCTCTTCATAGACGAGCTGCACACGGTGGTGGGCGCCGGAGCCGGTGCCGGCGGCATGGACGCACCGAGCCTGCTTAAGACGGCGTTGGCCCAGGGCACGTTGCAGGTCATCGGCGCCGACACCCTGGACGAGTACCACCGCTTCGTGGAGTCAGACAAGGCCCTGGAGCGTCGATTCCACCCCATCCTGGTGCGCGAGCCCTCGGTCGAGGACACCATCAGGATCCTCATAGGCGTCGCCCCGCGTTATGAGCGCCACCACCAGATCCAGTACGCCCGAGGCGCCCTGGAGGCGGCCGCGCAGCTCTCGGAGCGTTACATCAGCGATCGCCGGCTGCCGGACAAGGCCGTGGACCTCGTCGACGAGGCCGGCTCTCACAAGCACCTGCGACTGATCTCCATCCCGCGCGAGGTCAAGGAGCTCGAGCGCGAGCGCCAGCGCCTGTTTCGCGAGAAGACGGCGGCCTTCAACGGGCAGGCCTTCGAGCAGGCCGCCCGCCTACAGATGGAGATCCTGAAGCTGGAGGAGCGTCTGGGCGCGGCACGCGCGCACTGGGAGTCCGCCCGCGGCAAGGAGGATAAGCTCGTGCACCCCGAGGACATCGCCCAGGTCGTCTCGCACTGGACCGGCATCCCGGTCGCCCGCATGGTCGAGACCGAGGCGGATAAGCTCGCCCGCATGGAGGAGAATCTACACAAGCGTATCGTCGGCCAGGAGGATGCGGTGGGCGCCGTCTCGGACGCCATTCGACGCAACCGGGCCGGCATCACCTCCGCACGGCGGCCCATCGGCTCCTTCCTCTTCCTCGGCCCCACCGGCGTGGGCAAGACCGAGCTCGCCCGGGCCCTGGCGGCCTTCCTGCTCGACGACGAGTCGCGCATCATCCGCCTGGACATGTCGGAATACATGGAGCGCCACGAGGTGTCGAAGATGATCGGCGCACCCCCCGGTTACATCGGCTACGGCGAGGGCGGCCAACTCACCGAGCGGGTGCGGCGCAATCCCTACACGGTGGTATTGCTCGACGAGATGGAGAAGGCCCACCCGGACGTCTTCAACATGCTGTTGCAGATCCTGGAGGACGGCCGCCTCACCGATGCCCAGGGCCGGACGGTCTCCTTTCGCAACACCATCCTGGTCGGCACCTCCAACCTGGGCACGGAGGCCCTGTCTCCGGAGAAGCGGCCGATCGGATTCGTTCAGTCGGCAATGCCCAGCTACGCGGAGGCGAGGGACCTCGTCCTGCACGAGGTCAAGAAGTTCTTCAAGCCAGAGTTTCTCAACCGGCTCGACGACGTCATTGTCTTCCACTACCTCGAGCCCGCGCACGTTCGCGCGATCGCTGTGATGTTCGTCGATGAGCTGGTGCGGCGCCTCGCACGCCGTGAGATCGAGGTGACGATCGATGACGCGGTGCTCGACAAGCTGGCTGTGGACGGTTTCGATCCGGTCTACGGGGCACGCCCCTTGCGGCGAGAGGTCGAGCGCCAGCTGGAGAATCCGTTGGCGATGAAGATCGTCGCCGGCGCGTGCCCGGAGGGCAGCCGGGTCCTGGTGCGGGTCGCGGACGGGGAAATCGCGTTCGAAGTCATGAAGTAAGCATGGCTTTCCCAGGAGGTTCTCGCCCGCCCAAGCTGGAGGAGCCGTTTTCTCGGCTCTCAAGGAATCAGGGCTCAATGATCTCCCCAGAGGCGTGCCGGACGACAAACTGGCCGATGAGACGTGCGTGTGCTCCACCGAGTCGCCGGTCGCCCGTGTACCGTGACCCAGGGCCGGCCCGCGGCGTACCATGCGGATCTGTAGCGCACCGCCGGGCCATCCGTCTTTCTTGTCGAACACCGCACAGCGAGATTCGAGTAATGGCAAACAGCATTCCCCACTATGTCGACGGCCAGCGGACAGAGGGTTCCTCCGGTCGTTTCGGCAAGCTGTACAACCCGGCAACGGGGGAGGTTTCTGGCCGCGTCGCCCTTGCGGACGCGGCCGACGCCGATCGCGCTGTCGAGGCGGCCGCTGCCGCTTTCCAAGGTTGGCACGATACGCCCGCGCTGCACCGCGCGCGTGTCATGTTCCGCTTCAAGGAGCTGATGGAGTCCCACCTCGACGAGCTGGCCCGGCTGGTCTCGGATGAGCACGGCAAGGTCTTGAGCGACGCCCGCGGCTCGGTCATGCGCGGACTAGAGGTCGTAGAGTTCGCCTGCGGGGCGCCGCATCTTCTCAAAGGCCACTTCTCGGAGGATGTCGGGCGGGGGATCGACAGCCACTCGATGCGCCAGCCGCTCGGCGTCTGCGTGGGCATCACGCCGTTCAACTTCCCGGCGATGGTGCCCTTGTGGATGTTCCCGCTCGCGATCGTCTGCGGCAACACCTTCGTTTTGAAGCCTTCTGAGAAGGTGCCCTCGACCTCGCTGCGCCTGGCCGAGCTGCTGACCGCGGCAGGGCTGCCCGCGGGGGTCATGAACGTGCTGCACGGCGATGGCGAAACTGTCGACGCCCTGCTCACCCATGCCAAGGTCGCCGGTGTCAGCTTCGTCGGGAGCACGCCGGTCGCCGAGCATGTGCATCGCACCGCAACCGCGCACGGAAAGCGCGTGCAAGCACTCGGAGGAGCGAAGAATCACATGGTGGTGATGCCGGACGCGGATCTGGATCAGGCCGCCGACGCCCTGATCGGTGCCGCATACGGTTCGGCCGGGGAGCGCTGCATGGCTATCTCGGTGGCGATCGCCGTGGGCGACGCGGTGGCCGATGCGCTGATCGAGCGGCTGGTCCCGCGGGTCCACGCGCTGAAGGTGGGACCGGCGTCGGAGCCGGACGCGGAGATGGGGCCGCTGATCACCCGTGAGCACCTGAATCGGGTGCGCGGCTACGTCTCGCTGGGCGCCGACGAGGGAGCCAGGCTCGTCGTCGACGGACGGGACCTTGAGATCCCTGGGCACGAACATGGCTTCTTCATCGGCGGCTGCCTGTTCGACGCGGTGACAGCGGACATGCGCATCTACCGCGAAGAGATCTTCGGTCCGGTGCTCTGCCTGGTGCGGGTTCCCGACTTCGAGGCGGCCCTCGGCCTGGTGAACGCACACGAGTTCGGCAATGGGGCGGCCATCTTCACCCGTGACGGCGACACGGCCCGCGCCTTCTCCTCCCGCGTCCAGGCCGGGATGGTGGGCATCAACGTGCCGATTCCCGTACCCATGGCGTTCTACAGCTTTGGCGGCTGGAAACGCAGTCTGTTCGGTGACATACACGTCCACGGCACCGAGGGTATCCAGTTCTACACCAGGTTGAAGACGGTCACCTCCCGCTGGCCGAGCGGCATTCGTGAAGGAGCCGCCTTCCACATGCCGACCATGAAATAGGCGCACTGCGCGCCGTGACTAAAGAACAGAGAGGAACAGAGCATGAGCAAGATCGCCTTCATCGGCCTGGGCATCATGGGACGCCCGATGGCCGAACACCTCCAGGCCGCCGGACACCAGCTGTACCTGGTCAAGCACCGCTCGCCGTTGCCCGCCGAACTGCTGGAAGGAGGGGCAGTCGCCTGCGCCTCCTGCGAGGAGGCCGCGCGCCAGGCCGAGGTCGTCATCACCATGCTGCCGGATACGCCCGATGTCGAGCAGGTGTTGTTCGGCGCGGGAGGCGTCGCCGAGGGCCTGGCCCCCGGCAAGCTCGTGATCGACATGAGCTCGATCTCGCCGATCGAGACCAAGGGCTTCGCCGAACGCGTCCGGGAGCAAGGCTGCGACTACCTCGACGCCCCGGTATCCGGCGGCGAGGTTGGCGCCAAAGGGGCGACCCTGACCATCATGGTCGGCGGGACCGAGGCGGCTTTCGCGCAGGCAAGGCCATTGTTGGAGCTGATGGGCAAGAACATCACCCTCGTCGGTGACAGCAGCGCCGGCCAGACCTGCAAGGTGGCCAATCAGATCATCGTGGGGCTGACCATCGAGGCGGTGGGCGAGGCGCTCCTGTTCGCGTCCAAGGCCGGTGTTGACCCGGGCCGGGTGCGGCAGGCACTGATGGGCGGATTCGCAGGCTCGAAAATCCTCGAGGTGCACGGGGAGCGCATGATCAAGCGGACCTTCGACCCCGGCTTTCGCATCGCCCTGCACCAGAAAGATCTCGGCCTCGCTCTGTCCGGCGCCCGCGCGCTCGGGCTCAGCCTACCCAACACGGCAACCGCGCAGGAGCTTTTCAACGCCTGCGCCGCGCACGACTGGGGCGATCTGGATCACTCTGCATTGGTGAAGGCACTTGAGGCGCTGGGAAACCACGAGGTAACTTAGCGCTGGATCGGTGGGGCATCTTGGCCTTCCCCTGCGCGGGCGGCCAGGGCGGCGCTGGATTGGCGTTCGCCCAGCGCTGCCGAGTGACCCAGGTCCCGGTGCTGACTATGGATCAATCTTACGCTTGGCGTGCGCTCTGATCGCGCCGAATCAACGCAAAGATCTCGTCCACGCCCACCGGCCTTCCGAGCGCGTAGCCCTGCCCCATCATGCAGCCAAGGTTGCCGAGCAAGACCTTTTGCTCCTGTGTCTCTATGCCCTCTGCGATCACGGACAACTGCATCGAACCCGCAAGGGCAATGATGCCGCGCACCACCGCCTCGCTGCGGTCCAAATGGCCCAGTTTATGAACGAAAGACTGGTCGATCTTGATCGTGTCCACGTCCAACGCCAAGAGCTGTGACAGGCTCGAGTATCCGGTCCCGAAATCATCCAACGCAACACCGAATCCGTGCTTTCTGGCGGCGCCGATCCACGATGTTGCGTTGTCCTTGTCCATGACCTGGCTCTCGGTCAATTCAAGCGTCAGCAAAGCGGGATTAACGCCAAACTGTCCAGCCAATTCCTGCGCTACATCGAGGTAGCGGGTATCCGCCAGGTGCCGCGGCGAGACATTGATGCAAACGAACGCGTGCGCGGCCTCGCCGATGACCCCATTGATCAGCTTGATATCCTCCAGCCCACGCTTCAGCACGAACGCGTCCACTTCACTGATCAGATCCGTCTCTTCGGCCAGCGAAATAAAGATATCCGGCGGGACGATGCCGTAGCGAGGGTGCTGCCAGCGCAGCAGCGCCTCGAACCCCATGAAACGACCGACTCTGAGGTCGACGATTGGTTGATATACGACCGTCAATTCTCCGTCCGCAACCGCGCTACGCAGGTCCGTTTCCATCCGGAACTTATCCACGGCCAAATCGCTCGACACATCGTTGTCGACAAGGTTATCCCACACCGAGGTGCTCGAACTGCACTTCAAAGCGTTCAACGAGCAACGGTAGCGCTTCGCGATCAGACGCATCAGCATGTGCAGAACGGGGTCTGCCTGCTTCAAGCGCTGCTGGAGCTGCTCACGTTGAATGACGCGCAAGGTCGCATCTTCAATGACGAGCGCCGTAGCACTGCGCGGGGCATCGTCGATGATCGCCATTTCGCCGATGATATCGCCAGGCCCTAGGTGTCTTAACACCAGTCGCTCGTCCCTGACGCTGGTTGATACCTCAAGGGTTCCGGACTCGATGAGATAGGCGCAATCTCCCGGATCTCCCTCACTAAACAGAACGCTACCGGCCTGATGACACTCGGTCGTGCCGTATGTTTTCATAAGAGTCGAAGAGCCCCGATCGCGATCGTATTATTTTCTTAAAGCTTTGAAAGATGCTCAATGATGGCGCTTTACGACCACAACCAGCATCTCGCTTTCAGCCTAGCGGGAAGAACCACTTCACGCGCCTTGCAAGCGCCACTTAGAGCGACAACCGCAAACTGCCGCTTTACCAGACGGCGAGAGCGGTAATTGAATCAACATTCCCTCAGGTTGCAATTATCGCATATTCATCGGCGCAAGGAACGGCGCGTCGTTCCGCTCCCGGTCATCTCGACGGGTGGTTCATCGCCCACCGGCCTCAAGAAAACGGCTGATCCGGTGAACCCCCTCCTCTAATGCGTGCATGCCAGTGGTATAGGCGAAACGCAGATGGAGCTCGGGGGCATTGCTCCCGAAATCGCGCCCGGGCGTCACCGCCACGGCTTCCTGCTCCAGTAGCGAGGCTGCCAGCGTGTCGCTGTCAGTGTTCAGTCCGTCGCATCGAGCGTAAAGGTAAAAGGCGCCTTGCGGGACCACGCCAAAGCGAAAACCCAGCTCGCCGAGAGCAGGCAGCAGAAAATTCCGCCGGCGCTGAAACTCGGAACGCCGCTCCTCCAGTATCGACAGGGTTTCGGGAGCAAACGCCGCCAGTGCCGCATACTGAGACAGGGTCGGCGCGGCGAGATAAAGGTTCTGGGCCAGGCGGTCCAGGGTCTCGACCGTCGTCATCGGAGCCACGACCCAACCCAAACGCCAACCGGTCATACCGAAGTACTTGGAGAAGCTGTTGACGACGAACAGCCCCTCCTCCCCGGCGGCCAGGGCGGTGTGATCGGCCACGTCGTAGACCAGCCCTTGGTAGATCTCGTCCACGATGAGGCTCGCGCCGCGCTCACGCACGAAGCCGTACAGGCGCGCCAGCGCTTCCGCATCCAGCAGGGTTCCCGTCGGATTGGAGGGGCTCGCCACCATGACCACCCGCACCCCCGGCGACCACGCCGATGCCAGAAGTTCGGCGGTTAGCTGGTAACCGCTGTCCGGGCCGACCGGTACCGCATGCACGACCCCACCGAGGAGACGAACCAGTTGGCGGTTGCATGGATAACCGGGATCGGCCATCAATACCCCGTCGCCCGGATCGAGGAGCCCGGACAGCAACAACTGCAAGCCGCCGGACGCCCCAGGAGTGATCAGTATTCGCGCCGGATCGACCGGTACGCCGAAACGCCGGCGGTAATGGTCTGAAACCGTTTCCCGCAGCTCGGGCAGACCGCGCGCCGCGGTGTAACGGGTCCGGCCCTCATCGAGTGCCCGACGACCCGCATCCAGAATCGGCAGCGCGGTTGGAAAATCCGGCTCCCCGATCTCCATGTGCACCACATTCCTGCCAGCGGCCTCCATCTCCCTGGCGCGAGCCAACAGCCGCATGACGTGGAACGGCTCGACGTCGGCCGCCCGGCGCGCCAGCCCGCCCGCGCGATCAATCACCGGCGAAGGCCCGCCTATGCATGGCATCCAGCGCGGCGAGATCGATGAAGTCCCGTTCCTCTAGTACGCCGGCAATGACGGACGAGGGCTCACCCGGACCTCCCAGGCGATCGACGACCAGGGCCGCATGTGAAAAATCCTGATCCCTGGTGTAAGAGCTCAAGGTCACCAAAAGCGCCCTCAGTCCCGCCCCGAGGGCGGAGCGCACCCCGTTGTCGGAGTCTTCCACCGCGACGCACTCCTGCGGTGTCAGGCGCATCTGCTCCAGCGCCAGAAGAAAGATATCCGGCGCCGGTTTTTTCGCAGCGACGACATCACCCGCCGCGATGACATCGAACCAGGCCGACAGCCCCGCTTGGCCACTGTACTCGAGCAGGGCCGTCACGTTTTCCGGGGTCGTCGTGGTGGCGATACCGAGGCGCACCCCGGCATCGCGCGCCTGTCGCAGCAGGCGCATGACCCCTGACCGCAGCGGAATGGCGCCGCCTCGCAGCATGGCGAGGTAGTGCGCCGTTTTGCGCCGGTGGAGATCCGCGACGAAGCCGTCGAGATCACTGACCGCGGGAAGATCCGGCCGCCAGCGATCGATGTAGAACCGGATGCGCTCCTTCCCCCCCGTGACCGCCAGCAGCTCTCCGTACAGATCAGGGGACCACTCCCAATCCAACCCCGCTTCCGCGAAGGCCCGGTTGAATGCCGGCCTGTGACCGTCGCGCTCGGTGTCGGCCAGGGTGCCGTCGACGTCGAATATCAGTGCCTTGAACCCATACATCGGTGCTGCTTCCCGTTCACTCGGTGGCCTGTGACTGCGAAGGCTAAACCACCCCGTAGGCGAATGCATTCCCGACCCCGCATCAGCGCGTGGAAATCGGCCCTAGTTCGCAAAATAGTTGCCGCCGGATGGGCCTTTTGGTATTTAATGCCCCTTTTTAGGATAAGGGCGAGCGATCGCTAACCCGCAATTCACGCGGCAGCAGGGGCGTTCAGGGCCCAAAATTTGCATTTTCGGGGGGTCTGTTATGGCGGAAGCTGAAAAACAAGGTGCGAAGGCGTTCGGTTTCGCGCCCTATGCCGCGTCCGATGGCGAGGAATACATGAGCCCGGCCCAGGAGGAGCACTTCCGCGAGAATCCTCCTGGCGTGGAAGCGGAGTCTGATGGAGGAAGTGGACCGAACCGTACACCACATGCAGGACGAGGCGACCAACTTTCCCGACCCGAACGACCGCGCGACCCAGGAGTCCGAGTTCAGCCTCGAGCTGCGGACGCGCGACCGCGAACGCAAGCTGATCAAGAAGATCGACGAGGCGCTCACCCGCCTCGACAATAACGAGTACGGTTACTGCAGCGCCTGCGGCGTAGAGATTGGCATCCGCCGCCTCGAGGCGCGCCCCACCGCCACGCTCTGCATCGACTGCAAGACCTTGGACGAGATCCGGGAAAAGCAGCGCGGCTAAGCTCCTCCGCGCGGCGCGTGTGTCACCGTCCGCTACAGAACAAGTCTACCGGGGGCGCTTCGCCCCCTCCCCCACGGGGCCCCTGCACTTCGGATCTCTCGTCGCGGCTCTCGGCAGCTGGCTTGAGGCACGTCAGCGTCAAGGCGAGTGGCTGGTACGCATGGAAGATCTGGACTCCCCGCGCGTCGTTCCAGGGTGCGAAGACGACATCCTCCGCACCTTGGAGGCCCTGGGGCTGGAATGGGATGGCATCGTCATCAACCAGTACGCGCGACGGGATGCCTATGCGGAGGCGCTCGAGGCGCTTCGTCGTGAAGGGCTCTTGTTCCCATGCGCCTGTAGCCGCAAAGACGTTGGCATCGCTGGCCGCGACGGCGCAGAGGGTCCCATCTACCCCGGCACCTGCCGCCTAGGGCTGCCACCAGGGCGGCGCGCACGGACGCTCAGGGTGCGAACGGAATCTCCACCGATCACGTTTTTCGATCTCGTCCAGGGAAAACTCGCGCAGGACGTTCAGCAGGAGGTGGGGGATTTCGTTCTCAGACGCGCGGACGGAATACACAGCTACCAGCTCGCGGTGGTGGTCGACGACGCCTTCCAAGGCGTAACCGACGTCGTTCGGGGCGCCGATCTGGTGCTCTCCACACCGCGCCAAATCTTTCTGCAGCGGGCGCTTGGATTCATCTCGCCGGACTATGCCCATTTGCCCGTCGCCGTGGATGGCGAAGGCCGCAAGCTCAGCAAGTCTGATGCCGCTGCGCCCGTCGATGCCGGAGATCCCTTGCCGGCATTGCTGCAGGCCTGGCGCTTCCTGGGCCAGCTTCCCTTTCCCGAGGCCCCGGCGAACCCGCGCGAGTTCCAGGAGCAGGCGCTGCGGAACTGGTCGATCCGGCGTGTGCCCGCCGCACGCGCCCTGCCCGTTCCGCCACGCGGAGGCAGGGTTCTCGGGTCCTGCAGCTGATTCAACTGGCGGCGGGGAGAGCGCCTTCAACCTGGTCCACCACGACCCCGTCAGGGCGCTTACGGACTGGACTACCGGGGCTATGTGTCCACCGTCAGGCTGTGAAGTCGGCTCCGCCCGGTGTCGGACTCAGGCCAACTCCACGCTCTCCACGCGCTGGAAGCCCCGCGGGAGCTTTTTGCCGCGGCGACCGCGCTCGCCCTGATACTGATCGAGATCGGCGGGCTTGAGCGTGAAATGACGTCTGCCTGATCGAATCGTCAGGCTCGCACCCTCGTGGACGACGGCCAGGACGGTCACGAACTCTTCCCTGGCCCTGGCCTTTGCCGCCGGGATATTGATGATCTTGTTGCCCTTGCCCCGCGGCAGCTCCGGCAGCTCCGAGACGGGGAAGACGAGCATGTGCCCGCTGTTGGTGATTGCTGCCAACCTGTCGCTGTCTCTCTTGAAGATCTGCGCCGGGGGCAGCACCTGCGCGCCCGGCGGCAGGGTCAGCACGGCCTTTCCCGCCTTCGGCTTGGCATACAGAGCCTCGTGGTTAACGATGAAGCCATAGCCGGCGTCGGATGCCAGCAGATACTGCATCGTCGCCTCGCCGCCAAGCACGGCCAGGAAGGACGATCCGGGCGGTGGATCGAGCCGCCCGGTGAGCGGCTCGCCCTGCCCTCTCGCCGACGGCAACGTATGGGCCTGCAGCGAATAGCTGCGCCCGGTCGAGTCCAACAGCACCACCGGCTGATTGCTGCGCACGAACGCCGAGGCGAGGTAGCGGTCTCCCGCCTTGTAGCTGAGCCCCCTGGGATCGATCTCGTGCCCCTTGGCCGAGCGCACCCAACCCTTCTCCGACAGGATCACGGTCACCGGCTCACTGGGGCTGAGCTCGGTCTCGTCCAGGGCGGCGGAGGCGGGTCGCGCCCGGATGGGCGAACGGCGCTCATCGCCGTACTTCTCCGCATCCCTCTTGATCTCCTCGCGGATCAGCTTCTTGAGCTCCCGCTCGTCGCCCAGGGTCTTCTCCAGCCAATCCCGCTCCTTAGCGAGCTCTTCCTGCTCGGCACGGATCCTCATCTCCTCCAGGCGGGCGAGCTGACGCAGCCGCGTGTTCAGCACATACTCGGCCTGGGCGTCGGAGAGCGCGAAGCGGGCCATGAGGACGGGCTTGGGCTCGTCCTCGCTGCGGATGATGCGGATCACCTCATCAATGTTGAGGAAGGCGATGAGCAGGCCTTCCAACAGGTGCAGGCGCTCCAGCACCTTGTTCAACCGGTGCTGCAGACGCCGCCGGACGGTCTCGGTGCGATACCTCAGCCACTCGACCACGATCTCCCGCAGGTCCATGACCCGCGGCCGGCCGTCGAGGGCGATCACATTGAGATTGACCCGGTAGTTGCGCTCCAGATCAGTGGTGGCGAACAGGTGGGACATCAGGCGCTCGATATCCACCCGGTTGGATCGGGGGACGATCACCAGGCGTGTCGGGCTCTCGTGGTCGGATTCATCCCGCAGGTCCTCGATCATCGGCAGCTTCTTGGCCTGCATCTGGGCCGCGATCTGCTCCATGATGCGATTGCCCGAGACCTGGTGGGGCAACGCCGTGATGACGATGTCCCCCTGCTCGAGCTCGTAGCGGGCGCGGAGCCTGATGCTGCCGTTACCGGTCGCGTACATGCGCCGGATCTCGTCCACCGGCGTGACGATCTCGGCCGCGGTCGGATAATCCGGTCCGCGCACGTACCCCATCAACTCGTCGAGCGTTGCCTTGGGGTGCTTGAGCAGGTGGATGCAGGCCGCGGCCACCTCACGCAGGTTGTGAGGGGGGATGTCGGTGGCCATCCCCACGGCGATGCCCATCGCACCGTTAAGGAGCAGGTTCGGCAGGCGCGCCGGCAGGAGCTTGGGCTCCTCCAGCGTGCCGTCGAAGTTGGGCTGCCAGTCCACCGTGCCCTGATCCACCTCGCCGAGCAGGACCTCGGCATAGGGCGCGAGCCGCGCCTCCGTGTAGCGCATGGCCGCAAACGACTTGGGGTCATCCGGCGAGCCCCAGTTACCCTGCCCGTCGATCAGCGGGTAGCGGTAGGAGAAGCTCTGGGCCATGAGCACCATGGCCTCGTAACAGGCGGTGTCGCCGTGCGGGTGAAACTTGCCCAGCACGTCGCCCACGGTGCGGGCGGATTTCTTGTACTTGGCGGCGGCAGAGAGCCCGAGCTCCGACATGGCGTAGAGAATTCGCCGCTGCACGGGCTTGAGGCCATCCCCCACGTGGGGCAAGGCGCGGTCGAGAATGACGTACATGGAGTAGTCCAGGTACGCCTTCTCGCTGAAGACCTCGAGCGGCATGCGCTCCAGGCCCTCGCTGTTGTACACGGGTGTATCGGTCATGTCGTTCGCGGCGGGAGACTTCGATCAGGCCGCGCATGATGCGGCAAAGGAGGCGGAAATCACAAATCCTGCGCCGCGGAAAGGCGCCTGGTCATCAGAGAGCACGCCCCCGTCAGGGGGACGATGGGCGTGCTCGCGCTCGCTCAGCGCGCAGCGGCTAGCGCCTGGTCGATGTCGGCGACGATATCGTCGATGTGCTCGATGCCAATGGACAGCCTGACCATGTCCTCCGAGACGCCGGCGGTAGCCAGCTCAGCGGGCGAGAGCTGACGGTGCGTAGTGGTGGCCGGGTGACAGGCTAGGGTCTTCGCATCGCCGATGTTGACCAGGCGCACAGCAAGCTGCAGCGCGTCGATGAACCGCGCCCCCGCCTCACGCCCGCCCTTGATGCCGAAGGACAGGATGCTCGACGCCCTGCCGCCCATGTACTTGTCCACCAGGGCCTTGTCGGGACTGTCGTCGAGCCCGGCGTAACGCACCCATTCCACCTGCGGATGATCCCTCAGGTAGCTCGCGACCGCGACCGCGTTCTCGCAGTGGCGATCCATGCGCACCGGCAGGGTCTCAATCCCCTGCAGGACCAGGAAGCTGTTGAAGGGCGAGATGGCCGCGCCCATGTTGCGCAGCGGCACCACGCGGGCGCGGGCGATGTAGGCCGCCGGACCCAAGGCCTCCGTGTAAACCACGCCATGATAGGACACGTCCGGCTCGTTGAGGCGGCGGAAGCGCTCGGCGTGATCGGCCCAGGGGAACTTGCCCGAGTCCACCAAGACGCCGCCGATGGTGGTGCCGTGCCCTCCCATGTACTTGGTCAAGGCGTGGACAACGATATCGCACCCATGCTCGAACGGGCGGCAGAGATAGGGGGTCGGTACCGTGTTATCGACGATCACCGGCACGCCATGGGCGTGCGCCATGTCCGAGATGGCCTGGAGATCCGCGACATTTCCCGCCGGATTGCCGATGGACTCACAGAAGACGGCCTTGGTACGGGCATCGATCTTGGAGGCCATGCCCTCGACGTCGTTGGGGGCGACCATCCGCACCTCGATCCCCAGCTGCGGCAGCGTATGGGCAAACAGATTGTAAGTGCCTCCGTAGAGGGTCGATGTCGAGACGATGTTGTCGCCGGACTCCGTGATGGTAAAGATGGCGTAAGTCGTCGCCGCCATGCCCGAGGCCAGTGCCAGCCCACCGATGCCGCCCTCCATGGCCGCCACCCGCTTCTCCAGCACGTCGCTGGTGGGATTCATGATGCGCGTGTAGATGTTGCCCTGCACCTTGAGGTCGAACAGATCGGCCCCGTGCTGGGTGTCATCGAAGGCATACGAAGTCGTCTGATAGATAGGGGTGGCGACCGCTTTTGTGGTCGGGTCCGGCGCGAAGCCAGCGTGGATGGCCAGGGTCTCGATCTTCATCTGGTGTGTCCTTTGGTGTTTGTCGTTCTCATGGCACCTCGGGTGCGTGGCGGGAGCGCCTGCGCCATATCCCGGTGCCGATGTCGGCTGCACGGCCGGATATGGTTCCGGATCTCTCCGGCTATGCCGGAAAGGTCTTTGCCTCACGCGGTCGTGCGTGTTGGATGGTACTTTCGTCCCGTCGGGCTGTCGACGCCGGCAAGCCCGAGTGGCACTCGAGCCATCGGTGACACCCGATCCGACCCGTCCCACACCCCAGCACCGAGAAATCAACCCAAGCTTGTCCGAATCGGTCCAACTTTGTCTCCCAGGGGTATTAGAATAGTAATGAATACCCATGCTTCTCGCAGTGGCAAATCCGGAAGGACGCGGCTACTCTTTCGCGATTCGGCACACCCGTAAAAAAGGGGCAAACATGATCGAGATCAGACACAAAGATACCGGGGACGTGCTCGAAACCTTGGAGGCGGAAACCTTCGTTGGCGCCGACTTGCGGGATATGCGCCTCAATGGGGCGAATTTTCGCGGCGCCGACTTAAGCGGTGCCAATCTCGAGCTGAGTGACCTCATCGAGGCCGACCTGAGCGGCGCTACCCTGCGCAACGCGGTCCTGCTCGGCGCGCACCTCAACCGCGCCAATCTTGCCGGCGCGGATCTCACCCGCGCGCGCCTGGGCTCGGAGCATCCATCGCGGTCGGCGATGCTGAGCGGAGCAGACCTCTCGAGCGTCAATCTGGAGGGTGCGGATCTGCGTAACGCGGAGATCCGTCAGGCCAATCTCCAGGGTGCCAACCTCAGCGGAGCGGACTTGCGGGGAACGGATTTCTACGGCAGCAACCTGTGTCACGTGACCGCACGCAAGGCCTTGTTCATCCGGGCCAACCTGCGCGAGACCAACCTGTGCGGCGCGGACTTGCGCGATTCGCACCTCAACGACGCCAACCTCGTGCGTGCCAGCATGCACGAGGCCGACCTCTCGAGCGTGCATCAGGGTGGATTCACCGTCATCAACCTGGCGAACATGGAGGGCGCAGACCTGCGGGGGGCGAACCTGCGCAATGTCTCGGCCCAGGATACGAACATGCGCAACGCCGACCTCCGGGATGCGGACTTCAGCGAGGCGGTGCTCGGGGGAGCGATCCTGCGACGGGCGAACGTCGCTAACGCCGACTTTAACGGTGTCGAGTTGGCGAGCGTGACCATGGAGTTTGCCAACTTCTCCAAGGCCCGCAACGCGGTGATTCCCGCGTACAAGAAGAACCTACGGTAACGGATCGGCTCTCCGGCGCCGACGACCCGTGGAGGGCGCGCTTGTCACTGTGCCTGCGTAGGCGAAACGCAACCCCAGTCTTCCTGCCTCCGCGGCCTGACCGGCTAGGGAGATACTGATCGAGTCAGCGCTTCCGGCGGCACATGGATGTGACACCATGTTCAAGCGCGTCAGCGTTTGAAAATGAAGCCACCCAAGAAGCGCGCTTCTTGGGTGGCGTGCTGATATTGGCCAGGCTGCCCGATCATCACCGTCTAAGGAGGTCCGCGCTCCAGGCCGGAGAGCGATCCTGTCACTTCAGAGACTGATAGTAATCCATCAGGATTTTGGCCACTTCCGGACGGGAGAATTCCGGCGGGGGGGCGATTCCATTGCCGAGCATCTCGCGCACCTTGGTGCCCGACAACAGCACGAAGTCCTCCTTGGTATGGTCGGGCGCCTCACGCATCATGACCACCTTGTTGAGCTTCTTCGAGTAAGCGGTGTGGTCGGCCTTGAAGATCTCGATCTCGAGGGCGCCCTCTGGCACCTCCTCATCGAAGATCGTCTGGGCGTCGAAAGCGCCGTAGTAGTCGCCGACGCCGGCGTGGTCGCGACCGATGATGAAGTGGGTCGCGCCCATGTTCTGGCGGAAGTAGGCGTGCAGGACCGCCTCGCGTGGCCCGGCGTACAGCATATCGAAGCCGTAACCCGTGACCATGGCGCTGTTCGGCGGGAAATAGAGCTCGACCATCTTGCGGATCGCGGCGTCACGGACGGGTGCTGGAATGTCGCCAGGCTTCAGCTTGCCGAGCAGCATGTGGATCACCAGACCGTCACATCCCAACCGGTCCATGGCCATGTGACAAAGCTCTTCATGGGCCAAGTGCATGGGATTGCGGGTTTGGAAGGCAACGACCTTCTTCCAACCGCGCTCTTGGATCTCGTTGCGGATCTCGACCGCGGTGCGGAAGGTGTCGGGGAAGTCGTCGTGGAAGTACGAGAAGTGAAGCACCCGGATCGCACCCGAAACGGCGAAACGGCCCTGGCTGTTGAAGGCCGCGACACCCGGGTGCTCCACGTCATCGGTACGGTAGACCTTGTCGGTCATATAGGCCATCTGCTCATCCGTGACCTCCTCGATCGCCTCGACGTCCATGATGGCGAGCACGGGGGTTCCCTCGACGTTCGGATCACGCAGCGCGATACGTTGTGCGCCCTGAATCGCGTCCACGTTCTCGAGCAGACACATGACGGGAACCGGGAAGAAGGCGCCGCTGGCCATGCGCATGTTCTCGCAGGTGCCCATGGCGTCAGCCACATTCATGAAACCGCGAAGCGGGCTGAAGTAGCCGCCCCCCATCATCACCGCGTTTCCGGCGGCCTGGGAGCTGATGACGACCGAGGGCAGGCTCTCTGCCTCGCTCATGAGCTCGTGGTGCTTGTCAGGATCGTAGACGAACAGGGGTTGCAGTTCATCAGCGCCGACTGGTTTGATCATCTTCTGCCTCTCCTTACGACCCTCTCTCGTGAACCCGGATGTCGTGGGAGACAACGTCCGGAACGCTGAGGAGCCTTGGTTTTGAAAGCTTTCGGCGGGAATCGCCGGGGACGCGCAGCCGCTTCGTCACTCGGACCGGGACGGTGCAGGCACAACCGCCGAAACCTTACCACAGTCACGGGATTGACCCTCCAAGGTTGTGTTTATAGCGGCAACAAAAAACCTTGCCATTTCGCGTACAATGTCAAGGCTCGCCGGCGCCGCGAATCGGGTTTGGCCGGGCGGCCGCAACAGCAACGCCTGCGGACGCTTACCGGCCGCGTCGATTTCGGATACCATTGCCGAAAAGCACAAAGATCAGGCATCGCAGAGTATCGGTTGCCGTACGCGGACGGCCGCTTCCGTTTTTAGTATCCGTAACTCGTTCGATTGAGTTCCGAGAGCCGACAATGCCCTACTACGTTTACAAGATCGCTCCGCCACTCGACCTGACGCACATTGACACCAAAGACAAATACAAAGACGCTCGCGGCTTAGTACGCGGGTTGCGAGAGGGACTGCCGAATGGAGACGAAGCTCAGATTCGGATGGTGTTCGCCAAGAGTCAGGCTGAAGCCGAGAAGCTCTTGTCTATCCCGCGCGATGAGCGAGTCATCGGAGAAGACTGAGCGCGAGCCAGTACGCGAGCAGGTTGCATCGCGTCGACTAACACGGAATCCCAGAGGGAAGGAAAGTCTCGGAGGCAGCCCGTGCCAAGGCGTGCCTTGCACCTGTCCTTAAGCCAGTTCTGAACGCACCGAATCAGCGATGATTGAGACTAGACCGCACGGCACCTCGGATCGAGCGCGTTATTCTGAGGTGCTGGAACAGTGCCGGGATATCGTGCTGATCTTCAGCAACTCCCAACTCTCCGAGCTATTCGAGAACGCTGGCTCCGCCCTGCTCGATTTCGCCGAGCGCGCGGAGAACAACGCCATTCAAGGCCGCTTCTTCGAGGCCATGGGTCTGGTGCAACGGCGTCGCCCCGACATCGAGCATATCTTTCGCCAGGAGATCGCTGACGGATTCGACAACTTCGGGCACATGGCGCCGCCCTCTCAAGAGTACGAATCCGGCGCTGCCGACGGCGAAGATCCCGACGGCCTGGACTCCAAGCTGTCCCTGGTCGAGCCCGACGAGATGGAAGAGTCCGTCGCGGCGGAGAATCTGACCATCAAGGCCAACGCTACCTACTTCCAGGAGCTCTACGCCCTCAGCCATCGCCTTGCGGTCATTAACGACGGCAAGAAGCTCAAGGAATACGAGATCCCCGCCGGCCCCCATCATCTGGTACGCGCCTATCGCCGGTCGCTCGCGAATCTCGATCTCGAGGTGCGGATCAAGATCATCCTCTACGCCTTGTTCGACAAGTTCGTGATGAAGCAGGCCAAGGGTCTGTACGATGAGCTCAACAGCAGCCTCAAGGCCGCCGGGATCCTTCCCAACCTGAAGCCCGTGCCGCTGCGCGGGGATCAGGGAGGCGCACAAGCAGCTGCGAAACCGGGCGCGAGCGAGGAGGAAGCCAAATCGCATCCGGAGAGTCAAGAAGCGCCGTCGCTTGGCGCGGAACTCTTCGACTCGATCATCGACCTGATGTCCAATCGGCGCTTCGGCGGTCGTCGCTCTGCGGCGCGCCGGCCACGAGCGCCCGTCGATCCCGCCGTGGCGGCGGCGGAATCGCGCCACCTCGTCTCCGCCCTCGGGAATCTGCAATCGCAGACGAGCGGCGAATCCGTCTCGGCCCTGGTCGCCGAAGCGGTCGAGATCCCAAACATCGAGGTAGATACCGCCTTCATCGAGAAGGTCAAGAGCACCCTCACCCAGGAACGGGAGCATGTGCTGTCGCAGATTGACCGCGACAAGCTCTCCCCCATGGATGCGGATCTGATCGATCTCATCGGCATGTTGTTCGAGTACATGCTCAACGACCCGGTCCTCCCCAATGTGGCCAAGGCACTGCTCAGCCACCTGCATACCCCATATCTCAAGGTCGCGCTGATTGACCGCCGGCTGTTGGTGGATGTGAGTCACCCGGCTCGGCGCCTGCTCGACCAGATGGTGGAATCCGGCAGCCTTTGGGTGGAGGAGAACAATCCGCAGCGTGGCATCTTCCCAGCCATGCGGCGGATCGTAGACCGCGTGCTCCAGGAATTCACCAACGACGTGTCGCTTTTCGAGGAGCTGCTAACCTCCTTCGAGCAGTCGATGAGCGAGCAGCAGCGGCGAACCGATACCACGGAGCAGCGCACCCAGGATGCTGCCCGCGGACGGGAGAAGCTGCAATTAGCAAAGCGCAGAGCCAATCACCAGATTCAGCTCCTGCTACAGAACGGCCCACTGCCACCCCAGGTCGTTGCCTTCCTGAGCAAGACCTGGATGGATCACCTGGTGTTCATCCTCCTTCGCGACGAGCACGAGGACCGTGGGGACGCGTGGAAACAGGCCGTGACGACCGCCGAGGACCTGTTCTCCCTCTTCGACCCTGATGTTGAGGCAACCGAACGGAAGCGGCGTCACGCGTCCATCCCGACGCTGCGCGAGGAGATCAACGCCGCAATTCAACACACTGGCAGCTACACGCATGCGACGCTAGACGCCCTCTACTCACTGCTGGATGCACCCGATACTTGGGACGAAAAGGCGGCAGAACGTGCCGCCGAGTCTGCGCCTCCGGCACAAAAGCTGGAACCGCCGCCCGCACTCGCCGACGGCCCGTCGACAGCCGACGAGCAGATCAGCGAGAAGGAACAGGCAGTCATCAAACGACTGCGTAAGATGAAGTTCGGAACCTGGTTCGAATTCAGCGGGGAGTCCGGCGGACCGTCACGCAGAATCAAGCTCTCTTGGCTCAGCCCCTTGACCGCCACCTGTATGTTCGTGGATCGATCGGGCATGCAGGCGGAGATCAAGACCCTCCACGAGCTCGCCCAGGAGATCCTGGCGGGTCGCGCAAAAGTCATCCCGCGGCCCAAGCATCCGTTTATCGAGCGGGCGATGGTCTCCATCCGCAAAATGCTGCAGAGCGAGGACAAGAAACCCGCGCCAGCCCCCAGTCAGAGCTGACACCAGCCAGAATGAGATCGGGGCGGTTTGCCCAGCGTTGCGTTGCGGGCAATGGCTTCCCTCCCCAATTAAGAGGTTGTTCGCGCAGCGCGGAAGTGGACCGAAACAGAAGTTGGATCTGAGCGGTTGCGGCAAAGGTACGGACTATCCCCACGCGGGATGAGGGCGGCCCACCCCTCAGGAACCTGCCGATGCTCTTTCAGCCCACAGGAACTGCAAGACCTTACGCACGTAACGCTGCGTCTCTGGATAGGGCGGAATGCGATTACCGTACTTCATGACCGCATTCTCCCCGGCGTTGTAGGCCGCGAGCGCCAGGCGGAGATCCTGCTCGAACAAGTCGAGCAAATGCCGCAAGTAGGTGGCACCTCCCCGCATGTTCTGCTCCGGGTCCCAGATATCCTGCACGTTGAACCGCTTGGCGGTTGCCGGCATCAGCTGCATGAGTCCGATGGCACCCGCCGAGGAAACCGCGGAAGGATTGTAGGCGGATTCCGTCCGCACCACAGCGTGGAGCAGTTCCGGATGCAAGCCGTGTCGGCGCGCGGTGCGTTCGATCAGATGTGCGTAGTCCGCACGTCTCGCCGTCGATTTTCGCGGCGAAACCGGCGCCCGCCGCCGTCCGATAGCGACGATCTTCTTGCTATTCTCCGAGATCAGCTTCTTGCTCGTCCGCTTCCATTCGAGGCGATACTGCTTTCCCTGTAGCGGCGCATCCGTGAAATAGATCATGCCTTGGCTATCGACGTACTTATACACGTCGGCACCCACAGGGGCGGCGGCCAGGAACAGAAGCACGAATAGTCCAAACTTTGCGCCAGTCATCGCTCGCTTCCGCGCAGACTTTATCTCCGGGCTGGAGCCGCAACGTCTGCTCATATTTGGGGTGGATCATAACCCCCGAGATAAGAGATTACCAAACAGCAAACCCGACCTTGATCAACTAAAGCTGAATTAAGATGCTGATTATTGGCCATCCTGGCCGAAATCAGCACGCCACGTCCATGTGCCGCGCGAGGCGCTGACTTCATTAGCGTTTCGCCTGCAATCGCAGGTGTGCAATCAAAGGACGTCTCTTACCTTTCATGGCGACCTTCAAGCGCCCCACCCTTGGCGCAGACGCTCCCGATTCATGGCCAGCCACTGGACCCCGATAATGGTCAAGGCAGTGTCAATTCCGCCGGTGAACAATCTCTGAATCGCGGACGCCGCATCGACAACGACCACTCGCGTGTCTTCGCCCTCTCCATCCACGCCGAATGTACCCCCCGCTGCCGACGCGTCGACGCAACCACAGAAGAGTCGTACCCGTTCGACGGAGGTCCCAGGACTGACATAGTAACTGCCGATTGCTTCCAAGCATTCGACTTGGCATCCCGCCTCCTCCATTGCCTCGCGCCGAACGACTGACGCCGGGTCCTCGCCATCCATGACCACGCCGCCTACAGGCTCCAAGGTCCATGCGCCGGGACCGGCCTCCAAGGCACCGATTCGAAATTGCTCAACCAGCACCAACTGGTCGCGCCGCGGGTCATACAGCATCGCCGCTACTGCATTCAGAGCCTCCATTCGCTCGCGGACAAGAATGCGACTCCACCCGCCGGCGAAAAGGCTGTGTCTAACACGATAACGAACGAGTTTGAAAAAGCCCTCGAAACAGGCCTCGTTCCCGATCACGTCAATTGCATATTTCATCTGATTCATTCAGCTAGCAAAGGGTCGAAATTCAGCATTCGGTTACTCAAACACACGCTTAAATCAATTGCTCGAATTTTGGCGCCTTTGGACGATTTGGTGTTGCAATCCCGTGTCAACACAATATAATGCGCCCATCTGCAACAGCGGCCACGATTGAGGTAACTATGAACCGGCGACACTTCCTCGGACTCGCCCTCTCAGCAGCAGTACCTCCCGCCTTCGCAAAAAAACAAAATAGCCAGCCCCGCATCCTCTCTCTACGCCATCTTCACACAGACGAAAAGCTCCGAATCATCTATCGCGTCGGAGACCGCTATCAACGCGATGCCCTACAGAAGCTCGGCCATTTTCTCCGTGATTTCCGCTCGGGGGAATCAACCGTCATCGACCCGAAGCTATTCGACATACTCTATGACGTGAAGGAGAGAATGGGCCACCCCGACGGGGTATTCGAGGTCTTTAGCGCGTTCCGTTCACCCGGAACCAACGCCATGTTGCGGAAGACCTCTCGCGGCGTTGCCAAAGGCAGCCTGCATGTGTCCGGTCGCGCGGTGGACATTCGTCTCGACGGAGCCTCCTTGCGAAAGGTCCGCGACTCCGCCGTGGCATTGCACCGTGGCGGCGTCGGCTACTATCCGAGGTCGAACTTCGTTCACCTCGACACGGGCAGTGTCAGACGGTGGGGCGCTTGAGTCAGACCGCCTGACTGCTTTCTGGTCTCAGACAGTCCTCGCAAGGCGCTCGCCTCAGACAACCAGTATCCCGCTATGCGAGATTCGCGGCTCTGGTCAGCCACATGAAGGAAGACCGTAGAAGGGCCGGATAGGACTTAAATCTTTCTCCAGAAATGATTTGTATCTGATTGTTTAAAATACAAATCAAAAATCACGGCCCGACGGATATTGATGCCGGCGGATTCGCCTTCACCGATCCGATCTCCGCTTCCGGATGATGCCGTAGGATGGCGCCACGCACCTCGTCCACACGTTGGCGAGGCACGTCCACCATCAACAACAGTTTGCCCTCCGACAAGGCGCGCTGAAACGCATCGAGCTGGTGGTTGTGCTCCTGACTGCCAAGCAAAGAAGTGATCAGGGCTCCAAACCCTGCCCCTGCGGCCATGCCGGCGAGCAAGGCGCCGCCCCCGATCACGATGCCCGCGGGCGGGAAAGCCACGGCTAGCAATCCGCCCAACAGCCCCGCAACACCCCCCAGCCCGATACCCCAATCGATGCCGTGCGCCAACTCGGTGCGCTGCCACACACTGGCCTCCGGCAAGTCCTTGAGCTCATGACTCAACCCCGCGATGACGTGCAGATGGCTGGCCGGAATCTCCGCCCCCTCGAGTTCCGCCACGACCGCCCGGCAACTCTCCTCGGTTGGCAGCAATACATGGACTCTCCTCACTCCCCACCTCCCTTCTGCTGAATACAGCGCCCAACGCGGCCCAATTAACCGGATGGCGCGTAGAAGTGGACTTCCTTGGGCCCAGTTCAGAAAGCCCATTTCCTTCCGGACGCCGGGTTATCCAAGTTCCCCTGTTGCCGCGATCCCCTACCCCGAATTACTTCAACTCACGGCGGCGTGGCCGAACTCAAGAATATCCGGGTGCCCGCCGCAGCTAAGCTCCAAGGCGATGGGGACGTCCTGGGGGAATCGTTGCGCGACGACCCAAATCTGGACGATGTTGTCGCTCAACTCAGGAAGCAGTCTTAGCGCACCGCGCATCCTGGATCCGTCGAAAAACGCGAACGGCTCGTCTAGGAAGGTGAACTGCCGACCCTTGACGAAGCGTGCCACCAGTTCCTCGGCCAGCGAAAAGCGCAACGCGAGGAGCGTCTGGCGCTGCATCCCGCTGGAGATCTCGTCGGAACCGAGAAAGCCGCGCTTGTCCTCCGAATAGACGCGCACCTGCAGGTCCTCGTCCACCTCGAGGTGCCCGTAGCGCCCCTCGGTCAATCTCGGCAAGGTCCTGCCGACACTGGCGTGCAACTGGCGTTTAAAGAGATCAGAAATGCGCTCGGTCGCCCCCTCCAGCAGCTTGCAGGCTAGTCGGCGTGTGCCGAGGCCCTCCAGCAACACTTCCTGTTTTTTCTCAAGAATCTCTTTTTCATATTTATTTTTGTTAAGTTTTTCTCTATTTTTCGTCGCTCTATCGAACGCGTCTTCCAGAATCCGATGTTGTCCCTTAAGCTCCTCTAGCAACCGACCGAGCCATGCACTCTCGTGCTGCGTGGCTGCGCGCACCTCCCCCGGAGAGGCCTCCAGCGCCAAGATCCGCCGGGCCAGGCGAGCGCGCCGCTCCGCGTCCGGCTTGTCCACCGGCGTAACCCCCTGCAACGACACCTCCCCTGGCATGGGCAAATCATCGGCCTTCGCATCCACCCTGCCGTCGGCGGCAGTACCAAGCTCGTCGATGCGTAGCAGCACGCCGGAGAGTCGGCGTCCCCGCGCGCGCCGCTTACGGTCCTGCAGAGCCAGCGCGAGGCTCCAGATCAGAACAAGGACGAGCAGAATCCCGAGGGCGACAGCCCCGTAGGCCGCGGCCGTTTCCGCGGGTAGACCCGGTGTAGCCACGAGTCCCTCCAACGATTCCCGAAGCGCTGAAACGGGCCACAGCCGCGGATGAAACCGCAGCAGAAACCAGGTTCCCGCGACGCCAAGGACCGCGAGCAGAAGCAGACTTTGGGTCAGACTCACCACTCCACGCCGGAATCCGTGCATGCGCGTTCGGCGGCTGGCCTCGCAGTATGCCTCGTTCGCGGCGTTGAGCTGGTCGATGCGTCTCCCGACCTCCTGCTCCCGTTCGTTGGTCTGGGCAACCGACGCCTTGGGAATCGTCGGATCGGCGGAATCAGCCTCGAGAAGGCGACGCCCTTCCTCAATCTCGGCGAGGCGTGTCTCGATGTCCCGTAGCGATTGCTCGTCCCGCTCCACCTCCTGGCGCAGATCCCTGGCGCAGCGATCAAGGAGTGAGATCCCCGCCAGCCGTTTCACCGTCGGGCTGTGCGGATGGGGGGCGGTGATCTCGCGCTGGGCGAGATAGAAGGTCTCGACGTACTCGTCAAAGCCAAAGCCGAGGAGCCGCCGCAACCGATCGTTGACCGCTTCCGGTCCGCGGGCCAGCGGCGGCTCGGGCTGATCGCCGGAGCTGAGACGCGCCGACTCCTCGCCGTCGCCATCCAGCTGTCGCTGAACCTCGTACTCACTCCCGCCGGCCGCGAAGCGAATGGTGACGGCGCCGCGTGGGGCGCCCCAACGCAGCAGCTTGCGCAACCGGGTTGGGTCCAGGGCGTAGGTGCGCCCGAACAACGCAAAGCAGATGATCTCGCCGATCGCGCTTTTTCCGGTCTCGTTTTCCCCGCTGACCGCAATGATGCCACGCTCCGGAAGATCGGTCAGACGCAGCGTCCGGTACTTGAGAATATTCTCCGCCGCCAGAGCGCGAATGATCATTGCCCTTCGCCTCGCTCCAATGCCCGGAGCCGTTCCAACGCAAGCTCCATGGCAGCGTGGAACCGTTGCTCGTCGAAGCCAGCGCCGGAGTCCCTTGCCCGCTCGAGCTCATCGCGGCAATAGTCGGCGAACGCGCGTGAGGGGCGGTCGTTGTCCTGTTCACTCGACTTTCGACCGAAGGGGAACCGAATCATCGACGCACCTGCTCGCACACGGACTGCCTCACTACCATTCCCTGCATTGTCCAGATTTTCAGAGCGGTTGCCAGGCTCCCCCGGCCTCCTCGAATGCCGTCACTCCAACACCCGGAAGTAGCAGGTGAGCTCCGGAACATCGACCTCCCGCGCCGCCAGTCCTAACCTTGCGTTGAGCGGCGGATCGCCACGCAGACGGACCCTCGCCTCCAGCGCGACCTCCGGGATCAGAACCACCGACTTGCGCTCCTCCTTCGCGACCAGAACCCCCTCTCCGCGCCACTTCTCCTGGCCACGCAACCAAACCAGCTTCCAGTGCTGATTCGACAGGCGCTCGGCGCGCCGTACCGCGGCCCCCGCGGCCTCCGCCTCACCTACGCGCCGCGCCACCTCCTCGGTATCGAGTGGTACCGAGCCGGCCAGGTGCGACCGGATCTGCTGATGAACCAGGAGATCGGAGTAACGGCGGAGCGGGCTGGTCGCGCGGGTATAGATCGGGAGGCCCAAGCCGAAGTGGGGTGCGGGCTCACCAACGAGGCGCGAAGGCTTGAAACGGCGGCGATACGCGTACATGGCGGCCATGTCCTCGGGCCGCTCGACCTTGTCTGGCGCCGGTTGCGTGACGTAAGGGATGGCGATGCCTTTGTCCTGACCGAATCGGGCCGCCGTCTCCCCGGCCATGAGCATGGCATCGGTCACCAGGTTCCGGCTGCGCAGGCGTGGCAGCGGCCGAATGACCACCTCCCCCTCGTTGACCCGCACGCTGACCTCGGGCAGCTCGATTCTCGCCGCGTCCTGGGCATGACGGCGGACACGAAAACGCTGGACCATCGATTCGAGGGACGCGAAGGGCTCCTCTCCCATGCGGTCCTCGACCTCCTCGTAGCTCAAACGCTGCACCCGCACCCAAGTTCGACGGATTTCGATGTCGGACAGCTCGCCGGATTCCGAGCATCGAAATCCGAACGACAGCGCCGGGGAGATCTCCCGCAGGCCCAGGCCCAACCGCAGGGTGACCTCCTCGGGCAGCATATTGACGGTGCGCTCCGGCATGTACTGATTGGCGCCGCGGGAACGCGCCTCGCGGTCCAGCTCGCTGTCCGGCGTGACCAAGGCCGCGACGTCTGCGACGTGCACCCAGAGCCTGTCACCATCCAGGCTGACCGCATCGTCGGGGTCCCGGTTGCCCTCATCGTCAATGGCATAGGCCGAGAGATGACTCAAGTCCAGTCGATCCTCTTCCGGCAGGTCGGGCACGTCCAGATCCGGATCCGATTCCGGAAGACCATTGCGCGCCGGGTGAGGGTTGTGATCCGGCGCCCAATGGCCCACCTCGATCAGTGCGCGGTGCGCGTTCTGGGGCGTCTCCTGGTGGCCGAGGGCCTGCAGGATCCGGCTTCGCTCGGATCGTCCGTGCGCCAGGCGCTCCACCTCGACCAGGCGCTCCGCGTCTTCCGGCGCCGGACTCGACCGCGCCATGCGCTCGAGGAACTCCTGCCACGCGCGCTCCGATTCCGCCTTGGCCTCTCGCTGTGCCCGGTCCGCCTCCACCTGCTCCCGCGTGCGGACCTGAATCGCCGCCGGGCTACCGGCAAAATAGAGCCCTTCCGCCACGACTTTCCAGACCGACCATGCCGTTGCGGGAGAGAACTCGTCGTAAGCGAGCTCCGCCAACTCCTTGAGGCTCGTCTCCCCGCCCTCGAGCAGCTCCCAGGCCGCGACCAGCTCGCCCTCCATCGGTGTCAGCTCGCCCAGGCTCTTGACCGGCCCCGGGTGCAGCAACTCGATGTCCTTGGGTCGGACCCGCTTGACTTGGCCGCCGTCGAGACCGATCTCGATCTTCTCGCCGAGAGACAACACCCGCGCGGGGTGAGTCTTGTAGAGCACCAGGCTGTCCACCCGGACGTTGGGTTGATGAATACTCAAGGCCTCACTATCTCTCCTTCGGGACAGACCGGCGATTGATGCCGCGCCTCCCGATCACTTCCGCGGTCCCGAAAGAGGCTGCGGTTTGGGTATGATACCCGGGCCCTTGTCGCCAGCCGCAACCAAGGAGCGCGCTGCCCCCAACCGACTTGTAGGGAGAACCCGATCAACATGAACCCGCAGTGGAAAACCTTCCTGGAATCTCGATCGGCCGAGATCGACGATCAGGGCAACGTGATATTCCCCGGCGCCCCCGACAGCGCCGAATGCGCCCTGTGCGACCTCAGCCAGCTGGCGCTGATCGCCGTCTCCGGAGCCGACGCGGAGCACTTCCTCCAGGGGCAGCTCACCAACGACGTGCGCGAGCTGAGCGCGACCCACACCCAGCTCAGCGCCGCTTGCAGCCCCAAGGGCCGCATACTCACCGCCTTCCGCGTGCTGCGTCTGGACGATACCATCTATCTCCAGCTCCCGCGCACCAAGCTTGAGGCGACCTTGCAGCGCCTGCGCATGTTCGTGCTCCGCGCCCAAGTCAGGCTTGAGGTCGCCGATGATCTGACCTCACTCGGCCTCGCCGGCACCTGCGCCGATGCACTGCTGGCACCCGACTTCGATGCCCTCCCCGCGCTTGAGAACGACATCGCGCGTAGCGGGGCGCTGGCGGCGATCCGAATGCCCGGGGCGACGCCACGTTTCCAGGTCATTGGCCCAACGAAGGTGATCTCTGATCTGTGGGACCGACTCGCGCCGAATGCGACGGTGGTGAGTCCCGACTACTGGCGATTGCTCGACATCCACGCCGGCATTCCGAGCGTCTATCCGGAGACGACGGACGCCTTTGTCCCCCAGATGGTCAACCTGCAGCTCATCGACGGGGTCAGCTTCACCAAGGGGTGCTATGCCGGTCAGGAGATCGTCGCCCGAATGCAGTACCTGGGCAAGCTGAAACGCCGCATGTACCGCGCCGAGGTGACGGCGGACACAGCGCCGAGGCCTGGGGATGAGCTGCATTCCGCGACCAGCAGCTCGGAGCAGGCCGCGGGCCGAATCGTCGACGTTTACCCCACCGGCCATGGCCGCTACGAGCTGCTCGCGGTGGTGGAGATCGCCGCTGCCGAAGCGGATGACATACGCCTCGGGGCGGACGGCCCGCGACTCACACTCGCGGAACCCCCTTACGGTTTCGACACGCGAGACTGACCGCTGCCGCAAGCTCGCAATCGTTCGCTGCCCGGGAGACGTCGATTCCCATCCATTCGCCTCAAGCCCGGGACTGGCGCACCATCGCGGAAGCCTGAGGCGTGTGGCCTCGTTTCCGTCACTGAGTTGATGGCGCTTACCAAGCGGGCGCCTCAGCGACGCCGCGGGCAGCCTGCCTCAATCTTCCGGCCGCATGTGGGGAAACAGCAGCACGTCCCGGATCGAGGCGGAATCGGTGAACAGCATCACCAGCCGGTCGATGCCGATGCCTTCCCCCGCGGTCGGCGGCATGCCGTGCTCCAGGGCGCGGATGTAATCGGCATCGAAGTGCATGGCCTCCTCGTCCCCCGCCTCCTTCTCCGCCACCTGCTTACGGAAACGATCGGCCTGATCCTCCGCGTCGTTGAGCTCCGAGAAGCCGTTGGCGATCTCCCGTCCGCCGACGATCAGCTCGAAGCGGTCGGTCACGGAGGGATCGCTGTCGCTGCGCCTGGCCAGCGGCGAGACCTCCGTAGGGTACTGGGTGATGAAGGTGGGGTCCGTCAGCCGGTGCTCGACGGTCTTCTCGAAGATCTCGATCTGCACCTTGCCCAAGCCCCAGGTATCCTTCAACGGGATTCCGAGACGCTGGGCCGCCTCCCGCGCCGGGGCAAGATTGTTGATGTCCGAGGCCGCGAGATCCGGATTGAAGCGCAGGATGGCCTCGCGCACCGTCATCCGGGCGAAGGGCTTGCCGAAGTCGTAGGTGTCACCCTGGTAAGGGATCTCGGTGCTTCCGAGCACCTCGCCCGCCATGCTCCGCAGCATGTCCTCGGTGAGATCCATCAGGTCCTCGTAGTCCGCGTAGGCCTGGTAGAACTCCAGCATGGTGAATTCGGGATTGTGACGGGTCGAGAGCCCCTCGTTGCGGAAGTTACGGTTGATCTCGTAGACCCGCTCGAAGCCGCCGACCACTAGCCGCTTGAGATAGAGCTCGGGGGCGATGCGCAGAAAGAGTTGCATGTCCAGCGCGTGATGATGCGTGATGAAGGGCCTGGCCGCCGCCCCGCCGGGGATCACCTGCATCATCGGAGTCTCGACCTCCAGGAAATCCCGGGCGTCGAGGTATAGGCGCATGAACTGGACGATGCGGGTGCGCGTACGGAAGGTTTCCCGCGCGCACTCGTTCATGATCAGGTCCAGGTAGCGCTGACGGTAGCGGCTCTCCTGGTCGGTGAGGCCGTGGAACTTCTCCGGCAGAGGGCGCAGGGACTTGGTGAGCAGGCGTAGGCTCTCGACCTTGACCGAGAGCTCCCCCGTCCTGGTCTTGAACAGGATACCCTCCGCGCCGACGATGTCGCCGATGTCGAGCCCCTGCTTGAACCAGGCGTACTCCTCAGCGCCCAGCTGGTCGCGCTGCACGAACAGCTGGATGCGCCCCGACATATCCTGGATATGGGCGAAGCTGGCCTTGCCCATGACGCGCCTGCTCATGAGCCTGCCGGCGAGCTTGACCCGCAATGCGGCCGATTCCAGCTCCGTCGTCGTCCTTCTCCCCGTACTCGGCGTGCAGCTCACCCGCCACCAGGTTGCGGCGGAAATCGTTGGGGAAGGCGTTGCCCTGCTCCCGCAGCGCCTTGAGCTTCTCGCGCCGCTGCGCGATGAGCTTGTTCTCGTCGATCTGCTGGTCCTGGTTGGTCATGAAGCTGCCGTCCGCGTCACAAGCCGCCTTTCAGGCTGGCCTCGATGAAGGGGTCCAGATTGCCGTCCAGCACCGACTGAGTGTTTCCGATCTCCACGTTGGTGCGCAGGTCCTTGATGCGCGACTGGTCCAGCACGTAGGAGCGAATCTGACTGCCCCAGCCGATGTCGGACTTGGTGTCCTCCAAGGCCTGCTGGTCCTCGCGCCGCTTCTGCATCTCCAACTCATAGAGCTTGGCCTTGAGCTGCTTCATGGCCTGGTCCTTGTTCTTGTGCTGGGAGCGGTCGTTCTGGCACTGGGTCACTATATTCGTTGGCAGGTGGGTGATACGTACCGCGGACTCGGTGCGGTTCACGTGCTGACCACCGGCGCCGCTGGCACGGTAAACGTCGATCCGCAGGTCCGCTGGATTGATCTCAATCTGCACCGAGTCGTCCACCTCCGGCGAAACGAACACCGCGGCGAAGGAGGTGTGGCGCCGGTTACCGGAGTCGAACGGGCGACTTGCGCACCAGGCGGTGCACGCCGGTCTCGGTGCGCAGCCAGCCAAAGGCATACTCCCCCTGAAAGCTGATGGTGGCGGACTTGATCCCCGCCACTTCACCTGGCGAGACCTCCATCAGCTCGGTCTTGAAGCCGTGGCGCTCGCCCCAGCGCAGATACATGCGCAGCAGCATTTCCGCCCAGTCCTGGGCCTCGGTACCTCCCGAGCCGGCCTGTATGTCGACGAACGCGTTCTTGTCGTCCATCTCCCCGGAGAACATGCGGCGAAACTCCAGATCCGCCACCCTTTGCTCATGACCGGCCAGATCCGCAACGACCGCATCCACCGCGTCCGCATCCTCCTCTTCCACGGCCATGGCCAACAGGTCCGCGGCGTCCGCGAGGCCCGACTCCAGCACATCGACGGTCTCGACGACCAGCTCCAGGGCCGCGCGCTCGCGTCCGAGGGACTGCGCCCGCTCCGGGTCGTTCCAGACATCAGGCTCTTCGAGCTCGCGCAGGACCTCGGTCAGGCGTTCTTTCTTCTCCCGGTAGTCAAAGATACCCCCTAAGGGACTGGGTGCGCCCCTTGAGGTCGTTGATCTGCGAAACGATCGGATTGATGTCCTGCATAGACGCCTCGGCATCTGAAAAGCTGTTCATGGTAGCGCAAACCGTTGTTCGGGAGGAACAAAGATCCGGCACGGTGCCCGGGAACATGAGTGTACGAGCGTCGTCTATACTCATGGCATTCAAAATCGATACGCTCCGACCCCCATCATGGCCCGCCTTCCCCGATTCGTTCTGCCCGGTTACCCGCAACATGTGATCCAGCGCGGCAACAACCGCCAGCGCATCCTGTTCGATGAGGCCGACTACTGGTTTCTCTGGGAGAAGCTGAAGGCCGCCGCGGAGAAGTTCGGCTGCGACATTCACGCCTATGTGCTCATGCCGAACCACTTTCACCTGCTGCTCACCCCCTGGCAGGAGGACGGCATCGGCAAGCTGATGCAGTATGCCGGGCGCTACTACGTACAGTACTTCAACCGTCGCTACGACCGCACCGGGACGCTCTGGGAAGGACGCTACCGCGCCACCCTGCTCGACCCCAAGGCCTACCTGCTCGATTGCAGCCGCTACGTCGAGCTCAACCCGGTACGGGCGGGGTTCGTGGCTTCGCCGGCGGACTACGACTGGTCCAGCTACGGCGCCAACGCCGATGGCCAGGACGACGGGCTGATCACCGCCCATCCGCAATACCGCAAACTCGGACGTTCGCGCAAGGCACGGCAGGATAGCTACAGCGCATTGTTCGACGTGCCCTTGGACGGCGCGCTGCTGACCAAAATCCGCGAGTCCACCAACAAGGCTTGGGTACTCGGCGACGAGAGCTTCTGCCATGCCCTCGAGCAGAAGCTCAACAGGCGCGCCACTCCGCGGCCCCGGGGTGGCGACCGCCGGTCGGCAGCCTACCGAAAAGCGGCGCCGCCGCCGCCAGCCGAAAGCAATGACGAGACATTTGCGCTGCGGCATTTCCCGGCGGTACATCATCCATGAGCGATGGCGCATCCGGTAGAGGTTACGCGGGTGTTCTCGGCCCGCATCGCCGTGTAGGCGGCCATCACGGCCTCACGTTGCGAACGATTCGCAAAAATCCTGCGCAGTGGACATGCGCCAGCCTCAGGCGCCCCGCACCTGCCCGAGCTGGCAGTGCGCGCCGTGGGACTAGCCGGTGGCCGCGATGGGCTGAACCAGCGAGCGCATCTGCTGCGGGCGTCCCTGTTTGATGTGCCCGAGGGCCATGGCCATCATCACCGCCAGGGCGAGGCCGACGCGGGTTTGCATCTTGGCCAGCCCGCGGATGAAGTGCTGCTCGAAGCCGAAGCTGTGGTCGATGCGGTTGTTGATCCGCTCCAAGGCGCTGCGCCGGTTGTAGCCGCGCTGCCAGCTCGGGCTGCCGTGGGGGGTCGGCACGAAGATGCGCCGGTCGTGCTCCTCGAGCTTGATGCGCACGATGCGCCCGTACTCGCCGGGATCGACGCCGCCGGCCTGGTGACAGCGCTCGCGCCCGGGGCAGTCGAGCCCATAGGCGGCGGCCGGGCAGCGGTATTTGAGGGTGTTGCGATCGGCCTCGAAGCCTTGGAAGGCGAGATCGCGCTGCGCGCCGGTGAGCGGGCAGATGCAGTGCACGCTGCCCTTTTCGGTGTGCACGATGGTGTCGACCCGCGCGGGACGCAGTGGACGGGTGATGAGCTTGGACGGATCGTAGTCGGGCTGCTGCTTCTCTTCGCGCCACAGCTCGCGGGTATCGATGAGCGGACGGATGCGATAGGCGTCCCACAGCAGGGCCTTGGTCTCGGCACTGTCCAGACCGCGGTCGGCACTGAAGTCGCGGCAGCGCTCGGCCAGCGGCGGCTCCTGCGCAAAGAGTTCGCCGATCATGGTGCGCAGCTCGACCTGTTCGGAGCGTGACGCCGGGGTGACATGCACGGCCACCGGAATCTCATACTGAGTATCGGCGATCAGGTGCAGCCCGTAGCCGAACCAGCTCTTGAGCTTCGTCCACGGCTTGCCGGTGCGCGCATCGACCCCATTGGTTTCATGCTTGCCCCAGTCGGCGTCGGGATCGGAGGTCTCGCCGCTGGCGCGCTTGACTCTGCCGCTGCTGTGGCTGTCGATCGCCTTGCCGTCGAAGCCCAGGTGCCGGCCGAAATCGGGCAGCGCCTCCATCAGCTGCCCACGCAGGGTGGCGATCATCCCCGTGACCAGCCCCAGCGTCTCTTCGAGCTCGATGACGTTGGCCAGAAAGCGCGAGAAGTTCCAGCTGCCCGGGATCGCCGCCTGCGGCTGCCCGGGCGTTTCGCGCTTTGCGCGCAGGCGCCCGCTCAGCTCGTCGCGCACCAGGCGTGTCAGCGGCTTTCTCTGTACCGGCAAGGGCGAAAAGCCGCAATCCTCACGTAACGCCGGGTTGCGCCCCAGCTCGCGGATCAGCGACTCGATGCTCGGGTGCTGAAACACCACCCCGGCGATGAGCGCGTTCCACATCGCCGGCACCGGATAGTCGTCGCGTCCCTGCCCGCGCATGACCTCCAGGTATTGCACCAGCTGCGCGTCGGGGAGATGATCGCGCACCAGGTAGAAGCGCTCCAGATCGCCGCGCGCCTCCACATCGCGCCAGGTGAACAAGCTCGTTTCGATGGCCGCCATGGGGTCCTCCTGCAAGGGATCGTCTCGACAACGATATGATCCCTTGGCGGCCGCCCTCTTGCACGCGTGCCCATCCTGGGGTGGATTCCCCCCGGAACCCCACCCCGGTGTGCCAACTCATTGATCTTTCGTTCGCTGGTGGGGTAAACGAAACTTCGCCGTCGCGCGCCCCGGGTCCGGGTCCGCTCGTTTGCCATCCGCTGGAGGAAGAGGAGTACGACACACCCGAACGCTGCCGCATCCTGGAGAGTTGGAACCGGGAGGATGATCCCGCCGTATCGATCGCCCGCGCCCGAGTCGCTCCCGGCATCATGACCCGCCTGCATCGGCTGACGGGTATCACCGAGCGCTATTTCATCTTGGCCGGCCAAGGGTCGGCCGAGGTGTCCGACCAAACCCCGCAGTCCGTGACGGCTGGAGATGTCGTCTATATCCCAGCCGATTGCCCGCAGCGCATTCGCAACACGGGTCAGGACGATCTGATCTTCCTCGCGGTATGCGCCCCGCGCTTCGTCTCAAGCGCCTACGAGGACATTGATCCGGATACGTAAGCGCAACGGCGCGCGATCCCTTGCCTGCTTGTCTGTGGCAAAAGGACCGCTGGGGGCCTTCCCTGGCCCGAAACCCGGCTCCTACTGGGCGTCCAACAACACCGCGTGAGCCGCCGCCAACCGTGCGACGGGGACTCGCGGCGCCGAGCAGCTCACATAGTCCAGACCCGCCCGGTGACAGAAGGCAATGGACTCCGGGTGCCCCCCGTGCTCGCCGCAGATGCCGACATGCAAATCGGGACGCACCTGCTTGCCCCAATCCACCGCCAACTGCATGAGCTTGCCCACGCCCTTGACGTCCAACACCTCGAACGGGTTGTCCTGAAGGATGCCGGATTGATTGTAGAGCGGCAGGAACTTGTTCTCCGCGTCCTCGCGTGAGAAGGAGAAGGCGGCCTGCGTGAGGTCATTGGTGCCGAAGGAGAAGAACTCAGCCATTTCGGCCAGGGACTCGGCGCGCATGCAGGCGCGCACCACCTCGATCATGGTGCCGAACTTGAAGTCGACCGGGTGACCGTAGCGCAGCTTGATCTCCTCGTGGATCGCGTCGACATAGGACTTGACCTTGATCAGCTCCTGTCTGGTGCACACCTGGGGCACCTTGATCTGGGGGTGCACCTCGATGCCCATCTTGGAGCAGTCCGCGGCAGCCTCCAGGATCGCGCGTATCTGCATCTGGTAGATCTCCGGGAAGGAGATGCCCAGGCGCACACCGCGGTGACCGAGCATGGGGTTGGTCTCATGCAGGGCGCGGACCTTGCGCAGCATGGTCTCCTTCTTGGCGATTGCATCCTCCACCAGGGCAGGATCTACCAGCCTGCGCATGGAGTCGATCTCATTGCGGATCTTGTCCGGCGTGTGCAGCAGACCCATGGTGCCCGCCAGAACCGCCATGCCGCGGGTCGTTTCACCGAGCCTGTGCAGCTCCGCAAGCTCGCGCTCAAGCTGGTGCTCGTCTGGCAGGAACTCGTGGATCGGGGGATCGAGCAAGCGAATGGTCACCGGGTTCGGCGACATCACCTCGAACAGCTCACGAAAGTCCTTGCGCTGCAGCGGCAGCAGCCTATCCAGGGCCGCCTGGCGCTGCTCTGGCGTCTCGGCGACGATCATCTCGATGACGATGGGCAGGCGCTCGACGTCGTTGAACATGCGCTCGGTGCGGGCCAGACCGATTCCGACCGCGCCGTACTTGATGGCGCGGCGGGCGTCGTCCGGGGTGTCCGCGTTGGCCATCACCTTGAGCCTGGCGACCTGATCCGCCCAATCCAGCAGCGTGTTGAGCTCGGGGGTAAAATCCGGCTCGACGGTCGCGATCTCGCCCAGGTAGACCTTGCCGGTGGTGCCGTCGATGGTGATGACGTCTCCCTCGCGGAAGCTGGTCTCGCCCACATAGGCCTCGCGCCGGGCGACATCGACGCTGATGCCCTCCGCCCCCGCGACGCAGGGCTTGCCCATGCCGCGGGCAACCACCGCGGCGTGGGAGGTCTTGCCCCCGCGCGAGGTGAGGATGCCCTGGGAGGCGAAGAAGCCGTGAATGTCCTCGGGTTTGGTCTCCTCGCGCACCAGGATGACCTTCTGACCAAGGTCCTTGCCCATCTGCTCGGCCCGGTCGGCATCGAATACGGCGGTGCCGGAGGCGGCTCCAGGAGAGGCCGGCAGGCCCTGCGCCACGGCCTCGGCACGATGCGACGGATCCAGGCGCGGGAACAGCATTTGCTCAAGCAGATCCGGCTTGATGCGCAGCAACGCCTCCTCCTTGCTGATGAGGTCGTCGCGCACCATCTCCACCGAGGTCCGCACCATGGCCTGGGCGTTCATCTTGCCGTTGCGGGTCTGCAGACAGTAGAGCTGACCGCGCTCGATGGTGAACTCGAAGTCCTGGATTTCGCGGTAGTGGGTCTCGAGCTTGTTGCGCAGATCTTCGAGCTCCGTGGCCATCTGCGGCATCTCGGCGGCCAGCCGGTCGATGGGCTTGGGCGTGCGGATGCCGGCGACCACGTCCTCGCCCTGGGCGTTGACGAGGTATTCCCCGAACAGCTTGTTCTCGCCAGTGGCCGGATTGCGGGTAAAGGCAACGCCGGTGGCGGAATCATCGCCGCGGTTGCCGAACACCATGGTCACCACGTTCACCGCGGTGCCGTTGGCCATGTCCGGGGTGATGTTGAACTGCCGGCGGTAGTCGATGGCGCGCCTGCCCATCCATGAGTTGAACACCGCCTTGATGGCGATCTCCAGCTGGTCGTAGGGGTCCTCGGGGAAGGGGCGGCCCGTCTGCTCCTCCACCACCTTGAGGAAGCGTTCGCTGATCTCCTGGAGGTCCGAGGCGGATAGGCCGACGTCTTCCTTGACGTGAGCCTTCTGCTTGACCTCATCGAACTGCTTATCGAACAGCTCGTCCGAGACCCCTAGCGCCACCTTGCCGAAGAGCTGGATGAAGCGCCGGTAGGCGTCGTAGCCGAAACGGGGGTCACCGGTATGCCGGATCTCGCCCTGCAGGGTCTCGCTGTTGAGCCCCAGGTTGAGGATGGTGTCCATCATGCCCGGCATCGACAGCGCGGAACCAGAGCGGACCGAGACCAGGAGCGGATTATCCGGATTGCCGAAGCCCTTGCCGGTCTTCTCCTCCAGGCCCTTCATGTGGCCATGGACCTCGTCGATGAGGCCCGCCGGCAATCGCCGCTCCGCGGAGGCGAGATACTCCAGACAAGCCTCGGTGGAGATCACGAATCCCGGCGGGACATTGAGCCCGATCTGCGTCATCTCGCACAGGTTCGCTCCCTTCCCACCCAATAGCTTCTTGTCCTTGCCGTTCCCTTCCGGGAAAGAGAACACGTGTTTCTTCGCTTCTGCGTCCATCTCGTCTCTGTACCTCGCGACAACTCTATGGAAAAAAAGAAAATAGCCGGTAGCCGGGTGGCCTACGCACCTGGAATCTCGATTCGAACAAAGGGGTCGTTTCCGATCGGTTCCCGCGCCCCACTACCGGGCCAAGGCGAAAGAGAATCGGCTTGGATTCGAGCGGCACCGGAAGATGCCGGCCCGAATGCGCTTTATGATAGCGCGTAAGACATCCGAATGATGTAGCGCGCTATCGATTTCGCCCTAGATTCTCACGCCACTGTTACGGAATGAAGTCCGTGCCGGTGCAACCGCGGCGGACTCGCACCAAGCGGGAGCGCAATCGGCGCTTCTCCCCGCGGATGCGGGGGTACTTAGCAATATTCGCGCCTACACTCGGCACCCAGCGCCACGTCCGGATGCAGATGTGCGATCGGGTATACTTCCGGGTTTCGAGCACGCCCACGAGCACACCGACCATGCTGGACAAGAACTACGATCCTCAGGCCCTGGAGCAGCGTTGGTATCAGGCCTGGGAGGACGCGGGCTATTTCGCGCCGGTCACGACCGGGCACAGCGCTTACTGCATCATGATCCCACCACCGAACGTGACCGGCAGGCTGCACATGGGTCACGCCTTCCAGGACACCATCATGGACGCGCTGATCCGCTACCACCGCATGAAGGGCGAGCGCACCCTTTGGCAGGCGGGCACCGACCACGCGGGCATCGCCACCCAGATGGTGGTGGAGCGTCTGATCAACGCCGAAGGGGAGACCCGTCACGACTATGGACGGGAGCGGTTCATCGAGCGCGTCTGGGAGTGGAAGGCGGAATCCGGCGGCACCATCACCCGCCAGCTGCGGCGCATGGGGGCTTCGCTCGACTGGGCGCACGAGCGGTTCACCATGGACGAGGGGCTCTCGGCGGCGGTGCGCGAGGTCTTCGTGCGTCTCTACGAGGAGGGCCTGATCTACCGCGGCAAGCGTTTGGTGAACTGGGACCCGGTCCTGCACACGGCGGTCTCGGACCTGGAGGTGCTGTCCCAGGAGGAGAGCGGCCACATGTGGGACATGCGCTATCCGCTCACCAACGGTCAGGGCCACATGGTGGTCTCGACCACCCGTCCGGAGACCATGCTTGGCGACTGCGCGGTGGCGGTGAACCCGGAAGACCCCCGCTATAGGCACCTGATCGGGGAGTTCGTGGCCTTGCCACTCACCGGCAGACGAATCCCCATCATCGCCGACGAGCACGCCGACCCCGAGTTCGGCACCGGCTGCGTCAAGATCACCCCCGCCCACGACTTCAACGACCACGAGGTCTGGCTGCGCCACCGGGACGAGACCCACATCGCCGCGCAGGCCCACGGCGGGCTGATCAACATCTTCACCCCGGATGCCGCCGTCCGCGACAACCTGCCCGAGGAGGGCGAGCTGATCCCATCGGCCTATGCCGGCCTCGACCGATACGAGGCGCGCAAGCGCATCGTCGCCGACCTCGAGGCCCAGGGTCTGCTCGCAGGCGTCAGGGACCACAAGCTCATGGTCCCGCGTGGCGACCGCTCCGGCGCGGTCATCGAGCCCTACCTCACCGACCAGTGGTACGTGCGCGTCGCCCCGCTGGCGGAGCCCGCGATCGAGGCCGTCGAGGACGGGCGCATCCGCTTCGTGCCGGACAACTGGAAGAACACCTACTTCGAGTGGATGCGCAACATCCAGGACTGGTGCATCAGCCGCCAGATCTGGTGGGGCCACCGCATACCCGCCTGGTACGACGCCGATGGCAACGTCTATGTGGGCCGCTCGGAGCAGGAGGTCCGCGAGCGGCACGAGCTCGCCGACCGATTTCCGGCTGGAGCAGCGACCAGGACGTGCTCGATACCTGGTTCAGCTCCGCGCTCTGGCCCTTTTCAACCCTGGGCTGGCCTGAGCAAACCGATCGCCTGCGAACCTTCTACCCCACCTCGGTTCTGGTCACCGGCTTCGACATCATCTTCTTCTGGGTCGCCCGCATGATCATGATGGGGCTCAAGTTCATGGGCGACGTGCCCTTCCGCGAGGTCTACATCCACGGCCTGGTGCGGGACGCCCACGGGGACAAGATGTCCAAGTCGAAAGGCAATGTACTTGACCCCATCGATCTGATCGACGGCATCGAGCTGGAGCCACTGGTCGAGAAGCGCACCAAGGGCATGATGCAGCCTCACCTCGAGGAGAAGATCGCGAAGGCCACGCGCAGCGATTACCCTGACGGCATCCCGGCGCTTCGGCACCGATGCCCTGCGCTTCACCTTCGCGGCCCTCGCCACGCACCGGGCGGGACATCAAGTTCGACCTCGGCCGCATCGAGGGCTACCGGAACTTCTGCAACAAGCTCTGGAACGCCTCGCGCTATGTCCTGATGAACACGGAGGGCCAGGACTGCGGCCAGACCGGGCGGCGAGGTCCAGCTCAGCGCCGCCGACCGCTGGATCATCTCCCGCCTGCAGGGCACCATGCGCGACGGTCACCGAAGCGATCAACGGCTACCGTTTCGACCATGCGGCCCAGGCCATCTACGACTTTACCTGGAACGAATTCTGCGACTGGTACCTCGAGCTCTCCAAACCCGTCCTGACCAGCGACACGCGCCTGCGAGGCCGCCAAGCGCGGCACGCGGCGCACGCTGGTCGCGGACGCTGGAGACCCTGCTGCGTCTCGCCCACCCCATCATGCCCTTCATCACCGAGGAGATCTGGCAGAAGGTCAAGCCGCTGGCGGGGGTCGACGGGACACCATCATGCGCCAGCCGTACCCGGTCGCCGACGGATCATCTGCACGACCCGGAGGCCACGGCGGAAATGGAGTGGGTGATGCAGTTCATCCTCGGTGTCCGGCGGATCAAGGGCGAGATGAACATCCCGCCCGGCAGGCCGCTGCCGGTGCTGCTCCAGGGCGTCTCGATCGCAGCGATCTCGCGTGGCTGGAGGCCAGCCGGCCCTATCTCGATTTCCTGGCGCGCACCGAATCCGTCACCGTGCTCGGCAGACGACGAGCACGCCCCCGAGTCGGCCATCGCCCTGGTGGGGGAGATGAAGATCCTGATCCCCATGGCCGGGCTCATCGACAAGGACGCGGAGCTTGCGCGACTGGATAAGGAGATCGCCAGGATCACGGCGGACATCGCGAGAACCGAGAGCAAGCTTGCCAACGCCAACTTCGTCGACAAGGCCCCGCCTGCCGTGGTGCAGAAGGAGCGCGACAAGATCGCCGACTTGCATACCGCCATGGCCAAGCTGCACGAGCAGTCGCACAAGATCCGGGCGCTGTGAGGTCGTTGTGTTAACCGAGACAGCACTCGCAAGACCATGAAGCCGCTTTCGAGGCCTGTGACCCGCGCCGGCCTGTCGCTGCTGGCCGCGCTCGCCATGCCCCTTCCCGCCGCCGCCGTGCTCCCCGCCACGGTAGAAGGCGAGCCCTTGCCGAGCCTGGCACCGATGCTGGAACGCGTAACCCCGGCGGTGGTGAACATCTCGACCGTGACCCAGATCGAGGTCGAGTCCCACCCGCTGCTGAGCGACCCCTTCTTCCGCCGCTTCTTCGATCTGCCCCGAGAGCGTCGGGAACGTCAGAGCCAGAGCCTGGGTTCCGGCGTGATCGTGGACGCCGAGAAGGGGCTGGTGCTCACCAACCACCACGTGGTCCACCGCGCCGACGAGATCGAGGTCCGGCTCCAGGACGGCCGCGAGCTTTCCGCCGAGCTGATCGGGTCCGACGCCGACACCGACATCGCGGTGCTGCGCATCCCGGCGCAAGGGCTGACGGCCGTGGGTTTCGGGGACTCGGAGCGCCTGCGGGTAGGCGATTTCGTGGTCGCCATCGGCAGCCCGTTCGGCCTCAGTCACACGGTCACCTCCGGGATCGTCAGCGCCCTGGGGCGCAGCGGGCTCGGCATCGAGGGCTTCGAAAGCTTCATCCAGACCGACGCCTCCATCAACCCTGGTAACTCGGGGGGTCCGCTGGTGGACCTGAGCGGGCGGCTCGTCGGCATCAACACCGCGATCCTAGCCCCTGGCGGCGGCAACGTCGGGATCGGATTCGCCATCCCGGTGGGGATGGTGCGCACCGTGGTAGATCAGATACTCGAGCACGGGGAGGTCCGCCGGGGGCTGTTTGGCCTCGGCGTCCAGGACCTGACGCCGGAGCTCGGCCAAGCGCTCGGGGCCGAGGCACAGCGCGGGGCGGTCGTACTGAGCGTCGAGCCGGACTCGGCCGCCGCCAAGGCGGGCCTGCGTCCCGGGGACGTGATCGTCGCCGTCGATGGCCGACCCGTGACCGATGCTGCGATGTTGCGAAACCGGATCGGCTTGATGCGCGTGGGGACCCAGCTGGAACTCGCCCTTCTGCGGGACGGGCAGCGTCTGGTCGTGCGCGGGGAGATCGCTGATCCCTACGCGGGCTACTTGGACGGCGCAAGCCTCAGCCCCGTGCTCCTCGGCGCCCGCCTCGGTGAGCTGTTGCAGGACACTGGTCGCGGACGCCTGCTGGCGATCGCCGTGGGCACCGTCGACAGGGACAGCCCCGCGTGGCAGACCGGGCTGCGCAAGGGAGACATCCTGTTGGAGGTGAACCGCGACCGGGTGCGGAATCTCGAGGAGCTTCGGCTCGTCCTCTCCCGCTCGCGCGGGATCAGCACCCTGCGCATCCGGCGCGGCGACCGGCTGATCCTGCTCTCCCGCCGTTGACGGGCCCCGCCACGGCGTCGGCGAACCCCGGGGCTCTCAGAGCCCCAGCTCCTTCCAGCGCGACTCGATGCGCTTGAGTGAAACCGGGTAGGCGGTACCGAGCTGCTGGGCGAAAAGGGAGACGCGCAGCTCCTCCAGCATCCATCGAATCTCGTCCAACCTGGGATCGCTCCGTCCCGCCTCGCTGGCGGCGGCCGCGCGCTGCTTCCATTTTTCGTACAGCGGGGCCAACTCACGCAGGCGTTCCTGGTCCCTCGCAGCCGCGTGATGCAGCTTCTCCACGCGCCCCTCCGTCGCCCGCAGATAGCGGGGGTACTCCTTGAGATGACTGTATGGAATCCGTTGCAGAAAGCCGCGGAAGACGAGCCCGTCCAGTTGCTCCTTCAGGTCCAGCACAGAGGGCATCCAGTTGATCTGGGTGATGCCGGCCAACCGCTTGCGCACGCCCTGATAGTGCTCGAAGATAGCCGCCGCCAGCGCGCAGACCTCCGCTGCCACCTTCGTTAGGCTCGATTTGTTCTCCGCCAGGCGCTGATCGAAGGCCACCTGGTCACGGATCTCCGGACGCCCCTCGACGAAACAAAGATCCAACACCAGCGCAACGAGCTCGTCGGCGAGGTCCACGGGCTTTCCTCCCTCCGACCCCGGCTGCTGGGGCGCCTTGGCATACTGCAGGCGCATGCGGTCCAGCCCAGGGAGGTTCTTGCGCAGATAGCGCAGCTCGGCACCCAGGTGGAGCGCCAGCAACCTCCGCATTCCCTCGCGCATCGCCACCGCGGCGCTCTCCTGCGAATCCAGCACCCGGATAGCAACTCGGTCCCCTTCGTCCACCAGGGACGGGTAGCCCCGCAGGCGAATGCCGGCGCGATCTAAATCGATCGATTCGGGCAGTCGTCCGAAGTCCCAGCGCGTGATCCCCTCGCGCTCGATCCCCTGAGCCGGAATACGGGCAAAGGTCTCGCTCGCGGTACCACCGTACTCTCGCTTGAGGCGCGCGAAGTCCTCCGCGACCGCGACCTGCCGCCCTTGCTCATCCACCAGCCGGAACTGCATGCGCAGATGCGCAGGAACGGCACCCGGGTCCCAGGCATCCTCCGGGACCTGGACGCTGGTCAGCTCCTTCAACCCCTCGCCCAGCGCCGGCAGAAGGGGCCGTTCGGACGGGGTGAGGCGGCGGGCGAGCCTGGAGGCCGTGTCGGGAATCGGGACAAAGGCCTTTCGGACCTGCTTCGGCAAGCCCCGCAGCAGCGCGGTGATCAGCTCCTCGAGAAGGCCGGGAACCAGCCATTCGCACCGCTCGGCGGAGACCTGATTGATCAGCGGCACGGGCACCACCAGGGTCACGCCATCCGCCGCGTGTCCGGGGTCGAAACGGTATTCCAGGGGCAGCTTCGTCGCCCCCACGGGGAGCCCGTCGGGGAACGCCTGCTGGGATACCTCCGCCGCCTCCCGGCGCATGACGTCGCTCATGCGCATGTGCAGGATCTTCGGCTCCCGGCGCGTCGCCTTGCGCAGCCACTGCTCGAACTGCGGGGTGGAGTAGATGCCGCTCGGGACCCGCTGCGCGTAGAAGGCGTAGATGCCCTCCTCGTCGACCAGGATATCGCGGCGACGAGACTTGGCCTCGAGGTGCTGGAGGTACTCGATCAGCTCCCGGTTGTGACGCCAGAAGGGAGCACGGGTCTCGAAGTCCCCCTCGGCGAGCCCGAAGCGCAGGAAAATCTCCCGCGCCTCCGCCGGGTTGATCGGCCCGTAGTTCACCCGCCGCTTGGGGACGATGGTGACCCCGAACAGTGTCACCTTCTCGAAGGCCGCCACTTGCCCGGATTTCGCTTGCCAATGGGGCTCCGCGTAGGTGCGCTGCACCAGATGCCGGCCAGCCTGCTCGATCCAGCCGGGCTGAACATTCGCCACGATGCGCCCGTACTGGCGCGTGGTTTCAACCCGCTCGGCGGCAACGATCCACTTCGGGGACTTCTGGAACAGCCCTGAGCCTGGATGGATGAAAAAGCGGCTGTTGCGCGCCCCTTGGTACTCCCGACCCTCGTCCCGGAACCCGATGTTGCTTAGAAGCCCTGCCAGCAGGGCGCGGTGGATTTCCTCGAAGCTGCCTTCCGCCTGGTTCTCCTTGTGCCCCATCTCGTGCAGTTGGCCGCGCAGCTGCGCATGGATGTCGCGCCACTCCTGAACCCGGTTCCAGGACAGGAAGTGCCTCTGGCACAACTTGCGGAACTTGCTCTTCGACAGGTGCTTCTGCTCCTGCTCCAGGAAACGCCACAGGTTGAGGAAGGCGATGAAATCCGAGTCCTCGTGATGGAAGGTGGCGTGGATCTCGTCGGCGGCCTGCTGCTTGTCCAGGGGGCGCTCGCGGGGATCCTGCACGCTCAGCGCCGCGGCGATGACCAGCACCTCGCGCAGGCAGTGATGTTCCTCCGCCGCCAACAGCATGCGCCCGATGCGCGGGTCCACCGGCAGCCGGGCAAGCTGCCTTCCCATCGGAGTCAGATTTCCCGCCTCGTCGATGGCGGCCAACTCCGCGAGGGTGCGGTACCCGTCCGAGATCAGCCGGGAATCCGGCGGGTCGATGAACGGAAAGTCCTCGATCGCCCCAAACCCCAGCAGCTTCATCTGCAGGATGACCGCGGCCAGGTTGGTGCGCTGGATCTCGGGCTCGGTAAACTCCGCTCGGGCCTCGAAATTCTCCTCGCTGTAGAGGCGGATGCAGATGCCCTTGGCAACGCGTCCGCAGCGCCCTTTGCGCTGGTTCGCCGACGCCTGGGACACCCGCTCCACCGGCAGGCGCTGCACCTTGCTGCGATGGCTGTAGCGGCTGATGCGGGCGAATCCCGGGTCGATGACGTAGTGGATGCCGGGCACGGTCAGCGAGGTCTCCGCCACGTTGGTCGCCAGCACCACCCGGCGCGTCCCGTGCTGCTGGAAGATGCGCGCCTGGTCCTGCGGACCCTGGCGGGCGAAGAGCGGCAGGATCTCGGTGGACGGCGGATGATGCTTGCGCAGAGTCTCCGCGGTCTCACGGATCTCGCGCTCCCCGGAGAGGAACACCAGCACGTCTCCCCTGCCTTCGCGCGCCAGCTCGTCCACCGCCTGGGAGATCGCGAGCTGCATATCCTCGTCCCGCTCACCGGCGCTCTCCTCCTCCGGTGGGCGGTAGCGGACCTCGACCGGGTAGGTGCGGCCGGAGATCTCGATGATGGGCGCGGGACCGACTTCTTCCGTCGCGAAGTGTTCCGCGAAACGTTGCGGATCAATGGTGGCGGAGGTGATGACGACCTTGAGCTCTGGACGCCTGGGCAACAGGCCCCGCAGATAGCCGATCAGGAAGTCGATGTTGAGGCTGCGCTCATGGGCCTCGTCGATGATCAGGGTATCGTACTCGTTGAGTAACCGATCCTGCTGGATCTCCGCCAGCAGCATGCCGTCGGTCATCAGCTTGATCGAGGTCTCGGGCGCCACCCGATCGTGGAAACGCACCTTGTAGCCGACCAGGGTCCCCAACTCGGACTTGAGCTCCTGGGACACCCGGCTCGCCAGGCTCCGGGCGGCGATGCGCCGCGGCTGGGTATGGCCGATACGCCCGAGAATCCCACGTCCGAAGTCGAGGCAAATCTTTGGCAGCTGGGTCGACTTGCCTGAACCCGTTTCGCCGCAGAGCACCACCACCTGGTGGTCACGAATCAGCCTCGCCACCTCTTCCCGGCGCTCGCTGACCGGAAGCTCAGACGGGTAGTCGACGGTCGGAACCAGGGCCCTGCGCCGCTCGACCAGGGTCTGGGAACGAACGATCGTCTGCCACAGCTTGGCCAGCCCCTGGTCGAAGGGTTCGCCCTGTCGCTGCCGACGGTGGAGGCCGCGCAGGCGCCCGCGCAGGACGGCCTGGTCACGCAGGAGGCAGGTATCCAGATCCTCTCGGGTGGGAAACGTCAGGGGTGAGTGGAAATCTGGCAATCGACTGGATCTTGGGTGTCGTCGGGCCGCGGACAGGGCCCTCGGCACGGTGGGGGGCGTTCGAATCTCGACCCGCGGGTCACGGCCTCGCAACGCGGGATTCTATCCGATCCGAGGCGGCCCCGCAGCGGAGCATAGCCGCGCACGCCGGTGTCGCCCGAATCGACCGGCCGTCGAGACTGGTGTCGACGCCCGCGACGACCTATGCTCTGAGCCAGAGCGCCAATCCGGTGGAATCGTTTCAACCAGCAACCGACGGGTATCCCCATGGACCAAGATCAAGCCCTGCGCGCACGGCACGACGGAGAGTTGGTCGAGGCAATCGCCACGCCGGCCGAGGACGCCGGGGGATGGGTGCTCGTGTTCACGACGCGCAGCGGTGATCGTGTGCTCTATACCGACCACACGGGTACCGAGAAGCTTTACCATTCACTGGATCACGCAACCGAGGCGGCACGCGGCATCGGTTTCGAGTCCGTGCGGGTGGAAGAGAAATTCTAGACTCTGATGATTGGCCATCCTGGCAAAAATCAGCACGTCACCCAAGAAGCGCGGCGCGATCCGAGACCCGAGGACAAGCCCCATGCCGCTGCCCAGCCACGAGCTGATCGGCGCCCTTGCCGCCCTTCTGACCACGACCGCTTTCGTTCCCCAGGTGGTGCGCACCCTCAGCACCGGGGACACACGCGCCATCTCGCTGTGGATGTACCTGATGTTTTCCGCCGGCGTCGCCCTGTGGGGAATCTACGGCATTCTCCTGGGCGCCTGGCCCATCATCCTCGCCAACGGCCTGACCTTCGCGCTGGCGACCGTCGTGCTCTCGCTCAAGTTGCGGGACCTCCGCGCGGGTCGTCGAGTCCCAGCGCACCGCGCGGCGGACCAGACCGACAGCGGTTAGATTCCGCTGGAGCCCGCCGTGCCACGCCGTTCCGCCAGCGTCCGCCGTTTCTCGACGAACGCCTGCGCGGAGACGGTGGCGGTGAACAGCTCGAGTGTCTCCTCTTCCCCCTGCTCGACCGGCTGCATGGCGGTGTCGGTGTAGAGGTCGGGCCGAGTATCCGCCATGACCCTGTCAAGAATGCGCCCGTAGCGCCGATGCATGCCATAGGCACTCGCGTACTTGACGACCGACTCCCAGGCGAACCGCGGGTAGAAGACAAGAGGATTCTCGATCGGGAAGCCGGGACGACGGTCCCGCCGCGCCTTGCGCCTGATCAAGCCCCCCTCGAGGGGGTGCATCCCCTCATAGACGACAGGCGCATGAAAGGCGAACAGCTTGGCGAGCATCTGCTTGGGATCGTAGCCCCAGGCGCGGGCGCGACGCAGAATCGTGGCGACATGCTCGTCGGTGTAATAGAGGTCCCAGACCTCGCGGTAGACGGCCTCCCATTCGGCCTTGGACATCCTGGCATGGTCCGCGGTTACGTGCTGGGTGTCGTAGTTGTTCATGTCGGGATCGAGCGGCACGCCTTCCTCGACCAGCCGCTGGTGATCCTTGGATCCGGGTAGCGGTGTCAGGATGAAGAATTCCATGATATCGATCGGGAGCTCGCGCTTGATGATCTCGATATCGCGACGGATGCTCTCGGGTGTGTCGGTCGGAAAACCGATGATGTAGCCAGCGTAGGTCAGCACCCCGGCGCGATGCCAGGCCTGCAGCATGGCACGGTAATCGGTGATTTTGTTCTGACCCTTTTGGGCCGCCTTCAGGGCGTCGGGGTTGATGTTCTCCATGCCGATGAAGGCCCGGGTGACCCCCGCCTTGCCCGCCTTCTCGATGAAGCGCGGGATGCGGTGGGACTGGGTATCCACCTGGATCACCAGTCGGATGTCGATGCCTGATTCGCGAAGCGCGATCACCCGGTCGAAGATCGGTTCCCAATTCCGATTGCGCGCGAAATTATCGTCGGTGATGAAGAAGTTGCCGATCCCGTCCGCGGCATTCGCACGGATCAGCCGCTCCACGTCGTCCGCACCGCGGTGGCGGGACTTGCGGCCCTGGACGTTGATGATGGTGCAGAAGCTGCAGAGATAGGGGCACCCGCGGCCCGCGTCGAAGCTCGCGCGTTTGCCCATGGTCAGTCGCACACGATCAGGAGGCAGATAGGGCGTGGGCTTGCCCGTCATGTCCGGCAGGTCGTTGAGGTAATCGTAGACCGGCTTCAGCTCTCCCCCGGCGGCGTCCGCGAGCAGGCCATCGAGGCGCCCCTCGAGCTCTCCCGCGAACAGACTGATGCCGAGATCGAGTGCTTCCTGGAGCTCGCGCGGCAGTTGCTTGAGCATGGCAAGGCAGCCGCTGACGTGGAAACCGCCGATCACCACCGGCAGCCCCGCCTCGCGAAAGCGCCTGGCGATTTCCAGTGCCCGCGGATACTGGTTGGACTGCACGCCGACCATGCCCACCAGCGCCTGCCCGCCGTCGGTGCGCATCTCCCGGATCAGGCGCCGCGGATCGATCCGCGTGTTGGTCTCGTCCAGCGCCCGGATCCGGATCTCCACGCCGTCTCCCAGGACGCGGCGCTGCGCGCAGTCCTGAGCGATGCCATAGACGGCCGCCAGGCTGTTGGACGGCAGGGAGGAACGCCACCACTGGATCACGTAGCCGTCATCGTCGTAGTGCGACGGCTTGATCAGCAGCAGGTGAAAGGGACGCGGGCGGTCGGCATTGCCGGTCATCGGGGCGCTCCTCACGTGATGGCATAGCGCGAAGTGCGCCGCGGCGGAAAGATGTGATCGCTGCCGCCGATGGGCGGCAGCGGTGAGCGGCGTGGAGGCCGGCGAGCCGCGGCGGAATCAGTGCCCGCCGCCCTTCAGGGCCGAGACCATACCCTCGATGGTGTCCTTGGCGTCGCCGAAGACGAGCGAGGTGTTGTCCTGGTAGAAGAGCAGATTGTCGACACCCGAGTAACCGGGCCGCATGGAGCGCTTAAGGAAGTAGACCTGGCGCGCCTTGCCCGCATCCAGAATGGGCATGCCGTAGATGGGACTCGATTTGTCCTGCTTCGCGGCCGGGTTGACCACGTCGTTTGCCCCAACGATCAGGACCACGTCGGCGGTGGGGAACTCCGGGTTGATCTCGTCCATCTCGAGCACCTGCTCGTAGGGGATGTCCGCCTCGGCCAAGAGCACGTTCATGTGTCCCGGCATGCGGCCCGCTACCGGGTGGATGGCAAACTTGACCTCGACCCCGCGCGCCTCCAGAAGCTCCATCATCTCCTTGAGCGCGTGTTGGGCCTGCGCCACGGCCATGCCGTAACCGGGCACGACGATGACCTTGCCCGCATCCTCCATCCAGTAGACCGCATCCTCCACCGAGGCCGACTTGACGCCCTTCTCCGCCGCCTGCGCGCCAGCGCTGCTGGCACCGCCCTCGTCACCGCTGCCGAAACCGCCGAAGACGACGTTGATGATGGAGCGGTTCATGGCCCGGCACATGATGTAGGAGAGGATGGCGCCGGAGAAGCCCACCAGCGCGCCGACGATGATCAGCAGCTTGTTGCCGAGGGTGAAGCCCGTCGCCGCCGCCGCCCATCCGGAGTAGCTGTTCAGCATGGAGATGATGACCGGCATGTCCGCCCCGCCGATCGGGATGATTAGAGTCACGCCGAGCACGAACGCCAGCAGGGTCATGAGGGCCAGGGAGCCGACGCTCCCGGTCAGCGCGAAATGAACGCCGAGGGCGACGGTGGCCACCGCGATCGCGGCATTCAGCGCGTGCTGTCCGCCAAACTTCACCGGCTTGCCGCTGATCAACCCCTGCAGCTTGCCGAAGGCGATGACGGAGCCCGTAAAGGTAATGGCACCGATGATGATCCCGACGGAAAGCTCGCTCATGAGCACGCCATCGAGGGAACCTGCGTCGCGCTTGTTGAGGAAGGTGCCGATGGCCACGAGCACCGCGGCCATGCCGACGAAGCTGTGCAGGGCCGCCACCAGTTGGGGCATCGCGGTCATCTGAATGCGCATCGCCACGACGATGCCGATCACCGCGCCCGCGGCCACGCCCGCGATGATGAAGCCGTAGGACTGGACCTCCGTGGCCATCAGCGTGGCGGCGATGGCGATCACCATGCCGAGCATGCCGTAGAAATTGCCGCGGCGAGCCGTTGCCGGATGCGTCAATCCCTTGAGCGCAAAGATGAAAAGGATGGCCGAGACCAGATAGGCCAGCGCCTGGGTGTTTGCCGATATTTCCATGCGTATTCTCTTGTTCGGATCGCTCTTTCGCGCCAGAAGGGAAGGTACCGCGTGAGGAAGATGCCGCTACTTCTTTTTCTTGAACATGGACAGCATACGGTGGGTCACCAGGAAGCCGCCGAAGACGTTGATGGACGCCAGGAGCACGGCGAAGAAGCCAATGAGCTCGGCGGCAGTGCCGGCGCTCTCCAGACCGGTCACCAGCAGCGCGCCGACAACCACGATGCCGGAAATGGCGTTGGTGAGCGCGACCAGGGGCGTGTGCAACGACGGCGTTACCCCCCAGATAACGTAGTAGCCGATAAAGCAGGCCAGGACGAAGACGTACAGCGCGACGAGTGTTTCAGACATGGGTTCGCATCCTCAGAGTGAGCAAACGCCCACCGATCAAAGTTCAGCTGGCTCGGAATCGTGCCTCGGACCGGTGACGCACTAAACGCCGACCCGCATGGCCTTGGTGATCTCATCCTCGTCCAGATCCTTCAGAACCGGGCCCTGCTCGCCCTTCTCCACCATGATGTCGAGCAGGTTCGCCAGGTTGCGCGCGTAGAAGGCGCTCGCGTCCGCCGCGACCATGGACGGGTAGTTGGTGTGGCCGACGAGAACGACCCCCTGCTTGGTGACGACCTTGTCGGGCTCCGTCAGGGGACAGTTGCCGCCATTCGCCGCCGCCAGGTCGACGATCACCGAGCCCGCGCGCATGCGCCCTACCACCTCTTCGGTGATCAGGACCGGCGCCGGTCGGCAAGGGATCAGGGCGGTGGAGACGATGACGTGGGCCTTGGCCAGTTCGTCCGCCAGTGCAGCTTGTTGCTTGGCCTTCGCCTCGTCTGAGAGCTCCTTGGCGTAGCCGCCCTCGCCGGAGCCGCTCTCACCGATATCGAGCTCGATGGCCTTCGCGCCAAGCGACAGAATCTGCTCCTTAGTTTCCGGGCGCACATCGTAGGCGTGTACGTCGGCGCCGAGCCGGCGCGCGGTCGCGATGGCCTGCAGCCCGGCGACACCGACCCCCAGTACCACGAGGCGGGCGGGCTTCGCGGAGCCGGCGGAGGTCATCATCATGGGCAGGAAGCGACCATATTGGGCGGCGGCCTCGATCACCGCCCGGTAGCCCGCGATGTTGCTCTGGGATGAGAGGACATCCATGGACTGGGCTCGGGAGATGCGCGGGATACGCTCCACCGACAACACGCGCACGTCCCGGGCGACCATGGCACCGACGATTTCGTCCTCGCCGCAGGTCTCCACGAAGCCGATGTAGATCGCCCCGGGCTTCATGGCCGCCGCGTCTTGCGCCTCCGGACGCCGCACCTTGAGTAGGATGTCGGCCTGGAGCACCGCCGTGCGGTCCGAGATCTTGGCACCCGCGGAGGTATAGTCGTCGTCAGGGTAGTGGGCAGCGACGCCCGCGCCGCGCTCCACGACCACATCGAAACCCTTGCCGACGAGCTTCTTGACCACCTCCGGGGTGGAAGCCACCCGCGCCTCGCCGGCGGCGGTCTCTTTCGGAACGCCGATCTGCATGTCTTTCCCCCCTCCTCGATGCTACCGCCGGTAGCTCGTAAATCGACGCATTATGGGTGGTCGCACCGGCCATCTCAAGGCGGCGGACCGCTCCCGCGCCGTCGTGTTTTCTTTTGGCCGCACCGAAGTCATCCTGGGCGCGGCGATCGCTCGGCAACCGGGCGTCGACTCCCAGCGCGCGGCTGGCACCGAGCGCCAAGGGTACCCCTATTCCAGAGGAGAATAGCAGACGCCGCGCGGTGGACTCTCCCACAGTCAGCGTGGTTGAGATCGCGACCTAGTCCAGCTTGCTCTTGACCGCCTTGAGGATGTGCGTGGAGATCTCCTCGATCGACTGACTCGTGGTATTCAACACCGGCAACCGCATGCGCTTGAACATTCCCAGGGCTTGGCGCGTGTCCGCCTTGCATTGCTCCAGCGAGGCGTAGGGACTCCCCGGGCGCCGTTCCTCTCGGATGCGCTGAAGTCGCTCGGGGTCGATGGTGAGCGCAAACAACTTTTCCCGGCAGTCCCACAATGCCTTGGGAACGTCCCCGCGCTCAAAATCCTCTTCGGTGATCGGGTAGTTGGCTGTACGCAACCCGTAATGGATCGCGAGATAGAGACAGGTCGGAGTTTTTCCGGAGCGGGAGACGCCCGTCAGCACCACGTCCGCGCGCTCGAAGTTGTCCGGCCTCACCCCATCGTCGTTGGCCATTGCAAAGTTGATCGCCTCGATGCGCTTGGTATAAGAGCTTTGCTTGGTGATGGCGTGACTGCGACCCGACTTGCGGCTGGGAGAAACGCCGAGTTCCTGGCTAAGAGGATCGACGAAGATCTCGAACAGCTCCAGAAAATAGCAGTTTCCGCTCTTGAGAATCGCCCTGATCTTGTCGTCCAGCATGGTGCTGAACACCAGCGGCCGCGCGCCATCGCGATCGGCCGCCTCCTGCATCCGCTCATTGAGCGCCTTCGCCCTGAGTTCGGTGTTGATGTAGGGCATATAGACCTGCTCGAAGTCCACACCGTCGAACTGCGAGATCAGGCTATGGCCCAAGGTCTCGGCGGTAATGCCGGTGCTTTCCGAGACGAAGAAAACGGTTCGTTTCATACGGGGTTACTGGGTTGAGGAGACAATCGGATCCTACGCGACGGCGCCTCATGACGCATGTCAATGCGGAAGCTAAACCTTTCTTGGCAAACTCTGCCGCTGTCGGGCGGCTGAGACGACCCAATCAACAAGCCACAGGAATGCACTCATGGTAAATATCTCCAACGACCACGACCTTCGCGACGTGCTCAACGGTCTCGCGCCGGAGCAACGGCGCGTCGTCGGCGCTAGGTTCACCAAGAGCGTCATGCGCCTGTGCAAGGACGAGCGGGTGGCGCGTGCCGTGGAAACGGCGCTCAACCCGACCGCGAGCGAGGTCGAGTTGGAAGATGCGTTCAGGTCGGCCAAGGCCTACGCGACCAAGACCTACACGGACTGCGGGAAAGACACAGACTGGCTCGCCCAGGCGGATCACTTCGTCGCCGCATCCGCGGCCGCCGCTCTGACCCCGTCGGCCCAGCTCTCGGAGAAGGTCAATCCGGCATGGAAAGCAGCGGTTCAAGCGCGTATGGCGAAAAACTGCGAGATGATGGAAGAGGACGAGGGCGAAACGGAAAGCGAATCGGAGCGCCAATACCGCATCGCCGGCGAGGCTGTGTAACAAGTGCAGGCGCCCAGCGCGCCGCAACCGCCGGGCCGTCAGAGGGAGCTGGAACACTTTTATCGGCGGCCGGGCTCCGCGCCATGGGCGTCCTCCGCCGCCAGCATCTGGTCATAGATCTCCCAGGCGGCAGCGGCCTCCTCGGCGCTTACCCGGTCGACCGCATAGCCCAGGTGCACGACGACGTAATCGCCCGGCTTCAGCGACTCGTGCTCCAGCATCAGCAGGTTCGCCTCCCGCTCCACGCCCTTGGCCTCGCATCGGGCCAGTAGACCGTCGATAGAGCGAATCTGCATCGGTATTCCGAGACACATGACGTAAAAACTCCGGAAGCTGCGTTCGGCAACAGACTAAGGCGGACATGGCATGCCGGCAAGCCCCGACCAAGCCTTGGGAGGCCGCAAAGATTCGCACGCACGAGGGCGAGTTTTCGCCGAAAGCCGTAGACTAGACCAGATGTCGCTCTCGCACCCGTCGGTGCGGAGCGGTTTTCCCAGTCCTTCGTCCGAATACACGCCGATCAGAAAAGCCATGACTAGATCCACCCTGATCCTGGGCCTCGGCAACACGCTGTTGCGCGACGAGGCGGTGGGCAGCGAGGTCATTCGCCGCCTTGAGGCCGCCGGGGACCTGCCGGATGCGGTCTTCGTCGACGGCGGCACCCTCAGCTTCACCCTCGCCGGTCCCATCGCCGACTCTCCGCGCCTGATCGTCGTCGACGCCGCCGTCACGGGCACGGCGGCTGGTACCATCCAGGTCTTCGAGGGCGAGGCGATGGACCGCCAGCTCAGCGGCAAGGGAAAAAGCGTGCACGAGGTGAGCCTGCAGGACCTAATGGATATGGCGCGGCTCACGAACACGCTCCCGTCGTTCCGCGCCCTGGTGGGTATCGAGCCGGCCGAGGTCGACTGGGGCGAGCAGCTCACGCCCGCGGTCGAGGCCGCTGTTCCTCTTGCGATGGACGCCGTTCGTAACCTCATCGCGCGCTGGGACGCAGCGGCAGAGAACCAGCCCTGACCCACCGTGCTGAAACGCCCGTTTTAGTGCGCTGCGTCAAATTTCTATGCAGTAGAAGGCGGTAAAATTCTCAAAAGCTAATAAGCGCTTTAGAGAATTTCCCGATGTCCGGGCTCGAATCGATTCCGATCAGCGTCGAAGCGCCAGACGGGGAGGCGCAAGACTGGGGCAACGCCGTGCCGGTGCTGCACGAGATCCGCCACGCCTTGCAGCGGCTGGCCCAAGACGGCGAACGCACAGTCATCGACCTGCGGGCGATCCCATTTGGTCCGGGTGACGAAGATCGCCTGCTCGCCCTGCTCGGCCGCGGTGAGGTCGAGGCCCGCCTCGACGCCTTTGGTCCCACGCGCATCTGGGAGACCGCCATCCCGGGTGTCTGGCTTGTCGATCACCACAATGCGGACGATGAGCGGATCGCCCTTCACGTCGAGATTGCTCCCATTCCGGAAATCCTGCGCACCCAACCGCAGGATCTGCAAGACGCGCTCCCCAAGCTTGAGGCCCGCATCGCAGCGGGCACCAGAGTCGTAACCAAGCACGGTCCTGACAACTGAAGGAGGGACAATGGCCAACCACAAAACCCTAGGCGAGATCCTGACCGAGCATGGGGTATCGCGACGAGGCTTCCTCAAATTCTGCGCCGCCACCGCTTCCATGATGGCCCTGCCGCCGACCATGACATCGGCCATCGCAGAGGCCTTGGCGACAGGCGAGGACGACCTTCAGTCATCTGGCTGTCGTTCCAGGAGTGCACCGGCTGCACTGAATCCCTCACCCGCAGTTTCTCGCCGACACTAGAGGAATTGATCCTCGGGGTCATCTCGCTCGACTACCACCACACGCTCCAGGCCGCCTCCGGCGACGCTGCCGAGGCCGCTCGCATGCAGGCCATGGAAGAGAACCATGGCTCCTACCTGGTCGTCGTGGACGGCTCGCTGCCGGCGCCTGATTCCAACCCGGGCTACTCCACCATCGCCGGCCACAGCAACTACGACATCCTCATGGAGACCGTGGAGGGCGCCGCCGCCGTGGTAGCCGTCGGCACCTGCGCCGCATTCGGTGGTCTACCCCGCGCCCGACCGAACCCGACCGGGGCCGTAGCGGTCCAGGACCTGGTCCACGACAAACCCGTGATCAACGTCTCGGGCTGTCCCCCGGTTCCCATGGTCATTACCGGTGTGCTGGCTCAGTACCTCACCTTCGGGCAATTGCCCGAGCTCGACCAGTACAACCGGCCGCTGGCCTTCTTCGGCCAGTCCATCCACGACCGCTGCTACCGCCGCCCCTTCTACGACAAGGGCCTGTTCGCCGAGACCTTCGACGACGAGGGGGCGCGCAAGGGTTGGTGCCTGTATCGCCTCGGGTGCAAGGGCCCCAGCGCCTACAATGCCTGCGCCACCATGCGCTGGAACAACGGCACGAGCTGGCCGATCGAGTCGGGCCACCCCTGCCTCGGTTGCTCGGAGCCCAATTTTTGGGATGCCGGCGGCTTCTACAAGCCGTTGTCGGTGCCCACGGTAGACGCGGGCAGCACCCTGCTGGCCGCAGGCGTGACTGGAGCCATCGTCGGCGGCGCCGCTGCGGCATTGGCCAAGAAACAGCAAAAGGCGGTCGTGGCGGGGCGCAAACCTGTCACCATCGATGAACTGGAGCAGAAGCTATGAGCGATCCGATGGAATTTCTGCTTTGGACCAAGGGTCCCATGTTCGACTGGGCAATCGCCATCTTCGCCCTCGGAATACTGGTGCGGATCGTCGAGATCTTCCTGCTCGGACGCAAGGTCAACTACGCCGAGGCCCGCGGCACGCGAATGGGGACCCGGCTTCCGCACCATGCTCACCCGCAGCATCGCCGACTCCGGTACCTTCCAGCGCGCCCCCTTCAACGTGATCGTCGGCTGGATTTGGCACATCGGCTTTCTGGTCGCGCTACTGCTTTTCATACCCCATATCGAGCTAATCAAGAGCGTGCTGGGTGTTTCCTGGCCCGGGTTGCCGAATCCAGTGGTGGATGCCGTCTCGGCGGTGACCATCTTCGCCCTAGTGGCCACCCTCGTGCACCGCGTCACCCATCCGGTGAAGAAGCACATCAGCACCTTCGAGGACTATCTGATCTGGGCGGTGACCTTCCTGCCCCTGCTCACCGGGTACCTGGCCTACCACCGCCTGATCAACCCCTACCCGTTGGCCCTGGGTCTGCACATCCTCACGGTGGAGATTTTCCTGATCGTGCTGCCCTTCACCAAGCTGACCCACATGTTCACGGCCTTCATCGCCCGCTGGTACAACGGCGCCATCTTCGGCCGCAAGGGGGTCGCATCATGACCGAGCTGACACTTGAACGCGGGCTCGACGCGCTGCGCGCGGAGATCGACGCCCCCGTCGCAGCCTTTTTCTCGAGCTGCGTCCACTGCGGGCTCTGCGCCCAGGCCTGCCCCTTCTACCTGGAGACCGGCGACCCAAAGTACACGCCCATCATGAAGCTGGAGCCCCTGCGCCTGCTGTGGGAGGCCGAGTACACCCTGTGGGGCCGCGTCAAGAGCAAGCTCGGCCTGCTCAAGAAGGTCACCGACGACATGCTCGGAGAGTGGGAGCCCCTGCTCTACGACTCCTGCAGCATGTGCGCACGCTGCTCCATGGTGTGCCCGGTCGGCAACGACCTCCAGTACATGATCCGCAAGACCCGCGAGGGCATGGTGGCGTCCGGCCATGCTCCGGAAGGCCTGATCAACGCCGCCTCGCGCGCCGTGCGCACCGGCAGTCCGATGGGTCTCAAGTGGAAGACCCTTGATGTGCAGATCAAGCACGTGGAGTCGAGCTCGGGACTGGAGGTGCCGATCGACCAGGAGGGCGCGGACTACATGGTGCTGCTGTCCTCGATGGAGATCATCAACTTCCCCGAGTACCTCGAGGCCATCACCAAGATCTTTGACCACGCGGGCGTGACATGGACCCTGTCCACGGAATGCTTCGAGGCAACCAACGCCGGCATCCAGATCGGTAACAAGGACATCGCCGCCGAGCTGGTACAGCGGGTGGTAGATGCGGCGGTGAAGCTGCGGGTGAAGAACGTGATCAGCCCCGAGTGCGGCCACGCCTATACCGCTATCCGCTGGGAAGGGCCGAACCTGATCGGAGAATCCTACCCCTTCCGCGTGTTCCACATCATCGAGGTGCTCGAAGACCTGCGCGCCAAGGGCAAGCTTAAGACCGAAGGCAAGGAGATGGACCGGCTGAGCATGCACGACCCCTGCAACCTGGCGCGCAAGAGCGGCGTCATGCAGGAGCAGCGCAACCTCATGGATCTGGTCGCCGGCAACTTCGTGGAGCTCAAGGAGCACGGCAAGTATCAGTGGTGCTGCGGCGCCGGCGGCGGCGTGAGCAGCAACGAGCGCGCCGAGGAGCTCAAGATGGCCGCCTTCAAGCGCAAGAAGGCGCAAATCGAGGAGGTGGAGCCCGAGCGCATGGTGACCATGTGCGCCACCTGCCGGACCCAGCTTGAAGAGGGCCTGGAAGAGTTCAACATGGACATCCCCGTGGTGGGCCTCACCGAGATGATTGCCGAGCACCTGGTCGAGAAGGAAAAGCCGGCCTGACGACCGCTATCGCCCCGGTCGAGCGCGGCCGGGGCAATCTCAGTACGCACGCCCGGCTCGACCGGTAAGAGTCCGCCCATCCAGACGCCGGGGCCCCGCGGGGTCCCCTGACGGAGAGAACAGACAATGAGTGAACGCGTAGTCGTCGACCCCATCACCCGCATCGAGGGCCATCTGCGCATCGAGGCCGCGATGGACGGCGAGAACATCGCCGAGGCCTACTCCTCAGGCACCATGGTGCGCGGGCTCGAGATCATCCTGCGGGGGCGCGACCCGCGCGACGCGTGGGCCTTCGCCCAGCGTATCTGCGGCGTGTGCACCCTCGTCCACGGCATCGCCTCCGTACGCGCCGTCGAGGCGGCCCTGAACTACGAGATCCCCCCCAACGCCCAGCTCATTCGCAACCTGATGATCGGCGCACAGTATGTGCACGACCACGTCATGCACTTCTACCACCTGCACGCGCTGGACTGGGTGGACGTAGTCAGCGCGCTGAGCGCCGACCCCAAGGCAACGGCGGAGCTCGCGCAAAGCCTCGGCAACTGGCCCAAGTCGTCACCCGGCTACTTCTCGGACGTGCAGAAGCGGCTGAAGGGCTTCGTCGAGTCGGGCCAGCTCGGCATCTTCGCCAACGGCTACTGGGGACACCCGGCCTACAAGCTGCCGCCGGAGGCCAACCTGATGGCCGTCGCCCATTATCTCGACGCGCTTGCGTGGCAGCGTGAAGTGGTCAAGCTGCACGCCATCTTCGGCGGCCGCAACCCCCACCCCAACTTCGTCGTCGGCGGCGCCCCCTCACCCATCGACCTCAACTCCGACTCGGCCATCAATGCCAAGCGCCTCTCCCAGGTTCAAACCGTTATCCAGCAGATGCGCGAGTTTGTCGACCAGGTCTATGTGCCCGACACCCTGGCCATCGCCAGCTTCTACAAGGACTGGGCCAGCCGCGGCGAGGGCCTCGGCAACTTCCTGTGCTACGGCGACCTGCCAGCCACGGGGATGAACGACCCCTCGAGCTTCCTGTTCCCGGCGGGTGTCATCCTCAACCGCGACCTCAACACGGTGCACGAGGTCGACCTGAACGCCCCGGACCAGATCGAAGAGTACGTCTCGCACTCCTGGTACCAGTACCAGGAAGGCCGTGAGAAGGGTCTGCACCCCTTCGCCGGGGAGACCGAGCTGGACTATGACGGCCGCGGCGGCGTAAAGCCGCCTTACAAGCAGCTCAACGTCGAAGACGGGTACTCCTGGCTCAAGTCTCCGCGCTGGAAGGGCCACTCGGTCGAGGTCGGCCCGCTGGCCCGGGTGCTCATGCTCTATGCCGACCGGACATGCCCAGACCAAGGAGCTGGTGGACATGACGCTTAGCAAGCTCGACGTGCCCGTGGAGGCCTTGTTCTCGACACTCGGGCGCACCGCCGCCCGCACGCTGGAGACCAAAATCGTGGTCGACGCGATGCAGGGCTGGTACGACAACCTGATCGGCAACATCAAGGCGGGAAACACCAAGACCTTCAACGAGACCCTGTGGGACCCGTCATCCTGGCCGAAGAAGTGCCAGGGCGCCGGCTACATGGAGGCCCCCCGTGGGGCGCTCGGCCACTGGATCGTGATCGAGGACGGCAAGATCGCCAACTACCAGGCGGTGGTGCCCTCGACCTGGAACGCCGGCCCCCGCGATCCCAAGGGTCTGCCGGGCGCGTACGAGGCGGCGCTCCAGGACAACCACCAACTCGTGGACGTCAAGCAACCGGTGGAGATCCTGCGCACCATCCACTCCTTCGACCCCTGCATCGCCTGCGCCGTGCACCTCAGCGATCCCGAGACAGGGGAGCAGATCCAGGTCAAGGTCACCTGATCCGGCGGTCCCCGCGCCGCATGCCGCCGTCACTCCCCAATCTTCAACGGGGGTGGCGGCCATCCCTCAAAGCAATCGACCTCAAACTACGCCACGCTCAGCACCGATACTGTTGCGCCGGGCCACCTTCCCGCCTATCGTTCACGCCTGACCGCACCTAATCCGCGCCGAGAACACTCGGTCGGCGTAAGGCATGCGGACGCGCAATGGCGAAGGACATCTCGTGCATGCGGGCAGAACGCAAATCCAGGCCGACGATCAAACCCCGGCGGGGCAAACCGCCCCGCGCAACGCCGCCCATGATCCTGATCCCCACCGCGTTCCTCATCGCCGGCGCGATCATCGCCACCATCGTTCGCTTCGAGAAGGACCTGCCCCCGCTGCTGGCGGACGAGCTGCCCAAGGCTGACGCGGTGCGAATCGATAAAGGCGAGCGGCGCCTGTCCCTGATCCGCGGCGGCCGCGTTTACCGCTCGTACCGAGTATCCCTCGGCGGCGAGCCCATCGGCCACAAGCAGCGCGAGGGCGATCTGCGCACACCCGAAGGTCGCTACCTCCTGGACTGGCGCAATCCGAACAGCTGCTGCTACAAGTCCCTGCACGTCTCCTACCCCGGGAATGGCGACAAGCGCATGGCGGCCGAGCGCGGCGACGATCCCGGCGGCCTGATCATGATCCACGGGCAGGAGAACGGATGGGGCTGGCTCGGCTGGTTCAACCAGTTCCGCGATTGGACCCACGGCTGTATTGCCGTGACTAACCTTGCCATGGAGGAGATCTGGAACGCCGTCGAGGACGACACGCCGATCGAGCTGCGCCCCTGAGCCGTAGCCCCAGCGCCCGCGTCCTGGTGATGCCCGGCTGGAAGTCGCGCGCGGACGCCCGCAGTGTTCAGAACACTGTCAAGCGCCAGGACACAACCATCTTGCCAACCCTGTTCGTCTCCCACAGCTCCCCGGACATGACTCTCACGCCCAGCCCGACGCGTGAATTCCTTTCCGCACTCGGCGACAGCCTTGATCGCCCGCGGCCCGTGCTGGCGGTTTCCGCCCATTTCATCGCGGAGGAGCCGACCCTGATCTCGCACGCCAATCCGCCCACGGTGCACGACTTCCGAGGCTTCTCCACTAAGCTCTACGAGATGACCTACCCGGCACCGGGTGAGCCTGGGCTAGCACAGGGAATCGCGGAACGCATCACGAATGCCGGCATGCCAACCCATTTGGACCCGCACCGCGGTCTGGACCACGGGGCTTGGCCCGCGATCAGGCTCATGTACCCCGGGGCTGAGATCCCGGTGGTACAGCTTTCGCTCGTGCGCTCCGGGGATGCGGGCTACCACTATCGTCTCGGGCAAGCGCTACGGGGACTCGCTGCACAAGGGCTTCTGGTGCTCGGTTCCGGCGGCATGAGCCACAATCTGCGCGCGCGAGACTGGAAGAGCGGCGCCCGGCCGAGCTCCGCCTACGAGTGGGCGAAGGGATTCACCGACTGGTTCGCCGACCGCGCGGAGGCGGGAGACACGGCGGCCTTGGTCGATTACCGACGCGGTGCGCCTCACGCGTCCGAAAACCACCCGGCCGAGAACCACCTGCTTCCCTTCTTCGTTGCCCTTGGCGCGTCGGAATCGGGGCGAGGACGGCTGCATCCACGCCGCGACTCAGATGCGCCCGCTGGCGATGGACGCCTATGCCTTCGACTAGGGTTACCGGTCAGCCTGCCGGTGTGCTGGCTGGGCTTCAACCATCGGAACTTGCGGTCAGGTTATCGCCTCGACTGGCTTCCCTCTTCATCTCTCGCATGGGTGGGGTTTTCAGGGCTTTCAGCGGGGCCGGGCGCGCCTTCCGTCCCTCCGCGGAAAATGCCTTTCACTGCGCCCCCAACGCCCTCCAATACCGCCCCGGCTCCGTCGATCACGGCACCTCCCGCGCCCTTGACGAGCCCCTCGGCCGGATTCACGGCGATTCCGAGGGGCCCCGCCTGCTGCTGCTCGACCCGTCCGGTGGCGATCTTGACACAGGGATTCTCGGCCACGGCCTCCCCGAAGGCATCCATCAGCAAGAGTTGGGGAACAGCTATCTTCGATGCCAGCTCGGTGAGAGACACCAGAAGCGACCCCTTTTCCACACGAACGTCCGGGCTCGCGAGCGGGCCTTGAATGACCACGGGCGCCGAGACCTTGAGGTGCACCCCCTTGGGATCGGGCACCAGCCGGAGCTCGATGGTCTCCGCCCCCAAGTCAAGAGTCCCGCCGGCGACGACCGTGGAATCCTGCGAATCCACCAATCCCCGAACCTGGGTCCGGCCGCCCTCGAAATCGAACGCCGCGAGGCCGCAATTCACCCGTGCCAACTGGGCGTTAGGCCTGGCGAGCTGCCCGAACAGATTCCGGACGCCCGGTGTCAGGCGATCCAATTGGGTCAGATCCGCCTCGGCATTCTCGACCAATAGCACTATGGTCCCGGCCAGAGAGTGCACCAGGTTGCCCTCGTTCGCACCCGCCGCGCGCACGTCCAAGGACAAGTCCAGGTCGCCTCGAATCATGCCCGCGGCCGAGGTGGGCGCCAGCAGCGGGGCCAGCATCAGCTTATCGCCCTTGACACGCAGCAACACCGAGATCGGGTCCGCATTGCCATCAACGGTCAGTCGCGCGGAGACGGTCCTGTCCCCGACCGCCTTGCCGGTGAGATCGACAGCCAACGTGCGGGACTGAAGGCTGGCGTCAAGGTCGATGCTGTGGCCGGTGGAGTACGGGGTGATCAGGTTCCTTAACCGGACCCGGGCGACGATATCGGCCGAATCCATCCATGCGGTAGGGAATGGAGCGTCGGAGAAGAGCTCGGCGGAGCTCTCGGGCACTTGTACCTTGACCGGGCCCCCAGCACCGGCGGGAAACAGGGGCCTGATGTCGACCTCTTGAATGCCAAGGTCAAGATCAACTCGCGGCCTTTTGCGGGAAAAATCTGCCGTCATGGAGCCGTCGAACCGGCCGTTGCCGAGCTCGAGGTTAAAGGGCGCGATCCTGTAGCGGCTGCCCCCGCCCCTCAGATCCAGCCTGGCCTTGATCGGGCCCTGGGCGCCGAACTCTTTGCCAATCCAAGGACCGAATCCCGAGAGCGACTTTCCAGCGACCGTGAGCTTCGCCGCCACCTGGGCGCCGGACCAGGGATTGGCCACGGTGCCTTTCACCGCGACATCCAGTCCCAGCAGATTGCCACTCAGGTCGAGCGGAACCGGATCATCGGCTTCCAGCAGGTGCGACAGGCTGGCCGTCGTACCCTTGAGACGCACCGGAGACTGATTGACAGAACCGTCCAGATCGACCCGCAACAGAGCACCCTCGGGCTCGATGACCGCAGTACCGATCTGCGCCGCCCAGCCGTCCTCGGAACCGCGGTCGGCATAGGAAACTCGAGTATCGCGAACCCGGATACGAAGGTCATCCGCGAACAGCCGGCGCCCGTCGAAATCCCCAATGCCGGTCGTCGGCCTGGCTTCCGAAGACGACTGCCAGTTGGACCAACCGTTCTTGTAGCGCTCGAACCGGAGATCGCCATCCGCGAGAACCAGGCTAACGGGTATCAGGCGCCCCGACAGAAGCGGAACCGTCTCAATCTCCAGCGCAAGGGCGGAGGCCGTCATCAGCTCGCCCCCGCGCTTCGGGTCCGGGTTCTCGACCCGAACGCCCTGCGCCCGCACCTCGAGTCGGGGACCGACCGTGACACCGAGTTCACCCTCGACGTCGATCCGCAGACCCGTCCGCGCGCTGAGGGCCGAAGCTACCCTCTCCTTGAAGGGCGTGGCGTCGATCTCGAACGAATGCGTGGTCAGAATCAGGGTGGCCCCACCCGTGACCACCAACAGCAGCGTGAGCAGGCTGCCGATCACCACAAGCAATCTCTTCACGGGAACCACCACTCATGCTGCGCGGGCTGGCCCGCCCCGCGCATGTGCGGCGCGCCTTGCCGCAGCCAGTGAGAATCAAAGTTGAGGGTCGCCCCGGCCGGGGAAGGTTGGGCCGATACCGCGGGGTCGAGGTATCGATCACCCTGGTGGCTGCACCCGATGCGATGACCGCGGGCAGGTCGACCGGCTTGGCCGCCGCCCGCGGGAACTGACGGCTCAGAGCGCCATTTCGAGATCGTCGATTACCGCTTCCACGCCGGCCTGTGCGCACTCCTCGTCGGTAGCGCCATCCGGCGCCCCGCTCACCCCGACCCCGGCGACGAGCGCCCCGCCCACCTCGATCGGCACGCCCCCGGCAGACATCACCAGACCGTCGATACGCCCGATCGGGGTGTCGGCGCGTGACACCAGTGCGGAGGTGGCGGCGTTGAAATTGACTGCGGTGGAGGCCTTCATCTTGCTGATGGGCACCGTAATCGGGGCCGCGATCGTGTCCCGAAGGGTTACCTGGACCGTTCCGTCGCGATCCACCACCGTGACGCCGATCTGGATTCCCTTCTCGCCGCATGCGTTCAGCGTCGCCTGGGCCACCTTGGTCGCCGTGTCGAGGGACAGACGCTTGACCGAAACCATTGCGACCTCGTCCGCCGCGGCCGGCAGCCCCAGGCTGGCGGCAATGAGCATTGCGGGAATGTGCGTTTTCATTTGGGTACTCCTCCTATGGGAATGAAGCCAAGAGAGCGATTGAAGGTTGTCTCGCGCCGCGCCTATTCGGACGGCTGAATGTTGCCGTAGCGGGCGCGCACGTATTCGTCGACCATGCGGGTGAATTCCTCGGCGATGCGGTCCCCCTTGAGGGTCGCCACCTTCTTGCCGTCCACGTAAACGGGGGCTGAAGGGCGCTCGCCCGTGCCCGGCAGGCTGATACCGATGTTCGCCTGCTTGCTCTCGCCGGGGCCGTTGACCACGCACCCCATCACCGCCACCTGCATGGCCTCGACACCAGGATAACGGCCGCGCCACAGCGGCATCTGCGCCCGCAGGTGGGACTGGATGTCCTTGGCCAGCCGTTGGAAGTAGTCGCTCGTGGTGCGGCCGCACCCGGGGCAGGCGGTGACCAGTGGGGCAAAAGAGCGAAGCCCCATGGTCTGCAGGATCTCTTGGGCAACCACCACCTCACGGGTGCGCGACTCGCCCGGCTCGGGCGTCAGGGAGACGCGGATGGTGTCGCCGATGCCCTCCTGCAGCAGCACCGCCAGTGCCGCGGTGGAAGCAACGATGCCCTTGGAGCCCATGCCCGCCTCCGTGAGACCCAGGTGCAGGGCGTAATCACAGCGGCTCGCCAGCATACGGTACACGGCGATCAGGTCCTGCACGCCGCTCATCTTGCAGGAGAGCAGAATCCTGTCGCGCCCCAGACCGAGCTCCTCCGCCCGCTTGGCGCTCTCCAGGGCGGACAAGACCATGGCCTCGCGCATCACCTGCTCGGCGTCCCTCGGAACATGAGCGCGGGCGTTCTCATCCATGAGACGAGCGATCAGCTCCGGATCCAGACTGCCCCAGTTGACCCCGATGCGCACCGGCCTGTCGTAACGGCAGGCGATCTCGATCATGGTGGCGAACTGGCTATCGCGCTTCTCCCCGCGCCCCACGTTGCCCGGGTTGATGCGGTACTTTCCGAGCGCCTCGGCACACTCCGGATAATCGGTCAGCAGGCGGTGTCCGTTGAAGTGGAAATCCCCGATCAGGGGCACCTCCACGCCCCGCGCGTCCAGCGCCTCGCGGATGTCCGCCACCGCCCGCGCCGCGGACTCGTTGTTGACCGTGATCCGCACCAGCTCCGAGCCCGCTCGGGCCAACTCGAGGATTTGGGCGACGGTGGACGGCACGTCAGCGGTGTCGGTATTGGTCATGGACTGCACCACCACGGGTGCCGAACCGCCCACGATCACGCCGCCAACGTTGACGGGCACGGTGCCGTGACGCTGGATTGGACTGGGACTCATGGCCTGTGCTCTTTGGGAAGCCGCGACCCCGCGGCCGATAGCATGAATGTTGGTTCGCCTCCCCGGCGTGTAAAGGGGCGGGCCAGGAGCAACTTCGCGCCCGGGTCGCTTTGGCGCGCGATCAAGGCAAGACCGAGCGCAGCCCCTGAATGATGTCGAGGTAATCCGGCGCATCCTGATCGATGTAGCCGTGACGCACCAGGAAATCGATGATGACCAGATTGCAATTGAGCTTGAACTCGCTGCCGTCGCGGACGGTCTCCAGCACGCGCCGCACCGGCCACAGGTAGAAGGCCTGCACCTCACCGTCCTGGCAGCGCGGCTCGAAGTCCGGCGGCAGCTCCAGATCGTAGCAGTACATGACGTCCGGCTTCAGGCCCCGTTCGGACTCCCGGCAATAGGTAACGGCCCCCACCGGCACGGCCCGATCCGCCAGCGCCTGCGGCATGGCGGCCTCCTCCCGGCACTCCTTGCGCAGGTTCTCGGCGAGGGTCGCTCCCCAGGGCAAGCCGCCCGCGACCAGGTTGTCCAGGTGATTGGGGAAGACGCGCCGATCGGCCGATCGTTTCGCCACCCACAGCTTCAAATCATCGCCATCCCGCACGAAGCCGTTCAGATGCTGACCGAAGGCGCGAACGCCGAAATAGGGGGCGCAGGCACGGTCGATCAGCATCCGGGGCGCGAGCCGGCTCCCGTCGGTGACCGGGTAAATCTCGCCGTGCAGGTGACTGATGGCGCCTTGCTCCACCAGCGATGCAACAACTTCCTGCATGGCCCCGGTGCGGGACGCGAAGTCCCCCGCCGAATGAACCCAGTCGACGCCGTCGGGCGCTACCCGGAAGGTCCTCGGAAACCGTCGCAGATGCTCCGCGAACGAGCGACGCACCAGCCCGACACGATCGGACTCCACACGAAACGGGATAAACCGCATGGGCTCCCAGCGGTTGCATTCGCGAATGTGATCGAGAAAGCTCATGCCGGCGCCGCCGAATCGACAAGGATGGTGCAGACGACGGTCCTCTCCTCGCGCGGCCCGTCGAACTCGCAAAAGAACACGTTTTGCCAGGTGGAGAGGCCGAGCTCGCCCGCGATGACGGGTATGGTCTCGGACGGTCCCACCAGCCCCGCCTTGAGGTGGGAATCGCCGTTCCCGTCCTGCGCATCGTGACACCACACCCCGCGAGGGATGAGCTTGCGCAGCAGATCTACGACGTCGGTCTGGACGCTTTCGTCCCAGTTCTCTTGGATCATGACGGCGCCCGTGGCCCCCTGCGCGTAGACGGCGACCAGCCCGTCTCGCACCCCGCTGCGGCGAACCGCGTCGCGAAGCTGCGGCGTGATGTCCACCAGCTCCTCCCGGGCGCTGGTGCGGAATCGAATGACCTCGCGCACTACTTGTCCTCCATTTTCGCGGCCTCCCACAGCCTCTCCATCTCCGCGCGCTCATCCGGACCGGTTGCCCTGCCCTGCTCCCTCAGGCCGACCTCGATCGCGTGAAAGCGTCGCTCGAAGCGATGGTTGCCGGCGCGCAAGGCCTGCTCCGCATCGATGCCCAAGTGACGGGCCAGGTTGACGCAGGAAAAGAGTAGATCACCGACCTCGTGAACCCGCTCGGCGGGCTGTGCGTGCTCGTCTATGGCCTGCCGGCACTCATCGAGCTCCTCGCGGACCTTGTCAAACACACCATCGATCGAATCCCAATCGAACCCCACGCTGGCGGCCCGCCGCTGCAGCTTTTGCCCCCGCACCAGCGCGGGCAGGGCCTCGGCGACACCGGCGAGGAGGCTCGCATCTTGGTCGTCACCCTTGCGCGCCCGCTCCGACGCCTTCTCGCGCTCCCAATTGGCGCGCACGGCCGCTTGATCCGACAAGTCGACGTCCGCGAAGACGTGCGGATGACGGCGGATCATCTTGCTGCAGATGGCTTGCACGACATCGGCAAACGCAAAGCTGCCCTGCTCCTCAGCCATCCGGGCATGGAAAACAACCTGGAACAGCAGGTCCCCGAGCTCGTCGCGCAGAGCGTCCATGTCGTCGTTCTCGATCGCCTCGGCAACCTCGTATGCCTCCTCGAGGGTATAGGGAAGGATCGTACGGAAGCTTTGCGCGAGATCCCAGGGGCACCCGCCCTTCGGGTCGCGCAGGCGCGCCATAATAGCGAGCAAGTCGTCGATGGTGGGGCGATCCGACATAGGGTCATTGAGAGCCGTAGCAGCCTTGTCCGGGGGCATCAGCTGAACAGGATCCCGAGCAGCAGCGCGCCTAGTCCGCCCCAAGCCCAGTAGGGCTTGGGGATCCCTATGATCTCGCTTGGCAGCGACTTGGACGGATCCCGCGAGATCTCCAACAGATGGGGTCCGGCCATGAGCCAGGGAATGAAACCAAACATGGCCGGCACCGCGATCCACATCGGCACCGGTTCGTTGAGCAGTAAGGTGACCACGAGCGCCGGCCATAGCAAGATGTAAGCGGCGGTCATGCGCGCGTCAGCGGACTTCTCTCGGGTCTTGGCGAAGGCCATGACCGCCGACATGCCCCATACGGCGGCAATGAGGATGATAACCAGCCGCATACGCGGTCAATACCTCTCGCGTGGAGTGCCGCCGACAGGCGATCGCGCACCGCCCTCAGCACTGGATGGACGCCCAGACGATATCGCCACAACACGCGGAATCAATGGAGACGTGCTGCGGTAAGCGTCAACGCTGCAGCGCAGCGACGCCCGCGCGGGATCGTCAGAGTAGATGTTCGGACCCGGGTTAGCGCAGAAGAAGCTGGTGTTGCGGCTGTCAAGGTCCATTCGAATGCGAAAAGCGCGGATCACGTGTTCAACAACCTGTCGCTTCGGCGCGCATGCGACAGCTACCGTCAGGGCTGGCTTGGGGACAGGGCATTCGGATTCGCAGACCAGCGAGACCCTCGCCGCAAACGTCAAAACTGCCCCGTGCGAAGCAAGACCAGGGTACAGGCATGTTCATAGGGTATGCCGGCCTCCTTCAGTGCGCGCTCGAGCGCCCGCGATTCGCTTCCCGGGTTCAGTATCACCCTACCGGGTGCCAATTCAACGATGTCGCGGATCATATCGCGACTGCGCGCCTCTCCGACGTAGAGCGTGAGCGTATGAACGCGCTCTCGGATATCTGCCAGTCGGTTGACCACCGGGATGCGGTCGATCCGAGACGCCTTCGGGTGTACCGGAATCACACGGTAACCCTGCGCGTGCAGGAGGTCGACTGCCTGAAAGGAGTAGCGGGTGGGTTTGGGGCTCGCCCCCAACACTACGACACAGTGCTCGCCCGGTCTCAGATGTCTGGCTGCCCGCATGCTCCCACCTCGCACCGCTGGCTGGGGCCGAAAAAGGGTGCCATGGTACCGCTGGCCCTAGCGGGCGTCCACGAGCACACCTTGCTCGCAGGTTACGGTGACTTGCCCCGCCTTGCAGGGGCGAGAGCCTGAAGCCAGGGCACACGCCCCCAGAAGCTCCGCCGCCAGCTGCCGTCCTGGCGCGGATGCTCGCGCCGTCTGCCGAACGAGATGTGTCGAGACAGCACTGCAGCCAGGGCGAAGCTGCCCTAGCCGAGATTATTGGTCGCAACAAGGAGTTGGCCTCGATTCTGGACAACGCCCTGCCAGGCAGGTATAACGCCAGTCGACATCCCGTTGTCCGAGGCCCGGCGCTTGAACCTGCGAGAGATTGTCCTACAACCCGTTGCTGCGCATGAAGAGGGACGCTTCCAGGCCCTGATGGGGGCCTATCACTACCTCGGGGCGTTGCCGAAGATCGGCCACACCCTGTGGTATGTCGCCACCTGGAACGGGCAGTGGCTGGCCCTGCTGAACTTCTCCGCGGCGGCCTGGAAGTGCGCGGCGCGCGACGTCTGGATCGGCTGGGATTTCCGCCACCAATACGACCGCCTGCACTTGGTCGCCAACAACAGCCGGTTTCTGATCCTGCCCGAGTACCACGTCGCGAACCTCGCTTCGCGGGTGCTGGCCTTGAGCGAACGCCGTCTGGCCAGCGATTGGCGGGAGCGCTTCGGTTACCCGCTGCTGTTGCTGGAGACCTTTGTCGATCCGCGGCGTTTCCACGGCACGATCTACCGCGCCGCCAACTGGTGCTATGTGGGTGATACCCGCGTTTTCGCCGAACTCGCACGGGCTACAGCGCCGCGCCGAGCGCCGCCAAACGCGTCTTTGTCCGCCCTCTGCACGCCCAAGCCCAGGGCCTGCCTGTCGTCTCCCGTACTCGACCCCCAGTATCGTCACGGAGCCCCGAACATCATGTTGAGCGCCGAACAGATGCTCTCTCTGCCCGACTTCTTTGCCGACATCCCCGATCCCCGCCGCGGCCAGGGACGCCTCCATCCCCTGCCCGCGGTGCTGGCCATCGCCGCGGGTGCCACCCTGTGCGGCATGCGCGGCTACAAAGCCATCAGCCTGTGGGCCCAAGACCTTGGCCAGAAGGCGCGGGCGCGCTTTCGCTGTTGCTACCGCAACCGTCGCTACGCGGTACCCAGTCGTACCGTCATCCGCGAGGTGCTCACCCGCGTTGACCCGGATGCCTTAGACAGCGCCCTACAACGCTGGAACACCCAGCGGGCGGCGACCGACGAAGGGCTGGCCATCGACGGCAAGACGATGTGCAATGCCATCGATGCCGAAGATCGCCAGACCCACATCCTCGGCGTCGTCGGCCACCAGAGCCAGACCTGCCACACTCAAAAAAAGTCGGCTCCCTGCCCGTAGGCGGCAGCGACGAGGTCAAGCAAACCAACGAGATCGGGATGGTCATCCCGCTGCTGGAACCCATCGATATCGCTGGCAAGACCATCACCGCCGACGCCCTGCTGACCCAACGCAAGCTCGCCCAATACCTCATCGAGCGCAACGCCGACTACGTCTTCACCGTCAAAGGCAATCAGCCGATCTTGCGCGAAGACATCCGCCTAATCTTCCAGGGCCGCGGCACACCCGACTTCACCGAGCCGCTCACCCTGGCCCATGGCCGCATCGAGCAGCGCTGCATTTGGACCAGCACCGCCCTCAACGACTACCTCGACTTCCCCGGTGTCGGCCAAGTCTTCGTCATCGCCCGCCCCACCATCGAGAAGACCACCGGCCAGAGCTCGACCGAAACCGTCTACGGCATCACCAGCCATTCCCCGACAACCGCCAGCGCCGCGGCCATCCTGGCCTTCAACCGCGGCCACTGGACCGTCGAGAACGGCTGCCACTACATCCTCGACTGGAACTGGGACGAGGATCGCCGCACCATCCGCACCGGACACGGTCCCGAGAACATTACCGCCCTACGCCGCTTCGCCACCGGTGCCATCAGGTCCAAGTCCCGCGATACCGTCGCCGCGACCATCCAGCGCCTGGCGCGCAATGTCCGCCTGGTCTTCGACTACCTGCGCATGACCGACAACTCCCGGCACCGTTCGCCGTCCCTCCAAGCTCAGGCGGGCTAGAACGGATTCGCCGTGTGGTAGTCCTGGTTCCGCGTTTCCACCCCATAGCTTATGGGTTATCATGAAAAAATCGCTTAATATCAGGATCTCATTAAAGTGGATCGCCACAACCGTACGCCGCTGCTGGATCTCGGCACCACAGGCTTCAGCGCCGCAGCCGTCTTCCGGAGCGCGACCCGGCGTTCGCCTACCTCTGCAAAAAGTTCGCAGATACGCATTCGGGGAACGCTGGCCTTTTCCTTGCTGGTCACGCTCACCGCCGGTCTGTCCGAAGCGCAGACGGACCAGTGGCTGGAAACGGTCAGGGGGATTCACCCATATGCGGCCGTCAGCGTTGCCACCGACTCCAACCTGCTGCGCAATCCTGATTTTCTAAACGACGACTCGGACCAATACGTCACGCTCGAGGCCGGATTCGATACCGAGCTGCGCCTCAGCCGCCAGCGCTTTCTGATCGACGGTCGCATCTACCGCACCAGCTACGACCGCTTCGGCGAGTTCGATCACACCGGCGGCGACGCGCGGTTGCTTTGGAACTGGGTTGCGGGAAGCCTTTGGGAAGACACCCTGGGCTACTCGTACGACCGCTCGATGCGCGACTTCACAACCGAGCTCGTTCCGACCAACGATATGCGGAATCGCAATAAGGTCTTCGGTAGCGCGAACCGTTGGCTAACGCCCCGTTGGCGTATGGGCGCACAGGCCGATTGGTCCGATATCTCCTTTACGGAGAATGACTTTCTCAACAAGGATGTCTTCGGGTTGGGTGCGAATCTGGACTACGTCAGCAAGGCGAACAACTCGCTAGGATTCAAGGTGGAAGTCTCGTCGTCCCAGTTCACCAACCGCGACGATCGCGATTACAACGATTTGACCCTGGGCCCCACGGCAGACTGGAAGGTGACCGGAAAAACCCGAATCAAGGCCGATCTTGGTTACGAGGCCAGAAGGTACGATGACTTGACGAAGAGGCTTCCGACGGATTCGTCGGGCGCGTTCGGGCAATCTGGCAAGCGACAGGGAAAACCAGGGTAGAGGCCCAGATATACCGTGACTTGAGCAATTTCGATGACGAGATCGCCAACTATGCAATTGTCGACGGTGTCAGCCTCACTCCGCAGTGGAACATTACGCCGAAGACCAGCCTTCGCGGTCTAGCAACCAGAAGAGAGATTTCCAGGACGCCGCCAGCACCGTGTCGGTGGTCTCGGACAGGGTCGATAGGGTCGGCACCTTGGGCCTATCGCTCGGTTGGCAACCGCGCCGCAACATTGCACTGTCGCTCGATTTCGAAGCCGGGTCCCGTGATTCGAACAGAGCGGTCCGAGACTACGATTATCAATCTCTGCAAGCCGGCATTAAGGTCGGTCTCTGACGCATAATCCACACTTCCGAAACCGGCCAGACGATCAAGCGACTTCAACGGCCGTTGCCGGCTGGGCCCAGCCGTTCGCGCGGACCGGTATCGCATGCGAGATAGCGGACGATGCCTTCGTCCGTCTCGCCGACCCCACCGAGGCGCACCGCCCAAGCACCGCTCTCACATCCTTCACCAGTAACCTCAATCAGCAGGCGCGACCGTGCTGTCGGATCCCCGGCCACTTCCGCCGTGGCACGGCGATCCCCGTTTCATCTCCCGAGTCAAAGACTGGTCATCAAGGCGATCTGGGGTCCGAACAGATAGGTCAGGACCAGTAGAAGGGGTATCGTTACCCCGTAGAGCCGTACCATCCGGCGGATACTGGGGTTAGCGTCGGCCAGTTCCATGAAGTGATCGATCACCATGCGGCCCTGAGCACCATCATCGCCGCGACACTGATCGTGAGCCAGAGACCTGGCTCCACAGTATCTCCGAGCGCCGCTCCGGTCAGGGTAAGCGTGATCAGCACAAGCCACACGAGATCGAGTTTGCGTGAACGTCCAAGAGGTCTCCGCATCAACGCAGGATGTAAAAGAGCGGGAAGATCATGAGCCAGATCAGATCCGTGGCATGCCAGTAACTGGCGAAGGCAACCAGGCCAGCGTTCTCGGTTGACGAGTAGCCGCCCAGGCGGGTGCGGAAAATAACCCAGGTCAGCCCCAGCAAGCCCCAGCTCACATGTACCAGATGATTGAAGGTGAGGTAATAGTACGCCATCTGGAAGACGTCGCCCCCGCCGTCCAGCCCTTGGGTCAGGTTCCAACGCACCTCCAGAAACTTCACTACCGGATAGCCGAGCCCGACAAAGAGCGCTGCCGTCAACCAGCGGAGACCGCCTCGGCTGTCGTCGCTGCGGATCGCCCGTACCGCCCGGGCCACGAAGAAGCTGCTGGTGAGCATGATGACGGTGTTCGCGGTCCCGGCCAGGGTCGATAGCCGCCGCGCCCCGGCGGCGAAGGCCTCCGGGTGATGGGCGCGGGCGACGAAGTAGACGAGAAACATGAGACCAAACTCGGTGAGCTCGGCATAGATCCCGACCCAGATCGCCGTGTTACGGGAATTCGCCCTCTGGCACCCGCGGTCGAGCGAGGTACGGAAACCGCTATCATTGGGCAGCGGCGGACAGAGCGTTTACCGCCGGGTTTGGTTTGGTAGCCGATCGTTTACTTTCGGCTTTCCCAAATCGGCTGCTCGGAATGTGAGCCTGATCGACGCTGTTGCACCCCGCTGTCTGTAGCGCCGTACTCACTGAGTTGGCGCGTCTTCCGCAGTCAGAAAAACAGAACGGTAGAGCGCGAAGCTGGCGTAGGCGAGCACCGGAAGCGTCACCAGCAGCAAAGGCAGCACCAGGATGGAGAGCAGTGTCGTCCCCGTGAGCACGGCACCCCATGCGATGCTGGCGGGAAAACTACCGAATACCGCCCGCACGCTGGCGTGGATTGCCTGAACCGCGTTGGCGCGTCCCTCATGCAGAAGCGGAACCGAGAAGGCGGAGATCGCGAAGATGATGAGCGCCAACACCGAGCCCATGAGCGCACCCCAAAGCTCGAAGCTGATGATGTGACGCTCGAGCCGGATCAGCCAAGGCAGATCGTAAGGCAGGTGCTCGGCGCCGATCATGAAGGCGTACAGTACGGCGGCATCGGTAATCCAGATCAGAAACAGGAAGCTGCAGACCAGGGCGACCATCCAAAGACCGGCCGGCGCATGCACGAAAGCGGCGAAGGCATGCGGATGTCCGGTCGGTGGCCCTGGGCAGAGATCGTCGCGAGCCGGAAAAAACCGGTCAGCAGCGCTGGTCCCACCAGCATGAAGCCACCTGCAAACGGCAAGGCCATCGGGGAAAGGCCAAGGTGGCCCACCATGGCGAGCAATATCGGCCCAAGAAGGGTAAACAGGCTGGCAAAGGCCATACTCGCGGCCGGTGCCGAGCGGAACGTGCGCCAACCCAAGCGCAACGCATCGGCGATATCTGATCTCGCGAACCTCCGCGGCGGCATCGCATCGCCAAGGAGAAGGAACTTTGCCGCCGACGGTTTGCTCATGGCGCCCAAGTGTAGCTCAGTAGAAGGGTTTCGCGGATCGGGTGTCGAACGCCCGTTGGCCGAGATGAAGTCCAGCCCCTCCCGGTGACGACCGGGACAAGGAAGCATCGTCGAGCGTTGGGCGCCGTGTATGCGGCATCGCGATCACCCGCGATATACCGCCTCCGCGCTCAAATCGCGCTGAAGTCGCCTGCCGGTCTTCGATTTGACGCACATCTACGTCACACCTAGAATGCTGCCTTTCCGGGCGCATAGCTCAGTGGGAGAGCACTGTCTTCACACGGCAGGGGTCGCTGGTTCGAACCCAGCTGCGCCCACCAAATTCCCTTTCTGATACAGCATGTTACGTGGCTATCCGGCGGCAGGCTCGGAGACCTCTTTGACGGGTGTGGGGCGAAAGTGGGACAACCGCTCCACCGCATATTGAAAGATGTCATAAAGAAAAAAAGAGATAAACGCGAAAAAATTGAATTATATAAGGCAGAAAGACAAGAACGAGAAAAAAAGGAAAGGGAAAAAGAGGCACGTCTAAAAAAAATAATAAAACTAATAGTAGGAGCAGTTGTGATAGTACTGCTTGGGGTCGCAGGTTCTTATTGGTATATATGGAACGAAGCGATACAAAAGCAAAATGAATTTTGGGATATTGCCAAAAAAATTCCAAGTGAAAAAGGTTTCATAGCCTATCTAAAGGATTACCCGAATGGGACATTTGAGCAAGAAGCCTTAAAAGCCATAGATACATTCTATTTGAATAAGGCAATTAATGATACAACCCCTCAGCGTATAAATCTATTTGAAAAGTATTTAAGTGAAACCACAAAATTAACAGGATCTTATGGTTATGTTATTGAAAATAAAGAGGCTATAAAGGATACAATCAAAAGAATTAATGAAGAAAATAATCGAGAATCTAATCAGGATAGGGATGCTTGGGAAAATGCCAATAAAACGCCACAAACTTTTAATGGTTATCTGAATTATATTAAGAATCCGTCCTATCAAAAAAAGCAGCATATCAAAGAGGCTGTAGAAAAAATCAAAGAACTGGGAAGAATAGGTATATTATATAGCGGTAGAATTAACGGGGGACATATAGAAGATGCTAAGTTTGACTATGTTTGGTCAAGGGATAATAGCAAAAATATTCCCTCGATAGGTGATATAGTAAGAGCGAAACAAGATCGAAACACCTACATACTATCAAATGAACTTCTCCGATCAAGATGGCCTTGGCGTGGTGGAGAAAATGCCTATGTACTGGGAGTATTAATAAACTATGAAACACTGTTTTTACAAATTTTATATGAAAAATAAAATAATCTGAAATTTCGTATACTATTTTCTAAATATTAGAAAGGGTCCCCTCTCCTATTCACCTTTGTATTTCTAAAACAATATGAGGTTTAATTTTTTCGGATTACCGTCAATTGGGATCAAGTATATCTATCACAACAGGGAAACTAAATTCTTATAATCGAGTTCGAGACTTCATCTGGATAGTTTTAAGAATTTGTTGCGCTTCAGGCATTTCCGGAAAATTCTTATATAATTGAATTAAACGGAATACCTCAGCGATTTATCTTATGTTGTTTGCGATTAAAAAAATTGCTCCACCCCTTTTTTTCTTATATTTCTCTTGATAACTAAACAACAGTATAGCTTCCTGGTACATAGAAGCTATCTCCTGCCAATATTCATTGTAGCTCAGGGTCATGGTCACGAAGAAACCCTTCCAGCCAGTATTTCATATTAACCAATGTGCTGATTTACCCATCCCGTACCGGATTAAATCCTTCTATGATGTACTAAATTCCAGATCACAGTTTTATTTGGGAGACTCTGGTTTGCTTTGGTTCCAATTCCTGGGCCGTCTTTCGAAGTCATGCCAGGGCCATCCTTGGTAAGAATTTCCGGACCATCCTTAGAAGTCATCCCAGGACCATCTTTAGAGGTCATTCCCGGACCATCCTTTGACGTCATTCCAGGTCCATCTTTGGAAGTCATTCCCGGACCATCCTTAGAAGTCATCCCTGGTCCATCTTTAGATGTCATTCCAGGTCCATCTTTAGAGGTCATTCCAGGTCCATCTTTAGATGTCATCCCCGGTCCATCCTTAGATGTCATCCCCGGACCATCCTTAGAAGTCATTCCTGGTCCATCTTTTGAAGTCATTCCAGGTCCATCTTTAGAGGTGATTCCAGGACCTGATTTAGACAAAATTTCGGGCTTCGATTTTGATTTAGCTGTTTTGGACATGACGGTATTTTTTACAATTAGTATATTCACTATATTAGTCAAAAAATCAGCCAGAACCAAATAATCAGGGAGCAAATTTTTGAATTATAAGTATTTTACTGCGTATTAAAACTTTAAAATGAAATATATAAAACCATTTTATCGCAAACAGGAATTTTTGAGTTTTCCACCAAGGTGAATATGCTAAACATATTTAGAGTTTCTTACAAAAGTTCAACCTCAAATAAAGCTTTATACCTTCATTAATTGGAAATAGAAAAAATGACACATCCCTCTTATCTTTCAGCTATTTTCTTTGCCGATATTGAAGGATATACGGCATTGATGCAAAAAGATGAGCAAAAAACGCTCCTTCTTTTAGACAACTATCAGCAAACTTTGACCAGAATGGTTGGTACGGCGGGGAAATCGTAAAGAATCTGGGAGACGGGAGTATATGTTTATTTACCAGCGCCGTAAGATCGGTGGAATGCGCTATAGAACTTCAACAGGCATTACGGCTCCCGCCTGAAGTACCCCTCCGGATTGGCCTTAACTTGGGAGACGTGCATCGAATGGATGATGATGTCTTTGGCGATGCCATCAATGTTACCTCCAGGATTGAATCTATGGGCAAAGCGGGAAATATCTTGATGTCTCATTCCATGTATCAAAAGGTTAAGAACCATCCTGAATTTAAGTTTCAATCCATAGGTAAATTTGACTTCAAAAATGTAAATGAGACCCTGGAAGTTTTTTCGATTGCCAATGAAGGATTTGTCATTCCCAAACGCAAAGAATTAGTCGGAAAATTTAAAAAAAAACAAAGTATGCTAAGCAATTTTGTGCTCGCCGTTATTTTAACTATGATCATTTATTTTCTTGCAACAAGATTTTGGCAGCAAGACGATCTTCTCAAACACAAGTCCAAAATAAAATTGCCGTTTTTTTTGATGACAACATCATAAATGATTCAACTTACAATATGGCTGGAAAAATGCTTCGGACTGGATTATTCATGGCATTACTCAAAATAAATTAGGTCAGGTAATTTCTCCTGAAAATATAGAAGAATACGTAGAATATTCAGATATATTAGAAGCGGGCATAATCCCCTCCACCAAAAAAAAAGCGGTACTTACTAAATATTTAAAACCTTCAAAAATAATTAAAGGAGAATATTATCTCGATAAAAACAGGCTTTTGTTTCAATGTTCTATCACAGATGGGAGTATGGAAAGAACCCTATTTTCCTTTGAGCCCGTAGAATGTGATTCCAATGCGCCTTTCGATCTGCATAGAGGCCCTGAAACAGCGCATTCTGGGGTATTTAGTTACAGAAGATAAAAAGATAATAAACCTGGAGGAACCCCCCGAACTTTGAGGCATATAAGATTTTTAATGAAAAAGCAAAAATTAAATATCTTGATGACCCCTATGACCCTGAGAGTTTGAAACTATTTGAACAAGCCATTAATGCAGACAGTACTTATTTTGAACCTCAGATTTATAAATTCCTTTACTATTACAACTTGGAACAGTATGCTATTGCCGACTCTCTCTTGACAAGTTTATTGGCCAAATCAGGCACCCATTACCGCCAACAAATACTACTTGACCAATATGAGGCCCTGTTGGCGGGAACCTTAAAGAGAGCACACGAGTATCAAAAAAAAGAATATAATATTAGCCCCTTACATCTGGAAACCAATTCGAACATGATGATCCAATCACTGCAACTGGTAAATAAGCCGAAGGAAATTGATTCCGTTTACGATGAGATCAATATGGATGGGTGGGATATCCCGGGTGCCATTTTTGTCAAGAGAGATTGAAGATAAAGGCAATGTCCGATATTGAATTAGGGAAATACAATGAGTCCATTGCACTCCTCAAGGATTATGGTAAGGAGAAAGATTTTGTTGTTCTGAAAAAAATTCTCCTGAGGGCCTATATACGCTCTGGTGATAACTCGTCAGCTGACGATATTCTTCCTAATATTTCTCTGGAAGAGAGTTCAAATAGTTGGTTAGAAGTTTATCTTTTTGCAGCCAAAGAATTTATATGGATGGGAAATAAAAATCTGGCCAATATTTACTTGGATAAAATTATTAAAGCGGTCAATGAAATTGAAGGACCATTAGATGTAAGGTTGAGTAAGATAAGAGCCGAAAGCTTGTTCTTTCGGGAAGATTATGCAGCCTCAGAGAAAGTACTTGAAAAATTACTCAGCTCTAACCCTGAACTGATATACTTTAATTCGCTACTGGCCATTGTTTACCAAAAAAGTGGCAAAACTTCCCAGGCCAATTTAAGGCTCAAAGCACTTGAAAACCTTAGGGAGGACTATCAATATGGGAATGTAGATTATGCATTGGCTCAGTATTACGCCAAGGTGTCAGATGAAGAAAACACGATAAACTTTCTGAAGAAAGCTATTGTTGAAGGACATTGGTTTGAAACTGGTTCCTTTCAAAACGACCCTTTATTAAAAACGTATTTTGATACGGAATCTTTTAAGCAGATTTTGACCTCAAGGCATTAAAAATAATCCGTTTAATACAATACTCATAAATTGCAAGCTAACAACCTAAACACCACCCATGAGTAAACTGAAAAATGCCTATGCCCTCGTCATAGGAATTAAATATGACTTCGATAAATTAGACACCACCGGAGACGCCCAGGATATTGCAGTTGCTTTGAAGGATGAGGCTATTTGTGGTTATCCTCCTGAAAATGTGAAGTTGCTCATTGGTAAGGAAGCCGACAGAAAAGGAATTTTGGCAGCCTTTAAAGATTTACAGGAAAAAACAAACGAAAACTCTTCTGTATTTCTCTATTATTCCGGACATGGCGGCCTGGAACTCGATACGTTTCATTTTATTCCAGCAGGAATTAAAAGCGGAATGAACAAAGAAGAGTATACAGCAGAATGGGTTACGGCAGAGGAAATCAAAGATCATATTAATGCTTTAAAAACCAGACGCCTTATCTTCTTTATGGATTGCTGTCATTCTACGGGTATCGCCTCCGAATCATTTGTTGCAGGGGGTCAGGAGCAAAAACAAGACAGCCCGGATTCTACGTCGACCGAATTTACCCAAGCTGATGGCCTGGCACAAAAAGTGGATACTGAAAAAGGGATTTCTGTAGTAGCCTCTTGCAAGGAAAATCAGAAGTCCTATAAGATGGATGCAGATAAAAATAGTTTATTTACCAAGCATTTGCTTCTTGCCTTGCATGGGCAACACCAGAGCGTTTTCGCAGATCCCTATGTACGGATATTACAAGTGGCAAGCTATTTAATGAGGGTGATTCCTTCTGTTTTGGAAGAAATTGCCAGTAAATGGAATATGCCCGAAGCTATACAGGAACCCTATGTTAATCTTGAACTATACGACGACTTTATCCTTAGTTATGTGCCCGAGGAAATCAGAAAGCGCTTAACCCTGGCAGAACCCGAAGATGTCCCTTCAGTAAGGGAGAAAGGAAAAAAAGAAGTAAAAACAGTTTTTAGGGAAACCCCGGGAGCCAATAATCTCCTGTTATTTATCCATGGCTTTTCCGGGGAAGCCGGGGATACATTTGGAAATATACCGGATATGCTGCAGCGCGAATCTAAAATGAATGGCTGGGACATGAAACCCTTTGGCTATTCCCAATACGTAGACCCTGAACTTGGAAAGGATATTTGGGCAGGTGTTCAGGATGTAGACCGAATAGCGGAATATCTCTGTACTTCGGTAAAATATAAATTTGATAAATACGACAGAATAGCCATTGTGGCACATAGCCTGGGCGGCCTTATTGCCCAGCGCTCCATCCTTAATTTTAAGGAGGAATACAGAATAAAAATTTCCCACGTAATACTTCTCGGAACTCCGAGCAATGGTATAGAACCTGCAAAGCTCAATAAATTGTGGAATACTAAGTATAAGGAAATGAGCAGTGAAGGCAATTTTATTACTTCCCTGAGAAATGACTGGAGGAATCATTTTAAAGAAGAGTATCCTTTTAGCTTGAAGGTAGCCGGTTCGGCCGAAGATGACTATGTTACTCTGGATTCTTGTTTTAAACCTTTTGGTGAGGAATATCGATATACGATAGAAGGGAGACATTTAACCATGGTGAAACCCAAAGACAAAAATGATGATTGTTACTCGCTTATTCTGAAGACACTGACCGACACGGATTTTGCGAATCAGTATAGCAACAATGAGGAAATAAATATTGCGCTAGGGAAATATGACGCTGTGGTTAAAAAACTTTTACCCAATGTGGATGCCTTAGACAAAAATGGACTGAAACGCTTAGTTTTTTCATTGGAGGGTCTGGACAGGAGAGGTGACGCCTTGAAGATCCTGGAAGAACATCCTGCAGCTCAGGAAGATACAGATCTTATGGGTATTATCGGGGGGCGATATAAGCGGTCCTATTTAAAATTTCCTTCTCAAGCCGATGCAGAAGCAGCTTTTGTTTATTACGAACTGGCCCTGGAAAAGTCGACTGCAAAAAAGAACTACGACCAAATCTATTATCACGCCATCAATTTGGCCTTTTTAAGCCTGGTGGCGGAGAACGACAAGGGCAGGATGCGGACTTATGCGCAACAGGCGTTGGATGCCACAGAGAAATGTGAAGAAGACTCATGGAAATACGGCACAGTAGCAGAGGCGAGTATGTATTTGGGAGACATGGATAAAGCTAAAGAATACTATACCAAAGCAGCAGAGATGAGTGGCATTCGCGAGAAAATATCGATGCACCTCAATGCTTATGCCGGATATACCACGTTGAAGCAGACGGATAATCTGAAAGATGAGTTTATCGTATTTTTAAAGGAACATTTTTTGAAGTAAACCCTTATAAAAACTAAGTGATCGTATTTAAAAAAGACCAGATCCCTGGACCTTGATTTTAAAAAGGCAATTAAAAAACCTATCCCTGTCCGCTGTGTCCAGATACACAAGCCTTTTATGGTAGAAACGATGGAAGGTATTTTGGAGGGTAAACGGGGAGACTGGTTAATGGTGGGGATACATGGAGAAATGTACCCCATAGATCAGGAAATATTTGAAAAAACTTATGACGTTTGCGACTAATTCCTATTCATAGGTTACCCTTTAACGTTAAAGAAATAATCCGTATCGGAGTTAAATCTTATTTACATAACTCGTGTAACGAAGAAACCATTGACATCTCAGAAAATTTTTGGGACAGACTATGTTAACAATACCCTGAATGGAATGGAATGAAATCTAATATTACACAAAATAATGCTTAGGCTACTTTATTCAGCCTGTTCTTCCTTTTTATTGATAATCTGCGACCACCCGACATTCTCATTGCTCTAATCCCTTCCATATTCTGCACGAAGGTATGAAAGGAGGATGCCTTTCCCTTCTCGTATGGGCTTGTCCCTGTCTTATACAATATTTTTTCACGGCGCAAGGCTTCCGCTGTAATTCGATATTTGGTCCATTTTTCCTGGAATTTTAACAATGCAGCAAGCCCGGTAAGAGTGGCTGTTAATACTCCAAATGTGGCAATCAGGTATTTGGGCAGGTCATGATCGTCGGTTTTGAATCCGGCTAAAAACGGAATTAATGCTGCGAAAACATAAACAAGACCATTGGTCCAATAATAGTAAGTTTTATTTATAGCGCTTTTTTTACCATACCAAGCTATTTGGTCATCAATTCTTTCTTTAAGGTATTCTTCTTCGGTCATTTTCTTAAGGTTTGGTTTTAGTTATCACTATCCATGCAGAGATTATTTTATCTTTATCAATTCAAGATAGTCAGAATAATTTGATTACTCTTATCATTTTTGAGCAATTTATTTGTATGTGTCGAAAGAGAATTTGCAAAACATAATTATTCACAAAACTTCCATAATTCTGAAGCCCATTGTAAGTTATTTATTTAAATCTTACTTTATGTAATTAAACAACTTATAAAAAATCGAGATCAACTTCTAACTATTTATTGAGTTTGTTGTAATTTAAAAATAACAACATTGCTATAAGGATTTTGAATGGACAAATAACAAATCTTGACCCTCTGAGACATCATTTCCCATTTAAGTAAAGGCTTTACAATTTATCTTTAATTAAATAAAGGTATTACTATGAACTTATACAAATGCTTATAATATTTTTGATAGTAAAAAATGTATGTATTAA
>CAVTOR010000007.1:0-61787 GCA_963736235.1 uncultured Gammaproteobacteria bacterium
CCGACGAGACCTTCTATCTGCTCTGGGACGTCATGGCCCGCCTGTCCCTGCCCGACCTGGCGGAAATCCCCGACGCTACCGCCGTTGAACGGGACGAGGAACGGGTCGAGGAACCGATGGCTTGGCGAATACCCGATACGGAGATCGCCATCGCCCGGATCGAGGAAGGAGCGCACGCCGGCGAGTTCCGCCTCAGTGCGGATACGGTGAAACGGGCGCCGGATTACTACGAAGCAATGCGCGAGCTGCCCTACCTGCGCCCGATGCCCATCGAGAACGTGTACGAGGTCAATCAGTCTTTCACCGGGTGGATGATACCCTTGCCTTGGGTGCAGGCCCTGCCCGAGTGGGCCGGAAGGTCGGTGTCCGGCCAGATGCTCTGGAAGTGGTTCGCCCTGCTGCTGCTCTTCGGGCTGGCCCTGGCGGCGGCGATCGGGGCGTTCCGCCGGATCCCGAGCAGGCCCTTGGAAGGCTCCTTCGGCTCCTACCTGCGCCGGCTCGCCGCGCCCCTGGCCATCCTCGCGGCCGCCTGGCTCTTTTGGTTCCTCACGGTGACACAGATCAATGTGACGGGTGCGGCGGCACAGTGGCCCGATTACATCATGGAGGTCGCCGAGGGTGTTGCGGCCGTTTGGATCGTGTGGCTCACCGTGAGCTGGATCGGCGAGGTCCTCGTCGCCTCGCCGCGCATCGACCCGAAGAGCCTGAACGCCAATCTCATCCGACTCGCCGCGCGATCGGTCGGCTTCCTCGCGGTGATCGCGCTCCTGTTGCGCGCCGCGCACGACATCGGTGTCCCGGTCTACGGTCTCGTTGCCGGCGCGGGTGTCAGCGGCATCGCCGTCGCGCTGGCTGCCAAGAGCACGCTCGAGAATTTCATGGGCGCACTCAATCTCTTCGCCGACCGCCCGGTGCGCGTCGGCGACCTCTGCCGCTTTGACCAGGAGTCCGATCCGGCCTGGCGCCCGGTTGGTCGTGTGGAGTCCATCGGGCTGCGTTCCACCAAGATCCGCCGCCATGATCGAGGCCTGATCACCATCCCCAACGCCGAGTTCGCCCAGCGCAACATCGTCAACCTGAGCGCCTGCGACCGCTTCCTGCTGAGGACGACGCTGGCCCTGCGCTACGAGACGACGCGCGATCAGCTGCGCTTCGTGCTGGCGGAGCTGCGGGAGCTGCTGCATGCACATCCCAAGACCATTCATACCGCCGCCGACCCGGTGCGGGTACGTTTCGTCGGCTATGGCGATTACGCCCTGAACATTGCGGTGCGCGTCTACGTCCGCACGACGGGGTATAACGAGTTTCTCGCTATCCAGGAGGATATCCTCCTGCGGTTTTCCGAGATCGTCGAGCAGGCCGGAACGGGCTTTGCCTTTCCTTCGCGGACCCTGTACCACGCCCGCGACGGCGGGATGGATGCCAAGCGGCAACAAGCCGCCGAGAAGCAGGTGCGCGAGTGGGCCTCGGCGCAGACACTCCCCTTCCCGGATTTCGCCGAGGCGTATCGCAGGAAGATTTCCGACACCCTCGACTATCCGCCCGAGGGCTCTCCTGAGGCGGACCGGGGGTAGGCTGGGCGGTCGGGTGGACGAGCCCTTAGGCCGGACAAGCTTGCGCAGTCGGGACTTCAAACAGCTGGACGGTGCTGCGCTTATCCGCCCTGCGACCAAAGGAAACATAGGTACGGAACAAGTGAAAACGACGTTCGTGAAAATCCTTAGCCATATCGCACTCGCTCTGCGGAGACTGTCTTCCATCGCGGCACTGCTTTTGCTGCTGCCGATCCAGCCCGCCCTGGGCGAGGACCCATCTACCGCGACCGCACCGCCGGGGTCCGTTACCCAAGAGGTCCTGGAGGCCAAGATCGCCGAGGTCGAGGCCGCCACGGACATCGAGGAGGAGGCGAGAACCAAGCTGGTGGAGCTCTACCGCAAGGCCCTGAGCAGCCTGCAGACGGCGAGCTCGAACGCCCGGGCGGCGGAGGACTTCCGGCGGGCGGCGGAGACCGCACCCGCCGAGGTCCAGGCCATCCGGGAAGAGACGGAGGAAGCCGCGGCCCTGCCCCCGGAAGACACCCTGAAGCTCGACCCGTCGACCCCCCTGCGCCAGATCGAGCAGCTGCTGCAAAAGGAGAAGGCCGATCTCGCGGCGGTGGACGCCAGGCGAGCGGACTTCGAGCAGCGGCTCGAGGAGGCTGCAGGCCGCCCGGCGCTGATCCGGCAACGCCTCACCGAGGCCAAGCGACAACAGGAGGAGGTCGCCACCCAGCTCAAGCTGCCACCCCCCGCCGACGAGGGCCCGGCTACGTCGGAGGCCAGGCGCTGGGCGCTGGAGACCGATTTCGACGCGCTCAGCACCGAGATCAAGATGCTCGACCAGGAGCTGCTGAGTCAGCCCGCGCGGGTCGACCTGCTGCAAGGCAAAGCGGGACAAGGCGGCCGCCAGCGTCGCAGTGGGTGGGCGCCCGCGTGAAGATTCTCGACGAACTGGTCAACCGCAAGCGCCAGGAGGAGGCGGAGCAGACCAGGGCCGAGGCGGAGGCGACCCGCCGCGAGGCGCAGGGCAAGCACCCCTTGGTGCTGGGTCTCGCCGAGCGCAATGCGGCGCTGTCCGAGGCGCTGGTACAGGCGGCGGCAGGGCTGAATGCGCTGGCCGAACAGACGGAGCAGACCGACAAGCTGGCGCGCCGCATCGAGACCCAGTTCAAGAGCGCCAGGGACACCGTCGCGATCGGCGGCCTGAGCCAGGAGCTGGGGCGGATACTCCAGCAGCAGCGCCGATGCCCTGCCGGACTTGCGTCGACTACCGCCGCGCGGCACGGGCACGCGAGGACACAGGCCGCCGAGATCGGCGTGCGGCGCCTGCGCCATTGGGAGGAGGAGAACCGGCTGCTGCGAGCTGGACGACTACCTGGCCGAGCTGATGGCCGGGGCGGACGCCGGGGCGACAGAGGGACCCACGCCACTGTTGCGCCAGCAGCTGCGCGAGCTCGCGGTCGATCGCCGGGAGTTGTTGGAGAAGGCCGTCGCGGCCGACGACGACCACCTGCGCCGGCTCGGCGAGCTGGAAACGGCCCAGCAGCGGCTGCTGGATGCGGTCGAGGGCTACGACGCCTTCCTCGACGAGCACCTGCTGTGGGTGCGCAATACCTCGCTGTTCCAGCTCGACCAGGCCAGTGCCATGTCGCTCCAGATGGGGCGCGTCCTGTCACCCAGAGGTTGGCGCCAGGTGGCGCGGACGATCGCCTATGAGGCGACGCATTCCCCCATCGTTGCCCTGCTCGCGGCGCTGCTCGCCCTGTCGCTGTGGGGCCGCGGGCGACTGATTGCGATGATTCGGGGCCTGAACCACAAGCTCGGCAAGCCCACCACCGACCACTTCGGCTACACGCTTCTGGCCCTCGGGCTGACGGTGATTGCGGCCGCGCCCTGGCCGCTGGTGGTCGCGGCGACCGGCTGGCAGCTTCAGGTCTCGGCCGAGGCAACGGACTTCACCACCGCGGTGGGCGGGGCGCTGATCTTCATCGCCATTCAGTTCTTCTGGCTGCGCCTGTTCCGCCTGATCTGCATGAAAGACGGGCTCGCCGCCGCGCACTTTCGCTGGCCCGAGGCCAGTCTGCGGCTGCTGCGCTCGCAGCTCCAGCAGCTGAGCTGGATCTTCCTGCCTGCCGCGCTCGCGGCCATGGTCGCCGCGAGACTAGACCCTCTCGACGCCGGCTGGGCGCTCGGGTTGATCCCCTTCCTGATCGCGATGGGGTCCCTGGCCGTCGCCTTCGCGCGGCTGCTGCACCCGCGGCGAGGGGTCCTGGCGGAGTACGCGCATCAACGGCAGCGGCGGACCTTCAGGCAACTGCAACGGCTCTGGTATCCGCTGCTGGTGGTCTATCCCATCGCGCTGGGGGTACTGGCCCTGTTGGGTTATCTCTACACCGCGGGTACCTTGAGCCGTCTGCTGCTGGATACCGCCTGGTTCCTCGTGGAGCTGATCCTGTTGGCCGCGTTGGGGCAGCGCTGGCTGCTGGTCGCGCGTCGGCGACTCGCATTCGATGCGGCGATGGAGCGGCGCCGGGCCGAGAAGGCGGAGCGGCGCTCCGAAACCGCACCGCACGTCGGCGAGGAAGGCAGCTCCTTCGACGCCGAAGAGGCGGAGGTCGACCTAGTGGCCCTCAGCGACACGAGCCGCAAGCTGGTCAACACCGCCGTTCTGTTGTACGGGTTCTTCGGTCTGTGGCTGCTCTGGTCGGACCTGTTTCCGGCGCTGCGCATCCTCGACCAGATCACCCTGTGGCATCACACCATCACGGTCGACGGCGCGGCGCGGGTCCTGCCCGTAACCCTGGCCAGTATCGGGCTGGCCCTGTTCTATGCCGCCATCACCGTGGTGCTCGCCAAGCAGCTGCCAGCGGTGCTGGAGATCATCCTGCTCAAGCTCTCCGAGCTGTCGGCGGGAAGCCGCTACACCGTCACCACCCTGACCAACTACGTCATCGTCACCGTCGGCGCCGCGCTGGTGTTTAAGACCCTCGGCACCGACTGGTCGCAGCTGCAGTGGCTGGTCGCCGCCCTGGGCGTGGGGATCGGATTCGGCCTGCAGGAGATCGTCGCCAACTTCATCAGTGGCATCATCGTCCTGTTCGAGCGCCCGATCCGCATCGGCGACGTGATCACCATCGGCGATACCGACGGTGTGGTGACGCGCATCCGCGGCCGCGCGACCACCATCCGCAACTGGGACGGCAAGGAACTGCTGGTGCCGAACAAGGAGTTCATCACCGGTCGCCTTCTCAACTGGTCCCTGTCGGACCAAACGACGCGGGTCATCCTCTCGGTCGGCATCGCCTACGGCTCAGACGTGCGACAGGCCATGCGCCTGCTTGAAGAGGCCGCCCGGCAGAACGAGAACGTGCTGGACAACCCTCCCCCATCGGTCATCTTCGAGACCTTCGGCGACAACTCCCTGGGGCTGCTGCTGCGCTGTTTCGTCGACTCCGCCGATCTGCGCTACCCGACCATCAGCGCCCTGAACCAGGCCATCAACGACAAGTTCAACGCCGCCGGCATCGTCATCGCCTTCCCCCAGCGGGACCTGCATCTGGATACGACCCGCCCACTGCAGGTGGAGCTACGGCGCGTAAAGGAAGACCTCCCGGACGGGGGAGCGCGGAACCCTCGGGGCGATTAGAGGGAGGGGTATTACGGATGCTCTGGGTTGCTTCCCACGGGCGACGGAACCGCGGGGGTCCGCTGTGTGAACGTGACCGGCCCTTCCGTGTTTTGGCTGTATGGGCCGGTTGTTTGCCGAAACATGGAGCGATTTGTCTCTGGCTTGAAGGACGGCTTGTGGGACTCAAGGGACGGTCACGATAGAGAGTCCATGATCATCCGACGATGGAGAAAGTCGGTCGCGATGAGCCCCGCGTTTCAGTTGGTCGTGGCAAAAACCTTACACCTCTCGGTAAGGGCGGCTACTTCCGCAACGGGTCGTGAGGCGTCTATGGCTTCGCTGAAGCGAATGTCTGCCATGAGGATGTTGCGGTTGGTGGCTGGGAAGGGAGCAAGGTCTTTTCCTGGCGGGTTGCTGCCGTCAGGGCCGCGTGAACGGACCCAAGACCGTCTGGCCCGCAGGCACCCGCAACAGCGGTTGACGAATCCGGCAGGGTCAGCGCGGATTATTCTGAGAAATTCCCGTGGATCAGAGTGAGCGACAACACACGTATTGCAGGGTGCATGGTCCGCGGCGGCCAAAGCCTTGGCGCCGCGGACCGAGTGTTATACTCAAGCTCGAGAGCAGACGGCCAACGGCAAACCCAATGCGGTCCTCACATTACTCGCCCGGTCAGCGCTTCCCGTCCGCCACCGCGCCTCGGCTCGTCGCGGGTGCCTTGGGACTGCTGCTGACACTCTGCGCCTGCGCCGACCAGGATCTGCACGATTCCCGTCGCAAGGCCCTGGTACAGGAAATCGAGCGCCAGGTGGTGCAGACCCGAGACGAGCTTGGGACGGACCGGCTCGATCCCGCCGTGATCGCCGCGATCGAAGCCGTCCCGCGTCACGAGTTCGTGCCACCCGCACTGAGGTCCGAGGCTTACCGCAATCATCCGTTGCCCATCGGCGGCGATCAGACGATTTCCCAACCCTACATCGTCGCCATCATGAGCCACCTGCTCGGCGCGGAAACGGGCGACCGCGTCTACGAGCTCGGCACTGGGTCGGGTTACCAGGCCGCCGTGCTCGCGGAGATGGGGCTCGAGGTCTACACGGTGGAGATCGTACCCGAGCTCGCGGAGGAGGCCCGCGAGACCCTGGATCGCCTCGGCTATCACGGCGTCAAGGTGAAGGCGGGCGACGGTTATCTCGGCTGGCCCGAGGCGGCGCCTTTCGCGGGCATCCTGATCACCGCCGCCGGCGACCATGTGCCCCAGCCCTTGGTGGATCAGCTGGCCGTCGGCGGGCGTCTGGTCATGCCAGTGGGCGCGCCGGGCTGGACACAGCAACTGGTCGTGATGGAGAGGACGGCGACGGGAACCCTCGAGCGCCGCGACGTGCTGCCAGTACGCTTCGTGCCCATCACCGGCCCAAACGTACGCTGATACTGCTCCAGGCGCTGACAGCGGCACGGCCGTTGTCCCTGCCGGCCCATCCTGACAGCGACCAATCCCGGGCCGGATTCGAGCGTGAGAGCTCCCTGGACCTGCCGCCGGAGGCGCTGCTGGTGGCGGACGGCGTGAGTTGGCGCGTCACCACCGTGACCCCGGCGGTCCAGTGGGTGGCGCGGATGCCGGGGATCGGGACGGCCACCGGGAAGCAATGACGAGGGCGATGTCTCGGTTGCGGCGCGTGAAACACGCCGCGACCAGTCCCTCGAGGTCAGGCCTCAGAACAGCTCGTCCATGACCCGCGGTGCGCTGGCGCCGGTCGGGGCCTTCCGATCGCTGGCATAGCGAACGGGTTCCGGCCCCAGGATCATCAGCTCGTATTCCTCCCTGATCCACTCCACCATCGTGTTGTCGCCGGTCGATTGGGTGGGGGTTCCCCGAGTCTTGTCGATGCGCACCTCCACCATGCCGGGGGGGATGTCGAGCATGGCCTGCGGCCTGTCCTTCAGGGACTGTCGCATGAAATCCACCCACATGCCGAGTCCGGCTTGACCGCCGGTCTCCCCCTTGCCGAGGGGGGAAAAATCATCGAAGCCCATCCAGGCAATGGTCACCAGGTCCTTCTGGTAGCCGCAGAACCAGGAGTCGCGCACGTCGTTGGTGGTGCCGGTCTTGCCGGCGATGTCCTCGCGTTCGAGCGCCAGCGCCTTGCGACCGGTGCCGAACTTGATTACGTCCTGCATCATCGAGTTCATCTGGAAGGTGAGACGCGGCTCCAGCACCCGTTCGGCCTGGGCGTCGCCCTCTGGCCTCAGCGGCGCCGTATGGGCCGGCGCCTCCTCGTAGCGGAACCAACAGTCGTCGCACGCGCGCGGAGGGTTGGCCTGGTAAACCAATCGGCCGTGGCCGTCTTCCACCCGGCTGATGAAGTAGGGATGAACGCGGAATCCGCCGTTGGCGAACACCGAGTAAGCCCCCGCCATCTGCAGCGGCGAGGCCTCCGCGGTTCCGAGGGCCATGGACAGCCCGAGCGGGAGATCCTTGAGGTCGAAACCGAAGCGGCCGATAAAGCTCCGCGCGTCATCCAGCCCCACCCGTTGCAGGAGATAGATCGAGGCCAGGTTGCGCGACTTGGTCAGGGCCAGGCGCAGCCGGATGGGCCCCAGGGTCTTGTGGTCGAAGTTGTCGGGCTCCCACATCTCGCGGTTATTGAGGCGGATGGAGATGCGCTCATCCTTGATCAGGCTCGCGGGAGTCCAGCCCTTGTCCAAGGCGGACGCGTAGACGAAGGGCTTGAAGCTGGAGCCGGGCTGGCGGCGTGCATCGACTGCGCGGTTGAACTTGCTGTCGGCGAAGTGGTAGCCGCCGACCAGGGCGCGCACTGCGCCGTCGAGCGGCGACATCGCGACCAGGGCCCCCGCCACCGATGCGGGCTGGGACAGCTCCCAGAGGCCGTCGGAATCTTGAATCACGCGAATCAGATCGCCCACCGCCACCGCATCGGTGACCTTGCTCGGGGCGCTCCCCCGCCAGTTCTCGTTCTTGAAGGGCTGCGCCCACTTCACCTGCTTCAGCCCGAGGCTCACCCTCTTGCCGTCACCGATGTACACCTCGGCCTTCTCGCGATCCGCGCGCACAACCACACCCGCGGTGAGCAGCGGCAGGGCCTTTACCGGACGCAGCAGTGCGTCGAGATCGGCGTCGCTCGGCGACCTGAGCTGATACCGCGCCTCCGGCCCGCGGTAACCGTGCCTGCGATCGTAATCCAACAGCGCCCTGCGCACGGAGTCCTGGGCTGCGGTCTGGAGCCAGCCCTCCACCGTCGTCGTCACCCGGTAGCCAGCGCCATAGGCCTCCTCGCCGAAACGGTCGACCATCTCCCGACGCACCATCTCGGCCACGTAGCCCGACTCCAACTCCGCCTCGTGCCGATGCAGGCGCGCCTGGTCGGGTTCGGCGAGCGCGGCCTCGAGCTCGTTGCCGGAGATGTAGCCCAGCTCGCGCATGCGTCCGAGAATGTAGTCGCGGCGGGCGCGCGCGCGTCCGGGGTTGGATACCGGGTTGTTGCTCGACGGCGCCTTGGGGATGCCGGCGAGCATGGCCATCTCCGGCAGGCTGAGCTGGTTGAGCGCCTTGTTGTAGTACAGGGACGCCGCGGCGGAGATGCCGTAGGCGCGGTGGCCGAAGAAGATCTTGTTGAGATAGAGCTCAAGGATCTCCTCCTTGGTCAAGTTGCGCTCGATGTGCAGGGAGAGCAGGAGCTCGGCGAACTTGCGCTGGAAGGTCTTCTCGCGGGAGAGGAAGAAGTTTCGCGCCACCTGCATGGTGATGGTGCTTCCTCCCTGTGAGCGGTCCCCGGTCTTCACGTAGTTGACGGCGGCGCGCCCGATACCCATCAGATCGACGCCCTCGTGCTCGAAGAATCGGCTGTCCTCGGTCGCCAGGAAGGCATTGAGCAGCAGCGGTGGAATCTGGTTGAAGGAGATCGGGCTGCGGCGCTGCACGCCGAACTCCGCCATCAGCAGGCCCTCAGCGCTGTAGACCCGCAGCGGCTCCTGCAGCTGCACCTCACGAAGCGCATCCGTCCGCGGCAGATCCTGCAGTGTGACGGAGACGAAGGCCCCTGCCCCGATCAGCCCGACGGCCAAGCCATTGAGGGCGACCGCAAACAGGGAGGCGATCGTCAGGCCGATCCGACGCCAGACCGGATGCCGGTGCCTCGGCGGCTCATCCGCGGGCGCGCGCCCCCCACCGTCCGGTTCCAGGTCGGAGGGGATGGTCACCCGCGGGTCGGTCGCTGTTTCCACACTGGGCTCCATGCAGCTTCCTTCAGACTGAGACGCTCAGCCGATCGCGATTGGACGACTTGCCGCCTTGCCCGGTTCCCCGATCCTTCTGAACCTTGCGCAACGCGAACTGCTGAGCTGACGTCGCCCGCAGAGGACCGGAGCAGCGAAAGGCAGAAAGGAGAATCCGTGGTTTCGGAAACGTCACATTCCGAAAGGTCGGCGCACCGGCGGATTTTACACCATCCCGAGCGCCTGAATCAGGAATAACCCGCACGCGCGCCCGTACCATCCGCGGGACGACAAGCTCAAACATTTGTTCTAATCTTGGGGTTGATTCCGCTGAACGGCCGATGTTCGACTCGTGACCTCCCCCGCCCGGACAGATACGAGAGAGCGCTTGCTCAGGGCGGCGATGGAGGTGTTCGCCGAGTCGGGCTTCGAGGCTGCCACCATCCGCGAGATTTGCCGCCGCGCCCATGCCAACGTGGCCGCTGTTCACTACCACTTCGGCGACAAGCAGCGGCTATACTCGGCGATCTTCGACACCCTGTTCGCCCTCCTGCGCCAGCGCCGCAGCGGATTTCCGTCACCCAAGACACCGCCCGCGGAACGTCTGAAGATCTATATCCGCGCCTTGTTCGAAGAGATCTTCTACTGCGACGGCGACGCCGCCCGCTGTACCCAACTCGCGGCTATCTATCTGGCGGAAATGGCCCGCCCAACCGAGGTCCTGGACGGAATCGTCGCCGACCACATGCGCCGCGACGCCGAGGAGCTATACGCTATCGTCGGCTCCCTGCTGGGCGAAGCTCCCGGCTCGGAACGGGTCATCGACTGCGCCGCGAGCATCGTGGGCCAGATCCTGTACTACTACCACGCCGGACCCATTATTACGCGGCTGCATCCCGACCGCGGTCCGGTGGAGGAACGTATCGATGAGCTGGTGGACCACGTGTGGCGCTTCTCCGTCGGCGGCATCGGCGTGATGCGGCAGGGTCAGGGGACTGCGGGGGGCTGAAACCACCCGCAGCTCGTTCGGAAAACGCTGGTCAATTCAACGCTTACCGCGACACATGGATGTGGCGTCCTGATTTTGGCCAGGATGGCCAATAATCATCGTCTTCTCAACGGGCCTGGAAGAAGCGGTGACCGGCGTAGCTCAGCACCGCCCCATCAGGAAGGATCTCTTCCACCTTGATGCCCTCGCGCGAGGTTTCCCCCTCCCGCGTCTTCAACGTATTGATGAGCACGAAACGCTTCGCCGGCGTCTTGTCGTAGACGTGGGCGCTCATGAGGAACCTGGGCAGGCGTTTCCGAACATCCGCCGGCAGGCGCAGTTCCTGCGCCGGTACTTCCGGTTCGCTCGCTTTCGCCGTCGCCCGCGGCTTCTGCTTGTCCTTGGACCCGGCCCGTTCCTGTCGCAATTCTTCTTTGAATGCCTCGACATCATGGCGCAGATCCTCCGGGATCTGGCTGATCGCCGGACGCGATGGGATGCCCCCGTCGCGCTTGCGGCTGCGCGCTGCCGTTGCAGGGGCTTGTAATTCTGGCTCTTCGGAGGGCTCCGCGTCCGGGACTGGCGCGGCGGAGACGGCCGGCCCCTTCGCCGACTCGGCCGCGGCCGGGACTAACTCTGGCGCCGGCGCGGTAACCTGGGCCGGAGCGGTAGCCGGAGCGGAAACGGCCGCCACCGGCGGACTGGCCGCACCCGTGGACGACTCCGGCGGGACGGCTGCCTGCTCCGTGGTAGCCAGCCCGGACGGGCCGACGCGGAGTGCGGCGTACAGGGCGATCAGCACCGCCAGCATCGCCAGGCCCACGGCGGCCATCAGCCACGGACCCGGGCGTCCGCGCACCGACTCGGTCGCCAAAGGGGTTTTCTCGAGCGTCGGAACCTGGCCCAGCTCCCGCTCGTGTTGTGACTTCTTCAGCGCTTCGAGTATGTAGGACATGGCGTTCAGGGCTCGGCGCTCAGGCGCGGTATGCCGGGCATTGCAACGGCGTTGTGCAGTCGTATCAGGGTGCGCGAGCCGGCGATACCATCCACGGCAATCCCCTGCTGTTCCTGGAAACGGCGCACCGCCTCCTCCAGGCCCTGATCAAAGACCCCAGAACCGCTGTCCTTGACCCCCAGCTCGGGAACCTGGGACAGCAGCTTGCGCAGCCAGCGCACGGCATCCCGCGAGGCGCTGGCGCCGATCACGCCGTTGCCCATCGGGGGCGGCTGCCAGACGAGCAAATAGTCCCCTTCCCACACCTGATCGAGCTGCGACAGCGCAACCTGCTGGCTCCCGTCGAGAACGTCGAACGTGGCCTGCTCGCCTTGGAGGTCGCCGAGGGCCAGATAATTCTCCGCTCCGCTCTCGTTGAACATCAGCAGCAGCGCCGGCCGGTCGCAGGCGCGCAGCTCGTTCCAATCCCCCACCCCTTGCTCGCAACGCAGACCGAAGGTCGTCAATTTGGCGCAGGGGTCGGTGCCCGCCACGTCGCCGAGTTCCACACCCCAACGGCGCAGGAGCACGCGCATGGCCGAGGAGCGGTCCAGGAGCAGCGTGCTGATGTCCACCGGGGGCAGCGTCGGCTCCTCGACAGTGGCGACCGCGGCCGTGGCCGCCGCAATCGGGGTTGCCGCTTCCTTTGCCTCCACCACCTGCTCCAGCGCCGGGGACCTCATGTCCTCCGGCAGCCAGCGGGCGATCATGGGCGGCAGAGGCGGCAGATCCTTTCCGAACAGCCAGGCCTGGGCCGCCCAGCCAACCGCGATCGACGCGAGCAATACCGCGGCGGCAAGCAACGCCTTGCCGACACCGGGGACGTAACGCGGCCAGGCCACGTCGTCGCGCACCTCGTGCGCGGCCTTGTCGACGATGCGCCGGGTGACGAACGCGCTGCGGGTGACGCAAGCCCCGAGCAAAGCGCGGTCGCAGAGGATGTTGATCAGGCGCGGGATGCCGGCGGAGAGGCGATGAATGTGACGCAGCGCACCGCGGGTGAACACGCGCCGCTCGACACCCGCCACCGCCAGCCGGTGCCGAACGTAGTCGGCGGTCTCGCGGGCGGAGAAGGGCCGAAGGTGGTAGCGGGCCGTGATGCGCTGATTGAGCTGGCGCAGCCCCTCGCTCTGCAGCAGGGCGCGCAGCTCGGGCTGGCCGACCAGGAAGATCTGCAGGAGCTTCTGCTTGGTCGTCTCCAGGTTGGTCAGCAGTCGAACCTGCTCCAGCACCCTGGGCTTGAGATTCTGCGCCTCGTCGATCAGCACCACCGAGCGCCGCCCACGCGCGTGCGCCTCCAGCAGGTAGCTGTTGAGCCGATCCACCAATCGCTTGACGGTGCGATCGTCCTCGCCCAGCTTGATGCGGAACTCCTCGCAGACCGCGCGCAGCAGCTCCGTGACCGTCATCGCCGGATTGAGGATGAGGGCCACGTCCACGTCCTCGGGCAGCTGTTCCAGAAAGGCGCGGCACACCGTGGTCTTGCCGGTGCCGACCTCCCCGCTCAGGAGAACGAAGCCGCCGCTCTCGCCGGCGCCGAACAGCAGGTGAGCTAAAGCCTCCCGATGCTGCTCACTGAGGAACAGGTATTGCGGGTCCGGGGTGATGGAGAAACTCGGCTCCTTGAGACCGAAATACTTCGAATACACGGATTCAGGGTGAGGCGGCAGCCATTCCGGGGTTGGAGACGCTGTGGCGGCGCGACGAAAGCAGGGGTCTACCCCGACCGCTTCGCGCGTTGGCCAAACCTCGCGAGACTATGCGGGCTCCCTGTCGCCGTCAAGCCGCCTTCGGCGAGCGGCTGGACGTCGGCAGGTCACGCGTGGTCCTTCCGGTGCGCCTCGAACGACATCTTGTCGAGTACGCCCATCATCACCGCGGAGACCACGAAGGTCAGATGGATGATGACGTACCACATCAGCTTGTCGTTGGGGATCTGCGGCGCATTCATGAAGGCGCGCAGGAGATGGATCGAGGAGATGGCCACGATCGATGCCGCGACCTTGAGCTTGAGGGTGCCGGCATCGAGCTTCCCGAGCCAGCCGAGCTTCTCGGTATCCTCCTCGATATCGATGCGGGAGACGAAGTTCTCGTAGCCCGAGAACATGACCATCAGGACCAGGCTGGCCACCAGGACCAAATCGATCATGGCAAGGATGGTCAGCACCATGTCCGCCTCCGTCATGGTCCAGACGTGGCTCAGGACATGAAACGCCTCCTGAAAGAACTTGATCCCCAAGGCCACCAGGGCCAGGGACAGGCCGAGGTAGACAGGGGCGAGGATCCAGCGGCTTGCGAACAGCACTTTCTCGATCGGGCGTTCCAACATCAAACAACTCCGTAGAGCGAGAGGACGCGCAATGTACCACGAACGGCGCGCGTTCTTGTCGAAGGCGCCGGGCGATCAAGAATGACTGCCGAACGGCGGCCGAGCTGTAGTCACCATCGTCCATCACCCTGATTCCCGGCGCCCGGGCGAAAAAGCGGTGAGGCTGAACCGCGGTCGTCGCGCTCGATGATGATCGGGCCGCGGCGCGGAGGACCAGGACGGGGGCCATGTCCGCCGTAGGGACGCATGACGGGATACCCAAAGCCGCCGCCGGAATAGGCCGGATTGTCGCAGTCCCGCGTATGGGGCAGCCCGAAGCGGCGCTGCCGCACGCAGCGCTCTGACCAAAACTGGCGGACTGCCGGGTCCCACTGTTCGGCGGGGGTGAGGTCCCGGTCACGGTCTCGATGCCGGGGATAATCCTGATCCTGGTCGGGGACCTCGACCTCGTGTTGCGGGTGGCGCGCGGTTTCGCCTCGCCCGGAGCCCCGTGGCTCCGAGAACACCGGATCCGCGATCAAGACTACGGCCGATAGCAGGAACAGCAACAAGAAACGCATGGGATACTCCTTCCAGCCAAACGGCTCTATCCACGACGCCATCGCCCCGCGCGACCCGAGGACACCTCGAGCCCGATCAATGACACCGGCGCATCCTCTCTGACCACGGCCCGGTTCCAGGGAACCAAGGCAGTCCGCAATATGTCTCCAACCCGGCCGCAGGCATACGGGTCTAGGGACACCGCCACCCGGCAACGGTACCCGACGATGCCGTATCCGTCATTCGCATCCACCTCGACGCCGTAGTCGGCGTCGGGGACCAGGCCCTCGGACACGCAGGTGCGGATCAGGTCGCCCAGCAATCCCAGCAGACGATCCGGCATCAGCTTCGGGTCATGGCGGGAACCGGACCACCCCAACGCACGTGCCTCGAGGGCCCCCTCCGGCGCTGCGAGGAGCTGGCGCCGTCGATCACGGATCCAGTCACCCGCCACCATCTGCAGCGCCACCGAGGCCACCTGCTCCGAGGGGAAACGCCGGTCAGCCATGTCCACCACGGAGCGGGGAACGAACACCCGATGCATCGCCATCACCCGCCGGGCGTCGTCCTGAGCGCGGTTGCGCTCCGCCAGCCGGTACCAGCGCCGCGCCTCCGCCATGGCGTGGGTGTCGCGTATGGTCACTGCCCCGTCGGGGTGCAGCTCCCAACCATCTGGCCATAAGGCCACCTGGTAAGCTGGCAGCCCCGCGATCAAGGCGGCCGCCGTGCTGCGAGGGGATAAGGCGCGGCCGAGGAGGAGTTGGCGCAGGAGGAGCATGGATAAGACCCTGGAATAAGAGCGATTCCCGCCGCTTGCACAACTATAGGCGGGATCTCGCGGGAGGAAAACCAGGGACGGTCGAGCCTCCGGGAGGCTGGCGGTGTTTCAGTGCAGACGCATCGGCCTGGTCTCGAGCTCGGATATGACCCGGGCGACCTCGGCGATCTCCTTCGCGTTATCCGACAGGGCGCTGAAGCGGCGCAGGTCCGCGAGCGCCGCCGACATGTGGCCAAGATCGCGGTAGAGCAGCCCTCGGTCGCGCAGCTCCTCGGGCAGATCGGGAACCAGCGCCAGAATCGCGGAAACCATGTCCAGCACCCGGGCGGTCTCCTCACGGCGCAGGTAAATGGACTTGAGGTTGCGAAGCATGCGCACCAGGATCTCGCGGTGGGTCGCCGCGCGCAGCAGCGCCGGTCTGGCGCGGATGCTCAAGGCGCCCGCCCCGTAGATCGCGTCCAGGCGGGCGTTCAGGTCCGACTCGGTCAGAAGCTTGCCGCCGGAGAACACGTCGATCACCAGCGAGCCGGGGCCCTGACCGGCCTTCACCAGGAAATGCCCCGGAAAGCCCACACCCTGCAACGGGAGCCCGGCCCGCGTCCCGACCTCCGTGTAGACCAGGCTCAGGGTGATCGGGATACCGACGCGGCGGTCCAGGACCTGATCGAGGAAGCTGTTGCGGGGATCGTAGAAATCGTCCTGGTCGCCCGAGAACCCCAGTCTCTCGAACACGAAGGCGTTCAGCGCCTCGACCCGTTCCACCAGCGGCCCGCTCGCGGTGACACTGACCCGGGCCTGCTGCGCGAGCGCATCCAGGCGTCCGAGATAGCGCCGCGGGTCCAGCTCGGGACGCACCAGCCTGCTGATCTGCAGCGCGGCTCGCGGCAGGTCGATCCGGGCGTCGGGCCGTTCGGCCAGCGCGGCCAGTTGGTCGAGTGCGGGCTGCATAGTCTCTCCAGTTTCGCCGGGTGCCGAATCTTGGAGATGCGGGGCGAAACCGTCATGGGCAAGTCCCACGCCCGTGCCGCGGAACGCACCGGAGCCGGACCAGGCAAGGACTTGCGCCGGTATAATCAGCGCTGAATCGACCGACCCACGCGAGGCAGCTCCCATGGCAGTCAACCCCGTCTCCGGCGCGAGCTACATGATCAAGGGCATGGGCCTGATCATGGCGCCTGGCCTGCGGCGCTTCGTGCTCGTGCCGCTGCTGATCAATGTCGCGGTCTTCTCCTCCGCCATCTGGTACGGCGTCACCGCGTTCGAGTCCTTCACTCTGTGGATGCAATCCAAGGTGCCGAGCTGGCTGCAGTGGCTGGAGTGGTTGCTGTGGCCCCTGTTCGTCCTCACGCTCCTGATCCTGGTCTTCTACGGCTTCTCGCTGGTCGCGAACCTGATCGCCGCGCCTTTCAATGGGCTGCTGGCGGAAAAGGTGGAGCTGCACCTCACCGGTCGTCCCCTGAGTGAGGGCGGAGGTCTCAGGCGAGCATTGCGCGAGCTCGTGCCGACCCTGATCGACGAGGTGGGAAAGCTGCTCTACGCCCTGCTGTGGGCGATTCCGTTCCTGATCCTGTTCTTGATCCCGGGCATCAACCTTGCCGCGCCGGTACTCTGGTTTCTCTACAGTGCCTGGATGTTCGCCCTGGAGTACACCGACTACCCCATGGGCAACCACGGGATCAAGGCGCGAGAAATGCGCGCGCGGCTGCGCCAGCGTCGACTGCTGGGTCTCGGCTTCGGCGCCGCGACCGCGGGGCTGACCATGGTGCCTGTGGTGAATTTCATCGTCATGCCGAGCGCCGTCGCGGGCGCGACCGCCATGTGGGTACGCGAGCTCAAGAGCGAGTAGACCCCGGACCATCGCCATCGGCCCGAGCAAGGCACTCGACGCGATTTCGGGGGTCCTAGGTCGTGTACAATGCCGGCGATCCAGACCCCTTCGCCCCCGCAACGGACCCGCACGCATGCTCCTTCGCATCCTCCTCGTCCTGCTCTTTCTCGGCGCCATCCTCGGCGGTATCTTCGGCTGGAAGCACTACCAGATGCAGCAGCAGGCGGCCATGGGTGGTCCGCCCCCGCCGCCCGTCGTCGCCGCCGCCGAGGTGACCGAGGAGGACTGGCAGCCGCGGCTCTCGGCTGTCGGCAGCCTGGTAGCACCGCAGGGTATCTTCGTCACCAATGAGGTGTCGGGCCAGGTGCGGGAGATTCACTTCGAGTCCGGTCAGGAGGTGTCCAAGGGGGATCTGCTGATCCAGCTCGACGACAGCGTCGACCAGGCGGACCTGGGGGGACTGCTCGCCCAGCGCGACCTCGCGCGGGTCAAGCTCGGCCGCTTCGCCAAGCTGATCAAGGACCGCTCCGCGTCCCAGTCCGACTATGACGAGGCCAAGGCCGAGCTCGACGGCGCCGAGGCGGCGGTGGCCGCCAAGCAGGCCCTGATCGCCAAGAAGCGCATCACCGCCCCCTTCGACGGCCGGCTCGGCATCCGCATCGCGGACCTGGGGGAATACCTGGCGCCGGGCTCGCAGATCGTACCGCTGAATGCCCTGGATCCCATTTACGCCGACTACGCCCTGCCCGAGCGCCACCTGCCGGCGATCGACGTGGGACAAGCAGGCCGTGGTCACGGTGGCGGCCTACCCGGACGGGAGTTCCTGAGCACGATCAGCGCGATCAACCCCGGCGTCGAGGAGAAGACCCGCACGGTCAAGGTCCGCGCCACGCTGGACAACGCCGAGGGGCTGCTTCGCCCCGGCATGTTCGCCGAGGTCGCGACCATCCTTCCCGCCCGCCAGCGCCTGCTGACCCTGCCGCGCACGGCCATCACCTTCGCCCCGTACGGCGACACGGTTTTCCTGGTCGAGGAGAAGGACGGGCAGACCCTGGTGCAGCGCCGGCAGGTGACCACCGGCAATGCCCGCGAGGGCCGGGTCGAGATCGTCGAGGGGCTCGCCGCGGGTGACCGGGTGGTGATCGCGGGTCAGGTCAAACTGCGCAACGAGCAGGCGGTGACCATCGACAACTCGCTGGTGCCGAACGCGAAGGGGCCGCTCGGGCCATGACCTTCACCGACATCTTCATCCGCCGCCCGGTGCTGGCGAGCGTGATCAGCCTGCTGATCCTGGTCATCGGCCTGCGCGCCGTCACCAGCCTCGAGGTGCGCCAGTACCCGGAGACCAGGGACACGGTGGTGACGGTCACCACCAGTTATCCCGGCGCCGGCAGCGGCCTGGTCAAGAGCTTCATCACCACGCCGCTGCAGCAGGCCATCGCCGAGGCCGACGGCATCGACTATCTGTTCTCCACCAGCGTCCAGGGGGTCTCGACCATCGAGGCCCACATGGAGCTGAACTACGACCCGAAGGCCGCGGTCGCGGAGATCCAGGCCAAGGTGGCAAGCCAGCGCAACGTGCTGCCGGCCGAGGCGCAGGACCCGGTGATCGACGCCGACCACTGGCGATCCCACGGCGCTCATGTACATGGCCTTCTACAGCGAGACCATGAGCCTGTCGCAGATCACCGACTACCTGCTGCGCGTGGTTCAGCCGCAGCTCCAGGCGGTGCCGGGCGTGGCCAAGGCCCAGCTCATCGGCAACAAGACCTTCGCCATGCGGGTCTGGCTCGACCCGGAGCGCATGGCCGCGCTCGGGGTGACCGCCACCGACGTCGAGGACGTCCTGCGCCGCAACAACTATCTCGCGGGCATCGGCAAGCTCAAGGATCGCTACTTCGCCGTGGACCTGTCCGCGACCACCGACGTGAGCGAGGTCGAGGACTTCCGCAACCTGGTGGTGATCTCCGACGGCCACCCTGGTGCGTCTGCGCGACGTCGCGGACGTGGAGCTCGGGCGCGAAGGACTACGAGACCACCACCCTCTACAAGGGCATCCCGGCCATCTTCGTCGGCATCGAGCAGGCCCCGGGCGAGAACCCCCTGTCGGTGGCCGGGCGGGTGCAGGACCTGATGCCGGATCTCCGCGCCCAGCTGCCCGAAGGGCTCAAGGTGCACATCCCCTACGACGCCAGCGTCTTCATCCGCGACTCCATCGACGAGGTGTTCAAGACCCTGGCCGAGGCGGTGCTGATCGTACTGGTGGTGATCTTCCTCAGCCTGGGGTCCTTCCGCGCCGCCCTGGTGCCCGCGGTGGCGGTGCCCCTGTCCCTGATCGGCGGCGGCCTTCCTGATGCTGCTGATGGGCTTTTCGATCAACCTGCTCACCCTGCTGGCCATGGTGCTGGCCATCGGGTTGGTGGTGGACGACGCCATCGTGGTGGTGGAGAACGTCCACCGCCACATCGAGAAGGGCGAGACTCGATTCGATGCCGCGATCAAAGGGGCGCGCGAGCTGGCCGTGCCCATCATCGCCATGACCACCACCCTGGTAGCCGTCTATGCCCCCATCGGTTTCATGGGCGGACTGGTCGGCACCCTGTTCACCGAATTCGCGTTCTCGCTGGCCGGCGGCCGTGCTGATCTCCGGCGTGGTGGCCCTGACCCTGTCGCCCATGCTCAGCGGCATGGTGCTGCGCCCCGCGGGCTCCGCCGGTCGCTTCGAGCGCGGGGTGGAGCGCTTCTTCAACTGGCTCTCGGAGCGCTACCAGCGTCTCCCTGCACGGGTTGCTGGAGTACCCGTCGGTGATGCTGGTGTTCGCGCTGGTCGTGCTGGCGAGCATCTGGTTCATGTTCGCCACCACGCAAGAACGAGCTGGCCCCCACGGAGGACCAGAGCATCCTGTTCTTCCAGGCGGTGGCGCCCCAGACCGCCACCGTGGAGTACAACCAGGTCTACGCCAACCAGATCATCGACATCTTCGAGACCATCCCCGAGTACCACGAGAGCTTCGTGCTGGTGGGCTTCGGCGGCGACACCAGCACCACCTTCGGCGGCTTCAAGATGACGTCCACCACGCGAGCGCGAGCGCTCCCAGATGGAGGTGCAGCCGGAGCTCCAGGGCAAGCTCGGGCAGGTGGCCGGGATGCAGGTCGCGGCCTTCCCCCGGCCCAGCCTGCCGGCGGCGGGCCGCGGGCTGCCCATGCAGTTCGTGATCACCACCGACGCCGGCTACGAGGAGCTGGACCAGCTCGCGCGGTGAGCTGGTCGGCCGCGGCATGGGCAGCGGCAAGTTCATGTTCCTGCGCAAGGCCGTGGAGTTCAACCGCCCCAAGACCAACATCCTGATCGACCGCGACCGCGCCGGGCGATCTGGGCATCGACATGCGCGAGATCGGCCGCAGCCTGTCGCTGATGCTCGGGGACGGCTACGTCAACCGCTTCAGCCTGGCGGAGCGCAGCTACGAGGTCATTCCCCAGGTCGCGCGGGAGTGCGCGGCTCGACCCCTCCATGCTCGAGCGACTACTACCTGCGCGTCCAGCTCCGGCGAGCTGGTGCCCCTGGGCAACCTGGTGAGCTTCGAGAACAGCGTGGAGCCCAGCAAGCGCACCCAGTTCCAGCAGCTCAACTCCCTGACCGTCGAGGGCATCATGGCCCCCGGGGTGCCATTGGGCGAGGCCATCGACTTCCTGGAGCAGCAGGCGCGGGAGCTGTTGCCGCGCGGCTTCGCCTGGGACTACATGGGCGAGTCGCGCCAGTACGCCAGGCAGGGCAGCGCCCTGATGATCACCTTCTTCATGTCCCTTCTGATCATCTACCTGGTTCTGGCGGCCCAGTTCGAGAGCTGGCGAGATCCCTTCATCATCCTGGTGTCGGTGCCCATGTCGATCTTCGGCGCCATGGCCTTCCTCACCCTCGGCTTCGCCAGCGTCAACATCTACACCCAGGTCGGGCTGATCACCCTCATCGGGCTGGTCGCCAAGAACGGCATCCTGATCGTGGAGTTCGCCAACCAGCTGCGGATCCACGAGGGGCTGGACAAGCGCGAGGCCGTCGAGCGGGCCTCGCGCATCCGCCTGCGGCCTATCCTGATGACGACCGTGTCCATGGTCGTGGCCATGGTTCCGCTCCTGCTCGCCACCGGCCCCGGCGCCGTGAGCCGCTTCCATATCGGGCTGGTGATCGCCACGCGGGCTCGGCATCGGCACCCTGTTCACCCTGTACGTGGTGCCTGCCTTCTACATGCTGCTCTCGCCGCGCGAGCACGCGGGGTCCGCAGAACAAGCGGGAGCGGCCCCAACGCCGCACGAAGGAATAGGCTAGACGCACACCCGCGTTCCCCATCGATCGAGACGATGGGTGGTCGGTTCAACAACCGCCAGCGCGGCACGTAACTTCCGTTGCGGGAGATCATTCGTTGTTTGCGCTAGGGGCAGGTCACTGGGGCGTTTCCTGCAACGCAGCCTTGGCCGCAACGGCAAGGTTGACACATCCAGTCGGCAATAAGAGGATGGCGCCTGCTCCATCGCCACCGCGTCGGCGGAGCGTGAAGAGCACAGCCCTGCCTGCAGGCAAGCGGCCTCGGCGAATTGTCTGCGCGCGTGCAGAATCCGGACCTCGGCCTCGCGTCACGCGACGGCGCACGAAATCGAGGATCTGTACGCGAGCAACAAGGGAATCGACGAGGCAATCATGTTAAAGAGGATGCGAGGAAGTCGAACGATGCAAAACAAGACCGCTACCGCCGTCATTGGCGCCGTTATCTCCATCGCCTTCGCCGGCCAGTTATCAGCCGAAGGCAACCGCTATGACAAGGATCGCTTCTATCAAGCGGAGATCAGCGCGGCGGAGGCATACCTCCGGTTGAAGAACGACAAAGGACACCGCCATGGCAGAGGGCATAAGCGAAAGCCCGTGCTGATCGACGTGCGATCGCTGGAGGAATACGCCGCCGGGCACCCGGATGGGGCCTATAATGTTCCGTTCCCCCGGGTCGGTGGAGGGCAGCCTAACCAGGACCCTGCGGTCCTCTATTGGGAGGTCTATGACATCGTCAAGGGCAGAGTGGACACCCCCATCATGCTCCTGTGTCGCACGGGGTCTCGTAGCGTGAGCGCCGGCAACATTCTGGCCGATCCGGATTCAGACCCTGCCACCTATGGCCTGGAGAAGTTCACCAATGTGTTCAACATCTGGGAGGGCTTCGTCGGCAACCTGAAATACGCTTATTCCGGCAGCACGATCCTGCTCGACGAGAACGGCGAGCCGGTACCCCTGGATCTCGATAACGACGGCGAGGTCTCACACACGGCGGACTACGCCGATGTGTACGAGGAGGTCACGGACGCCAACTCCGATAAGGACGGATGGCGCAATTTCCAGGGCCTCCCTTGGACGACCAAGATTCGCCGCCCGCAGGCCTACATGCGCGATCCACGCATCTACGATGACCTGCTCCTAACCCCGGTCGAGTAGCCGCCTGGCGCCCACCTCAGCGCCAAAGGTAACGTTCGCACCAACCTGCAACGAGAGGCCCCGCGACCACGCGGGGCCTTTCACTCTCTCCCACTGTTCAACCTGCCCGCACGTGGGCCAACGCTACCGTTGGCGGTTGGGCCCTGCCCACTTGGGTGGCAGGGGCGCCCTCCGGACCCTCGGGTTGTCTGCTCCCCGCCGGATAATGTCCTCTATGTCCTCTATCTCTTTAGCGGTTACACCAAGATGACATCTTGGGATGCCGCACGCCCTGCTCCAAAGGCAGATCGGGCGACCGCCGATAGCCGCGACACGGCCAGACGCGCCGCACGCGAAGTGCGGCGGACTCTTCGTCGGCCGACGACCAAGAGGACCGTTGGGTTGTCTCTGACGGGCGATCGGAGGACGCCCTGTGGGCTGGGGCCAGAACGGCCCTTAGACCTCACCCATGTCTCGCCCCGTGCCGGCCTCAGCTCGCCGTGAGCTGCGGCAACATCAGCGTCGCCAGGCCGAGCACCAGGAAAAAGCCGCACATGTCGGTCACCGTGGTCAGAATCGGGCCGGATGCGACGGCGGGGTCGACCTTCAATCGCTTCAGGAGCAGTGGCACGGTGCCGCCCAGTGACACGGCGACCATCGTGTTGACGGCGAGGGCGACTCCGACGACCAGCCCGAGATAGACGTTGCCCTTCCAGAGCCAGGCGGCGGTCGCGATCAGACAGCCGAGCACCAGGCCGTTCATCAGGCCGACCGAGATCTCCTGCAACCAGACGCGTGCCGCTTCGTAGGGTTTAACGATGCCGAGGGAGAGCTCGCGCATGCTGACCGCAACCGCCTGGTTGCCCGAGCAGCCGCTCATGTCCGAGACAATGGGCAGGAACACGGCCAACGCGATCACCGCGCTCAAGGTGTCCTCGTAGACGGCGATGACGCTGGCCGCAATGATGTTCAGGAAGATATTCAGGCTGAGCCAGGAGAGACGCCGCCGCGCCCGGGTCAGCACCGGCATGGCGCGGATCTCGTCGCCGCTGACGATACCCTGGGACTTGAGGTAGTCGGCATCGGCGCGCTCCTGCAACGCCTGGTTCAGGTCGTCCCGCCGCAGCACGCCCAGCAGCTTCTGATGGTCGTCCACCACGGCGACGGACGCCAGCTGGTGGCATTCGAACAGATTGTCCAGCTCATCCAGCGTGGCGTTCACCGAGACGAAACGTGGCGGCTTCACGACCTCGCTGAGCGGGGTGGTGCGGCGCGAGAGCACCAGGCTGCGCAAATCGAGGCCCCCGATGAGAATGCCCGCATCGGACACCACGTAAACGTGGGCATCCTCGTCAGGCCGCGCCTCAACCCAGTCGCTCAGAGCATCGAGCACAGCGCGCACCGGGTCCGTTTCCCGAAAGGCGAGAAACTCGGTCACCATCAGCCCGCCCGCTACATCGGGCGGATACCGGATCAGTTCCCGGGCATCCGCCGCTCGTTGTGGGTCCATTCGCACGAGAATGGCTTCGGCCTCGGCTTCGCTCATGCCGGAAAGCAGATCGGCCTGCTCCGCGCTCTCCATGGCGCCGACGATCGAGGCCGCGTCACTCGCGGACAATTGCTCCATGAAGTCCGCGGCATGCTCGCCGGGGATCTCCTCCATGATGTCCGCCGCTTCCGTGGGCGACAGGGTGGTGAGGACGAGCTCGCGCTTGGCCGGGTCCAGGCGCAACAAGGCACGGAAGGTCTCGCTCGGTCCAATCGCTACGACAAAGGCCTCCAACTCGCTCCGTTCACCGGCCTCGGCGTAGTAGGCGAGCGTCTTCCAGGGCTCGAACCGCGGACTCTCGGTCATCTTGGGACCCTCCAGGGGAAAACGCCGGAAACAGGGAACAGCAAATGGATCTGGCCGATACGTCGTTGTCGGCCGAATGGGCGCACCCGGCGGACCGCCGGCATTGCTCTGCCGGCGGCGCCATGCCTGGCGAGAACGGAAGCGCCTCAGAACACCATAAGGATAGAGAATAAGCCGCCGCTTCCCATACGTGCGAGCCGAATCCGCTTGCGGAATCTGGCCCGCAGGATTCGGCGCATTCGACGAAGCGGTACGACCAGCCGAGACAACCCGATCTCAGCGCCTGACCAGGAACCTGCCCGCGCTCACGCACCCCAGGGGGATCACGACCAGGGTCAGAAGGGTGGAGACCATGACCCCGAACAGCAGGGAGATGGCCATGCCCTGGAATATGGGGTCGGTCAGGATGACGCTGGAGCCCGCCACCAGCGCGAGGGCGGTGATGACGATCGGCCGGGTCCGGGCCTTGCAGGCGTTGATCACCGCCTCCTTCACGCTTGCGCCCCCCGCCACCTCTTCGATGGAGAAGTCCACCAGCAGGATCGAGTTGCGCACGATGATGCCCGCTAGCGCGATGAAGCCGATCATGGAGGTGGCGGTGAAGTCCGCGCCCATCAGCCAGTGGCCGGGGACGATGCCGAGCAGGGTCAGCGGGATGGGCGCCATGATGACCGCCGGGGTCACGAAGTTGCCGAACTCCCCGACCACCAGCATGTAGATCAGCACCAGTGCGACACCGAAAGCAAGGCCCATGTCGCGGAAGGTCTCATAGGTGACGGTCCACTCCCCACCCCACTCGAAGCCCGACTTGCCGTTGTCCGGCGGCGGTCCCGTGAAGAAGGTCCCGGAAATGACCTCGCCGTCGGGGGTGGTGTAGTCGGCCAGCTTGTCCTCCATGGCCAGCATGGGGTAGAGGGGCGCGCCGAGGCGGCCCACGGCGTCGCCCACCACGTACTCCACCGGCCGGAGATCCTTGTGGAAGACGATCGGGTCCTGCTGCACGCGCACGAAGCGGCCGAGCTCGGCCAGCGGCACGGTGCGCCCATCCATCGTGGGAATCGGCAGATCTGACAGGCGCGCGACCTGGGCGCGAACCGCGAGCGGGACCTCCAGCGTGATGAAGGTGGGCTCCAGCAGGCTGCCGCGCTTGACGTCGCCGGCCTTGAAGTCGCCCATGGCCATGTCGAGGCTGCGGATGACGCTGTCCACCGAGATCCCCAGGCGGACCGCCTTCTCCGCGTCCACCTCGAAGCGCAGCACCTCATGCGGTTCCTGCATGTAGTTGTCCACGTCAGCGAGGCTGTCCACCTCCTCGAACATGCGCGTCATGTCCGCGGCAACCTGGCGCCGGGTGTCGGCGTCGGGCCCATAGATCTCGGCCACCACCGCCTGCAGCACCGGCGGCCCCGGGGGCATCTCCACCACCGTGATGCGCGCTCCCGCCTCGCGCGCGATCGGGGTGAGCATCTCGCGCGCCAGCAGGGCGATCTCGTGGCTGGAACGGTCCCGATCGCGCTTGTGGGTCAACTGGACCTGAACCTCCCCCTGCCAGGGCTTGGCCCGCAGGTAGTAGTGGCGGACCATGCCGTTGAAATCGAAGGGCTTGGCGGTGCCGGCGTAGGTCTGGATGGCGACCACCTCGGGGATCTCCCGGACCTTCTCCGCCAGGATGCGGGCGGTGTTGATGGTGGTGCCGAGCGCGGTTCCCTCCGGCATGTCGAGAACCACGCTGAACTCGGGCTTGTTGTCATAGGGCAGCATCTTGAAGGGCACCGCCCGGAGGTAGAACAGCAGCGAAGAGGCGAAGAAGGCGCCGATCAGCCCGAACAGGAACAGGTAACCGAGGGTCTTGCGCTCGATCAACGGCAGCAGGATGCGCCGGAACAGGCCGTCGAGCGCCCGCGCGGTCCTGTGCTCCCTCTGCTCCGCCTTGTGCAGAAACTTCATGCTGGGCTTGATGCGCATGGCGAGCCAGGGGGTGAAGGCGAAGGCGGCGAACAGCGAGAAGATCATGGCGGTGGAGCCGAGCGCCGGAATCGGCTCCATGTAGGGACCCATGAGACCGGACACGAAGCCCATCGGCAGCAGGGCGGCGACGACGGTGAAGGTCGCGATGATGGTGGGGTTCCCCACCTCGGCCACGGCCTCGATGGCCGTGTCCGTGTCCGTCTCCCCCTTGATCAGCCAGCGGCGATAAATGTTCTCCACCACCACGATGGCGTCGTCCACCAGGATGCCGATGGCGAAGATCAACGCAAACAGGCTGACGCGGTCGATGGTGTAGCCCATGAGCCAGGCGGAGAACACGGTCATCAGCAGGACTACCGGGATCACCAGGGTCACCACGATGGCGGGCTTGAGTCCGAGCGCCAGCAACACCAGCACCGTAACCGCGCCGGTTGCGATAAACAGCTTGAAAATGAGCTCGTTGACCTTGTCGTTCGCGGTCTCCCCGTAGTTGCGGGTGACCTCGACATGCACGTTGTCCGGAACCAGCTGCCCCCGGAGCCGCTCCACCTTCTCGAGGATGGCATTGGCGACGGTGACGCCGTTGCTCCCTTCCTTCTTGGCGATGGCGATGGTGACGGCGGGCATACCGTCGGCCTGCGCCGCGCCAGGGTAGCTCGGCCCCGTATAGTAGTTGACCTGCTGACGGTAGTCCTCCGGCTCCAGGGACACCTGCGCCACGTCCCGTACGTACACGGGGGCGCCCGCGTGGGTTCCCACCATCAATCGCTCCACGTCCGACGCGGTCTTGAGAAAGGAGCCCGTGTAGATGGTGAAGTGGCCATCGGCAGCCTCCATGTGGCCGGTCCGGCGCTCCGCGTTCGCGGTCTGGATGGTCTGCGCGATGGCGTCCAGGGTGACCCCGAAACCCGACAGGCGTTGCGGCGCCACCTTGACCCGGATCTGCTCGGCGCGGCCGCCGACCACGAAGCCTTGCCCCGTATCCGGGATCTGCGCGAGATTCTGCAGCAGCTTGAAGGCGAGCGCGCGCAGCGCGGCATCGTCGATCATGTCCGACCACAGGGTGAGCGTGACCGCGGGGACGTCGTCGATGCCCTTGGGTTTGACCATGGGCGGCAGGGCGCCGGGAGGCAGCACACCCTGGTTGGCCTGAAGCTTGTCGTGGACCTTCACCAGGGAGGGCCCCATCTGCTCGCCGACCTCGAACTGCACGGTGATGATGCCCTGCTCGCGCTCGGCGGCGGAGTACACGTGCTTGACGCCGGGGATCTCGCTCAGCAGCCTCGCCAGAGGCTCGACGGCCAGACTCACCACCTGCTCCGTGGAGGCGCCCGGATACTGGACGAAGATGTCGATCATGGGGACCGAGATCTGCGGATCCTCCTGGCGTGGGGTAGCGATCAGCCCCAGCAGGCCCATGCCCAGCATGGCGAAGAACAGCAGCGGCGACAGGGGCGAGTGAATGAAGGCCCTGGCGGTCAGGCCCGCGAGCCCGAGCCCCCCCTTGTGCGCGGTGGATTCCGTCACGTTTGCGTTCTCTTCAGACATGGATGGGTCGCCTCTGGTCTGGCGGGCGTCGCCGGTTCAAGCCGAGCCGAAACCGCCTCACGGGGAAGGTACAGTAGGATTTCGCGGGAGGGCTGGACCGGCGTGTCTCCGCGTCGAGGGCTGCCACGGACAGTCACGTCGCCTGGCCTTGAGATCCTTCGCCCTCACAAGTGCCGGGCCGCCGCGCTACCTCATGGGTTGGCCAGGATGCGCTCGCCTCCCTGCAGGCCGGTCAGCACCGTCACCTGATCCCCGAACTGCTCTCCTAGACGCAGCAGATGCAGGCGCGGCTGTCCCTCGGTGTCCATCACATAGACCATCGGAAGGCCGCCGCGGTAGACGACGGAGGAGACGGGGATCATGGGCAGGGTGCCCTGCTCCTGCCCTGGCTGGGGTATCAGCACCTCGGCGTACATGCCGGCCTTGGCGGGGGCGCCCGGCTCGAGATCGAACTTGACCCGCACCGTGTGCCGCGTGGGGTCGGCCATGGGAAAGATCTGCGCCACGCGGGCGCGGGCGATGGTCTGATTCGGATCATCCAGCCGCACCTGAGTCATGAATCCGGGCTGCAACGGCGCGGACAAACGGGTCGGCACGTCGGTCTGGATCTGGAGTTGCCCCATGTTGGCGAAGCTCAGCAGGGGCTGGCCCGGCTGCACCGTGTCGCCCTTGTTCGCGTGCTTGCGGGTGATGTAGCCATCGAAGGGGGCGACGCTCTTGGTGTCCTTGATCTTGGCGTCGATCTCCTGAAGCCTGGCCTGTGCGGTGGCGATGGCCCCGCGCGCCTGCTCGATCTGGGTGCTGTACTGGTGGAGAGTGGCACCGCGGTGGACGCCGCTGCCGTTGCCGCCCATGAATGGCATGGGCATCGGCATCATCTGGCTCATCATGTTGCCGCTCTGCTGCGGCGTGGGGTCCTCCCGCTCCCGGTAGTACTGTACGCCCGCGTTGCGGTATGCCGCCTCGGCGTTGCGGATCTCGGCGACGGCCGCCTGGCGCTGGGCGCGGATCTCGGACTCGTCGAGCACCGCCAGCACCTCACCCTGCTTGAAGAAGTCTCCCTCGGCCCCGGCGATCAGCTCGACGCTGCCGGGCATTTGGGCGGTGAAGGTGATCTCCTCCACCGGAACCACCGTGCCTCCGACCGTAGCGGCACCGCCCGTCGCACGGCGCTCCACCATGACCCAGTTCTGCTGCTCGCCGCCCGACGGCGGGAGCGCGCCGGGGATCTCAGGTGACTGGGCGAACACGGGCTGGAGCGCTGTAAGCAGCAGGAAAAGCGACAGTCGTTGGACAGATTGCTTGGTCATCTTGCTCGGCAGGTCTGAAAGGGATAAGGGAGCGAAGGGTGGAGAAGATTACCATAACCCGAGGCAGTCTTCCTGGGACGCCCGGCTTGCCAGGGTCGGCCACAAAAGAAAAGGCGCCTTCGCCGCCGAAGGCGCCTCGCTTGTCTCTCCTTACCGTCTCCTGGAAGGGGTTACTTGGCCTCCTCCAACTCCTCATAGCCCGTGAACATGGACTTGAGGAGGGAATACCAGGGTTGGCCCATGGTAGCCGCCAGGTAGATGTGAGCGACCAGGAACGTCAGCAGGGCAAACACCGCCCCCACGTGCACCCAGGCGACCCACTGCAATGGCAGAACCGCGCCTAAGGATGTCTGGCTCCAATCCGCGTAGAACAGCAGCAACAGGCCGGAGATCCACAGCGCCGGGGCGATGGCGACCTTGAAGCCCAGGTAGGCGAGCCGCTGGAGGGGGTTGTGCTTCGCCCTGCGGGTCTTGTGGTAGGGCTTGGCCTCGCCGGAGAAGATGCCGTAGGCGTAGTACATCATCATCGGCAACAACCCCTTGCCGGTGGGGACGTACTGGCGCCATTCGCCAGTGGTGAGGTGCCAGAAGATGGCGAATACCCACAACCCGATCAGGGTCCAGGCCAGGATCAGGTGATAGTCGAGGGCCTGCTCGAAGCCGAACAGATGGTAGGTCCCGTGAATCTCGAACCCGGTCAGCAGCATGCCGAAGATCAGGATCGCCTGGGACCAGTGCCAGAAACGCTCGAAGCCGGTGAAAAGCTGTACTTGACTCATGACTTCCTCTCCTCCTCAGGCCTTCTTGCGGCCGAACACCAGACGCATCAGGCCGTGCAGCAGCACGCCCGCGAGGGTGGCGAGCACCAGCAGCCAGCCGATGCGGTCGATCCAGGGGTTGGCGTCGCGGCCTGGCATGTAGAAGCCGGTCAGCGTGGCCAGACGCCCGTCCTTGCTGTGGCACTCGTAGCACGCGAGGGCCTCCTCCTTGGGCGCGACCATGTGCGTCAGGGGCCAGTACATGCGGGTCTCAACGAAGTCGAACTCGCCGCTGTAATCCATGCTGGTCTGCCCGACCGCCTTTGCCTCCGCCATGCCCGCGCGCAGGGCCTTGTCCCAGTCGAAGCTCTTCCAGTAGGCGGCGTCGTCCTTTCCGAACAGATGACTCACCAGGAAACTGTTGTTAAGCGTGTCATAGGGCTGTTTCCCACGCATGACCTTGAACGGCCAGATGCGGGCATTCGGGTCGCCGTAGCTGCCCTCGACTTCATTGATATCGACCACCCCGCCGCTGGGGTCGAAGGCGTCGCCAACCAGAGAATATCGGACCTTTCCGTCGAACCAGTGGTATTCCGGCACGACGTTCTCCGCCCATTCGAAGTCACCCTTCTTGGTGTCGTAGACGACCTCGCCCTTCTCGTTCTTCTTCTGTTGCGGCTTGCCGTCCGGCCCCATATGTCCGGCCGTGGACCAGTCCCACCACATCTTGGTCGCCTTGCCCCCGCGCGCGAAGGCCGGGATGTGGCACGTCTGGCAGGCGACCTTGTCCACGTGCTCGTTGAGCTTGTTGTTGACCTGGCGAGAATGCGGCTCGGAGCCGTGGCACGACTCGCATGACGGGCGGGTGCTCTCGCGGCCGGGTATCGCCACCCCAACTTCATTCTTGGCCCGCACCTGGTACCGGCTGCCAGCCGCGTCATGGCTCGTGAATTCATGGCAGGTGGCACAGGAGAAATCCAGCCCGTCCACGTCCATGTGCACATCGAGGGCCTTGTCTGGCTTACCCAGGGAGGTGTCGATGTCGCCGTGCTTCACGGCGTCGCCGCCGCCGCCGGTGAAATGACAGGCACCGCAGGTCTGACGGCTGGTCTTGCCGACGTTCTGGGCGACCTTGGCAAGGTCCACCGCTTTGAACAGCTTCTTGCCCATGAACATCTTGTCTTCATAGGCGGGATGACCTGCCCCCGTCGGGAATTTCTTGTAGGTCCCAGTGGTGTCGTGACATACGAGGCAGTCGACCGCCTCCTCGGAGGTAAAGTCGAAATTGCCGTCCTTCCAACCGTAGCCAATATGGCAGCTGGTGCAGCGCGGATAGTTGGCGGTCACGCTACCGCAGAAGCTGTTGACGACGTACTTCTTGCCGAGTCGCTGGCCGGTCTTCTCGTGATCGTACCGCCAGGTCCAATGGGTCGTCTGATGCAGTTGCTTGGACGCCTCGGTATGGCACGTTAGGCAGGCCTTCGTGACCTCGGGGCCGCTGGCGAACTCCTGTTGCAGCTCCTCGAACTTGCTGTGATCGGCGGTGGAGGTGGCCTGTTTCTCCTCGGCCAGCACCGCGCCCGACGCCATCGAGAACAGCATCAATCCACAATAGAGATGAAACCAACTCGTACGTTTGGTACTCACGAACACCCTCCTTACAGTACCGGGATTGGAACCTCGTATCGGAACTCGGGCTGTCCAGCCCGCTCAGCCTTCCGCCGGCATGCTGATGACCGGCGCCGGGGCATCCCGCCCGTTCGGCTCAAAGTAAACTGAAACCCTCAAACGGCGACCATAACCCGGGTCAACTAGTTGCCCGATTTTCCCGGCCGGGATCAATTAATTAAGGATGAATTGATCCGCCACCCGATGCGAGCGCTCCTTGCGACAACTGGTTTCGGGACCCTGCTCCGAAACACCCGGCAGAGCCATGGAACCGGGGCGACCCGGCGGCAACGTTCGGTATGCGGCGCAACGAGCTAAGCGACGCCCCCATAAGGTGCGCTCGTGCTCGCTTGCGGTGCAGTCAAGGCCGATCCCCGTCGCCCGGCGAAGACTGCACCGGCTCCCGATCCCGTTTCCTGCTTGCCCTACGCTGACGGCGCCGGACCAGCGTCAGAACGGGCCCGGAAATTGCGTAGGTCGTGAAACCGAGGAAGAGCACCATCGGCGGGTGCAGAAAAACGACAACGAACCCGAGCATGACCACAACGGCAACGATAAAGGAGACGCGGCCGCGAATGTCGACCTGTTTGAAGCTGTGATAGCGAAAGTTGCTCACCATGAGCAGGCCAACGACGGCGGTCAGCGGCGTCGCCAACCAGCTGACCTCGGCCCCGGACACGGCATGATCAGCGCCGATCCAAACGCCGCCCGCAATGATGGCCGCGGCGGAGGGGCTCGGCAGCCCCTGGAAGAAACGCTTGTCGGCGACGCCGATCTGGGTATTGAACCGGGCCAGGCGCAGGGCCGCCGCGGCCATGTAGACGAAGGCGGCCATCCAACCGATCTTGCCCATGCCCCCAAGCGCCCATTCGTAGGCGACAAGGGCGGGCGCGACGCCGAAGGCCACCATGTCCGAGAGGCTGTCGTACTGGGCGCCGAAATCGCTCTGGGTGTTGGTCAGGCGCGCGACCCGGCCGTCCAGGCCGTCGAACAGCATGGCCGCGAAAATCGCGACCGCGGCTGGCTCGAACCGTCCCTGAATCGCCGCGATCACCGCGTAGAATCCAGCAAACAACGCGGCCGTGGTGAACAGGTTGGGCAACAGGTAGATACCGCGCCGCCGCCTGGGTTTGTCGTCTAGCTCGTCCATCGCTCTCGCTGTTCGGCTGCAGGTTGGGATAGCAGTATACCGAGCCGAGGCATTCCGCCGAAATAGACCTGACGAAACGGCCCGGTCAGACGACTTCAGCGGTCTTTTGCTCGTAACAATCGCCGGGGATACTACCGCGCAATCGAAGGAGGGATGATGACGCTGCAATACCGTACACCTGCGCTGCCCAGCGACGACAAGCGCTGGAAGCTGGTCAATGCCACCATGCGCCGCAACGGCTACGCGGATCACGCCCTGATCGAGGCCCTGCACAGCGTTCAGGACGCCTTCGGCTATCTCGACGAGACGGCCATGCGATACGTCGCCGGATCCCTCGACCTGCCGTTGAGCAAAGTCTACGGCGTCGCGACCTTCTATCACCTCTTCATGCTCAAGCCCCGGGGGCGGCACGCCTGCGTGGTCTGCACCGGGACCGCCTGCTACATCAAAGGGGCCGGTGGGTTGATCGAGGGCATCGAGGAACAATTCGGGATCCAGCCCGGCGAGACCACCGAGGACGACGCTCTCTCGGTGCTGAGCGCCCGTTGCGTCGGCGCCTGCGGGCTCGCGCCCGCCGTGGTGTTGGACGGAGAAGTGCTGGGCAAGCAGACGGGCGCTGAACTCCTCTCGAAGCTCACGGAAGTCGATTGACATGAATCTCGACGATCTGGCCGAGTTGGCCGAGGAGATCCGCGCCGCGGATGCGGACGTCACGCACGAGGTAAGGGTCTGCATGGCGGCCAGCTGCCAGTCCTCCGGATCGCAGCCGGTGTTCGAGGCGCTGCAAGCGGCGGTGCCCGAGGGCCACGGCTGCCGCGTCAAAGGGGTCGGATGCATGGGGTTGTGCTCCGCGGGACCGCTGGTCGCGGTTGCCCCTGACGACGAGCAGAGCCCTGTCCTCTATCGGGACGTCGGCCCCGATGATGCCGGGGACATCATCGGCAGCGTCGGCTCGGCCGCCCGTCGAGCGCCTGCTGTGCATCGCCGATCATGCCTTTTTTCACCCGCCAGCAAAAGATCGTGCTCGAGAACTCCGGCGTGATCGACCCGGAGAGCTTCAAGGACTACGTCGCGGCCGGGGGCTACTCGGCGCTGGTGAAGGCATTGACCGAGATGACCCCGGCCGACGTGCTGCGCGAGGTCACCGCAAGCGGACTGCGGGGGCGGGGCGGAGGCGGTTACCCGACCGGCCTCAAGTGGTCGACCGTGGCCAAGATGCCTGCCGAGCAGAAGTACGTCATCTGCAATGCCGACGAGGGCGATCCCGGGGCATTCATGGACCGGGCGATCCTGGAGTCGGACCCCCATCGCGTGCTCGAGGGCATGGCGCTCGCCGGCTATGCCATCGGTGCCAACAAGGGATACGTCTACATCCGCGCCGAATATCCGCTGGCGGTGGAGCGGCTGAAGACCGCGATCCGCAAGGCCAAGCGCTCGGGCTTCCTCGGCGCCCACGTCTGCGAGACCCAGTTCGCCTTCGAGATGGAGATCCGGCTCGGTGCCGGCGCTTTCGTCTGCGGCGAGGAAACCGCCCTGATGGCCTCCATCGAGGGATTGCGCGGACAGCCTCGACCGCGTCCGCCCTACCCGGCCGAGAGCGGGCTCTGGGGCCAGCCGACCCTGATCAACAACGTCGAGACCTTCGCCAACATCGCCCCCATCGTGCGCGATGGCGGCGATTGGTTCGCGTCCATCGGCACCGAGCAATCGAAGGGGACCAAGGTCTTTGCCCTGGCCGGCACGCATCCGCAACACGGGGCTGATCGAGGTGCCGATGGGGACCGCCTGCGGGACATCGTCGAGGACATCGGCGGCGGCATTCCGGACGGCCAGGCGTTCAAGGCGGTCCAGACCGGGGGTCCCTCGGGCGGCTGCCTCCCCGCGGAGCATCTCGAATCGCCGGTCGACTACGACAGCTTGCGCGCAGCTCGGGTCCATGATGGGCTCGGGCGGCATGATCATCATGGACGAGACGCTCCTCGATGGTCGACGTGGCGCGCTACTTCATGGAGTTCTGCATGAGCGAGTCCTGCGGCAAGTGCATCCCCTGCCGCGCCGGCACGCAGCAGATGCACGAGATCCTGAAGCAGGGTGGCCAAGGGGCGAAGGCGTGCGCCGCGACCTGGCAATCTGGAGGAGCTGTGCGAGGTCGTGCAGGAGACCAGCCTTTGCGGACTGGGCCAGACGGCGCCGAACCCCGTGCTGAGCACGCTGCGACATTTCCGGCACGAGTACGAGGCAAAGCTCGCGGACGGGGATCTCGGGTAGACAACCCCGACCCGACGTGCGCGACGCCTCTCACCTGAAGAAACGAGCAACATGCCCGCCACAGCGACAACAACCCAGCTTCGCGTCGTCACCCTGCGGATCGACGACCGCGACTGTCAGCGCGCGCGAGGACGAGACCATCATCGAGGTCGCCCGCGAGAACGACATCGGGATCCCGAGCCTCTGCTATCTGGAGGGGCTCAGCGTCTGGGGTGCGTGCCGGCTGTGCGTGGTGGAGGTCGATGGGCACCGACCGGCTGTTGGCGGCCTGCTCAACCCGGGTCGCCGAGGGCATGCAGATTCGCACCGACAGCGAGCGGCTGCGCCGCTATCGCCGCACGATCGTCGAGTTGTTCTTCGCCGAGCGCAACCACGTCTGCTCCGTGTGCGTCTCGAACGGTCACTGCGAGCTGCAAAATCTGGCCCAGACCTGCGGCGTCGATCATGTGCGGGTGCCCTACCGCAACGCCCGCTACGACGTGGACTCCTCCCACGACCTGTTCCGCCTCGATCACAACCGCTGCGTGCTTTGCACACGTTGCGTGCGTGTGTGCGACGAGATCGAAGGTGCCCATACCTGGGACGTCATGGGCCGGGGCAGCGACTGCCGCGTCATCACCGACCTTGAACCGCCCCTGGGGCGAGAGCGACTCCTGCACCGGCTGCGGCAAGTGCGTGCAGGTCTGCCCGACGGGGGCGCTGGTCAAGCAGGGCACCTCGGTGGGTGAGATGACCAAGGACCTGCACTTCCTACCCTATCTCTCGCGCCGGAGGCACCCGCGATGAGCGCCGTGGCCAAAATCACGGTCGCGACCGCCTGGCTGGACGGATGCTCCGGCTGTCACATGTCATTGCTCGACATGGACGAGCGCCTGATCGAACTGGCGCGGCAGGTCGACATCGTCTACAGCCCCCTGGTGGACACCAAGACGCTGCCCGGAGCGGGTCGACGTCGGCATACTCGAGGGCTCGGTCAGCACGCGAGGATGACCTCGAAAAGGCCAGCTGTTCCGCCGGCACTGCGAGCTTCTGATCAGCCTCGGTGACTGCGCCGTCAACGGCAACGTGCCCGCCATGCGCAACGCGTTTCGACTCGACGCCGTGATCGACCGCGCGTATCGCGAGACGGCCACCTTGCATCCCCAGCAACCGACGGTCGGGGTGCCGGTCCTGTTCGATCGCGTCCGGCCGATCCACGGGGTCGTCGACGTGGATGTCTACGTGCCGGGCTGCCCCCCTTCCGCCGACGCCATCTGGTATGTCCTGAGCGAACTGATCGCCGGTCGGACGCCCGACCCGAGCGAGGTCACCAAATTCGGCGCCTAGCATCCTGGCCCGCCTTCCGCATGAGGTCGAGCCAACCATTCTCGTTCCGGAGAAATCCACAGTGAGCCGCACCATCACCATCGACCCGGTCACGCGCATTGAGGGCCATGCCCGCATCACGCTCCAGCTTGGGGAATCGGGCGAGTTGGAGGACGCCAAGTTCCACCTCACCCAGTTCCGGGGCTTCGAGAAGTTCTGCGAGGGCCGTCCCTATCGGGAGATGCCGGCGCTCACCGCCCGCACCTGCGGTATCTGCCCGGTGAGCCACCTGCTCGCCTCGAACAAGGCATGCGACGACCTGCTGAGCGTCAAGATTCCGTCCACCGCGGTGAAGCTCAGGCGGATCATGAACCTGGCGCAACTGACCCAATCCCATGCGCTCTCCTTCTTCCATCTCTCCTCACCGGATCTGCTCCTGGGGTGGGATGCGGACCCGGCGCGGCGCAACATCTTTGGGGTCATGTCGCAGAATCCCGCGCTGGCAAGAGACGGCATCCGGCTGCGGCAGATCGGACAGCAGATCATCGAGACCCTGGGCGGCAAGAAGATCCACCCGACCTGGGTCGTGCCCGGCGGCGTCAATGAGGCGCTCAGCGAGGAAAAGCGCGCCGCCATGCTGGCGCTCCTGCCCGAAGGAATGGAGATCGCCAAGCGCACCTACGCTTTCTACAAGGAGCTGGTACCCAGATTCAGGGAGGAGGCAAAACACTTCGGCGATATCCCGACCCTGTTCCTGAGCCTGGTGACCCCCAGGGGCAACCTGGAGCACTACGACGGCCTGCTGCGCATCAAGGACGCCAGGGGCCGCATCGTCGAGGACATGGTCCCGACGGACGAGTACCGGCGGGTGATCGGCGAGGCGGTCGAGGACTTCACCTACATGAAGTTCCCCTACTACCAGCCCAGGGGCTACCCGCAGGGCATCTACCGCGTCGGCCCCCTCGCCCGTCTCAACAACGTAGAGGCGTGCGGAACGCCCTACGCGGACGTGGCGCTGGCGGAGTTTCGCATGCTCCAGGAGTCCGGCCCGGTGAGCTCGAGCTTCCACTACCACTACGCGCGGCTGGTGGAGATCATCTACGCGCTGGAGAGCATGGAACGCCTGCTCAAGGACCCCGAGATCCTGGACACCAAGGTGCGGGCGCGCGCCCGGGGCAACCGCTACGAGGGCATCGGCGTCGCCGAGGCCCCGCGCGGCATCCTCATCCATCACTACCGGATCGACGACGACGGTCTCATGGCCTGGATGAACCTGATCATCGCCACCGGCCACAACAACCTCGCCATGAACCAGGGAATACGCCAGGTCGCGGAGGCCTACGTGGACGGCACCCGGCTCGAGGAGGGCATGCTGAACCGGGTGGAGGCGGTCATCCGCTGCTTCGATCCCTGCCTCTCCTGCGCCTCCCACGCCTTCGGGCAGATGCCGATGCGCATTGAGCTCAAGAACGCGGCGGGCCGGCTGGTCGACACCCTACAGCGGTCGTGAGCGAGCGCTCGCCGCGCAAGGCGCTGATCATCGGGTACGGCAGCCCGATCCGGGGCGACGACGCCATCGGCCCGCTGGTCGCGGACCGGCTGCAGCAGGAGAGCCTTCCGGAAGGCGTCACGGTCATCGCCCGGCACGTGCTCACCGCCGACCTGGTCCCCGACATCGCGGCCAGCGACCTGGTGATCTTTTTGGACGCGGCCTTGGAGGGGGAACCGGGCGAGGTCCGCTGCCGCCGTCTGCATCCGAGCCGAGCCACGGTCTCCACCATGGCTCATTTCCTCGAGCCCGCGGAGCTGCTCGCCTGGTCCCAGGCCCTCTACGGCAAGCTCCCCGAGGCACATCTGGTCACGGTCGTCGGCGAGTCCTTCGATTTCGCGAGCAACCAACTCAGCGCCGCTGTTGCGGTGGCGGCCCAGTCCATGTTGTCGACGACCCGGGAGCTGATCGGCCAACCCCCGCCGGCGGATTGAGCCCGCCAGCGGGGAATCCCTCATCGCGAATATTCTCCGGACCTGTATTCAACGGGGATCGCCATGGCTATGATCGGCGCTCCGCTGAAGAGGCCTATTTCCATGTCCGGCTCGCAAGATCTCCAAGCACCAGACCCGACAGCACCGCCCCCCGTCTCCCTCTGGACCGCCTTTGTCTACTGGCTCAAGCTCGGCTTCGTCAGCTTCGGTGGTCCCGCCGGCCAGATGGCCATGATGCACACGGAGCTGGTGGAGCGGCGCCGCTGGATCAGCGAGCACCGATTCCTGCACGCGCTGAACTACACCATGGTGCTGCCGGGGCCGGAGGCCCAGCAGCTCGCGACCTATATCGGCTGGCTGATGCACGGAACCGTCGGCGGCATCATGGCCGGCACCCTGTTCGTGCTGCCCTCCCTGGGCATCCTAATCGGACTGACCTGGATCTACCTCGCCTTCGGCGACCTGCCGGTGGTCGAGGGCATCCTGTTCGGCATCAAGCCGGCGGTGACCGCCATCGTGGTGTTCGCCGCCTGGCGGATCGGCTCGCGCGCACTGAAGAGCGGGGTCTTGTGGGCCATCGCCGCGGCGGCGTTCGTCGCGATCTTTGCCCTCAATTTGCCCTTCCCCCTCATCGTGATCACGGCGGGCGTCCTCGGCTACATCGGCGGACGCCTGGCGCCGGACAAGTTCAAGACCGGGGGCGGGCACGGCTCGAGCGACAAGACCTACGGCCCGGCGCTGATCGACGACCATACCCCACCGCCGGCGTGGGCGAGCTTCAGCTGGCGTTCAACGATGGTGCACATCGCCGTGGGGCTCGGGATCTGGGTCCTGGCCGGGGGGATGCTTTATTTCACCCTCGGGTGGGAAGACACCCTGACGCGCATGGGCTGGTTCTTCACCAAGGCGGCGCTGGTCACCTTCGGCGGGGCCTACGCCGTCCTGCCCTACGTCTACCAGGGCGGCGTCGAAACCTACGGCTGGCTCACCGGCCCGCAGATGATCGACGGGCTGGCGCTCGGCGAAACCACCCCGGGACCGCTGATCATGGTGGTCGCCTTCGTCGGCTTCGTCGGCGGCTGGACCAAGGAGCTGTTCGGACCGGACAACCTGGCGCTGGCCGGCATTGCCGGGGCGACCGTGGCGACCTTCTTCACCTTCCTGCCCTCCTTCCTGTTCATCCTGGTCGGTGGCCCGGCGGTCGAGGCGACACGCCACGACCTGAAGTTCACCGCGCCCTTGACCGGGATCACCGCCGCCGTGGTGGGTGTCATCCTCAACCTGGCGCTGTTCTTCGCCTGGCACGTGCTGTGGCCGGAGGCGACCGAGGCGGAACCCCTTTCGGGCCGGTTCGACTGGTTCTCGCTGCTGATCAGCCTCGCGGCCTTCATCGCCCTGTGGCGCTTCAGGATCGGCATTATTCCCGTTATCGCTGCCTGCGCCGCAGCAGGGCTCGCTTACTCTTCCCTTGCTTGAGCGGAGACCAGGGAGCCTAGAGACAAGCGCGACCAGCATCCGCCGAACAGGTAGAAACTTGTCAGCGAAGGAAAAGCCGTCTATACACTATTCGTGGTGCGCCGCCATTCGACTCGGGGAGGAGTTTCCGCCCAGCTCCGCGCCACGGGAAGATTTGATTTCGATCCGAGGCTTTCCTCGAGATTCGAGCGCAGCCTTAAAGAATAAGCGCCCGGGCCATGTCGAGCCCGCGGCTATCGCCGCCGCCTGAGGAGAATTGATGGATACCCTTCGCCAGCCGATCGGTTTGGCCGTTTTTCTATTGTCACTCGCCCTCGCCTTTTCTGGTGGGCGGGTCCTCGCCGACGATCCAGCCCTCGCCGCCGCGGAGCTCGAGAAGGCGATCCACCTCGAGCCAGACCTGGAGAATGGGCGCCAGGTCTACCTGCTGTGCGCCGTATGCCATCAGCCCGAGGGCTGGGGCAGCACTGACGGCGACTATCCCCAGATCGCCGGCCAGCACCGGTCGGTCATCATCAAGCAGCTGGCCGACATCCGCGCCCGCAACCGCGACAACCCGACCATGTTCCCGTTTACCCTGCTCGATCACCTGACCCTGCAGCAGATCGCGAACGTGAGCGCCTACATCGCTCGCTTCCCCATGACTCCGGAGAACGGCATGGGCCCCGGCGACGACCTGAAGCATGGCGAGCGGCTGTACGTGAAATACTGCGCGGAATGCCACGGCGACCAAGGGCAAGGCGTGGCCAAGGACCACATGCCCTTGATCCAGGGGCAGCACTACGACTACCTGGTGCGGCAATTCGAGTGGATCCGCAACGGCAAGCGGCGCAACGCCGATCCTGAAATGGTAAAGCAGATCCAGTCCTTCACCGACCGCGACGTGTCGGCGGTCATGGACTACACGTCCAGATTGCGGCCCCCAGCCGAGCGCCTCGCAGAGCCCGGCTTCCGCAATCCGGACTTCCCAGATTTTTGGCGCCCGCAAATCCCGGCCGTAGCATCCGATGATGGGCAATAGCGAGAACAGCGGCACACGCTCGGCTGAATCCGCGGCGGTCTCGTCCGTCAACGGGCTCGAATCCGCATCCAGCCGAACGGGAACACCGGCTCCGTCCCTTTCTCCACCGGCTCTAGACCAGGAAACCGCCGAACACTTGGGTGGGAAGGTGGATTCCTTGCTCAAGGGCGTCATGCAGCTCTACCTGCAGGTGTCGACAAGACTCCTCGAACTGCGCGTCGACAAAACCGATCAGAAGATTGGGCGCGTGACCAACGTGGACATCGTCGGCCCCCTGGGTGCGCAAGCGCGAAGGTATGCCGTCGCGATACAGGGCGGCGAGATCTCTGCTGCGGGGCCGGCCGAATCGAACGCGATCGCTCCCGACGAGAGCACCTCCGATGGCGAGAAAACCGCCGACCGATCGGACACGCCATCTCCCGCGACACACCCGACGGAGCTCCCCAGCGAACTGGCGCTTCAGTTCTCTAGAGAACCGCGAGCGGGCTCATTGAAGCCGCCGATGGGTGAGCAACTGAGACGGCGCACATTCGAGTACGTCAATCATGCCCTCCAACTCGCAAAGCAAGGCAAAGTAGAGTCGGCGGAGACATACGCGAAGCTCGCCCAAGCCGCCCTGGCGACGGCCTCTGCCTACCTATCGGTGGAAGAATATCTCGCCCTCACGCGCGAGGTGATGCTGCGGGTGCACCCGGAAAGCGACAGTTCGGAAACGAAATCGGCGGACCAGGTCGAGGCGCCGGCACTCCCTAACACGTCTGTGTAAGGAAGCCCGGATCACGACCATCCCGGGCACGCGGCTTCCTGCTCCGCGGCCGGTCAATGGTTGCGGGGGTTATAGAGACCCAGCACGTAGTCGCCGATCAGCCGCAGGCGAAGCGGCATCGGAGCGCCGTTGCTCATTTTCGCGCCGACACGCGGAACGAACCGCTTCACGGACGGAGAGCGGCAAATATGATGTGGGCACCAAACCCGCAACGGATATCCGTACGGCATGGGGCAGGGTTTTCCGAGGCAAGCCCCCATCACCCTGGCGAGAGACAGCTCGTGCTGAAACTCCGCCACGTGCTTACCGACCATCTCGTCGACTCTCGTTGCGTATGACATGGGACAGGGGTATCTCGACTGGAATTGCGCGAAGGCTGAGTTGACCTAAAGACTGTATTGTATCCGCTAAGCACACTGAGACCACAGATAAAAAGAGCTGTTCCCACCCCCTGTTGATCCGTGACCCACTTCACGGTTTGGTCCGAATGATACGTACGGGGCCTGAGCTGGCAAGTCGGACCGCTGCCACACTACCGACCAGGGTATGGTCCAGCGCGGGAAGCAAGGCACGCATGTCCAACGGCGCGCCATGTCCCGAAAGGCGGTCCCCGAGGATTGGCCACTCCCGTCCAACAATTGACGCTCGTCATGGCCATGGGATCCGGGGCGCATATAGTCGTGCGGGCATGTCCTTTCGACGACTCCTTGGACGAGCCAGAACATGCAAAGTCCCGACGGCCCCGCCGCACGGTTGCGCTGATCGGCTCCTTGCTTCGCCGAGACTCGGGCCACGGCCTCCCATGCGCGCAAGCCACCACACCGCGTCAGAGATCAACTCATGTCACCGTATACCACCTCCCCCGCCGTCTCCTCCCCTTTCGACCTCGACCAGACGGATACGTACGAGCGCTGGCGCGCGGAAAAGCTCGACCGCCATCCCGCGAATCTCGAGGACCTGATCGTCGAGGTCCGGGACCCGCGTCGACTGACCGAGGCGGAACATGCCGCCATCCTGGACTGCTGCCGCCGGGCCAACATGGCCATCTATGCCGGCGACACCGGGCGGGATCCCGACAAGGACATCGTGCGCGCCCTCGGCGAGCGGTTCGGTCTTGTCCGTCTCGACCACAACACCGGTGCGGACGAGGACGCCATCACCTCGCTCAAGGTCCAGTCCGATACTCTACACCGCGGCTACATCCCTTACAGCAACAGGCCCATCGCCTGGCACACCGACGGCTACTACAACACCCCGGAGCATCAGATCCACGGCCTGCTGCTGCACTGCGTCGAACCGGCGATGGAGGGCGGCGAGAACGAGCTCCTGGATCACGAAATCGCCTACATCCTGCTCCGCGACCAGAATCCGGAGTACGTCCGGGCGCTGATGCACCCGGGAGCCATGACCATCCCCGCCAACCTCGTGGACGGTGAAGAGCGGCGCCCGGAGCAGTCCGGCCCCGTCTTCTCCGTCCGGCCCGACGGCCGCCTGCACATGCGCTACACGGACCGCAAACGCAACATCGTCTGGCGCGACGACCCACTCACCCTTGAAGCCGTTACCTTCCTCAGGGAGATCCTCTATCGCGAGACCGCCTGGCACTTTCGGGGGAAGCTCCAACCGGGCTGGGGTCTCGTCAGCAACAACGTGCTGCACACCCGCACCGGCTTCGAGGATGGCGAGCGCCCGCGGCTGCTCTACCGGGCGCGCTATTTCGACCGTATTGGAGGGACCTGAAGGGCTACGGGATCGGCCCCGCCTCGATAACCGGCATGATCCAGTAGTGCAGACCTGCGCCCCGGAAGTCTTCCCGGAGCCGATCCACCAGCTCGTGCACCTCCTCCCGGGGGGCGTGAACCTGGAACATGACCTGGCGCTTGCGCCCCGTCACCTGCTCCGCGAGGGTGAGTCGGCCGTGGGCGGGGCTGCCGTCGACCTTCTGGGCGCTGAAGCCCGAGAAGTGCTCCTGGGCCAGCAGGAAGTCGACCAGCGCCTCCTCCACGCCCGGAGGCGCGATCAGGACCAGCAGGCATTGCTCACTCATGGACGGGCTCCGGAGGCGGCGTGACAGCGACGGCGCGCGGGACGCCCGGGTCGCCGAAGCGACGATAGAGGATCGGCAGCATCAGCAGGGTCAGCAGCGTGGAGCTCACTAGCCCCCCGATGACGACGATGGCCAGGGGGCGCTGTATCTCCGAACCCGGCCCGCTGGCGAACAGCAGGGGCACCAGGCCGAAAGCGGCGATGCTGGCGGTCATCATCACCGGACGCAGGCGCCGCTTCGCCCCCTCCAGCACCACCTGCTCCAGCGGCATCCCCATGGCGCGCAGCTGGTTGAAGTAGCTCACCATCACCACCCCGTTCAGCACGGCGATGCCCAGCAGGGCGATGAAGCCCACCGATGCCGGCACCGACAGGTACTCCGCGGAGATCCACAGGGCGAAGACACCCCCGATCATGGCGAAGGGTATGTTGAGCAGGATGAGCCCCGCCTGCTTCAGCGAGCGGAAGGTGCTGAACAGCAGCAGGAAAATGAGCCCGATGGCGATGGGCACGACGATGGACAGCCGGGTGGCCGCCCGCTGCTGGTTCTCGAACTGGCCGCCCCACTGCACGTAATAGCCGGTGGGCAGCTCCACCTTCTCGGCGACCAGGGCCTTGGCCTCCTCGACGAAGCCCACCAGATCCCGCCCGCGCACGTTCGCGATGACCACCGAGAGCCGGTTGCCCTGTTCGCGGCCCACCTGCACGGGCCCACCTACCCGTGTCAGCCTGGCGACACTCGACAGCGGGACCAACCGCCCGTCCGGCAGGGTGAGGCGCAGGTTCTCGAAGTCCGTCGGCGAGGCGCGCAGATCGGCCGCCCCGCGCAGCAGCAGCGGCGTGCGCCGCGTGCCCTCGTAGACCGTGCCCACCTCGCGCCCCTCGATCTGCGCCCGCAGCACCTCTTCGATCTCGTCGACGTTGAGGCCAAGGCGGCCGAGGGCCAAGCGGTCGAGCTCGACCTTCAGGTACTGCACGCCCTCGTTCTCGGTGAACCAGACGTCCTCGCTGCCGGCGATGCCCTTCACCAGCTCGGCGATCTGAGAGGCCTTGTCGTTCAGCACGTCGAGGTCGCTGCCGAAGAGCTTGATGGCCACGTCCCCGCGCACCCCGGTCAGCATCTCCGAGACCCGCATCTCGATCGGCTGGGTGAAGCCGTAGGCGACGCCCGCGAAGCCGTCGAGCTCGGCGCGCATCGCGTCCAGCAGCTCGTCCTTGGTCTCGAAACGCCATGCCTCCCGCGGCTTCAGGACGAGGAAGGTGTCGGTCTGATTGAGCCCCATGGGGTCCATGCCCAGCTCATCGGAACCGGTGCGGGCCACCACGCCGACGACCTCCGGCACCTGCTCCATCAGGGTACGCTGCACCCGCAGATCCAGGCCCAGGGACTCCTCCAGGCTGATGGAGGGCAGCTTCTCCAGCTGCACGATCACGCTGCCCTCGTCCATGGTCGGCATGAAGGTCTTGCCGATCAGGGTGAAGACGAACGCGGTGGCGGCCAGGAGGGCCAGGGCCGCGGCCACCACCAGCACGCCGTGGCGCAGGGACCAGGCGAGCGCCGGTTCGTAGACACGGTGCAGCAGTCGCACCAGGAGGGGTTCCTCGTGGCTCACCTTGCCGATCAGGAAGGAGCCCAGCACCGGGATCACGGTGAGCGACAAGAGTAGGGACGCGCTGAGCGCGAACACGATGGTCATCGCCACCGGGATGAAGAGCTTGCCCTCCAGACCCTGCAGGGTGAGCAAGGGAAGAAAGACGATGATGATGATCAGGATGCCCGCGGTCACGGGCACCGAGACCTCCCGCACCGAGCGGTAGATGAGGTGCAGTCGCGGCAGCTTCTTGTTGCCCTGACTGAGCTGCGCGACCACGTTTTCGACCACCACCACGGCGGCATCCACGAGCATGCCGATGGCGATGGCCAGCCCCCCAAGACTCATCAGATTGGCCGTGAGCCCGAACCAGCGCATGAGAATGAAGGTCGCGAGCGCCGCCAACGGCAGGATCAGGGCCACGGTGACCGCCGCGCGCAGATTGCCGAGCAGCAGCACCAGCAGGATCAGCACCAGAACCACCGCCTCGCCCAGGGCCTTGGAAACCGTATAGCACGGCGCGGTCGACCAGGTTGCCGCGATCGTAGAAGACGTCGACCTGCACACCCTCGGGAAGGGCCGACTGAAGCTCCGCCAGGCGCTGGCGCACCCCTTCCACCACCTGGCGGGCATTGGCGCCGCGCAGGCCGAGCACCAGCCCCTCGACGGCCTCACTCTCACCATCACGGGTCACGGCGCCGGCACGGGTGATGGCGCCGATCCGCACGTCCGCGACGTCTCCCACCCGCACGGGAACACCGTTGTAGGTGCCCACCACGATGTCGCGCAGGTCGTCCACCGACTGGATACTGCCCTCTGCGCGCACCAGCAGGGTCTCCTCGCCCTCGACCAGGCGCCCCGCCCCGTCGTTGCGGTTGTTGGCCTCCAGGGTCTCGCGCAGGGCCATCAGGCTCACGCCCCGGGCGTTCATGCGCAGGTTGTCGGGCACCACCTCGAAGCTGCGCACCAAACCCCCGAGCGAGTTCACGTCCGCCACCCCGGGCACGGTGCGCAGCGCCGGGCGGATGACCCAGTCGAGCAGGCTGCGGCGCTCCATCAGGTCCAGATCGCCGCCGCTCACGGTGAACATGAACATCTCCCCGAGCGGCGTGGTCATGGGGGCGATGCCGCCGGCGATGTCCGCGGGCAGATCGCCCCAGATCGCCGCCCAGGCGCTCGGCCACCTGCTGGCGCGCCCAATACATGTCCGTGCCCTCGGCAAAGTCCACGGTGATGTCCGTGAGGCCGTACTTGGCCATGGACCGCAGCATCACCTGGTCGGGGATGCCGAGCATCTCCACCTCGACCGGGGCGGTGATGCGCGCCTCGACCTCCTCCGGGGTCATCCCCGCGGCCTTGATCACGATCTTGACCTGGGGCGAGGACACGTCCGGGAAGGCGTCGATGGGGAGATCGCGAAAGGCCAGGTAGCCGCCGGCGGCGAGCAGCGCCACCATCAGCAGCATGAACAGGCGCTGGCGCAGCGCGAACTGGATCAGGTGCTCGATCATGGCTCAGCCACCGTCGCGGCCGGTCCAGGCGGCCTTGAGGGAGGCGATGCCGCTTGTCGCCACCTCCTCCCCGGCTGACAGGTCGCCGGTGACGACACTGAACTCACCCTCGCGGGCGACGATCTCCACGCGGAACCGAGAAGAACCCGACGGCCTCGTGCGCGAAGACCAGGGTCGTGTCGCCGATGCGGGTGATGGCACTCGAGGGCACCCGGTACTGGTCCACGCTGCTGCTGAGCTGCAGTCGCACCTCGACGAACTGGCCCGGGCGCAGGCAGGCGCCGCTGTCCTTCACCTCGGCCCGCACCAGGACCGTCTGGTTGGCGGGATCCACGTTGCGTCCGATCAGGCTGACGTGCGCGTCGCCCTGGTCGCAGGGGATCTCCACCCGGCTGCCGGGTGGAGATCCCCTTGATCCGATCCAGCGGCGCATCGATCTCCAGCCACAGGGGCTCCATCTGGGCCACCCGGTAAAGGGGCTGGGATTCGGCGACCCGCTCGCCGAGGCCGGCCTGGGTCTCGATCACGACACCGCGGAATGGGGGAGCGAACCTCCAGGGTGCTGGTCATGCGTGCGGCTCTGCTCCAGCTCCGCGACCGCCTCCGGGCTCAAGCCGACCAGCTGCAGAACCTGCCGGCGCTCAGCCACCAGGGAAGCGGCCTCCTCGTAGCGGCTGCGGGTCTCCAGATAGACGGCGCTCGGCGATGATCCCCTCCTTGAACAATTGCTCGTCTCGCTTGCGCTCGGTTTCCGCCAGGCGCAGCTGGGTTGCCGCCTGCAGCAGCTCTCTTTGCAGCCCCACCATCTCCGGGCTCTCGATGTGCGCCAACACCTCGCCGGCCTGCACCTCGTCGCCTTGGGCGGCGCGCAGGGCGGTCACCAGACCGCCGCGGGGCGCGGCGACGACGCGCGCCTGTTGCGGGGGGATCATCACCCGCGCGGGCAACCGGTCGGTCACATAGGCCTCGGCGGGCTCCACGCGCGCGAGGATGATCCCCAACCGTTCCATCTGCTCCGGGCTGATGGCGATCTCATGCGACGCCTCGGCTCCTGAAACTGCCATTAGGAGCAGCATGAAAAAACGCAACGGCAGGGACTTCATGGAAGCTCTCCAGCGGCTTGGTTGTATTGGGCGATGGCGCGTTGACGCAGGATCTTGAGCTGCTGTTCCGCGCGCTCGGCGGCGAAGGCGAGAGACTGCACCCGCTGCAGGCCCGTGAGGTCGATCTCCCCGAGGTCGAAGGCGCGGCGCGCCAGGTGCAGATTCTCGGCGGCGATGCGGTTTTGTTCCTTGGCCTGGGAGAGACGCCGCCCGATGGTCTCGAGCTCATGCGCGGCGGTGCGCAACTCGGTGGACAGTTGCCGCGCCAAGCCGACGCGGGCGGCCTCGGTCTCGGCCAGGGCGGTCCCGGCCGTCGCCACCTCCGGCTTGGCGGCGGGCCCGATGTTGAACGGGATGCGTACCGCGACCTGAACGCTGTCGTTGTAGTCTTCTCCGGCCGCGCCGCGCTCGCGCTTGCCGCCGATGAGTAGCTCGGGATTGCCACCCGCCGAGCGGCTGGCCACGCCCAGCTTGGCCTGCGCGGTCGAAACCTGGGCGTCCGCGTCCGCGAGCAACGGGTGGGCGGGCGTGATCGCCTGTTGCGCGCTCCGGGGTTCTTCCGGATCGCCGGGGAGCTGATCGAGTCCGGTTAGCGCTTGATAGCGCAGCAGGGCGTGCTCGGCCTCGGACTCTGCCTTGATGTAGTCGGTTTCCTTGCGCAAGGTCTCCTCCCGGGAGAGCAATGCATCCGTCTTCGCCAACTCCCCGGCCTCGACCCGTTTCTCCACGTCCAGTCGCAAGGCGCGGGCCGTCTCCCACTCCTTTTTCACCAGCCGCAGCTCGTTGCGCAGATAGACGACCTCCCAGACGGCATCCCGCACCCGGCCGGCAACCGTCAGCGCCAGGGCGCCGCGGGAGCGCTCCAGGCCGGCCCGCCGGGCCTCCGCGGCCCGCTGCTCCGCCGCCCGCTGGCCGGGACGCCACAAGGGCAGCTCGACGTCCGCCTCCATCTCCTGCAGCCCGTCGTCGCTGCCCAGGGCATCGCTGCGGTAGAGCCCGTACAGCGCCGGCGGACCGGAAAGCAGCCCGCGGGCGCGCTCCTGGAAGGCGTCGACCTCCTCTCCGCGAGAGGTCAGGACCAGGCCCTGCGGATCGCGCTCGAGGGCATGCTGGACAACCTCCCGCAGGGTAGGCGGCCGCGTCCCATCAGGTACTCCGGCGCCGGATGCCGAAGCCATGGGCGCGGCGCTCAAAAACAGCGATAGCAGGCTGCCCATCAATGGTGCGTATCTGAACACGGGTCTGGTCTCCGGTCGAACGGATGGCGTGACGGCATGGGTGCGGGCACTGGCCGGAATTCGGGGGATGTTACCAGGGCAACCTGAAACCAAGCTGATCGGTTCCGATCCACTGCCCACAGGGGTAACGGGCGCGGCCCCGACACCCCTTGGCGAGTCGCTTACGAGCCAGTGCAGCAGCGTCCCGCCCACTGCGCTATAGTCTGCTCCGCTTCGCCGCCCTCGCCCTTGTGTTCCGTCAATCCAACCCCTGGGCCGCTACATGACGCCAGAAATCGCACGCCTGCTCCGGATCGCCACCTATGCATCGGTCGCGACGGCCTCGGTTCTGATCGTCGCAAAGCTGGTGGCCTGGCTCCTGACCGGCTCGGTCAGCGTCCTGGCCTCGCTGGTGGATTCCCTGATGGACGTCGGCGCTTCCCTGGTGAACCTGTTCGCGGTGCGCTATTCCCTGATGCCGGCGGACGACGAGCACCGCTTCGGTCACGGCAAGGCGGAGGCACTGGCCGGCCTTGGCCAGGCCACCTTTATCGTCGGTTCGGCGGTGTTCCTGGTGCTGCATGCGATCGATCGACTGCTGCATCCGCAGCCCTTGGCGCAGGTCGGTGTGGGGCTCGCGGTGATGCTGTTCGCGATCGCCGCGACCGTGATCCTGCTCCTCGTCCAACATCACGTTATCCGGCGCACCCACTCCACCGCCATTCGCGCCGATGCCCTGCACTACGCCACCGATCTGGCGACCAACAGCGCGACCGTGGCGGCGCTGCTCCTGGCGCAGCTCGGCTGGCCCGGGCTGGACCCGATATTCGCCCTGGGCATCGCCGCCTTCATCCTCTACAGCGCCGGACGCATTGCGCACGATGCGGTGCAACTGCTGATGGATCATGAGCTGCCGGACGAGGAACGCGCGCACATCACGGCCACCATTAGCGAGACGCCCGGGGTGCTGGGCGTACATGGACTGCGCACCCGGCAATCGGGCCAGACCAAGGTGATTCAGCTCCACCTCGAGCTCGCCGACGGCCTCTCGCTCATCGAGGCGCACCGCATCTCGACCATCGCCGAGGAGCGGCTACGCGTCGAATTCCCCTACGCGGACATCATCATTCATCAGGACCCGGCCAGCCTCGGCGATGAAGACCAGGGAACGTCGCACCACCCGTCGCCGACTGAACATGCGGTTGACGCGGTCGTTCCGCGATGACCCTGCGGTCCTCATCGCGGACAACACGCCTCTACCCGTCACCGCTTGAGAAGCCCCACCCGATCGTGATTTCCGGTAGCATGTCCCGCAGGTCGTTTTTCCGATTGCCGAAGGGTACGGGAGCATGGAGATACTGATTGCGGGACTGATCGTTTTCCTGGGCGTGCATTCGATCTCGATCGTCAACGCCCCTTGGCGGGACCAGGTAGCCGCGCGTCTGGGCGACCAGAAGTGGCAGGGAATCTACGGGATCGTGGCCCTCGCCGGATTCGTGTTGATCGTCTGGGGGTATGGGCTAGCGCGGCAGGAGCCCGTGTTCCTGTACGTGCCGCCGGTCTGGCTGCGACACCTCACGCTGCTGCTCATGGTGCCGGTCTTCCCCCTGCTGCTTGCCGCCTACCTTCCCGGCCGCATCCAATCGGCCACGAAGCACCCGATGCTGGCGGCGGTCAAGCTCTGGGCTCTCGCCCACCTGCTTGCCAACGGAACGCTGGCAGACGTGGTGCTCTTCGGGTCCTTCCTGGCGTGGGCCGTGGCGGACCGGATCTCGATGAAGCACCGGGTTCAGCGTCCGGTACCTGGGGCACCGCCGTCGAAGCTGAACGACATCATCGCCATCGTCGCGGGACTCGCCCTGTACGTCGCGTTCGTCCTCTGGCTCCACCGCTGGCTGATCGGCGTACCGCCGGTCGGGTGATCAGAATACCGAGGCGCCCGGGACCCACTCCGAGTTCGCCATTGGCGCTCCGCGGCTTCCGCTGAGGCGGACATTGGATCGAAGCGACCCCGACAAGGGCCGCCGACCGAGGAACCCATGGGCCACCGGACCTGAGACTTCACGCGGACTTGCGGTTGGCGATGCGCCCGCCGAGCCGCCACTATGACTGTTCGATGGTGATTGCTGCCGCTGGGGTCTGCTGGCCGATCGGCTGCGTAAGGACGATCCGGTCGGCAGGCTTCCGGCCAAGGACCGCTCCTGTACAAGAGCTGCCGGTTGGCCCTGTGGCAACGGCTGGAAAGCCGGGACCCCTGAGGCTCAAACTGCGCGGGGCACCAAGGCAGCAGAGTGTTTCCTGTTCAGTAGCGACGCCTACGCGATTCTCCTTCCATCGTGGTTTCTCAGATCAACTCCACGTCCGCAACCACATCGATCAGCGCCGGCCCAGTGTGAGCGATGGCCCGCTCCAACGCGTCCGAAAGCTCGTCTAAACGTTCGACCCGGATGCCAAGACCTCCACTACTCTCGGCATAAGCGGCAAAGTCCGGGTTCCTTAGGCTGGTTTGCCAGACCGGCCACTGGCCCGCCCGCTGCTCCTTGCTGATCTTCCCGAGCTCGGCGTTGTTCAACAGCACATGGCAGATGTCCATTTCGTACTGTACGGCAGTCGTGAGCTCGGCCATGTACTGACCGAAACCACCGTCCCCGCTGACTGAAATCACCTTGCGACCGTGGAAATCGGCCTGCACCTGGGTAGCCGCCCATGCGCCCATCGCGGCCGGGAATGCGAACCCGATCGAGCCGAGGTAACCCGACATCAGCACCCGCTGCCCACGGCATTCGAAGTATCGCCCGAACGAGTAGGTGTTGTTGCCCACATCCACCGCGATGACGGCGTCGGCCGGAGCGACCCGGGACAGCATCTCGAACAAAACCGCGGAGTTGATGCCCTTGCCACGGTTGCGCTCACGCCGCCGTGCCTTCTCGTCACGCCAGATTCCCCAACGCTCAACCAACTCTGGTCGCTGGTCATCAACGCCCCGCGTATCCGGCAACGCGCGCCACAGCCACTCGGCGGTCAAGCCGATCTCGCCGAGGACAGGCACTTCGACCGAGTGGAACTTGCCCAATGTCATCGAATCGTAGTCGACCTGAATGATGGGCTTCTTCGAAGTGATCCCGGTGTGGTTGGAGAAGCTCGCCCCAAACACGAGCAACAGATCAGCTTCATTCATGCACCAGCTCGCGACCGGTGTGCCGCTGCGTCCGAGCACGCCGGCCGCATGCGGGTGATCGTCGGCAATCTGGCCCTTGGCCTTGAAGGTGGTCAATACCGGCGCCTTCAGCTTCTCGGCAAGTTTGATCACGTATTCCATTCGCCCGAGCGCTCCATAGCCGACGATGACAACGGGGCGCTTAGCGTCCTTGAGTCTCTGCAGCGCAGCTGCCAACGTGTCGGTGGCCGGCAGCATATGGCGATCGCCGAGCCGGCCGTCCGGGGTCCCCGCCTCGACACCGTCAGCGGCCGGGAGTGTTTGCACCTCGTCGGGGAATATCAGGTGAGCGACGTCGCGCTCTACAACCGCGTTCTTGCAGGCGAGATTCATCAGTTCCACATGGTTGGAGTCGCGCAAGACAGTCTGGCTGAAGCGCGCCACCGGGGCGAAGGCGCTGGCGAGGTCGATTTCCTGGAAAGCGCCGGGACCGAGCACCTGGGTATTGACCTGACCAGTCAGCGCGAGGATCGGTGCGCGGTCAACCTTGGCGTCCCACAGCCCAGTGAGCATGTTCGTGGCGCCCGGCCCGGCAATGCTCATACACGCAGCCGGTTTTCCGCACAGCTTGGCATAGCCCGACGCGGCGAACGCGGCGGCGCCCTCGTGCCGTATGCCGATGTACTTCAGGTTCCCTTGCTCCTCCTGCAGCCTCAGCGCATCGGCCAAGCCAAGATTCGAGTGGCCAACCATGCCGAAAACGTGCGTGACGCCCCAGTTGACCATGGTTCGGACCATACGGTCGCTGACGGTCGGTTTCCGCTCGGACGGTCCGCTTACCGCAACATAGATGCCGTCGTCACGCTGTTCGACGGGGTAGGTCCGCACGCCATCGTCGTGCTTTCCGGGCGATCTGCCGGTCAAGGGGTGGAAATCCCATCCATGCCAAGGGCAACGGAGCCAGCAGTCGTCGTCGCCCTCGTTGCACTCGATACTGCCTTCCCCCAAAGGCCCCCCTTGGTGTGGACAGGCGTTGTCGAGTGCACCGATCTCGCCGCGATGACAGGTCAGGGCGATGCTTTGTGTCCCGGCCTGTACCGCGCGAACCTCACCGTCGTGCAACTCGTCCACGTCTGCAACCCTATACCAGACCTCCTTCGTGCCCTTCCGCGCTTCGAGGTCTTCCCGCGAAATTCGATTGTGCGAGCCGTCGCACAGCGGTGGGTTGGCGCTACGTTTGCACAGGCAGAAGAATACCTTGCCGTCTTTCTCCGCAGTAAAGCCAACCGGCTCGAAGTCCGTACCCTGGTGTGAGCCGTCACAGAACGGTTGCTTCTTGGACCGCCCGCAGCTGCACCACCAAACGGTCTCACCCGCCTTCAGGTCTACTGCCATGGGCTTGGTGTCGGCGATATCGGGTTTGCTCATCGATCATTTCCTTCCAGCTGTAATCCGGAAAACCGAACACCGGAGATCTTTGCCATCTCGCCACTCAAGGTCGCGAGCTCTTCTCCGGAAAACTGCCGGAGATGCGTATGCCCGCAGGCCTTCGCCATGACCTTCATCAGCTCCACCGAGCTGGACAGAAAGCGTTGCAGTCGATCTGCGGATTGCTCGATATCAAGTCGGCGCCTCAACTCGGGCTTCTGGGTCGCGATACCGGCGGGACAGTTGTTCGTATTGCAGATCCTGGCGCCGACGCAGCCGATGGCCTGCATGGCACTGTTGGCGATGGCAATGCCATCGGCGCCCATTGCCATTGCCTTGACAAAATCGGTCGGCACTCTGAGACCACCGGTGATGATCAGGGTTACCCGTCGCCCAAGGCCTTCCTGATCGAGATAGCGTCTTGCACGGGCCAGCGCCGGAATTGTGGGTACGCTGATATGGTCGCGGAACATGAGCGGCGCGGCCCCTGTGCCGCCGCCGCGCCCGTCGAGAATGATGTAGTCGGCGCTCGCCCGAAGCGCAAACGCGATGTCCCGTTCTATATGGTTGGCGCTCAGCTTGAACCCAATCGGTATGCCCCCGGTGATCTCGCGCACGCGATCCGCGAAGCGCTTGAAGTCCGCCGGAGTGACCAGGTCGGTGAAGGTGGGCGGCGAAATAGCCGGCGTTCCCTCGGGGATACCCCTGACCTCTGAGATCTTTCCCCGGTTCTTGACGCCGGGGAGGTGACCGCCGGTTCCCGTTTTCGCTCCCTGTCCCCCTTTGAAGTGAAACGCCTGGACTTTCGGCAGGAGATCCTCTCTGTAGCCGAATTTCGCACTGGCCAGTTCATACAGGTATCGGCTGTTGGCTTCCTGCTCCTCCGGGAGCATTCCGCCTTCGCCGGAGCAGATGCCGGTACCGGCCAGCTCGGCGCCTTTGGCCAAGGCGATCTTGGCTTCCTCCGAGAGGGCGCCGAAGCTCATGTCGGAGACGAACAGGGGGATGTGCAATACCAGCGGCTTTTCGGCCTCCGGGCCGATGACCATTTCCGTACCCACCGCCGTGTCTTCAGGGAGCGGCTTGCGGTCCAGCTGCGCCACCATGATCTGGATGTCGTCCCAGTGCGGGAGTCGATCCCGCGGCACACCCATTGCGGCCATTGGTCCGTGACGGCCCATCGAGCCGAGCCCCTCGCTCGCCAGCTGGTGGATGAGCTCGAGGGTCGGCTCTTGCTTGGTGTTGCGGGCCGGGGGCTGGCCTTCTGACCTGATAACTTGTCCCGGTCCCTCCTTGCCGACCTGACTGTCGGAGAAACTGGTATGTGTGCCGTCGCAGAAAGGCGCGTTGGCGGTGTGCTTGCAGGCGCACAGGAAAGCCTCCTGGTCTTTGTCGACGACGATGACGCGTGGGGTGAAAGGCGTTCCAACGTGCGAGCCATCGCAGAAGGGCTGACTGAGCGACCGCCCACAGGTACAGAAGTGGTATTCCTGACCCTTCGCGAGCTGGACCTTGACGGGTTTGTTGTCCGCAATTACTGGTTTTGCCATTTTCGATAATCCGTGCAGTTGCTTCGTCACGCCAGCGACGGCGAGCAAAATCGGTGGCGGCCACCAGGCCGCCCAGCTGGCGGTGCTTCCTCCGGGCTTGCGTCTACGGGCGACTGGGCCAAAAGGCCGGCTTAGGAACCGGGACCATGGATTTCATCACGCGGGGATTGCGTGTTGGTGGGCCCCATTCCGTGCCCACCCGGATCATCCGATGCTGCATGACCAAGGTGATGAAGGAGTGAATGCTCGCGTACTTGCCTGCGCCCCCTTCGTCGTGCGGCCGTATGCGCTGCGACTCACCACTCCGCCTTCCTTCATGCTTGACTTCGTTTCACTCCTTCGGTGTTCGGTCTGAATCGGTCGTCAGTCAAGGCAAGTCGAAAAGCAGCTGTAGGGACAACGGAGACGCCTGAAAGAAAAGCAAGCGCAGGCCGCCGAGGCGCGTCCTAGACTATCGCAACGGGGATCCTTTTGCCGAGGTAGGCGGAAAGAAACCTACGCGACCAATGGAAACTACGCTGCTCCGTCGAAGTCGGGTCGGTTTCCGGGGGTTCTCAGCGCACCCCCATCATTGGCGGGAGCAGTTCTGCAAAACCACACAACCCTCGTTCTTGCACGAAACGGCATTCGCTGTTTGTATTCCCGAGTAAGGAACTCAAGAATTCGCAACGACAGAGGATTCCCCATGATCGATACCGTACGAGATCGACTCAACGTGGAGGCATTCTTGCGCACATCCGCGCAGTACCTCGGCGTGCCCTATCGGCCCATCCCCGCCATACGCGCACGGTCCCTTTGTCGGACGCCCATCGGGCAAAGTGGCATGCGCGATGTGGCAACCCCGCCGCGGATCGTGCCGGCACAGCTATAGCCCGTTTACGCCCACGGCATATCGTCGGCAAACTCACCAGCGCCGGACGAGTGCGCGCTGGTGACCACAGGCTCCACAGAACCCGAAGAGCGCGACCCGAACCGCCCCCGCAACCCCAACGAGCCGCCGCAGCCGGCCTTATCCGGACGGTAAAGCTGACGACGAAACAGCGACGAGGTAAACATGAGCGCCCAAACCCCTTCTCCATCCGCTTGGCCCGAGTTGCCTTATGCCGCTTAGTCGGACACCTGCACCACCCTGCACCTGTGGATGCAGGTGGTTGGCAAAGTCCGCCTTGCCAAGTCGCCCTGGGTCAACCACTCCTGGCACGTGACTCTCTACTTGACGCCGCGCGGGCTGACCACCTCGCCGATACCGGATGGCGAACGGCAGTTTCAGATCGACTTCGACTTCATCGCCCACGGGTTACGTGGTGTCCGTCAGCGACGGCCAGACGCGCAACCTGTCGTTGGCTCCCAGGTCCGTCGCGGACTTCTATGAAAAGTTGATGGCGATGCTCGCCGACCTGGGTATCATCTCGGCGCGTATCCACGAGTTGCCCAAAGAGGTACCGGACCCGATCCGCTTCAGACACGACCGGCTTCACGCGTCCTACCATGCCGACTAAGCGAACCGCTAGTGGCGAGTGCTGCTGCAGCCGGACCGCGTGTTGAAGGCGTTTCGCGCGCGCTTCACCGGCAAGTGCAGCCCGGTCCATTTCTGCTGGGGCAGCACTGATCTGGCGGTGACCCGCTTCTCCGGCAGACCCGCACCAGCGCGCCCCGGCGGGATTCCCCATTTGCCCGACCGCGTCACGCGCGAGGCCTACAGCCAGGAGGTGAGGAGGGCCGGACTTCTGGCCTGGCGGCGGGACCATCAACTACGCTGCCTTCTACTCCTATGCCTACCCGGTGCCACGGGGTTTCGCCGATTCCCCGGTTCAATCCGCCGAAGCGTATTCCCATGAAACGCCGGGTGAGTTCCTTCTACCCTACGACGCGGTTCGGACCTCCGCCAATCCGGACGCAGCGCTTTCGGCCTTTCTGCAGAGCACCTACGAGGCGGCCGCGGATTCGGCGGCTGGGAGGGTGCGCGCCTGGAGCGAGATCCAATGCCACCGCAGTGACGCTCGGCGGGAGCGTCAAGGCGCGACAGCTCAAAGCTAGGAGCGGACACAGGGTGCCCGCAATTTTGCATTGCTCGGTTATGACTCGGCCCAGCGGTTCTGGGACCAGGCGAAGGTCTGCAAGCCCCACCTTCCGATCTGGTTCGTCACGACTAGCCTAGATCTACGTTCTTCAAGGGCACGCTGCGGACGCGCTTGCCCGTGGCGGCGAAGATGGCGTTGAGCACCGCCGGCGCGGCCACGGCGATGGTGGGCTCGCCGATGCCGCCCCAGAAGCCGCCCGAGGGCATGACCATGACCTCGACCTTGGGCATGTCCTTGCAGGAGCATGGAGCGGTAGTCGTGGAAGTTGCTCTGCACGACGGCGCCGTTCTTCAGGGTGCACTCGCCGTAGAGCAGCGCCGACAGGCCGTAGACGAAGGAGCCCTCCACCTGGGCCTCGATCTGCTGTGGGTTAACCGCATAGCCGGGATCGGTGGCGGCGACGATGCGGTGGATCCTGACCTTGCCCTGGTCCACCGACACCTCGGCGCAGGCGGCCACGTAGCTGCCGAAGGTCTTGACCACCGCCAGGCCGCGATGGATGCCTTCCCCGGCGGGCTTGCCCCAGCCGACTTTGTCCGCGACGGCGTTGAGCACCGCCAGGCTCTTGGGGTGGTCGGCCATGAGCTTGCGCCGGAACTCCAGCGGGTCCTTGCCAACGGCATGGGCCAACTCGTCGAGGAAGCACTCCAGGTAGATGGCGTTCTGGTTGATATTCACGCCCCGCCAGAAGCCGGGCGGCACCGGCGGATTGCGCATGGCGTGCTCCACCAGCAGGTGCGGCACCGTGTAGCTGATGGCGTGATCGCCGTCCGCATGGAAGCCCTGGAAGGTGACGGGGTCCGCGCCGTCCTCTGCCATCCACTGCGGCCTCACCGAGGCGAGGATGGACTGGCCGGAGATGCGCACGTGCAGGGCGGTCAGGTCGCCGTTCTCGTCCAGCCCGCCCACCAGCCTGCACTTGGTGACCGGGTGGTAGTGGCCGTGGGCCATGTCCTCCTCGCGCGTCCAGAGCAGCTTCACCGGCGTGCCGGGCATCTGCTTGGCGATGGAGACGGCCTGGGTGACGAAGTCGTGGAAGGCGCCACGCCGGCCAAAGCCGCCGCCGAGGTGGATCTTGTGGACATCGCACTGGGTGATGGGCAGCCCGGCCGCCTCGGCCGCGGCCTCCAGTGCCGCCTCGCCGTTCTGGGTCGGACACCAGACCTCGCAGCGCTCCTTGGTCCACAGGGCGGTGGCGTTCATGGGCTCCATGGTGGCGTGGTTCTGATAGGGATACGCGTAGACCGCCTCGATGGTCTTGGCCGCACCCTCGAGCCCCTTCTTGACGTCCCCGTTGGCGTTGCCGACAAACACTTGCTCGTCGGAGGTGAGGCCCTCGTCGAGCATCTTGTCGATGTCCGCGCTGCTTAAGCTCGCGTGCGGACCCTTATCCCAGGTGACGGGCAGCGCGTCCAGCGCGGTCTTGGCCTGCCACCAGGTCTCGGCGACCACGGCCACGGCATTGTCCTCTACGGCCACCACCGCTCGCACGCCGGGCATCTTGCCGCACCTTGGCCGCGTCGAAGGACTTGAGCTTGCCGGTGAACACCGGGCAGGCCTTGATGGCGGCGTTGAGCATGCCGGGAAGCTGCAGGTCCGCGCCGAAGACCTGCTTGCCGTTGAGCTTGTCCACGGTGTCGAGGCGCTTGACCGGCTGGCCGATGAGCTTCCAGTCCTTCGGGTCCTTGAGCTCGACCTGCTCCGGCGGCCACAGCTCCGCGGCGGCCTTGGCCACCTTGCCGTAGCTGGTGGTCTGCGCCCGTCGGGCACATGGGTGATGACGCTGTTCTCGGCGCGGCACTCGTTCATGCGGGACGCCCCAGGCATCGGCCGCCGCCTCGATGAGCATCTGCCGCGCGACGGCGCCGCCCTTGCGCACGTAGAGGTGGCTCTCGCGGATACCGCGGCTGCCGCCGGTAGAGAAGCTGCCCCAGACGCGGTCTCGCCGAAGGTTCTCACCGGGCGTCGGGTACTCGGTGGTGACCTTGGACCAGTCGCATTCCAGTTCCTCGGCCACGAGCTGCGCCAGGCCGGTGAGGGTGCCCTGGCCCATCTCCGAGCGCGCGATGCGGATGATCACCGCATCGTCCGGCTGGATCACCACCCAGGCGTTGATCTCCGGGACCTCGGCGTCGGCGGCCGAGGAACCTTCGGCGGCGCTGGCCGTGCGGCCGATCAGGGGCACAGTCAGCCCCAGTGCGAAGCCGGCGCCTGCGGCCCCGCTGCGGATGAGGAACTCACGGCGCGAGACGTTGATCCGTTCTTTGCTCATGACGACCTCCCGCTCTTGCTCGATCTCGACTGCCAGGTGGATGCCGCGGCGTACGCGGTTGAAGGTGCCGCAGCGGCAGATGTTGGTCATGGTGGCGTCGATGTCGGCGTCCGAGGGGTCGGGATTCTTGGCCAGCAGTGCTGCGGCCGTCATGATCATGCCCGGCTGGCAGTAGCCGCACTGGGGCACGTCCAGCTCCGCCCAGGCCTGCTGCACCGGGTGATCGTCGTTCTCCGACAGCCCCTCGATGGTGACGATGTCCTGACCCTCTTCGAGCTCCGAGACCGCGACGACGCAGGCGCGCGCGGCCTCGCCGTCGATGTGCACCGTGCAGGATCCGCAAAGCCCGATGCCGCAGCTGTACTTGGTGCCGGTCAGCCCCAAATGCTCCCGCAGCACCCAAAGCAGGGGCGTGGAACCGTCGACAGTCACCTCGACGAGCTGGCCGTTGATTTTCAGTTTCGCCATCTACGGACCTCCCAAAGAGGAATAGAACGAATTGCCACAGATTTGGGCGCCGGTGCGCACTGATCGGAAAAGATAACCGCTCGGAGACGGGGAAGACAGCTTTCGCCCACCCGGGACTCAAAAGCCGACCTTGGTCAGCGTCCGCGTCACGCTGCTGCCGCTGACGGTGGGTCTCTCCGGAAGCCGCTCTTATCACCTACCGGCCGCTGGCCGAAGCGACGGCGATTTGGCGACGGTTCCAGAAAGCGGACGCTGCGCTGCGACGCTCCTCGGCCAACCCTGCGCCGTAGAGAGGCATTGGTCCCCACGGAAAAACAGGGAGGTAAGACCCCGTCAAGTGTTCGTGCGACGCGACCCTTACGTGTTGCCGGAGCCTGGCAGAAACCGGATGCCAAGAACCGTCTACAGCTGGCCTTCGATCGGCAGCAAGCCGATCAGAGAGACGAAAAAGCGCGTCAGGGCTCCGGTTTGCGGATCCGTCATGTAGACGACGTTCCGTCCGTCTTCCTCATCGGTCCATCGCAGCTGCTCGTTGCAGCGCTGCTCATCGCCGCACTGGCTCCGATCGAGAGTAACCTGGTAAGCGATGCGTGCCTGGTTCTCGTCGAACCAGTCCGCCAAACCCCCTGCCAAGGGCTCGCTCTGGAACAGGATGCCGAGCTCCGTATTGAGCTTGCCGGAGCGCGGATCCAGATTCGCGGATCCGACGAAGAGCGCCTTCCGGTCGAAGACGGACGTCTTGGCGTGCAGGCTAGCGCCCGATGATCCAGTCAGCTTGCCGAGCTTGCCCTGTCGCCCGGCGTCCGCCTCGGGCTTGAATTCATAGATCTCCACGCCGCCCCGCAGCAGTGGCTTGCGGTACTTCGCATAGCCGGCGTGGACGACGCCCACGTCGGTGGACGCCAGGGAGTTAGTCAGTACGCGGACCTGCACGCCCCGCTTCTCCAGGTCCGTGAGCATCAGGACGCCATGCTCGCCTGGTACGAAGTAGGGGCTGAAGAGCAACAGGTCCCGCTCGAGCGCGCCGAGCGTCTTGGACAAGACCTTCGGACCCATGTGGGTCGAGCGGTCCTCCGGATCGGTCGCCAGCTTCTCTGGCAGATCGTAGTAGACCAGCGCATGTCCCCATTGGAAAGGCAAGGTTCCAGCGATGAATTCTTGAACCAGGTCCAGGTCTCGAGCGCGCTTCGCGTAGGGCGAGTCGCGTTGCGCCTCGGCGTACTCCCTGAGCTCCCGGCGCAGCGCCTTCAGGTCGCCCGGAATTCCGGCCAGGGATTGGATCGGATAAGCCAGCGCACTGTTCCAGTAGAGATCGAACTGCTCGCCAACCTTCACCGCTGCCGGGCCCATCGCGAGGACGTCGAGGTCGCCGAAGTTGACGTTTTCATGGACGCCATAGTACTCGTCGCCCACGTTGCGGCCGCCCACGATGGTCATGGTGTCATCGACGCTGAAGGACTTGTTGTGCATGCGTCGCGTGACGGTGTCGAAACGCGCGAGGGTCTCGACAGCCCGGAAGCCACGGTTGGCATAGGGGTTGACGATGCGCACCGCGATGTTTGGGTGGCTGTCGAGCGTCGCCAGTTGCGTGTCCAGGCCCTTCGTCGTCATGTCATCGAGCAGCAGCCGAACCCGCACCCCGCGGTCCGCCGCGCGAAGCAGGCGATCGGTCAGGATCCGGCCCGTGACATCGTCGTGATAGAGGTAGTACTGGACGTCGATGGTCCGATCCGCCGCATCGGCCAGGAGGATGCGGGCGGCGTAGGCATCCAGGCCGTCCCCGAGCAGCCAGAAACCGGACTTGCTCGGGTGCTTGCGCAGGTAGGGCGCAGCGTAGTCTGCCAGTCGCGACGGCTCGTCAGCCCGGTCCGCGTGGGACGAGACCGGGCGCTCGAAGTCCGTCGGCAGGGATGCACAGCCCGACAGGGCGAGGAGGAGGGCGAGCCAGAGTGGAGGGGTGGTCATGCGCATGGTGTC
>CAVTOR010000008.1:0-114752 GCA_963736235.1 uncultured Gammaproteobacteria bacterium
ACGGCGCAACGCGCTACACGGGCTGTCAGGATGGTTGTCGGCAGTGACCGCCGCATGTAGCTGAGACCGTCGACCCATGGTTCGGCTACCAACGTTGACGGCAAACCGGCCAGGTCAAGGCTTCAGAGCCAATCTAGCAAGACCGGCCTTGATTGACTCGTCCCACCACCCACCGTCTCCCACGCCTTTTGCAGACTCGTAGTATTTCTGAGCATCTTTTCTGTCATCGTTCAGTTCATGTATGCGCCCAATGGCGTATAACATTTGTGCTGTTTCGTTCTCGTTTTTAATGCACTCAACACTAGCGTCACAGCCATAGTGCATCTTGGCCAACCAAACCGCAATGTCAACAAGTTTTTCGTTATCGAATCGCCCCATTAAATGATGCTCCACCTCGCTAACTTCCTCAGCCCGTGGCGCGCCACCTCTTCCACTCAACCCGATAAATATGGCCCGAGTAAGCCCAAGGGTTCCGACGGCTGTGACTGACTCGCCTCTAGCTCGGGCGTCGATCAATGAATTTAGTGCGTCGAGGGCCGGGAGTGCTTCTAACTGCAAGGCCAACACCCATTCTCGCAGCAAGACTTCATGACGGGTCTTCGTTGGAGGCGACGGCGTCTGAGTCGCATTCGCACGGGATACATCAAACTGCTTTCTTGCTTCTGTGATGCGTTGCTCTTCGGTTAGATCTCCAGCATATCGACGCGACACAAGCCACGCCGCCCGCATGGCATTCGCAAAGACGTCTTTCTGGTCTGCCACGCGTGCTTCGGCGAACAGTCGATCAACATCCGATTTTAGTTCTCCGGGGTTCGCCGCCAATAGAAGCCAGCCAAGGTGAGCAAGACACTGCGCTCTAATTGTTCCCTTTGAGTTTGCAGCGCGAATGGCCAGCAGTTGATAGAGGTCCCAGTCCTGAAATAGTTGTTCCAACTCATGTTGATCTATAGTCGTATAAAACTGGTAGCCAACCTGCCCCTGCGCGTCAGCCTCCAGCTTCGCCTCACTCATTCCGTAACCAGGACCGTCCAAGGGATACAACCGACGCAGATACTCCATGCCGATCTTTACCTGGAGATCGCGAGCCGCAGGCAACCCTGGATAGGATGCTTCAGCCCGCTTTAGCAGCGCCATGGCACTACTGGAATCATCCGCCTGCAGCACCAGTTCGGCGGCAGCAGTCAGTTCCAAGGCCACCTGTTTGTGTTGGCGACTGTCGTTGACGAGTTCCTTGACTTGAGACGCGACTATTACCAAAGATAATACGGCAGCGAAACCGCCAACGACTTTCATGATCTTGCCAAGGTCCTCCCATTGCCTGGGCTCCTGTGAAGCGCGACAGTGCGGACAAGTGCGAGCATCTGGAAAAATCGGCTCGCGGCAACTAACGCAATGCCAGGTCCTTTTTTCTGAAAGGTCGGAATTCATAATTAATACCCTTTATCGCTCGTCCTCGGTTGTACAGATCTAATCGGCAAACGCACACTGCAACATAGGTCGTATGCCCCTAGCAAGCCCGTGGCGATTGCCTAAGCGAATGCCCAAGTCTTGTTGAGGCGCGGGGACCCTGTCACACCCGCACACACAGCCATGTGGCATACTGACGTCCGAACTGCGGTCTATGACTCGGGGATTTTCTTAGGGACCGGAAAGCAACCTAAGTCTCCGTTTTCACTGACTATTGGTCCCGACTGGCCGCACCTGTCCCAGCCATGCTGTCCTCAGGGGCGGCCTTTTCTTTTTTGAGGCTATCCCTTCGCGCCAGCGGCGTCGCGGGTGCTGAGGGTGTCCCTGCTCATCCGCTGAGTGGCCGGAATTTTGAGGTGCCAATGTGTGGACCCTTCGTGCAGTACTCCGATCTTGAGGTCTATGCTGCCCACTTTGACCTCGACACCCTGTGCGAGGCAACGCCACGGTACAACGTGGCTCCGACCCGGGCCGTGCTGGCTGTCCGCAAGACCGATCAAGGCAAACGCGAGTTAGTCCTCCTGCGCTGGGGCCTCGTCCCCTCCTGGTCAAAGGAACCGGACAACCGCTACAGCATGATCAATGCGCGCGCGGAGACGGTCGACACGAAGCCGGCCTATCGCACGGCCTTCCAACACCGACGCTGCCTGATACCGGCGGAAGGGTTCTATGAAAGCAGATCAGAGCGGAAAAACGCCCTACCTGATCCGACGAGAGGATCCGGCGCCTTTCGCCATGGCTGGGTTATGGGAACGATGGCATGGGGAGGGGTACAACGCCCTGGAGACCTGCACCATCGTCGTCACCGAGGCCAACACGCTGGTGCGAGGTATCCACGACCGAATGCCGGTCATTCTGTCGCCTGCGGATTACGAGGCTTGGCTCGATCCCGAGAACAAGGACTCGGACGCCCTGTCCGCCATGTTGAAGCCTATCGCTCCAGCGCGATGGACGATGCACCCAGTATCCCGGCAGGTGAACAGTCCCCGCAACGATGGGCGGGAGTTGATCGAGGCCATGGATGACTAATCTCACTGATTCAGTTTGGCGAACTGGTTCATCCGATTCTTCCTAGCGCCACTATTTGCGACATCGAAGGTGTTTTTCTCCATCTCAATCCCTACAATAACAGGCGAAGACACAAAAAAATGACTTTGGAGTTTTTGAATGGCACGCAAGAAACAAGATAGTAGCGACCTCTCGGCTCAAGCGATTAAGAACCGGCTTGCCGAAATGGAAGCCGAGCGCAAGCGGCTCGAAGCGGAGTTCAAGAAGAGGATGGCCAACGAAATCTCAGGCTTCGCCAAAGAGATCGCCGCGATGATCACCGAGCGCGGCTATCAGATCGACGAGGTCGTGGCCTTGCTCAGAAAAGGGAAGAGGTCAGGCCCCCGGCGACGCGGCTCTGGTGCATACGCCTACTACGTCGATCCCGACAATCCCGGCAACACCTATTCCCGTGGTCCCCTGCCGAAGTGGCTAGCCGAGAAGATGACCGCGGCGGGATTCGACCCCTCCGACAAGACGCAGCGTGAGGAGTTCAAGGCGACACACCTTACGAGAGCCGCCTGAAACCAAACAACCGTTCAATAGCGCAGCAGACCCGGCCAACGTTCCGGGTTTTGCATACCGGCAGCGCCTTTGTCATGAAGCGGCTGCGTGGACTTCCGTCGCCGCCACACTGCAGACGTTGACGGTCGGGCCTCGACCTTCTGCAGCGTGTCGTGAGCACTCATTCGAGGCAAGTCCTGGCTCCCAGTACCTTGTCCGGGTTCAGTGGTCCCGAAAAAACGGGCTGATGGAGAAATAGAGGATCAGCCCGACGATTAGGCTATAAAGGATTACCTGTACCGGATTTTCCAGCATGTTCTGCAGGAAGGTCCGGTGCTGTCCGGCGCGGCGCAGTCTCTGGTACTCCGCGTGTTTCTCGCGGAAGCGATTTTCCTGGTAGTCGTCCAACAGAGCCTTAGCGCGATGGTACTGGTGGTCGTCATTCACCCAGATGCCCGGTGCGGAGATGCCCCAGGGTCCGAACTGGGTCTCGTAGAAATCGATCTGGTGCTCCTGCAGCAGACTGTGGATCTCCTGGATCTCGTCGTCTGGCGCATGGCGCAGTTTGATTAGCAGTTTGGACATGTTCCGGCTGTTGCCTGGGGAGGAGCGACCGTGAATCCTGCATCCCGTCACTGTCATGCACAGGGCACAGCAGTCTTTTGAATTACATCCCTCGGGGGATTCTAGAACTCGTCCAACGGCGTAACAATTTCTGACTCCCTACATGAGCAATCCGCGCAAGACCGGAATGGGTCGACTAGAGAGACTGCTGCTGTGCAGCAGGGACGGCGCAGTCCCCTAGACGCGTGGTTTCGTCGTAGTTCGGCCAACAAGAGTCCGACCCCCTCAGGCTGCCATCGCCCGCAAACCCCTCATTGCGGACATCCTCTGTCAGTGGAACCCCAGAAAGACCAAGACCCACTGCGGACCTTAAGCGATCGCTTATAGAGGTTGTCAGGAGTCTTTACACCGTCCCGAGCAGCGGGGCGGCAGAAACCGCTGTTCCCGCCCCATTCGGCGCGGCCCGCACAACGAAACGTTGCAGCAACGCTGCTCGACTTCTCAACGAAACGTTACTTTCCCCGCCCTCGCAGGCATCTCGTTCCAGAGCAAATCGCTCTTATATCCTTCTGTTTTCACGAGAGAACATGTCTCCCGATGCGAAGTTGGCACAGCCGCTGCTTTAACGTAAGCGAGCGCCGGAAACGGCATCTCTTCAAACCCGACCTCATAGGAGACATGACTATGAAGACCATCATCATCACCGCAGCCGCCGCCCTGTTTGCCGCCAACATCGGTGCCGCCGAGATCTACCACGGCCTAGCCGAGGGCAACTCCGATCTGTCGACGCAGCGCGTCAGCGCCGAAGACTTCGTCGGCGTACAGCCGAGCGTGGGCGACAGCATCGACCGCTACCACGGCTGGGCGGACGGCAACCCCGACCTGTTCAAGTCCGAGCGCAGTGGCCCGACCGACAGCGGCAACAGCCCGGACATCTACATGGGCCTCGGCGGTAACCCTGACCTGCGGTTCTGAGGGGTTGGGTGGAACGGGGGGCGGGAATCCGCCCGCCCCCGCACAGTCGCCCAATCTTTCCGAAGTTCCCCGTTCTACCCGCACCCAGCGCGTCTTTTTCTATCTCGGAGACCGCTCCCGCGGACGATGACGACAGTCAGCGCACGCTTGGCTAACACCACTGGCACGAGGCTTTCACAAGCACGGATATCCCCCTGGCCTGGAAGTACCGGGAAGGTGTTTCGCCATCGGGAACGCCGAAACTCCGATCAGTTTTTCGTGCTGGATTGCTGGTCCGCATACTTCTCTTGCAGCTGCTCGTAGATTTCCAGCAGCAGCTCATCTTGCTCGCTCTTTGGCGGCCAGAGGGCCGAGATTTTTCGCGAAAAAGGACGGGTATCCGGCACCGGAGTCGCGGTGCTGCGCGGAAGGTGACCTTTGTCCATCGTATCCTCCTGAGGCAGTTGGTACAGCGTTACGCCCTAAGGAAAAGGGGGTGTCTGCCCGACGCGAGAACTGTGATGCGGTTCACAGATTTTCGTTTTTCGGCATTCCCAATCCAGACCGCCGCATTTCGCGGGCACGGCATTCCCAGCGCTCTGAAAGATGCCGATTGCGACCCGCTATTAAAGTGAATTCTCGAAACGAGACCGCAACGCTAAGCCTGTGATAGGAAATGTTTTCTTATCCACAGCTTCTGTGGATAACTCTGTGAATTATAGGCTTCGAAATCGCACAGACATTAAGAACTGCTAACGATTTGTCGGATTGGTCACATTTTGGCCATCTGTTTTTAATCGGGAAATCATAGAGATACGGAATATCGCCGAATACTGATCAATTCCGCTCGGCTAGCACGGTTGATTTTCGCGGTCAATAGGTCTCTGTGCATAGATTGACGCGTCCCTGATCCATGAACGCGGGAATGTCGCGACGTCTTTGGTTCGCCCTACTCATGCGGGCGCAGCGCGGATCAATGGTGACGGAGTTGGCTGAGCAACGGTCCGTGTACGCTCCAAAAGTGGGCGGCCCAGGCAAGTCTTGGGAGCGGGGTCACGGTTTCGGGCGGGCAAGGTCCATATCCTGAAGCCACGGTCAGGGAAGCAAGCCCTGCAAGCATCGGGCTAACCCATTGGGCGACCGTATTCCTTTATCTCTTTATGTGGTGTCTCACGCCCTGGCGGTTCCGTCAGGGCGTTTTTTTAGAGCCGCTCCGGGACAACAGTATCCCCCTGCTGATCCCTGATTCCGGCGCTTCGTTCAGGCCAGCGGCGGGTGCGGTCTGATAGCACCAGTCCGACAACGCTGTAGATCTATGGCCATTCTGTGACGCGGTTCACGGGCGCCAGCGGTCTGGCACGTTGTGCAGGGTGCGAGGACGGTCGGCTCGGCCGGGAAGCCCGTTCAAAGCGTGAGAGGCCCATGGACATCGAGTGGATTGAAGCGCCCTATCCGGCGGGGGTGGTGGGCATCACCGCTGAGGGCGGGGTGTTCGTGCACGCCTCGCTCCACCCGTTTGGTGCCCAGGCCGCGGTGCTTTGCGCGAGGGAGGCCGGTATCGCGCAGCAGCGGTACGACGGAGAGACCTACTTCCCGTTGCCTTGGGTCCGTTCAGAGGTGGCCGCAGCGATTAAGGTCCTACCAGCCCATACGGCGGCTTCGCTATTGCGCCGCATCCGCCGGGCGCTCGATGCAACCCTGCCCGTGTTGCAAAGGCGTGCCGATGGGGCGCGCGCTGCCGGTGCACTCTGAACTCAGGCTTGGGAAAAACTGCGGAAGGATCGGGCTCGGAGATAAAGAGGAAGTCGCCGAGCCGTGGGCGCTCGGCAACAGACAACTACATCGCGTTTGTTGGTGTTTTTCTACATTCCCTCGCTTTGCTTTTTCTCGCCGGCGGCATCACTGGCGCACCGACGGACGTGTTCCCATCGGAACCGCGCCGCCGCATAGCCTGAGCGACGCTCGCGGCATTTTTTGTGACGCAGTTCACAAAACAGAAAGGCGACCGTTTAAGACCCGCTCGATGGCGAGCCAACAGGCCAGGATTTCAATTGCTGGTGGCCTGGAACTCCCCGGGTCGATGTGAACGGCGTGGCGCGAAGGCAGCAGCGAGGCACTGTGCAAGGTCAAAAAAAAGCCGCGGCTCTCATGGGGCACGCGGCTTTCAAAGCGAGGGACTCACGTCCAACCCGCCCGAGGGGATCGGACAGGATGCACGCACGAAAGAATATACAACAAATGGGCCAACGATCCGCGCCCGCTGGTTCCGGGCCTCTCGGCGGGCTTGCCCGCCTCGTCGGACAGAAAATTGACGTCACTTGCCGACAGTCTGGGGCAGCCGCCTCCGGTCGCTGTCTTGGCGATGCTAGACGACCGTTAAGTTTGGAACCCGCCCGCCCACGCATAGACCAACCGGATCGAGCGCACGCCATCGCTGCCAGCAGGCATGCGCAGGTTGATCGCTAACAACCATCGTCCTCGACGATCGCTTGGCCGGTGTTCTGATCCTTGACCACCTCGCCGGTTGCCGTGGTCTTCTTCGTGCGGATGAACATCATGTTCTCCACCCGATCAAACTGCTCTTGCATCGCTTGGGCGACATCGGTGTCCCGCAACCCCTCGTAGATGTAAATCCGACCTGCGGCTTCAGCGCGAAGTTCCGCTGGTGTCGGCTCCATCAAGCGGCGTAGTTCGATCTCGCGCACGTCTGCCGCCCAAACGGCGACGCTGGCACCAAGGAGCGCCCAGCCAATCGAAAGTTTCATCATGAATTTTGCTCACATCACGCCGGAATCTGAACCGCGATATCCGACTATTACAGTCCAGTATGGCGGAACAAACCGATCTCGCGTGTAGGAAAAATCTGAATGTGGGGCGAGACCCGGCGTCAAGTTCCTTGCGCCGCGTGTCACGACAGATAGTGTGGTTGGCGGCAAATCCATTCGAGCGGATGTTGCGATCACCCCTGGTGCCTTCCGCAGCGACATGGCGGACGAAGCGTCCCGCGCTACCCCATCGTTGCTATGCTCTTGAGACATCGAGCCGAACGCAAGATATGGTTCAGTCAGTCCAGGCACCACGGTTGGCAAGCGGCACGCCTTCCAAGCTCCAGGAGGAACAGATGCGAGATCAACTCATTACGCTCGTTCTGGGATTGGCACTCGCCGTCCCCGTTTTGGCAGACGCCAATGACCTACGGACGCGAGCCCGGCAGAAATTCGAGCCGATTCCAACAACCGTACCGAGTGCCTCTGCCAGCCCAGACATGGTCGAACTGGGCCGAATGCTGTTCTTCGAACCGCGCCTGTCCGCCAGCGGCGTCATTAGCTGCTTCACCTGCCACAATCTGAGCACCGGTGGCGACGACAATCTGCCCACTTCTGTAGGCCATCGGTGGAAACGCGCGCGACGCAACTCGCCGACCGTTTTCAACGCGATCTTCAACAAGGCCCAGTTCTGGGACGGCCGAGCCATGGACCTGCGCACCCAGGCCAAAGGGCCCATTCAGGGTAGTCTCTCGATGGCCAACACACCGGAGCTTGTAGTCGTAGCCCTACAGAGCATGCCCGAGTATGTGGAGCGCTTTGGCAAGGCATTTCCGCACGCTGCCGATCCCGTGTCTTTCGAGAACGTCGTCACCGCCATCGAAGCTTTCGAGGCCAGGTTGATCACGCCCGGGGCGGCTTTCGACCGCTTCCTTGAAGGAGATGATGGCGCACTCAGCGATCGGGAAAAGCGAGGTCTCGCCCTGTTCATGGACCGAGGGTGCTCGGACTGCCACAGCGGGATCAACTTCGGCGGACAGGACTACCACCCCTTCGGTCTGGTGGAGCAGCCTGATGCCGAGGTCCTACCCCGGACGGACAAGGGCCGTTACAAAATCACGAAGACCGAATCAGACCAGTATGTCTTCCGCACCGCGCCATTGCGCAACGTGGCGCTTACGGCACCCTACTTCCACTCGGGGAAGGTGTGGGACTTGAAGGAGGCAGTGGCGATCATGGGAAACGCTCAACTCGGCACCGACCTAGACGAGGGGGAGGCGGAGAGCATCGCAGCCTTTCTACACGCACTTACGGGTGACCCGCCGCAGGTTGAGTTCCCGATTCTACCCGCGGAAACGGCGGATACGCCCCGGCCACAACTTTAGCTGCCCGGCCTTGTGGCACTTGTCGGGCTGAGCCCGAACCCGCGTGAACGTCCTGCCCCTCGACCTGATAAGCTTAAACTGTCGATATTGGCGCTTCGCGCCCGACAGAACAATCCGACCATTTTCGGTGGTCAGTCAGTGAAGACCACCGGATCGAAGTAAGCGGCCATTCCAAGCCGTTATCGCTGTGCCAGCGCCAGGTCTGATTTCATGGGTTTGCTAGCGAATCGTGCCTTCCATTCCCGGGGCGTGAGCTCGCTGACGCGTCGGGCCGGGTGCACGCTGAGGCGCTGCAACACATCGACCAGGTAGGTGTAGGGGTCCACCCCCTGGAGGCGGCAGGTTACCAGCAGGCTCTGGACGACGCCGACGCGTTCCGCACCGATCTCCGTCCAGGCAAACAGCCAGTTCTTCTTTCCCATCGGGACGGGGCGCAGGGCACGCTCGAGGTGGTTTGTGTCGATCGCCACCGCGGGATCGGCGAGGAACACCTGCAGGTTGCTTTTTCGGGCTAGGGCGTAGTGCAGGGCCTTGGCCAGGGGGCTGCTGGGCAACAGATCCGCTCGGTGGCATTGGCGGTCACACCAAGCCCAGAAGGCCTGCACCACCGGCTCGCTGTGCGCGCTGCGGTAGGCGAGCTTGTCCTGACCGGTGAGCTTGCGCTCGCGAATCACCTCCTCGTGGCGGTAGAGCGCACCGATGATGGCCAGGGCCTCGGCGCTGGCAGTGGGCTCGCCATCCTTTGCCCCCTCGAACCCGCGCCGACAATGGCTCCAGCACGCGGCGTGAGTCACCCGCGCGTTTTGCCTGGCGTAGGCCGCATAGGCCTCGTAGCCGTCGCTGAGCAGCGTGGCGCTGAAATTGCCGAGGAAGGCCTGCACATGGCTATGGGCACGCGAGGGGGCATAGTGGAAGACGATCTCGTCGTCCTCGCCGTAGATCGGCCAGAAGTAGGCCTGGCTCGACCAACGGGTGCAGTGGTAGTCCTGTGCGCCGCCCGGTGCCCGGGGGACGGGCAGCTTGCTGCGCGCTCAACGGGTTCCCCCGCAGTTTCCCCCGCAACGCTCCCATCGCTCAACTAGTGTAGTGCGCCACAATTAACGGAACTTATTAAGACGCGTCCTGTCTTTTGTAGAATGCTGATGCAGACAGGGGGCTTACGATGCGAGTGGCGCCGGTCATTGAGTTGTCGCCCGAAGAGAGCAAGCGGCTCAAGCGAATGGCCAGTTCCAGTACCATCAGTGTGCGCGAGGCACGGCGCGCAACGATCGTGCTGTTGGCAGCGGACGGAATGACCAATCAAGAGATTGCCGAGCAACTGGGGGTGGGCCGGGTGCAGGTCGGTCGCTGGCGCACCCGCTACGCCGAAGGTGGGTTGGCGGCGATTGTGCAGGATCTCCCGCGCGGTGGGCGCCCGCGCCAGGTGGATGCCCAGGAAATTGTGCGCCTGACCACGCAGACGACACCGCCGGCGGCGACGCACTGGAGTACCCGCACGCTGGCGCAGGCCACTGGCATCAGTGCCTCGAGCATTCGCCGGGTGTGGCAAGCGCATGGTCTGAAACCGCACCGGGTTGAGACTTTCAAGGTCTCGCGCGATCCGCGTTTTATCGAAAAGCTCGAGGATATCGTCGGGCTGTATCTGAGCCCGCCCGAACACGCACTGGTGCTGTGCTGTGACGAGAAAAGCCAGGTGCAGGCCCTGGATCGTACCAGCCGGGCTTGCCGTTGAAGAAGGGACGCGCGGCAACGATGAGCCACGACTACAAACGTCACGGCACGACCACCTTGTTTGCCGCCCTCAACGTGCTCGACGGAACTGTCATTGGCCAGTGCCAGGCGCGCCATCGTCATATCGAATGGTTGAAGTTCCTGCGCCAGATCGAGCGCCGCACGCCCAAGGAGAAGAGCCTGCATCTGATCTGCGACAACTACGCGACCCATAAGCACCCGGCAGTTAGGGCCTCGCTGGAGAAGCACCCGCGTTTCCACATCCACTTCACGCCAACCTCCGCTTCTTGGCTGAACATGGTCGAGCGCTTCTTCCGCGATCTGACCAACCAGCAGCTGCGCCGCGGCGTCTTCACCAGCGTGCCCGAATTGATTCAGACCATCGACAACTACATCGCCGAGCACAACAAAAATCCCAAACCCTTTATCTGGACCGCCAAGGCCAGCGACATCCTCGAGAAGGTCGTTCGTGCCAATCGTCGCTTAAGTTCCAAACAGAATGGCGCACTACACTAGGTAGGGGGTCTCCGCCCGCCGCCATTTCCCGCCCCCAACAACCAAGCCCCTAGACCTGGATACCTTTCAGCGCTTTGTGCGCCTCTGCGCGGCGCGCTCCGGGCAGGTCGTGAATCTGTCGGCGCTCGCCGGCGATCGCGCGCGGGAGCCAACATTGGTCTTGGGCGAAGAGGCTAGGCGACGCGGCACAAGGGATCCGGGTGCGCCTGGGGCCGGGCGAGCGAGGTGCATGGCGCCAGCACGGAGGCGTAGCGACTGCCCGGCGGATGCGCCGCGCTCATCGCTAAAGAGGGTTGGAAGCGGCGGGCAGCGGCCCGCCGCCGTGTTGCCAAGGTCTTACTTGACCCGAGTAGCCGTCGGACATGGCCTCCATCAGGGCGACCAGGGCATCCTCTTCCTCGTCGGTCAACCCGAGGTCGCCCACGATGACGTTGCCTAGCGAATCATGGACGACGACGTTTTCTCCGACCTCAGGGGCCGGCCAGCAGTCGTTGGCCATGGCCACGTCCACGGTGGCGTCGACGATGCCCAGATCCTCGCAACGGCCCTTGACGTCGCGGGTGTTGTAGAAGTGCACCACCTGCTTCAGGGTCTTGAAGTAGCCGTTGTGCATGTAGGCCTTGTCGACACAGGGCTCGCCGGGCTCGGCAGCCTCGCAGGAGCCCAGCGCAACATTGCGCGTGGTGGGCACCTTGTGTTTGCCGAGGTTCGCGTCCGCTAAGTCCGCATAGTCCGGGACCGTCGCCAGGAAGCCGCCGAGACCCGGGTCCACCCAGCCGGGGTTGTCGAGCAGGAAGGGGTTCAGCGGGTTCTTCGGCACGCCAAGGTTGTCGTATCCGAAGTCGCTGAACAGCGGCGAGGGACCACTCGGCGGCGATCCCCGATGGCACACAGCGCATTTCCCCTTGCCGGTGGCCGTGAAGAGGCTTTGGCCGAGTGCTTCCTGGGGGGTGAAGCTCGCTGCGCCGGCGCGGACCGCATCGACCTTGGCGGTGAAGGCGTTGCTGGCCTTGGACGCCTCGAATTCAGCGATCGACAGCGCGATCTGGTTGTAGGCGTTCTCGACCCGCTCCCTGTCTGCTGCGGAGAGCTTGACGCGGCCGGTGGGGCTGTTGCACTGCCCGAAGGTGTTGGCCGGCCACCTGATGGCGCAGTTCTGGCCCGTCCAGACCTCGCGGAACAAGTCACCGTAGTCGCCCTCGCACACCCGGTTGACGACGCAGGCGGCATCCGGCAGGGCCTGCTCGACCGGATTGAGGAAGGGCCCCTGGGCCTGGTCGGCGGCAGGGTTGCCGAGCTTCCAGCCGGTCGCGCGGCCGTCCCAGAAGTTGCCGCCCGTGAAGCCCAGCACGTCGTCGAAGTAGAACACCGGCGACTGGGTTGCGTAGGCCGAGCTCGGCGGCTTGCGGTTGCCGAGCTTGTTGCGGCGCGAGCCCTCATAGACCGAGCCGCCGAGATTGACCTCTGCGTCGTCGCCGACCCAGCCCACCTCGGGCACATGGCAGCTCGCGCAGGCCTGGTTCTGGCGGATGGAGAGCGTTTCGTCGAAGAAGATGAGCGCTCCCAGTTCCTCCATCGGGATCAGTCCTTCCAGGTCCAGCGCCCGGCTACTGCCGGCGCCGGCGAGAAGCAGTGTCGCCGCTGAGCAGGCGACGAGCACCGCGGACGGTCTTGCTTTCATACGTTCCTCCTACTGGGTTGGCTTAGGACAGTCGGGATCCCGGCGTTGTGCCCGAATCCAGGGGGGCGTGCTCGCGTGTGGCACCGTTGCGAAACTCGTATGCACGGCCACCACCGAGCCCTCTTCGATCGTGAGCAGCTCGCAGCCGCGATGAGGGCGCTTGGGATTGATCGGGCGCTGGTGGATAGCGCACGGCCGCGGGTCGCGATTGCAGATCGCTCCCACAGCGGGCGGTACCTGGTGACGCCCGGCAGGGTTCCAAAGCGGGGGGTGCCTGGGTGGCGGGTATCGTTCCGTGCGCTGCACATGCCTTTGCTGCCTTCCGCTGCTCCTCGTGAGCACCCAGAGAGACAACATTGAGTGCCGCGGGCACTCACAACCTTAGGCGAGAACGGTGACGGTAATTACAAAGATTGAATGGATATTGATCCGGGACAAACAGCCCGCGAAATGACCCTATCGGTGTGGCATATCCCGCGCTCGCGCGGGCATGCGCCTGCCGTCAGACCCGATCAGGTCCGCGCAGCACGCGCCGGTGCCCGGCGATCAAGAGCGCCGCCGCTCCGGTACCAGGACCCTCTAACGAATAAGGATAGATCGTGAGAGCGAAGCGAGCCACGATCTTATCCTGTAGTTGAACGAGCCCGGTCTGAGCACGCCCAACCGCTGGAAGCGGCGCTATAGAAAATTAATCGATGAAACCGCGATCAAGCGCGGTGTCCTTAGCGGCGGAGAAGCGAGTGCAGAGGGTTGTACAGAAGTTCTTCGCGCCCATTTTTGCTCCAGGGTGTGGCGTCAACGATCGTTGTTGACAGCTTTTTTCAGTCGATTCCGGTCGTTCGGGCACAGGCAATCCCTGGCAGTATTGAGCCAGTGTGCAGGGCGTCGCGCTTGACGACGCCCGCGGTGCGGGTGCCGGCTTAAGCGGCAATCGCCGCGGGCGGCCCCTGAGCGCAAGTGCTCGCGGCGAGGACGCGCCCCGGCGGATAGATCCCGATGATTTCCATGGCCCCGCCGCAGGTGCAACAGCAAAAGCGCGGTCGTTCTTCGGGCGCGACCGGCTTGAGCGCCACCTGCAAGATCAACTGGATCAGTTGCAGCGTCTTGCGCGCGTTGTGATGCAGAAAGCCGTAATCGCGCACGCGATGAAACCCGCGGGGCAGCACATGCTGCACGATGCGCCAGAGGAACGTCTCGGCGGGCAGCGTCTCGATGCGCGTCTCGCCGGTTTCCCCGTCGGTGTAGCGGAAGCTCACCCGCCCGGCGTTGTCGCAGAGAATATTGGACTCGCCGATCACGCCCCGATACAGGTAGCGCGAGAGGTACTCCAAGGCCGGCTCACCCTGCCCGGCATGGCGGCAATCGACCACCCAGTTCTTCGGCACACCGGCGGGTATGGGCAAACCGGCCTTGGTGATCGCGGCGAGCAGTTTGGCGCGAAATACCGTGGCCAGGGCGATCTCGTTGAACAGATACCGGTAGCGGGTGCGTTTCCATATCCCGTGTTTGGCATCCACTCCGCCGCCGGGCACCACGACGTGCAGATGGGGATGATACGTCAGCCGTCGGCTGTGGGTGTGCAGCACCGCGGTCATGCCCATGTCCGCCCCGAGGTGCTTGGGATCGAGACCGAAGGTCTTGAGCGTGGCAATGGCAGCGGCGAACAGTGCACCGTAGGCTTTGCGCTGATGAGTCCAGGCGAAGGGGCGCAACTGGGCTGGCAAGGTGAAGGTCACCAGAAAATAGTCCACCGGCAGCAGCTTCTCGCGCTGACGCTCCAGCCACCGGGTCGCCTCGAAGTTCTGGCACCTCGGGCAACTGCGGTGCCCGCACGAGGTGGGATGCCAGCGGGTTTGCCCGCACGCGGTACAGCGTGCCAGCACCTCACCGGCGGCCGCGGTGCGGCAGCGACAGATGGCATCGAGTGCCTGCAGATGAGCGGGTAGGAGGCGCTTGGCGTACTTCGCCTCGAACGCCGCGCGATGATTTTCGATCAGGGTGGCCAGTTCCATGGCTACACCTTCTTCAAGTCGACGTGCAGCGCACCGACCAGGCGGTTGAGGGTATCGGTGGTGCTCTGTTCGGTCGAGTCGGTGAGGTGGGCGTAGAGCGCGGTGGTGGTCGGAGAGCTGTGTCCGAGCAGAGCCTGGATATGACGCAGGCTCAGCCCCTGCTCGAGCAGATGGGTTGCCAGGGAATGGCGCAGAGAATGAACGGAGATCTTTTTTTTATCCCGCACTCGGCCACCAAGGCCTTCACCGCCTGCTGGACGCCGCCACGGTCCATGTGCGTGGTGGCTTTGCGGATGCGCTCGGGCGAGCCGACCGGATTGGGGAAGAGCAGGCACGGATGGCGATGCTTGGCCCACAAGGTACGCAGTCCCTGGTAAGTGAGATCCGGCAGCGGCACGAAACGGTCCTTGTGGCCCTTGCCGCGGCGGATGTGCACGCGCCGGCGCGCCGCGTCGATATCGCCGACCTGCAAAGCCAGGGTCTCGCTCAGGCGCAGCCCCATGGAGTAGGTGGCCAGGACGAATACCCGATAGCGCAGCTTGCGCGCGGCCCCGATCAAGCCGTCCACCTCGGCCACCGTGAGCACGTCCGGCAAGGTGCGCACCCGCGGCGGCTTGATCATCGCCACCCACTGCCAGTCGCGCCCGAGCACATGCTTGTAGAAAAACTGCAGCCCGTTGCGATCGACCCGCACCGTCCCCCACGAGTGGCTCTCGATCAGCTCGGAGAAGTACTCGGCAAGTTGCTCGGTGCTCAGGGCATCGGGCACACAATCGAAGTAGGTCGCCAAACGACGTACCGCACGGGCATAGACATCGATGGTGCTGGCGCTGTAACCGTGAAGCTTCAAGGCGCGCACGTGTTGATCGTACAACGCGTCAAGACGTTGTTTTTCGCTGGAAATCATGGGTAAACTCCCGTGAAAGACTGCCCGAAAGTGGGCAGCTCAGGAGCTTACAGGGCGATGGACCTTTTATCCTGCCGCGGAGCGGCTTCGTTCAACCAGATCGTTCAGCAGCAGCTGCAGGCTTGCCTTCTGCTCGCGCGCGGAGGCGACGGGGAGGACCAGGCGGTGCCGGTGAGCGTGGAGCGGGCGCTTCGCCGGTACTCCGAATGCGGGATTCTGGCCTACGCCTCAAGTGCTTCGTTGAAGCTGTTTGCCATGATAGACCTCCATTCGGTTGCGCTCCCTCTACCAAAATTATAATTGGCGCATGCACTTATCACGCTGTCTGGGGGCAATGGACGCGCCAGACTATGGCTGTGAGTCGATCGCCGCGGCCACGCACAGTCACCTCGCGAAATGAAACGCCGAGGGCCTTCGTCCGGCTGCTGAAGAAGGGATTCAAGCGCCCTCTTGCGGTGTCCAGCTCCGTGTAGCCCCCGGTACAGCAAGACCTCCGGCAGGTGCGCTGCCGCGCCAACGGCCGCGCGAGCCGGGGATACTTTTGTATCCGCCAGAGGAACTCGACGCTCAGCGAGTACTAAAATTACGGGTAGGAGCCGGTGCAGAGTGTAAGGGCCCCGAGACTGGGGCGGGCACTGATCTCCAGTCTCGTGCTCAGCACCGCTGGGACCCTCTTCCGCGCACCGGCTCGTTGTGTCACCGCCGTCATCGGCGTATGAGGAGGAGAAGTCGTGAACATGCAGTATCTGTTCAGAGTATTCCGCGGGGCGGTTGCTCCGCTGATCCTGTTGTCGGCGTGGGCAACCGCCGCTGCAGGGCAACTTCCCGGCCCGCTGGTTGAAACCGGCTGGCTGGCGGATCACCAGGGAGAGGTCTTGATTTTGGACGTGCGCGAGGACAGCGCAACATTCCTCGGCGAGCCCCTCCCAGCGGGGGAGAAGCCGAGTCTCAAGCGGTTGACCGGTCACATACCCGGCGCGATCCCCGTACCGTGGAAGCAGGTGGTCGCCAAGGGGACCGAGCAAGGCGTGGCGCTGAAGGCCATGCTGCCGTCGCCGGAGGCCTTCGGCGCACTCATGCAGGCGAGCGGCGTCAATAACGACAGCGCCGTCGTCGTCGCCGGGCTTGGTGCGAGCGCGAAGAACCAGGCCCATGCGACACGCCTGTACTTCACCCTGAAGTACTACGGCCACGACAATGTCGCCCTGTTGAACGGCGGTACCGCGCAGTGGGCCATGGAGGGACAGGCAATGGCCTATACACCGGAAGCCCCGACAAAGGGCGATTTCGCGGCCGGAGAGCCGCGCGAGCACCTGCTTGCGTCAACCCAGGACGTCGAGCAGGCCATCGCAGCGGCCGACACGCAGCTGGTCGACTGCCGCACCGAGGACTTCTATCGCGGCGTGAGCCACAAGCGCGGCTTTGTCTCGCCCGAGCACAAGGGGCACCTGCCTGGTGCCAAGTCCTTGCCGTTCGTTCTGCTGAGCGACAACGCGGGGCCTGCCAAGCTGTTCCCGCCCGAGGAGATGCGCAAGGTCGCCGTGATCAAGGGCGTGGCGCTCGACGTGCCGACGATCACGTACTGCAACACGGGCGTGACGGCGAGCCTCAGCTGGTTCGCTCTGCACGAGCTGTTGGGCAACGCAGAGACGCGTCTCTACGACGGCTCCATGCATGCGTGGAGCGGTGTCGATCCTGCCCATCGGGTCGTGTCACTCGAGCAGACGGCCGCGGCACTGGCTAAGGATGAGGCAGCTGAGCCCGTCCCCGAGAGCTCACTGCAGGCGCTCCTCGTGACCGGTCCGCGCAGCCTGCAGACCCTGGTCGACGAGCGGCGCGACGCCCTGCGTAAGCGCAGGAACGACCAGTTCGATGTGCTAAGCGGCAGGCGCCTCTACCAGCCGGGGTGGATGACCGCACGCGAGCGCATGCTGGACGACTATCGCGAGAGCGTGCGCTCGGCCCAACGGGCCCACCGGGACACCATGCGGCTCTACCATGAGGCGATAAGCAACGCGTTCGCCCCCTGGTCGCGGACCCATCGCGACGTGGCGGAGACGAGGCACTACGTCTCGCAGATGGAGCAACTCGACCGCCAGGAGTTCTATGACGATCTGAGATTCACCTACGCCCACGCGCCGTGGTGATACCCGGCGACAAAGGCGCGCAGCTCGCCAGGATTAGGCGGAAAAAGCAGATCAGCTTGCCCCCTGCCGGGGCAAGCAAATTCAATGGGTAACTAAGGAAATCGACTTCCCGCTTCCCGGAAGGCGTGGAGGACGGTTTCCCGCCGCATATTGGCGAAGGTTGGGCCGCCGCTGCACAGAAAGGTTTGCCGGCAGGTGAGGATCGGTATCGGAAATCCCCTCGAAGCACGCCCGGCTGATCGGTAACCCTGGCCACCAGCAGCTTCAGCGTGACCTCAGGTCTCCGTCTCCCCATCTTGGATTTCGCGCTGATCGCGCGCCTCGGCCTGACAACCCGGTCTTGTTCCACTGTTCTCGCCGGTCTATAGTCCGACTAGGTCTGACCATTCGGGAGCAGCCACAATGTCCTCCGTCCTCAATCTCACCGAAGCCAAGGCGAAGTTCTCCGAGGTCATCGATCGGGTAAGTCATGGCGAGGAGATCATCGTCACACGCATGGGGCAACCGGTCGCGCGCATCTCGCGCTACGAGCCGGTGCTGCGAACCGCCGCCTCGTGTTCTTCGAGGGCCGGATTCGCCTTGCCGAGGACTTCGACGATTGGCCGGAGGACATCGCCCGCGATCTCGGTATCGCTGACTGAGCATGCGCTTTCTGGTTGACGCGCATGCCCTGCTCTGGGCGCTCGGCGAACCAAGCGCCCTGTCGCCGGCGGCACGGGATGCGATCGCCGCCCCGTCCAACCTGATCGTCGTCAGCAATGCGTCGCTTTGGGAATGCGCCATCAAAGCGTCGATCGGAAAGCTAGACCTGCCGGAAGATTTCTTCGATTCCATCCCCGAGGCCGGTTACGAGGTGATGCCGATTCGGATCTCTCACCTCAATGTCTATCGCACCCTTCCGATGCACCACCGCGACCCGTTCGACAGGATACTAGTGGCGCAAGCTCGAGCGGAGGCCTTGACACTGATCTCCCGGAACCCGGAAATCGCAAAGTACGATGTCGAAATCCTGGCCTGTTGATGGGCGGGCTAGACCATTAACTGCGGCCGTCGCCAACGAGCAGGACGCTGTAGAAGAACCATTGAACTGCTTCCGAAGCACGAGCAAGGGCTGCATAGGCCGGGCTGCGGGCTGATCCGGATCCGGCGCCGCCTGGAAGTAAAATGCGTCTTAATCGGACCGACGGTTGGGACAGCCAAGGCAGCACACTATCCGTGGCCCCTTTTGATGCTTTCCCCGCGGATTCGAGCGACATGCCCTTGCGAAAAGCAGACTGTCTGATACGTTGATATCCTTGGCGCGGCATTGGAGGTTCCGTCGCGCGGCGATTGAGAATTTGGAAGGAGTACGTCGTCATGTCCTTCGGAAAAATCCCTCTCGGAAAATTCATCGTGCGAACCGTTGAGGCGGTCCTCGCCACGGTATTTCTCGCGTTGGCAATCGATCGTTTTTTCGCTGGCAAGGCAGATGCGGCAGCCAACAATGCCATCTTCGCCGTAGCGGTCATCGCAGTCATCGAAACCTTGATGTGGCTCGTAACGATTCGGTCACAGGAGAGGTGGAGCATGTCCTCGGTCGAGCTTCTTTTTCGAGGGATTCAGGTGATCATTGTCGTGACCATGATCGCCGATGCGTCGTTGTGGTTGCTTACGGGAGCAGGCTTCGGCGTCAACTACCCGGGTTGCCTGCTAGCGGTCGTGATTCTCGAGGGGATTATCCGACGGTTCGTCCGGCCCGACCCTCGGCCACCGGTCATGGCGCAGGCATTAAAGGGCATCCAGGCAAACGTCAAGGTGTTCACGCAGCTCCCTCCCGAGAAGGTCAGGGAGACGCTCGGCTTGGTGCGCGGCATTTCGGACATCGAGGCCAGCTCCAGACTGGACTTCCAACTCGCAGAGCAAGAGGCGCTCTATTTGATGCTGAAGCAAGCGCGCGAACTCGGGGCAAATGCGGTCGTCGATGCGCGGCTGACGACCGGCACTTACGAGACCAATGGCTCACAGTGGCAAGTCTCCCGCCCCGTCTACACCGGCACTGCAGTCCGGATCTAATCTGGGACTGGTTGCGCAGCGGAGACCTGTCACGAGGCAGCGTTGCCGCGAATCCCGCGCAGAGAGTCGATGACCGTTCTCCAGTCCACGGTCGCCCGGTTGCCTTGAATCCCCTCGTAATGGCTCTCGTTTGAGGCATCCCGCGGCAGGCCGGCCCAAACCTCCGAGAGATTCTGTGCGAAACGCTCATCGCTGATTCGGCCTCCGATCCAGCCTTCCATGCCGGCGTCCTGGGCAAGGTGCAGGGCCATCCGGTCTTGCAGCGCTGGGGTAAAACGCTCGTTTCCGCTGAGCCCCATCCGATCGATCAGCCCATCGAGGGTGTCGTCGAGGAGCTGATACCTGCCAATCGCCGATCCGCCGTTGGACCGGACGAGGTCGGTCTGGAGGTCGCGGACCTCATTGACCGAGAGACCGGAGAGGTCCACACGGTCCTGTTCCGCATTGCCGTACCACGCGTTGTAGTTGCCGCGGGATTCCGGCACGGCGATCAAGTCCAACAACGCACCGGACCAGCCCCCGGACACGCTGTTCTGGCTCAGAGGGGGAAAAACCGGGATGTTCCCGGTGTTGGCCCGATTGTAGGCACCGATGGTTCGCAGATAGCTGTCGTCTGCGGAGACGGCAGATCGCGTCAACAGCTCGGCGATGTGCTCACCCGTCTCTCCTTCCGCCCGAATCAAAGCCTCCCTTGCCCGCTCCCTAGCTTGGGAAACGTCCGTGTCCAGCACATCATGTAATCCTGCCGGGAAAAATGTTTCATTGGTGGCCCGGAAATAGTCCATCTGCGCGTCGGTCAGTCCGTACCCGCGTAGTTGGTCCATGCGGGTGTCGATCAGTGCATCACGTGCTTCTCGCCAACCGCCGCCCACAGCTTCCAGCGCTTCCCCTACGTCCCTCGTCTCGGTTAACGTTTCTCCAAACTTCGCCACGATGCCGCTGATACCATCCTTAGCCAAACCGCCGAGCCCAGCCCTGGCCAAAGCTCCCGACTGGGAAAATTTCGTCAGGAATCCCCCAACCTCATCGGCGGCGATCTGGGGATAAGGACGCGGCAGCATTGCCTGCTCCCGCAAGAGTTGTGCGTAATGGTCGCGTTTCTGTGACCGTATGGTGCCGGCTGCACCACCACCGAACGCCGCCGCATCGCCACGATGGCGTTCGTGGGACCGATCGACTTCAGCCGGATCGTATCGCTCGCTCGTCAGATTCCTGTGATCTGCCAGGTCACCGCGCACACCAGCCGCTTGCGCACGCGGATCACCCAAGTTTCCCGCATTGACCGACGTTTGCGTTCCGCCATGGGTCGGAACCCGCCCATCCAGATCCGCACTGCGCCCAGGTTCAATGCCCGCCGAACGTGGACCGCCAAAGGCATCCGCGAGGATGCCGAAGCCGCCCTCGCGCGCCGTCTGCTGCTCCCGGGACGAGAGCTCGCGATCCCCTTCCCCGTAGCCCAGGAGCAACGCCATCCCGGCCGCCGCGTTGGCCCGATGGCGGTCGGCGAAGACCTCCGCGTAGCTCCAGGAACTGGCGAGCCGCTGATGATCCCCGGTAAGGCCGAGCCGGTCGAGCCGGTCGTACATCCGGTCCATCAGCCCTGGATCGCCGGCGACCGCGTGGCCGATCTCCACCGCGCGGTAGCTTCCCAGGGTGCCGAAGCGCTCGGCCATGGACTCGGAACGCTCCAGGCTGAGGGAGGCCGAGAGGGTGTCGGTCGCCTGCTCCTGCAGGGTCGAGCGCTCCTCCTGGGTGAGCCGCTCGGCGAAGACGTTGCGCTCGCCCGACTGAAGGTCCGCCCTGACCCCCTCGGCCAGGCGAGCGGAGAAGTCGCGGTCGGAGGTGACGCGCCGGGCGATGTCGTCGGCGATCTGGTCCTGCAGCTGCTCGTTGGTGGCGTAGGTACCCGTGAGGGTGCCGCCTCCTCTGAGCACGCCCTTGATCGCCTCGGTCAAGGCGCCACGGTCGGACTTGTTCGAGGCCCCAATGCCGGCGGAGAGCGCCGCGGCGAAATGCTGGGAGCTGAGCCCGCTCTCGGCGTAGCGGTGGCTCAGGCTTTCCGCCTCCTGCAGCAGGGCGCGGTCGGTCTGGCTCCCCGAGCTCTCGTAGCTCCAGCCCATGGCACGCCCGTCGAAGGTCTCCCCGGAGCGCGAGGCGGAGCTCGCCGCCACCGAGGCCAGCCCGCTGGTGAACTGGCGGCTTGTCTCTTGGGCGACGCGCTCCTTCGAGCTCAGGTCCCGCTGCACGCTCTGGCCGACGTCGGCGCGCCAGAGCACGTTGTCCGCCCCCGTGGTAGTCGTCCCCCGCAGAGGGGCGTGCTCCATGATCGGGCTCATGGCCAGCGCCGGAGCCGGGCGCAGCACGTCCGGGGAGGTGATCTTCTCGTCGATGTGGTCGCCGCCTTGCAGCCGTCCCGCCAGATGCGTGGCGGTGATGGCGCTGCCGTAGATCAGCATCAGGCTGATGGCCGGGGTACTCGCCGCCAGCATGCCGCCGGTGGCCAGGTAATCCTGGAGCAGGAAGTCGAGCTTGTAGAGGGAGAGGATCGAGGGCACATCCAGATTGGCGGTGTTCTGGAGCGCGTCAAGGTCGCGTGCGATGGCCATGTGCAGATACAGATTGATGATGGCCATGATCGGCATCCAGAGCTGGATCCACAGCCCGAACAGGAGGTACTTGCCGGTCATGGCGATCCCGGCAGGACCGAGCGCAATGGTGAAGGCCATGAGCGGGGTAATGGCGAAGATCAGCCCCTCGAAGAAGGTCATCATGGGCCGCACGATGCGGGTGAAGAGCGTCTGCTCCGCCGCCCACTGGGCGTTGCGCTGTTGTGCTGCCTGCTCTGTAGTGGCGGCAAGCTCCCACTGGCCGATGTTCTCGTGGGTCTGCACGATGCCCTTCTCCAGGAACCCGACCATGGCCGTCATCACCATGTAGTTCTGGGCGTCCACCCCGGCGCCGGCGATGGCGTCCAGGGCGAACTGGACCTTGTTGGTCACGTCCCCCGGGGCGGAGAGGCGCATCTGGGCCTGGAGGTTGCTCAGCAGCGCCGGGTAAAACTCGACGGTGGTGTAGTCGGAAAGGGCTGTCCAGGCCGCGTCACAGGGCAACAGCTGGGGAGTGCCGCCGAGGACCAGTTCCGTCGTCGGCACATTGAGGTCGCTGCGCAGGGCCGTGTCCCAGCTCGGGTCGCGCAGGATGTCGTCGATGGAGCGAGTGCCGATGTCGACGTCGTAGAGGGTGCAGTCGGCGACGTAGTTGATGAAGGAGCGCTCGATATCGGCGCCGGGGGTGGGGCTGTTGGCACTGCCCAGCGCGATGCGCGAGAGGGTGCCCTTGCGCACGCTCATCAGGGTCTGGAGCGGATCGGCAAAGCCGGTATCCGTCATCGCCGGGGTGGCGAAGGCCTGCTCGAAGAGGCGGGACACCCCATAGCCGACGTTCGACATGAGTGAGCCCACGGCGGCCGGTCCCAGGGGGACGTTGTCCACCACCCGCACCGCACCCGAGTAGGCGTCCTCGATGGCGACCCGGGCGGTGGGCCCGAACATCAGGGCGTAGAGGAGCCAGGCCACCAGGATGTTCTGGAAGCGGATGCCCCTGCCCCCCTGCAGGATGCCCTGGAACAGGACCAGCAGCACGCCGAGCAGGAAACCGACGCCTGCGAGCTGACGGAAGTCCCCGGTGCCGGTGATCATGGCCACGGCGTTGAGGATCGCCGCCAGATAGGCGGAGTCGCCGATGGAGTAGATCTCCCACATGGTCTTGGCCTCGGGGCTTACTGCTGGGTCGACGACGCGGCGTGGGCCTGTTCCGCGGCGAAGTAGCGCCGGCCCTTGATCTCCTCCACCAGGCCCTGGTAGTAGGCGAGCAGGGTCTGGGGGTTGCCGTAGCGGTCGTCCAGGACGGCGTACTCCCGGAAGAGCTGGGCGCGGGCGTGCGCGATCTGGGTCTGCAGCTGCTTGGCGTAGGCGTGCTCGTTCAGCGCCGCGGCCTGCTCCACGGCGAACAGCAGGTCGTTGAGGATCACCTGGGTCATCTCGATGGCGATGACCGGGGCGGCCTGCTCGACGAAGAGCCGCGCCATGCCCTCGTCGTAGCGCGCCAGGGTGCGGATCCCGGCCCCGAGCCCGTTGGGGGCGTACTGCATGAAGGCCTGCTCGGCGGCGGTGACCGCGCCCTGGCCCAGGCGGAACTTCTGCACCAGGCCGAGGGTTTCGGTGCCGGCGGCGTAGGGGCGCACGCCGATCAGCACGTCCTTCACCCGCTGGATCATGCCGTTGACCGTGTCCTCCCGCACCGAGGGCTTCAGGCAGCCGTTCTCGCTGCGGTCGATGGGGCCGCCGGCCGGGCCGCACTGATAGAGCCGCAGCCGATGGGGCCAGGCATTGGCGTGCTCGGCGGCATCCTCGCGGTCGCGGGTGCCGTTCAGGAGATCGCTGGCCTTGAGCAGGTTCCCCGGCAGATAGGTGATGCGGTGGTTCGGTCCCTGCCCGTCCGGGGCGTCCTCGGGGGGTCCGACGATGACGCTGCCGGTGAGGCTCATCATGGCCTCCAGCAGGGTGTCCTCGCCTGCCAGGAACCAGCCCGCCGCGCCCTTGCGCTTGAGCGCCTGCCACACCAGGTTGCCCTCGATCTTGCGTCTTGTCCGCCGCGGGCACGTTGTCCCGGACCTGGGCGATGGGGTCGGCGCCGCCCGCCGAGGAGCGGGTCTCGAAGACGTCGCCCAGGCCCTTGACCATGCCGAGCAGCGAGGTGTTGTCCTTGTGCTTCACGTCGAAGGCGTCGGCCACGTCGTTGACCAGCCCCTTGGCGAGCTGGCAGGAGTTGGCGAAGCCCTGGTTCAGCGCCTGGATCTTCTTCTGCAGGGTCTCCATGGTCTCCAGGCACTCCTTGCACATGGCCCCCAGGGCGACCTCGAAGGCGTAGCCCGTGGCATTGGCCGCGATGGCGCGCAGGAGCTGCTGGAACTGCTCGGCGGAGATGAAGGAGAAGGAGCCGGCGAAGAGATCGATGCCGCCGCAGCCCGCGTTGAACGAGGGCGGCACGAAGTGCCACAGGGACTCGTTCATGATGCGGTTGCGGGCGTTGACCGAGCCGCCCGGTCAGCACGCCGCGCCGCTGTCCCAGGTGCGCAGTGGGCGCGGTGTGGTTGAGCATGGTGTCGAACAGGTTGGTCATCTGGTTGCCGATGCCCAATGCCGGGGGGATCGGCTGCCTGCGCCGAGGGCGAGAGCACGAGCACCAGGAGCCAGGCAACCGCAGTCTTGGCCGAAAGGGACACGGGATACCTCCTCACTCCGCAGTCGGGATCGGCTTGGGCGCGGGCGAGCGCCCGCAGCGCCCCGAGCAGCGCCTCGGGGTCCTCGGGGAGCGCGGCAGGAAGCTGGCCCGGATCGAGCGTCAGGTCAGCGGTGACCGGCCGGGTGCGGGTGTACTCGCCTTCGCTGATCCAGCCGGCCTCCACCGCCGCGACGACCACGCGCTCCTGCAGCTGCGCCAGGGACAGGAGCCCCTGCGACAGGGGCACCACGGCGTCCGGCGGGCGGACCAGGAACAGCGCCGGGGTGGAGACCACGCCGAGGGCCTGCGCCTGGCCGCGATCCTGGCGGAACTCGGGAAACGCACCGCCCGGCAGCGGCGCCCCGTCGATGGAGACGGGCAGGATCGAGAAGCCGTAGCGGGACGCCAGAAGTTGGAGCAGCGGGGCCTGGGCCTCGCAGTAGGGGCAGTCGGAGCGGAAGAAGAACAGCACGCCCGCCGTCTCGGCGATGCGCTGCAAGCACTTCGTCGCGCTGGTCGCCGGCCTGGCGGTTGGTCAGATTGGCGGCGAAGGTGGCGGTGGGGCGTTGGGTGATCTCGTCGAGGAAGGGGTCGAGCTGCACGGCGCGCTGGGTGGCGGCGGCGAAGCGGCTGGACTTGTCGAGCGCCACGCGCTGCAGGTAGAGGTACAGGGCGACGTTCTCGGGCGTCGGGTCGTCGATGGCGGCATCCCGGTACTCGCCGATGTGCTCGCGCAGCCATTCCGCGGAGAGGGGCTTCGGTCCTTCGGGTGCGGTCGTCGGACAGAGGCGGTGCTGTCGGACGCGGGCGGCTTGGGCGTGGCGGTGGCGGTGGCTCCGGCGCAGGTTGCGGCTCGGGCTCGCGCTCGTACCAGAACCAGCCCTCCTGCTCGCGGAAGTAGAAGCCGGCGGCTTCCGGCTGCAGCGGAAGCGCGAGCGAGAGACACAGGAAGGCGGACAGCAGGACGCGCATGAAGGCGATGGTGCGCACCCGGTCAGGCACGCCACCGCCGCGAAAGGTGCCGAAACGAACGCCGTCTTTCGGGAGATCGGAGTCGCGCGCCTCTGGCGACGCAGCGGACGAGACGCCGCGGCGCCTCCCATCGCCTCCGGTGCTTCCAGACAGCTCAGCCACGCCGGCGGTGGCTCGACCAGGTGAAGGGGACCATGGCCGAGCCGAGGTCCATCAGCCGCTCCATGATGCGCTCCCCCAGGTAGCGCTCCAGCTCGGCGGAGGTGAGGTTGCCGATCAGGATCGTGGGGCGCAGTCTCCCCGTAGCGGTCGTTGAGGACGTCGAAGAGCATGGCGCGGCGCGTGGCCGCGTTGCCGATCGCCACCCCGACCTCGTCGAGCACCAGCAGGTCGACGGCGGTGAGCAGCGCCAACGCCTCGGTCTCCGTGCGTTGCCCCCGCGGCGAGAAGGCGTCGCGAATGATCCGCAGGGCCGCGGAGACGGGCAGAAAGAGTCCCGTGTGACCGGCGTGGATCACCTGCGCCAGGATCGCGCAGGCCAGGTGCGTCTTGCCCGGTGCCCGGTCCGCCGAGGAGCAGCAGACCGCCTCCGCGCCGCGCGCATCTGCTCGAAGCCGTCCGCGTAGGCGCGGCACACCTCCAGCGCCTGCCGTTGCCGCGGCGTGGCCGCCAGGTAGTTCTCGAAGGTCCGGTCCAGAAACCGCCGCGGAATCCCGCTGCGCCCCACGGCGCGCTCGAGCTCCGCCTGCGCCGCCCGGCGCCGCTCGGCGGCGAGCAACGGGCGGCCTCGCGTTGGCCGAAGGCGGCCAGCTCCTCAGCGGAGGGCAGCGGGGTTGAGCCAGGGGATCTGATCGAGCGGGGTGGCTCCGGTGAGGTAGTCCTTGTCGGCGAGTCGGGGCTCGGGTTCATGGGCTTGTTCTTTCGGTTGGTTGGCCTGCAGGGCCTGCAGGCGGTTGATGAAGGTCGCGTCCCAGCTCTTGCGCGCCTCCCCGGTGTCGGTCCAGTAGACGACGAACTCGTCGATCTGGGCCTCGACCCAGGTGCGGGTCATGTCGTGCTTGGCGGCCCAGTCGAACACCCGCTCGCTCGGGCGCCAGTCCGGCGGGATGGGGGTCGCCTTTCGCGAATTGATCGCCGCTGTGTTTTCGGGGTGCGGCGTGTCGTCGCCACACAATGACGGTTCACTTTCGGTTCTATGACGGTTCTTATGACGGTTAGGGGGCACCCTGTTCCCTACTGGAGGGGAACTGTGTTCCCTATTCTGGGAACCCTGTTCCCTACCGACTGGCACGCTGTTCCCTAGGGAACGCTGTTCCCTGCCAACCGGCAGGGAACCGGGTTCCACGTCCTCGGAGGCTCGTTCGTCCTCGTTCGGAGCGGCCAACAAGAGCCGGTAGCTGGTCGATCGTCGCGGCCCGCCTCTGTCGCGCTCGATCAGGCAGCCGTCGAGTCCGGACAACGCCTTGGTGATCCCGCGCCGGCTCAGCTCCGTCATGAGCTCCAGTTGCCGAAGCGAGGGGAAGCAGCTGTCGCCCAGGTCGTCCGCCCGCTCCGCAAGAGCCAGCAGCACCAGGCGCTGAGCAAGCGTCAGCCCACGGCGGCTCCAGGCCCAGTCCCGTGCGGCGCGACTCATCTCGGGTCGCTCTCGGCAGGCCGCAGCGCAACAGCGCCAGGATCGGCCGCGGGCATGAACGGACCGAAGTACGCGTGCATCGCAGACGGCGGGTCGGGAAGCGCCCGGTGGGATCGGCCCATGCCCAAGACCTAGGCGAGCACCGCGACATCGCGGCCGCAATGCGCTCGCTCGTCGTGAAGCCGCTGTACCAGGTCCCGGAGGGCGTCTTGAGACTCGCCCCGGATCATCGCGGCGACCACGGAGTTGAGCTCGTGCTCGGGCCACGCCGACGCCCGCCCGAGCTTGACGGGCTTCGGCAGAACGCCGTCGGAGATGGCGGCGTAGAAGGCCGATCGGCCAAGGCCGGTGCGGGCCATGCTGTCGGCGAGACGGACTAAACGATAGGATGGTTTCATTGGCGTATCTGCATATCCACCGGGATTTCGATGGACGCAGTATCGGGCGTGCCAACGGGCCGCGTAGCCGGGAAAGGCCACGCATTACCGAGCCCTTTCGGCCCGGTATCAGCACCAATCTATGCTATGGGGACTCTCGGATCGCTCCGGCAGACGAGGGTCTGCGGGCATGGAGCTGCTGTGGTTGTACCATCGACCGCCGTGGCTGAGCCGCCTGTGGGGGGGCCTGAACGTGGACTAGAAGAGCTTGTCCACGGCGCGCAGAACGCTTCTCTGCAGGCTCTTTCAGGAACGACCCGCCGAAAGGAAACGGGGCGTGAGTTGGTCCCCCACCCGCAGGCGGAATCGACTACGCGAGACCCAGGCACGCGGGGCATGGTAGCGCGCGCAGCACCAGGGATCGTGCGAGCTCAAGGGGGGAGAAACGTGGAACGAATTGGGCGACGCTGGCACAGCCGCAGCCGATTGGAACGCCCCCTAACAGCCCTGATCACATAGCGCCGGAAAGTCGACGGGCGAGTTGCGGTGGGCCGTGCAAGTGCTTCCGGCCTCTTCCGGAGGCACAGCGAAGATTGAGCAACTCGTGGGACAGACGGCGGTCAGGGAGCACCAAGGCATCTCGCCCTTCAACAGACCGGACGGCCGGTCTGCGTTTCCCTGACGGGTCCGCCGCAGGTTTTCGCTGAATGGCTACCGTATGGCTACAAAAACTCGGTACAGCGGGGGGAGCTTCGGTGGCTTTTTGCTAACTATTTGATTAAATGGTGCGCCCTGTTGGATTCGAACCAACGACCACCTGATTAAAAGTCAGATGCTCTACCGACTGAGCTAAGGGCGCGAACGGATTGAGAAGTATAGGGAAAACTGCGCCCTTTTTGAACCCGCTAGGGTCATCGGTAGTGCGTCGGATCCGATACTCCGGCCGCTCGGAAGCCTTCCCTGCGCAGGCAGCAGGAGTCGCAAACGCCACAGGCCCGACCGCGGGCATCCGCCTGATAGCAGGAAACAGTGAGCCCGTAGTCGACCCCGAGTTCCGCGCCGCGGCGGATGATCTCGGCTTTGCTCAGGGCGATCAGGGGCGCGTGAACGCGCAGGCGCCTGCCCTCGACCCCGGCCTTGGTTGCCAGGTTGGCGAGCCACTCGAAGGCATCTATGAATGCCGGCCGGCAATCCGGATACCCGGAGTAATCCACCGCATTAACACCGATGAAGACATCCTGGGCATTGAGGACCTCCGCCCAGCCCAGGGCCAGCGCCAGAAACACGGTGTTGCGGGCGGGCACGTAGGTAACCGGGATGCCCTCGGTGGGCGCCTCGGGAACTGCAATGGCGCTGTCGGTAAGGGCCGATCCGCCGATGGCGGTGAGATCGACCCGGATGGTCTTGTGCTCGATCGTCCCCAGGTGATCCGCAACCCGACGGGCGGCGGCGAGCTCGGCCTGATGGCACTGCCCATAGTCGATGCTCAGCGCGTGGCAGGCAAACCCCTCGCTGTGGGCAACAGCCAGGGCGGTCGCGGAGTCGAGGCCGCCGGAAAGGAGTACGATAGCCGATTTCATCTCACCACCCATTGCCCGAACGATCGGGCCGGAAACGACCCGGCTCCCGACCATGAAAAACGGTGAGCCGCCTGCCCAGGCTCCGACCTTGAATGGAGGCAGGTAGCCGGAGATGGTATACCGCAAGCCGGATGTCGGCGGTGGGCCAAGTCACATCAGGCGTCGTTCTCGTCATCGCCCGCGCTCGTCACCCCAGAGGATCTTGTGCAACTGGAGCTGAAAGCGCACCGGAAGGTGGTCGCGCAGGATCCATTCGGCCAGGTCCGTCGGCGCTAGCCGGCCCTCCGCCGGGGAAAAGAGTACGCAGCAGCGCCGCGCGAGATCCTGTTCGACTACTTGCGCCGCTGCCCATCGGTAGTCCGTCTCGTCGCAGATGACGAATTTGACCTGATCCGCCGCTGAGAGGTGCTCCAGATTGTCCCAAAGGTTGCGGTCGAACTCGCCCGAGCCCGGGGTCTTGAGGTCCATGACCTTGACCACCCGAGCGTCGACGGCGGAGACGTCCAAGGCGCCGGCGGTCTCGACGGACACCGCGTAGCCCGCATCGCACAAGGCGGCAAGCAGCGTCGGGCAGTCGCGCTGGGCCAAGGGCTCGCCGCCAGTGACGCAGACGTGCCTGACCGCGAAGCTCGCGATGCGCTCCAATACCTGCGCAATCGACATCGATTCCCCGCCCGTGAAGGCGTACGCGGTGTCGCAGTAGGAGCAGCGCAACGGGCAGCCGGTGAGCCGGACGAAGGCGGTGCGCTCGCCGGTCGTGAGCCCTTCGCCTTGCAGGGAGTGGAAGATCTCGGTTACGCGCAGGCGGGGGTCGGCACTCATCTTGGGCGGCGATTCGCCTCGCAAGGTTTCACTGGGAAGCGGGGGGATGATTGGCGACAGGGGTTGCCGCTCGGGATGGAAGGTCCCCCACTCGTCCGGGCCAAGACCGACTTCTTAACGCCCGTCCTTCGCCATGCGCTCCAGACGACTTTGGGCGAGCCGGGCCTCGGTGGAATCGGGGAATCGCTGGATCACCTCTTGGAAGTTCGCGCGAGCCCCTTGCCAGTCACCCTGATCTTGACGGGTGTAGCCGAGCTTGAGCATAGCGCCGGGCACCTTGGGACTCAGCGGGTAGTTGTCCAGGACGAATTGGAACTCGGTCATGGCCCCCGAATAGTCGCGCTTGACGTAGTAAGTCTCGCCCAGCCAGTAGTGCGCGTTGTCCGCGAACTCGCCATTCGGATAGACAGCGAGCAGGTCCCCGAACGCCTTGACCGCCTCGTCATACCGGCGCTCCTTGAGCAGGTCGAAAGCGGCGCGATAGGCATCCTTCTCCGGTGGCAACTGGACCGCGGCCGCGCCGCCGCGGGTCGCGCCGAGATCGAGCGACGTGCCCGCTGCCCTCTCAGGCACGGGGGTGTCAGCGGGAACCGATGCCCGGGGCGCGGGCTGGGACGGCGCTGCCGCGGCACCTGCCCCTTGGCCGCGCAGGCGCCCGTCCAGATCCAGGTACTGGTCCTGTTGCTGCTTCTTGAGGGTATCGAGCTGGTATTGCTGCATCTCCACCTGGCCCCTGAGCTGCTGCATCTCCTGCTGCAGGCGCTGGAGCTGGAGGACCAGATCCGACAGGCGCTCTTCGGCGGACCAGGACAGCCCCGGGGCCAGGGCGAAGGTGGAAAGGATCAGGGTTGGGAGAATCTTCATCGGAAAATGCCTCAGTACACCAGCTCAACCCGGCGGTTGATCGCCCAGGCAGCATCGTAGTGACCCGGGTCGGCGGGCTTTTCCTCCCCGTAGCTCATGGTCTCGATCTGGCTGCCCCCCGCCCCCTCGGCCAGCAGGAAGCGGCGCACGGCATCCGCACGTTGGTCGCCCAAGGCGAGATTGTACTCACGGGTGCCGCGCTCGTCGGTGTGTCCCTCGAGCATCAGGCGCGCGTTGGGGTCTCCAGAGAGATAAGACGCGTGGGCGCGCAGGATGTCGACGAACTGGGGCAGGATCTCGCTGCGGTCGTAATCGAAGTAAATCACCCGCTGGTACAGCGGACTGGCGGGGTTATTGAGGTCCGCGGCGGTATACCTGCCGGTTCCTCCCAGACCTGTGGTACCGACCCCGGCGCCCGCCCGGTCGTCCACGCCCACGCCGGGCTCCTTCTCATCGACGGGCTTCGACGGACAGCCGGCCAGAAGAAACACGGATGTCAGCATGGCGATGACGCCGAAGGTCTTGTTCAAGCTTCTCTCCTGGTAGCGTGGCGGGTTTGCCGCCGGGTTGGTGGAGCGCGATGTCTTGCCGTCCACCGTGGCGCCGAATCAGCGCGCGAGCGGCGACCATGCCGGCTCGCGCACGTCGCCCAGGTCCTGGGAGAGGCGCTGCCCGACACTGCCGTCGACGGATACCGCTGCCAGCACGCCACGCCCGTTGTGCAGGGTGGCATAAATTACCATGCTGCCATTGGGAGCGAAACTCGGCGACTCGTCCAGCCCGCCGTCGCTCAGGAGCCGGATGACCCCGGTGCCGAGATCCATCAGGCCGATGCGGAAACGCCCGGCGGCCCGGGTAACCAGGGCCAGGGAGCGCCCGTCCGAGGAGTAGGAGGCGCGGGCGTTGTAGTCGTTCTCGAAGGTGACGCGCTGGGGCGTGCCGCCGGCCGCCGGCACCTTGTAGATCTGCGGGTTGCCGCCGCGGTCCGAGGTGAAAACGATATGGCTGCCGTCGGGGGACCAGGACGGCTCGGTGTCGATCCCGAAGTGGTTGGTGAGCCGGCTGATCTGGCGGCTGACCAGATCCATCACAAAGATGTCCGGATTACCATCCTTCGACAGGGTCATAGCGAGCCTGCGGCCGTCGGGAGAGAAGGCCGGCGAGCCGTTGATCCCCTTGTAGGAGGCTACCCGTTCGCGATTTCCGGTAGCGAGGTCCTGGACGAAGACAGCCGTCTGCCGGTTCTCGAAGGAGACGTAGGCGAGCCGGCGACCGTCCGGAGACCAGGCCGGAGACAGGATGGGGTCCTGGGAGGAGACGATAGTCTGGGGATTGTAGCCGTCGGCATCCGACACCCGCAGGGTCACCCGTCCGCCGCCTTCGGATGTCACATACGCGAGGCGGGTGGAAAACACCCCGGGGGAGCCGGTCAGTCGCTCATAGATCACGTCGGCGATCCGATGCGCCGTATAGCGCAGTTCCGCCGGCCGGCTGCCGAATTTCATCGCAGCCAGTTGCTCGCCGCGGAAGACGTCGAACAGGGTGAAGCTGACGTCGTAGCCGCCGGTACCGTCGGGGGTGACCTCGCCCACGACCAGATTGTCCATGGACAGCAGACGCCAGTCGCGCAGGTCGACCTGCTCCGCGGTCTGGGGCGTGGCGAGCATGTCCCTCCGCGGCATGGGCTTGAAGCGCCCGGTGCGCGCCAGGTCGGCGGTGATGACCGCCGCTACGTCCTCCACCAGGCCCGCGCCCGCGGGCTGGCCGAACGGCACGATCGCGATCGGCTGGGCGCCCTCGGCGCCGCCGGTAATCTCGATGGTCAGACGCGCCTGGGCGGCACCCTGTAGCCCGAGAACGAATATCAAAAGCAGTATGGGCAGTCGTTTCATGGTCTGTGCTCAGTTTCCAGCCTTGAATTCGAAGCGAAGCTCGCGAAAGTGCTCGAACAGGCGTCCGCTCGGCACTGGCAGGGGGGACGCCTTGTAGACGGCCGACACCACCGAGCGGTCAAAGGGACCGTTGCCGCTGCTGCGGATGATTCTCGCGCTGCCCGCAACGATCTCCCCGCCCGGTATGAGCCGGACCTCTACCGTACACGAATTATCCGGGCGGCTGCCAACCGGCCGCACCCAGACGCTGCGCACGCGATCGTCGATGGCCGCCACGTAGCGGTCGATCTCGCTGGCGGACCGCTCCTCCTCCAGCGCGGACAACAGTTCCTGTTCCCGCGCCTGCTGCGCCGCTTGCTCCGCCTGGCGTTTTTCCTCGGCCTGACGGCGGGCCTCCGCTTCCGCCTGCCGCATGGCTTCGGCCTTACGCCGGGCCTCTTCCTCGGCCTTGCGGGCAGCTTCGGCGCGCTGACGGGCTTCCGTCTCGGCCCTGCGCTTCGCTTCCTCGGCCGCGACCCGCTCGGCTTCCGCCTCGCGCCTGGCATCTTGCTCGGCCTTGCGCTGTCCCTCCGCTTTGCGCTTCGCCTGCTCCGCGGTCTTGCGTTCGGCCTCGGCCTTGCGCGTAGCTTCTTCCGCGGCCGCCCGCTCTGCCTGTGCCCGCTGGCGGGCCGCTTCCTCTGCCTTGCGCTGCGACTCGGCCTGACGGCGGGCCTCGTCCTCCGCCCGGCGCTTCGCTTCCGCCTGGCGCTTGGCCTCCTCGGCGGCGGCCCGCTCGTTCTCCGCGCGTTGGCGCGCTTGCTCCTCGGCCTTGCGCTGGATCTCGGCCTCGCGCCGAGCCGCGTCTTCCGCCCGCCGTTGGGCCTCGACCTCGGCTAGTTGTTGCGCCTCAGCCTGACGCCGACGCTCCAGCTCCGCCCGCTCGGCGCGCAGGCGCTCGGCTTCCTGTTGCTGCTGCAGCCGCTCTTGCTCCAGGGCTTGGACGCGCTCGTGCTTCTCTCGTTCCGCGGCCTGCAAACGCTCGAGTTCCTGTTGCGCGCGATCCCGCTCCGCCTGGCGCTTTTCCTCCGCCTGACGCAGGCGTTGGACCTCCGCCTCCACGGCCTGGGAACTAACCACCGTGGCCTGCACCACCTTCGGTTTCACGCGCGCGTCCTTGGTCGTCCACAGCGAATCGACGCCGATCAGCAGCAGGGCGGCGAGCAGCAGATGCAACAGCAGGGCGGCGGCGAAGGCCCCGGGGTTTCGGCGCAGGATCTGCCACATCTCAATGCTCGGCTGATTCCGGCGGCACCGTGATGAGACCGACGCTGGGGGCTCCCGCGGCCTGCGCCAGGACCATGGCCTCCACCACCCGCCCGTAGTCCACCGTCCGGTCGCCCTTGACCATGATGGGCGTCTCGGGCTTGTACTTGAGCACCGCGCTGATGCGCACGATCAGGGTCTCTGGGTCCACCGGCTCATTCTTGTTCTCGCCCAGATCCAGATAGAGGTCGCCGAACTGGTCCACGGTGATCACCACCGGCTCGGAGGCCTCCCCGGCGATCACTTCCGCGTCGGCCTCGGGCAGCTCGACCTTGACACCCTGGGTGATGAGAGGCGCCGTGACCATGAAGATGACGAGCAGCACCAGCATGACGTCGATGTAGGGCACGACGTTGATCTCGGACATGGGGCGGCGGCGCAGGCGGGTCTTTTTCATCGCTTCAGACCGCGCGCGCTAGCCACGACCCTGGCGCTGCAACAGGGTCGAGAACTCCTCCATGAACTCCTCGTAGCGGTTGTTGAGACGCTCCACCTGGTTCGAATAGCGGTTATAGGCGATGACCGCGGGGATCGCGGCAAACAGGCCGATGGCGGTAGCCACCAGGGCCTCGGAGATGCCCGGCGCGACCAGGGCCAGGGTCGCCTGCTTGACGTTACCCAGGGCGTGGAAGGAGTGCATGATGCCCCACACGGTGCCGAACAGGCCCACGTAGGGGCTGGTGGAGCCTACAGTGGCGAGGAACGAGAGGTGAGTCTCCAGGCGGTCCATCTCGCGGCTGAGCGCCACGCGCATGGAACGCTCGGTACCCTGCAGCACCGCCATCTGGTCGCTGTCGTCACCCTTCCGCAGCCGGACATACTCCTTGAAGCCCGAGCGGAAAATCGCCGCCAGGCCGTTCAGGGCCTTTTCGTTCTGGTTGAGATTGCGGTAGAGGGCGCTGAGGTCGCCGCCGGACCAGAATCGCTGCTCGAACTCGTCCGCCGCGCGGCGCGCCCGCTTGAGGGTCCGCGAGCGGTCGAAGATCATGGTCCAGGAGATGATGGAGGCCAGCACCAGCGACGCAAGCACCAACTGCACGACGAGGCTTGCGTGGAGGACCAGGTCCAGGATGGAAAGCTCAGAGTACATCGGCGATCTCCGCCAGCAGCGTTTCGGGAATTCGGTTCGGGCGCAGGGTCTCGGCGTTGACGCAGGCGACTTTCACCAGCGCCCGGCAGCAGAGAACGCCATCGCTCTCGCGGTGCACCCACTGCTCGAAGTCCAGGCTGGCGCCGCCGCGCCTGATGAGCGCGACCGAGACCCTGAGCCGGTCATTGAAGCGTGCCGGAGACAGAAAGTCCAAGGCCGCGCTACGCACCGCGAACAGGACGCCCTCGCGCTCGCGCAGCTGGTCCTGCTCATAGCCGAGACTGCGCAGCCACTCGGTCCGGGCGCGCTCCATGAAGCGGAGATAGTTTGCGTTGTAGACCACGCCGCCCGCATCCGTATCCTCGTAATAGACACGGACCGGCCAGGTAAATCCCGGACTGTCCTCAGGGCCTGACATGGGCTCGCTTCGCCGCCGACGGTTTATCAGAGCCGCCTAATATACACAAGATTCGCCGCCGAGGCATCGGGCTGGACGTGACAATCCGCCATGGATCAGTCGCTTGCGTCCCCGAACAGGTCTCCGGGGACGGCCTGGGGCGCCTGCCGCCCGGGCCGATCGAAGCCGAAATGCAGGTAGGCCGCTTGGGTGGCCATGCGCCCGCGGGGGGTGCGCATCAAGAAGCCTTGCTGGATCAGATAGGGTTCGAGCACGTCCTCGATGGTGCCGCGCTCCTCGCCGATGGCGGCAGCCAGGCTCTCCACCCCCACCGGACCCCCGTCGAACTTCTCGATCACCGCCTGCAGGAGACGGCGGTCCATGTGGTCGAAACCCTGTGCGTCCACCTTGAGCATGGAGAGGGCGCGATCCGCCACCTCGACCGTGACCCGCCCGTCGGCCCTGACCTGGGCGTAGTCGCGCACCCGTCGAAGCAGACGATTGGCGATGCGGGGTGTACCCCGGGAGCGGCGGGCGATTTCCGCGGCGCCCGCGGCCTCCGTTTCGATCCCCAGGATGGCGGCGGAACGGGTGACGATGCGCGTGAGATCTTCGGCCGAGTAGTATTCGAGGCGCTGCACGATGCCGAAACGATCGCGCAAGGGTGAGGTCAGGAGTCCCGCGCGGGTGGTTGCCCCGACCAGGGTGAAGGGCGGCAGGTCGAGCTTGATCGAGCGGGCAGCCGGGCCCTCGCCGATCATGATGTCGAGCTGGTAGTCCTCCATGGCGGGGTAGAGGACCTCTTCCACCACCGGGCTCAGGCGATGGATCTCGTCGACGAACAGGACGTCGCCAGGCTCCAGGTTGGTCAGCAGGGCTGCCAGGTCTCCCGGCTTCTCCAGCACAGGCCCTGAGGTCTGGCGCAGCCCAACCGCCATCTCGTGGGCCACGATATGGGCGAGCGTGGTCTTGCCCAGCCCCGGCGGGCCGAAGATGAGCAGGTGATCCAGCGCCTCGCTTCGGCCGCGGGCTGCGTGGATGAAAATGTCCATCTGCTCGCGCACCGCCGGCTGGCCGACATAGTCCGCCAGCTTGCGCGGGCGGATGGCGCGGTCCAGGACGTTGTCTTCCGAGGCCGGTTCCGGACTGATCAGGCGATCTGGATCTCCCATGGGCTGAACATCGAACAGGTTGGTTGGTCGGATGCGTACGGTCGCGGACGCGAAGCGGACGCCAGATGTTGCCGCGGGTCGGGGCTTACCGGCCCTCCGCCAACTCCATGCGCTCCACATCCGCCAGGGTCACGATGCGGCCGTCCAGCGTGGTGAAACGGCGGCCCTCCACCTGCTCCCGGCGTGCCTGATAAACGGTAACGTCGCCCGTGTTGGCGTTGATCACCTGCACCGTCACGACGCTCGCGCCTGCCTCCCAGTCCAGATAGAGCCACAGCAGACTGCCCGCCACCATCGCCACCACCAGCCCGTAGGCGACGGCGCGCAATGCCACCGCGGGTATCAAGGGCTCCCGGGCCGGCGGTGGCGAGGCGGCCGCCACCGCGCGGCCCCGTTGGATGCGGGTGCGGATCACCAGATAGGCGCCGAGGATCACCGCCAGCGTCAGGAGCAGCTTGCCGAACATGGGCGCTAAGGTAGCATGCGAGCGGAACCCCGGCCACGCGCGGAGAGCGGTTGCGGCCTGTTCGCCCCAGGCGGTACCATGCCGGCTCTCCCAGGGAGACGCTGAGTATCGGCCGTGCCGGCGAAAATCAGCATACGTCCATTCGCCGCGGCAAGCGCGGTATTGATCAGCGGTCCCTGGCGGGCCGATTATCCGCGCGAAAGCCCATCCCGCGCCCCGTTTGCCGGGGAGCCGGGCTGGCGTGCGACAGGTGTCATCAGCACAAGGCCGTACTCTCATGCTTGCCGTCCGAGTGTTCTCTCTCCTGGCGTTGACGGCGCTGCTGCTCTCCGGCTGCAGCGAGCCCCCGCGGCCGACGATCAACCTGTATCGGGCCATCCATTCCGGGGACCTTGACCAGATCAAACGCCATCTCTACTGGGGAACGGACGTCAATCAACCCGATCCGGACGGTGACTATCCGCTGCATGTCGCGGCGCGGCGCGGTCGCGTGGTGATCTCCAAGGAGCTGCTCGACCACGGCGCCGATCCCAACGCGGAGAACCTGGCCGGAGCAACGCCGCTGCGCGTCGCCCTTGGCGAGGGCAAGACCCAGGTCGCGCAGGTGCTGACGAAGAAGGGGGCGGCGGACGACCCCCAGGAGCTTCTGTTCGATCTCGTCCACGACGGGGTCACGGATCGGGACTCGCTGAGGTTCCTCGTCGATCGCGGTGCCGATGTCAACGTCAGCGACGCGGACGGCGATGCGGTGTTGCATATCGCGGTGCGAAACAATCAACTGTTGCTGGTGAAACGCCTGATCGATGAGGGAGCGGACGTCAACCTGCCTGACGGCCAGGGACGTACGCCGCTGGAGATCGCGGCGGTCAACGAGAACCGCGACATCACGAAAGAGCTTGCCCGTTACGGCGCCCGAGCGGCACCCGTTGCGGAATAACGACCAACGGAGCACGAGATCATGGCCGAGAGCGTCGAAGACCTGACTGTCACCTACATGGATGGTGGCGTCGAGACCGTCAAGGAGTTGGACAAGGCAGTTCTATCGAAGGGGGGCTGGGCAACCGTGCTCTTCCGTTACCAGGACTGGGACAGGGCAAAAGAGACCTACGGCCCGGACAAATACACCATCCGCCGCTATCAGAAACGCGGCGGCGAGTATCGCCAGCAGTCCAAATTCAACATCTCCAGCCGCGCCCAAGCGGAGGCCTTGATCGCCGCGTTGAAAAAGTGGCTCGACGAGGAGTGAGTGCGGCGTGATGCCGGCCGCCGGTTGACGCCCGCTCCTTGGCAACGGGCCGGCGAGGAGCAGTGCGCCCCGCGTCGCCCGATATCGAGATTCGATCGACGCCGCTCCGCGTCAATCCAACAAGTTCAGCAATTGCCCGACGACCATACGGACCCGATCCGGACCCGCTCCGGCGGCCAGCAGGACCCGCAGTCCCCAGATGCTGGTCATGATGAAGGCGGCGAGCGCTGCCGGGTCCTTGTCCGCTGACAGTTCCCCGCGCATCCGGGCGGATTCCAGCGACTGCCGAAACAGCCCCTCGATCAATTCCAGGTAATAGCTGATGCGCTCCCGCACCGTCGGGTTGTGGCGGGCGACCTCTAGGATGGTGTTGACGAGAAAGCAGCTTCGTCTCGCGTCCGGCTCAGCGGCAGTCGCCGCGATCCTCCCCAGGAAAGATCGGACACCTTCCAGCGGGGAGTTCGATGCCGATAGGGCGTGCCCGATCTCTTCGGCGCTGCGTTTTCCGTAATGGTCCAGCGTAGCGAGAAAAAGTCCTTCCTTGGATTTGAAGGCCGCGTACAGGCTGCCTGGATTGAGCTCAGTAGTCCGGGTCAGCGTGGCCATGCTGGTCGCGCAATAGCCTTCGTCCCAGAAGGCCTGCATGGCCCGGTCCAGGACCTGGTCGCGGTCGAATTCAGCGGGTCTCGCCATGCTCGGGTCTCTTTTCGACGCCTTCAGTGTAGCTTTTTTGAGCGGTTGCTCAAAATTGTTCTTGAATGTCCGATCAATATTGACTAGCTTTATTGAGCAGTCGTTCCACAACTCACTGGAGAGCCGATGATGGGCACACTCGCGGAGGCGATCGACCAGTACGAAGTGCAGAAGCGCGAGCGGGTCCCGGGCGAGATACTGGACATCATGGCGCGGGCTACCGAAGGGCTCAAGGCTGCGGGCATCGAGGACAGGGCGGTGGGAGCCGGAGACCGGCTGCCGGATTTCGAGCTGCCGAATCAGCATGGGGATCTGCGGCGTTTCTCTGATTATCTGAACGAGTCCCCCGTTATCCTCAACGTCTACCGCGGAGGCTGGTGTCCCTATTGCAATTTTGAAATGAAGGCCCTGCAGGAGGCCCTTCCGGACATCGAGGCCCGCGGGGGACGGCTCGTCGGCCTGACCCCGGAGACGCCCGACAGGGCCGTGGCCACCGCCGATCGGCACCAGCTCGGCATCGACATCCTGAGCGACGCGGGCAACCTGGTGGCCGAGCGATTGGGCCTGGTGTTCGAGCTGCCCGCCGAGCTGCGCCCGATCTACGAGCGCCTGGGCATCGACATCCCGGCCTACAATGGGGACGACAGCTTCAAGCTCCCGGTTCCCGCGACCTACGTTGTCGGCAAGGACGGTATGGTCGTCCACGCATTCGTCAATGCCGACTACACACGGCGCATGGAGCCGGCGGAAATCATCGCCTGCCTGGAAACCGCCGCGGCTGCCTCATAGGGCCTTCAGACCTTGATTATTCGCCCCGGGTCTAGGCGAACGGCCGCTGATCGTGAGCCGTTCGCGGCGCGACGTCGCAAGGTGCTCGCCAGGCATCAAGTCTCGGACGCTGTTCGATCGGAACCGGTTACCGCAGGCTTTCCAACCAAGTGACATCCCGCTAACCATGAGCACAAGCATCCTTCTTTCCCCGCTGACCGCCGCCGATGGGCTGGTATTCGCCAACCGGGTAGTGATGGCTCCCATGACCCGGGCTCGGGCCGGGGAGTCGAGAATCCCCAATCAGGCGATGGTGACCTATTACGAGCAGCGGGCCGCGGCGGGTCTGATCATCACCGAGGCCGCCGTCGTCTCCGAGCAAGGGATCGGCTGGGTGAACTCGCCAGGGATCTACCGGGACGCGCAAGCCGAGGGCTGGAAGCGGGTCGTCGAGGCGGTGCACGCGCGGGGTTCGAAGATCTTCCTTCAGCTCTGGCACTGTGGTCGCGCGTCTCACCGCTACTTCTTCGACGACGAGCGCCTGCCGGTCGCCCCGTCCGCTATCGGCATCGCCAATGACCACAGCCATACGCCGAGGGGCAGCTTCCCCTACGAGACGCCCCGCGCGCTGGAGACGGGGGAGATCCCGGGAATCGTCGAGGATTACGGTCAAGCCGCGCGGCGCGCCCGGGAGGCCGGCTTCGACGGCGTGGAGATCCATTCGGCAAACGGCTATCTGCTGGACCAGTTCCTCCAGGCGAAGACCAACCGACGCGAGGATGCCTACGGCGGCAGCATCGCGAACCGCTATCGGCTGCTGGGCGAGGTGGTCGATGCGGCCCAGGGCGCATTTCCCGCCAAGCGCATCAGCGTGCGTTTGTCGCCGAACGGGGTCTTCAACGACATGGGAACGCCCGAGTATCGGGAGCTGTTCGGCTATGTGATCGAGCAGTTGGAGGGCGCCGGCGTCGGCATTCTGCACGTCATGGACGGCTTGGGCTTCGGGTTTCACGGCCTCGGCGAGCCGGTGACCCTCGGCGATGTGCGCGAAAAATTCTCGGGCGTTCTCATCGGCAACGTCGGCTACACACGGGAGACCGCGGAGGAAGCGATCGCCGCCGGGTACGCGGACATGATTGCCTTCGGTCGGCCCTATATCGCCAACCCGGACCTGGTGGAGCGGTTCAGAAACGGATGGCCTTTGGCCCCGGAGGCGGAAATGGCGACCTGGTACACGCCGTTGGAATCCGGCTACATCGATTGGCCGCCCCATGCCGAGCAGGATCAAGCGGCCGACTGAGTGCCCTACCCCTCTCGCCCGGACGCAGGGTCGCGCCATGACGGCTATCCACGGCAGGCGTACTATGCTTTAGCAAACAGCGAGATCCTTACGTCCCAGGGCTCGCTGATCCGTCGAGCCCTCCCCGCACTATCACGCATGGGCCTGTGAAAAAGGACCGCGAAGACCAACGTACCACGACCGATGTCGGCCGCCACCCAGGGGCCGGTCAGGGCGGATGCGATGCCAACCGCAAGGCGTCGGAAACGACCGAGCTGCGATACCTTGCCAACTTCGAGCGCCTGGTCATCAGCCTGTCCGGCCGGTTCATCAACCTGGCGCCGGAGGAATTGGACAAGGAAATCACCGCCGCGCTGAAGACGATCGGCAGCTTCGCCAAGGTCGATCGCAGCTACGTCTTCTTATTCTCGGCGGACGGCAAGCGGGTCTCCAACACCCACGAGTGGTGCTCGGCGGGCATCGATCCGGCTATCGGCAATGTGCAGGACGCGCCAGTGGACACCTATCCCTGGGTCATGCCGAAATTCACACGAGGCGAAGTCGTTCATGTCCCCGATGTATCCCGACTCCCACCCGAGGCGGAACGGGAAAGGCGGGAAATGCAGTCGCAGGGCATCAGGTCCCTGATCAACCTGCCGCTGGTGTGCGCCGGCAGGACGCTCGGCTTCATCGGCTTCGATTCGGTGCGCCTTCACAAGACCTGGCGCGAAGACCAGATCAAGCTGCTCAAGGTCGTGGGGGAGATCGTCGCCGGGGCGATCGAGAGGACGCGCGCGACCACCGCCCTCAAGCGGCAAGCGCAAATGGAGAAGATGATCGCCCGTATCTCCACCCGCTTCATCAACGTGGGTGCCGGGCAACTGGATTGGGAGATCGGCCGCGCGCTCGAGGAGATCGGGGTCTTCACCGATGTCAGCCGCTGCTATTTGTTCCAGCTCTCCGACGACCGGCGTCATCTGAGCAATACCCACGAATGGTGTGCCCCGGGGATCGCCCCCCACATCCATCGGCTGCAAGGGTTGGTGGTCGACGAGTTTGTCTATTCCATCGGCCGCATGCGGCGCGGCGAAGCCTTTCACGTGCCGCGGGTCGACGATTTGCCCGCCGAGGCGAAGCGGGAGAGGCGGGAGTTTGAGCGGGAAGGGATACAGAGCCTGATCAATGTCCCGGTCATGGCGAAAGGGGACATGATCGGTATTCTTGGGTTCGACGCCGTACATGCCAGGCCTCCTTGGTCGGACGACGACATTCGCCTCTTGCGACTGGCCGGCGAGATCCTGGCGAACGCCCTCGCGAGCCGATCCGCCGAGGAGCGGATCCAAGTCTCCCTACGGGAAAAGGAGGTCCTCTTGCGCGAGATTCACCACCGGGTGAAAAACAACCTGCAGGTCATCCACAGCCTGCTTTATCTCCAGAGCGACGCCATCCGGGACAGAGTGAGTCCGCTCGCACTGAACGCCTTTCGCCAGAGTCAGGGCCGCATCAAATCGATGGCGACTATCCATGACCGGCTGTACCGCGACAATGATCTCGCCAATATCGACTTTGACGACTATCTGCATGCGCTGATTCCGGATCTGGTGCGCCTCTACGATGGGCGAGAGTGCATCGCGACCGAGATCAGGGCGCACGGCAGCCAGCTCGGAATCGACGCCGCGATACCCTGTGGCCTGGTCGTCAATGAATTGGTGACCAACAGCCTGACGCACGCCTTCCCGGACGCGCGCTCCGGCAGGATCGAGATCGGCCTGGCGCCAACCGCCGACAATCGGTTCGAGCTGATGGTCGCCGATGACGGTATCGGCTTCCCCCCCGGGGAAGATTGGCGCAACCGCCGGGGTCTGGGTCTTCAGCTCGTGTCCGATCTGGCCGCGCAGCTGTCCGGAGAGGTATCCTTCGAAACCGGCGCGGGCACGCGCTTTCGTATCCGCTTCCAAGGCGAATGAGCATGGCGACACTGCGGGTGCTGGTGGTGGAGGACGAGGCCATTCCGGCGCGCGCCGCCGCCGTTATGCTGGGGCACATCGGCTGTGACGTGGCGGCGATCGTCGACACCGGAGAGGAAGCGGTCGAAGCCGCGTCCCGCGAGCATCCCGACCTGGTGCTAATGGATATCCGGCTCAAAGGGCCGATGGACGGCATCGAGGCGGCGGGCCTCATCCGCAAGCGTCTCGGCATCCCGATCGTTTTCGTGAGCGCCTACCTGGCAGAGGAGCTCGAGGAACGGCGCGACGCGATCGACGAGTCCGAGTTTCTCTCCAAGCCGATCGATGAGCAGGCGCTCGCGGCGGGTGTAAGGCGGGTGATTCGCGGCCTGAAAAGGCGATAACCAGCTGACGAGTCAGGAGGGTCGCCTCTGAAGACCTTCGGCGACACACAGCCCTCGCCGGTGTGCGCGTGTGCGCTGTGCGCTGTGCGCTGTGCGCTGTGCGGATTTTCCCTCCTGCCAGATCGGTTCGCACTCCCTCCCTTACCCCGCATCCGATGGGTGACGCATTACGCCCGCGCTACCGGCTAACAACGACGGCATCGTGGTTTTTTTGACCGAGTCGACGGATCGAGCAATCATGGCTTGATGCGCCAACCAGCACCAAAGGATAATCCCGAGGTCTGGAATCAGAACCAAAGTCCAGGCGCCGTGCTTTTTCCACCAAACCGAAGAGGACAGAGTGTATGAAATGGGACTCATCCCCCGTGCTTGCCGCAGGAATCATCGCGGGTTTCGCGGCGCTGCCGCAGCAGGTGCTCGCCCTGAACATGGGAAATCTCGTCTACGAGCCGGTAGAGCCCTGCCGGATCGTCAACACCAGCGCCGGCACCGGCGGATCGCTGGTGTCGGGCGCTGCCCAGTCCTTCGTCGCTTATGGGGAAGCACCGCCCTCGCCGCCCAGGGCGGTGACGCGGCCGGGTGCGAGCACCCGAGGTCGGCGGCGGGCGTGGCGCCGGTGGCGATCTCCGCCAACGTCACCGCGGTGGGAAGGCAGGCCAACGCCAATGGCAACGTCGTCGCCTACCCGACGGGATCGACCGCCCCTTCGGCGAGCCTGGTCAACTTCACGACGGACGCCAACATCGCAAACTCCGCGATCGTCGGCCTGTGCGAGGGAACCTCTTGCACGACGGGGGACTTCGACCTGCTGGCCAACTTCGCGACCGTTCCCGCGATCGTCGACGTCCAGGGGTACTTCTATCCCCAGGCGGGCAATGTCATCAGCGTCTCCCCGTCGGGCGGGGACTTCGCCACCATCGTCGACGCGATGGCCTTCCTGCAGGGCCTCATCGACAACAGCGATCCGGACGCACCGGCCGAGGGCAACGCCTATATCGTCGAGGTCGGCCCGGGCGATGTACGACGGTCAGGTGACCATGGTGCCCTACGTCACGATCCGGGGCGCCGGCGGCACCTGTGCGACGAGCATTACTTACACGGGCGGCGGCGCCGGCACGTCAACTGCAGCCGCGGTAACGACGGCCGACCAGGCCTTTCTGGAGTCCCTCTGCATCACTGCCACGGCCACCGGCGGTCCCGCTGTCATCGGCGGCATTTACGTGCCTGCCGGCGGCGGGGGCAGCAGCGTGACCCAGATCTACGACGTCTCGGTCGCCGTTGACGGCACCGGCGCCACCGATGCTTACGGCGTCATCGCGGGCACGGGTTCCCAGCTGGATCTCGGGCTCTCGCAAGTGAACGTGGCCGGAGCCACCACTGTTAACAATGGCGTCACTGCGAGCTCGGGGGTGAGAGCCTCGGTCATGACGACCGACATCGCTGCCGGAGACATCGCGCTCGGCTTGCTGGGCGGCCTGCCGCAGACGGCCAAAGGCAACCAGATCGACGGCAACGTGGCACTCGTCGGAGCGGAGCCCCGGCTGATCAACAACCTGATCACCGGGGCCGTATCGGACGGCGACGCCGGCACCACGAACTGCCAGGGGAACTACGACAGCGCGCTGGCCGATACTCCGCCCGGCGGCTGCTGATCTCAATGCCCTATTCACCGAATCCGAGAGGAAAGAGTTTATGAAATGGGATTCATCTCCTGTGCTTGCCGCAGGAATCATCGCGGGTTTCGCGGCGTTGCCGCAGCAGGCGCTCGCCCTGAACATGGGAAATCTCGTCTACGAGCCGGTAGAGCCCTGCCGGATCGTCAACACCAGCGCCGGCACCGGCGGATCGCTGGTGTCGGGCGTTGCCCCAGTCCTTCTTCGCCTATGGGGACGGCACCGACCTCGCCGCCCAGGGCGGTGACGCGGCCGGGTGCGAGCACCCGAGGTCGGCGGCGGGCGTGGCGCCGGTGGCGATCTCCGCCAACGTCACCGCGGTGGGAAGGCAGGCCAACGCCAATGGCAACGTCGTCGCCTACCCGACGGGATCGACCGCCCCTTCGGCGAGCCTGGTCAACTTCACGACGGCCGCCAACATCGCAAACTCCGCGATCGTCGGCCTGTGCGAGGGAACCTCTTGCACGACGGGGGACTTCGACCTGCTGGCCAACTTCGCGACCGTTCCCGCGATCGTCGACGTCCAGGGGTACTTCTATCCCCAGGCGGGCAATGTCATCAGCGTCTCCCCGTCGGGCGGGGACTTCGCCACCATCGTCGACGCGATGGCCTTCCTGCAGGGCCTCATCGACAACAGCGATCCGGACGCACCGGCCGAGGGCAACGCCTATGTTGTCGAGGTCGGCCCGGGGAACTACGACGGTCAGGTGACCATGGTGCCCTATGTCACGCTCAGGGGCGCCGGCGGCTCCTGCGGCACGACCATCACCTACTCGGCGGGAGGTACGCAGGCGAACAATTCTGCCGCGGTGATCATGGAGGACCCGACCGCACTGGAATCCGTCTGCATCGATGCCACGGCCCACAGCCGCCGTTGCCTGGCTAGGGGGCATCTGCGTGCCCGGGGGTGCGGAGGCGCAGGTCTACGACGCCATCGTCGCGGTGAACGGAAACGGGCTTGGCAATAACATCTATGGCGCGCAGGCGGCCGGGGCTTCCGAGCTCACTCTTGGTCTTTCCTGGTTCGATGTCACGAACGCCGTCGCCTCCGATTGGGGTGTGCGCGCACAAGCGGGAGCGATCGCCTCTGTCTCCTCGACCGAGATCATCGGAAGCCCGGCGGTCCAGTTCGAGGGCGGGGCGACGCAGGTAGCGACTGACAACCTAGTGCGCGGCAGCCTGACGATCAGCGGCACCGGTGCCCGGTTCATCAATAACCAGGTCAACGGAGCTGTTAACGACGGAGACCCAGCTACCAACTGCCGGGCAAACTACGACGAGAATCTCGCTTCGGTAGGCTGCTGATCTCAAGAAGCCTCATGAGGCCGGACCGGCTAACGCCGGTCCGGCTTTTTTTCGCCCGGGGTCATCGAGCAGATCGGGCTAACCCCGAATGACCGTCAGCGCGGCAGGTCGGACCTTCCCATCAACCACTCATCCACCGCGCGCGCGCACTGGCGCCCCTCGCGGATGGCCCACACCACCAGGGACTGGCCGCGGCGCATGTCGCCGGCGGCGAACACGCCCGGGATCGAGGTATGGTACGCCTTGGGCCCCTCGGTGAAGCCCTGGACATTGCCGCGCTGATCCAGCTCTACGCCCAGCTCATCGAGCATGCCCGCGTGGACCGGATGCACGAAGCCCATGGCCAGCAGCGCCAGGTCCGCCTGCAGGGAGAACTCGGAGCCTTCGATCTCCGCCATCTGCCAGCGACCCGCCTCGTCCTTGCTCCACTCGACCTTGATGCAGCGCAGGGCCTTGAGGTTGCCGGCCTGATCGCCGACGAACGCCTTGGTGGCGACGGACCACATGCGCTCGCAGCCCTCTTCCTGGGAGCTCGAGGTGCGCAGCCGGTTGGGCCAATCGGGCCAGGTGAGGCCCTTGTTCTCCTTCTCCGGCGGCATGGGCAGGATCTCGATCTGGGTGACCGATCTTGGCCCCGTGGCGGTTGGAGGTGCCGATGCAGTCCGAGCCGGTATCGCCGCCGCCGATCACCACCACGTGCTTGCCCTCGGCGGAGATGAAGTCGTCGTCCGCGACGTGGACACCCTGCACCCGCTTGCTGTTGGCGCGCAGGAAATCCATGGCGAAGTGAACGCCGTCCAGCTCGCGGCCGGGCACCGGCAGGTCCCGGGGCTCTTCGGCGCCGCCGGCGAGCACCACGGCGTCGTGCTCCTTTACGAGCTTCGACACCGGAACCTCGACGCCGACGTGGACATTGGTGTGGAACTCCACGCCCTCGGCGCGCATCTGGGCCATGCGGCGGTCGATGAGCGTCTTGTTGAGCTTGAAGTCCGGGATGCCGTAGCGCAGCAGCCCGCCGATCCTGTCCTGCTTCTCGAACAAGGTAACGAAGTGCCCGGCCCGGGCCAGCTGCTGCGCGGCGGCCAGGCCCGCGGGGCCGGAGCCGACGACCGCGACGTGCTTGCGCGTCTTGTGACGGGAGATCTGTGGCTGGATCCAGCCCTCGTCCCAGGCCTTGTCGATGATGGCGCACTCGATGGTCTTGATGGTCACCGGGGCGTCGTGCAGATTCAGCGTGCAGGCGGCCTCGCAGGGAGCGGGACAGATGCGCCCGGTGAACTCCGGGAAGTTGTTGGTCGAGTGCAGCACCTCGATCGCGGCCTGCCAGTCGCTGCGGTAAACCAGGTCGTTCCAGTCCGGGATGATGTTGTTGACCGGACAGCCCTGGTGACAGTACGGGATGCCGCAATCCATGCAGCGCGCGCCCTGGATGCTGACGTCTGCGTCCGAGAGCGGAACAACGAACTCATCGTAGTGCACGACGCGATCGGCTGCCGGCTCATAGTGGCGGTCCAGGCGGTCGTACTCCATGAAACCCGTCGGCTTACCCATGCTTGACTACCCCCTTTGACGGCTGCTTGGGTAACTGTGGTGGCCGACGATGCTGCGACTGCATCTCGGAGAGTGCGCGGCGGTAGTCCACCGGCATGACCTTGACGAACCTGGGCAGGTGATCCTCCCAGTTGTCGAGGACGCGCTTGGCCACGCTGCTGCCCGTATAGTGCAGGTGCTTCTCGATCAGCTGGCGCAGACGGATGGCGTCGTAGCGGGTCATGTCATGGCTCACGTCCACCCGTCCCATGGTCTCGAGGTCGCCGCCCTGGTGATCGAGCGCCTCGAGGGCATCGTCCTCGGCGGGGATGGGCTCAAGCTCGACCATGGCCATATTGCATCGCTCGCTGAAGTCGCCGTCACCGTCGAGGACGTAGGCGACACCGCCGGACATGCCGGCGGCGAAGTTGCGGCCGGTGGGGCCGAGGCACACCATGACACCGCCGGTCATGTACTCGCACCCATGGTCGCCGACGCCCTCGACCACCGCGGTGGCGCCGGAATTGCGCACGCAGAAGCGCTCGCCGGCGACGCCGCGGAAGTAGCACTCGCCGGTGATGGCGCCGTACAGCACGGTGTTGCCGACGATGATGTTGTCCTCGGCGCGCCCGGCCATGCCCGACTCACGCGGCGGGTAGACCACCAGGCGCCCGCCCGAGAGGCCCTTGCCGACATAGTCGTTGGCCTCGCCCTCAAGCTCGATGGTCACGCCCTTCGCCACCCAGGCGCCCCAGGACTGGCCACCGATCCCCTTGGCTTTGATGTAGATGGTGTCGTCCGGCAGCCCGGCGTAGCCGTAGCGCTCGGCCAGCCGGCCCGAGAGCATGGTGCCGAAGGTGCGGTTGTAGTTCTTGACCTGCATCTCGATGCGCACCGGCTCGCCGCGCTCCAGCGCGGGCTCCGCCTGCCGGATAAGCTCCTGGTCAAGGGCCTTGTCCAGACCGTGGTCCTGGGACTCGCAGTTGTAGACCGCAACGCCCGCCGGCACCTGAGGCTTGTTCAGAAGCTTGCTGAAATCCAGCCCCCTGGCCTTCCAGTGATCGATGGCCCGGCGCATCTCCAGTCGGTCGGACTGACCGATCATGTCGTTGACGGTGCGGAAGCCCAGCCGCGCCATGATCCGTCGCAGCTCCTCGGCCACGAAGAAGAAGTAATTGACCACGTGCTCGGGCTTGCCGGTAAATTTCTTGCGCAGCTCCGGGTCCTGGGTCGCCACCCCCACCGGGCAGGTGTTGAGGTGACACTTGCGCATCATGATGCAGCCCTCGACGATCAGCGGCGCGGTTGCGAAACCGATCTCGTCGGCGCCGAGCAGCAAAGCGATCGCCACGTCGCGCCCGGTGCGCATACCGCCATCGGCCTGCACCGCGATGCGCCCGCGCAGGCGGTTGAGCACCAGGGTCTGATGGGTCTCGGCAAGACCCAGCTCCCAGGGTGAGCCGGCGTGCTTGATGGAGGTCAGCGGACTCGCGCCGGTACCGCCATCGTAGCCGGCGATGGTCACGTGGTCCGCGTGGGCCTTGGAGACGCCGGCCGCAACCGTCCCCACCCCCACCTCGGAAACCAGCTTGACCGAGATGCGAGCCTTCGGGTTCGCGTTCTTGAGGTCGTGGATCAGCTGGGCCAGATCCTCGATGGAGTAGATGTCGTGGTGCGGCGGCGGCGAGATCAACCCGACGCCGGGTGTGGAGTGGCGCACCCGGGCGATCTGCTTGTTGACCTTGTGGCCGGGCAGCTGGCCGCCCTCGCCGGGCTTGGCGCCCTGGGCGACCTTGATCTGGATGTCGTCGGCATTGACTAGGTACTCGATGGTCACGCCGAAGCGGCCCGAGGCGACCTGCTTGATGGCGGAGCGTTCGGGGTTCCTGGAGCCGTCCGGCAGAGGGTTGAAGCGCTCCGGCTCCTCGCCGCCCTCGCCGGTGTTGGACTTGCCGCCGATCTGGTTCATCGCCCGCGCAAGGGTCGAGTGGGCCTCGTAGGAGATGGTGCCGAATGACATGGCGCCGGTGGCGAAGCGCTTGACGATCTCGCTGGCGGGTTCGACCTCCTCCAGCGGAATTTCCTGATCCGCCCACTTGAAGTCCATCAGCCCGCGGAAGGTGAGCAGGCGTTCGCTCTGCTCGTTGATCATCCGGGCGTATTCCTCGTAGGTGTCCCGGCTGTTGGCGCGCATCGCGTGCTGCAGCTTGGCGATGGTCTCCGGGGTCCAGACATGGTCCTCGCCGCGCAGCCGGTAGGCGTAGTCGCCGCCCGCGTCCAGGTGCTTGCGGTAGATGTGCTGGTCGCCGTAACCGGCCCGGTGCCAACGCACGGCCTCCTGGGCGATCTCCGACAGCCCCGACGCCCTCGACCTGGGTGTGGGTGCCGGTGAAGTACTTGTCGACGAACTGGCGTGGCAAGCCCACGGCGTCGAAGATCTGGGCGCCGCAGTAGGACTGATAGGTGGAGATGCCCATCTTGGACATGACCTTCTTCAGCCCCTTGCCGACCGCCTTGATGTAGCGGTGACTGGGCCTCCTCGAAGCTGAGCTTCTCGGGCAGACGCGGCAGCATCTCTTGGATGGTGTCGAAGGCCAGGTAGGGGTTGATCGCCTCGGCGCCGTAGCCCGCCAGGGTGGCGAAGTGGTGCACCTCCAGCGCGGCGCCGGTCTCCACCACCAGGCCGGAGCTGGTGCGCAGGCCGCGGCGAATCAGGTGGTGGTGAACCGCGGAGGTGGCCAGCAGGGCCGGAATGCCGATGTAGTCCCGGTTCATGTGGCGGTCGGAGAGGATCAGGATGTTGTAGCCCTCCAGCACCGCCTGCTCGGCCTGCTCGCACAGCCGATCCAGCGCCGCTTCCATGCCCTCGGCGCCATGGTCCGCCGGAGTAGGTGATGTCCAGGTTATGGGTGCGGAAGGCGCCGCCGGTGTTGTCCTCGATGTGGCGCATCCGCTCCAGGTCCTCGTTGGTCAGCACCGGCTGGTTGACCTCCAGGCGCATGTGCTTGCCGGCCTCGGTCGAGCCCCAGCAGGTTGGGCCGCGGGCCCGATGAGGGACACCAGGGACATGACCAGCTCCTCGCGGATCGGGTCGATGGCCGGGTTGGTCACCTGGGCGAAGTTCTGCTTGAAGTAGGTGGACAGGTGCTTGGAGCGGCTGGACAGCACCGAGGGCGGGTTGTCCGCGCCCATGGAGCCGATCGCCTCCTGGCCGGTCAGCACCATGGGCGTGAGCAGGAACTTGATGTCTTCCTGGGTGTAGCCGAAGGCCTGCTGCCCGTCGAGCAGCGTCTCCTTGGCCGGGGCCATGGGCGCGACGTCGGTGGGCAGCTCGTCCAGATGGATCTGGGTGCGATCCAGCCACTCCTGATAGGGCTGGGCGGAGGCGAGCTCCGCCTTCAGTTCCGCGTCGTCGATGATGCGGCCCTGCTCCAGGTCGATGAGGAACATCTTGCCCGGCTGCAGGCGCCACTTCTTGATGATCTTCTCCTCGGGGATGTCCAGCACACCCATCTCGGAGGCCATGACGACCAGGTCGTCGTCGGTGACCAGGTAGCGCGCCGGGCGCAGGCCGTTGCGGTCCAGGGTGGCGCCGATCTGGCGGCCGTCGGTGAAGGCCACCGCGGCCGGGCCGTCCCAGGGCTCCATCAGGGCCGCGTGGTACTCGTAGAAGGCCCGGCGCTCGTCGTCCATCAGGTTGTTGCCGGCCCAGGCCTCCGGGATCAGCAGCATCATGGCGTGGGCCAGCGAGTAGCCGCCCATCACCAGCAGTTCCAGCGCGTTGTCGAAACAGGCGGAGTCGGACTGGCCCTCGGGGATCAGGGGCCAGATCTTGTCGAGGTCGTCGCCCAGCACCTCCGATCTCATGGTGTGGCGCCGCGCCGCCATCCAGTTGACGTTGCCCCGCAGGGTGTTGATCTCGCCGTTGTGGCAGATCATGCGGAACGGCTGCGCCAGGTCCCAGGTCGGGAAGGTGTTGGTGGAGAAGCGCTGGTGCACCAGGGCCAGCGCCGACTCGAAGCGCTCGTCCTGCAGGTCCAGGTAGTAGCGTCCCACCTGGTGCGCGAGCAGCATGCCCTTGTAGGTGATGGTGCGCGAGGACATGGAGGTCACGTAGTAGGCGGTCTTGTCGTAGCCTGCCTCGCGGATGGCGTTGTCCATGCGCTTGCGGATGGCGAAGAGCTTGCGCTCGAAGGCATCCTGATCCGGGCAGTTTTCGCCGCAGGCCACGAACACCTGACGGATGACCGGCTCGGAAGGGAGTACGCTCTCGCCAAGATCGCTGTTGTCCACGGGCACGTCGCGCCAGCCCAGCACCTCCTGGCCTCCCTCTGCGAGATGGCGGTCGACGATGGCCACCATCTCGTCACGGGCCTCGGCTTCCGGCGGCAGGAACACATGGCCCACGCCGTAGTGACCGGCCGGAGGCAGCTCGAAGTCCACTACGGCGCGGAAAAAGGTCGTCGGGGATCTGCATCAGAATGCCGGCGCCGTCACCCGCCTTGGGGTCCGCGCCAACCGCACCGCGATGGGCGAGGCGCTCGAGGATCTCCAGTCCCTGACGGACGATTTCCCGGCTCTTGCGGTTCTTGATGTTACAGACGAATCCGACGCCGCAGGCGTCGCGCTCAAGCGCCGGGTCGTAGAGTCCCTGCGCGGGTGGCAAAGCACGAAGGCTCATGAATGATCTCGCTGATACCTGATTGGTTGCCGACTGATTCTGGCGCCTCTCGGCACTCCCTTACACCCCCCGTGCAGCCTGGTTAATGGGCTGGGACCCCGGCAATGATGGCGGCCCGAGCCGCTGCGCCAGTTCACGGGCGAGACGGCCTGCGAAGAGAAGAACCTCGATCGTTTCCGTGCTGGCCGAATCGCCAGGGGAATCCTACCCACGCAACTGGCGAGAGAGGCCCCGGCGCTGCCCTGCCAGACACTGGAGGAGGGTCAGGCGAACACACGGAACTCCCAAAGTTAACAAACATGCAGCCTGCATGCCAGTGCCGGAAGGGAATTCGGCCCCACCGTGTGCGCGAGTGCGGGACCTTCGCCGACGTTTTCGAGTGGAAATCAGACCCCGTGGGCGTGCGCTAAGTTCGGGCGCGCGATCCATCCGTCGCCCCAACTTGGTGCGATCGCCACGTGTTCCTCGGGTCCTCTGGAAAGACCGGGCCTAGCCGCCGTAGCCGTTCAAGGTTGCACCCAACTGCACCGGATCGAAATCGCTGGTGACAAGGCTCTCGCCGATGCCCCTGAGCAGCACCAGCCGCAGACGTCCGTCTTGCACCTTTTTGTCGACCGCCATGAGCTCGCGGAAGCGCCCCGGACTGAGCGTAGCGGGCGGCACCACGGGCAAACGAGCGGCCGCGATCAGGTCACGCGCCCGATCAGCCGATGCCGGGTCCAGCCAACCCAGGCGGCGCGAGAGGTCCAATGCCATGCACATGCCCGCCGCCACGGCCTCGCCGTGCAACCAGGCCCCGTAACCCATGCCGGTTTCGATGGCGTGCCCGAAGGTGTGTCCCAGGTTGAGCAACGCCCTTTGGCCGGCCTCCAGCTCGTCGGCGGCAACGACCTCGGCCTTGTTGTGGCAAGACCGATCGATGGCGTAGGCCAGGGCCGCACTGTCCCGGGAGAGCAGCGCGGGCATGTTCTCTTCGAGCCAGCCGAAGAACTGCCGATCGCGAATAAGGCCATACTTGATGACCTCGGCGACGCCGGCGGAGAGCTCGCGGTCGGGCAGCGTGGCGAGCGTATCGGTATCGATGATCACCGCGCGTGGCTGGTGAAAGGCGCCGATCATGTTCTTGCCCAGGGCATGGTTGATACCGGTCTTGCCGCCCACCGACGAATCCACCTGGGCCAGCAGGGTGGTCGGCACCTGGACGAAGGCGACCCCCCGCTGATAACAGGCAGCGGCGAATCCAGCCATATCGCCGACCACCCCGCCGCCCAGCGCCACGACGGTGCAATCGCGGCCGAACCTGCTGCCCAGCAAGGCGTCGAAAATCTGGTTCCAGACCTCCAGGGTCTTGAAACGCTCGCCGTCGGGAAGAACCACCTGCCGAGCCTCGCACCCGGACAGCGCCTCCAGCACCGGTTGCAGGTAGAGGGGAGCGACCGTCTCGTTGGTCACGATCATGACCTGACGTCCGGCAAGATGCGCCCGATAGAAGCTGGCGTCAGCGATCAGGCGACGCCCGATGTAGATCGGATAGCTACGCTCCCCGAGCGAGACTCCGAGGGTCTTGGTCACGGTATCTCGTCCTCGAGCCTGCGGCGGATCTCCTTCACCACCGAGGCGGTGCCGCGCTTCTCGGTCGAGACCACGATGTCGGCAACCTGACGGTAGATGGGATCGCGCTCCTCCATCAGTTCCCGTAGGCGCCCCAGCGGGTCAGCGGTCTGCAGCAGGGGGCGGTTTCGATCCCGGGAGGTTCGCGCGTACTGCTGCTCCGGGCTGCAGTGGAGGTAGATCACCACGCCCCGGGTCGTGAGGTCCTGCCGATTTTCCGCGCGCAGCACGGCGCCCCCGCCAGTGGCCAGGACAATCCCATCCTCCTGGCTCAGCTCGTCGACGACTTGGCGCTCGCGCTGGCGGAAACCCTCTTCGCCCTCGAATTCGAAGATGGTCGGTATATCGACACCTGTCCTGCGCTGAATCTCGCGGTCGCTGTCTCGGAACTCGTAGCCGAGGGATTCCGCGAGTTGACGCCCGACCGTGCTCTTGCCGGCCCCCATGGGACCGATCAGGAAGATGTTCTGTAAGCGCATCATAGATTACAGATATGCCAGATTTGGCGATCGCCGACAAGGTCGCACAGGCAGCAATCCCGCCGCACCGCCCTTTTCCGAGCACTCTCAGGGCAAAATCTCAGGCATCGTGGAGTGCGCAGACGCGGCCGCAACAACCCTTCCAAGCCCGGAGGATGCTGGCTGGTGGAGCTCGATAACCGATGGGTCCAGACGCGTGCGGGCCCGGGCGAGTGGACGGAAGACAATTTTGGCTTCATCAACGATCGGCGCCCCGCCGCTGCCGTGTGGGCAGCGGCGGGGCGCCAAAATCAGACCGTGATTACTTCATGTAGCGTGGATCGGTGCCCTGGGAGCCGGCAACGGCTCCGGTGTCGGCCAGACCTCCCGTCTGGAGATCCTCCTTAAGGATCTTGGGCGTTACGAAGATCAGCAGCTCGGTGTTAGCATCTTGATTGGAGGTCGTCTTGAACAGATTCCCAATCACCGGTAAATCGCCAAGCCAAGGCACCTGTTCTTTGCTGAAGGTCTTCGTGCGCTCGTAGACACCGCCGAGCACGACCGTCTCCCCGTTGTCGACCAGCACCGAGGTCTCGACCGACCGGGTGTCTACCGGCGGCACGCCGAGCACCTCACGGGTGAAGTCCGGATTGTCCTTGTTGACCTTGAGATCCATGATGATGCGGTCATCCGGGGTGATGTGCGGCGTGACGTCGAGCTGCAGCACGGCCTCCTTGAAGGCGACGGTGGTCCGCCCGGACGAGGAGGACTCCTGATACGGTATCTCTTGGCCAACCTTGATTTTTGCCGGATGTTGATCTGAGGTAATGACCCGCGGACTGGAGACGATCTCGCCCCGCCCCTCTGTCTGCATCGCGGAGAGCTCCAGCTGGAGCAGGTAGGAGCCGATCTTGCCGATCAGCAAGCTCACCGCTCCGGAGGGATTGGCGGCCGGGAGATTGACCAGCAGCGGGATAGTGTCGTCGATGGTCGTTCCCCAGTAATTCTCCCCGTCCAGATTGCCAGGAACACCGCCTCCGACGTCGCTGAATCGTTTGTTGCGCGGCGGATTCGGCAGGTTGGTCTTGCTGTACCCAAACCGCACGCCAAGGTCACGCGCGAAATCGTTGTTGGCGATGACGACGCGGGATTCGATCATGACCTGACGCACCGGGACATCGAGCGTACTGACGATGCGGCGGATGTCCTCCAGCTTCGCGGCCGTGTCCTGCACCAGCAGTGTGTTGGTGCGGGTGTCGATGGTGACGTTGCCGCGCTCGGACAGCAGGTTATTGTCCTGGGACTTGATCAGCCCCGCGAGGTCGGCGGCCTTGGCATAGTTGATCTGAATGAACTCGGAACGCAGGGGCGCCAGCTCCTCGATTTGCTGCTGGGACTCAAGCTCCAGCTTTTCCTGGGCCGCGATCTCCTGGGTGGGGGCCACCATGATCACGTTGCCCGTCTGGCGCATCGAGAGGCCCTTGGACTTGAGGATGATGTCGAGCGCCTGATCCCAGGGGACGTTCTTCAGACGCAGCGTGATGTTGCCGCGGACGGTGTCGCTCGCCACCAGGTTGAGCCCGGTGAAATCCGCGAGCAACTGCAGGACGGCGCGGACCTCGATGTCCTGGAAGTTCAACGACAACCGATCGCCACTGTAGACGATCTTGGCCCGCTCGAGCTGCTCCTTCTCCGAGGGCGTGAGCGGCCGGAACTCGAGGGTGAACAACTCGTCGGCCTGATAGGCGAGATACTCGAAATCGTTGGCGGTCTGGATATCGATTTCTACATCGCCGCCCCTCGGCCGGGACTCAATCGAAACGACCGGGGTCCCGAAATCGGTCACGTCGAGCCGCCGCAACAGACGTTGCGGAAGCGCGGCGTCGAGCACCTCCACGATCACATGGGCACCCTTCTCGGTGACGGATACGCGCGCGGTGGGGCTCGGCAGGGTAACCTGTACTCGGCCCTCTCCGGTGGGACCCCGGCGGAAATCGATATCACGGATACCCGGACCGCCCGCTGCGGCGGGGGACCTGCTTGGACGGGACGGCGCCTCACCGGTTGCGACGCGACTTGGCGTGGGCGCGGCGGCAGTCCGGTTGACGGAAATCGACACCCTGTTGCCCGCCGTTTCCACCTGGTAGGGCACCGAGTCGTTCAGATTGATGACGACGCGCGTGCGATCACTCGCCTCAACCGCGACCAGGCTTTGCACGGGACCCGTGTTGATCGGCAAGCTCTTCTGCTCCAGCCCGCTGGTCACCCCCTCAAGGTCGAGGGCGATGCGTGCCGGAGATTCGGTGGAGAATGCCTGCGGCTGCTTGAGCGGCCCGGAAAGGATGAGATCGATGCGGACCTGGTTTCCCGGAAGCGCCGCGAACTCCACGTCCTGCAGGACGGTCGCCGCGGAAGCGGTAAACGCGAGACACCAGAGCATGAGCACCAGGACAACCGCCTTTGGCAGATCCGTCCTGCATGGTGGATGAGTGGGATACCCCTCGGTCTGGTTGAGTTGCAAGCTGTTCATCGCACCATGGTCTCCAGCTACCTATTGGCTCAGAGCGATTGCGGCGGAACGCTCCCGCCACACGTTCGTTCCATCGGATATGATCTCGGTGAGCTCGATCTCTTCCTCGGTGATGCGCGTGATCTGGCCGTTGTTCTGGCCCACGTAGTTGCCGGTGCGGACCCGGTACAGGGTGCCGCCCGGCGCAATCACCAACCCCCAGGTCGTCTCATCCTGTTCCATGGTGCCAACCATCTTGAGGGAGTCGAGCGAGAACTGCTCCAGTTCCTCCTTGCGCCGCAGCGGGTCGGGCGCGAGATCGCCGCCGGCAGCCGCCGGCTCCGCCGCGGCCGTCTGGGTATCGAGCTCGAACGGATCCCGGCGATCGCCGGGCTCGAAGATGAAGGTATCGACCTGCGCGATCTCGGGCAGCGGCTCGATGGGTCCCGGCTCCCGCGCCTTCACCCCCTCCGCATACTGCTCCAGATCGGCAATATTGCCGCTGCCGCAGGCAGTGAGGGTCAGCGAGGCGACAATGACGAAGCAGTGCTTCAGGTTCATTTCGCTGATACCTTCTTTTTCGCCGATTCCGTCTTTTTGTCGGAATCCTGGGCCTCAAACTCCTCCAGATAACGGTACGTCTTGACCGTCGCTTTCAGCTTCAGGTTATCGTCGGCGCTCTTGGCCGAGCCGGAGTCGATCCCGACATCGTGGATGGTGACGATCCGCGGTAGCCCCGCGAGTCCGCTGATGAAGCGTCCGAAATCATGGTAACGACCGGTGACTCGTACCTGTATCGGGAGCTCGGCGTAAAAGTCCTTCGTCTGCTCCTCCGCGGGTTGGAAGAGTTCGAACTCGAGACCAGACGCAAGGCCCGTTTGGGAGACGTCGACCAGCAGCGCCGCAACCTCCGTCTTGTCCGGAAGCTGCCGCAGCATGGCGCCGAAGGATTCTTTCATCTCTTCCAGCTGCTGCCGGTAAGCATCCAGATTGGCCGCCTTTTGCTGTTTCGACTCGAATTCGGCGCGCAACGTCACCTCAGTTTTCTCGACACCCTGGAGCCGGTCCAGTTGCTCCCGCGTATCGTAGTAGTACCAGGCCCCGGCGACGCCTGCGCACAGCAAGAGGACGACAAAGGCCTTGACGAAGCCTGGCCATTCGCCGATGTTGCTGAAATCGAGCTCGTTGAGTTGTTTGAGATCCATTTCCGGGTCGCGTCAGTTCTCAGTTATGCCATTGGCCCCGCGCAAACGGCGTGCCGCATGGTCAGCCGCCGCCCCCTCGATGCACCGGCTCGGGCAAGGCGCACTTTCCGCCGCACCGCCCCCTGAAGAGCACGGGTCAGACCCACACGCAGGCGTCCCGCTTGGCCGTCTTCACCCCACCCGTCGGACATGGGTCAACCGATGTCGTCGCGGTCTTGCCCCGGCCGTATCTGGCTGAACTGCAGCCTGAAATGGCTCAAACCGGTGCCAGTCTTGTCCTTGTGCTCGATGAGCAGCAGCCGCGGATCACCAACCCACGGGGACGCCTCGATGTTGCGCATGAAGGCGGAAACCCGAGCGTTGGATTGCGCGCGCCCCTCGACGACGACAGTTCGCTCGGTCTGATCCAATTTGGTGAGGTAGACCCCAGGGGGAATTGCGATGACCAGCTCATCGAATAGATGAACCACCTCCGGGCGACTCTGCTGCAGCTGCTGAATCACGTCCATGCGCGCGAGCAGGTTGGCCTTCGTTTTCTCGAGGTCCTGGATCTCTTTGATCTGGCGGTCGAGTTTGCTGATCTCCTGCTGCAGAAATTGGTTGCGTTCCTGCTGGCCGGAGATCAAACGTTCCACGTGCAGATGCACGCCGAGCCCGAGAATGAGCGTCGCACCCAGGCCGGTCGCCACCATGACGAAGAACTCTCGTTGCCGGCGCTTTCGCTCTGTCTCGCGCCAGGGGAGCAGATTGATACGCGCCATTTACTCGAACCCCCTCAGCGCCAGACCGACCGCGATCATCATTGCCGGGGCGTCCCGGTTGAGGGACGACGCAGGTACCTTTGGTGACATCGACATGTGGGCAAAGGGGTTGGCAACCGTGGTGGAAATGCCCAAGCGTTCTTCCACCAGCTCGTCTATGCTGCGGATGCTCGCCGCCCCTCCGGCTAGGATGACCCGGTCGACACGGTTGTAGCTGCTTCCGGAGTAGAAGAACTGGAGCGCCCTGCTGATCTGCTGCGCCAGCGCCTCCTTGAAGGGGCCCAGCACGTCGCTGCCGTAGTTCTCTGGCAAGCCTCCGTCGATGACCTTTTGCAACGCCTGATCACGCGCCATCCCATAGCGGCGCTGGACTTCCTCGATCAGTTGCAGGCTTCCGAAATTCTGCTCCCGGGTGTAGCTGGTTTGACCGTTATGGAGGACGTGCAGGGTGGTCGTGGTGGCGCCGATATCCGCGATCGCCACGGTCTGCTCTCCCGATTCGCCGGCACCGTTTCCAGCGATGAGGCTGCAGGCGCTTTCCATCGCATAGGCCTCCACGTCCACTACGGACGCGGTGAGACCACCGATTTCGAGCGCGGCCACGCGGTCATCCACATTCTCGCGGCGGGAAGCCGCAAGCAAGACATCGACCATCTCCCCGCCGCCGCTGGACGGACCGAGAACGTCGAAGTCGATGTTGACCTCTTCCAAGGGATAGGGGATGTATTGATCGGCCTCGAGCTGGATTTGGGTCTCCATCTCGGCGTCGCTGAGGTCCGCGGCCATGGAAATCACCTTGGTAATCACCGCGGATCCCGACACCGCAACCGCCGCGTTCTTGCTCTTGGTACCGGAACGCTGCACCGCCTTGCGAATACTCTCGCCAACAGCCTGGACATCAGCGAGTTTCTTTTCTACCACAGCGTTGACCGGAACCGGCTCAAGGGCGTAGTGCTCGACCCGGAAAAGAGCCGTCGCGCCCCCTGTTGCTTGCGATAATTCAATGAGCTTGATGGCCGTCGAGCTAATATCGACTCCCACCAGAGCGGGCTTTTTGCGGCCGAAACTGAACATAATTTTTGGCAGGCAGTCCCCGGTAGCGGATTATTGTTTATGCAGTCTCTTCGGACTTGGGACTAACTATATATCAAGTCCGGAGTTTTTGGAAAGAAGTAGTTGCAAAAAAATCTTGTGCGGCGCGACGGCCACTCAACTGCGTCCATGCCGAGCCGCAAACGTCCATCCTGTTCTACCCCGCCGACGTTCGCCAATTGTGTCAAGTTGGACTTTAACGTTGCGCTTTAGCATCGTGATCTGTCGCTTCTTTTTTGCGGCGGCAACAAAGCAACAATGTCGTTTCCTTACCAGTCCACGCTTCCAGCCGTTGACGCTGCAGGGAGGAGCAGGGAGAAGGTCCGGCACCCTCAGGGCGGTTTCGGGGCTACAATCCCATCAGCACCTGCACCCTGCCATTTTCCCGCTACGGAGGGCCGGCGGCGATGATCGAACCCAGCGCTCCCGCCGCATTCCACACCAGACCGCACCGCGACTGAGATGGGCGCACGCAATCGCTCGGGCTTACAGCGCCAGCGTCTCGCCTACGAGGCGGCTCGCATCATGGCGGAACAGGGGATAACGGAGTTCGAGCACGCCCGTCGCAAGGCTGCCGAGCGCGCGCGCGTCAGCGACCGACGAACCTGGCCCAGTAACGAAGAGATACAACAGGCCCTCGTCCAACGCCTCAGGCTTTTTCAGCGCGAGAAACAGGACGCGGAAATCAGGCAGTTGAGGAATCAGGCATTGGAGGCGATGCGCGCATTCGCGCGCTTCAATCCGCGCCTGGTCGGCCCAGTACTGGCCGGAACGGCGGACAGCGCCGGCGGGGTGCGCCTGCACCTCTTCGCCGATAACCCCGAGGAGATCGCGCTGACGCTTATCGAGCAGAGAATCCCCTGGCAGCAACGCGAGATCGCCCTGCGCTTCTCGGGGGGGACCCGGCATCAGCATCCCGCGCTCACCTTCGTCGCGGGCGAGACGCCGTTCGAGTTGATCATCCTGCCCCTCGCCGCCGAGCGAAACCCGCCTCTCGACGCCGTCAGCGAAAGGCCGGAGCGAGGCGCGGACATTCGCGGGTTGGAGCGGCTGTTGGGCGAAGACGCCTCTGCGGGTGCGCCGCTTTGACCCAAGTTATCGTTTGGAGATCGGCACGTAGTCCCGCTCCTCGGGACCGTGATAGATCTGACGCGGCCGTCCGATACGATTGTTCGGGTCGGACATCATCTCCGTCCAGTGGGATACCCAGCCCACGGTGCGCGCGACCGCGAACATCACGGTGAACATGGTGCGGGGAATCCCGAGCGCCTGGTAGATGATCCCCGAGTAGAAATCCACGTTCGGATAGAGCTTCCGGTCCACGAAATAGTCGTCGCTGAGCGCGATCTCCTCGAGCTTGAGAGCGAGCTCGAACAAGGGGTTGTCCGCCGCGGCGGGCAACTCCTCGAGGACCTGGTGACAGACCTCGCGGATAATCTTCGCGCGCGGGTCGTAGTTCTTGTACACCCGGTGCCCGAAGCCCATGAGGCGGAACGGGTCGTCCTTGTCCTTGGCCTTGTCCATGAACGTTTGCACATTGCGGACGTCGCCGATCTCTTCGAGCATGTCCAGCACCGCCTCGTTCGCACCGCCGTGGGCGGGCCCCCAGAGGGACGCGATACCCGCGGCCACACATGCGAAGGGGTTGGCACCGGAGCTCCCCGCCAGCCGGACGGTGGAGGTGCTGGCGTTTTGCTCATGGTCCGCGTGCAGGATGAAGAGCAGGTTCATCGCCTTTTCGGCGATCAGCGAGGGCTCGTAATCCTCGCACGGTGTTGCGAACATCATGTGCAGGAAGTTGGCCGCGTAACGCAGATCGTTGCGCGGGTACATGATCGGCTCGCCGACGTTGTGCTTGTACGCCGCGGCGGCGATGGTCGGAACCTTGGCGATCAACCGGTGCGCGGATACCTCGCGATAGCGCGCGTCATGGATGTCCATCGACTCATGATAGAACGCCGAGAGTGACCCGACCACGCCCACCAGCATGGCCATGGGATGCGCATCGTAGTGAAAGCCATTCAAGAAGCTCTTCAGCTTCTCGTTCATCATGGTGTGGTGACTGATGATTCCCTCGAACTCGTCGAGTTCCTGCTTGTTGGGCAGCTCGCCATAGAACAGCAGGTAGGCGACCTCCAGGAAGCTCGCCTTGGTGGCGAGTTGCTCGATGGGGTACCCGCGATAGAGCAGAACGCCCTTCTCGCCGTCGATGTAGGTGATGGCGCTGTGGCAGCTCGCCGTCGCCATAAAGCCGGGGTCGTAGGTAAACATCCCCGCGTTCTTGTACAGCGCCGAGATATCGACCGCCGGTGGTCCAATCGTGCCCTGAAGCAGTGCGTACTCGGAGGAATCTCCGGTCGCGTTATTGGTGATGGTAACGGAATCATTCGCCATAAGGCGCTCCTGGCTGTGATTCGAACAACGGGACGGTTCAGCCGCTCGTGCGATGACGGGGTCAACACCAGCCGGCCGGTACCGCTAGATTATAACCCGCTGAAAAACTGAGGAAACCGTGAAAACCCTAACGCCGACGAAGAATGAACGAATGCCGATTCGGCCTCCCAGGCGATAATCGGCACCACCCTGGAGCGGAAGGGGAAAATCTGCCCCCGAACTACCGTAACCCGCTCCCCCCGTCGTACCCACGACGACGCAAGTCATTGCTGCGCAATTACCGTGCCGAGAATCAGTTGGCGCCGAGATCGGAACCGGCGCCGTCCTCGAACCCGGCCATCCGCGGTCCCTGCCACGCACGACGAACTGACCACTGGCGTCCGTTCAGAGATCCCTCATGCGTTCCGCATCGGCGCGCACCAACGCCACCGACCTGGCAAAAGCGGCACTCTCGTCGCCGTTGAGCTCGAGCTCAACCACCGATTCCACGCCCCGCTCGCTCAGGATACAGGGTACGCCGGTCGCGATATCCGCCTCACCGTACTCCCCCTCCAACATGGCAACGCAGGGAAGCAGCCGCCTCCGATTGTGGGCGATAGCGTCCACCATGGCGGCAACGGCCGCCCCCGGGGCATCGTAGGCCACGGAGTTCTTCCGCAGGGCCAGGATCTCCGCACCGCCCTTACGGGTGCGCTCGATGATGGCCTGCAGGCGGTCCTCGGACAGAAAATGCGCAATCGGAATGCCGTTGACGGTGCAGAATCTGGGCAGCGCGAGCATCGCTTCGCCGTGCCCGCCCATCACCATGGTCGTGATGTCCATCGCCGAGAAGCCCGTCTCCTGCGCGATAAAACTCGCCATGCGCGAGGCGTCGAGCACTCCCGCTTGGCCGAAAACCCGCTCACGCGGCCAACCCGTCCGCTGAGCAACGCGGTAGGTCAATGCGTCGACAGGATTGGACACAACCAACACCATGGCGTTTGGCGCATACTCCAGGACGTTGTCTGTCACCGCGTCGATGATGCGCAGATTGGCTTCCAGCATCTCGGATCGAGGCCTCCCGGGATCGTGCGGAAGGCCGGCGGCGACAACGATCAGATCCGAATCCTTCATGATGCGGGGGTCGTTGCTGCCGGTCAGGCGGCAGTCGAATTCGAAGAATGGGGCAGTCTGGCAGATGTCCAGGGCGACCCCCTCGGGAACGTCCTCGCATACGTCATGGACGGCGATCTCGCGACAGAGCTCTTGCTCCGCCAGGATCTGTGCCGTTGTCTCGCCGACCCGGCCGGCACCTACAACGGTGATCTTACGCATCGCCTGAACCTCCAACTGGTGTACCGTTGCCCGCCGCCCTTACCCCGGAAGCGGCGCACGGGACCTGATTATCGTTTCGTTTAGCTCCGCTGCCGCCGCGGACTCCGCTTGCCCGCCGACCGCGAGCCAGGTCACGGCGTCCACGCCTCAGACACGCCGGGACACGATTATTGCGGATTATGCGCCGGATAGGGAACACGGGCGACACCGCTCTCAACCGCCGCGCGCGCAACAGCGGAGGAGACCAGGCGCCACGACCTGCCATCCAGCGGCTTGGGGATGATGTGCTTCGGGCCGAGATTGAGCCGGTCGATCCCATCGGCATCCGACACCGATTGGGGCACCGGCTCGCGGGCGAGGTCCTTGATCGCGCGCACCGCGGTAATCTGCATGTCCTCGTTGGTACGCGACGCCAGGCGTGTACGCCAGAGAAAGGCCCATCTGGAGCTCTGCGGGCTCGATGACCACAATCCCGGTCTTAACCGGCTTCGGCTCCGCGTGACAAACCAGGGCCTTCTGGTTGATGGTGGAATCCCTTGGGCACAGCTCTCGGGATCGCTCGTAGGGCAACCTTCTCCGGTGTCGGTTCGGCACCAAACGTGTCGCCTGGGTCCGGCCGAGGGAGTGCCGAACGCGGGACCGATTGCCGTCCAACACGCGGCACACGGCAAGGTAGCGGAAAAAAACGCCCATCTTGCCAAAGCGTGCTCAATCGAGCCGAAGGGACGAAGGATGACGCAGCCGCAACTGCGGGCGTCCACGATAACGGTAGACCCAACCGCGAACCTCCACCCGACGACCGGGGATCTCGGCGAGCAGCGCCCGATCGAACCGGTGCAGGTCCGCGTTCGCAATCCTCAGCGTCAGCGCGCCATCGAGGTCGATCCGGGTGACGCCCTTGCCCTTCACCACCGCGCCGACCCAGCCCGCGATGCGCCGAAAACCCTCTACGTCTTTAGGTAAATTAGCCGCGGCAAGCGGCGGCAAGCTCCAGAGAGCGCGTTGCAGACTACGGGCCTCGGACTCCGCACCCTGATAGCAGTCGCTGAAACGCTCGTTAGGGGGGACGGTCACCTGATAAGCCAGGCCTTGCCGCAAGAGATGCTCGCTTAGATTTCTTCCATCGCCGTCGAAGACGTGGGCAAGCAATCGCCGGTGCCGGTCCTCGCGCTCGATGCCCGGTAGCACTTGGACCTCCGCGGAGCCGCCGCCGAGAAACCGTTGGACTTCCGCCTGCGCCGCGCGAGCAAACGGCTCATCCGGGGCTCCTTCGCGCCCGAGCTCGGGCGTATCGATACCGATCAGGCGCACCTTTTCCCCACCCGCCGACGCCAGCGTGTCTCCATCAACCACGTTGGAGACGCGCATGGAGGCGACAGGGGACGAAGGAGAGCACACCGAATCCTGAGCCGCCGGACAGGCAGCGACGGCGGCGGCGAGCAGCGCGGGGAATAGGGTTCGCGTCCGGGAAACGGCCTCAGCGGCCGTACTTGCGGCGGAACTTGTCCACGCGACCAGCGGTGTCCACGATCTTCTGCTTGCCGGTGTAGAAGGGGTGACAGGCAGAGCACACCTCGACGTGCAGATCCGTGCCGAGGGTGGACCGGGTCGTGAACTCATTGCCGCAGCTGCACACGACCTTGATGTCGCTGTATTCGGGGTGGATTCCTTCTTTCATGACGACCCTTACTGGCCCGGTATCGGGTTCAACTGGAGTTTAGGTAAGGGCGGAAAAATAGCATCGCGGCATGCTGAACGCAAGATCAAGCCGGCATGAAGCGCGCGATCAGGTCGTTGAGAAACCAGCGCCCCCGCACCGTAGGCCGCACCCGATCCATCGTCGCTTCCAGCAGGCCGTCGTCGCGGGCGGCGTCGACGATGCCAGCGATCCGCGCGAACCCAAGGCCGGTGCGCCGCTCGAACAGAGACGGCGCGAAGCCGTCTACCAGGCGCAGCGCGTTCAACGCAAACTCCGACATCAGATCCTGCGCGTGCAGGGTGCGCCTCGCCGTGACCAGCCTACCCAGGTTCGCCGGGCCCATGTAGGCCGCCGGGTGACGGATCTTCGCCTGGCGGCGCACCCGAACCGGGAACCCGTCGGTCACCTTGCCGTGGGCGCCTGCTCCGATGCCGAGATAGTCGCCGAATTCCCAATAGTTAAGATTGTGGCGACAGCGACGGCCATGTCTGGCGTAGGCGGAGACCTCGTATTGCGCATATCCCTCGTCACCAAGCATTTCGCCGCCCTGGAGCTGCATGTCCGCGGTCAGGTCATGGTCCGGAAGGTCAGGGGGCGAGGCGAAAAAGGCCGTGTTCGGCTCGAGGGTGAGCTGGTAGTAGGACAGGTGCTCCGGCCCCAGGGCCAGGGCCTCGCTCAGGTCACGCCCAGCCTCATCGACGGTCTGCCCGGGCAGTCCGTACATCAGGTCCAGGTTGAGATTGGTAAATCCCGCCGCCCGCGCCCGCGACACCGCGGCAACGGCCTCCTCCGGGCTGTGGATACGCCCCAGCCGGCGCAGCTGCTCTCGGGTGAAGCTCTGAACCCCGATGGAGAGGCGGGTCACCCCGGCCTCCAGATAAGCTTCAAAGCTCTCTGCCTCAGCCGCACCCGGGTTGGCCTCCAGGGTGATCTCGCTCCCTGGATCGAGATCCACGGTTGCCCGCACGCCCCGCAACAGGCGGGCGATGGCATCGCCGGAAAACAGGCTTGGGGTACCGCCGCCGATGAAGATCGAGGTCAAGGGACGCCGTCTTTGGAGCCCCGCGACATCCTGCGCGAGGTCCCGGAGCAGGACATCCACGTAGGCGGCCTCCGGCAGCGCACCGCTACGCGGATGGGAGTTGAAGTCGCAGTAGGGGCACTTACGCACGCACCAGGGGATGTGCACATAGAGCGCCAGGGGCGGATGCACCGACCGGTCAACCGCCCCGGGTTCGTTCAAACCTGGTCGCGAGCCTTCAGGTAGGCGACCTCTGAGATCCTGGTCCACTCCTTCGCCTGGGTCAGGAATTTCTGGTAGGAGGCGTACACCTTCATCGAGAACTCGTCCTTCTGGGCAATCTCCGACACCACCTGCCCGGAAATCTCGCGCAGCTTGGCGATGACATCATCCGGGTAAGCGCGCATCTGCACCTCGTGCTTGGTGAGCAGGGTTTGCAATGCAACCGGGTTGCGCGCCGCGTACTCGGACAGCATGTCCTGGTTCACCACTTTGCACGCGTTCAGCACGATCGACTGCAGGTCGTTCGGCAACGCCTCCAGCGCCCGCTTGTTTATGATGGCCTCGAGCGTGGTGCCCGGCTCATGGAAGCCGGGAAAATAGTAGTACTTGGCCGCTTTGTAGAGACCGAAGGCGAGGTCGTTGTAAGGCCCAACCCATTCCGTCGCGTCAATCGCGCCCGATTGTAGCGCCGTGAAGAGCTCCCCGCCGGGCAGGTTCACCGGCGTCCCGCCCGCTCGCCGGAGCACTTCACCGCCGAGGCCCGGAATGCGCATCTTCAACCCCTGCAGGTCCGCCACCGAATTGATCTCCTTGTTGAACCAGCCGCCCATCTGCACGCCGGTGTTACCTGCGGGTGCCGGAACCAGATCGAAGGGCGCGTAGAGCTCGGTCCAGAGCTCCAGGCCACCGCCATGGTAGAGCCACCCGTTCATCTCCCGGGCGGTCATGCCGAAGGGCACGGTGGAGAAAAACTGCGCCGCTTCGCTCTTACCCTTCCAGTAGTACGCGGCTCCGTGACCCATCTCCGCGGTGCCGCGGGACACGGCGTCGAACACCTCGAAGGGAGGCACCAGTTCCGTGGCCCCGTACACCTTGATGTTGATGCGCCCCCCGCTCATCTCTCCGACCAGATCCGCGAGCTTGTTCGCCCCGGTCCCCAACCCCGGGAAATTCTTCGGCCAGGTGGTCACCATCTTCCACTTGAAATCCGCCGCCTCCGCGGTCCTGATGCCGGCGCCGAGCGCCAGGGATCCGACACCAACCCCCTTGATGAAGTCGCGGCGTTGCATTTGTTTTTCTTTCCTCTCGTTGACTCGCTGCAGAAAGCCGACCGCCCTTCCTGGCCTTACGCCCCACTCACCGCGCGGGCTCAAGTCGGGCGTAAGCAAGAACCAGCCACTTGGCCCCGACCGCCTCGAAATTGACCTGGATGCGCGCGCTCCCCCCCTTGCCCTCGCTGTTGAGCACGACGCCCTCGCCGAACTTGGGATGGGAGACGCGCTGGCCGAGCTGGAACCCACCGGCGGCAGGGCCTGACGCGGCGGCAGCAGGCGCCGATCCCGATCGCGCGATGCCCCGCGCCCGGACCTCCTCCACCAGCTCGGCAGGAATCTCGCGCAGGAAGCGGGAGGGGAAGGGGTAGTTTTCGCTCCCGTGCAGACGCCGGCTCTCGGCATGGCAGAGATAGAGCTGATGCATGGCGCGCGTCATGCCCACGTAGCACAGGCGGCGCTCCTCCTCCAGGCGCTCCGGGTCGTCCGCCGACATGCTGTGCGGAAAAAGCCCCTCCTCCACTCCGGCGATGAAGACGATGGGGAACTCCAAGCCCTTGGCGCTGTGCATCGTCATCAGCTGCACGCCATCCTCGAACTGGTCCGCCTGAGCCTCACCCGCCTCGAGGGCCGCATGGGCCAGGAACGACCCGAGCAGGTCCCCCTCATCGTCCGCCATCTCGTGGGCGAAACGGCGGGTGGCGTTGACCAGCTCATCGAGGTTCTCGATGCGATCCACACCCTTGCCATCCTTCGCCTTCTTGTAATGCTCGGGCAGCCCGGACGCCTCGATCATCAAGGCGGTCAGGTCAGCAATCGCCATGCCCTGCGCCTGCTCGCGCTGCTCGCGCACCAGGGTCAAGAAGCCGCTGAGTGCGCCTGCCGCCCGCGCCGGCAGGCCGCCGGCCACCACCAGATCCTCTGCCGCGCGCCACAGGGAGCTGCGGCCCTCGCGGGCCTGCTCGCGCAGGATGTCGATGGTCTTGGCGCCGATACCCCGGGGCGGCGTGTTGACCACCCGCTCGAAGGAGGTGTCGTCCTCCGGATTGGCGATGAGCCGCAGATAGGCCAGCGCGTCCTTGATCTCCGCGCGCTCGAAGAAGCGCAGCCCGCCGTAGACCCGATAGGGCACCGCGGCCTGGATCAGGGCCTCCTCGAACAGCCGCGACTGGGCGGTCGTGCGGTAGAGGATGGCGCACTCCGAGCGGCGGTAGCCCTCGTCCTCGACGTAGGTTCGGATACGCTCCACGACGAAGCGCGCCTCGTCCACCTCGTTGAAAGCGGCGTAGCGGCGGATGGGCTCACCGGCGCCGTCCTCGGTCCACAGGCTCTTGCCGAGCCGGGTCGGATTGTTCGCGATCAGCGCGTTGGCTGCGCTGAGAATATTGCCCGTCGAGCGATAGTTCTGCTCCAGGCGAACCACTCGGGTGCCGGCATAGTCGTTCTGGAAGCTCTGGATGTTCTCCACCCGCGCCCCGCGCCAACCGTAGATGGACTGATCGTCGTCGCCGACCAGGAACAGGTTTTCCTTGTCCCCGGCGAGCAGGCGCAGCCAGGCGTACTGGATCGCGTTGGTGTCCTGGAACTCGTCCACCAGGATGTGGCGGAAGCGCTCGCGATAGTGGTGCAGGATGTCGGGCCGATCGCGCAGCAGCTCATGGGCGCGCAGCAGGAGCTCGGCGAAGTCCACCATGCCGCCGCGCTCGCACGCGGACTCGTACTCCTGGTAGACCTCGATCATCTTGCGCAGGAAGAAGTCGCCGCCGTCCTCCAGATGCTTGGACCGCAGGCCCTCGTCCTTCTGCTTGTTGATGAAGCCCTGGACCTGACGCGGTGGCCAACGCGACTCGTCCAGCTCCATCGCCTTGAGGGTGCGCCGCACCAGGCGGAACTGGTCGTCCGAGTCCAGGATCTGGAACTGCTGAGGAAGCTTGGCGTCCTGCCAATGGGCGCGCAGGAAGCGGTGGGCCAGTCCGTGAAAGGTCCCGACCCACATGCCCATGACCGGGCCCTGCAGCACCTCCTCGATGCGCGAGCGCATCTCCCGCGCCGCCTTGTTGGTGAAGGTGACGGCGAGGATGCTCCAGGGCGGCGCCTGCTCTACCTGGATCAGCCAGGCGATGCGGTGAACCAGGACGCGGGTCTTGCCGCTCCCCGCGCCGGCCAGCACCAGCAGGTTGCCGGGCTCCGCGGTAACCGCCTCGCGCTGGGCGTCGTTCAAGGGATCGATGAGGTGGGAAACGTCCATCGCGGCATTCTAGCAAAGCGGGATGGCGGCTGGACCGCGCGATGCCCATCCCCGCCGCCGTCAAGCACGAGCTCTCTCTCGCCCCTCCCGTCCCTGTGCCCGGCGGGACGCGCTGTAGTATCCTGCGGCGCCACGATACGACAACCTTTCCCAACCACCTTGCGGAATCCCTCCCCGTGACCGAGCTGAAGAACGACACCTTTCTGCGCGCCCTGCTGCGCGAGACCGTGGACTACACCCCCGTGTGGATGATGCGCCAGGCGGGGCGCTATCTCCCCGAGTACCGCGCCACCCGGGCGCGCGCCGGCAGCTTCCTGGACCTGTGCAAGAACCCGGAACTGGCCTGCGAGGTCACGCTGCAGCCCCTCGCGCGCTTTCCGCTCGACGCCGCCATTCTGTTCTCGGACATCCTAACCATCCCGGACGCCATGGGGCTGGGCCTCTATTTCACCGAGGGCGAAGGCCCCCGCTTCGAGCGCCCGGTGCGCGAGCCGGCGGACGTGCACCGGTTGGCGGTGCCGGACATGCAGCAGGAGCTGGGCTACGTGATGGACGCGGTGTCGCTGATCCGCCGCGAGCTTGGCGGGCGGGTGCCGCTGATCGGCTTCTCCGGCAGCCCGTGGACGCTGGCGACCTACATGGTGGAGGGCGGCAGTACCAAGAACTTCGCCCGCACCAAGGCCATGATGTTCGACCGCCCCGACCTGATGCACGAACTCCTGTCCAAGGTCGCCGACGCCGTCACCGCGTATCTCAATGCCCAGGTCGCGAGCGGCGCCCAGGCGCTGATGATCTTCGACACCTGGGGCGGCGTGCTCACGCCGACGGGATTACCAGTCCTTCTCCCTCGACTACATGACCCGCATCGTCGCCGGCCTCACGCGAGAGGTTGACGGGCGCAGGATTCCGGTAATCCTGTTCACCAAGGGCGGCGGTCAGTGGCTCGACCGGATGGCCGAGAGTGGCTGCGACGCGCTCGGAGTCGACTGGACCATGGATCTCTCCGACGCCCGGCGCAAGGTCAGTGACCGGGTTGCCCTGCAAGGCAACCTGGACCCCTGCATCCTGTATGCGTCTCCGGATCGTATCCGCGAGGAGGTTTGGCGCGTACTCGCGAGCTACGGGCCGGGGACCGGACACGTCTTCAACCTCGGCCATGGCATCCATCCGGATGTCGATCCGGATCACGCCGCCGCCCTGGTGGAGGCAGTGCACGAGCTGAGTCGACCCCTGCACGGCGGAGAATCGCCCTAGCGCGTACCGGTTGTCGCCGAGAAACGACGATATCGGAGGCGCGCGGGCTCGAAATCACCCCGCAAGCCCCTAGCCTGCCCGCACTGGACACTCGGCACGCATGTTGCTAGGTTAACACTGCGGGGCTTTTCCTTCGGCCCAGTGTCGATGCGGGGAGTCCCGTGAGTCCCTCGCTTTGACCGCACAGCCGTTCGTCGGAAGTGCGGTCTTTTTTCTTTGTCCCGGGAACGACGCACCCTACCGCTCACCGACTCGCCGAGCCGTCGGCAACGGCATGAGCGACCTATTCATGATTTCCGACCCCTTGATCGGCTGGCGACAGCTCGAGGTCACGGAGCGCCATACTCGTCCCGACTGGGCCGCTCTTCCGCGCAATCTTGTCGACAGGCATTTTCAGGGCGCAAGCGGCGTTGTTGCGGTCATGGACGAACTCAACACCCGCCGGCCTTTCTCGCTCTAATAGGCGTTGTCTCCCGCCCAAGGCGAAGCGCATCCTGGATCAACTGGCGGTTCACCACCGATGACGCGCGTATCAAGCTAAAGCGCCTATATCCGTCAATCGCACGCTGACGGAATACTAGCTACCGTCTGACGACCGGCGCATCCGCCAGAAGCTGTTCGACAACTTCAACCCCCCGCCCGATATCGACCTGATTCATGAAGTTCGAATAGGTGAACAGAGCCAACAGGTAGCGGGGATCACTGATCCAGGGCGGGAGGTCGAGCGGCGCCCGCAGAAGCCCCATCGCGTACAGCTCGCACAGGGCCGGAATGTCCAGCGCATCCAGCTTGCCGCAGATGAACAACCGGAGCACATCGGAGCGTCCGGCCGCGAAGGCGGCACGAATGGCAAAGCTGACCTGCAGCAGCCCAAACAGGTAGACGACGTCCTTGGTGAATGGGGCGCCGCCGGAAATGACACCACCCCGGAACACCCGCCGTGCGTTCTCGAACGCCTGATCGGGGTTTGCCGTCCGCTCCAGAAAATAGCGGTAGACCTCGAGAAATCCGCCCCCTCGATGGCCATCTGAATGGCAAAGACGCGGTCGGCGAGGCGCCGCATGCGATCCAGCTCCATCGAGCCGCTGATGATCTCGGCGAACACGGCCAGCCCTTCTTGGGTGCGCGTGGTGCCGGGATGCCCAGCGGCGAGAATCGGCAGGTCGGTCTGCGCCCGGCCATTCAGGGATGTGGCGCAATGGATGTAGGCCTCGTGATGCAAGAGCTGGCTCGCGTCCCGATCAGTGAAGCGGGCGTCTCGGCGGATGCGGATCGCCTTGGCCGAGGCCAGCGCATTGGCGGAGAGCTTGTCCACCAACTCCACCTTGGGGGCGGCCGCGCCGAAATGGGTATGCACGGCCCGTTCGATGTCCCGCGCTACTTTCGGGGCGTCGTGGTACTCGGGCGGGGCGATGTCCATCTCGATGCGGACAAGCTGCTCGATGGTATCGCGGACACGCTCGGCGAGTTGCAGGGAAGTGAGGGGGAACAGGCGATGAGGGGAAGTGGGCTCGCCGTAGATCTGGCGACCGTAGTCGAAGAACGCACTGGTACCGACAGCGGCGAGCATGCGCGCGCTGCGTTCCAGGGTGTCCGCCTGGCGATCAAGCCAGAGGTCGACCGTGGTCACGGGCACGATGGCGCGTCGCGCCTCGACCACCGCTTCGATGGCCGGCGCGGGATCCAGGGGCTGGTAGCTGACCTGTGGCAGCTCCTTCGCACCCTTGGCGAAGAACGCCACCTTGACCTCCGGCGGCCAGTCGACGGAGTCCAGGACACGGATCGAACGGCTGGCCTGGTACAGCAGGCCGGCGATTTGCCGAATTCGGTTCTTTTCCCGATCGTTTGCGGGGATCGTCATCTCTCGGGCTCCGGTTGCCAGCTGATTGTGGTCCCAGCCGAAGGTTGGGTGCACAGGGGACGGTGTCGTAGCTTGCCCGATTTGACGACTGTCTGCCGTTCTTTCGCATACCAACTTCCGCAGGCGAATCATCGCCATCTGCGGAACACGCATTGCGCGCGCCGACGGGCGCTGGGCTATGCTATCCGCGGTCCCGAAACGCACCCGTTCCCACACACACCCACAGATCGGTTGAGGCGTAAAAAGGAGGCGTCATGAGCAATTCCACGTCATCTCAGCGAGGTCCCACCACGGTCAGCCTCGCGGACGAGGAGGGCGTCAAACGGATACTCGTCGATACCATCTTTGGCCTGTGGGGAATGGTCAATAATCTGACTCGATTGCGGCCCTCCAAACGCGAGCGCTACCGGGTCACCATCTTCGGCTCGGCGCGGACGCAGCCGGGAAACTGGGTCTACGACGAGGTAAAGCGGCTCGCCGGCGAGCTGTCCGCCATGGGCTGCGATATCGTCACGGGCGGCGGACCGGGCTTGATGCGGGCCGCCAACGAGGGCGCTCAAGCGCGAGCGGCGGCCGAGCGGGTGCAGAGCGTCGGCATCCGCGTGGATCTGCCCTTCGAGCAGGAGGTGAACCCGTTCGTGCAGCAGGCGTTCGAGCACCAGAGCTTCTTCACCCGGCTGCATCAGTTCGTGCTCATGTCCGACGCTTACGTCGTCACCCCCGGCGGAATCGGCACCGTGCTCGAGGCCATGCTGGTGTGGCAGCTCCTGCAAGTCCGCCACCTGCACGACACGCCGCTGATCTTCGCGGGCGACATGTGGGCCGAGCTGATCACCTGGTCGCAACGCTGGATGCTGCGCCCGGGATTCGAGCTGGTGAATCCCGAGGACATGGCCATCCCGACGTGCGTCAGGTCCGCCGACGAGGCCATTGCCGTCCTTCGCGAGCACCATGCCCGCTGGCAGTTCCACCAGGAGGGCCGAGTTTGATTCGAGCACGACCCCACCAGCCCGGGCCAGCATGAGCGACGGAGCGGTATTTTGATCAGGGTGCGGCCAGATGCCGAAGCCGGGTCCCGACCCGGCGCCCCGGACGTATCGGTTGGCGAGCGCCTGGCATTCGAGCGCCTGCTCGGCGACCTGTCGGCCCAGTTCGCCGATCTCCCCGCCGATCGGGTGATCGACGAGATTGCAGGCGCCCTCGCGCGTCTCATTGGCTTTCTCGGATACGACCGCTGCACCTTCGGCGAGTTCGTGGACGACGCCGGGCGGTTCGACGTCCTCTGCTCGGTGGCCCGCGACGGCATCGAGACTACCCCGCGGGGCTTGGGTCTGTCGCTGCCCTGGTACTTCCGAGAGCTGCTGGCCGGGCGGCTCATCGTGGCCGCGGCGATTCCCGAGGATTTTCCGCCGGAGGCCGAGGTCGAGATCGAGTACTGTCAGCGCATCGGTCTGCGGTCCAATCTGGGCATCCCGCTGCGGGTCGGCGGCCGGGTCATCGGCGCCATCGCCTTTACCGCCTTCCACAGCACCCGCGCCTGGCCGGAGGATCTCATCGTCCGGCTCAAGATCGTCGGCGAGGTGTTTGCCCAGGCCCTCGTGCGCAGCCGCCGCGAGGCGGAGCTCGCGGCCGCGCTTACCGAGATCACACGCCTGAAGGAGCGTCTGGAGGCGGAGAATACCTATCTGCGGCAGTCCGCCCGCACCCGCTCCGGTCCGGCCCTGGCAAGCCGTTCGCCGCGCTTCAACCAGGTGCTCGAGGAGATTGCTCAGGTCGCCCCGACCAACGCCACCGTATTACTGCTTGGCGAGACCGGCACCGGCAAGGAGTTATTGGCCGACGCCATCCACGGCCTGAGCGATCGCCGGGACCGGCCCATGGTCAAGGTCAACTGCGCCGCCCTGCCGGCCTCGCTGATCGAGGCCGAGCTCTTCGGGCGCGAGAAGGGAGCCTACACCGGCGCGCTGGCGCGTCAGATGGGCCGCTTCGAGCTGGCGGACGGTTCGACCCTGTTCCTCGACGAGATCGGCGAGCTCCCGATGGAGTTGCAGACAAAGCTTCTGCGCGTGCTTCAGGACGGCCGCTTCGAGCGCGTGGGGAGCACCCACACGATCCAGGTCAACGTGCGCGTGATCGCGGCCACGAACCGCGACCTCGGGCGCGCAGTCGCCAAGGGCCGATTCCGCGACGACCTCTACTACCGGCTCAACGTCTTTCCGGTCGCCGTGCCGCCCCTGCGCGAGCGCCCTGAGGACATCCCACTGCTCGCCTGGGAGTTCGTCAGAGAGCTCAGCGAGTCGATGGGCAAGCCCATCGAGCACATCGCCGAGGACGCCATGACCGCACTCCTCGCCTACCCTTGGCCGGGTAACGTGCGCGAGCTGCGCAACCTGATCGAGCGGGCGATGATCCTCGCCCGCGGCCCGACCCTGCACGTCGGGCTCGGCCCCGCAACGACGCCAGTCACCGGACAGGAGCGAGAAAATATCCCTGCGAAGGCATCCGCAAGCACTCTCGCGGCGAGGGAACGCGACCACATTCTCCAGGTCCTCGAGCAAACGGGCTGGCGCATCCGAGGATCCGGCGGGGCCGCGGAGCAGCTCGGCATCAAGCCGACCACGCTGGAGTCGCGGATGAAGCGGCTGGGGCTACGACGGCCTAACTCCGATGTTTCATAGAAACGACGATATTTCGTAGATCTGATTCGGAGTCACCCGTACTTCTGCCCGGCCCACGCCGGTAACTGACTGACCTTCCTGGATTGCTCGCCGGCATCGCTCCTCGTGGGCCTATGGCGGGTTTATTGCAGTCCTTGCTAACGAAAGCCCAGTGGAGCTGCGAAGGAGGCAGCACACAATGAATGAAACCACAGACGTCATCGGCGAGGACCAGACCCTGGAAAACGAGCCCAAGGCCCGACAGAAAGGAAAGAGCAACAAGAAGCTGACGAACAAAAAGTACCTGCGGAAGCTGGAAGAGCTGCATGTAGAGCTGGTCAGGCTGCAGGAGTGGGTACTCCACAAGGGTCTCAAGGTCTGCATCGTCTTCGAGGGCCGGGATGGCGCCGGAAAGGGGGGCACCATCAAGGCCATCACCGAGCGGGTGAGTCCGCGGGTGTTCCGGGTGGTGGCTCTGCCGGCGCCCACGGAGCGCGAGAAGTCTCAAATGTACGCCCAGCGCTATATGCAGCATTTCCCCGCAGCCGGCGAGGTGGTCATCTTCGACCGCAGCTGGTACAACCGCGCCGGGGTCGAGCGGGTCATGGGCTTCTGTACCGAGGAGCAGACCAAGAGGTTCCTCGAGATGACCCCGCTGGTCGAGAAGGCGATGGTGGATTCCGGGATCATCCTGCTCAAATACTGGCTCGAAGTGAGCCCGGAGGAGCAGACGCGACGGCTGGAAGGGCGCATCGAGGACGGGCGCAAGATCTGGAAGCTTTCGCCGATGGACCTCAAGTCGTACAGCCGCTGGTACGACTATTCGCGGGCACGGGACGCCATGTTCGCCGCCACCGACACGGATTTCGCGCCTTGGTACGTCGCGCCGTCGGACGACAAGAAGCGGGCGCGCCTCAACATCATCACGCATCTGCTCGCCAACATTCCGTACAAGAAGCTCCCCCGCAAGAAGGTGGAGTTGCCGAAGCGGCAAAAGGCCGGCGGCTATCGCGAGCCCGACTATCCTTTCAAGGTCATCCCCGAGGCGTATTGAGGACGTCGCGCCAGGCAATCGGCGAATCCGATGATCGTATTCTCCCTGAGTGTTTGCGTGCCGCACTCGCGCCGTGCCGACTTCCTGAACAGCGTCGGCGCCCTGCTCGAGCCCACTCGCGTGTTGCCCGGTTGTCTCGGTTGCCGGCTCTACACCGACATCGAGGACCCGAACGCCCTCACGCTGATGGAGGAGTGGGAGTCGCAGGCGGCGTTGGACCGGCACCTAACGTCCAGCGCCTACAAGACGCTCGTCGCGGCAATTGAGCTGTCCGCGGAGCCGCCCGCGATTCGGTTCGACAGCGTCGCACAACGCGCGGGGATCGAGGTGATCGAGGCGGCGCGGCGAGCGCAGGGGTTACTCTAGGAGATGCTGATTATTGGCCATCCTGACCAAAATCAGCACGTCCATGTGCCGCGGGAAGCGCTGAACTGATCATGTTCCTAGTCTGGGCAAGACTCCGAGACGGTCAGTCTGGACGCCGAGGCGGGCATGAGGCTCATCGTCAACGTTGCGGTGTTCGGCCCCGCCGCGCCAAGACCGCGAACGAGGCCCTCGCTTAGGAAGCAACACGCCCGCTAGCAGCGGCATGACCGCCCTATTCGCCGGACAACGCTGATAGACTCCGACCGGCCACCGGGCGCCTGACAGTAAGAACACCAATTAGGAGCTTCGCAGATGACAGAGCCGCTACACCCGGCCGCAATCCATCACCTGCCCCCATTCGTCACCGCGCCGGGCGAGACCGACGTGCTGTTCATAGTGATGGCGTTCTTCGTGCTGTTCGCCGTGATCGGCATCGGCCTCTTCTACTTCAAGCTCCATGCTTTGCCAGAGCAGATGGCGCATCGCGGCCAGAAGGTTCAGTTCGAGCTGGTCGCGGTGCTGGCGCTGCTGGCGCTCTTCACCCACAACCACCTGTTCTGGATCGCCGGGCTTCTGCTCGCCTTCGTGCCCTTGCCCGATTTCACGACGCCGCTGACATCCATCGCCCGCTCGCTCGACCGATTAGCCGCGAGTGCGGAGCCCAAGACTCCGGCACCCCCGCCTGAACGGGAAGAGCCCTTGCCCGCCGGCGATCAGCCGATCGAGCAGCCGACCGAACGAACGGGGGCCTAAGCGATGTTAGAGCTTTTCCTCTGCTCGATGCTGACCATCCTGCCGGATTACCTGTTTCGCCGGTACGTGCAGGGCAAACGCCTCGGACGCGAGATTACGCTGTTCTCGGTCTGGTTCGAACTGCGCTGGGGGATCACCCTCTGCCTGATACTGACGATCAGCCTGATCACGACGATCTTCTACTTTCACCCCTCGACCAAGGCCGCCACGTCGGTGTTCCGCACCGTGACCGTGCTGCCGCAGATCAACGGTCGGGTGGCCGAGACCTTCGTCGACATCAACCAACGGGTGACGGAAGGGCAGCCCCTGTTCCGGCTGGACAGCTCCGAGCAGGAGGCGGCTGCCGAAACGGCCCGCCGCAAAATCGCGGAGATCGAGGCCGCAATGGTCATGGCCAAGTCGGAGCTCGCGGAAGCGGAGGGTCGCATCGTCCAGGCGCGGGGGGCGCTGCAGCAAGCCAAGGACGAGTTCGAAACCCGGTCGGAAGCGAATCGTCGCACTCCGGGCACAATCCCAGAGCGCGAAGTTGCTCGGATGCGCGTGCAGGTCGAGACCCAGCAAGGCGCTCTCGACACGGCCCTGGCGAGCCGTGAAGCCATTGTGTCGGAGATGGAGCTCCAGCTCCCGGCCCAAAAGGCGAGTGCCGAAGCGGCGCTCCATGAGGCCGAGGTGGACCTCGAGAAGACCCTGGTCGTGGCAGGAACCGACGGGATCGTGCAACAGTTCGCGCTGCGCCCAGGCGACATTGTCAACCCGATGCTCAGACCCGCCGGCATACTGGTGCCGGAGCGCAAGGTCACCGGCCTCCTGGCCGGTTTCGGGCAGATCGAGGCGTCGGTGTTGAAGGTGGGCATGATCGGCGAGGTGACCTGCATCGCCAAGCCCTGGAAGATCGTGCCGGTGGTCGTGACCGAGGTCCAGAACGTCATTGCCACCGGCCAGGTGCGGCCGACCGACACCCTGGTCGATGTCGAGCAGTTCGCAAAACCCGGCACGCTCACGGTCATCATGGAGCCGCTCTACAAGGGCCAGCTCGACGACCTGCCCCAGGGCGGCAGCTGCATCGCCAACGCCTATACCAGCAACCACGAGGCACTGCAGGACCCGGACATCGGCACCGTGCGCTGGTTCGGGCTCCACGCCATCGACACGGTCGGCGTCGTGCACGCGATGATCCTGCGCATCCAAGCGCTGCTCCTGCCGATAAAGACCCTGGTCTTTGGCGGGCATTGAGCGGTACCGCGAGGGAGGTGTGGATTCCCGGGGGTCGGCCGCCCCGATCAGACCAGCCGGTCGCCCGATAACATCGACTAACGAGGAAACCCAATGCAAACACCATCCGAAGATCAAGGTGTCATCCAAGCGCTGCTCGAACGACTGAATAACCAACGGCTGCCGCGGCTGCTGGCCTTGAAAGCGAAAGTCGATGGCGGCGAGCCCCTGGCGGACCAGGACCTCGAATTTCTGCGCGAGGTCTTCGAGGACGCCGAACGCGCCAAGCCCATCTTTGATCGTCACCCGGAATATCAGGTCTTGGCCGCGCGGATCGTGAGCCTGTACTCCGACATCACCGCAAAGGCGCTGGAAAACGAGGGGTAAGCATCGTTTTTTTCAACGGCCTGTCAGGCCATTCATTCATCTATCCGGAGGATTCAAGCGGATGCCCAAGTCTACGAGCAAGGCCACGCTCTACGCGTCAGCCGCCCTGGCCGCTTTCCTGGTCGCCGATGTTTCGCTCGATGTCGGCTTCGTCGTCCCCGAGGTCCAAGCCGTGATCGGCCGGCCGATGACCCCGATGAGCTACGCCGGCGTCGCCCGGCGCACGACCCGCCGCATGATCTATGCGACCTCGGTCTACAGGGCGACGCTGCCCGCAAACTGCACCACGGTCATCGTCGAGGGAACCAGCCTGCATCAATGTGGCGGCACCTACTACCAATCGTCCGGTAGCCAGTATGTGGTGGTCGAGGTGCGTTAGACCTTGGGCGAATCTCGCCACGGCCCTCCTCATCCAGACCAGACCAAACGCAATCCCCAAGGGTTCTCTCTCATGAATACATCCAGGTTGTTCCAACGCTCCTGCGGCTGTACCCGCACCGCAACCGGCTCCGTGCTCCTTGCTGCCGCGCTGCTCGCCGCGGGGCCCCTCGCGCGTGCGCAGGAAGGCGACGCCAAGGCCGTCCTCAAGTCCATGACGGACTATGTGAGCGGCCAGCAGGTGATCGAGCTCAGCTTCGACAGCTCCATCGAGGTCATCACACCGCGACTGGAGAAGATCCAGTTCACCAACTCCGGCGAGGTCCTGCTCAGCCGGCCAGACAACTTGCGCGCCCAGCGGGTTGGCGGCTATGCGGACGTGGAGATGGTCTTCGACGGCAAGACGGTCAGCGTGCTGGGCAAGCACGCCAACGTCTACGCGCAATTTGATGGTCCGGGCAGCGTGGATCAGTTGATCGAAGCCCTGAGGGCGGGCCACGGTGTTGCGCTTCCGGGTGCCGACCTCCTCTTGACGAATGCATACGACGCCCTCGTCGCGGGGGTCATGGAAGCCAAGCATATCGGCCGCGGCCTCATCGACGGGGTCGAATGCGAACACCTCGCCTTCCGCAATTTCGACACCGATTGGCAGCTCTGGGTCGAGGTCGGCGAGCACCCTATCCCGCGCAAGCTCGTGATCACCAGCAAGACCTTGAACAGCGCGCCTCAGTACACGCTTCAGATCAAGGACTGGAAGACGGGCGTCGAACCGGCGGCGGATGCCTTCGCATTTACCCCGCCGGCCGGCGCGCAGAAGCTCGAGCCCGATGCCCTGGCCGAGCTCGACGAGCTGCCGCCGGCAGCACCGGCCGCGGGGAACCCATAGAGACCATAGCGGGAACGGCGTCGATCAGGGTCGACCTCAAGGGAATGAGTTCACACATAGCACTCTTGATTAGGAAGCGTTCACCTGGGGGGCCAGATAAGCGGCGAGGGCGGGCCGTTCACGGGCCAGCCGGCGAGACCCGGCTGTGCAGCGCCGCCCTCTCCGTCGTTTTTCGGTCGCGGAAACGCCTGAAGCGTGGCGATGAACGCGCTGATCAAGGCCCAGGCTCTCAACGCATTTCCTCTCATCGTCAGGCAATGGGAATCGTGCAGATGATTGCCCTGACGTTAGACCGCAGGTACCAAAGCCCATGTTAGAGATGCCCGTCAAGACCGCCGTCACAGTCCTGGCCGCCGTCCTGCTCGGCGGCTGCGCCACCAGCGCGCGCCAATTGATGCCGACCCCGATCCTGTACCAGCTTCCGGGCGGCCAGCCGGTCTTCGATCTCCCCGCGGAGTCCCGGCAGGGCCCGGAACTGGATCTGCTGTTCATCACCGATCGTGCCCCGCCGACGCCGGCGGAGCTCGAGGCGCAAGCGAAGGACAAGGACGCGGACCCCCTGCCCTACGGCCAGGAGCGCGCCCGGGGCATCGCCTTCGGCTCGGCCCAGGTACGGGTGGTGCCGGGGCTGGACTGGGAGACCCTGCGCGAGCAGAGCCAGCTCGCCGAACGCACGCGTGAGGTCAATCTGGAGCTGGGCGCGGTTCGGGAGCTGGGGGCCTTCCCCCGCGAGCCCTACCAGATCTCCAGGGGCGCTGACGGGAAGCTCCTGCGCGATCGGGCGGAGCTCGCGCGCCACTTCGAGACCAAGGCGGCGCTCCAGGGCGAGGTCCAGCGCCGGCTTGCGCAAGCCCCGAAGAAGGAGGTCCTGCTCTATGTGCATGGCTTCAACGAGACCTTCGCCAGCGCCGCCTTTACCGCCGCGGAGCTGTGCCACTTCTTCGGGCGGGAGCAAGTCTGCGCCTTCTTCACCTGGCCCGCCTCGTCCAGCGGAAACTTCCTGACCTCCTACACCACCACCACCGAGTCCGCCGATTACGCGGTCGAGCATCTCAAGAAGGCCATCCGCATGCTCGCGACCACCCCCGGGATGGAGGGGCTCCAGATCCTTGCCCACAGCCGCGGCACGGCCCTGACCCTGCAGGCTGTGAGCGAGCTGACCAACGAGGCCATCGCCGCCGGCAAGGAGCCGGTGTACCTGTACAAGATCGACAACCTGGTGCTGCTCTCCCCGGACATCGATATCGACATCGCCGGCCAGGAGGTCACGGGCTTCCTCTCGGATCCGGATCTGGTCACGGTGTGGCCGGACGCACGGCTGCCGCGCGTGCTGAAGGGCCGCTTGACCATCTATGCGTCGCCGGAGGACCGGGCGCTCTTGGTCTCCAAGATCCTGTTTCGCAGCCGCAACCGGGTGGGCCAACTGCGCCCGGAGGACATTCCCGAGAGGGCGCAGCGCTACTTCGAGACCACGGGACGCATCGACCTGATCTCCTACGAGGGCGAACGCACGGACTGGTTCGGACACTCCTATTTCACCACCAATCCGCAGGTCAGCTCCGACCTGATCCAGTTGGTCCGATATGGCAGGCAGTTGGGCGAGCCGGGGCGGGAGCTGATCAGGACGGGACCGGTGACCTGGAAGTTCCCGGTCGAGGGCGACGATGGACAATAGACATCACATCACTTCTGTTTGAGGTTTCAAGACGATGAAGATCCGTTCTCTATGCGTGCCCTTGCTCGCGATCGCCCCAATGGTGGTCAACGCCGAGATTTCCTTCGATAGCCTGAAGGAAGGCGCGGCGAAGGCGGCAAACGCGGTCGGCGAAACGACCGAAAGCGCGGTCAATGCCGCCGGGGAGGTCGCCGGGAAGGCGACCGGCGCGGTCAAGGGGAGCGTCGACTCGGCCACGGAAGGTCTCACCGACGAGGCGACGCCCGAGGCGACCCGTGCCAAGCTCGACGGGATGGCCGAGACGACACTGGAGCGCCTGTTCGCGGAGGAGCCGGGCAGCCGCGCCTTGTTCGATCAGAGCGCCGGGTACGCGGTGTTCGATAAGCGCGAGGCGAGCTTCTACGTCGTCGCCGGCTACGGGCGCGGGGTCGCGGTCGATGCCATGACCGGCGCGCGCGTCTACATGAAGATGGCGACCACCGGTGCGGGCTTTAGCTTTGGTCTCGGCGGCTTCGCATCGCAGCTCGTGATCCTGTTCGAGGACAGCGCCGGCCTCCAAGAGTTCGTCGCGCAGGGGCTGGACGCATCGGCCGAAGTCGGCGCCATGGCGGGCGAGGAAAAGGAGCAGCTCGGCCTGCGGTTCGACGATGGCAAGGCCGTGTTCGTGCTGACCGGCAAGGGTTGGAAGGTCGGCGCCAAGTTGACCGGGTCGCGCTACTGGCCGGACGACGAGCTGAACGTCAACTAACCCAGCACCATGGCCGTCTTGCGCCTGAGCCGCCTTGTCCTGCGCATCGCCATCTCGCTGCTCCTGGCGCTCGCGATCCTGTGGGCGGCCGCCGCACTCTGGATCGACGGTCCAGAGTCCCGGGCGCTCTCCGGCGCGCTCGCGGGCGGCCTGCGTCCTGATCGCTCTGACGGCGGCGGCGCTGGTCCGCCCCTGGCGGCGGGCCGCATTCGCCGTCTTCTTGGCCTTCGCGGCCGTGCTTGCCTGGTGGCTGATGCTCGCGCCGGCGAACGACCGTGACTGGCAGCCGGACGTCGCCCGACTGCCGACAGTGACCCTCGACGGTTCCCTGCTGACGGTCCGCAACGTCCGCAACTTCGCGTACCGGAGCGAGCAGGATTTCACCGAGCGTTGGGAGACGCGGACCTACGACCTCGACACCCTCGTCGGCGTCGATCTCTTCATCTCCTTCTGGGGGCCGACCCTCTACGGTCACACCGTCACGAGCTGGGAATTCGCCGACGGCAGCCAACTCGCGGTGTCGATCGAGACCCGCAAGGAGAAAGGCGAGGAGTACTCCGCGGTGAGAGGGTTTTTCCGCCAGTACGAGCTCTACTACGTCGTCGCCGACGAGCGCGACCTCGTCGGTCTGCGCACCAACCACCGCGGCGAGACGGTCCGCCTGCACCGCATCGGCGGCTCGAAGGACAAGGGCCGCGAGCTGCTGCTCGACTATGTGAAAGAGATCAACGCCCTTGCCGAGCGCCCACGCTGGTACAACGCCCTGACCCACAATTGCACCACCACGATCTGGCACCACACGAAGGCAGTGGGCTCGGGCCCCCCGCTGGACTGGCGGCTGCTCGCGAACGGCTACCTCATCGACCTCGCCTACGAGCGGGGCACGGTCGACAACACCATCCCACTCGGGGAGCTCAAGAGCCGCAGCGATATCACGGCTCGCGCCCGTTCCAGCAACGCCGCGGAAGATTTCTCCAAGGCCATCCGGGAGGGATTGCCTCCTCGGCCTGAACGCCGCGCTGCGATTGCCGCCCCATCGGCTCCCTGACCCTGGGACTGGGAAACGCTTAAGAGGGCCGACGGAATCCCGCTTCGACCTGGAGATACCAAAGCTGCATGAAACGCACACTCAAATACGGGGACTACCTCAGCGCTATCGGCGCCGGGCGGCGGGAGCTGAGCTACAACGCCATCGCCCCGCCGCCGGGACGCGACGCGAGGGGACAGCCGATTCCGCCACCGGCGGCTGGCCCCATCCGGCTGCACCCAGAGGAGATCGCAGCACTGCTGCGGCCCTACGTCTCGGTGCGGTTCATGGATCAGGTCAAGGCCGTCGTGCCCCTGGCGCTCTATCTCGCGCTTTTCCAGATCCTGATCCTGCGCCAGCTGGTGGAGGACTCCTGGCTCATCACCGGCGGTCTGTTCGCGGTGATCGTCGGCCTGATGTTCTTCATGGAGGGATTGAAGCTCGGCCTGATGCCGTTCGGCGAGCTTATTGGACATACGCTGCCGCGCAAGTCACCGCTGCCGCTGGTGCTCCTGGTCACGTTTCTGCTCGGCATCGGCGTGACCTTCGCGGAGCCGGCCATCGGCGCGCTGCAGGCAGCAGGGCAAAACGTCTCACCGGAGCGCGCGCCCTATCTCTGGGCCCTGCTCAACCAATGGACGGGTGCGCTGGTGCTGGTCATCGGAGCCAGCGTCGGCCTGGCCGCGGTGCTGGGGACCCTGCGCTTCCTCTATGGCTGGAGCTTGAAACCCCTGATCTACGCCTCACTGGTGCCGGTGCTCGGACTGACCCTCTATGGCGCCAGCGACCCGGAGTTGGCGAAGGTAATGGGCCTCGCCTGGGATGCGGGCGCCGTGACGACCGGCCCGGTCACGGTGCCGCTGGTCCTGTCGCTCGGCATCGGGATCGCGGCCGCCGCCGGCCGGGGCGATTCCGGTCTCTCCGGCTTCGGCATCGTCACCCTGGCGTCGCTGTTTCCCATCATCGGCGTGCTGCTGCTGACTTTCTATGTCGCCGGGACCGTCACACCGGCTGAAATCATCGCCGCCGCGACCCAGGCGGCGGGCTCGACCGCCGGCGAGCTCGCCTGGTACGAGCGCAGCCCCGGGCTGGAAGTGATCCTGGGCATCCGCGCCATCCTGCCGCTGGTGCTGTTCCTATTCGTCATCCTCAAGCTGGTGCTGAAGGAAGACCTGCCGCGACCGCGCGAGATCTGGCTCGGGATCGGGCTGACGGTGATCGGCATGTGCATCTTCAATCTGGGACTGACCTATGGGCTCTCCAAGCTCGGCGGCAGCGCCGGATCCCTGGTCCCGGCCGCCTTCATGGAGGTTCCTAACGCCAGTGGCTCACCACTTTACCTGTACGCGGTCGGGCTGACGCTCGCCCTGGTCTTCGCCTGGGTGCTGGGCTTTGGCGCAACCATCGCCGAGCCGGCGCTGAACGCCCTGGGCGTCACCGCCGAGCAGTTGACCAACGGCTTCTTCAAGAAACGGATGCTGATCCTGGCGGTTTCGGTCGGGGTCGCCTGCGGCATCGCGCTCGGCCTGACCAAGCTCATCTTCGAACTGCCGCTCGTGTGGCTCATTGTCCCGCCCTATCTGCTCGCGGCCGTGCTGACCGCGGTGTCCTCGGAGGAGTTCGTCAACGTCGCCTGGGACAGCGCCGGTGTCACCACCGGCCCCATAACCGTGCCGCTGGTGCTCGCCATGGGGCTCGGGTTCGGCAACGCGACCCAGGCCGTCGAGGGCTTCGGCATCCTCTGCCTGGCGTCCATCGGCCCGATCATCAGCGTGTTGCTCACAGGTCTGTGGGCGCGGATGAAGGCCGGATTGCAGGAACGCGCAGCCCGCGGCGAGCCGGCACATGAACAAGCGATGGAAGTCCAATCACTGCTATGAAAGAAGACAAGATCACCTATCTGACCGATGTGGCGATGATCACCTGCATCGTCACGACGGGGCGTGGCGATGCCGTCATCGCGGCCGCCCAGGCAATGGGCGCGGCCGGCGCCCTGGTTTATCACGCCCGGGGCGTCGGCCCGCGGGAACGGCTCGGGTTGCTCGGCATCGCCATCGAGGCCGAGAAGGACGTCGTGAGCGTCCTGGTCGCCACCGACCACCAGGACGCGGTCTTCGAGGCGATCTATCGTGCCGCGGAACTCAACACGCCCGGTGCAGGGATGGCCTATATCACCCCCATCGAAAAGATGGCGACCTACGTCCCCCGCGAGATCCTCGCCCGGGCCCTGGACCAAGGGGGCACGGCATGACCACAACCGCAACGGGTGCGCCGATACCAGGCGGGGCGGCGAAGCTCATCTCCTGCGTCCTCCCGGACGACGGCACGGAGCACCGTCTGTTGCACTGGCTGCGGGACCAACAGGGCGTTACCCGGGCGAACAGCGTCTACTGTCGCGGCCATTCGATCCTCCGGGAGGCCACCGCAAGGCGGGGCAAGCTCCCCGAACCCTCCCTCTTGCGCCTGGTCAGGGTCGTCGTGGACGCGGAGCAGGCGGATGCGCTCTTCGATCAGATCTACGACCAGGCGGACATCCACCGGCCAGGGGGTGGCACCCTGATCATGTCACCACTGACTTTCGCCACGCCCTTCGCGCTCCCGCAGGGCGTCGTCAATGAGACTAGCGGCGATACCCATGGAGCCTGAGCGCCGCTATAGGCGTGGCGACTTCGGGTAATGGGTCAAAGACCTCTCGCCCGAACCCCGCCTCAGTATGCCGAGCGTGCGATCCCAATCCTTCACCTCAAGGAGAATCTCGATGTCCAAGACCCCCAAGACCACGCCCGATGGCGGGCCGACTTCCAGCAAGGCGTCAGCCGCGCCGCCGCAGGACGCCGTCATGCGCGCCGCGCTGCAAGCCTGGGGGCCGCTCGGCGAGTATCTGGGTGGATGCGACGCAACGGACCCTGCTGTTCTGGGACGTGCTGCGCCAACGCAGCGACCAATACTACGCCCAGAAGGCGAAGCCGGTGCCCAATGTGCTCAGTTTCGACGCCGAGCTGGTGTTGGATGGCCGCACCTTCGAACGGCCGGCCAATTACCTGCTGGTGCGGGTGAAACCGCCGGCAAGGGGTGACCATCGACCTGCGCAGAAGCGGCCCTTCGTGGTGGTCGATCCGCGCGCCGGGCACGGGCCAGGGATCGGCGGATTCAAGGCCGACAGCGAATTGGGCGTGGCGATGCGCGCCGGCCATCCCTGCTACTTCGTCGGCTTCACCCCGGACCCCATGCCGGGCCAGACCATCGAGGACATCATGCGGGCCGAGGCCAGGTTCCTGGAGGAGGTCATCGCGCTGCATCCGCGAGGCCGAGGGCAAGCCCTGCGTCATCGGCAATTGCCAGGCCGGCTGGGCGGTGATGATGCTGGCGGCGACCCGGCCGGAGCTGTTCGGGCCCATCATCATCCCCGGCTCGCCGCTGTCCTACTGGGCCGGGGTGGAGGGCGAGAACCCGATGCGCTACACCGGGGGCCTGGCCGGCGGCAGCTGGATGACCGCGCTGATGGGCGATCTGGGCGGCGGCAACTTCGACGGCGGCCTGCTGGTCGAGAACTTCGAGAACCTCAATCCCGCCAATACGCTCTGGACCAAGAACTACAACCTCTGGGCCAAGGTCGACAGCGAGCAGCAGCGCTTCCTGGACTTCGAGAAGTGGTGGGGCGGTCACGTCAACCTCAATGCCGAAGAGATCCAGTGGATCGTCGATCAACTGTTCGTCGGCAACCGGCTGGCCACCGCGGAGATCGTCACCAGCGACGGCGTGCGCATCGACCTGCGCAACATCCGCTCCCCGGTCCTGTGCTTCTGCTCCAAGGGCGACGACATCACGCCGCCGCAGCAGGCGCTCGGCTGGATCGTCGATCTGTACGGCACCGACGAGGACCTGCGGGCCGCCGGCCAGACCATCATCTACGCCGTCCACGACAGCGTCGGCCACCTCGGCATCTTCGTCTCCGGCGGCGTCGCCAAGAAGCAGCACGATGAATTCGCGTCCAATATCGACCTGATCGACGTGCTGCCGCCCGGTCTGTACGAGGCGGTGCTGACACCCAAGACCGCGGACGCGGTCAATCCGGACCGGGTCGGCGGCGACTGGATCGTCCGCTTCGAGCCGCGGACCCTCGATGATGTGCGGGCCATCGTCCAGCCCGACCCCGAGAACGAGCGCCGTTTCGCCACGGTGAAGCGCGTATCGGAGATCAATCTCGGGCTCTATCGCACCCTGTTCCAGCCCTTTGTCCAGGCGTTCGCCGATGCACAGAAGGCTGTCGGGGCTGCCGACGTTCAACCCGTCCGAGCTGCCCTACGAGCTGTTCTCGGATCGCAACCCCCTGATGCGGCAAATCGCCGACCTGGCCGAGCAGGTGCGCCAGCAGCGCCAGCCGGCGGCGCCCGACAATCCCTTCCTGCAGCTGCAGGCCATGATCTCGGAGGGGATGATCGCCGCCCTCGACGGCTGGCGCGATCTGCGTGATCGCAGCCTGGAGGAGATCTTCCTGGCGACCTACAGCTCGCCGGTGCTGCAGGCCCTGGTGGGCATCCGTGCCGAGGACGCAGCCGCCGCGGCACCGTCCGGGCGTGGAGCCGGAGCGGCTGGCCTTCATCCAACAGCGCATCGGCGAGCTCAAGGCGCGTCTGGCCGAGGGCGGGGTGCGCGAGGCGGCGATTCGCAGCCTGGTCTACGTCGGTCTGGCCGGACCGGGCATCGACGAGCGCGCCTTCAACGTCCTGCGCGAGATTCGCTCCAGGGAGGACGCTTTGACCCTGGAGGAATTCAAGCAGGTGCTGCGCGAGCAGTTCTTCTCGCTCCTGCTCGATCAGGACGCGGCCCTGGCCGCCATCCCCGGATGCTGCCCGCCGATGCGGCGGCGCGGGAGAAGGCGCTGGCAGCGGTCCGGCAGGTCGTCTCCGCGGCCGGCGAGGCCAGCGGCGAGCGGGCGACGCGCCTGGCGCGGATCGAGGCACTGTTCGCAGGCGGCGCATCGGCCGCGGCGATTACAGGTCCGGCCGACTAGAGCATCACCGAGAACGAGGATCCAACCCATGCCAAGCAAACGCGAAAAATACCAGCGACTGATCGCCCGTGCTCAGGCCGTCAAGCCCGCGGCGATCGCCGCCGTCGCCCATCCCTGCGACGAGGTCTCGCTCAGGGGAGCGGTGGAGGCCGCCGAGCTCGGACTCCTGACGCCGATCCTGGTCGGCCCGCGGGCCAGGATCAGCGCCGTGGCGGCCGAATTCGGGCTCGACATCTCCGGCTTCGAGCAAATGGACGCCGCCCACAGCCACGCATCCGCCGACATCGCGGTGGAACTGGCCCGCGAGGGCAAGGCCGAGATGCTGATGAAGGGCAGCCTGCACACCGACGAGCTGATGGGCGCCGTGGTGCGGTCGGCGACCGGCCTGCGCACCGAGCGGCGGATCAGCCACGCCTTCGTCATGGACGTGCCGAGCCTGGACCAGCCGATCATCATCACCGATGCGGCGATCAACATCTTCCCGACGCTGGAGGACAAGCGGCACATCGTCCAGAACGCCATCGATCTGGCGATCGCCCTGGGCCTGAAGGAGCCGAAGGTCGCGATCCTGTCCGCGGTGGAGACGGTGAACCCCAAGATCCCGTCGACCGTCGAGGCCGCCGCCCTGTGCAAGATGGCCGATCGCGGGCAGATCGTCGGCGGCATCCTGGACGGCCCGCTGGCCCTGGACAACGCCATCGACCTCGCCGCGGCCCAGATCAAGAAGATCGACTCGCCGGTGGCCGGGCTCGCCGACATCCTGGTGGTTCCCGACCTGGAGGCGGGCAACATGCTGGCCAAGAGCCTGATCTTTCTGGCCGACGCGGACGGCGCCGGTATCGTGCTCGGCGCCCGGGTGCCGATCATCCTCACCAGCCGCGCCGACTCGGTGACCACGCGACTGGCGTCCTGCGCGGTGGCGGCCCTGGTCGCCGAGGCTCGGCGGCAAGGACGCGAGCAAGGCGGTGGCCGCATGAGCGATGCAATTCTGGTCCTCAACGCGGGCTCGTCCAGCATCAAGTTCTCTCTGTTCCTGGCCAAGACCGGGATCCAAGCCGGGGCCGCGGGCCAGGCGCTCGACCTGTTGCTGGGCGGGCAGATCGAGGGCCTCTACACGGCGCCGCGGTTCGTCGCCAAGGACGCGGCGGGCAATCTCATCGACGAGCGGCGCTGGCCGGAGGGCGAGCCGCTCGGCCACGACGGTGCCGTCGCCTATCTGACCGAGTTCCTGCGCGCACGGCGGGCGAGCACCGGCTCGTGGCGGTCGGGCATCGGGTGGTGCATGGCGGTCTCGACTACTCGGCGCCGGTGCTGCTGAGCCCGGAGATCCTCGAACGGCTGGAGCGCTTCGTGCCACTGGCGCCGCTGCACCAGCCCCACAACCTGGCGCCCATCCGGATGCTGCTCGCCAATCGGCCGGATCTGCCGCAGGTGGCCTGTTTCGATACCGCCTTCCATCGCGGTCAGTCGGAGCTGGCCCAGGCCTTCGCGCTGCCACCGGAGATCACCGAGCGCGGCGTGCGACGCTACGGCTTCCACGGACTGTCCTACGAGTACATCGCATCCGTGCTGCCCCGCCACGATGAGCGCGCGGCACAAGGACGCACCGTGGTGCTGCACCTGGGCAACGGCGTGAGCGCCTGCGCCATCCAAGGCGGCCAGAGCGTGGCCACCACCATGGGGCTGACCGGTGTCGAGGGGCTGATGATGGGCACCCGCTCGGGAAGTCTGGACCCGGGCGTGCTGCTGTACCTGATGGACGAGCTGCAGATGGATGCCCGCGCCATCGAGAAGCTGATCTACAAGCAGTCCGGGCTGCTCGGCGTCTCGGGCGTCTCCAGCGACATGCGCACCCTGCTCGCCTCCGACGGAGCCGCGGGCGCAGTTCGCGGTGGCATCTGTTCGTCTATCGCATCGGCCGCGAGCTGGGCTCGCTGGCCGCCGCGCTGGGCGGGCTCGACGCACTGGTGTTCACCGCCGGCATCGGCGAGCATGCCGCGCCGATCCGGGAGCAGGTCTGCCGCGCCGCCGCCTGGCTCGGCGTCTCCCTCGATCCCGCCCTCAATGCCGCCCAAGCGGCGGGGGCAAGGCGTATCAGCACCCCGGACAGCGCGGTGGCGGTCTGGACCATCCCCACCAACGAAGAGCTGATGATCGCCGGGCATACCTGGCGCCTGCTCAATCCAACGGCCTTAGGAACCGCGCCGTGACCGTCGAATCACCCCTTCCTCCGCTCGCGGGCAAGAAGGCCCTGGTCGTCGGCATCGCCAACGAGCACTCCATCGCCTACGGCTGCGCCAAGGCCTTCCGCGCCCAGGGAGCGGAGCTTGCCGTCACCTATCTGAACGACAAGGCCAAGCCTCATGTGGAGCCGCTGGCCCAAGGGCTTGACGCGCCGATCCTCATGCCCCTGGATGTCAGCCGACCGGGCGAGTTGGAGGCCGTATTCGCGGCCGTCACCGAGCAATGGGGCCGGCTGGATATCCTGGTTCATGCCATCGCCTTCGCCCCCAAGGCCGATCTCCAAGGCGGGCTGCTCAATAGCTCGGCGGAGGGCTTTGCCCTGGCGATGGATATCTCCTGCCACTCCTTTATCCGCATGGCCCGGTTGGCGGCGCCGCTGATGACCGAGGGCGGGACCCTGTTCGCCATGACCTTCAACGGCGCCAACGCCGTGGTGCCGAACTACGACCTGATGGGACCGGTCAAGGCGGCGCTGGAATCCACCTGCCGCTACCTGGCGTTCGAGCTGGGACGCCAGGGCATCCGAGTCCACGCCATCTCGCCGGGGCCGCTCAAGACCCGGGCCGCGTCCGGAATCAAGGACTTCGACACGCTGCTTGAACGAGGCCGCGCACCGCGCGCCGCTCGGTGAGCTGGTGGACATCATGGACGTGGGCCACACCTGCGCCTTCCTCGCCAGCCCCGGGGCCCGCCATCTGACCGGCAGTACGACGTACGTGGACGGGGGGCTCAATATCATGGGCTGAATCACGTAGGCTGGGGTGAGTAACGAACCTCAGCGCCTCTGGCGGCCTGCGAAGCCGCTGGGGTTCGCAGGCTCACCCCAGCCTACCTTGTAATTGATCCGTACCTTGTTGAAGTTTCTCTGGGCCCTGGTCGCCTTCGCCTATCGGTCCGCTCACCCGCGGTTCTGTTCCCTCGGTTGGAAGCGGAACGCTACCCCTGAACCAGGAAAGGAAGGACGGGCGCCATCTCATCCAGTGATACTTTTGCTCGGGACTGGCTTCTCCAACACCAGCGACTTTGGCGTGACTCCCCATGATGCTCTTGGCGATCTTTCTTGGCCTGGTCTTCTTCTACAGCCTCGGCGCGCGACGCCTGGACGGGACGGTGCTGACCGCGCCCATCCTATTCACCGCCGCCGGGGTATGCGTCGTGCTGCTGGTCCCGGAGCTGGCGCGGGGGCGCGGGGACCTGGAGCCCTTTTTGCTCCTGGCGGAGACCGGCCTGGTCCTGCTGCTGTTTACCGATGCCAGCCGCACGGACCTACGGTTGCTGCGCGGCATCCGGCAGCTGCCGGCACGCCTGTTGAGCGTCGGGCTCCTGCTCAGCATCGTCCTGGGCGCAGTGGCGGCCAAGCTCTTGTTTCCACAACTCTCCCTATGGGAGGCCGGCATCCTGGGCGCCATCCTGGCGCCGACCGACGCCGGGCTGGGACAGGTGATCGTCAACAGTCCGCTGGTACCCGAACGCATCCGCGAGGCACTCAGCGTCGAAGCCGGGTTGAACGATGGCCTCTCGGTGCCCTTCTTCCTGTTCTTCATCGCCCTGGCCGCGGCAGGGGCGGAGACTAGCGAGGTCGGGTTAATCGGCTTCGTCCTCGATCAACTGGGTTTCGGCGCGGCGGTGGGCCTGGCGATCGGCCTGGTCGGGGGCTGGCTGTTGGCCCTGGCCGGGCGCGCCGGCTGGAGCGACATGGATCAACTCGGCGTGGTCACGCTCCCGCTCCTGGCCATGCTGGCCACCGAGCAGTTCGGCGGGAGCATGTTCATCGCCGCCTTTGTCGCCGGCCTGGCGGTGCAGGTCCCCTATAAGAAGGCCGGCCGGCACAGCGTGGAGTTCGCCCAGGACTGGGGACAACTGATCAACCTCGCGGTCTTCTTCCTGTTTGGCGGCTTGGCGGTCAGGGCCTGGCCCGAGTTGACCTGGCCGATGCTGGGCTATGCCCTCTTGAGCCTGACCCTGGTGCGCATGGTCCCGGTGGCCCTGGCCTTGATGGGCAACGGCTTGGACCGGGCGACGGTGCTGTTCATGGGTTGGTTCGGGCCGCGGGGGCTCGCCTCCATCGTGCTGGGTCTGGTCTTCCTCGAACAAGAGACGCACTTACCAGGCGAGGACACCATCCGGCTGGTGGTGATCGCCACGGTCTTCATCAGCATCTTTGCTCACGGTCTGAGCGCCTCGCCGGGAATCGCCCTGTATGCGGCCAGGTGCTCGCCCAAGCACCCGGACCGGAGACCAGGGTGACGGTCCAACCGAGGCTCGATCCGATCCCGCGGCTCCGGCCCCAACCTCCGAGGTGACCCCCTTGATCAGAAGGCATTTCCTTGCCTCGCTTGCTGCCACCGCGTCGGGGTGCACATGCTCAATACCGCCACCGGACACGAATACGGCTACCGTTCGGACGAGCGCTTCATGATGCTCAGCTCGTTCAAGGTCCTGGCCCGCGCCCTGGTGCTGCACCGGGTCGATGCGGGACAAGAGTCCCTGGAGCGGCGAATACCCTATACGAAAAAGGACTTGATCACCTGGTCCCCGGTGACCGAGCAACATGCGGATGGCGAAGGCATGACCCTGGCCGAGCTGTGCGAGGCCACCATCACAACCAGCGACAACACGGCCGCCAATCTCATCCTGCCCACCTACGGCGGACCCGCCGCGCTGACGGCCTATGCCCGCGGGCTCGGCGACGGCATCACGCGCCTCGACCGTATCGAGCCGCATCTGAAACTGCGGGTTGGCGACGAACCGTTGGACACCACCTCACCGCGTGCCATGGTTGGTACCATGCAGAGGGCTCGTGCTGGGTGACGCCCTCTCCGCGCCGTCCCGTCATCGCCTAAAGGGCTGGTTGCTGGGCAACACCACCGGAGGCAAACGCCTGAAGGCCGGCCTGCCGTCCAACTGGCAGATCGGGGACAAGACCGGGACCAACCAGACCGACGCTAACGACATTGGCGTGATATGGCCCCCCAACCGAGAGCCCATGGTGGTGGCCGCATACTTGTCCGAAAGCGAGGCAAGCAGTCGGCTGACGGATGCCACCATCGCGGCGGTCGGTCGTTTGGTGCGGGACACCGCGGCCGAATGAGCCATACCATCACTCACATCTCAGCGCTGAGCAAAATTTCCACATGGAGACACAAGGAGAAGACGGCGGAAGAACAAGGTATGCATTGTTTTTCCTCTTTCTTCTCGGTGCCTCCCTGCCTCCGTGTGAGAAATAAGAACGGCGACCGAGAAGATTATCCCATCCGAACCATGGCAAACACACTGACAGCGGGCTGAATGATGAAAACAACCACGAGACTTGCCGCATTATTGGCGCTGCTGCTCTTCGTCTGGTATCTGTTCGCCGACCGTATGACGCCTTACACGTCGAACGCACGGGTCAAGGCGATCGTCATCGACGTGGTACCGCAGGTCTCGGGCTACGTCGCCGCGCTCGCGGTGACCAACGCGCAGCTCGTCGAGGCCGGTGACCTGCTCGCCCGGATCGATCAGCGACCGTTCGTGCTGGAGGTGGAAAAGGCGCGCTCCGCCCTGCAGTCGGCGACCCAAGCGGTGGGGGCCAGCTCGTCCCAGGTCGAGGTCGCCCAGGCCAGCCTAACCCAGGCGGAGATCAACCTCGAGAACGTGCAGGTCCAGAGCGCCCGCATCTTCGAGCTCGATCAGAAGGGATTGGTCGCCAAGGCCAAGGTCGACGACATGCGCGCCGACCTGGCTGCCGCCAAGAGCAAGGTGGCCGGGGCGCAGGCGGATCTCGAGAAGGCGCGGCAGCAACTGGGCGACAGAAGGCGCCGACAACCCGCAGATCCGCTCTGCCATCGCCCAGCTTGGGAGAGGCGGAGCTCGAATCTGGAATGGACCGAGCTGCACGCGCCGTCACGCGGTGCCGTGGTCAATTTGACCATCGGTGAGGGCACCTTTGCGAAGGCGGGCCAAGGGTTGATGAATCTCGTGTCCTTCGAGGAGGTCTGGGTCGAGGCCTATCTGACTGAAAACAGCCTCGCACGAGTGTCCGTCGGCGATCCGGTGGAGATTGTGTTGGATCTCTATCCGGGCCGGATCTTCAACGGCGAGGTCAGCAGCATCACCAACGCCGCGTCCGTCGGTCCCGACTCGCCCGGCAGCCTGCCGAACGTGCCGAGGGAACAAGCCTGGCTGCGTGACCCACAGCGCTTCCCGGTGCGCATCCGCATGCTGGGCTACGAGATCGGCAGCGAGCACGCGGATATCCGGCGCAATCTCAACGGCCAGGCCAACATCATCGTCTACACCGGGGACAATGGGCTCCTGAACGGGTTGGGAGCGGCGTGGATCAGGCTGATCAGTTGGCTCACCTATGCCTACTGAGCCGACAGCCGGTCAGCCAGTCGCAGGTGGCGAAGGAACTGGCGCCGCCTCACCCATGCTGAACGAGATGATCGGCGGGCGCAGTGAGCCCGAGATGAACCAGCCCGCCCCCGGCTCTCCCCCGGCTGACCCCCTGTCCGGCCAGGCCATCGCGCGGGGAACCCATGATCGCCGCGCGCTCCGGCTCGGCCTCGGCGTGACCCTCACCTTCGTGATCGCGCTGGCCTACGACTGGACCCTGGCCTATCTGGCCCCTATTTTCACCGCCCCTTTGTTACAGGGGCCAGCGCCGCCAACCCTGCGCTCGGCGGTCGGAATCATCCTGGCGACGACGGTGATCATGGGCGTGTGCCTGGTAGCGGGAGGGATCTCGCAAGCCTACCCGGCGCTCTTCCTGGTCGCGCTCTTTCCCGCGCTGTTCTCGACCTTCCGCTACGGTCTGCGCGGGGGCTCGCCCCTGGTCCTGATCCTGCTGCTGGTCGGGTTGATGCTGGTGCCGATGGTCGCAAACACCACGGTGGAGATCACGCGGGATGTCGCCGGCTCTTTCGTCGGCAACATCGGTATCTCGTTGGTGGTGACGATGCTCATATTCGCCCTGTTCCCGCCATTGCCGTCGGAAACCGGCGCCGGCGCCAAAACCGGTCTTACCGGCGGCGGAAGTGGACCGGCGCGCCTGGATACTGACGGCGATCACCGGCTCTTACGCGGTCGCTTATTTCAGCTTCGAGTGGACCAACGTCCACACGCCCATCTACATCGCCATCTACGCCTTTAGCGCCAACCTGGCGCGTGGCGTCACCGTCAGCAAGGGCATCCTGGCGGCCAATGTCGCGGCGGGTCTCCTGACGCTCGTCATGTATGAGCTCACCGTGATGACGCCCCACTTTCTGTTCGTGGCGGCACTGGTAATGACGGTCAATCTGATCCTCGCCCGAATGATCACATCCGATGCTCCCTGGGCCCCGCTGGCCGGGTTTGCCTTGAGCGTGGTGATGATCCTCTACGGCGAATCGATCATTCCCTTCAGCGATGAAGGTGGCGCCAACTTCGCCGACCGCTTGGGCGAACTTGGCATGGCGGCGATCTACGCCATCGGGGCGCTCTATGTCCTCGATGCGTATTTTCCACCGAGAGAGCCAGGATCGGGGAAGGCCCAGGAGTCCCCCACGTCCGATAGTGAGATCAATCGAACCTGACCCCGATGACCCAGGAGTGAATCTGCATGAGTCGCATCCCGATGCTTGACTGGCTTGACGGCTACCAGAAGGGCTGGCTGCGACTGGATGTCGTCGCCGGCCTGACCACCGCGGCGGTGGTCGTCCCCAAGGCCATGGCCTATGCCACGATCGCCGGGCTGCCGGTCGAGATCGGGCTCTACACCGCCTTCGTCCCATGGTGATCTACGCGATCCTGGGCACCTCGCGGCCGCTCAGCGTGAGCACCACCACCACCCTGGCGATCCTGACCGGGGCCCAGCTCGCGCTCGTGGTGCCGAGCGGGGACGCCGGCGCGCTGTTGACCGCCTCCGCGACGCTCGCGTTCCTGGTCGGGGTCATGCTGATTCTGGCCTCGGTGCTGCGCCTGGGGGTCGTCGCCAGCTTCATCTCGGAGCCGGTGCTGACCGGCTTCAAGGCCGGGATCGGGCTGGTCATCATCCTCGACCAGGTGCCCAAGTTGCTGGGCATCCATTTCGACAAGGGCTCCTTCCTTGAAAATCTGCTCGCGCTCGTACAGCACCTGCCCGGAGACCTCGCTCGCCACCCTCGCGGTCGGTGTCGCGATGCTGGTCATCCTGGTGGGGATCGAGCGGTTCGCCCCGCGCGCCCCGGCGCCGCTGGTCGCCGTCGCGCTCGGCATCGCCGCCTCGGGCCTGTTCGCGCTCCAAAGCCATGGCGTGGAGACGGTGGGCCACATCCCCCGGGGCCTGCCGTCCTTCACCGCGCCGAGCCTCGATCTGGTCGCGCAGCTGTGGCCCGGCGCGCTCGGCATCGCGCTGATGAGCTTCACCGAGTCCATCGCCTCGGCACGGGCCTTCGCCGGTCGTGGCGAGCCGCGTCCGGAGCCGAACCGGGAGCTTCTGGCAACCGGCATCGGCAATGTCGTCGGCGGCCTGTTCAGCGGCATGCCCTCCGGGCGGCGGCACCTCGCAGACAGCCGTGAATCGGCTTGCGGGCGCCCGCACCCAGGTGGCTGGCCTGGTGACGGCCGCGGCGGCCGTGGCGACCCTGGTTCTGCTCGCGCCCCTGATGGGGCTGATGCCCCTGGCGACCTTGGCCGCGGTGGTGATCGTCTACTCCATCGGCCTGATCCAGCCGGCGGAGTTCCGTCGCCATCCTGCGCATCCGGCGCATGGAGTTCCTCTGGGCGCTGGCCGCCTTCGCCGGGGTGGTGCTGCTCGGAACGCTCCAGGGCATCCTGGTGGCGATCATCGTGTCGTTGGTCGCCCTTGCCTATCAGGCTGCCAACCCGCGGGTCCATGTCCTCGGCCGCAAGCCGGGTACCGACGTTTTCCGCCCAAGGACGGATGAACACCCGGAGGACGAGACCTTCCCCGGGCTGCTGATCGTGCGCCCCGAGGGGCGCATCTTCTTCGCCAATGCCCAGCGTATTGGCGAGCAGACTCTGGCCATTGATCGACGCCGCCAAGCCCAGGGTGGTGGCGATGGACTTCAGCGCCGTGCCAGACATCGAGTACTCGGCGCTTAAGATGCTGATCGAGGGCGAGGAGCGGTTGCGCGAGCGCGGCGGACTGCTCTGGCTGGTGGCGCTCAACCCGGAGGCACTGGGCATGGTGCAGCGCTCGTCGCTCGGGGAGACGCTGGGTCGCGAGCGCATGCTGTTCAACCTGCCGACGGCCGTCGAGCGCTATCAGCGACAGGCGATCGATACCGGGGCAACCGTGCTGGCGGAGACAACCGACGCCGACCACAAGGAGAGGCAACAGGAGAGATAACATGAAGACCAACCCAAAGATCGTAGCGCACTCGGCGTTGGCGCTAGGCCTGTGCCTTACCTGGGCAAACGGCGCGGCCGACGAGCCGAATATGCTGTTCTGTGCCGCAAGTCAGGTGATCGTTTGCCCGGAGCAGGGCGAATGCACGCGCGGGCTGCCGGGGACGGTCAATCTGCCCCGGATGTTCAGGCTCGATCTCAAGGATCACGAGGTCGTCAGTCTAAATCCGGCTGGCGATCGGCGCACCTCCAAGATCCTGCATCTGGTCGAGGAAAACGATGTATACGTTCTTCAGGGTGCTGACGGCGGAAAGAGCTGGACAGCGACGGGCGTTTGACGATTACGTCCTCGGGCGAGGGCTACGTGTTATCCGGCGTCTGTACTTCGGCGCTCTGAGAGCCTTGGCCGCTATGAGGAAATCAACGATGAATCATTCAACCTAGAAACGGCAGTTGTACGCTTCGTGCCAGTTGCAAGGTAACGAGGAGCTGATGATCACCCGGCATACCCTGCGGCTGATCGAGCAGACATGACGGTGCGACAGAGATGAGTTCCGATCCGCGAAACCCGATTCTGGCCGGCCACAAGGCCCTGATCGTCGGCATCGCCAACGAGCACTCCATTGCATACGGCTGCGCCAAGGCGTTCCGGGAGCAAGGGGCGGAGCTGGCCATCACCTGCCTCAACGACAAGGCCAAGACCTCCGGTCGAGCCCTTGGCCCGGGAACTCGGCACCGAGCTGCTGCTGCCGCTTGACGTCTCCAGACCCGGTCAGCTCGAGACCGTCTTCGGTGAAATCCTGCGGACCTGGGGTCGGCTCGACACCCTCGCGCACTCCATCGCCTTCGCACCGAAGGAAGACCTGCAAGGACGCCTGGTGGACAGCTCGGCCGAGGGTTTCGCGACGGCCATGGATATCTCCTGCCACTCCTTCGTCCGCATGGCGAGGCTCGCTGAACCGCTGATGAAGGAGGGCGGTAGCCTGTTCGCCATGACCTTCCACGGCGCGCAGCAGGTCGTCGCGGGCTACAACCTCATGGGTCCGGTCAAGGCGGCGCTCGAAGCGGTCTGCCGTTACCTCGCCGCTGAGCTCGGTCCCCAGCGTATCAGGGTGCATGCCATCTCGCCCGGCCCGCTCCAGACGCGCGCCGCGTCCGGCCTGAAGGACTTCGACCAGCTCCTCGACGAGGCGGCGCGGCGGGCACCCCTGGGGGCACTGGTGGACGTCCTCGACGTTGGCCGCCTCTGCGCCTACTTGGCGAGCCCCGGCGGGCGCCATATCACCGGCGATACCCTGTACGTGGACGCGGGCGCTCACATCATGGCCTGACTGCATCGCGGACGGCGGATCGCTTCACGCATCTTCAGCATTCTCCCGCCAGCCGGTCTCTAACCCGCATGACACCGGCGTCAGAGTCCTGCGTGGCCTTGACGATAACCACGAAGTTCATGAGGTTTTTTTCGCGGTCGCTCTTGCATGCGGCCTGTCGTCGTGTGTCGAACGGCCGCGATCGGATCATTCATCGACGATCACCTCGAACCCGCCGTAGATCATCCGCTGGCCGTCGAATGGCATGGGCTGCGCATCCGGCTGCAGGCGCGGATCGGCCATGGCGGCCTTCATGCCTCGGTCTCGGGCCTCTCGGGACGCCCAGACGATCCACGAGAAGACAACGGTCTCGTCGGGTTGGCGCTTGACCGCCATGGGAAACGACGTGACCTTGCCCTCCGGCACATCGTCTCCCCAGCACTCGACCACCTTCAATGCGCCATGCTCTTTGAACACGGCCGCCGCCTGCTCCGCGACCTGGCGGTATTTCTCTTTGTTGGCCGTCGGCACGGCCACGACGAATCCGTCGACGTATGGCATGAGATTTCTCCGTTGGTCGGGTGATTCTGCACGCGCCCCGAGCCGACCCGGGATAAGGCAGGCGCGGATTGGCGGAAGCATGGCGGTCCTGCAATCAATGCTCGACCGTCCACCTCAAGGCAATGGCGTATACGAATAGTACGCAGGCGATCGTGGACGACACGGTTCGCACGTGGTTCCAGCGCGTCCATTCAACGAGGTAACGCGCCCAGAGGCTCGTCGCTCCCGCTCCCGAGGCCTCGACATTGGCGAGGGCGTTGTTCAGGGGCACGTTGAAGGCGACGGTGACGATAAACATGCCGATCACATAGATCAGGCTGGCGGCGAATGTCGCCAGGCTGCCGGACTCGCCCCAGCCCCAGAGGGCGACGCCAGCCAGAACCAGACTGGCGAACGTCGTTCCGAAAAAGGCCGGCATGAAGAGTGAGCCAAGAATGGTCGTGTTGATCGCCTGCATCGCCGATATGCCCTGGCTTTGCTCAATCCGGGCAAGGGCGCGCATGATGAACGTGGAAAAGGCGAAGAAAACACCCGCGATCAGACCGCTGCCGATAGCGCAGAACCAGAGTAGGAAAGTGACAAGTTTCCCCGTCATTGCCGGGTGATCCCTGTGCCGCTGGTTACCGTGCCGTACGCATTTCTCACGGAGCAGGGCGCGACCAAGAGCATGGCGTTGATGTCCTCACTGACGATCCTGCAGACGACCGCGTCGTCCGAGAGCTTCCCTTCGAAGTCAAACCCAAGCGAACGAAAAAACAACACGGAGTTACTCGGGTTTTCAACGCGCGGAGTGACGAGGATCTTGGTTGCCGCGGGGGCCTCCCCGTCAGGAGATCAGGAACGAGCGGCGACCGGACCGATCAAGCATTCCCGGCGCCCGCCGGGGCGCAAGGCTGGCTTAGCCGGGTCTACCGGGCGGGACAGGATGGCCATGGTGAGCCCGCGACTCGCTTTTCCCGAGATAGATCACTTTGACGTGCCCGTCGGGAATCTCCCGGACCAGGGCGCAGATCTGCTCGATCGGAGACTTCCTGTTGTAGATATCCAGGGCAACTTTATTCGACCTCGAAAGAATAGCGTTCGCGCATTTCCTGCATGCTCCAGGTGGGCGAGCAGTAGGCGACGATTCTGGCCTCTTGGTCGAACAGCAGGAACAGGGGCTTCTGGTGCACCTTCAGGGCGTACACCGAGCGGATCAGGGCGGGATAGTCCTCGCAGCCGCGATACTCCCGGCTCAGGCTGCCGACAAAACGGGAGAAAGCGGCTTCACTGCGCAGGAGCGCGACCGGGACCTTGAGACAGGTGGGACCCTCGGCGATCTGGTCCGAGGTCAGACCGGCTGAGGCCGCGAACTTGAGCGCCTCCCGGGTGACGTCGACCTGTTTCATGGCCTTCGCGAGCGCCTTGAGCATCTCGTCGTCCTTGGGCAGGATTTCGCCATCCTGGTCGTACTCGATCGACATCATGTCGACGAACTCGCTGAACGAGAGCGACCCGTTACCGAGCAGCCTCGCGATCTCGAGGCGCAGCCTGTCCAGGATCGGACCTATGGCGCCGTATTTCGGATCGGCCGCGAGGAAATCGTCGAAGAAGACCTCCGGATCGATCCGATCCAGCCCGTGATGTGAAATATCACCCGTAGTTTCCATCGATCATCCCAAGGCATGGACATCGGCAGCGTCTGGCGAGGGCCAATGCCCGAGGCGTGGCCCCTGGATGGCGTTTCAGCTTCGCCAGCAACGCAAGATCGCAAGAAGTATGGCATGTCCGGTTCCGGGATGTACCCGCGCCGGCAGCGGAAACCCAACGCCCTTCGCCGACGCGGGTTTCGGCGCTCAGGCATCGTCGCCGAACAGCGAGAGCTGGGCACCGGCGGCCCCGGGACGGCGAAACCGGGACGTATCCAGCTCCCAGCTCTCACCGTCCACGCCCAGACCCAGCCGCCGCGCGGCCAGGTCGAAACGCCTTTGCAACAGCTCGGCGACCGGGCCGGTTCCCGTGAAGCGCGTGCCGAAGCGCGCGTCGTTGAGCTTGCCCTGCCGGCACTGCCGGATCAGGCTCAAGACCTTGGCGGCCCGCTCCGGGTAATGGGTCTCCAGCCAATCGCCAAACAGCTCCTTGATCTCCAAGGGGAGCCGAATCAACAGGCTGCCCGCGCGTGTCGCGCCCGCCTCCGCAGCCGCCTCCAGCACCCGTTCCAGGTCCGCGTCGGTGAGGCCGGGAATCAGCGGCGACACCAGCACCGCGACCGGAACCCCGGCGTCGGCCAGGGCGCGGATGGTCTCCAGGCGCCGGATGGGCGATGCGGCCCGCGGCTCCAGGCGCCGGGCGAGCGCCGCGTCGAGGGTGGTAATGGAGACCTGGACCGCCGCCAGGCGCTGGGAGGCCATCTCCGCCAGCAGATCAAGATCCCGCAGCACGCCGGCGGATTTGGTGGTGATCGCCACCGGGTGGCGGCACGCGCTCAACACTTGGAGGAGCCCGCGCGTGATGCCGAGATGCCGCTCCACCGGCTGGTAGGGATCGGTATTGGCCCCGAGCACGATCACCTCGGGCCGGTAGCCGGGCGCGGCAAGCTCCCGCTCCAGCAGCGTCGCCGCATCCGGCTTGTAGAACAGCCGGCTCTCGAAATCGAGCCCCGGCGAGAGCCCCAGCCAGGCATGGGACGGGCGCGCGTAGCAGTAGACGCAACCATGCTCGCAGCCGCGGTAGGGGTTGATGGAGCGGTCGAAGGGGATGTCCGGCGACTGGTTGCGGCTGATGACGGTGCGGCTGGTGTCCACCGCGAGCTCGGTGCGCGGTCCCGCTTCCTGCTCCCGGGGCCAGCCGTCGTCGAACGGCTCCCGCTGATGCTCCGCGTAACGGCTTTCAGGATTGCCGACGGCGCCGCGGCCGCGCGCCGACCTGGGTGGATGTGGAAGATCTGTCATGAGCCGCGACCCTTGGCTTGCAAACGACCGCCGCGAGCGGCTGCGGCCGGCCCCCCACCGCGGCGTTCCAGCCCTGTGGCCCGCAATGGCCGCTGTTCGCTATAGTTTGACCGTTCCCCATCCCGAATTCACCGAGGAGACAGCGCGAAATGGCCGTAAAGAAGATCCTGATGCTGGTAGGCGACTTCGTAGAGGACTACGAGGTCATGGTGCCCTTTCAGATGCTCCTGATGGTCGGACACGAGGTCCACGCCGTCTGCCCCGACAAAAAGCCTGGCGACAGCGTGCGCACGGCCGTGCACGACTTCGAGGGCGACCAGACCTACAGCGAGAAGCCCGGGCACAACTTCGCCATCAACGCCGACTTCGCCCGCGTTGACCCCGCTGCGTACGACGCCCTGGTGATCCCCGGCGGGCGCGCGCCGGAGTACCTGCGCCTCAACCAGCGGCTGATCGAGATCGTCCAGCACTTCTTCGCAGGCCGACAAACCCATCGCCTCGATCTGTCACGGCCAGCAGATTCTGGTGGCCGCGGGGGTACTGGAGGGCCGAAACGCCACCGCCTACCCGGCGGTCAAGCCCGACATCGAGCGCGCGGGCGGTTGCTGGTGCGAGGTCAACGAGACCTTCTCCAACGCCCACGTCGACGGCAACCTGGTTACGGCGCCCGCATGGCCGGCGCATCCGGAGTGGATTCGCAAGTTCCTGGAGGTGCTGGGGACGCGGATCGAGCCCTGATGCGTCACCTGGCGTTCGTCTACGGCACCCTGCTCGCGGGGGAGGTCAACCACCACCTGCTGGCGGGGGCCGAGCTGCTCGGTCCGCACCGCACCGAGCCCTGCTTCACCATGTTTCAGCTCGGCGCTTACCCGGGGGTAGCGAGGGGCGGAAACACGGCAATCGCCGGCGAGGTCTACCGGATCTACGCGGGAGACCTTGAGCGGCTAGACCGGCTGGAGGACTACCCGCGACTGTACGACCGCACCCTGATCCCCTCCCCTTACGGCCGCGCATGGATCTACCTCTACCGCGGGCGCATCCGGGGCCGGCCGGTGATACGCTCGGGCGACTGGCGCGGACTGACCGCCGACGGCGACTCCTTCCGCGCGGCCGCGGCCCGCACCGCCCGCGATCCCAAGAACCCCCGCTGGCGCGAGCGCTTCGCCTGACGCCCGGCACCGCAATCTTAAAGAGGAAACCCAGATGTCCGAAGAAGGTCGCTTCACCATCCACCTGGAACAGCAGGAAGACTATCAGATCACTGTGCGCTTCGACTGGAAGAAGGCGGCGGAGCTGCTCATGGACGAGCCCCCGCCGCTGGGCGAGGCCTCGGGACCCAACGCCTCCCGCCTGCTCGCGGCGGCCGCCGCCAATTGCCTGAGCGCGAGCCTGCTCTACTGTCTCGCCAAGGAAGAGCCGCCGGCCAACAGCCTCAAGACCGAGGCCACCTGCATCCTGATCCGCAACGAGAAGAAGCGCCTGCGCATCGGCGGCATGGAGGTCAAGCTGATCGTGAGCGAGGAGCTCAAGGGCTCGAAGCGTTTCGATCGCTGCAAGACCCTGTTCGAGGACTTCTGCGTGGTCAGCGCCAGCATCCGCGAGGGCATCCCGATCAAGGTCTCGGTGCAGGACCAGACGGGAGAGGTGCTGCACAGCTCGGGATGACCGTGCTGGACCTCGACCGGGTGTCCGACGATTGGCGGGCGCGGGGATTCGGCTGCGACATCTGGACCGATCCGCCGGGCCAGGTGTGGGCGGATTTCGTGCACGCCGTCGACGAGCTGGTGATGCCCGTCGCGGGGGAGGTCGAGATCGAGATGCAGGGACGCAGGCTCCGCCGGCGGTCGGCGAGGAGGTCCTCATCCCCGCTGGCGTCTCCCATACCGTGCGCAACCCGGGTAACATGCCAGAACCGCTGGTGCTACGGTTACCGCCAGACGCGCCGGGACGCGTCGCGGCTTTGAACATCCGGCCCAGAGTGTGGATCATGGGCGCAACGCCAGACGCGGAGCGGCCATGTCCCTGTTCACATCCGATCGTATCCTGGTCGCCGGTTCGGGCCATATCGCCGAATACCTGTTCCAGCGCCTGCGCGCCGGGGACCGGCCCGCCAAACGGATAGCGGATGCCCTGCCCTCGGTCCGCGCCCTGCGCTCGGCCGAGACCCTGATCCTGGCGGACCCCCTCGCCCGACCTCGATCCGCTGGCGGCGAGACTGGAAGAGATCTGCGCTCGGCGCACGCCGAAACCGGCCGCCGCTGCGGTTGATCCTGGTCCACTGCGGCGCGCCCGCCCCTGCCCTGCCGCGGCTCCCCGCCGACGCGCCCGCCACGCTGGAGACCTTCGACCTCGAGTATCAGGCCGCCCGCTCCTGCCTCGCCCGCTGGCCACTGCACGCCGGCATGGATCCGCCGTTCGGACAGACCGTGCACCTACTGATCGCCGGCACCGCCCGGCCGGCCCGCGCGCTCGCGGTGCACGCCCTGCGCCTGATCCACTACGGGGATCGCCTGCCGGTGCTGACCTTCTGCAGCCCCGACCCCGAGGCGCAGCGGGCGGAGTGGGAGGCGAGCTTTCCGCAAGCGGATCAGTTCTGCCGCCTGCGCTTCACCACGCCCGAGCGCCCCGATCTCATCGACCAGCCTCCGGTCACGGGGGTCTATGTCTGCGAGGATGTGCCGGAGCATGGCCTCGAGACCGCGCGCAAGCTGGCGGACCTGATCTCAGCGCAGCAAGCGGTATCCCCGGCCATCCACCTGGAGGTCGGCGAAGCCGAGCCGGCGGGAAGCGTGGCCGACTGGGACGGCCAGATCATGCCCTTCTCCTGGCTGCGTGACGCCTGCCGCCCGGAGGTACTGCTCGACCGCCAGGGAGACGAGCTGGCGCGGGTGATCCACGACCATTACCAGGACAGCATCGCGGCGCAGGGACGGGACCCGTCCGAGGAGCCCGCCGGGCTCCCCTGGGAAGCCCTGCCCGCCTCCTACCGCAACGCAAACCGTCATCAGGCGGATCACCTGTGGGCGAAGCTCGCCGTCACCGACTGCAGGGCGGTGCCCGAGGAGCTGGTGGAATCCTTTGCCTTCGCGCCCCTGGAGGGGGAGCGCCTCGCCGTCATCGAGCACGCGCGCTGGGCGGCGGACCGTTACCTGGACGGCTGGACCTACGCCCCGGTGCGGGACAACGCGCGCAAGCACCACCCGCAGCTCATCCCCTACGAGCAGCTGAGCGGACCCATGAAGGACCTGGACCGCTTCGCCGTGCGCCTCGCCCCGACCCTGCTGGCGCGCTCGGGGCGCGGAATCGTGCGCATGCTGATCGTCGGCATACCCCCGGTGGACGCGACGCGGACGGAGATCAACCGGCTGCCGCCGCTCGCGGACCAGGCCCTGGAACGCCTGTCGCGCCGATACCCGGACCGCAGCCTGGTGCTGGCCTCGCCCCTGCAGGACGCGACGTCCCGCATGCTGGTGCGCCGGGGTATCGAGCACTACGCGGCCGGGCTCTTTCTCCTCTGCCCGGCCCCCCTGCCCAGGACCCTGGCCGCGCAGCCGGACGACGATGCCCGCCGCGACCTGCTGGAGCTGGCGGCCCGCGCCGAGCGACGGATCGCGCTCGGCGGCGAGATCGAGCTCGCGCGCTGGCTCGATCGCCGCGCCGAGATCACCCTCGCCGTGGGCGCGGCGACGGGGAAAGCCGGGGAAGGAAAGCGGGTCCGCATCGACCCGGAGGCGCGCGAGCTGGAGTGGAGTTTCGAGTACTGAGCCGGAATGCCGCGGCGGTTCGCCGAAACGTTCAGTCGCGCAGCTCGCGCCCGGTCAGGCGAAGGAAGACGTCCTCCAGGCCCGCCGGGCGGTGCAGGAAGGTCGTGCCGCGAGCCTGCTGGAGGTGGGCGATCAGGGGGGCGGGCTGCCGCGTGTAGCAGTAGAGGCTGGTGCCGAGGCGCTCCAGGCGGCAGCCCTGCGCCTCGGCCACGGCGGCGAAGCCGTCGCCATCGCCGCCGCGGATCTCGATCACCTCGGGCTCCACGTGACCCGCGATCAGCTCTCGCGGCGAGCCCTGATCCAGTATCCGCCCGCGGTCCATGATCACCAGCTCATCGCACAGGCGCTCCGCCTCCTCCATGTAGTGGGTCGTGAGCAGCAGGGTCATGCCGCGGGCGCGCAGGTCCGAGAGCCGCGACCAGATCACGTGGCGGGCCTGGGGATCGAGCCCGGTGGTGGGCTCGTCCAGCACCAGCATCTCCGGGCGGTTGATCAGGGCGCGCGCGATGGTGAGCCGCCGCTTCATGCCGCCGGAAAGGGTATCGGTCTTCGCCCGGCGGCGCTCGGTCAGGGCGGCGAAGTCGAGCAGCTCGCCGATGCGGGCGCGCGCCTCCGCGCCCGGGATGCCGAAGTAGCTGGCGTAGACCTCCAGGTTCTCCTCGACCGTGAAGTCCGGGTCCAGGTTGTCCGCCTGGGGGACGACGCCGATGCGGGCGCGGATCTCGCGCCCCTGTTCCGGCACCGATAGCCCGAACACCCTGAGCTCGCCGCCATCCTTGGGCGTGACGCCCAGGATCATGCGCAGGGTCGTCGTCTTGCCGGCGCCGTTCGGTCCGAGGAAACCGAAGCAGCGGCCCTTGGCGATGGCGAAGGACACGCCGTCGACGGCGGTGTAGCTGCCGTAGCGCTTGACCAGGCCGCTGGCGCTGACCTCTGGCTGCATGCCCTCTTCGTTCACGGTTGCGGAGGATCCTGGTTGACTGCCGGCGGGTCGCCATTCTAACGCCGGCCGCGAGGGTCGGCATGGCTCATTCCGGCTCGGCGAGCAGGCCCTCGAGCGCGGCCTCGATCTGGCCCGCCCGGATATCGCCCTCGTGGGTCTCGCCAAAGAAGCGGTAGCGAATTCGGCCCTGCCGGTCGACGAGGTAGAAGGCCGGCCAGAAGCGATTGTCCAGCGCCTCCCAGTAGCGGAAATCGTTGTCGATCATCACCGGGTGATCCAGTCCGAACTCCCGCACCTTCGCGGCCACCGCTTTCGGGTCCCGCTCACGATCGTACTCCGGGCTGTGAATCCCGATCACCGTGAGGCCGCGAGGGCCATACCGCTCCTCGACCGACCGCAGCCAGGGGAAGGAGCGGTAGCAGTTCCAGCACTCGAAGGTCCAGACGTCAATCAGCACCACCCGGCCGCGCAGGTCCGCGATGCGCATCGGCTTGGCGTTGATCCAGGCAGCCGGCCGATCCTGGGTGAATTCGGGGGCGCGCTGCCACTCCGCAAGCGCGGGGGCCGCGATTACCAGGCACGCGCACAGCAGGGCGGTCAGGCGCAAGAGCCTAAGGTGCGCAAGGGATCGAGTCTGCATGAGGTTCTCCGCTTGACCAGGAGTGATCGTGTGGCCCGGTAGCCTGCCGAGATGGCCGGGTCGAGGCCGCGCTCGCCGGGGCTAGGTTCTCATGAGCATGAGACCGCCTAACCCGCGCCCCCGTTTCAGCGCGCAGCCAAGCCCGCTTGCGGCGCCGGCACCAGTGTGCCAGGGTTGCGCCCGCCCGGACGCGCAGGAAGGTAACAAGACCATGCCCCACATCACCGAGACCCTGGCCCTGATCGTCGTCGTTGGCCTGGCTGCACAATGGCTGGGATGGCGGCTCAGGATCCCGGCCATCGTCCTCCTCAGCCTGTTCGGGCTGCTGGTGGGGCCGGTGCTCGGCATCATTCGCCCGAGCGTCGCGCTCGGCGACACCTTCCAGCCGCTGATCTCAGCTCGGCGTCGCGGCCATCCTGTTCGAAGGCGGGCTCACCCTGCGGCTCAGCGAGCTGAAGAACGCGGCCGCCGGCGTCAAGCGCCTGATCACGGTGGCGGTGGCCCTCAGCCTCGCCCTGGGCTCGGCCGCGGCCCACTATGTCGGCGGCCTGTCCTGGCCGGTGGCCGTGGTGTTCGGCGCAATCGTGGTGGTGACCGGCCCGACGGTGATTCTCCCCCTGCTCCGCCAGGCCAAGCTGCGCAAGCGTCCCGCCTCCTACCTCAAATGGGAGGGCATCGTGAACGACCCCACCGGGGCGCTGCTGGCGGTGGTGGCCTTCGAGTACTTCGTCAGCGCCGGGCAGGCGAGCATCGGCCACAGCCTGCTGGAGCTGGGCCTCGGCCTGGCTGTCGCCGGGGCCCTGGGCGGCGTCGGCGGCTGGCTGCTCGGGCGGGCCTATCTGGCCGGCCTGGTGCCGGAGTACCTCAAGGGCCCCATGGCCTTGGCCGCCGCCCTGGGCGCCTATGCGCTCTCGAACCTGGTGCTGGAGGAGGCCGGCCTCCTGGCCGCCACGGTGATGGGGCTGGTGCTGGGCAACATGAAACTGCCGAGCATCAACGAGATCCGTCGCTTCAAGGAGAACACGGCGGTCCTGCTGGTGTCGGGGATCTTCCTGCTGCTCACCGCGGACCTCGACCCGGAGATCATGCTCCAGCTCGACTGGCGCAGCTTCGCGCTGCTGGCGGCGATCCTGTTTCTGGTGCGGCCGCTCGCCATCGGGCTGGCGACCATCGGCGCCGGCATGACCTGGCAGGAGCGCGTGCTGGTCGGCTGGATCGCACCCCGCGGCGTGGTGGCCGCCGCGGTGGCCGGCGTCTTCGGACCAGCCCTGGCCGCCCAGGGCTACGGCGGGGGCGAGCTGCTGCTGCCGCTGGTGTTCGCCCTGATCCTGGTTACCGTGGTCGCTGCACGGCTTCAGCCTGGGTTGGCTGGCGAAACGGCTGGGACTCAGCGCCACCGGCGAGGGCGGTCTCCTGATCTCCGGGGCCAGCCCCTGGAGCACGGGCCTTGCGGAAACCCTCCGCAAGATGGAGGTCCCGGTGCTGGTGGCGGACAGCTCCTGGCACCGCCTGCGGGCGGCCCGCCTGGCAGGCGTACCCGTCTACTTCGGCGAGCTGCTCTCGGAGCAGGCAGAGGTGTCGCTGGAGCTGGGGGAAATGGGCAGCCTGCTCGCGGCCACCAACAACGACGCCTACAACGCACTGGTATGCGCCCACTTCGCGCCGGAGCTCGGACGGCAGCGGGCCTTCCAGCTGGCGACGGACGACGTCGCCGAGCACAAGCGTCCGGTGGCTGCCGCACGCGGGCTTACGGCCTTCGCGCAGGGAATGCAGTTCGAGGATCTCGAACGCAACTGGTACGGCGGCTGGACCTTCCAGCGCACCAATCTCACCGAGGACTACCAGCAGGAGGCCTTCCTGGCCGGCCTGCCGGAGGGCGCCCTCCCCCTGCTGGTTGTCACCGCCAAGGGCGCGGTCCGCTTGATCGGCGTCGACCACCCGCTCAAGGCGCAAGCGGGCGACCGGGTCGTCTGGTTCGGCTGCAAGCCCACCTGCGCCCAGCGACCCGAACAGGAACCGTCGGCGACGGCAGAACAGCCCCTGGTCTGAACCCCGAGACGGGAGCGAGGCAGATCGGTGCGCCGTCCGCCCGCTGGGTGAAGAGGCGACGTCCCTTGGCGCTGATCGCCTCGTCCGCCTACGTCTCGACAACGCCCAGCCCGATTCAGTGCTTGGTTGGAAGACCGGATGACCCCGTTCCTCCCGTATGACCTCGGCCCCGATCAGTTGAGCCGGATCCCTTTTCCCCAGGAGAGGAAAAAGGAAAGACCTGACCCCGTTCTTCTCGAAAAAAAACGGCGGCTGCGTTGGCAGTCGCCGTCGTTTCCAGCGTTCGCGGTCTGTCAGTTGGGCATGAGGACGGTGTCGATGACGTGGATCACGCCATTGCTCGTCACAATGTCGGTCTTGACGACATTGGCGTCGTCTACTTTAACCCCGCCGTCGCTCACGACGATGGTTACGCTTTCACCCTGCACGGTCTTTGCCGAGTCGAGCTTGACGACGTCAGCCGCCATTACCTTGCCCGGTACCACGTGGTAGGTGAGCACGGCCGTGAGCTTTTTCTTGTCTGCCAATAGAGCATCCAGGTCGGCTTGCAGGAATCTTGGCAAAGGCCTCGTCGGTCGGCGCGAAGACGGTGAAAGGACCCTCGCCCTTGAGAGTGTCTACCAAGTCGGCCGCCTTGACGGCTGCCACCAGGGTGTCAAAGCTGCCCGCGCCGACTGCGACATCGACGATGTCACCGGCCGGTGCGGCAGTTTCTTTGCCCCCGCCTTCGTGCATCCCGGTCTTAACGTAGTGGCCGGTCTCGTTGCTGTTCTGCGACTGGTAGCCATAACCGCCGTACCCGGCGGACGCGGTCGAAAGCGCGCCCATCGCCGAGAGGGCTACGAAGGCGGTGGCGGTTATGATCGTGGCGTTTCGGAAAGACATGATGAGATACCTCGACAGATTCGGTTGATTTGGGCGATCTTGCTAGCGAACAACATCTCGCTAACCACTCAAGTCGAGGCGATATACTCATTTACAATATCTGTTCAATATTATCTTTTCTGTATTTTTTTCTGTACGTCTATAAGACAGCCGCCAAATGTCCAGCGATTGAGGTCTCTCCGGAAGCGTCGGCTAACCGGGGCGCGTGCGGTAAGCACCGGCCTCTGGCACGCTAGCGACGGAACGATGACAGGAGCCTGCGAAACCTGGTCTTGGCCTTCGGCGACCGGGGGCCTACACCCCAGTGGAGCAGCCCCATCGACCTGATCCAGAAGGGTGACTGGTGCGGATCGGAGACAATCTGCACCCACTCAAAGAGAACCGCGGGCGCGTTTTCGGTGACACTACGGCACGCCCCCACCGATCGAAGCGTGCGTGGGCGAGAGAGGATTAGGTGGAACCGTTGATCGGGGTCAGCTAAATGGTGATCCCTTATTCCGCTCGAGACTGCCGGAGGTTCAAATGCGGCTCTCTTTCGTCTCGTGTGGGTAACAGGGACAGAGTGCATTGATTTACGCGCCGATTCGCGCTGGCGCGGTGCGGTAGGGTGACGCCGGCAAATGAGTCAATCGGCCGGCGACCAGGTAGGCGATGGTGATCAGATGACGGGTGGTGCCGTAGCCCCTGGCCTTGGCCTTCGCGGCCTGGATGAGCGAGTTGGCCGCCTCGACGCGACCGTTGGTGAGGTTGGAGTCGAAGGCGTTGAGGATGCCCTGCCAATGCTGCTTGAGGGTGGCGGCGACCTTCTTGATCGGCGCCAGGCGGCAGCGCCGGGCCCAGCTGTACCAGCGCTGCAGCAGCGGCTCGGCCTGTGCCGGGGAGTTGGCGCTGCGGAAGATCTCGCGCAGAGCCTCCTTGATGCGATAGGCGCGGTGGGTTTTGAGATTCAGCGCCTTGATGTCGGCGAAATGCACGATCTGCTGGCGGCTCCAGGCATGCTTGTCTTTCAGCCAGAGGTAGCGGGTGCGCCGCAGTTGGGGCGTGCCTTTGACCTCCTGGCGGCGGACCTCGTCGACGGCCTTGTTGAGGAGCTGGATGACGTGGAACTCATCGAAGGTGACCTGCGCCCACGGCAGATGCTCGCTCACACCGGCCTGATAGCTGGCGGACATGTCGATACAGATCTCGCGGACGTTCTCGGCGCAGGCGCCGTGGGCCTCGAGGTCGTCGGCAAAGTGCCCGAGCACCTCGGCCTTGCGCCCCTCACAGGCGTAGAGCAGGCGCGCCGGCTCGAGATCGTGGAACAGACTGATGTAGTTGTGGCCGCGCCGGGCGGCGGTCTCGTCGAGACCGACGGCGCGCACAGCGGAGAAGTCCTCCTGTGCGCGGGCCCGCTCGACATAGTGGTCCAGGGTGCGCCACAGGCGCATGTCGCTCACGCCGAGCAGCGTGCGCGACCTGGCGCACCGGCATGGCCTTGCACAGCGTCACCAGCAGTGCCTCCATCAGCAGCGTGAAGCCGCTGTTCTCGCGCGCCCAAGGCACCGGCACCTGCGAGGTCTTCTGGCAGTCGGCGCAGCGCACTCGTGGCACCTTGGCGTGGATATAGGCCTGGAACTGGAAGAAGTTCAGATGCCGCCAGGTACGCTCGCGGGTGTCATGGACCGGTTGCCCGGCTGCACCGCAGTGCGGGCAGGCGAACTGCGCGCCGCGCGCGAAGGCGACATCGAAATCGATGCGCCCGCCTTGCGGATCGAAGCGCACATCGACGACCTCCCAGGGTGCCTGCAGGCCCAGTGCGGCAGTGAACAACGACAGCTGATCCAAACGCATGCCCTCACACGTCGACTGAAGAACAACAAATGGTTGCCGCCGAGACCGTCCCGGCGGCCTCCGTGTGGACAAAGGGTAAATGTCGCAAGCGAACGTGCGGACAAGCCGGGGACAACTCGCGGCAAGCCTGAGGCGAACTTCGCCGGGATCAGGAAGGCGAGTTGCCCCCACCTTGCCCGCACTCATTCACCCTTTGCCCACACTGCGCCGCGCCACCCCCGCTGCGAGCCGAGGACGCCTGCGGCGCAACAACAGCAAGATTTTTTCAAAAGGGTAGGAAGAATACCACCGCTACCCACACGAAACGCGACAGAGGC
>CAVTOR010000009.1:0-96189 GCA_963736235.1 uncultured Gammaproteobacteria bacterium
GGGCTACTTGGCTCGTCGGGTTTCTGTTACCATTGCGCGCTGTTCCCTAGACCGGGACGGCGCGCCTAGCTTGCCTCGCCGCGCGCCACTGCCGCCAGCGCGGTTGTCCGATCCAGCCCGGTTCTTCCCTTCTTCTGCCGTGACAAGCTCACGGTCTCCAACGGGTTTCGATGACCGATCTCAGTCACATCCGCAATTTCTCGATCATCGCCCACATCGATCACGGCAAGTCCACGCTCGCCGACCGCTTCATTCAGCTGAGCGGCGCGCTTGAGCGAGCGCGAGATGTCGGAGCAGGTGCTCGACTCCATGGATCTGGAGCGTGAGCGCGGCATCACCATCAAGGCCCAGAGCGTGACGCTGGATTACAAGGCGCCGGACGGCGAGATCTACCAGCTCAATTTCATCGACACGCCCGGGCACGTGGATTTCTCCTACGAGGTCTCGCGCTCGCTGGCCGCCTGCGAGGGCGCGCTGCTGGTGGTGGATGCCGCGCAGGGGGTCGAGGCCCAGAGCGTGGCCAACTGCTACACCGCGATCGAGCAGGGGCTGGAGGTGCTCCCGGTGCTGAACAAGATCGACCTGCCCTCGGCCGAGCCGGAGCGGGTCATCATGCAGATCGAGGAGATCATCGGTCTCGAGGCGCGGGATGCGCTGCGGGTGAGCGCCAAGACCGGCGAGGGCATTCAGGAGCTGCTCGAGGCCCTGGTCGCGCGCATTCCGCCGCCCGACGGGCGACCCCGACGGGCCGCTGCAGGCGCTGATCATCGACTCCTGGTTCGACCCCTACGTCGGCGTGGTCTCGCTGGTGCGGGTGATCAACGGGTCGATCAAGCGCCGCGACAAGCTCATGATCATGTCCACCGGGCGTTCGCATCAGGCGGACAGCCTCGGGGTCTTCACGCCCAAGAAGACGGAGCGTCAGCAGCTTCGGCACCGGCGAGGTCGGCTTCCTGGTGGCCGGGATCAAGGAGATCGACGGCGCCCCGGTGGGCGACACCATCACCCACGCGGATCGCCCGGCGGAGAAAGCCCTTGCCCGGGTTCAAGGAGATGCAGCCGCGGGTGTTCGCCGGACTCTACCCGGTGGTCTCGGACGACTACGAGGATCTGCGCGATGCCCTGCGGAAGCTGCGGCTCAACGATGCGGCCCTGTTCTACGAGCCGGAGACCTCCCAGGCCCTGGGCTTCGGCTTCCGCTGCGGCTTCCTCGGGATGCTGCACATGGAGATCGTCCAGGAGCGCCTCGAGCGCGAGTACGACCTGGACCTGATCACCACCGCGCCGACGGTCATCTACGAGGTTCTGCGGTCCGACGGCGAGGTGGTGCAGATCGACAATCCGGCCAACCTGCCCGATACCGGCACGCATCGGCGAGATCCGCGAGCCGATCATCGAGGCCCACATCCTCGTGCCCCAGGATCACCTGGGCGGGGTCATCAACCTGTGCATCGAGAAGCGGGGGGTGCAGAAGGACATCCAATACCTCGGCGGGCAGGTGCAGGCCACCTACGAGCTGCCGCTGAGCGAGGTGGTGCTGGATTTCTTCGACCGGCTGAAGTCCGTCAGCCGGGGCTATGCATCCTTCGAGTACGAGTTCAAGCGCTTCCAGGCGGCGGACCTGGTCAAGCTCGACGTGCTGATCAACGGCGAGCGGGTGGACGCCCTGTCGCTCATCGTGCACCGGAGCAACGCGGCGTTCCGCGGCCGCGAGCTCACCGAGCGCATGAAGGAGATCATTCCGCGCCAGATGTTCGAGGTGGCCATCCAGGCCGCCATCGGCAGCAAGATCATCGCCCGCACGACCGTCAAGGCCCTGCGCAAGAACGTGACGGCCAAGTGCTACGGCGGGGACATCACCCGCAAGCGCAAGCTGCTGGAGAAGCAGAAGGCGGGCAAGCGGCGCATGAAGCAGGTGGGCAAGGTGGAGATTCCGCAGGAGGCATTCCTTGCCGTGCTCCAAGTCGGCAAGGATAATTAAAAATTTTCCAGTCAACGGGGCTCCAAGGGCTCTTTTGACGGCAGATCGACAGCAATATGAATTTCGATTTCCCCACTTTTCTGGTGCTCGCCTGCTTCCTCACCGGAGGGATCTGGCTGGCGGACGCGGTCTTTTTCGCCCCCCGCCGCAGGCGCCTTGCCGCACAGGTCGCCGGCGAGGGACAGGCAGCGGGTGTCTCAGCGCCCCGGATGCGGCGGGAGCCGGTTCTCGTCGAGTACGCGCGCTCCTTCTTCCCGGTCATCCTGATCGTGCTGCTGTTGCGTTCGTTCCTGGTCGAGCCCTTCCGCATTCCGTCGGGGTCCATGATGCCGACCCTGCTGGTCGGGGATTTCATTCTGGTCAACAAGTTCGCCTACGGTCTGCGCTGGCCCGTGCTGAACACCAAGTTCTTCGAGGTCGGGAACCCGCAGCACGGCGATGTCGTGGTGTTCCGCTTTCCGCAGGACCCTTCCGTCGACTACATCAAACGCGTGGTGGGCGTGCCCGGAGACGAGATCGGCTATCGGAACAAGACGCTTTACATCAACGGCGAGCCAATGCCCCAGACCCCCCTGGGCACCTATAGCGGGGTCGGCGCCGGCACCGGCATGACCGGTGTCGAACATGGCGGAGGAGAACCTTGACGGCGCCGAGCACCGGATACTCGTGGACGCCGGCAAGCCCGATTTCCAATGCCGTCCGGTCTCTTACGAGTTGGCGATTGGGGGTGCGGTGAAGATCCCCGAAGACAGCTATTTCGTCATGGGCGACAATCGCGACAACAGCAACGACAGCCGCTGCTGGGGCTTCGTTCCTGACGGAAACCTGGTCGGCAAGGCCTTCGCGATCTGGATGAACTGGGACGGCAGACGCGACGGGTTTCCCATCGACTGGAGCCGGCTCGGCAAGGTTATCGAATGAAACAACGGGAGGTCGCAATGGCGGGTTCGATGCGCAGACAGCGAGGAATCACCGCGTGGGGCGTCATGTTCGTCGTGGCCATCGTCGTGTTCGTGGCCATTGTGGGGACGAAGCTGGCCCCGCACTACTTCGAATACCTGACCGTCAAGTCGGTGATGGAGGCCGTTCGGAAAGATGCGGAGGTGATCTCCGGGGGCAGAATCCCGGTGCTGAAGTCGATCGAGAGCAGGCTCTACATCAACGAGGTCGACGACGTCTCCGCTAAGGAATTCACCTTCAAGAGAGAGGACGACGGGTTCCTGCTCGGCGTGGAGTACGAGGTGCGTGAGCACCTGTTCGCGAACATCGACGCGGTGTTGACCTTCGCGCATCAGGTCACCCTGGTCCCGGAGTGAACGGCAATCTCGGACGCCTGACGCGCGCGCTGGGGTGCAGCGTCCAGCGCGGCGACTTGCTGGAGCGCGCGCTAACCCACCGCAGCGCGGATGCCGACAACAACGAGCGGCTCGAGTTTCTCGGCGATGCCCTGCTGGGGTTCGTGATTGCCGAGGTGTTGGTCGAGCGGTTCCCGGACGCGGACGAGGGCCGGCTGAGCCGACTGCGCGCCTCTCTGGTCAAGAAAGAATCGCTTGCGGAGCTGGCCCGGCGTCTTGAGCTGAGCGAATACCTGCGGTTGGGAGCGGGCGAGCTGCGAACCGGCGGTCACGCGCGGGATTCTATCCTTGCGGATGCGCTGGAGGCCCTGTTCGCCGCCGTCTATCTCGACCAGGGTTTCGAAAGGGCGCGGGAAGTCATCTTGGCGGTGTTCGGCGAGACCCTGATGGCGATCGGGCAGGGGGAGACATCGAAGGACCCGAAGACCCGTCTGCAAGAGTTGCTGCAAGCGCGTCGCAGGCCCCTGCCGCAATATGAGGTGGTGGGTGTGTTTGGGAGTCAGCACGCGCAGACGTTTCGCGTGCACTGTACCCTGACGGACGGCCCGGAGGCGGCTGACGGGGAGGGGACCAGCCGGCGGCGGGCGGAGCAGGAGGCGGCCCAGCGGCTGCTGAATCTGTTCGAATCGGGCGACGAGCCATTCGCTCGGGCAACGCCACGGTCAGCGAGTTTCTGAGGAGCCCCGATTCTTGCGCGAACCCCGGCATCCAGGTCCTTTGCCAGAGCAGGCAGAAGGTGGGTCGTGCGCCCCGGACGATGAGGGATCCGTGGGACGCGCCAATTCCCGTCCGGCAGGGCGTTGCGGTTACGTGGCCATTATCGGCAGGCCCAACGTCGGGAAGTCGACCCTGCTGAACCGCCTCCTCAGTCAGAAGCTGGCCATTACCTGCCACAAGGCCCAGACCACGCGGCACTCCATCCTGGGGATCAAGACGATCCCCGACGAGGGGCAGGTGGTATTCGTCGATACCCCTGGAATCCATCAGAGGGGCGGCAGCGCACTGAACCGCTATCTCAATCGTGCGGCCCGCGCTGCGATCAGCGACGTGGATTTGATCCTATTGGTGGTGGAGGCGCTGCGCTTCACCGCGGAGGACACGAAGGCCTTGCGCGCGGTCGCGGATGCCGGCAAGCCGGTGATCGCGGTGGTGAACAAGATCGATCAGGTGCCAGACAAGGCGCGGCTGCTGCCCTTCCTGCAAGGGCTGGCGGAACGGCACGATTTCCTCGCGGTGGTCCCGGTCTCCGCCGCGAAGGGTGACCAGATCGAGCGGCTCTTGTCCTTGGTGGTCGGCGCCCTGCCCGAGGGAGAGAACATCTTCCCCGAGGATCAACTCACGGACCGTTCGGAGCGCTTCTTCGCCGCCGAGCTGGTGCGCGAACAGCTCATGCGCCGCTACGGCGACGAGCTTCCCTATTGCACCTCGGTGGAGATCGAGCGCTTCGAGGACCAGGGAGGCCGCTATCGGATTCACGCCCTGGTGTGGGTGGAGCGACCCGGACAGAAGGGGATCATCATCGGTGACCGGGGCGAGGCGCTCAAGGCCGCCGCCACCCAGGCGCGGCTCGAGATGCAGAAGCTGTTCGGCTGTCCGGTTCATCTGCAGGTCTGGGTCAAGGTCAAGAAGAGCTGGTCGAGCGATGAGGCGGCTCTGGCCAGCCTGGGCTACGGCGATAGCTGATTGGACGGGAACGCGCGCGATCACCTTCAGCGCTGTTTCGTCCTGCACCGGCGCGATTTCGGCAACACCAGCCTGATCGTCGAGGTGTTCGCCGCCGCCCACGGGCGTTTGCCCGCGCTGGCCAAAGGGGCGAGGCGGGGCAGAGGGGAGGTTTCAGCGACCCTGCAGCCTTTCCGCCCCCTGTGGATGAGCTGGAGCGGTCGCGGAGAGGTCAGAACCCTCACCAGGAGCGAGCCCGCGGGGCGTGCCTTCGACCTGCAGGGCGAGTCCCTGCTGTGCGGCTTCTATCTCAACGAGCTGCTGGTGCGGCTGCTGGGACGCGGTGATCCCCACGCGGACCTGTTCGCCTTCTATCACGCGGCGCTCTCGGACCTCGCGGCAGGTCGCGACCTGGAGACTGTGCTGCGGCAATTCGAGCTGAGACTGCTGGAGGAGCTGGGGTATGCCAGAGCCATCGATCGCGAGGCGGACGGGCGTGCCGTGGTTGCCGAGCGTCGCTATGTCTGCCTGCCGGACGCCGGTCTTTGCGCCGCGTCCGATGCACAAGCGGATGTGGCCGTATCGGGCGCCACCCTGCTGCTGCTGGCAGCCGGCGAGCCGCTCACCGGCCAGCACGCCCGCGATGCGCGGGCACTGATGCGCCGCCTGCTGGCTCCGCACCTCGGGGACCGTCCCCTGAAGAGCCGCGAATTGTTCCGGCGCTGGCGTAACACCGCCTGAGGTTTGGTCCAGTCACCCAGTTTTTCGCAGATACCCAAGCATCCATGCACCAGCTGAACAACGAGATCCTGCTCGGCGTCAACATCGACCACGTCGCCACCATTCGCCAGGCACGCGGCACCCGGTATCCGGAGCCGGTGCAGGCCGCCCTGGTGGCGGAACAGGCGGGTGCGGACGCGATCACGCTGCATCTGCGCGAGGATCGCCGGCACATCCATGACCGCGACGTGGAGGTCCTGCGGGATATCCTGCAGACGCGGATGAACCTGGAGATGGCCGCGACACCTGAGATGGGCGAGATCGCCCGCCGCATTCGGCCAGCGGACTGCTGCCTGGTCCCGGAGCGGCGCGAGGAGCTGACCACCGAGGGGGGGCTCGACGCAGCGGGGAACCTGGCGCAGCTAACCGACTTCTGCGCCATGCTGACGGAGGCGGGCGTGCGCGTTTCGCTCTTCATCGACGCCGAGCCTCGCCAGCTCGAGGCGGCGCGCGCGATCGGCGCCCCGGTGGTCGAGATCCACACGGGCCGTTATGCGGACGCGCAGAGTCGGGGTGACAGGGCGGCCGAGCTCGAGCGCATCCGCCGCGCCGTTGCCCTCGGCGTCGAGCTCGGTTTGCAGGTCAATGCAGGCCACGGCCTCGACTATCACAACGTCAAGGCGGTTGCCGGCATCCCCGATGTGCGTGAGCTCAACATCGGGCACGCGATCGTAGCGCGCGCGATTTTCTGCGGGCTTGCTACGGCTGTCGCCGACATGAAGCGCATCATCAACGGGCGCTGAGCGGAGCCGGTTCGCTGCGGGGATCCAATAGGAGGTCGAATTCGCTCGGCTCGGCCTCACCTTTTCGGGTAACGAAGGAAACCGCGAACCCTTCATTCGGTGGCCTCGCCATGGGGTGGGATGGGTACGTTAGTTGCTAGATGACTGAGGATGACAATTGAACACTAAGGATCGGACCATGACTCGACAGGTTGGCATTCCGCGGAATCCGGTCGTTCTCGTGATCCTGGACGGCTTCGGGATCAATCCGAGCAAGATCAACAACGCCATTGCCGTGGCCCGCACGCCGCGCCTTGATGAGTATTTCTTCCGCTATCCCTTTACCCCGCTCAACGCATCGGGCCCCGGGGTCGGCTTGCCGGAGGGGCAGATGGGCAACTCCGAGGTCGGGCACATGACCATCGGGAGCGGCTGCGCGGTGCGTCAGGATCTCGTGCTGATCGACGATGCGATCGCCGATGGCAGCTTTTTTTACAACCCGGCGCTGAGCTCGGCCGTGGAGCGCGCCACCGTCCGGGCGCGTCCGGTGCATCTCCTGGGTCTGGTGTCTGATGGTGGCGTGCACAGTCACCTCTCTCATCTGCTGGCGCTGGTCGATCTGTGCCGGATGAAGGGCGCCCGGCCGCTGCTGCACATGATCACCGACGGCCGGGATGTGGCGCCGAAATCGGCGCTGAACGGCCTGCCCGAGCTGGAGACGGCCCTGGCGGGCGCCGGTGGCCGGATCGTGACCGTCTCCGGGCGTTACTACGCGATGGACAGGGATCGCCGCTGGGACCGAACCGAGCTCGCCTGGCGCGCCATCGTGCGCGGCGAGGGTCGGAGCTCGGCGAACGCGGCCGCCGCGGTCGATGCCTCCTATGCCGCCGGCAAGGGTGACGAGTTCATTCACCCGACCGTGATCGGAGGCTATCGCGGCATGGAGGCGGGTGACGTGGTCGTTTCCTTCAATTTCCGCAAGGACCGTCCGCGGCAAATCGTGGCGGCCCTCGCATCCGCTGATTTCGACGGTTTTGATCGCGGAGAGGCGGGGCTCGCGGACGTGACCTGCATGATGCAATACGATGCACGGCTCGGCCTTCCGTTTGCCTTCGCACCCGAGGTACCTGCCACCACCTTGAGCCGCGTCCTGAGCGACGGCGGAATCCGTCAGTTTCATTGCGCCGAGACGGAAAAATACGCCCATGTCACCTACTTCTTCAACGGTGGCCACCAGCAGCTCTTGCCGGGCGAGGAACACCGCCTGATCCCATCGCCGCAGGTCGCGACCTACGACCTGAAACCGGAGATGAGCGCGGTCGAGGTGGGGGACGCGGTTGTGCAGGCAATTGCCGGAGGCGGTTATGGCTTCGTCGTGGTCAACTTCGCAAACGGGGACATGGTGGGTCACACGGGAAACCTCCGGGCCGCGGTGCGCGCCGTGGAGGCGCTCGACCGCCAGGTGGGGCGGGTGCTCGACGCTGCCGTGGCGGCGGGTTACTCGGCGCTGGTGACTGCCGACCACGGCAACTGCGACCTCATGGTGGACCCAGAGACCGACGAGCCCCACACCCAGCACACCACCAACCCCGTGCCCATGTTGGTGGTGGACAGGCAGCGATGGGTACTCAGGGCTGGGGGGGGACTCGCGGACGTCGCGCCGACCGTGCTTCACCTCATGGGCCTACCCGCCAGCGATGCCATGTCGGGGACCTCGCTGCTGGTCAAGCCGATCGCCCCCCAACCGATTCCTGCGTTGCAGCGGTTGGACGCCGCCTGAATTCTTGGCTCGGCGTTGGGCAGAAGAGCGGTCGAGCGCACCGGAATGGTGCGTGGAATCAGTACGAGGCCCGTGGGGAATGTGGAGCCCGCGCCTTCGGCGCCCAGTCCTGACTCACGTTCGGAGCGTGCAATAGGCCGTATCGGATATCCATCGCCCGCTCTTTGTCCCCCACCCCGCGAGGGTTGAGAACGATGTCCATTGACACGCTAACGCTCGTAATCGCGACCGGACAGGGTGATGGTCTCACGCCGCTCACCCTCCACCGCGCCAAGTCCGCCGTGCCCTTCGGGGGCAAGTTTCGCCTCATCGACTTCACGCTCGCGAACTGCCTGCACTCGGGGCTGCGCAAGATTCTGGTACTCACCCAGTACAAGTCCCACTCGCTGCAGAAGCACCTGCGCGACGGCTGGTCCATCTTCCACCCCGAGCTTGGGGAGTTCATCACCCCGGTGCCCCCGCAGATGCGTGACGGCGGCGACTGGTACGCCGGTGCATTCAGCGCCATGCGGCAGAACCGCTACCTGATCGAACGCAGCAGCACAAGGCGCGTGTTGGTGTTGGAGGGGGATCTCGTTTACCGCATGGATTACGCGGAATTGATCCGCTTTCATCGCGAATGCGAGGCCCAGATCACGCTCGCCTATCGCGAGGTGGCGATTGCCCCATCGGCCGGAGGGAGCCTGATCGACGTCGACGGTGAAGGCCGGGTGTCGGCTGCGCCGTCCACTCCAGGGGACCAATCGGAGCTCTGCGCAGCGATGGGAGTCTATCTCTTCGACAAGGAGGTGCTGCTGGCCGAGTTGGACCGGGACGACATGGTCCGGGCCGCGGATGCCTTGCCACTCGGCCAGGCCGTCGCCGCGCTGGCCGAGCGCTACCAGGTCCACGGCTATCGTTTCGGTGGCGAGCGAGGAAGGGTGACGCCGGACCGATACTGGTGCGACGTGGCGGATCTGGACGCCTTCTACGCGGCGAACATGTCGCTGCTCGAGACCGAACCGGCCCTGGATCTGTACCAGGAGGACTGGAACATACTTACCCACCAGGGCCAATACCCCCCGGCGCGGACCGTGCCGGGTTCGTCCGGCACGGAAGGCATCTTCGTCAACTCCATGCTCGCCGCCGGCACCGTCATCACCGGCGGTGGCGTCAACCACTCGATTCTGTTTCCGCGGGTGCGCGTTGCGGATGGGGCCATCGTGGAGGACTCGATCCTGTTCGACGGGGTCAAGGTGGGGCAAGGCGCCCACCTTCGGCGCTGCGTCATCGACAAGGATGTTGAGGTCCCGGCCAAACAACGCGTCGGCTTCGATCGAGAGGCCGATCGCGCGCGCTTCACCGTCTCGACCGGCGGGGTGGTGGTTATTCCCAAGGGCTATCGCTTCTGACCTCGCTCTCGAAACAGCGTCTGCTTGCGGTATTCGCGACGCTGTTGGACAGGTACGGTCCGCAGCACTGGTGGCCCGCGGACACCCCTTTCGAGGTCATGGTCGGCGCGATTCTCACCCAGAACACCTCCTGGACCAATGTCGAGCGAGCCCTCGCGAGGCTCACGGAACGCGTTGCCCTGACGCCCGAGGCAATTCTCTCGCTGGCTCCGGAAGAGCTCGCAGATTGTCTGCGGCCCGTGGGCTATTTCAACGTCAAGGCCAAACGCCTGCGGGCGTTCTGCGATGGCTTTCTGCAGCCCGGCGGTCTGCAGGGGATGAGCCGGATGGAAACGCGTGAGCTCAGGGAGCGGCTGCTTGCGATTCACGGGATCGGACCAGAGACGGCCGACGATATGCTGCTCTACGCCTTCGGACGACCCGTGTTCGTGGTGGACGCCTACACGCGTCGCATATTCACTCGTCTGGAACTGTTCGGCGGTGGCGAACGCTATGAGGTGATTCGCCGTGGCCTCGAGAGATCATTGGCCCCAGACGCCCGACTGTTCAATGAATTCCATGCCCTGATTGTTCGCCATGGCAAGGACGTTTGCCGTCCTCGGCCGAGATGTGAGGATTGCTGCCTGCGGCTGTCATGTCCTTACGCGTCCGATTCGGATCTGTCAGATCGGGGATGACGGGGGCGCAACGCGATGTCCGACTTTTATGTTGGTATGGATTGCGGACTATACTGGCAAGGTTACGAGTAAGCACCGCGTGGTCGAGCTAACGCGAGTACCCTGACCGGGCGAGGCGCGAATGAACTGAACCCCGGAGGAGCGATGACCAATATCGTCTGGAGCAAGAGATACAGCGTCAAGGTGGAACAACTAGACGATCAGCATAGGCACATGGCCGAGCTGGTCAATACCATGAACGATAGAATCAATGCGCAGGAAGACAGAGACAGGATCATCGAGGGGTTTACGGATCTAATCAAATATACCGGTTTCCATTTTGCCACGGAGGAGGCGTTGATGAAGAAACACGGTTTCCCCGATTACAAGAAGCACAAGAAGGAGCACAAGGATCTGATCAACCTATTGGGCGAGATCAAACGGCAGTTTTTGCGGGAATCCGAATCCTTCTCGGATTTCGATTACGATTTGGCGAAGGACTGGTTGGTGATTCACAAGGATTGGTTTGCCGTGCATCTCACCCACAGCGACAAGGATCTGGGGCGCTTCCTTAAGAAGAAGGGCGTCGATTAGGCGTGGTCCCCGGTCGCCTGCCGCAAGCCGTCTCGTCAAAGCAACCGATCCGCTGCCGACGCTAGCCCGTTCGACGCCGGCTCTGGCCCTTTCCGGCGGGCAGCGATCGGCCCGATGCGGAGCCCATCAATGCATCCGGTGGGGCGACTATCGCGTGCATGGCGCGGCATTGCTGCCGTCAATCGTGGCACTGGTCGTGGCTTTCGGCTGACTAGCCGACACGGCAACGCCATGCTGGGCCTAGAGGCTCTCGCCGCTGATGCCTTTGCTTTCGGGGCCAAGCAGGTACAGATAGCGGGGAGTCGCCGATTCGGGTGGCGGCAGGTCGGCCGGATCCTCGCCAGGATACAGGCGGGCGCGGAGCCCCGTGCGCACGACGCCGGGGTCGATGCTGTTGACCCGGATCGCGCTCGAGTCCCGGGTCTCTTCCGCAAGGGTCTGCATCAGGCCCTCGAGACCAAACTTGGCGGCGCAGAAGGCACCCCAGTAGGCCATGCCGCGGCGGCCGACCCGGTCGGAGGTGAAGATCACCGATGCGTCGTCAGACACCCGCAGCAGAGGCAGGCAGCATTGCGTGAGGAGGAAGGGGGCGGTCAGGTTGATCCGCAGCACCCGCTCCCATTCGCTCGCGTCATAGTCGTCGATGCGGCTCAAGAAGGGCGCGAAGGCCGCGCAGTGGACCAAACCGTCGAGGCGCCCGAACTCTTGCCCGATGATGTCGGCGGCGGCGAGGAAGGCCTGCTCGCTCACCGACTCCAGGTCGAGGGGCAAGATCGCCGGCTCCGGGTCGCCAGCGGCGTCGATCAGATCGTAGAGGGGCTCGAGTGCCTCGGGCTCTTTGTCGGAGAGGACGACCGTGGCGCCGTGCTCCGCGCATGCGGCGGCGACGGCGTAGCCGATACCCTCGGCCGCCCCTGTCACCAGGATGACGCGCTCCGTCAGCAGATCCTTTGGGGGTTGGTAATGCTTCATCTCGTCGGTGACCTCCGCGCTAGGGTGTCTCTTGCTTCCGCCGGCTTTCCCACCAGGCAAGCCAAAGCTTACGCAAGGGCGTGAGTCCGATGTACTGGTCCGCCAAGTCGAAGCGCGACTGCTCCAACTCCTCCAGCAGCGCGCGCAGGATGACCCCGCGCACCCGGAGAGAGGTTGGCAGGCGCTCAATGCCGTCACTGGGCGGCAGGGCGGCGCGGGCCTCTTGCGCCGCGGCGGCGAGAAGCCCTGAAAATCTCTCGCGGTGGTCCCGGTCGGCGAGCGCTGCCGCGGATAGCCCGTGCTCCTGGAGCATGGCCTGGGAAAAGACGCCGCGGTTCTTGCGCACCAGCGCCCCGCTGTCGCGGATCAGGTAGACTCGGGTGCAAAACGCGCCCAGCCGTCGGGCGATGGCCAGCGTCGCGGTCTCGTCCACCCCGTGGCAGCGGGCCACGAGCTCGCACAGCGCTCCCTGGTCGCGCTCGCACGCGGCATCGAAGGCGGATGCGTCCCCGGCCTGGTGTCGCAGGATCTCATCCTCCACCGCGGCGGCCATCTGTCGAAACGGGGCGGCCGGGATGCGGTGGCGCTCAATCACGGGCTGGAGCGCCTGGCTGAGGGGATGTCTCGGCTCGTTCGCCCGCGTGCGCTCCATCTCCTCGATCCACCAGTTTAGCTTCAGCCGGGCGACCCCCGGGTCAGACACCTCTTCGAGGATGGCACGCACCTCATGCCGCCACGCGAGCACGGCGGCGAGGTCGTGTCTCAGCCGCAAAGGGGCGAAACGCACCGAATAGTAGGCGGATGACCCCGGCGGCGTGGCCCGGTTGGGGAACAGCCATTCGTTCCGCATCATCCGTCCAGCGGGCCCAACCAGTCCAGGATCTCGAGCGGTTGCCGGATCATCCCGTCCGCCCCCCATCGCCCCGGATCGTCGTCGACGCCCAGGTAGCCGAACAGCGCCACGAGCGTACCGGTTCCCGCCGCAAGGCCGGCTACCACGTCGCGCTCGCTGTCGCCCACGTACCAGCAGTCCGAGGGCTCACGGTCGATCAGGCGACAGGCGTGGTATAGGGGGTCGGGGTGGGGTTTCGGGCGCGCCGCCGTGTCGCCGCTCACGATACAGGCGGCCCGCCTGCCGAGACCCAAGGTCCCGACCAGGGGATCGGTCAACCACGCGGGCTTGTTGGTCACGATGCCCCAGGGGATGTTGCGCTCCTCCAGCTCGCCCGCAAGCTCCATCATGCCGGGGAAGGGCGCCGTCTCGCGTACCAGGTTCGCGGCATAGAGATCCAGGAACTGCCGCCGTAAGGCATCGAAACCATTGTCATCGGGTTCAAGCCCGAACCCGATTCGGACCATCGCCTTTGCGCCGTGCGAGACGTGCGGCCGGATCGTCTCGAATGGGAGGGGGGCGCGGCCTTGCTGCCCGAGCAGCAGATTCAGGGCATGGGCCATGTCGGGGGCCGTGTCCGCGAAGGTGCCGTCGAGATCGAACAGGACGGCGCCTCCCGGTCGCCGACGGTCAGGCATCGTCTTCAAGGCGACAGGTCACCAGATAGTTGACGTCCACGTCGTTCTTGGACAGCCGATAGCTTGCGGTCAGTGGGTTGTAGGTCATTCCGGTGATGTCGGTGCTGCGCATTCCCGCGGCGCGAATCCAGCCGTCGAGCTCCGAGGGGCGAATGAAACGGGCGTAGTCGTGGGTGCCCCTGGGGAGCATGCGGAGCAGGTACTCCGCGCCGATGATGGCCAACAGGTAGGACTTGGGGTTGCGGTTGATGGTGGAGAAGAAGACGAAGCCGCCCGGTCGCACCAGTCGGGCGCAGGCGTCGACCACGGAGGCCGGGTCTGGCACGTGCTCCAGCATCTCCATGCAAGTGACGATGTCGAAACCCTGCGGGCGCTCGATGGCCAGGGATTCGACGGGTACCTGCCGGTATTCCACCTCGACCCCGGACTCCAGGGTGTGCAGCTCGGCCACCTTGAGCGGCATCTCGCCCATGTCGATGCCGGTGACCTTGGCCCCGCGCACGGCCATGCTCTCGGACAGGATGCCGCCGCCGCAGCCGACGTCGAGCACGTCCTTTCCGGCTGAGTCTGGCCGTCCGATCGATGTAGTCGAGCCGCAGGGGGTTGATCTCGTGAAGCGGCTTGAACTCGCTGTTCGGGTCCCACCAGCGGGCGGCCAGCTCCTCGAATTTACTGATCTCGGCGTGGTCGACGTTGTGCGCAGAATCGGACATGCAGGCGTTGCCTCGCTGGCGGCCGGGTGCTCAATGCCGGCATTGTAATGCAACGCCAATCAGAGGGCAGTGGGACGCACCGGCCGGGAGGGGAGGGGGACGTGTTTCCGTACGCGGGCGTACACCGGTTCGCGGGGCGGGCGTTGCCCCTGCGCCGGGGGGAAGGGGATTGTGAGTCGAAAAAAGGAAAGCGCCGGCAAGGCCGGCGCGCGGGAATGCCGCACATCCTTGTGCGCTGCTCCTTGAGGAGCGAAACCCTTACTTGGACTCGGCGGGAGCCGGAGCCGCGGGGGCAACCGGAGCGGCGTAGGGGTAGGCGTAGGGGTAACCGCCGCCGTAGCCGTAGGGGCCGCCCCAACCATACGGGCCGTAGCCGTAGTAGTCGCGGTAGCGGTTGTAGCCGCGACCCCAGCCACGCCCGCCGCCGGACATGCTCATGTTGAAGTCACCGTAGCCATCACCGAACATGTCGTTCCACCAGTCGTTGCCGCCGGAGCCCCAACCCGGGCCACCCCAACCGGGGCCGCCCCAGAAGGCGGAAGCGGAGGCGGAAACACCGAGCAGAGCGGCGATGGCGGCAGCAGTAGCGAGCTTTTTCATTCAGATTCTCCTGATTGAGTTTTCTGGGTTCAGCAAGTGATGGCGTCGTTCGCCATCTGAGTGGTTAGAATATAAGCAAATACTAACATGCGCAAGTTTTTTTACGCGGCGTGGAATCAGGAGGCCGGCGCGGTGACCGCCTCGCGTGAGGCGGCGACCGTACGACCCACACCGGGGCGGAGCGTCGCGATCTCCCGGAACCGACGGCGGCCCGCCGGGACCGAACAACCTTGGGTCCCCGGTGTCTAGATCAAGTGTATCGACGCAGCGCGGCGGCATGACCCATGGATACGAATGAAGTCAAAGACGCGTTTCGCTTTCTCGAGACCTGGGACGACCGTTATGAGTTGATCACGGAGCTGGGCGAGGCATTGCCGCCCCTGACCGAGACGGACAGGGTGGACCAAAACCTGGTTCCGGGCTGCACCACCCGCACCTGGCTGGTCGGGCGGCTGAACTCGGGGTCTGGGGCCATCCAGTTCCGTGCTGATGCCGAGGGGCCTCTGGTCCGCGGCTTGGTGGCCCTGTTGCTCCTGCCGTTTCAGGACAAGACACCCGATGAGGTGCTGCGCTTCGATCACCAGGCGTACATCGAGGAGCTTGGACTCGAAGCTGGATTGAGCGCCAAGCGACTGGCCGGGGTGCAGGCGTTTTTCGCCAAGGTGAGGCAGATCGCGCTTGCCTGCGGGGGCCGATCCTGAGTGTGTCTGGTCATAGGTCGTCGTAGCGCCGAAGCGCCTGCCGGAAACGGGGATTGCGCGCAGACTCGGCTCTCGCGCCTCGATGAGCCTGCTTCGAGGCTCGCTTTCCCTCTGTGCCAAAGGCGGCGATACGCCGACCCCACGGTGGCCTTACCTTGAAAGCGCGTCATGGACTCTCTGATTGGGTCTTGCTGCTCGCCCTGACCGTTCTCTGGGGGTCCGCGTTTCTGTTCACCAAGATCGCCGTCGGCACCATTCCGGCTGATTTGGTGGTCACCGCGCGCCTCGTGATCGCCGCCATGCTGCTGGTGCCGCTTGCGCTGACGGTCGTCGGGTGGACGCCCAAGGGCGGGCGTCTGTGGCTGTTTCTGACGCTGATCGCCCTGTTCGGCAATGCACTTCCCTTCTCTCTGATCACCTGGGGACAGAAGTTCGTCGACAGCGGACTTGCGGGTATCCTGATGGCCGTGATGCCCTTGGCCACCCTGAGCTTGTCCCACTTCCTGGTGCCGGGGGAGCGCTTAACCTCCTATCGCGTTGGGGGATTTGTCCTCGGTTTCGTCGGTGTGGTGGTGCTCGTGGGGCCGGCGGCGCTGCTTGAGCTGGCGAACGGGAGAGGACACCTGCTTCCCATGCTGGCGGTGCTCGGCGGCGCCCTGTGCTATGCGGTTTCGGCCATTCTGGCGAGGTTGCGTCCGCCGAGCGATGCATTGTCGAGCGCAGCCGTTACCACGCTATTGGCCGCGCTGATGACCGCCCCGCTCCTGCTCGGCGAGGGTTTTCGGGACCTGGAAAGAGTCCCGTCCGCGTCTTCCGTCGCCGCGGTTGTAATGCTGGGGGTGTTTTCCACGGCGTTGGCGGCGATCTTCTACTTTCGGCTGATCAAGTCCGCGGGTCCATCCTTCGTCTCCCAGCTCAACTACCTGATCCCTCTCTGGGCCGTGCTCATTGGTGTGCTGTTTCTCGACGAGCGCCCGGAGCCGAAGCATCTCGTCGCCCTTGCCTTGATCCTTGGTGGCATCCTGCTCGCGCGGTTGGAGCTACGCCGCGCGCGGATCGCTCCGCATCCAACCGATGCAAGCCGTGTCGCGGACGGGAGCTAGCGCCGCACCGCGGGTGCGGCGTTCGTGACGTTCGGGCCAGCCAGCGCCTCGTACTAGGCGTTGTCGACCTCTGAAGGCTCGAGGCTCCTCCAGGGGACGGCCTCGTTTCGGCAACTCAACGTGAAGTAGCGCCAGTCCTCGAGCCGGAACGCGGTGAATCGGCCGCCATTGGCGCAACCGGTATCCAGGGCGATCACGCCTGCGGTTCCTGGGGGCAGCGGCGGCACGTCGAGCTTGGCCCAGTGCCCGAAGAGGATCCGCAAGGGCTTGCTTGCACGCCGGGGGAGCTCGAACCAGGGCAGCGAGCGCTTTCTTGTCCTGGACGCCCCGCGCCGCTTGCCCGGTAGGTCGATGCGGCCGGTAACATCGCACCAGCGCAGCTGAGTGAAGCAGTTGGTGATGAAATGCAGGCGTTTCCAGCCGTCGAGCTCTTCCCGCCAGCGCGGCGGTCCGTCGCCTGAGAGGTGCTGGAACAGGTCCTCGTAATCGAAGTTCTGCAGCACGGTCTCCAGCTCGCGGGCGCACCGTCTGGCCAGGTCGAGGTCCCATTGCGGCGGTAGCCCCGCGTGGATCATGGTGAAGCCGAGGTTGTCGTCGTGGTGTAGCACTGGCTGATGGCGCAGCCAGAACAGGAGCTCCTCGCAGTCGGGGGCGTCGAGAATCTCGGCGATGGTGTCCTTCTTGCGGACCTTTACGGCACCGGCGGCCGCGGCCAGAAGGTAGAGGTCGTGGTTGCCAAGGACGCTGATGGCGGCGCTGCCCAGGCCGCGCACGAATCGCAGCAGCTCGAGTGAGTTGGGGCCCTTGTTGACCAGGTCCCCGGTAAACCAGAGTCGGTCGACGTCCGGATCGAAATCTAGCTTTTCGAGAAGCCTCAAGAGATCGTCGAAGCAGCCTTGCACGTCTCCTACGGCATAGGTCGAAGACGCTCCATTCCCGGTTCCGGCCCGATCTGGCAGATCAAGGTCCGTTACCGACCCGTTGGCGTTTTCCTGCAAGCGCGACTATCCCCCTCGATAACTCGCACAACTATAACCGCAAGGGGCCGCATCCTGCCAAGCCGTGCCTTGAGAATGGGCGGAAAGAAGCTCTGGTTTCGCCGCCGCTCGCACGCAGTGGCCTACCGCGACCGTAGGTACGCCAAAGAAAGCTCGTCGAACCGGGCCGGCTCGATACCGAGCACCCGGAAGGCGCCGGGCTCGTCGCATACATTACCCTCCAGGAGCATGGTGATCTGGTCGCGGGTGATGGGGAACCACGGTTGACGGTCCAGTAGGCCCGCCGCGGCCTTGACCGCCAGCGTGGGTGCCGGAAGCATCATCTTCGTCTTGCCCACGGCCGAAGCGATAGTCGTAAGGATCTGCTTCCAAGAGAGGTTCTCGGGACCACAGAGCTGAAAGACCTGTTCGACCGTCTCGGGGAGTTGCAGGGCGCGCACGAAGGCTTCTGCGACGTCGTCGACGTGCACCGGTGCCAGCTCGAAGGCGCCCGCACCTGTAGGCAGCAGCCCGTCATAGAAGAGGGGGGCTGGGAGGGCGCTGTCGATGATGTCATTTTTCAGCTGGGTGCAGAATTCCATGCGCCCGCGTGGATCACCGAAGATGACCGATGGCCGAAAGATGGTCCAGTCGAGCCCGGAGGCCCTCAGGGTCTCTTCCGCCATGAACTTGCTTCGCTGATAGGGCGTGCCATCGGGCTTTACGCCGTTGGCGCTCATGAGCAGAAATCGTTTAACGCCCTTGTCCTTGGCCGCCTGCACCAGCCGCTCAACCGCCCGGAACTGCAAGCCGTCGAAGGTGATACCGCGGCTCGGAAATTCCCGCAGGATGCCGATCAGGTAGATCACCGCGTCCGCGCCATCGAGAGACTGCGCAACCGCCGAGGCGTCGTCGACGTCGCCGGAGACGAGCTCGCACCGTTCTCGCTGCTCGACTCGGCTCTCGCTCCCCGGACGCACCAACAGTCTCGGGGTGTGGTTCGCCGCCAGGAGCTTGTCCAGGATATGGCTGCCGACGAAGCCCGTCCCTCCAATGATGCTTATGTTCATCAATCGGGCGCCTCCACGCCTGACCTCTTTATCGGTGTTTCCTGGGTACCATTGTGGGCCGCGCCTTCCCCCTTTCAAGTTTACATTGGGTCGATTCGAGCGAATTCCGCCCGTGAGCGGGATACCTTCACTATAGAGGCCCACAAAAACAGCCGTGCTGAACAGAAGTTGAACAGATCCTGCTGGGCCTCCACATGTGCGAAGTGGCATTGTTGACAACGATAGTCAACCAAACGCGGGGGCAGGCGCACGAGTAGGACATATCTCGTCATCGGCGGTACCACTGGGATCGGCTCGGCGGTCGTCGATCTCCTTTGCGAACGGGATAACCGAGTGATTCAGATGTCTCGCAATCCCGAGCGGGCACCGGGTAGACCTCTGTTGGACAATCTTGCCTGGGACGCCAGGGAGGACTCCTTTCCTACGGACTTGCTTCCCGAAACCCTGGACGGCTCGGTCTACTGCCCGGGCAGCATCCGGCTGAAGCCATTCGCGCGCCTCTCGGATGGGGATTTCCGGGATGACATTGAAATCAACCCCATGGGTGCGGTGCGGGCGATCCAGGGATCGTTGAGTCGGCTTCTACGCGCGGGACAAGCTTCAGTGGTGCTGTTCAGCACGGTTGCCGCGGGCACAGGGATGCCCTTTCATGCGTCGGTAGCGAGCGCCAAGGGAGCGGTGGAGGGACTCGCCCGCGCACTGGCGGCGGAACTGGCGCCGCGCGTCCGGGTCAACGCCGTCGCCCCAACCGTGACGGACACACCCTTGGCCGAGCGGCTCTTGAGCAGCGAGGAGAAGCGCAAGGCCGCCGCGGAACGTCACCCGCTGAAGGTGGTTGCGACCGCGGTCGAGGTCGCGCGAAGCGTCGTCTGGTTACTCGATGACGCGCCCTTGATCACGGGTCAGGTGATCGCCTGTGACGGCGGCTTGTCGAGCCTGCGGTTATTGTGAATCGGCCGGCAGTCGGCCTCGTCCCGGCCCATCGTTTCATCCGAGTCGCCGTCCGAACGCAGCGTTTCCGGCGAGCGCGAGGGGCGGACGTGAAAACGCAAGCTGACCAGATGTTGAAGAACTTTCTTGCGGCGGCATCCTCTAACAAATTCGAGCTTCCGCAGGAAGCTCTCTGACTCCTTGTCGTGTTCCCCGCCTCTGGCGGGGATTTTTTCGTGGCATGCATATCAGAGGGCGAGATGCGGCGGAGGCGGCCGGACCGGGTTCCTGTAGAAATCACCCTCCGAGGGGCGCGATGGCGGCAAAGGGATGTGCGGCGCGGAACTAATGGCGGCTTTCGTCATCTCACCTTCGCGAGTGCAACGTCCTCCTCTCTCTGAATCGCCCCGGTCAACGGGGCTTTTTTTTGGTTCAGCACCGGTGGGATAGACTCTCTACCGTCCAGAAGGGTGCTTGCAGCGTTTGAGAATCATCCGTGCCGGAAGGTGACACCATCCACAAGATTGCCGCCGTGCTGGCACCCCGGTTGTGCGGCCAGATCATCTCTGCCGTGTATCTGAAAAAAATCTCGAGCCAGGCCCTGACGGGACGCCGCGTGCTGGACGTGGCGAGCAAGGGCAAGCATCTGTTCATCACCTTCGACAATGGCGTGGTTCTTCGCAGTCATCTCGGCATGTACGGGTCCTGGCACCGGTATGCCGCCGGCGAGCCCTGGCGTAAGCCTGCCAGGTGCGCCTCCATCGTGCTCGAGATTGGCGCGTGCGCGTACGTCTGCTTCAGCGCTCGCGAGGTGGAGCTCATGGCAAGCGGCGGTTATCGTCTGGCCGAGGCTCGCCGCAGGCTTGGACCCGATCTCGCCCGCGAGGCCGCCGATCCGATGCTCGCGGTTCGCCGTGCCGGGGAACTCTTGCCGCCGCGCACCTGCCTCGCGGACTTGTTGCTGGATCAGCGCGTCGCCTGCGGGATAGGCAACGTCTACAAGAGCGAGGTTCTCTTCCTCCAGGGTCTGCATCCAGGAAGGACGATGGAGGACACCCCGCCGCAGAGCCTCGCCGCTCTCTACCAAATGGCCGGCGAGCTGCTGCGAAAGAACCTCGGCGGTGGTCCGAGAACCACGCGTTTCTTGCGCGACGGACGTGGTGTCCTCTGGGTCTATGGGCGCGTCGACGAACCCTGCCTGCGCTGCGGGGCGGCGATTCGACGCGCGTCGATCGGCGTCAATCCGCGCTCTACCTACTGGTGCCCCGATTGCCAGTCGCCGTAGGAGGAGGGATTCGGCGGGCTGCACCCATAAGAAAACGCTGAAAATTCATGGCCTGTCGCGGCACGCGGATGTGACGTCATTTTCAAGCGCGTAAGCGATTGAAAATGAAGCCATCCAAGAACTTCGCTTCTTGGGTGCGTGCTGATTTTGGCCAGGATGACCAATAATCGTTTCCATAGGGTTCTTTGCTCTCGCGGCGGGTCAATGGCTAAAGGTCAGGCGCATGTCCGTGAAGTCGAGCGTCAGCACACCGCCTTGGACGAAGCCGTCGCCGAGTAGGCCGCCGATGTGAAAGCCGAACTGGTATTCGAGGCGGAACAGGCTGATCAGCATGCCCGGCAGGTGGCTCCGTCTCGCCCCCGCCGCCTCGATGGAGCGGCAGAGGAAGGGCCTCGCCTGCATCTCGCTTGCGATGCCGAAGCCCGCCCCGGAGATGTTCTTGGCCACCTCGACCTCAGCCTCCTCGGCACTGGAGAAGGGCAGGCCGATGGCGGCGCCGATCATGCCTGTATCGAGAAACAGCAGGGTTTCGAGCCGGTCGTTGATCCGCGCCCTGACGATTGGATATTGGTCGCCCTCAAGGTAGAAGGGAACGCCGGCCGCGGTGCGCTCGGCCGCACCCATCCTCAGCTACCGCCCGACGCAGTCCAGGGTGGTGGGTATGCGGCTGAAAAGACCGACGCCGAGGATACCGTCCACTGAAACGGGAGCAGGTTGGCGAAAACATCGCGGGTGGGATGGACATGTGCCGGAACCCGCTCGACCGAGACATCGCCCAGCCCGAGAGCGTCGATGACCGTGTGATCCACGCGCCCCGCGGGTCCCGACGGGAAGTGGATCGCCTCCACCCCCAGTGCCCGCAGACCGGCAACGCGCGCCAGGGCGGGATCGATCAGGGTTTCGCCCACCCCGGTGTCGAGCAGGAAGTGCCCGTCGGTTCCGTTCACGCGCGCCTCCACCAGCGGAAGCTCGGAATGAGGGAGCCAAGGAACCTGGATCTCAGCCCCCTCCGGGAACAGGTACTGGCCGCTGTGCGCGAGCAGCGTAAGCTTGTCGGCGAGGCCGCCGCGCCCGAGTTGCCGGTAGAGTGAGGCCGCCGCGGTGAGCTTGCCCCCGCGACGGCGGCACTCCGCCAGCAACGCGAGTAAGCGGGGGTTGCCTCCCTGGTCGATGACCGCCCTGTCGAGCAACGGGTCTGCCTCGGCAGGCCGGTTGCGCAACAACAGGATCTCACCGAGCAGGGCCGAGAGACCCGGGGTCCGGACCCCCGCGTCCCACAGCTCGCGACAGATGGCCTCGCTGCGCTCGAAATCGCCGCTGGCGAAATAGGTTCCAGCGGTGTGGAGGCGGCGCTGCGAGGAGGTCAAAGGGTTAGGTTCCTCGTCGGGCAGGAGGTTGGAACGGGACGCGCGGCGCATGATACCAAACCCGGAATGGTGGCGGGGCGGGCAGGCGGACAAGCTGGTGGTCCAGACCGGCCGGATTGTTGCGGAGACGCAACAATCCACCATTGCTCCGGCGCCTCCGGTCGATAACGCGCACGCCGTCACAATCGAGCTGGATCATGGGCATCGGGGCGGGTTCTCCCTCTACTGGCCTTCGGGCATAATGGCTAGTGGCCCGGGTGAGAATCTTGCTTCGACGCAACGAGAACGTCGGGAACCATGCCAAGCAGTGGGGGACCATGAGCGAGACGGCTTCAGAGAAGACGCTAGGTCAAAAGGGACAGGCCCAGGGGCAATCCGATGAAGATACGCGCATGGAAAAGGTCCGTGCCCTGCTTTTCGGGAGCCAGATGCGCGACTACGACCGCCGGTTCGGCGAGCTCGGCGACCGTCTCCGTGACGAAATAGACCGCCTGCGGCAGGAGCAGAATGCGCGCCTCGCCAAGCTCGAGGCCTTCTTGCGCGCCGAGCTCGATCGCATGAATTTCCAGCACCGACAGGGGCGCCAGGAGCGCATCAATGCGCAGGCGGAGCTGGCGGACCGGATCGAGGCGCTGGAGCGGGACCTTCGCGAACGGCTCGAGGGGGACGGTGAGCGTCTCTCGCGGGAGGCGTTGGCCTTGCGGGCGGAAATGCGGGAGCAGGTCGGCGAGCAGCTTGAAGCCTTGCATCGTACCCGGGTGGAGCTGTCCGAGGCGCTGGAGAAGGAGCATCTGCGGCTGCAGGAGGACAAGGCCGGCCGCGAGGAGTTGGCCCAGCTGTTCACCGAGCTGGCGCTCAGGCTCAATCGCGAGTTCGAGCTGCCGAAGGTGTGATGCGATGCGACACCACGCCACCGGGCATCCATCGTGAAGGAGCTTGAGCAGCTTAGGTACCTGTTGTTGGGGCGTGAGTTCCGCGACCTCGAGCAGCTTCAGGCACGCATCGGGGATAGAGCCCGGCTTGTGCAGGACGTCGCCGAGGTCCTTCCGGAGGCCATTCTTGCCGGGAACCAGGATGGAGGCCGTGTCACCGATGCCCTGCTGGACTCTCTCGGCGACCCGATCCGACGCTCCATCGAGCGCGACCGGCGCGGCTTCGCCGAGGCCCTGGTCCCGGTCATGGGGCCCGCGGTCAAGGGAGCGGTGGGTGATGCGCTCAGGTCTCTTGTCCGTTCCGTCAATCAGGCGGTTGCACACACCCTATCTCTGCGCGCGCTGAGGTGGCGGTGGGAGGCCATGCGCACCGGCGTCCCCTTCGCCGCCGTGGTGCTGAAGCACACGCTGGTGTATCGCGTTGAGGGGGCCTACCTGATTCACAACGACTCGGGCCTGCTGGTCGCGCACGTGGTGGCCGCTACCCACACCACGCTCAAGGATGAGGCGGCGGTCTCCGGCATGCTGACCGCCATCGAGCATTTCGTCGAGGAATCCTTCGCCGGCCTCGGTAGTGGGGGACTGAAGACCGTCGAGATCGGGGAGCGCACCCTGTGGCTGATCAAAGGACCGGAGGCTTCGCTGACCTGCGTGATCTCGGGGGTGCCGCCGACGGATCTGCGCCAGCGATTGGAGGCGCTGCTGACCGAGATTCATCGCGCATACGGCTCCGGTCTGGCGGTATTCAGGGGCAGCAATAGGGCGGTCGCCGGCGTGGAGGATCTGCTCGAGCGGGCGCTCCTGCTGCAATATCGAGAAGGAGAGAACGCGCCGGCGGGCAGACCCCTCCTCTGGCCCTGGGTTCTTGCGCTGGGCTTGGCGGTTGGTTGGTTCGGCTGGGGTGGGTGGCAACACCAGGCCCAGGAGCGGCGTATGGATCTCCTGCTGCAGCGCCTGGATTCCGAGCCGGGAATCGTCGTGCTCGACTGGCGCTCGCGGGAACGGGGGTACGAGGTATCCTTGTTGCGCGATCCGCTCGCGGTGGACCCAGAGCACCTGGTCAATGACGCGCGTCTAAGCACGCCTGTTCGGGTTTCCGCAACCCCATTCCAGTCCCTGGATCCTCCGCTCGTGCTCGAACGCGCCCGACGACTGCTGCAGGTACCTGCGGGGGTAGCTTTGCGGTTGGAAGGCGGGACCCTGTTCGCCCTTGGCAAGGCGCCGCTGGAGTGGCTTGCGCGGGCGCGGGGCTTGATGATCCTTCCGCCCGGGGTCGATGTGCTGGATTTGTCGGGGGTCGCTCCCACGCTGAGCGCGCTGCCCGGGGTCATCGATGGTTTCCCGGCCCGGCAGGGTGTCGAGGCGGCCCGGGTGGCGATGAACCGCAATGGACCTCGCCTGGCCGCCGGCTCGATGCCGGCTCCCCCGACCGCGGACTGCGCCGGTTCCGCGTTTCAGGCCGGGCTCCCGCTCTGTCGGCGGTGAGCAAGATCATGGATACCCGCAAGATCTGTATCCTAGGGGACTTTGGCGTCGGCAAGACGAGCCTGGTGGGGCGTTTCGTACGAAACGAGTTTTCCGACAAGTACCACACGTCTATCGGCGTCAAGGTGGACACCAAGGAGGTGGTTGCTCCCGATGGTCGCCCGCTCAAGCTCGCCATCTGGGATATCGCCGGTACGGATACCCCCACCGAGCTCTTCCTGCGCTATCTGCGCGGATCGGCGGGCTGCCTTCTGGTCGCCGATGGCACCCGGCGTGAGACCCTGGACCGGGCGCTACAGCTTCGCGATGCGGTCCGTTCCCAGCTTTCCGCGATGCCGTTCATCGGGTTGGTCAACAAGTCCGATCTCGCGGGTGAGCAAGAGATCCAGGACACGCGCCTGTCCGCGCTCCGCGCAGAGGGGGAGACCTGGCTGCGTTCGAGCGCCCGTAGCGGGGTTAATGTCGAGCAGGCCTTCGACCTGCTCATGCAGGCAATCGAGGCAGGCGAATGAGCGGCTCACATGCCATCGCGCGGTTCGTGCGCAAGGTGCTGCTCGATCAACTCAAGCCCTGCTTCCTGTTGCTCGATGAGGATTTTCGGCTGCTGCGCGTGGTAGGAAACGCCGAGCACTACGGCCTCGGCTTGCTCCACCGGGGAGAGGACTGCCGCGGGACGATGCCTTTTCTATACGGTCTCGGTCCCACTGAATCGATCCACCTGCCGCTGGTCGAGATGACCTCGGGGCGTGCGGCAGACGTTCTCTTGTCCCCGGTGATCGGGAGGCCGGGGCTGCTGCTTACCGACGCCAGCCGCGAGCGGGCCTCGCGACAAGTGGTGCAGCAGCAGGCCAACGAGATTCGGCTCCTGCACAAGCAACAGCAGAAGCTAGTGGCGGAGCTCACGGCGGCCAACGACGCCCTGCAGCGCAGGCATCAGGAGACCTCGGAGATCAGCCGCATGAAGAGCGGCTTCATTGCCCGGCTGTCCCATGAGCTCCGAACTCCTCTCACGGGTATTCTGGGGCATGCAGGACTGCTGCATGATGCGAAGCGGGATACCAACTCGATCGACGAGAACGTGCGCCTGATCGAGGCCAACGCCACCCATCTGGTGTCGCTGGTCGACAACGTACTCGATCAGGCGAGCCTGGAGGCAGGACAGCTTGCCCTGCATCCGGTGCCGACCCGCCTCAGTGGCCTGTGCCGGGAGATGGAGGCCACCTTCACCTCGCTGGCGAAGACGAAGGGCATCGAGTTTCGTCTCCACCGCCGGGGCAGTCTGCCGGAGTGGGTTGAGGTGGATGGCACCCGGTTGCGTCAGATCGTGATCAATCTGGTCAGCAACGGCATTAAGTACACGGATCGCGGATTCGTGGCCTTGATCACCGCCTGGGCGGACGGCCGTTTGCAAGTCAGCGTCAGCGACACCGGCCCCGGCATCGACAGACGCGCCAGAGAGCGCATCTTTTTACCTTTCCACCGGGAGGGCGGTGCGAGCGAGAAGCGCGGAGCGGGGCTCGGATTGGCCATCAGCGCCCAACTGGTCGAGCTCATGGGCGGCAGCCTGCGGGTGGACGATCGGCCCGGAGGCGGTTCCGTCTTTGGGTTCACGGTGCCGGCGCCCGCCTGTGAGGTCACGGTCGGGGGCGGTGGCGGCGAGGGTGGTGGCGGGAAGCGGATATTGATGGTGGATGACAGCACCGATATCCTGATCCTCTATTCCCGTCTGCTCGCCAAGTCGGGCTTCGTGGTGGACACCGCCGCGGACGAGCCGGAGGCCTGGCAGAAGTTCGAGCAGCAGCGGCCGATAGCGGTGCTCGTTGATCTGTATCTTAAGGAGTGGGAGGGAACCGGGCTCATTCAACGGCTGCGAGCGCGTGGATTCTCCGGCGGCGTTGTGGCCTGGTCTGCCTCGTCCCTGCGCGAAGACAAACAGCGGGCGATGAGCGCCGGCGCTGACATGTACCTCGTCAAGCCGGTGGAGCCTGCCGCCCTGTGCGCGAGCCTGAACGAGATTATCCTTCGCCGGACGCCACAGTTGGTGGCTGGTCCAGAGTGATCTAACGCCGAGAACGGCCGCCGGAAGATCGACAGCCGCGTATCCGGCCCCTCAATCGAAAAGATTGCGCAGCGCCCTCGAGAACTGGGTGTAGGCGTCCCACCCGTCCTTGTCCATCACCTGGTCGATGACCCAGCGGTTTTCCTGCCGCACTCCCATGATCTGTTGGATTTCGAAGCCCAGATGGCGCAGGAAGGCATAGCTGGGCCCGTCTTCGGTGTGCTGAAACTCGGCGTACTCATCCGACCGCTGGTTCAGCAGCTGGATGAAGGGGCTGCCGTAGTCCCCAGCGCCAAGCAGGTCCTGGCTGTTGTCCTGCAGGTGCTCGATCACCTTTTTCGCAAAGCCAGTGACCAGGGTGCGCCGCGCCTCGTCGTCCATGAACTCGTGGGTTAGGCGGTCGGCGACCTGGATCAGGAATGCCAGGTACTCACGGATCACGGCGAGGCGCTGCTCGTCGCTCTCGTAGACGAAGCGCTCACAGTGCAGATTGACCGCCTTCTCCATGGATACGCGCCAGGCGATGAACGCGAGCGCACTCGCGATCTCAGGCAGGGATCGTTCCTGGTCATCGTTCCACCAATGACTCTTGATTCTCAGCGCCACGCGATACACCTCATACAAAGTTGAGCGTTGACCTGGCTTTTGCCTGCCGCCTGCCGGGTAGCCGGACGCGAGGACCGCGGCTGACGCCAAACAGGGCGTCCAGACTGTCCGACCGGAGCACTGGCTTACGGAGTATTTCCGCCTTGGCAGGGGGAAGCCAAGCTGGTAACGTAATAACCGATTATTTTACTCAGAAAATGCCCTCGCAGGAATTCCGTCACCTTGGGTTGGGTAAAGCCATGAACCAACAAGCAATTCACGATTTGGTCAGGACGGTGCAGCATAACTGCCATATTTCCGATGCCCGTCATGGCGCAGATTACTCCCTATGCGTCTACCTGATGAAGATGAGGGAGTATTACCGTTGGGAAAAGCACCTGCCCTATGGCGTCGCCCTGACCAAGGAGCGGGTCGGCGATTGGCTCCAGGCACGCGAGCGGCTTTGGGAAGAGCTCGAGCAGGCGGAGCTGGCGCCGATCGAGGTCGAGGGTGAGGAGTTCGATCCCTTCGACGCGCAAGGCATCAACGCCCGCCTAGAGCCACATGGATTCGTCTACAGTGGCGGTCTGGGAAACCAGGCCAAGCCCCACTTCGTGCTCGGTGATCTGGAACAACATCGGCGCCAAGGCGACTACTCGGTGTTCGTCGTCGCCGGTGAGCATGCGCGCGATCTGGCCGCTCCGCCCGCGATGACCCTGGGGAACAGCATTTTCCTTCGCCGCGAGTCCCTGCGCCGGATGCTGTGGGAGAAGCTGGAGAGCTGGCGCTGGAATCGACCGGACAATGCCCTGGGACGGGCATTCGCCTGTTACGACTTCGAGCGTGATGTCGATGCATCGCTGGGCGCCATGACCGATCGCGAGATCGACACCCTGCTGCTGCACGAGCAGGGCGAGTATGAGGTGGGCGAGTGGCTAGGCGAGGATTGGAACGCCATGCTGATGGACCTGGTGCGGACCCCTGCCGAGATCATGGCGCGTGCGGTCCGTGACCACCTCGCCGATTGCCTGGTCACCCTGCCGGCGCTCGCGGAGGAGGGGGATGCCGCCTCCCTGCATTTCTACGTCGGTAATCTGACCCACATGCGCAAGGAGATCTTCCCCGGCCTGGAGCGGGCCTATGGCGAGTGGCTTGCCCACGGGGACACCGAGCCCCTGGCAGCGATATCGGACTTCGGCCGTCAACATTGGGAACGGGTTGCCTGGGCAATGGTCGATCTGCACCAGGCGCATGGGTCCGATGCCGCCGCCCACATACAGGACTTGGTTGGCGGCAGTTACCTCTAGGCCATCGGTCGCCGGGCTTGCCCTCGTCTGCCAACACGGGGTGGGTAGCTCGGTATGTCCTCGGCGGCGTGGTGGCCTTCCGCCCAAAGGGACGGTGGGACCGGAAGCGGCAGGGATGCGGCCTGGCCGTTAGGGGTCCTCGATAACCCGCGCCTTCCCGGATGATCTCCGAAGTGGCACCACACAGGGCTATGAGTTGAGAATCGGAGATGATGTAGGGCGGCATCAGGTAGATCAGGCGGCCGAAGGGCCGAACCCACACGCCGCGCTCGACGAAGCGGCGCTGAATCTCGCGCATGCGGACGGGCCGCTGCATCTCAACCACGCCAATCGCCCCGAGAACGCGTACCTCCTCCACACCCGGCAGATCGGCGCAGGGCGCAAGCCCAGCCCCCAGCGCCGCTTGTATGCGGCGGATATTGGCCTGCCAGTCGGTTGCCAGGAGCAGCTCGATGCTGGCGTTGGCAACCGCGCACGCCAGCGGGTTGGCCATGAAGGTGGGGCCGTGCATAAAGACCCCGGGATCTCCCGCGGAGACGGTGTGAGCCACCTCGCTGCTGGCCAGGGTGGCGGCGAGCGTCATGTAGCCCCCCGTCAGCGCCTTGCCGACCGTCATGATGTCCGGTGCGATGCCCGCGTGCTCGCAGGCGAACAGGCGGCCGCTGCGGCCGAATCCGGTCGCGATCTCATCGGCGATCAGCAGCACCCGATGGCGATCGCATAGCTCCCGCACCCGGCTGAGATACGCCGGGGAGTAGAAACGCATGCCGCCAGCGCCCTGGACGATGGGTTCCAGAATGACCGCGGCGAGCTCGTTGCGATGCGCGGAGATCAGGCGTTCGAAGTCCGCGATGTCCTCGTCCCGGCATGACTCGCCGAAGCCGCAGGCGGGGGCGGGGGCGAACAGCTGCGTGGGAAGAACGCCCGAGAACAGGTGGTGCATGCCGGTGACCGGATCGCACACCGACATCGCCGCGAACGTGTCCCCATGGTATCCCGAGCGGATGGTGAGCAGCCGGTGCCGGCTCGGCTCCCCTTTCGAGTGCCAGTACTGGATCGCCATCTTGATGGCGACCTCGACGGACACGGATCCGGAATCGCACAGGAAGACGTGCTGCAGGGGTTCCGGGGTCAGTGAGACCAGATGTTGAACCAGCCGCACCGCCGGCTCGTGGGTCAGTCCTCCGAACATGACGTGGGACATGCGCCCGAGCTGGTCATGCACCGCCCGATTCAGCGCCGGATGATTGTAGCCGTGGATGGCACACCACCAGGACGACATGCCGTCCACCAGGACCCGTCCGTCCATCAACCGGATCAGGCAGCCTTCGGCGGAATGGACCGGGTAGACAGGATCCCGGTCGATGGTGGACGTGTACGGATGCCAGGCGTGGGCCTCGTCAATGCGAATCAGGTTGGAGGAATCCATCAGGTGCGGGTGCAGTCGCGTGCTTCAGCCATCTTGGCGATGATGCCGATGCCGACTCGCGGCAACGATCCGCGTAGGGAGCGATCGATCCGACCCTGCAAGCGGACGCGCACGCGTAACCTCATCACCGATCATGGCGCTTGGGAAGTTTTGACAGAAAAGCAATCATAACAGCCGGGCGGCAACCGACTACCGAGCGGTCGATGATCCGGAGGAAATAGCCAGCCGGGTGCAGCGCCACAGGGCGTGGCCGTCAACCGCGGTGCTTCGCCGCTGCGGCCGCTAAGGCTCGTCCGAGCCTTGAATCCTGCGGCCGACGAAACCCGAGTAACGCAGCCTCTCCTCGCCATCAACCGTGATCGCCCGCAGGGTCTCACCGCGGGTTCTGCCCAGACCGAGGATGATGGCTTCGGTGTCGGACACGGGTCTCAGCGGGACCTGTATGGTCTTGCCGGAAAGCATGGGCATCTTGTAGCTCATGCACAGCTGGCCCTCGCGCAGCTTCAAGGTCGGCTCGGTTAGGGGATAGCCGGGATCGGGGTTCATGAGCTCATAACGGCCCACGCGTTGGAGCCAGGCATCGGGGATGGGCGTCTCGGGCACCTTTTCGCCGAGTACGATCTGTTTCTCTCCCTTCTGGGCCAGGACCACTTCGCGCCCGTCGATCTCCCGCGTCTGAAATCGCATCTCGGCCAGCGGCTTGAAGGAGGGCGGCAGCGACCCGACCGCACCGGGTCCGAGACCGAACCAGCCGTTCGGGTAAGGTATCAGGTCGACCGTTTCCTCGACGATACAGGCGCAGAGCTTGGCGTCCGTGGGGCGGATGGAGATCAGCCCGAAATCCGTGGCATAGTTGCCCGCCGTCTCGGCAGGTTGGTGCTCGGTCGCCGTGCGTTCAAGGTCCGCCAGGAAGAGACCAGCCGGAGCTGGTTCCGGCGTAGCCTTCAGGATCCTCGACAGGATCTCCTCCGCCAACCTGGAGACGATACCGCGCGAGCCGTCCGCGTTGGCCATCACCGCCACCCCCAGTCCGTGCTCGGGAAGCATGATTAACTCGCTGCCGAAGGCGAGGGTGGTCCCGCCGTGGCGGAGCACCTTACCGCCGCCGGGGATGGTGCCGTCCTCCAGGAACCAGCCGAGGCCGTTGAGAATGTCGAGATCCAGCGGCACGTCCAGGTTCTGGGGCTCGAACAGCTCCTCGAGGGATTCCGGCTGCAGCATCCGCGGAGACTCGGCGCGTCCGGAACCGAGAATCGACCGCATGAAGCGGCCCAGGTCCTCGGCCGAGGTGTAGAGGCCGAGGGCGGGCGTGTCCCTGATCGGCAGCAGCTGAAGCGGCTTCCCGTTCCTGTAGCCGCGGGCGACGTTGGGCGGATTTCCCTGCGGTTTGCCCATCCCGCTCCGGGTCATACCGAGAGGACGTAAGACCCGCTGCGCCATGTAGTCGTCATAGCGCATCTGCGAGACGGTCTCGACCATGTGCCCGAGCAGGGTGTATCCGACGTTGGAATAGGAAAACACGAGGTTGGGCGGAAAGGCCGTGAATTCTTCCCTGAGCTGCGCCGCGACCTTGGTGAGAGGCTGACTGGTCCACATGCCCTTGTTGAGGTCCGTCGGCAGGCCGGAGTGATGGCACAGGGCACTGCGCACGGTGATCGGCTCGCCGGCGGTATCGAATCTGCTGCGAATGGAGAACGCCGGCAGATACCCGTTCAGCGGCTGATCGATGTCGATCTCGCCTGCTTCGCTCAACTGCATAACCGCTATCGCGGTGAACGGCTTGGCCAGGGAGCCGGCACGGTAGATGGTACGCGGAGCCGCAGGCTCAGACGTATCCAAGTCGGCATAGCCGAAACCCTCGGACCACAGCATTTCGTTGCCGCGCACCAGGGTGAGGGCGATGCCTGGGATGCCAAACTTCTGTTGGGCGGCGACGATGAGCGGGGCAAGGCTGTCGCGCATGGCCCTCACCTCGTCCCGCACGACCGCATCGGATTGAATATCGGGCATTGCCTCGCCATCGGACCGCGCCGATTGGGTCGCCGCGGTCAGGGCCAGGGACAAGCAGAGGAGGATTCGGGTGTTACCACGTCGCTGGGTATTGAGCACGGGCACCCCTTTTTCTTGCGGAGTCAAATGAAGGGAGCGGGCCGTTATTCGCCCGCGGTTGCTACGAAAGCCTAGCACGCGCTGCGAGGAACGGGCTTATGAGTCCATAAAGACAGGCAATGGTGACACTGGTTCCCCGCACGGCGGTCTCCTGGCGAAGCGGAGTTCACCGCGTCGCAAGTCGTTAGCCAGCAAGCAGGGAACAGGAGCGCGCAGATTTCGGTCGATGGACTCAGGTTTGGGCTCGGCGGGACGTCTCGTCCGTCGGCCTCCCGCGTCGATCACGGGTCACCTCAATCTGCTGCCGATGATCGGCTCAGGCTGCGTCCAGCGGTGAAGCAAGACCAAGACGCCGACGGTGGCGAGCACCCCACCCAGGAACCAGGCGAGCACGTCGCCGCTGGCCAGGATGCCCAATACGCCCGCACCGATATAGGCGTAGGGCAGCAGTTCGTAGATTGGGGTGGGTATCCGCATGGACGTTGCCTCCTCTGGCGGCGAAGGTCACTTTCCGACGTTTATTGCCCGCTGTCCGCGGGTGCGACCGCGATGTCCCGCGCGTGGGTGATGCGGTTTCTGCCGGCGGTCTTGGACCGGTAGAGGGCCTTGTCCGCCTGGTCGACGAGGAATTGCGGCCTTTGGTCGCCTGATGGCACCGCAGTGGCGACCCCGACGCTGATGGTCACGACGGGCGAGACCTCCGACGCGCTGTGTTCCATCTGCAGGATCGTAACCGCGTGGTTCAGTATCCGCCCCATCTCCAACGCCCGATCGTAGTCGAGATCCGGCAGGATAATTGCGAACTCCTCGCCGCCGTACCGAGCGACCAGGTCCGAGCCGCGTTTCGCCGTCACCTCCAATGTCCGAGCGACCGCCGACAGGCATGCGTCGCCCCTCAGATGGCCGTACGAGTCGTTGAATTTCTTGAAATAGTCGATGTCGACCAGCGCCAGCGACAGCGGGTTCTGGTGACGCTGCGCCCTGTCCCATTCACGCCGCAAGACCGTGTCGAAATGGCGCCGGTTGGCGATTCCCGTGAGGCCATCCACACAGGACAGCCGCTCCAGGGACCGGTTAGCGATCTCCAGCTCCAGCTTGACCTTCAGGAGCTCCCGTTCCCGTTCCTTGCGCCGCTCCATCTCCCTCTTGAAGCGGCCGATGGACCTGAGGCGGGAGAGCAGCTCCACGGGATGTATCGGCTTGGTGATGAATTCGCTCGCGCCCGCTTCGAAGGATTGCTCCAACAACTCCATGTCCGAGCTTGCGGTGATCATGGCGATCGGCACATCGCGGAAGCGCGGGTCCGATTTGATGCGTCTGCAGGCATCGATGCCGCTGTTCCCGGGCAGGTAGATGTCCATCAGAATCAACTCGACGGAGGCCCCCGGTGCGCGATTGGGATTCTGGAGACCGAGAAACTGGTAGGTCTCCTCGGCCGATGCGGCCTCCGAGACCTCGGTGAATCCGCCTTTCATCAGAAAGTGGCGGATGAGCCTGCGCAGCGCGGCCGAATCGTCGACAATCAGGATGTGCATCGGTCAATCGCGGGTTCGCGGGCTTGCCTTGTGAGCGGGGCGAGGTCCGGTAGTCCTTGGAAAACACGTCGCATTGCGACCCGGGTACCCGCGGATCCGTGACCGGGACCCGTTTCGGTTCGAATGCGCCGCATGAGCTTCAGTGACGCAGTCTCGCGTTCACGGTCTCGATCTCGTGCCGAATAATCTCCGGCAGGTCCATGTACCATGCCGGCTCGTAGGCGGCTCCATGGTCCCAGGCCGCGAGGGCGTCCTCCGCCTCCACTGGGTATCCCGCGCGCTGCATGTCTTCGTATGCGATCAAACTATCGAGGTCGGTGAAGTCCAGCATGATCCGGCTCCCGTGCGTATTGCAGATCCCACGATCACGCGCCCCAAAATCCCTTTGGGCGCGAACTTGCCCTCTGAGAGGCAAGTTGCAGGCCGAAATCCGCGATGTCCTGCTTTGCATCCCCAGGGCGTGACGCTGGTCACGGGAGCAGGGTGCCGAGACAGGCAAACATGCAGCGTTGGCGCAGCGGGGTCGAGCCACCTGGTCTCGCGGGCGACCCCCGCGGGGCCGATGCGCGGAACCCGCGGCGGGAGTGTCGCCGATGACCGACGCCCGCACGAGCTGGTGTTTCACGGTGCCGATCCTCAGGGCTCTGCGAAGAGCGCGCGCACCGTGTCCGGAAGCCCGCCTTTCGGAATCAGGCGGTTGTTTTCTCCTACCTCGTAGAGTCCGAACCACTCCTCTGGATCGTTCTCTTCATGGCGGGCGCTGTCTTCCGGATACTCGCCGCTCTTCCACCATTCGTCATGCAGCTCGAAGAACACGACCCCGGCGAAAACCTCCTTGCCGCGGGCGGTCCTCACGTCTTGCCAGACTGACCGAAACACCGCGGGGACGTCCTCGATTCGGTGTCCGCCGAAACCGGGCACCCACGGCTTGGGGGCGACGGGGGAGGTCGAGAGGCCGACCTGCGTGATCAGGATCGGCTTGGCGGTCATGCTCGCGAGGTCCTCGAGATAGCCCTGATAGCTGGTCTGGGTCGCTGAACCCGGGGGCGAGGAAGTCACCCCGCGCGCGTAGGTATAGACGTTGAGGCAGGCCAGATCGCCCATATCGGGGTCCAGGACGCTGTCCCTCGGCACCTCCAGGTCGGGGCGGTCGGCGACCGGTCCGATGTGGGTCCAACTGGTGTGGCAATAGAGGTGGCGCTGCCCGTGGCGCGTCAGTTCGTAGTCGATGGCGCCGTCAATCAGGCGGGCGAGAGCGACCTCGGTCGGGGTGCGGCCGGTCACGGTCACATGCTTGCCCCGGAAGTCGCGCACCTGGGGATGACGAGCATCGGTGCGGGCTACCGATGCGGCCTGGAGCTCGTCGCCCACGGAGAAGAGGACGAGGCGGTCGGGTCTGCCCACCGCGTAGGTGTGGTCGATCACTGCCTTTATCTGGGTGAGGGTCCTTTCCAGGAAGCCCTCGTCGAGGAAGTCCTCCTCGTAGCCGTGCACCCAGATGTCCTGACCATACAGTAGGTCGGTCTTGTCGAGTTCCGCGAAGAAGCCCGCCGGCATCAGCAGGGGAAAGACGTGCAGGTAATTGACCCCGAGCTCGTCGAAGCGGGCGAAGTGCCCCGGATAGCGGCCGCCGTCGCCCGGGGCGGCACCGTACAGCGGCGTTTCGCCGGGCAGATAGGGCGAATAGCCGATGCCGCGGAGAAAGACGTTCCCGCCGGCGGCTCGGTCCACCAGGGAGGTTCCGCGGACGACGAACTTCGGCGGTTCCGGCGTGGTCGCGGCGATGCGCGAGGTCTTGCCGTCCGGCTCGGGCGCAGGGGCGCCCGTGACGCCGCTGGCGAGGCAGAGCGCGGCGATGATGGCGAGGAGACGCGCGCGTGTTCTCAACGGCCTGCGGTCTGTGCCTGGATGAGCGGGGGTTACATCAGCTGCCACGTCGGTCCACCGTCACGTTGAACTCCTCGACTTGAACGGCCGCCTGTCTGCCTTCACCGAAGAGATGGAAGGAGAAGGCCTGCCGGGGTTGGGGATTCTCGAAATCGAATGCGATCTCCGCGACCTCTCCGGCGTGGAGCACCGGGAAGGACGGATAATCGATGTCGGTCACCAGGTACTCGTACTGCCGGAGATTAAGCTGCAACTGAATGCCCTCCGCGTCGGCCTCGATCGCCTTGATGCGCATGGATACATGAACCTTGGACCTTTCCGGAAAATCGAGGTACTGAGCACCAACGAGGTTCTCCGACCACTCGTTGACGACCTTCTCCGGGAGACGGCGTGTCTCGCCGGTTGCGAACCGCATCAACTGCGGCCGGCCGTCCGTGATCAGCTTGTCGTCGAGGACCGATGCCCGTGCGAAGAAGAGCGGACTGCTCTGTGCCTCATCCTGCGCCAGGGGCACCGGCGGGAATCCAAGTATGCTGCCGACGCTTCCCACACGGCAGCGGCTGGAATCCGCGCTGCATTCGTAGCGCAGGTTGTCGCTGGTGTGCCAGCGGAGCTTGCCAGAGGTGTAGGAGACCATGTCGCGGGGTTCGGCGTAGTCGCGGAAGAAGCTGCGACCGACGGTCGTGGGCGGTACGGCAAGCCCGAGGTAGTCGAGCACCGAGGCGGTCATGTCGACCAGGCCGAACGTCCCCCCCTTGAGCCGCGGCAATCGGTCGTGCTCCGGGGCCATCACGATGCCCGTACCCCAACTGCTCATCCAGTCGGCAAGCGCCGAGCCGTGGGACTCGTCCGACGTCACGATGACCAGGGTGTCGTCCAGCACCCCGTCCGCGGCGATTCCCGCGAGAAAGTCCGCCACCGCCGCGTCGAGCATGGCTACCGCCGCCATGCGCCGGTTCGGATAGCGGGCGGTTACCGCTCCTGATGCGTCGGCGTAGGGCTGATGGGTCCCGACCGTGAGCAGGGTCAGCATCCAGGGTTCGCCGCGCGACTGCAGGTCGGCGACATACGTGCGAGCGCCCTGGAAGAATGCCGGATCGCTCGCACCCCACTCGAAGGGATACGGATCCGGCTCGGTGAACCAGTCAGAGCCGTGGACATGCTCGAAGCCGACGATGGGCATGACCCGGTCCTTGCCCATGAAGGCCAAGGCGGCCCCCTGCAGGTAGTGGGTGCTCCAACCGTTCCTTGCCAGCTGAGCCGGAAGGCAGGCCTCGGCCCGTTCCGAGCCCGGGGACAGCTCGAAGGCCTTGGGGGTCTTGGAAGACAGCTTGTTGAAATCGCCGCAGAGGATGGCGTAGAGGCCGCGGATGGTCTGGGCGCCGTGCGTGACGAAGTCCGGGATCAGCATGGCGCTGCCGGTGTTGGCGACCAGGCCCTCCATGACCAGCGGCTCGGACTCGACTCCCATTGCCTCGCGGATTTCCGGATAGTACAGGCCGGGTATGCCCTCCATGATCACGATCAGCACGTTGCGCGCCCGCCCCTTGTCGAGTAACGGGGTCCCGGTGAGGTCGGTGCGGCGCAGCCCCTCTGGGAGATCTGACTCGGACAGGACGATCGGCGCGGGCCGCAGCACCATGGCGACGGCATCCCAGGCGAACCAGTGCAGCGGGTTATAACGCGCCGCAATACCGGTGTCGGCGGTCTCCCGGCTCAAGAGCACATGGCCCGCCAGGAGCAGGCAGCCGGACGCGATGCCGTAGCGCATTGGCCGCCAATTGGGCCGCGCAACCGGGAAAAGGATGCAGAGCAGGGCGGCGGCCAGCATGGACCCCGCCTTGGCGGGAGACAGGATATTGAAACCGGCGGTGGTGTTCTTCACGAACTCCGCGTCGAGCAGATACTGCACGTCCTGCCAGGTTGGAAAGCGCTGCATGGCCGCGAGCAGCTCGAGGGCGGCGATCTGAAACAGCGCCCAGAGCGCGACGAACCCCACCCGCATCCAGCCGGGGGAGAGCAGGAAGATCAACCAGGCCAGCAGGCCGATGCCGCAATCGGACAGCAGGCCGATTGGCTGGTCGAATCCTTGCTCCAGCAGACGCCACAGGACAGGCAGGAAGAAGGGAACGGCGGAGAGGATGAAAAGGAACGGCTTTTTCAAGGGTGATGCGAACTGGCTACTCGTGAGACGCTGGAGGCTGTTTGTTGATGGCCTGGCGCGAGGGCAATCCAGCCTGCTCGGGAAGCGCCCGGATGCGCGACACGTGGGGAGCTAGATCATCAAACGTTAATGATAATGTAACAGGCCGCGCGGGTCCGCAGAACTCGTCCTGATCGGAGATCGGGATGCATTGGGACCCGGCTGCGCCGGGGCTCCAGCGAGGCTCCGGCGCCCAACGAAAAGCGGCGCCCGAGGGCGCCGCTGGCTGAGGTCTTCCCTGAAGCGTCGCGTCAGGTGAACATGTCCGCCGTGATGTTGCGGAACCAGCCGAGTGCGAACTGGACCTCGATGGACCGGGTCTTGGCGTCCGCATTCGCGGGGGAAAGGCCGCCGGCTCCCTCGATGCTCACGATCGCCCCGCCCTTCAGCTCGTAGACGCCCGCCACCGAGATGCCGTAATCCGGTGCGATGATGCTGTAGCAGGTGTTGACGTACGAGGGTTCCGGCGGTTCCTGCCCGTTAACGGCGGCGACGATGGCGGCTGCGCACACCTTGCCCTGAGAATTGGCCGCGTAGCCTGACTTGGGCATGGCCCCGGCGATGCACGAATCGCCGATCACGTGCACGTCCTTGTGGATGCTGGACTCGAAGGTCTGCTGGTTGACCGGGCACCAGCCGGAGTCATCCGCGAGGCCGGCGCTCTGGGCGATGGCACCCGCCTGCTGGTGTGGGATCAGATTGATCACGTCGCCCTGGAACTCTTCCACCTGCCCGACCAGGGTCCGGGTCTTGGGATCGACGGCCTCGATGATGCCGCCGTTGGCGCCCGATACCCACTCGATCATGTCCCCGTAGTACTGCTTCCAGCCGGCGGTGAACAGCCCCTGCTTGGAGAAGGCGTCCTTGGCGTCGAGGATGATGATCTTCGATTTCGGCTTGTGGTGGCTGAAATAGTGCGCCACCTGCGCCGCGCGCTCGTACGGGCCGGGGGGGCAGCGGAAGGGGTTGGGCGGGGCAACGATGTAGAAGACCCCGCCGTCGGGCATGGCCTCGAGTTGCCTGCGAAGCTTCAGCGTCTGCGGGCCCGCCTTCCAGGCGTGCGGCATCTCCTCGGCGGCCTCGGCGCTCAAGCCGGAGATCTTGTCCCAGCGGAAGTCGACGCCGGGCGAGACCACCAGCTTGTCGTAGTTATAGCGGTTGCCGCTCTTGCCGCGGACGAACTTGGCCGCGGCGTCGATCTCCGTGACCTCATCCTGCACCACGGCCACGCCGCGGCGGGTCAGCCCGCGGTAGTTGAAGGAGAGGCTCTCGAGGTCGCGCTCGCCGCCGAGCACCTCGTTGCTCAGCGGGCAGGAGACGTAGACCGGCTCCTTCTCGATCAGGGTGACGCGGATCTCGGGGTCCGCCATCAGGATATACTTGGCGACGATAGCGCCGCCGTAGCCTCCTCCGACCACCACCACCCGCGCCTTGGGCGGCGCGGCGCGGAGCAGGGCGGGAAAGCCGAGGCCGGCGAGGGCAGCGGTCGCGGCGGATGTCTTCAGGAAGTCTCTGCGCGTGATGTTTGACATTGCCGTGCCCCTATTTCTCGCTGGCGTAGTATTGCGCGAGGGCCCGCAGCTCCTCGTCGCTGAGCTTCATGACCCGTTCCCCCATCTTGCGGGGCTGGCAACGCTTGCCGATGTCCCGGCACTGCTCCAGCGCGTAGTGGGTGTAGCCGACCCATTGACCCGCGAGGCGCGGGTTCTCCTCGTCCTGGACCCGGCCGCCGTCCTCGTGGCAGGTCTCGCACTTTTTCTCGTGGACCTCCTTGCCCATGGCCAGCAGCGTGCCGTCGGCGACGGCGTCGTTGGAGACCCAGGGTTGGTTGGCGAACCAGCCGGCGATGGCCCAGATCTCCTCATCGCTGTAGCCCTTCATGATGCGGCCCATGATGGTGGAATCGCGCAGCCCGAGCTTGTAGTCGCTCAGGACCGAGGTCAGGTAGCCGCGGTCGAGGCCGCCGATGATGGGCATGTAGACGCCGGCGCTCGCGCCGTTGGTGCCGTGGCATCCGGCGCAGGTGTTTGCGAGCATGCTCGCGGACCGGATACCTGCGGCCTCGGAGGCCGCGGCAACGAAAAGTGCTGCCGCGAACGCGGCAAGCCGTAGAGAGCGGGCCATGGTGGTGCTCCTCGATGGCGGGTTTTGGTTTTAGGTTCTGCGGGCTGCCGGTCCGGCGAAGGACCCCGCCCGCTGGGAGGAAAACAGCCCTTGGCGCAGGAATCCTTGATCGGCCTCAACTTTTCCCGGATGGGTCCGAGTTTGCGCCGGCGCCGATCTCGGTGGAACATGCGCTTCGGTCCGATCGGGACCCTGTCGTGCATTGATTCAGGAACGGCAAACGTCATGCAAATACTCGAACGCCCTTTGAAGCGCCTCTGCATCCTCGGCGCGATCCTCGGCCTTTCCGGGCTGGTGGCATGCACCTCCGGGCCGGCACGCACGCCGCGGATGGGCGGCGAGCATCGAGCGACTGACAAGGTCGTGGTCGATCCCGCGGACGCGGGAGAGCTATCCCGGCTACTGGACGCGGTTGCCGCCAAGCGGGTGGTCTACGTGGGCGAAATCCATGATCGCTACGACCACCACCTCAATCAACTCGCGGTCATTCGCGGCCTCGACGAGCGAGGTCTCAAGCTCGCCATCGGCGTCGAATTTTTCCAGGAGGCCTTTCAGCCCGACGTCGATGCCTATCTCGCCGGCAGGATCGGCGAGCGGGAGATGCTGCGCAAGACCGAGTACTTCAAACGTTGGCGGTACGATTTTCGGCTCTACCGGGCGATCCTTGAATACGCGCGTGATCGCGGCATCCCCATGATTGCGCTGAATGCGCCGAGTGAAATGGTGGACGCGGTGTCGAAGGGCGGTATCGAGGGTCTCGATCCAGCCTACAGGAAGCGCCTCCCGGCTCGGATCGCGCCGGCGGATGCCGATTACGAGCGCCGCATGCGCGACGCCTTTCGCCTGCACGGCGATCTGCCCGAAGAGCGTTTTCAGCGCTTCATGGAAGTGCAGTCCGTGTGGGACGAGTACATGGCCCGCCGCGCCGCGGAATACCTGGAGAAGAACCCGGACCGGACGCTAGTGGTGCTGGTCGGCGCCGCCCACGTTCTGCACGACTCGGCCATACCCCAGAGGTTGCGCCAGTATCGCCCGGTCACCGACGCGGTGGTCGTTACCCGACCTTACGAGCCCTTACCCGGGGTCATGCCGGACTTTGTTTTCCTGTCGCGCGACTCGGACCTGGAACCCCCGGGCAGCCTAGGCATGGCCCTGGTCGCGGGCGACGATGGCGTCAGCGTGCACCGGGTCACCCCGAAAGGAGCCGCGCAACGCGCCGGACTGGAGGAGGGTGACCGTATCTCGTCGCTCGCCGGTGAGCCCGTCGCCGGACTGGAGGACGTGCGCGCCGCCATGTCGGGGAAAGCTGCCGGAGATCGCGTGGAGGTCGTGGTGCTCAAAGGATCGGAGGGATCGCAGAATCGCAAGGTCGCGGTGCTGACACTGATGTGATACGCCGCGACGGTGGTGGCAGCGAATCAACGCGGTCGCAACGGATCAGCCAGCTGCGAGATGCCGGTCAGGGGGCTTGCCGAATGAGGCTTCCGAGTGTCGGTGAGGACTTCTCGAGCGATGGAGTTGGGACCTGGTCGCAGGCAAGGGACTGGACGGCAAAGCCCGGGAGACTGAGCAGGAGGCACGCGTGCGGTTGGTCACGGTGTTTGGCTAGTCACCACCGTTGCAGAGACCAGACAGCATGTGCCGTGGGATCCAGAAAGCGGGTGCTTTGACGCTTGCACTTACGCTCTACGGCCGAGGACTTCTTCGCATCGGCGACAGGTTGTTTTGACCCACTACGGAAGATTGAAGCGCGACCCTCAAGTCCGCAATGTGGTGGAAACGGTCGTTGACATCGCCTTGCTCAGCTGGCGCAATCGGCCAGCTCCGGACACTGGCGCTTCGTCAGCCTGGGTCCGCAGCCGCGTGGACAGCAGACACCCGCCGGGGCCATGAGTTACGTATACTGTCCTCGGAATTCCATGGTGTTTCCCCTTCGCCTTAGCCGGGAGGCGTAAGTCAAAACCCTCATCTCCGCGGCCGCGTCGTGCGGAATAGCCCGCCATCGTAAACGAGCTCCGGTGGCGGAGCGGCACTGACCCTGCAGGGTATCGTCGTTTAGCGTCGCCATGGGCTACTCAGTCGGAGTATTGCGGCCCCCATCCCATATACAGTTCCCGTTCCGCGTCGCCATAGCTGGTGATGCATTTCTGGCAAGTGGGGTTGGTGGTAATCCCGCGTAGGGTTTCCTCGCGGATTTGGACGATGTTGGGGTGGTTGAGCCACAGATCGCGCAGATTGGTGTCGGTGAGTTCGTCCGGTTGGGTGAACGCGGTGGCGCCGCTGAGATCGTTGCAGCAATAGGATAGGCTGCCATCCTGAAGAATCGCCAGGGTTTTCCAGGGGGAATCGCAAAAGCCCTGTTTCGAGGTAAACACGTCTTGGGGGCCGCCACCGTGGATCGCGCCGCGGGCGATGTACATTTTGCTGATCGAAATGAAATAGCCATCCTTTTTGCGGTACATCGCGTGCTCGGGCTTGGCCAGGGATTGAATGGGCAACCCGGCTTCGGCCATGAAGCGATATACATAAGCGGCCACCTCCCGATCGTCAATGGCGTCGGATTCGACATAGAAATTGATAAAAATATTTTGCTTGGCGTCGGATTTCGCCCAGGATTGGAGGTAGCTTTGCAATTTCGTGGTGTATTTCGCGAATTTGATGTTGGAACGGCGCGCGAACTCCTCCGGGGTAGTGGATAAATGAATGCGCATGTCCATGGTGATGTCGAGAAAAGCGTCCTTTAGCGCCGAGCCGTTAGTGGCGAGATTAATTACGTGACCCCTTTCGTTCGCCTGTAGCGCGTATTCATGAAAATTCGGGTGTAACGTGGGTTCGCCGTCAATGTGCAACCGCAAGGGATCGCGGGTGAAATTATCCAGTTGGTTCAGAATGCGGGTAAACAACGACTGGCGCATGTAGTTTTTTTCCCGCGGGGAATTGGGGCTGATGCAATAATCGCAGAAAAAATTGCATCTGGAGGTGATTTCAATCAGCACCACGGGAGATTCGGCGCAAGCATTCAGAAAGGAACGGTAGGGTTCGCCGCGTTCAATGACTTTCATGCAATCGACCTCGGTTTCTATACTAAGCGGTTATAGGTGCTCTGTTTTCCATGATCGCGGATGGTCTCGAAGTTTTCGATCAGCAGCGAGCGCAACTGCTAGGAATACGCATTGAGGTCGGCGAAGAACTTATTGCATTCGGCTTTATAATCGGCAAAGGTCTCGCAATAGCGGCTTCAAAAGACTTGGCGCTTGAGGAAATTCCAGAACCGCTCCATCAGGTTTAGGTTCGGCGCGTAGGGCGGCAGGAATTGCAAATCGCTACGCGAGTGCTCCAGATAGGCTCGCACGGCCTTGTAGCGGTCGTGGCGGGCGTTGTCGCAGAACACGGTTATCCAGTGATAGGAGATCCAAATGGCCCTGCTAGTCCGGGGCGGCCTGAGGTAGGAGGTTAACGAGGGCCGGAGGGTCGGTCAACGCTCAAGCGAGGTCGGGCTCGGCCCTTCCGGAATCTGCGAGAGCGAGCGTCGGCGGGTCGTGGGCGAGGTTTCGTCAGCCCCGAGATAAAGGGGCGGCGGCGTCGATCGCAGAAGACCGCGGTTACCAGGAGTTGCGCTGGTCAAACGCGAAGCCAGGGTCCGGTTGGGCGACGAGGTCCCAGTTCGGCATCGGCTCGGGCTTATCATCCCAGGCGGGTGGTCCGCGGGCAGGAGCGATCGAAGGTCGCGCGGTGGGCTCGCCGATATGGGCGAGGATCCGCTGTACCGGGGCGGCCTCGGTGATGAAGGCAACGATGCGCACAGTGTCCGGTATCGGGTGGATCGCCGCCGTCCCTCGGCGGTAGGCATCGGATAACCCGAAGCATGAGCCGTCTACGGCTCCAATCAAGCGAATGTCTGCAATGAGGATGTTGCGGTCGGGGGCGGAGGACGCGGTAAGGTCTCCTCCTGGCCGCTTCGGGACTGTCGCCAGTGGACACTTTGCCCGGGACGTAGGTGTTTTGCTCGGGGCCGCCGAGGCGCCACCGAGCAGAATCGGTTAACCCTCGTCGATTCCTTCCTCGGTGGGGTTGTGGATGAATTCGTGCAGGCGGCTGCCGGGAACCACGGAGGACAGGATCTCACCGCCCTGCTGCTCGATCGCGCGCATTTCGCGGTCGTAGAACTGCTGGGTACGCTGCATCTGAATCTCGTAGTTGCTCATCTCGTTTCAAGCCTCTCAATGGGTTTGGGAAGATTCGGGATCTTGTCGTTTATCCCTGTCGTGAAAGATAGGCCCAAAAATTTCGTTGTCTAGGACAAAAAAGCATTTACAATTTGTGGTAAATGAATTGCTCGTAAATGTCTAGGATACCAGTGCAACAGACACGCTTCGCGATCAGTGTCGTGGAACGGGATACCGGAATCGGGCGCGACACGCTGCGGGTCTGGGAACGCCGCTACGGCTTTCCGTCTCCGGAACGCAACAGCAAAGGCGAGCGTGTCTACCGGGCCGACGAGATTCGCCGCTTGCAACTTATCCGGCGCCTGATCGATCAGGGCTTGCGTCCTGGACGCCTGGTTCCCCTAAGCGAGGAGCAGCTCAACGACCTTGTCCAGGCGCTGCCGGCGACCTCTTCGCCGGTCACGGCGGAAGAGGAGGGCCTCGAGGAGCTGATCAGGCTGGCCGCCGACGCCGAGCTGACCGCGCTCAGCCACGCCCTAGAGCAACGGCTCGCGAGAGACGGGATGCGGTCATTCGTCCTCGGTACCTTCGCCCCGTTGGTGCGGACGGTCGGGGAAAGGTGGGCCGGAGGGCGGTTGGAGATCTATCAAGAGCATCTCCTGACGCGGCACCTCGTGGGCTTCATGGATGTCGCCATGAACCGGCTGGGCAGACCGCGCGGCAGGCCGTCCGTGGTGCTTGCCACCTTGCCCGGCGAACCCCATTCCCTGGGACTGCTGATGGTCGAGGCGCTGCTCTGGAGCGCGGGTACCACGACCTTGAATCTGGGTGCTGAAGTACCGATGGATCAGATAGTCGCCGCGGCCGGCACGAACGGCGTCGCGACCGTCGCAGTCTCCTTCAGCGCAGGTTATCCGCGTGGCGCGGTTCGGACGCACATCAAGGAGCTGGCCGGACGATTGCCCCCCGGGGTGACCGTCTGGGTCGGTGGCGAGGGCGCCCACCGCCTGCGGCGGATGCCCCGGTCCGTGGTGGAGAAGTCTCTGCATTCCCTGTGAGTCGCCGGCACTGGCCACGCCTGTTCGATTAGCCAATTCAGGAGGAGCGCCAGATGAGCGATCCGATGCTCGATCTGTACCCGGACGGAGAGACCACCAACGCCGGCGAGAAGCTGGAGAGAACCCATGGCCACGCCATGGCGTCCATGTCCTTCACCCTGGGCTGGCAGAGCGAGGCGGCCCGCCATACCGATTGCCTGGTGGCCGACAAGCTGAACCTGTGGCGCGATGTCCTGCCGCCGGCGATCGAATCCGACCTGATGGACAAGCCCAGGGGCCATGTTGCGGCAGGCGACTTCCCCCCCGGCGAACTGCTGCCGGATCATCGGCAGGACCAGTGCCTGCGTATTCCTTCCCGGGCGTTCAACCGAAACCTGCGCAAGTGCTTCGTCGAACCCCGTGCCGGACGCTTCTACCCCAAGGGCTTCATCGGGGGTGTAAAGGGGATCTTCCCCGAGGACCTGACCCCCTTCCGGATCGGCGAGGTCGATACTGACAGCCTGACCGCGGATCTGAATCATCCGCTCGCCGGCCGGGCGCTGAGCCTTGAGGCACGCATCCTCGATGTATGGGCGGGGCGTGAGGAGCACGGAGGTGCCTGTCGGGATATCGCGGAGATGCTCGCGCGAAACGGTCCCGGTATGCAGGCCCGCTGGCGCCGTACGGCCTCGGACTTCTGGTCAGAGGTCCCCTTCGCGCGTCTTGACCCTTCCCCCGACGGTGTCTTCTACCAGAAGCCGCGCATGGTCCACCATCTCGACGCCGCGGCTCTAAACCAGATCGCCGGCCTGTACCGGCGGCTCCTGCCCAAGGGGGCGCGCATCCTAGACCTGATGACCAGCTGGACGTCCCATCTCGCCTCGGATCTTTCGCCCGCGCACGTGACGGGGCTAGGAATGAACGAGCAGGAGCTCGACGCGAATGGCCTGCTTTCGGAGCGCGTGGTGCAGGATCTGAACCTGGAGCCGTGCCTGCCGTTCCCGGATCAGACGTTCGACGCCGTGGTCTGCACCGTCTCGGTCGAGTACCTGACCAAGCCGGTCGATGTCTTCAACGAGGTGCGACGGGTGCTCCGACCTGGCGGCCGCTTCGTGGTGACCTTCTCCAACCGCTGGTTCCCACCGAAGGTGGTGAAGGTCTGGCAGGATGTCCATGAGTTCGAGCGCGTCGGCCTGGTGCTCGAGTATTTCCTGCTGGCGGGCGGTTTCGCGGGCCTGGAAACCTGGTCGCTGCGCGGTCTTCCGCGCCCGTCCGGGGACAAGTACGCGGACCGGCTGGCGCACTCGGATCCGGTCTACGCCGTGTGGGGAGACAGGGCCGAATGAACGGCGTGGATCCCTGGCCCTTCATGCAGGACCTTGCCGGGCGCATCGACGGCATGACCGAGCGCCGGGACATTGAGTGCGCCCTGGACGACCTGGAGTATCTCATGGAGGTGCTGGACCCGGAGCTGCAGGACCCCGCCTATGCCTTGGTGGACCGTCTGCGCGCCAAGCTGGAACGGGCAGACGGGTGAGGGACGCGCCGCGCTGCTACGGGGTGCTGCGGCTGAATCCCTTCCAGGGGGTGCTGCAAGTGGTCGAGCTCGGGCCGGCCCGTGGGCTCAGCATCGACGGTGAACGGTGGGAGATTCAGGTGCTCTGCGCCCAGCCCGAGCATACCTGGCGCAGCCCGAACCGGGCCGAGCCGGTGATGCGCTACTTCCGGTTCGGGGGCTGGTCGCGGACCAGCGGGCTGAGGCGGGTTCCGGTGAGCCCGATCCTGGATCTGGACCTCCTGCTCGCCGCGTCTTCGGCGCTGACGACTGCTCTGCCGCAGTGTACAGAAGGTCTTCCGTTCCCCCGCGCCGACCAGTATGAGCTCTGGCTGCTGGATGCGGAGGGGCTGCCGTTCGCCCTGGTCGCTTCCACGACCCAGGCTCCCCTGGGCACCCGCGCGCGGAGCGAGCCCTGGGCAGCCACCGCGCGTTCCGATCAAGGGTTCCGATCCGAGCGCCTGTTGCAGCGAGGGATACCCGTGCGCGATGGACATGATCCCCGGCACCACGCATCCCTCTTGGAGCGCTTCGTTCGGGACAGCGCGGGCCACCCCGCGAGAAGCGGCTGGTTTGAGCGGGAGGCCGATGGCGGCGGCGTCCAGCTACAGCGGGAATCGGCACGGGAGGGTTGGGAGCCCCGGCGGCTGGCCGCCGATGCCTTCCCGCGCCTTCTGCTGCGGGAGGCGTGGCCCGAGCCGATGCAGCGGGACATGGTGCAGGACTACCTGGACTGGAACGCTCCCTGTTTGCTGACGCTCTCCGGTCTTGGCGATGATCTGCGTGACCGCCTCGAGCACGCCGCTCGGGCGCGTGCGATGGAGGTCGAGGCCTTGTATCGCGTGTATCCGCGATTTCTCAACACGGATCTGCTCAAGGCCATCCGGGTCGAGGCGCGGATGCGCCGAACCGCAAGCGCCTGAACCGAGCCGGGGACCTGGCGGCATTCAGACCGTCTGTCGCGGGTATCCTGCCGCGGCGGCCGTCAATCGCCGCTGATGCTCAGTCGTCCCAGTCGCCATGATCGTGCCGGTAGTAGTGCTTATGCTTGCGGGGCTTGTAGTAGCGCCGCTCGTAGTAACGCCGTTCCCGGTAACCGTCCGTGGCGATGGCCGAGCCGGCTGCGCCGCCGAGCCCGCCTCCGAGAATCGCGCCCGAACGTCCGCCCAGCTCAGAGCCTAGGAACGCGCCCAATGCGCCGCCCAGACCGCCGCCTACGGCCGCGCGCGTGCTCAGCTCGCCCGCAAGAATCGGCGTCGTCAGGAAGCTGAGGATCAGCGCCACCGCCTGGATTTGTTTCTTCACGACCACCCCTCCGGTTTGTTGTCCGTGTGGCGGGCAGATTACGCGCGGGGAACTGAACGTTTGCTGAACGGTGGCCCCGCGGTTTCCTGACGAGCACGGGTCTCGGCCTCGGCGCGGCACGGGGGTTGTCCGAGCCTCAGTTGCCGGTGACAAAAACGGGGGTGCGGGTCGGCTTTTCGCGCCCCGCCGTTTTGGCGGAACGCCTGAGCGCGGCCTCGACTCGCGCCGCCTTGATGGCGGATCGGTCGATGATCCCCGGGTGGTCGGGATAGAGCTCATCAAGCAGCAAGGCGCGCCGGCAGACCGCCCCCTCTGGCCATTGCCGGGTCTGCCGGGAAATGCCCTGGAGCGCGAGCAGCCAGGGCGTCTGCCAGACATGGAAGGCGGCCACCAGTGCCGTGTCCTCGCTCGTCGCCCATTCGGCGCGCAACAGGAGTTCCGGAAAGGCGTCCTGCCTGAGCCGGCGCCCGCGCAGCTCTTGGCGCTCGCACGCGAGCCTTATGCCGCTACCGTCGTCCGCCCGCAGGAACCACTGGGCCGTGGCCGGGCTGCCGGCGGCCCGCTGAACCAGGTCCGCCATCCGCTCGGCCGCGCGCTTGAGCCCAGCCGTGCGCGACCAGGTGCCGAACTTGATGTCCGGCAGGGAGACCTTCCGCTCCGCCCCGTCATCCCACCGTTCAATCTCGGTGACGCCCTGGATGTAGAGCATCCAGTTGACCCCGTCGCGGCACACGGCATCGACGCCCGTGATCTCGACCACGTTCACGATACCGTGGTAGGGGTTGAGCATGCGTTGACTGAAATAGCGCGGCATCGTGAAATACGACAGCTTGACTCGCCGGGTATGCCAGCACGCGCTAGCCCGACTTCCGCTATTCAGCGCCGTTGGCGACCTAACCCATTGACCCGCGGTATGCGCACCGGCAAAGGTCGGCACTACAGGCAGACTTCGGCGCGGTGGCTCTCGGCGGTGGCGGAGATCCTCGGTGGTGGTTGTGGCGGCAGATCCAGGCGCAGCTGATCGAGCAGGATTTTCTGCTCCGGCTCGGGTTGGGTGTAGCGACTGAGGATGAGGTGGCGTCCATCGGTGGTCGGCAGATGCACATCGACCATCTGGATGGCGGCGAGGTTCTCCAGCGCCGCGCGGGGCGTGAGTCCGGGCGCCAAGGGGCGCAGCCGGGCCTTGAGCGTAACCTGAAGGCAATAGGCCAGGAAGGCGACGAAGATGTGCGCCTCGATGCGATCCTCGCGTTGATGGTAGATCGGGCGAATGCCCAGATCCCCCTTGAGTTCCTTGAATGCCTGCTCGACCTCGGTCAATTGGATGTAGTAGGTCCAGAGCTTTGCCGGGTCCTCGTCGGTGAGATTGGAGCGCAGCAGGTAGCGTCCCTCGCGGCGGCGTACTTGGCGAAGCTTTTTACGATCGAGCGTGAAGGCGAAGGTCTCGGGGGTGACCGCCTCATCGGGCTTGGGCAGGCGGATCTTGACCAGAGAGAAAGCGCGTCCGGCCTCTTTCTTCGCCGCGCCGATCTTCAACAGGAGCTGGTCGCGTTGCGGCGCCTGGGCTTGCAGCTCGTGCAGGCGTTTGCACAGTCGGCGTAGGCGGCGTTTGCGCATGGCGCGCTCCTTGTGGCGACGCCCGGCGCTGGAGGCCAGGACATAGGTCTCATCGTCCTCGACCAGGAGCTTGACCTCGACCTCATCGCGGACCTGCTCCCAAGGCTTGCCGAGGAAGGACTTCTCCAGCTTGCTCAGCCGCCCCTTGGGGGTGCCCACCAGGTAATGACGGGCGGATCGCTGCCACGCATGACGGCGAGGGACGCTTCGGTGGGGATGCCACGATCCATCACCCACACTCGCTCGGCCTTGCCATACCGGGCCTCGCTCTTGGCCAACGCATCCTCAGGGTCTGGTTGTCCACGGTGTTGCCGGGCAGCACCTCGTAACCCAGCGGAAAGCCCTCGGGGGTGACGATCAGTGCAATCACCACCTGGACACAATCGAAGCGCTTGTCGCGGCTGTAGCCGAATCGGCGCTTGCCCGACTCCGGCGGATCACACTCGAAATAGGTGCTGGTCAGGTCGTAGAGCAGCACCTCGAAACGGGCCTCGAAGAGGGTTCGCCAGCGCTGCTGCAGGAACGAAAACAGCGCCTCCTTGTGTGCCAGCAGCAGATCGAGGCAGCGGTAGAGAGTATCGCTCTGGGCAATGGCGAAGTCTTCCCCGAGCAGGTCCCCCATCGCGCTGCGTTCGTACCATTGCCGGTGCAGTCGCCATTCGCTGCCCGGATCGATCAGGCGATAACCGTCAGCACCTTGAGCACATTCAGCCAGCGGGTGCCCTTGCGGCTCGGCTTCAGGCGCGGCAACCAAAAGGTGTCGAGCCCCAACAGGTCCCACAGTGTGCAGGCAAGCCAGCACCCACCCCATTGACGCGGGTGGCGCAGCTGAAGCTCATTGAGCCGGACCTGCACCACCTCGCACTCCAGCTGCGGGGCCGCGCGGCCTTCCGGAAACAGCGCGATCTGCGCCGCAGCCCCCCGCTCTTCGTCGAATACCTCGATACAGCGGCACCACGCGGCACGTTGCGCGTCGTTGACCTCCCCCAGATACAACACCTGACGCTGGACCACTCGCCCATCGGCGACCCGCCGGCTCTCCACCACACTCCAGTAGCGGTGCACTTTGCCGTCTTTCTTGCGTGTCTTGAACCGCAGGAACATGGCATCAGTGTCCGCCCGCGATGGCCCCCGACTCAAGGGGCAAGGTCGGCACTACAGCGACGTTTCGGCACGGGGCCAACGCTAGATCAATGACTTGTAAACACCAAGGCGGCAAAAATAAGGTCCAACTGGCCCCACGGGAGGGTGAATAGCGGAAGTCGGGCTAGCCCGAGTGGCAGGGGAGACGGACTGGCCCTCAGGACGCCGGTCCCGGAATGGGCAGCTCGGCGGTTGCCGAGAACCCGCCCAGTCGTCGCGAGCGACCGAGCGCGAGGCTGCCGCCGTGCATCCTCAGGATGTCGTCGACGATCGCGAGCCCGAGGCCGTGGCCTGGTGTGCTCTCGTCCAGGCGGCCGCCACGCATTGCCAGCCGCTCCGCCGCCTGCGGTTCCACCCCCGGCCCGTCGTCCTCCACCCGGATGAGCAGCGTCGCGTCGGCGCGCAGCGTGAGGTGGACGCGTCTAACGGCCCACTTGGCGGCGTTGTCGAGCAGGTTTCCGATCAGCTCCAGCATGTCCTCCTGGTCGAATGCCAGGCGCTCCGGGGCATGCAGCTCGACCGTCAGGCCGAGCGTCTTGTCCGCGTAGAGCGTTCGGATGCCGGACACGAGATCGTCGATGTCCTCCCGCGGCCGGAAGCGCCGCGCGGGGGAGTGATCCCCCGCCAGCCGGGCGCGCCGCAACTCGCGTTGGATGAGCTCGCGCATGCGCAGGGCCTGCCGTGCGACCGGGTCGTCCTGGGTATCCGGGTGGTGAAGAAGGATCAGGTTGAGGGGGGACTTGAGCGCGTGTGCCAGGTTGCCCAGCGCGTTGCGCGAGCGCGCCAGATGGCTGCCCCATGCCTTTACGAGCTGGTTGACCTCCGCCACCAGCGGCCGGACCTCCGCGGGGACCTCCTCGCTCAGGCGCTCGATCTCTCCGGTCTCCAGGCGCCGGATGTCTGCCCGCACGCCGTCCACGCGTCGGAACCCACGCCGGAGCAGCCAGCGCTGGAGCAGCAGCAGGATTACCGCAGCGCCGAGGGAGGCGCCCACCCCCATGGCAAGCAGGCGCTCCAGCTCCCGCGCCAGGGGGGCGATGTCCTCGGCCACGGCCACGGTGAAGCTTCGCCCCTGCTTTTCGTAGCCCGCGCGCCAAACAAGCAGCCGCTGGTCGCGCGGGCCGTCCTCGTGCGCGAGCACGGACTCTCCCGGCGGCAGGGGAGCGATCTCGAACGCGTGGTCCCAAAGGGAACGCGAGCGCAGCACCTGGCCATCTCCGAAGCGGACGCTGAAGTAGTGCCCGGAGAAGGGCTGCGCGTAGATGGGGGGCAGCGGGCGCCCGATCTCCATGGCCTCCGGGCGCAAGCCCGCAATCAGGGCCTCGGCGTCGTGGGCGAGGCGGGCGGCGACGAATTGCTCGGCGGCCTGACGGACGATCCAGAACCCTCCCAACGTCATCGCGAGGAGTGCGGCGAGCACCACCAGCCCCAGGGTCCACTGCAGGGACCCCTCAAGGGAGCGGCCGGAGTCCCCGATGCGGCGTGTCAGTCTCATGGCGCCTGGAGCAGGGTCCGGCGCGCCGGTGCGCTGGATCTGCGGAGAAACCGGGAACCGGCTGGTCTCGACCAGGTGCCCGTCATGGCCCGCCGCCTGATTTCGTTGCGGTCTCAGGCACGGAAGACATAACCCTGGCCGCGCCGGGTCTCGATCACCTGTTTGCCGAGCTTGTCGCGCAGGCGCCGCACGTAGACCTCGATCACGTTGCTGTCGAGGTCGAAATCCTGCTCGTAGACGTGCTCGGTCAACCGGGTTTTCGACAGCACCTTGCCCGGGTTGAGCATGAAATAGCGCAGCAGGCGGTATTCCGTGCCGGTGAGGTCCTGAACGGACCCGTCGCTGCGCACCACGCGCTGCCGGTCCTCGTCGAGTCGGAAGTTGCCCGCCGCGAGCCCGGGAGCGGCACGCCCGTGGGCTCGCCGCAGCAGGGCGTCGAGCCGGGCGAGCAGCTCCTGGGGGTGAAAAGGCTTGGTCAGGTAGTCGTCCGCGCCGGCCTTGAGCCCCTGAACCTTCTCGCTCCAGGTGTCTCGCGCGGTGAGGATCAGCACTGGCATCGCGCGGTCGTCCCGCCGCCACTGCTCGAGCACGCGCAGGCCAGGAACCCGGGGCAGGCCGAGGTCGAGGATCACCAGGTCATAGCTCTCGTCGCGCCCGAGGAACAGTGCCTCCTCGCCGTCGCCCGCGAGGTCGACGGCGTACCCCGCGCGTCGCAGTGCCGCCTGCAGCTCGGTCGCGAGCGGCACATCGTCTTCGACCAGCAGCAGCCGCATCTCATTCCTCCTGCGAGATCAGCTCTCCGGTCGCCGCATCCACCGCGATCTCTCGGATGCGCCCGCGGCCATCCACGTACTCGATCTCGTAGACCGACCGGCCGTGCTCCTGCTCGCTCTCGATCTCCAGCACGCGGGCGTCTGCCCCCAGATCCAGCCGCGAGAGCAGTTCCTCCAGGGACAGGATCTGGTCCTGCTCGCGCAGGCGCATGGCGGTCTCGTGATCATCGTCCGCCGCGCCGGGGCTGACGACGGCGAGAGCGAGCAGGAGCGGCAGGAGCCGTTGCGTCATGGGTTAATCGTCCCACCGGCCGTGGCCGGGTATGCGCACCTCATCCTCGTCGAAGATAGCCTGATCGGCGCGTCCGTGACAGGCCTCGCAGCGGCTGAAGCTCTTGATCTCCTGGTTCGCCGTGACCATCGAGCCTGGGATCTCGTGGTGCTGGCCGCGGAAATAGTCGGTTTCGGTGATGCGCAGCGGCGGGGTCCGGTCCCTGGTGGCGCGCCAGGACCGCTCGCCGTATTCGCCGCTCCCCGGACCCGCCGCGTGTTGCACCAGATAGCCGGTAATCTCGCGCGCGGTTGCGGGATCGAGCTCGGCGTTGTCCCCGAAATGGTCTTCGAGGCCGGCCATGACCGCTCGCCAGGAGCCGGGGGGGAGCAAGGTCGGCGGGAAGGCCAGGTGGCAGTCACCGCATTCGGCCCGGTACAGCGGGGCGCGCGGGTCGCTGAGGACGGCGCCGGCCGGACCGCTTCCCTCCCGGTGTTCCTCGTGCTCGTATTCCCCCTCCTCGTGTTCCCCGGCGCGCAGACCGAGCGCCAAGGCGAGTATGAGTGTAGTGGCAAAGGTCGTGATCAGCAGCTTGTTCATCATGGATTACCTCGCTTGGGCATCACTGGGATTGAAGAAAGGTCAGAAGGTCGCCCTTTTCCTGGGCCGTGCAGTAACGGCCGAGGGTCCACTTGCAGTTGCGTCCCAGCCACTTCTCCACCTCGCGCCGGTCGGTGAGCCGTTTGGGGTTCGCCGAGGGCGCCAGGGGGTCGATGTCCTTGCCGGTGACGGTGTGGCGTCCCGGATTCCGAGGGTCCTTGGTGTGGCAGTCGGCGCAGGTACGAGGCCCTTCCGCGCCCGGATGCTGCTGGTCCCAGAGCCGCTCGCCTGAAGCTGCGCTGAAAGGGCCGGCTCCCTCGCCCCGGTAGGCAGCGAGCAGGTCATCCACGGTCGCGCCTTCCGTCGCGCCGACGGCGAGGCCAAGGGTCAGCAGCAGCGCGCTCGCTCGTTGTGTCCTCATGGCGCCACCTCCGCCTTCTTGCGGCCGGTGACCATGGCCTTCACTAGGTTCTCGCCATGCTCGAGGCTCGAGAACAACACGCCCACCAGATGCAGCACGACCAGGAGCAGGGTCAGGTTGGCCGCGACCTCGTGTGTCTCCTCGAGCACGTCCGCGGCCAGCTCTCCTCGGAACAGGCCGGCCAGGGGGCCGGCGAAGTCGGTGGCGCCGTAGAGGGCGATCCCGCTCAGCACGGTGACGGTCAGTGTGGTCAACAGCGCCAGCACCATGGCGCCCCCGGCCGGGTTGTGTCCCAGGTGGCGCGGCGCGTCGAACCGGACCGCCTGGCGCAGATAGTCCCTAACCACCGATGGCCCGCGCACGAAGTCGCGAAACCGGGCATGGGCGGGGCCGACGAAGCCCCAGATCAGTCGGAACAGGATCAGGGCCCCGATCAGATAGCCGGCGTTGACGTGCAACGCCATCAGCTCGTCCTCGGTGAAGTAGGCAACGAGGAAGGAGCCGGCGAGGGTCCAGTGGAACAACCGGACCGCCGGGTCCCAGACGGCGACATCTTGGAATCTTGTTGCGCTCATGAATGGTCTCTCCTTGCTTGTGTGACGACTTCCAGTCTATGCAGCCCACTTGAAACCAAGCTGAAAGGAGGGGACGGTCCGGCGCGCGCCAGCACCATGCGCCGGATGAGCGAAGCAGAGGTAGGGAAGCGGCTGTTGGCCGTGGACGGAGCACTCGGTGCCGGGTTCAGGCGCGGTGCCGCGGCTTGTCCCGAGGCAATTCGGAGTTGATGGGAGATTGCCCCCCCGCGGCGGCGTCTAGGTGTTCTTGTCGGGGCCTTCGCGAATGAGGGCGTAGTCGGCGCTGCGCACGCCCCGCACCAGCAGATCGGTGTCCTCGGTGGCCACGCCCAGGCTCTCCAGCGCCTGCGCCGCGAGTCGCAGGCTGGACTCGAGCGCCTCCGGAAAGGCCTTGTCGGCGCCGGCGCGCAGCAGCGCATTGCTGGTTTCGAGGTCGCGCGCGCGCGCCACGATGAGGGCGCGGGGTGCGAGGTTGCGGATCAGCGTGGTCGCGCGCACCGCATCGTGTCGGTCGTCGATGGTCAGCACGACCAGGTTCGCCTGCTCGATGTGGGCCGCGGCCAGCAAGTCGGCGTCGGCGATGTCGCCGTAGTAGACCGGGTGGCCCAGGTTGCGGAACTCGGCCACACGGATCGGGCTGGTATCGAAGGCGATGAAGGGAATGCCGCTGCTCTTGAGGATGGTTCCAACGGTATGGCCGACGCGCCCATAGCCCGCAAGCACGGCGCGCGCGTGAGACTCCCTGCCTTCGAGGGGGAACTTGAACGGCTCGCCCGGCAGCGGCGCGTCGCCGGACGCCCGAGCGGCGAGTGCGTCGCCGACGCGCACCAGCAGCGGCGTCGCCAGCATGCTGAGAGAAATAACGCCGACCGCCAGCACGAAGGTATCGCTGTCGATGATCGCCAGCGCCTTGGCGGCGCCGAACAGGACGAACCCGAACTCCCCGCTCTGGGCGAGCAGGAAGGCGACCCGCACCGCGGACCCGCGAGCCTCCCCGAACAGCAGGCAGAGGGCGAACAGTACGGCGATCTTGATCGCCAGGATGATCACCACGTGGCGTGCGAACAGCAGGGGATCGTTCGCGAGCGCCCCGAGGTCGACTGACATGCCCACGGCGACGAAGAACAGGCTCATCAGTAGCCCCTTGTGGGGCTCAATGCTGGCCTGGATCTGGACGTTGTAGCGCGACCCGGACAGCGCGACGCCCATCAGGAAGGCGCCGAGCGCCATCGACATGCCCGCCTGGTCCATTGCCCAGGCGGAGGTGAAGACCGCGGCCATGGCGACGAGGAGAAAGGCCTCGCGGTTGTTCTGGCGCGCCAACAGGTCGAGGACGCGGGGGACGACGTAGCGACCCGCGGCGATGACCAGGAGCACGGCGACAACCACGATGATTACCTGCTTGACGAGCGGGATGTCGCTCGACAGCGGTCCCACGTCCGCAAGGATGGGCATGAGCGCGAGCAGGGGCACGACCGCGAGGTCCTGCATCAGGAGCACGGCGAACGCCGTCTGGCCGTGGGGGCTGGCGATGTCCCCGCGTTCCTGCAGCATCTGGATGACGAAGGCGGTGGACGAGAGGGCGAGCGTGAGCCCCGCCAGCAGATCCACCCCCCAGCTCGGCTCGAATAGCTGCAGGTACAGGGCGATGCCGAGTCCGGAGACCAGGATCTGCAGGGAGCCGAGCCCGAACATGGACCGCCGCAGCGACCACAGGCGGCGCGGTTGCATCTCTAGCCCGATCAGGAACAGCAGCAGCACCACCCCCAGCTCGGTGAAATGCCGCACGTCCTCCACGTGCTCGGTGATGGACGGCCCCGGCGTGTGTGGCCCGATGAAGATACCAGCCGTGAGCAGCCCCAGGATCGAGCCGAGCCCGAAGTGGCGGAAGATGGCCACCGCGATGGAGGTGGCCACCAGCAGCAGCACGGCGGAGTAGACGAAGGATTTCGGGTCCAACAGAAGCCTCTTGGCAACACGCTAGTGATCCGTTGCCGACCACGGGCGGTTCGGGAGCGGCGGTGAGATGCAGCATACCTGCAACGGGCCATGGGTTTCAGCTACGTCAGCGAGGTATGCGCCTGAGCGCGGGTGACAGGCGGGTGATACGTCATCGGCTCCGACCGGCACGGACACCGCGCAATTCGGCGCGAAAAGCACTATCCAGATTGCCGGGTGAAGATATGCTTACCGATGTAGATCGCCTGTTTCATGCGAATTGTTTGTTTGATGGTGATTCCCGCGGGCGCAGTTCGACCATGCGCAATCGCCTCCGGGGATCGGGAGCGTGACCATGTCGGAGCCCGAAGTCTTGATGCTCGATTTCGTTGTGCTGGAATGGCTGATCCTGTTCGTGGGGTTGGCGCTGCTCGGTCTCGTCGGCGCCTGGGTGGCCTGGCGCAACCGGCAGGAATTCGAGGCGATGCAGGCGCGCAAGACCGCGCCTGCCGGTCCCGAGCACTGGCACAGTCTGAGCATCGGCGAGGCGTTCGAGAGGCTTGAAAGCGCGAAGGAGGGGCTCTCCGCGGAAGACGCGGGGCGCCGCCTCGCCCGCCACGGGCCCAACCGGCTTCCCGAGGTCAAGCCGCGCACCGCCCTGGTGCGCTTCCTGTATCAGTTCCACAACGTGCTCATCTACGTCCTTCTCGCGGCAGGCGCGGTCACGGCGCTGCTGCACCACTGGCTGGACGCGGGCGTCATTCTCGGTGTGGTGGTCATCAACGCGGTCATCGGGTACGTGCAGGAGGGAAAGGCGGAAGACGCCCTGCACGCGATCCGCCAGATGCTATCGCCGCATGCGATGGTCTGGAGGGGCGGCCGCCAGGTTACCGTCGACGCATCGCAGCTGGTGCCAGGCGACGTAGTATCCCTGCAGTCGGGTGATAAGGTGCCGGCCGATCTTCGCCTGTTCCGGGCCAAAGGCCTGCAGGTAGAGGAGGCGGCCTTGACCGGAGAATCCGTCCCGGTGGAAAAGGGCACGGATCCCTTGTCGCGTGACACCGTGCTCGCCGACCGCCGCTGCATGGCATTCAGCGGCACGCTGGTAACGCACGGCCAAGGCATGGGCGTCGTCGTGGCGACTGGTGCGCACACCGAGATCGGGCGCATCAGCGCTCTGGTCGCCGAGGTCCAGCAGTTGACCACGCCGCTGTTGCGCCAGATGGCCCAGTTCGGACGCTGGCTGACGGTCGCCATCCTGCTGGTCGCCGTGGCCGGATTCGCCTTCGGCGTGCTGGTGCGAGACTACACCGCTGCCGAGATGTTCCTTGCCGCCGTGGGTCTCGCGGTCGCCGCGATTCCCGAGGGACTGCCCGCGATCATGACCATTACCCTGGCCATTGGCGTTCAGCGCATGGCCGGGCGGAACGCGATCATCCGGCGCCTGCCGGCGGTCGAGACCCTGGGTACCGTGGGCGTCATCTGCTCGGACAAGACCGGCACCCTGACCCGCAACGAAATGACGGTCAGCACCATTGTCACTGCGGAGCGCCGGCTGGCGCTCACCGGGACGGGCTACGATCCCCACGGTGGATTCGTGCTCGACGGTGAGGTCTTCGCGGCGGAGAGCGACCCGGTGCTGCAGCAGGCGCTGCAGGCGGTGCTCCTGTGCAATGACGCGGCTCTTGAATCCGGCGACGGAGCTTGGCGGGTGCACGGGGACCCGATGGAGGGCGCGTTGCTGATCGCGGGCATCAAGAGCGGACTGGAGCCGGAGGCCGTCAACAAGGAGCACCCGCGCACGGACCTGATCCCGTTCGATTCCGGCCACAAGTTCATGGCCACGCTGCACCACAGCCATGCGGGTCAGGCATTCATCTTCGTCAAGGGGGCGCCGGAGGCGGTGCTCGAGTTTTGCGCTCAGCAACGCACGGCGGACGGCTTCGAGACCCTCGACAGGCCTGTATGGCAAGAGCGCATCGAGGCCCTCGCGCAGGGCGGGCAACGGGTGCTTGCGGTGGCGGCGAAGCCCGGAGAGAGCCACCGATCGGAGCTCGATTTTTCCGATATCGGAAACGACTTGGTACTGCTGGCGCTGTTCGGTCTGATGGACCCGCCCCGAGAGGAGGCGATCGAGGCGGTGCGTGTCTGCGCCAACGCCGGCATCCGGGTGAAGATGATCACCGGCGATCACGCCGCGACGGCCCGCGCCATTGCCACCCAGGTTGGGTTGGCCAATCCCGACGAGGCGCTCACGGGGCGAGAGCTCGACGCCATGGACGACGAGACATTGCGGCGACGGGTGGCGGAGGTGAACGTCTACGCACGGGTCACGCCGGAGCACAAGCTGCGTTTGGTGCAGATGCTGCAGCAGGCGGGCGAGGTCGCCGCCATGACTGGCGACGGGGTCAATGACGCACCCGCCTTGAAGCGTGCCGACGTTGGCGTGGCCATGGGCGTGAATGGCACGGAAGCGGCCAAGGAGGCCGCCGAGATGGTGCTGGCGGACGACAACTTCGCATCCATCGCGAACGCGGTGGAGGAGGGCCGTACCGTCTACGACAACCTGCGGAAGGCCGTGTTGTTCATCCTGCCCACGAACGGCGGAGAGGCCCTCGTCGTCCTCGGCGCGATCCTGTTCGGCTTCCACCAGTTCCCTCTGACCCCCGTGCAGATCCTCTGGGTCAACATGATCACTGCGGTGACGCTGGCGCTGGCGCTGGCCTTCGAGCCCCCCGAGCCCGGGGTGATGCGCCGGCCGCCAAGAAATCCGCGCGATCCCTTACTGACCGGCTGGTTCCTGTGGCGCATCGCCTACGTCGCCGTGATCCTGACCGCCGGCACCTTCGGCCTGTTCCTGTGGGAGATGGATCGCGGCGTGAGTATCGAGCACGCGCGGACCGTGGCCGTGAACACGCTGGTCGTGTTCGAGATCTTCTATCTCTTCAACTCCCGTTACATCACCGCGCCCGTGCTGAACCGCGCCGGCTTGCTGGGGAATCGTTACGCGCTGCTGGCGGTTGGTCTCTTGATCCTGTTTCAGCTCGGCTTCACCTATCTGCCGCCGATGCAGGCCCTGTTCGGAACCGCGGCGATCAGCCTCGCGATCTGGGGCCGCATCGTTCTGGTGGCCTCCACCGTGCTGTTCCTGGTCGAGCTCGAGAAGGCGCTGGTGCGCCGCTGGGTCCGGTCGCGGTGAACCCGCCCGGTCGGGAGGCAGGAGCACGCCAGTGTAGTGCGCTCGAAATTGCGGAACTTATCGGAGGCATGCACATCGGCGATTTTTCCTGATTTGGATCTTCCCAACCCGACGAACGGGCGGAAACTTGGCTGCCAGCAATAGTTTCCGGGAATCTTGGGACGCGTTCCCTTCGTCGTTATAAGTGCCAAACAGACTGGCGCAGTACACTAGCGCACTGAATCGGAGGATCCGGAAATGCAGCGATTTGGCAACATCCTGTTCGTGTCAGCCCCGGGGGAAGACGACCGTGGGGCGCTGGAGCGGGCCGCGTCGCTCGCGGACAGCAATCAGGCAGCGCTTACCCTGGTCGAGGTGGTCGAGCAGCTTTCCGCTGACCTGACCCTGGCGGAAGTCGATTGCTCCGCCGAGGACCTGCAGAAGGAGCTGGTCGACGCGGCGGCAGAGCGTCTCGAGGCGCTTGCCGCGCCTTGGCGCGGGCGCGTCGAGATCCATCACAAGGTACTGGTGGGCACGCCCTTCCTCGTGACCATCCGTGAGGTGCTGCGCGGGGGCCGCGACCTGGTGGTCAAGGCGTCCGAGTCAGACGGCTTGCTCGACCGCGTCTTCGGCAGTCAGGACATGCACCTGCTGCGCAAGTGCCCGTGTCCGGTCTGGCTCGTTAAGCCGAGCGAGTTCAAGCCTTACCGGCGAATCCTGGCCGCCGTGGATATGGATCAGATCGATGCGCGGGCGGCGGATATGCAGTTCGAGCTCAGCCGCCAGATCGTTGAGATGGCCTCCGCGCTCGCCCTGTCGGAGCTCTCCGAGCTTCACCTGGTCAACGCCTGGCAAGCCGTGGGCGAGTCCGCGCTGCGCACCGGTCGCGCCATGCTTCCGCCGTCCGAGGTGGAGAAATACGTCGAGGGCGTACGCCTCGGACATCAACATCTCCTGGACGTGCTCTCCCGGCATCTGGCGGAGCGTCTCGGCGACAGGGCCATGGAATACCTGAAGATGCGTCAGCACCTGATCAAGGGAGCGGCGCGGAAGGTGATCCCGGACCTCGCCGCGGAGTTGGGCGTGGATCTGGTGGTGATGGGTACCGTGGGCAGGACGGGCATCGCCGGCTTCCTCATCGGCAACACGGCCGAGACCATCCTGAACCGGTTGAGCTGCTCGGTGCTGGCGGTAAAACCCAAAGGGTTCATCTCGCCGGTTCAACTCGAGGGCTGAATCCGTGTTCAGACCCCGTCTTTCGATCTCGACCGCCGAACGGATTCAGAACCAGCGCTTTCTGCGCAGATACCACAGTTGCAGGCCGATGAAGGCCGCCATCCCAACGCACAGCAGGAGGAAGGCCCAGGGTGTCTCGGCTCCGGGGATGCCGTCGACGTTCACCCCGAGCAACCCAGTGATGAATCCGAGGGGCAGGAACACGGAGGTGATCACCGACAGCAGATACATGCGTTGCTCGGTCTTCTCCGACAGACGCTGCAACAGCTCCTCCTGGGTGACCGTCGCCCGGTCGCGCGAGGCCTCCAGCGCCTCCAGAAAGCGGGTCGTCTGATCGGCCACCTCGCGCAGCCAGGCGCGGTCGTCCTCCGCCAGCCAGGTCACCTTGGCCGCCGCCAGGCGTAGCAGCGCGTCCCGCTGCGGGACCAGATACCGGCGCAGCCCGATAAAGGTGCGGCGCAGGTCCGCCAGGGCGGTGTTGGTCTCCTCCAGGCGGCCCTCGTCCACCTGGTCCTCCAGGTCGTCGGCCTGATCCTCGAGACCCTCGATGACGTCATCCATACGCTCGGCGAGGCGGTCGGCGATGGAAGACAGCAACTCCCCGGCGGTGCAGGGGCCGCGCCCCCGCTCGATGGAGTCCTGCACGTCGCGGACGGCGTGCAGCGGCAGCTTGCGGCAGCTGACAACCAGGTGCTCGCTGGCCCAGATGCGGATGGACACCATGTCGTCCGGCTCCGCGCCGGGGTTAAAGTTGATTCCGCGCAGCGTCACCAGGACGCCGTCGTCGAACGCCAGCAGGCGCGGTCTGGTGTGCTCGGCCAGCAGGGCGTCGGCGACCGTCTCGTCGAGCCCGCTCTGCGCGCGCACGAAGGCGCCCGTATGCGGGTCGGGTAGATCCAGGTGGATCCAGGTCAACCCGTCGGACCGCGGCGTCGACCGGATGCCGTCCCAGTCCAGCGGCGTGCCGCCGCCCTGACCGTCGAGGCGGAAGGCGCAGATGAGCCCGCGCTCGGTGGTTCGGTTGGTGTTCGTCATGGTGATCGTTGAGAGGCACTCAAGGCGTCAGGCGATGCCGCGGCGGATGGTGTCGGTTCAGTCCACCCGTCCCACGGCGCCGTGCAATGTCATCTGAGGGAATGGGATCTCCCATCCGTGCTCGGTACAGGCATCGACGCACCAGCGCTGAATGGCGCGCCGCAGCCGATTATAGAGGTCTCCCAGCTCGCCCTTGAAGTCCGCGATCACCGCCAGGTCCAGCGATGAGGTATTCGCCTGGGCGAATTCCACTCTGAGGTTCAACAGCTGATCGCCGAAGCCCTCCTGCTCGATCCGCTGCTGTAGGTAATCCTGGAGAAGCTGCGGGATGCGGCTGGTGCTATCGGCCTGCAGCTTGTAGCTGACGCCGATGATCTCTTTGACGCGGAAGTTGGTTGCCAGGTTGCGCGGCGACTTCGCGAGGAAGTCGCCGGTCTGGTAGGTGAGCTGGGCCCCGCCGCGCTCCACCAGCTGCACCAGCTCGGGAGAGATGCCGATGACCTTGCCACGCACGCCATCGCTGAGGATGACCCAGTCGCCCTTCTTGCACGGAAACCAGGGCTCTTCGTGCCGGCAGGGCCGCGATTTCATGTCCACCAGCTCGTTGATCGGCACGCGCTGGGTGAGCTCCGCCACCGGATTGACCAGAGTGCAGAAGACGTTGATCTGCCGTACCTGCCAGGGAAGGCCGTCCATGTTCAGGCGCTCCCCCTCGCGCACCGAGCCGATGTTCAGGAAGATCTGGATCTGATGGATGTAGCGGGGCAGGGTCTGCCGCAGGGTCCAGGCGACGCCCAGCAGCAGCAGGATGCTGAGGCTGAAGAGCACCCAGTCCTCCACCACGTAGAAGACGATCATGGGGCCCATGAGGACCAGGAACAGGGTGACGATCCGGTGGATCAGTTCGACCAGCCGCAGGCGGAAGCTGCGGTGCGCCTTCTTGAAACCCGGCACGAAGCGCAGCATGGCCTGATGGGTCAGGCGGGACAGGAGCAGGATGCCGACCACCACCAGGAGGGCGATCGTGAGGTAGAGCCCGCGCTGCTGGAAGAAGGTCTTGAGATAGCTCTGGGACGCCTCGGCCAAGGATACTTCGGTCGAGACTAGCTCCTGCAGCTGCAGCTCAGCCGCCTGCAGCTCGCTCTGGGTAAAGGTCTGCTGTCGCCGCCACTTCTCCAAGGTCCGTTCCAGCGCCTGAGTGACGGGCTTCTCTTTGCTCTCGGATACCAGATGCTCGGCGTTGGCGATGGCCTGCTCCAGTACCGGCAGGCTTTCCTGGTAGCCGGCGATCCTGTCCTTGAGGTCCGACTTCTGCCGCACGTGGGAGGTCATCTCCTTCATCTCGTCCAGTGCGGGCTTCAGCAGGGCGAACAGCTCCCGTTGGAAGTTGAACGCCTCCTCCTCCTTGGCGCGCAGGGCGGTGAGGTCGATGCCGGCGGAGATGTTCTCGAAGTTATCGGTGACGGCGCGCAGGTCGGACTCCAGCTTGTCGAGCTGCAGCTTCAGATTTTCCTTCTCCGCATCGGATTGGCTTGCGCCGATCTGCTTGTTGACCTCCTTGATGTCCCGCATGATCGCGGTTCGCAGATCGACGAAGGAGGCCAGGGTATCGATCGTGCCGGCGGCGAGCGTGGCCTGCGCCTCAGTCCCGTCCTTGCCCAGGGCGGCTGGCGCTGTCTGTTCGGATTGTGCCTGGGTGCCGAGGGGCAGCAGCAGCCAGAGGATGCCGGCGACGGCGGCTCGGGCTCGTTCGTGCAGAATCATCTTTCGGGCTCGCTGTGCGTCAAACGATCGGAGGATCGAGGCCGTCCATGTCGTCCAGGTGCTTCTGCTGGAAGGCCTCCACCTCGTCGGCGGCGTCGTCGTGCTCGCTGCCGAAGCGGGCGATATGGAACAGGGCCTCGCCCTCGTGGACCGACGGGATTTGCACGCGGCCGATGACGACACCGCGGACGTGGGCGGTCACCGGGTGCTGGGTGCCGCTGTAGGGGTCGCTGACGTAACCGAGTACATCGCCGCGCTGAACCGTGGCGCCGAGCGCCACCAGGGTTCGCAGCAGGCCGCTCTCGGGGGCGCGCGTCCAGCTGCTGGAGCGGGCGATGAAGGGCGCGGCCTCGCGCGCGCGTCGGCTCGAGGACTTGAGCATCCCCAACTCGCGCATGACGTTGAGTACGCCCATCACGCCGGCGCGAATCGGGACCTCGTCGAACCGCAGCCCCTCGCCCGCCTCGTAGAGCAGCATCGGAATGCCGAGCTCCGTGGCCGCCTCGCGCAGCGAGCCGTCGCGCAGCGTCGCGTTGAGCAGCACCGGAACACCGAAGGCGCGGGCGAGACGCTCGGTCTCCGGGTCGTCGAGATCGGCGCGGATCTGCGGCAGATTGGTGCGGTGGATGGCGCCGGTGTGCAGATCGATACCGTGGGTGCAGTGACGCACCATCTCGTCGATGAACAGGTGTGCCACCCGCGCCGCCAGGGAGCCCGAGGCGTGCCCCGGAAAGCAGCGGTTCAGATCGCGCCGGTCGGGCAGGTAGCGGGACTGGTGGATCACGCCGTAGACGTTGACCACCGGCACCGCGATCAGCGTGCCGGTAAGTCTGCGCAAGGCCTTGACCTCGAGCAGGCGCCGGATGATCTCCACGCCGTTGAGCTCGTCGCCGTGCATCGCCGCGGAGACGAACAGGCACGGGCCCGTCCCGCTTGCCATGCACCACATGCACCGGCATGGACAGACGCGTGTGCGAGTTCAGCTTCGGCAACGCAAGGTCGATGACCGCCCGGTGTCCGGCGGCGACGGACTGACCCTGGATGACGAACGGCGGACGCATTGCCTACCCTTTGCCGCGGGTGCGCGTCTTGCCGAGGGCGGCGGTTCGCTCGATGAAGGCGACGATCATGCCCGCGACGTCCTTGCCGGTGGAGCGTCTCGATCCCTTCCAGGCCGGGGGAGGAGTTGACCTCCATGACCACCGGTCCGTGGTTGGAGCGCAGCAGGTCGACGCCCGCGACGTTCAGCCCCATGGTCTGGGCGGCGCGGACGGCGGTGGAGCGCTCCTCGGGGGTGATGCGGACGACGCTCGCGGTGCCGCCGCGGTGCAGGTTGGAGCGGAACTCGCCCTCCTTGCCCTGGCGCTTCATGGCCGCCACCACCTTGTCGCCGATCACGAAGCAGCGCATGTCCGCGCCGCCGGCCTCCTTGATGAACTCCTGCACCAGGATGTTGGCGTGCAGGCCCATGAAGGCCTCGATCACGCTCTCGGCCGCCTTGTGCGTCTCCGCCAGCACCACGCCGATGCCCTGGGTGCCTTCCAGCAGCTTGATCACCAGCGGCGCGCCGCCGACCATCTTGATCAGGTCCTGGATGTCGTCCGGCTTGTGGGCGAACCCGGTCACCGGCAGGCCGATACCCTTGCGCGACAGCAGCTGCAGGGAGCGCAGCTTGTCGCGGGAACGGCGTGATGGCCACCGACTCGTTGAGCGGGATAGACCCCCATCATCTCGAACTGGCGCAGCACCGCGGTGCCGTAGAAGGTGACCGAGGCGCCGATGCGCGGGATCACGGCATCGAATCCCTCCAGCTTCTCGCCCTTGTAGTGGATCTCCGGGCGCATGGAGGTGATGTTCATGTAGCAGCGCAGCACAGTCGAGCACCCGCACCTCGTGGCCGCGCGCTTCGGCGGCCTCCACCAGGCGGCGGGTGGAGTAGAGCTTGGGGTTTCTGGACAGGATGGCGATCTTCATTGTGGACTCCTCGGTGGCAAGTGTTTCGAGAACGCGAAGATACCATCACGGAGCGCGCGGGGGAGACCCGGGGTAGTGACAGGCTTCAGGTATGCAATGTGTAGATGCGTCGGGTGCGGCCATCGAGAATGGTCGGACCGCTCTTCGAAATCCGTTGGTTCGGATCAAGGGGGACCGTGATCGTGTGCGCAGGCTACGGCTTTGTGAGCGATAAAAATAGCGATAAATTTTTCATGATCGCGAAAGGATATCCTATCGCGCAGAGATGGGCCTGACCATCTTTCATGTCTTTCTCCCGGTCAAGCGTGTCGCCATTTCGGTCGGATCGCGGCACGCGGATGTGCTGAATCTGGCCAGGATGGTCAGTAATCAGGCTCTCATCAGAGAAGAAAGAGCGAGGCCAGACCGAGAAAGCTGAGGAAGCCGACCACATCGGTGACCGTGGTCAGGATCACGGCGCCGGAGAGTGCGGGGTCGATGCCGAGACGGTGCAGGATCAGGGGAACGGCCACACCCGAGGCGGCCGCCGCAAGCAGGTTGAGGACCATCGCGGCGGCAATGACGCCCGCGATGCCGGCGCTGTGGAACCAGAGGTAGGCGACCAGCGGCCACGATGAGCGCCCAGGCCACGCCGTTGAGGGCGCCGACCGCGATCTCCTTGGTCGTCAGCCAGCGCGACGTTGGACGGCGGCGATCTGGTCCAGTGCCAGGCCGCGGATGGTCAGCGTCAGGGTCTGGCTGCCGGCGATGCCCGCCCATGCTGGCGACGACCGGCATCAGCACCGCCAGGGCGACGATCTTGTCCAGCGCCTCCTCGAAGCGACCGATGACCCAGGCGGCGAGAAAGACGGTGACGAGATTGATTCCGAGCCACACGGCGCGCCGCTTGGCGCTGGGCAGACACCGGGGCGAACAGGTCCTCTTCCTCCTCCAGGCCGGCGCTCGCTGAGCATCGCGCGGTCGGCCTCATCGCGGATGACGTCCACCACGTCGTCGATGGTGATGCGCCCGAGCAGGCGCTCCTCGTCATCGAGCACCGCCACCGAGATCAGGTCCCGGCGCTCGAACAGGACCGCGACCTCGTGCTCGGTGGCGCTGGCATGCACGGTCTCCGCCTCCGGCTGCATGACCGACTCGACCGGCAGCTCCGGGGTCGCCGGTATGACGGTCGGCCATGTGCAGCTTGCCGGCGATAGCGGCCGTCCGGCTCGAACACCATCAGGGCATCGGTGTGGGGCGGCAAGGTCCTGTGGCGACGCAGCCAGCGCAGCACGACCGCCAGGGTGACGTCGCTTGCGCACGCTGATCACCTCCGTGCTCATCAGACGGCCGGCGGTTCCCTCCGGATAGCTCAGCACCGCCTCGAGGCGTTTGCGGTGGTCCGCCTCCAGGGCAGCGTAGGATCGACTCGGGACCGATCCTCCGGCATCTCCTCGAGCACCTCGGCCAGGTCCTCGTCATCCATGGTGCTCGGCCGCGGCGACCAGGTCCGCATGATCCATCTCGCCGATGATGGTCGCGCGGGCCTCGTCGCCAAGGTGGGAGAGGATCTCGCCTTCCTGCGCGGGGGGCATCGCCTCCCACAGGGTGCTGCGTTGCTCGGGAGGGAGGGACTCGAGCAGGTCCGCGTTCTCGGCGGGATGAAGGTCCGCGACCAGCGCTCGCAGCCGTGGCTCGTCCCGGGACTCGATTTGGTCGATGATCCGATCGAGCAGCTCGTCGTGTCGATCTTCTACTTGGGTATCCATGCGCCAATACCTGTTGGTTTCCGAGTGCGTGCGCGTCCGGGACGCCCCGGCAGCGCCGATCTCGGTTGGACCGTTGGGTTCAGGTCGGGTGTGCCGCGGCGGAATTTGCTGGCGCCGCTTTGGAACGGGGAAGTCCGGGCGATGCCGGGCTCGGGTGGTTCTTGCCGATGAGAGCGCCGCGCGGCATTCACCCTAGCGCCGCAATGTTAAACTCTGATGACCCATCGGGCCAAAGCCCGCGCATCGCTGTCCGCGAGACGAGCCAGCGGTCGCGGTTAGTTTCTCATTCGAGGCGAGGATGCCGGAACCGGCCATGTGCCCGCGAGAGCAGCAAGACCCAGACGATCGCGTCAGCGCCGGGCTCGCCGATGGCGGCGAGTGGTCCATCACTCTGAAGGGGAGCTGGACGCTGGAGAAGGCGGTCCCGGACGTCGCGTCCTTCCAGCCCGAGGACTGGAGCTCCGTGCGCCGGATCGGACTGCGGGACGGAGGACTCGGCGCATGGGACAGCGGACTCGTCGCCTTCCTGGTCACGGTCGCGGATCTGGCGGACGCGCACGGCGTGGAGGTCGATACCTCGGGCCTGCCGTCCGGGGCGAGCGGCCTGCTCGCCCTGGCGCGCAAGGTGCCGGAGCGTGCCGGCGCCCGCCGCGAGGTCCAGGTGCCTGGATTCCTGGAACGGGCCGGCCGCGGCACGGTCGCGGCCCTCGCGCAGACCCGGTCCGTGCTCGCGTTCGTCGGTGAGCTGGTGCTGGCGCTCGGACGCCTGCTTACGGGCCGCGCGCGCTTACGGCGCTCGGATCTCGCCTTGTTCATCCAGCAGAGCGGGGTGGAGGCCCTGCCCATCGTCAGCCTGATCAGCCTCCTGGTAGGCGTCATCCTGGCCTTTGTCGGCGCGGTGCAGCTGGCGATGTTCGGCGCCCAGGTCTATATCGCCAACGCCGTGGGAATCGGCATGCTGCGGCAGATGGGGGCGATGATGACCGCCATCATCATGGCCGGGCGCACGGGCGCCGCCTTCGCCGCCCAGCTCGGGAGCATGCAGGTGAACGAGGAGATCGACGCCTTCAAGACCCTGGGCATATCCCCGATGGATTTCCTGGTCCTGCCGCGCCTGCTGGCGCTCGTGCTCATGGTCCCATTGCTGACCATTTACGCGGATGTGCTGGGCATCTTTGGCGGCATGCTGGTGGGCGTCGGGATGTTCGACATCACGGTGACCCAGTACCTGACCCAGACGCTGGAGTCCGTCACCCTCGTCCACCTGGCCGTCGGGCTCTTCATGAGCCTGGTTTTCGCGGTCATCATTGCCATCGCCGGCTGCTATCAGGGGGTGAACAGCGGGCGCTCATCCGCCGCGGTGGGGGAGGCCGCGACCACAGCCGTGGTGAGCGCCATCGTCGGCATCGTGGTGGCGGACGCCGTCATCACCCTGGTCGCCACTCAGCTCGGGATCTGAGCCGTGAGTGTGAATGGCGATGCCCCTCCAATCCGGGTGCGAGACCTCACGATGGCCTTCGGGGATTTCGTGGTCCAGCGCGACCTGAGCTTCGACGTGCGGCAGGGCGAGATCTTCGTCATCATGGGCGGCAGCGGCTGCGGCAAGAGCACCCTGCTCAAGCACATGATCGGTCTGATCCAGCCCGCGCAGGGACAGGTGCTGTATGACGGAAAGAGCCTGTGGGACGGTGACGAGGACCAGCGGCGGGCGATCATGCGCGGCGTCGGCGTGCTCTACCAAAGCGGCGCGCTATGGAGCTCCCTGACCCTGGCCGAGAACATCACCCTTCCCTTGACGGAGCTCACCGAGGTCACCCCCTCCGACGCGCTTGCGCTCGCGCGGCTGAAGCTGCGGCTGGTAGGGCTGCGTGGCTTTGAGGACTACTACCCGTTCGAGATCAGCGGCGGTATGCGCAAGCGCGCGGCTCTGGCCCGCGCCATGGCGCTGGATCCGGCGATCCTGTACCTCGACGAACCTTCCGCGGGTCTCGACCCAGTGAGCGCCCATCTGCTCGATCGGCTCATCATGGAGCTGCGCGACAGCCTGGGGGTGGCCCTGGTGGTGGTCACCCACGAGCTTGCTAGCATCTTTGCGATCGCGGACGATTCGGTATTTCTCGACACCGAGACCAAGACCATGCTCGCCCGGGGCGCCCCCCGCCGATTACTGCAGGAGTGCGACGAGCCCAGGGTGATCGAGTTCCTCACCCGGGGAGAAGGCCGGCCGAGCGGGGTCGCCCACGGATGAGTCAGCGTGCCAGCCCGACCCTGATCGGCGCCTTCGTCATGGGCGCACTGGCCCTTCTGGTCGCCGGCCTTCTAATCTTGGGCGGCGGGCGCCTGGGCGGCGACTGGGAGACGTTGGTGCTCTACTTCCGCACCAACACCAGCGGCCTCAAGGTCGGTGCCCCGGTCGTCCTCAAAGGGGTGCAGATTGGGACCGTGAAGGACATCGGCGTGACCTTCGACGAGGAGCGGGGCGCGTTCGTGGTCCCCGTCTATATCGAGATCGACCAGGATCGCGTGGATTGGCCGGGAGAGATTCGCGGCGAGCTCGACAGCAAGGGGCTATACGAAAAGGCCCTGCAGGCCGGGATGCGCGCGCGGCTCGGCAGCCAGAGCATCGTGACCGGGATGCTGCAGATCGAGGTCGGCTTCTTCCCTGGCACCCCATTGATCCTCCACGGCGGAGGTGGCCGCTACCGCGAGTTGCCGACCATTCCATCGCCGTTCGAGCGCCTGCGCGGGGAGCTCGAGAAGATCCCGGTGGACCATCTGGTCGATCAGGCCCTGGCGGTAATGGAGGGGCTGCGCAGGCTGGTCGATGCGCCCGAGGTGCCACGCATTCTGGAGAGCCTCGAGAGCGCCTCCGCGGACCTGGCGCAGGCGAGCGCCAGCGCGCGGGATCTCCTGGGGACGAGCGGGGAGGACCTGGGCGCCACGCTTGCGGATGCGCGTCGGGTCGCTCGTGTGCTCGCGGACAAGTTGCAGGGGTTGCTGTCGGCGCTCGAAGTTGCTGCGACCGAGGTCGGCCGGGTCGCGGGCAGCGCCGAGGGTGAGATCGGCCCGACCGCGCAGAGCCTGCGTCGTGCCGCGGACTCGGCCGGAGCGGCGTTTATCACCGCCAGGGAGACGTTCGACGGCATCTCCTCCGCCGTCGGCGAGGGCTCGCCCCTGCGCCGGGAGGCGCTCGCCTCGTTGCGCGCCCTTTCCGCCGCGGCGAGATCTCTGGAAGCTTTGGCCGATTATCTGGAACGGCATCCGGAGTCGTTGATTCGGGGGAAACGCTGACCCGATTCGGTTGCGGTGCGGCTGGCGATGAGTTCGTCGCAGAGCATGTGGTGCAATCCGTCGCAGGGAAAGGTTAGGCCTCCCATGCCTTTGAAAATATTGATGGAGACGGTGCGCAAGTAGAGGCGTTTAGCGCTGATCAATTCGGCGCTTCCTGCGGCGCATAGATGTGCTGATCTTGGCTAGGATGGCCAATAATCAGCGTCTTAGCGCCATACGGAATGCTCGAGAACCACGCTGGGTGCTACCGTATTCAACCGCTTCCGATCATCCCAGACCGACCCGCATTTGTGTTCGAGCAACGCGATGGTTCCCACCGCAGATCCTCGCCAGTTCTTCACGCTGACGGAAAACGCTGTCCTTCCAAGAGGGTTCCGCGGTCATCGCGGGGACCGCCGTTCGGCCTTGCCGGCCTAGGTAAATAGCCGCCACTACTAGCGATTACGGCGAACCGGTCGGAATCGCAAATCGTCGAATACCGAGGGATCAGCCGCCACGGTCTTCGTCATCTGTGGCCGGGAACGTAAGGCGGGGATTCTGTCTTGTAGCGCTGGCTTAACAGCCTTACACCCGATCGTTTGCCGGCCAAGTAGATCGTCGGTGTAAGTAAGCACAAGTGCCAGGGTTGTGTACAGGTTCGGGTTAGGCCTTACAGAGTCCGGCAAGCGATACCGCAGGATTTCTCTGATCGGGGACCATTCGGCGGGTGAGCGAGCCCGGTGTGCTTGGCCTAAACACGCCATGTGGCATGGATAATGCTAAAATGCTGGTGTGCACGCGTCGAGGTCGTTGCATTGTCGTAGGATCTGGTGGCAACACTGTGAATCTGTGTCCGATCTCCGAAGAACTAGTTCGGATTGGTATCAGTTACGACCTGACGTCCGTCCGTCTTGTAGTGCGTGCGCCTTCGCGAAAAGCGTACCGATGCCTGGGGAGGAGATTGATCTCGCCCACGATCTCGGCCATGACTCGAGCCGCGGAAGCAGGTAGGCGGGGCGCGACTTTGATATTTGTGATGGTGCGATACTGGCTGTGAACAAGAAATTCTTCGTGGGAATCGGTGTCCAGAAGTGTGCATCGACTTGGCTTTACGATATCTTGCGAGATCATCCCGAAGTCGCATTGAGTAATCGAAAGGAAGTCGATTTCTTTTCGTACAACTTCGGGAGCGGTTATCAGTGGTACGAGAACCAGTTTCCAGAGGATGCACAAGGTAGAGTCTTGGGAGAAATCTCCCCGTCTTATTTCGTTGACGCGAATGTGCCGGAGCGAGTCTTGGCTTATGCACCGGACGCGAAGGTTATTGTCTCGCTGAGAGACCCCGTTGAACGAGCAATATCCAATCATCGCCATGAAGTGAGAATTGGGAATTTCTTCGGTGCAGATCTGTCTTTTGAAGCAGGGCTCAGGAACAATCCACTCTATGTCGAGCAGAGTCGCTACGGAAAGCACCTGACACGCTGGCTCACGCACTTTCCTGCTTCCCGCTTAATGATCGTATTTCAGGAAGATATCGAGACAAACCCTGGTGGAGTTGCTAGGAACGTTTACCGTTTCCTGGAGGTCGACGCAGATCATGTCTCAAGCGCAGTGGACGGGCGCTCGAACGAAAGCCACGTGTATCGTTTCGACGCGCTTGAGCGCATGCGCCGGGCTACTCGCGGGGCCATCCGGGCGTTGGGAATCGAAGGAGCCTGGCGCGCCGGCCAGCGGGCTGGTTTGCAAACGCTCTATCGGCGCCTAAATCGACGTCCGCCCAGTTTGCGGATTCCGCCTATCACCCATGAGACCAGGGCGCATCTGTGCAGACTCTTGGAGAGCGACATCCACATGGTAGAAGAAATCACGGGACGGAAACTACCCCAATGGCGAAGCGATCAATCCGCGGGTCGAGGCGCCGAAGCAGCTCGCGCTGAGCTGTATCCGGCGGTTAATGGATAATTAGGGGAACCCGGATGGATTGGACGACTAAGCGGTTAGCGCGGTATGCCAAATGGAGAGCCAAGGTCGGCTACTACGATATGCGCCGGCGAGCAGGGGTCGCGTACGCGCAGCTGGCATTCTGGATGCCGACGGGTAACCCCGATTTTCTCGGCATCGGCGCACCAAGATCAGCGTCTACTTGGCTGTACAAGCGCCTGTCATTGCATCCGCGGGTCTGCCTGTCAAAAAGAAAAGAGATCCACTTCTTCGACGTGCAAGAGGGGGAGGGAACGTATGTATACGGTCCGGATGCGAGAAGGCCTGGTCTGCATCCGCTGGACGTTGGCAACCCGCGCCATTGGCGCTGGTATCTCGGACATTTCGGCAAATGCGGCGATAGAGTCAGCGGCGAGATTACTCCCGACTATTCGCTGTTGGAAAATGACCGAATCGGGGTCATAAAATCGCATCTGCCGGACCTCAAACTGATCTACGCTATGCGCAACCCCACGACGAGGGCCTGGTCGAGCGTCAGGAAGGAGTTGTGGTGGCGGTTCGGGATGCACCCGCAGGACGTACCCGACGTCGGTACGCTTGTTCGCATGGCGATGCGCCCTGGCGTCTTGGCGCGGGGCGACTACAAATCTGCCATTCTGCGGTGGGAGACCCATTTCAAGGGCCAAATTTTGTATTTGTTCTACGACGATATCTTGGAAAACCCTCGGGAAGTGCTCCATCTTGTGTGTGATTTTCTTGGCGTGGACCGGGCGCCTCTCGATGTCGCCGGCGGTCATTCGACCCGCGTCAACGATGTGCCTGCGGGCGATATCCCGTTGGAGGTCAGGGACGAGCTGGAGCAATACTACGCACCGCAGCTGCCCTTTTTGACCGAGAAGTTCGGTCGGTCGTTTTCACATTGGTGCTCCGGCAGCGCGCAGGCGGGCGTTACCAGCGACGTGAAGGTGTGCTCCGATGCCCGCGTACCAGGGTCTGGCGGCGGAGGCCAGGGTTCATCTAGCGCAAAGACAGTGGGAGCGGGCCTGGGTTTGTCGGTTTCCGAGTAGGGCTTGTCGCAACGAGTATTCTAGGGTGGGACCCAGATCTAGGCCCGCCCTCCGAGTGAGGTGGTCATGACACTCCATATGTTGGTGGAAATGCTCAAGAGGCGCGTCTGGCTCCTTTTGTTGCTGCCAATTGCGGCGGCTGGGACGGCCCTCTACATCAGTCGGGCGGAGCCAACGGTTTACGCCGCCAATGCAACCGTCGTTCTCGATTATCGGATTCCCCTGGAGGGGGAACTGGCGGGAGAAATGCTCCCGGCTGCTTTGCAGCCGAGCTACCTCTCGACGCAGATTGACATCATTGGAAGCCCTCCCGTTGCCCAGAAGGTGATGGGAATTCTCGATATGACCGCTTCCGCCGAGTGGAGACAGCGCTTCGAAGAGGAAACCGAAACCGACGGGGAGAGTGATGTCGTCGCGAATTTCGAGAGCTGGGCCGTAGGCACGCTGCTGGAGGGTGTGGCGGTTTCAGTAGGGACAGAAACAAGGTTAATCGAAATCTGGTACCAGGATCCCGACCCCAAGGTCGCGGCGGCTGTCGCGAATGCGTTCGTAGAGGCCTATCGTCAGATTACCAAGCAACTGGGTCAGAATCCCGCCCTGGAAACCGCTCAGTCCGTCGAAGAGTTGCTGTCGAAATTGCGCCAGGACTTGGAAGAGGCGGAGAACAAAGTCAGCAGCTATCAGGCACGGATGGGAATCATGGCGTCGGACGAGCGGCTTGATATCGAAACCCAGCACCTCAACGAGGTGATGCAGCAGAGATTGTCGGCAGAAGCGGGATTACGAGGTGCGAAGAGCCGCGTGGACGCCCTGGAAGAGATGAACGCGGAAGGCGCGTTAGCAGGTTCCGCTGCGGAAGTCCTCGGTAACGAGCTAATTCAGGACCTGCAGATCGAGCTCGCCAGGAAAGAAAGCGAGCTTGCAGAGATGGCCACTTCATTGGGAGAGCGGCACCCGGACATGAGGAAGCTCAAGGCCGAGGTTCGAAGTCTGCAAGAGAAGCTGTCACTGGAGACGGAAAAGGTCGTGTCGGGCATCCGCAGCGAGTGGCTCCAGGCGCGTCGCCTTGCGGACGCGGCCGAGGAAGCTGAAGCTGCGCAAAAAACCAAACTTATCGAGCTTCGACACGTGCGAGATGGGTTGCAGCCTCTGTTGCGGGAACTTGAGAGCGCTCGGGCGAGCTATGATCGAGCGCTCTTGATGTACAGCGAGTATGCCATGCATAGCAACGTCAACCACACGAACGTTACGGTGCTTAGTGCGGCTCAGGCGCCTTCGGTGCCATCTTCTCCGAACGTGCTGCGAAATGTCGCAAGTGCATTTTTCGCGGGCCTGTTGTTTGCGCTTGGCCTGGCCCTGCTTTGGGAGTATTTGGACAAGCGGATTTGGGGCAAAGAGGATTTGCTCCAGCTGGAGTATCTCGGAGGGTTGCCGAAGACGTAAGCGGGGAAGGACAGGACATTTCCAGCAGTTGGTTCCCTAACGGGACTAATAGGTGCTTCGCTCTGGGCTTTCGCGAATTGCCAGTAGGGCTTGCTTTCGTCCCGTAGCGACGTGCCGGCGATAGTTGCGATTCACCTACTGATGATGCATCCTCTCGGCGGGTAGCTCGCGATTCGCTACCGTCGCATTGTGCCCGATCGGCTTGGTTTCCTGGGCAATTGCGGGCTCACCGAGCGCGATTCGGACGGTACAGGCCCTGGTTGCGCAGAGATGGGGGACATCGGCGAAGATGATTCGGTAGGCAGGAATTGCGGCGTTCACGAATCGTTTGGATGTTTAAAAGTCTGCAGAAACAGAAGTCAGGCAATGAAATACAAAAGTCTTATTCTTCTTCTTACATTTCTGGTTTGGTTCGGGTCTATGGGTGTCCATGCCGACCCGTCCTACCGCCTCGGCGTGAGTGACGTGATACGAGTGACCGTGTACGGCCAACCGGACCTGAGCACGGTCTCCCGGGTGTCCGAGAATGGAAGCGTAACGCTTCCGACCGTCGGTCAGGTTACCGTGTCAGGGTTGACGGCTGGAGAGGCTGAGCTCAAGTTGGCCAAGATCCTGACAGAGATGGAAGTGGTTAAGGACGCTCAGGTGGGGATCGTTGTTGAGCAGTATCTCAGCAAGAAAGTGACCGTGTTGGGCGAGGTTGCCCGGCCGGGTGTTTACCCGATCACTCGCGGCACGACTGTCACGGACATGATCTCGGAGGCGGGTGGCCTCAGCGCGGATGCGGGCGACGTCGCGATCGTGACCCGTATGCGGGCGTCGAGGGGCCAGCAAATTGTTGTCGATCTGCCAGCGCTCTTGGAGGGTCGATCGAGCGTGGCCGAACCGAGGGTGTCAGACGGTGACAGGATATTCGTGCCCGAGACTGAGCGCTTCTACGTTTACGGCGAAGTCAATCGCCCGGGTGCTTATCCTTTGAAACGGGGGATGACAGTTTTGCAGGCCATCTCCGTTGCAGGTGGGCTGACCGACAAGGGCACGGAGCGCGGCTTGAAGATTCGGCGCAAGAAGAGTGATGGCGGAGAAGAGGTCATACCGGCGCACATGACGCAACCCGTCCAAGCCAGCGACGTGGTGCAGATCGAAGAGAGTCTCTTTTAGGTTGCGTGGACGGAGATGCGCAGAAAAGTGAGTGAGCTAGCATTGGCAGCCCGCGAGTCGAGTGATACCGCGGGTACCAATGGTGGTGGCTGGCTGGCGGCTGTCCGCGGCCGGGGGCTTGACCCTGCCGAGGCCCGAAAGCGCTTCTCGCAACACAGGCTCGGCGAGATCTTGGTCATGCTTGGCATGATCAGCAGCGAAGATCGGGATATCGTTCTGGAGCGGCAGGAAAAGCTTTCCCTTCCGTTCGGTGATTGCTGCGTACGTCTGAAGCTGATCGACGCTGGCGACCTCGCTCAGGCTCTCGCATGGCAGTTTGGCTACCTTCATCCGGTCTCGGGGTCCTTCACCTTCGGTAAGGAGCTTGTGATGGTCTCGCAACCTTTCGGACCCTATGCCGAAGCCTTGCGCTCGGTGAGCGGCAGGTTGATGTCGCGCTGGGTGAAAGGAGGGCGTAACGTCCTTGCGATCACCAGCGCCGAAGGGGGGGAAGGCCGGACGCACGTCACGGCAAATCTTGCGGTTAGCTTCGCGCAAGCAGGGTGGCGAACGCTCCTTGTCGACGCGGATCTGCGTCGACCGAAACAGCATCTCATTTTCGATGTTCCGCAGCATCCTGGGCTCAGTCGTCTGCTGTGCGGTTATGCGCCGAGGGATGTTGTCCGCCAGATCGAGCACTTGAAGTATCTCACCGTGATCACGTCCGGTCCCGTTCCGCCGAATCCGCTGGAACTGCTGGGCAGAGACGAGTTATCGGAGTTCCTCGATCAGGCGAAAGAGTACTACGACGTGGTGCTTGTCGATACGCCTGCTAGCACTGCCTTCGCTGACGCGGAGTTGATTGCTTCGGCTGCCGGAAACGCTTTGATCATTGTCCGTAAGGGAAGAACGCGCCAACGTAAGGTCGAGAACCTCGCAAAATGTCTCACGGGGAACGGAGTGGAGATCGCCGGCACTCTAATGACCGCGCACTGAGCCTGGGGATGTCGCGACAACGAGTGGGTGATTCTCTCCAACGCTCAACCATGAAGCTGGCTCAACGGACGAGCCGCCAACCGCCGTAGCACCGCGGCAACACCCGAAGCAACATCCCTTCGCGTCCGCGCGATCTCGAAGCAGTTGATCCGTTCCGTGATGGGCGCGGATCGTCCACGCCAACCTCCGAAAAATTCCCACGAGCTACGAACGATGCGCAAGAATCAGGACATCAGCAATTCCCCTGTTCTTTCTCGTGAAAGGTACCGCGAGGCATTCGTCTCGCGCTACTGGCGTTCGTGGGCTTTGTCCGGTCTGTTCGCTTTGGGCCTTTCAGCGGTGCCGCTAGTGGGGTTTGCAGATGTAACGGGCTTTCCGATTCCGTCAGAAAACGAGTTCGTAAAGAAGGGGTTTCTGCCAGTCACCCTGTTTGGCGCTGTTCCAGACGACGAACGAGACGACACCGCGGCAATACAGAAAACCGTGGACGCTGCGCTGGAGCACGGATACGTCGCCTTCTTCCCGTCCGGCAGATACGTCGTATCCGACACGATTCGTGCCATGCAACCGACCGAGTGGAACGAGAAACGAAGGAAATGGTTACATGACAGAACCAAGGCGAATGCGCTCGTAGGCTCCACACAAGCGTCGCGTCCAAGCCTGGTCCTCGCCGAGAATGCTTCTGGTTTCAATGATCCAGCTCACCCCAAGCCCCTGGTTTGGATCTGGGCTCAGCCCCGGGACGAGAGGCCTACGGGATCATCGCGGTCTTTGGGCAGCACTGACCCCAAGGACGAACAACCGAGCATATCCATGAACCAGGTGTTCAAGGGAATCGACATAGACCTCAGAGCCAGGGGCAACCGAGGTGCGGTAGCAATCCGGCACGCGGGTTCCCAGGGCTCTACGATTGAAGACGTCGACATCTGGGCCGAGGGGGCCTACGCGGGGATCATGAATTCTCCCGGTCAGGGGGGTGGCAACTACCGCATCAAGATCTTCGGTGGCGATTACGGCGTGTGGGCCGACTACCTAACTCGTTTCCCTGTTTTCGCGGGACTTCGACTGATCGGCCAAAAGAAGGCGGCGATCTACTGGAAAGGCCAATCCAATATGACGGTGGCGGGATTCTATATCGAACGCTCTGGCGGTGGACCTGTAATCGAGCTGAGCGGCAAGAGAAAGGTGGTTGGTGGGGCACTCACCCTTGTCGATGGCGTCATTAAGGTCGAGGGTGGTCTAGCCCTGGACAACACCGCGGGTAGGAATCTGTACCTGAGACAGATTGCGGTGTCTGGGGCCGACGGCATCGTGCTAAGCAAGGGCCAAGAGGCTATCCAACCGCAGGGCGCGTGGACGCAGGTCGTTGAATATGCGTACGCCGGCGGTCAGAGCGAAATCGTGGTGAATGGCACGGCGCAAACCGAGCGCACACAACTGGTCGAAGTGCAGGCCGGCGAAGAAATCGATCCAGATGCGGTCGAGTCGAGGCACGTCTGGGGCGAGGATTTCCCGTCGTTTGAGGATTCGGATGTAGCCAATGCGGCGGATTTCGGGGCGGTGCCTGACGACACGCTCGATGATACCTCAGCGATCGAGAAGGCATTTTCCTCGCACGATAAGGTCTTCCTTCCGAAAGGCGTCTACATCGTAACCAGGACGCTGACCATCCCAAAGGACAAGCACCTTTTCGGAGCCGCAAAACACCTCACGGTTATCCGGGCGAGCGAGCAGTGGAACCCGCCCGCCGGAACACCAGTCGTAACCACCGCGGATGATCTATCGTCCGCGTCATCGTTGTCTTTTTTGCAGATCGAGGCGGGTGCCGAGCAAAGGCACACGCCATTGGTGTGGCTTGCCGGGCGAGGATCCACCGTGCGGGACATCATGGTTGACCTCTCCTACCACGACTCCCGAGGGCGTAAATCGGGACAGGGATCGGCGGCGCGCCGGTTGGATACCTACCGCATTGAGGGCGGGGGGCGCTGGTATGGCGTGGCGGCGCCATGGGAGAAACTGCGCTCGGTTTCCAAAGAGCGCGATTATCGGCATTTTCGGATCGAGGGTACAAAAGAGCCGCTTGCGATATACGGGCTCAACGTTGAGAGGTCGCACTCCGATCCGCAGAGTGAGATTAGAAATGCAGAAAACGTGAGCATCTATTACCTGAAGGGTGAAACCCTCGAGCAAGAGAATCATTCGGTGCTATCGGTCGTGGATTCACGCAATGTCGCCGTCTTTGGTTACTCGGGCAATGCCACGCCGCTGGGCAATTCCCTGATTTCGGTCAAGGGCAGTGAGGAGGTCTTGTTGGCGAACGTGGCGCCGGTGCGTCAACGGAAGGGGTTCTCCACCATTGCCGAGACGTATGGCGGGAAGTCCGTCGTTGTGAGCGGCGAAAAAGCAGTCGTGCTATTCAAACGTACCAGCCAAGGACAAAACTCAGCATCTGGTTCCGCAGCATCGAATTGAGCTCACCAGGCTTGTGTGCGAGCTTGGAATAACGCTGATCAACTCAGCGTATTCCGCGGCACATGGATGTGACGCCGTTTTCAAGCGCGCAGGCGCTTCAACAAGAAGCCATCCAAGAACTGCACTTCCCGGATGGCGCGCTGATCTTGGCCAGGATCGCCGATAATCAACGTCTCGTATGGGTGCTCGAGTCGCATTCAACCCCTTGACTATTCTTGCGCCGGTCGTCCCTTTAACTTCGGAAAGAGGAACCGCTCTTCGCGATCGACTCGTACGGCGAGCAGATCCAGCAACTCGTTCGTGTCCTTGATAAACTCCTCGGAGAACTCGAAATCGCAGTCCTTCAACCATTTCTTGTGGTACTGCTCGGTCCACTGACGCAGGGTGTGCTGGCCACTGATGAATCCCCATGCGGTGGTGCGGACCTTGTCGTCCTGGTGCGTGAGCAGGGAGGGATAGAGTTCTTTGTCCTCTTCGACCAGGTGCTCCCTGAGCTTCTTGGAGATCTCGCACAGCAGATTGCGAGCGGCCTTGGCAACCATGCGAACCTGGAGCGACTCCTTGTTGAGCAACGGCCGCAACTCCTCAACCATGCCGAGGATCTCGGCATGCTGCTCATGATAGAAACTAACGGGGTGCATGTCTTATCTCCTGAGGTGAAAGGCGTTCTGTCGGCCACCGGCGCCAAGCCTACTGCCATGAAGGTCTGGCCGTCTGGCTCTCGCCGTCTCTTAACCATCGGTTAGGTCCAGGGATTCGTCAAACCACAATTGCAGGACCTACGCCGGTCGGATCGGACATGACTTGGGTAGGCTTGTTTTTCTCCTGCCGAGTCCAGGCGGTGCCCGGGGCGCGCTTCGGGACGGTCACGCGGTGTTGTGCCCGGAGCCGGAAACCATTGTGCGACGGTTCAGCCTCCGGGCGTGCCGAGAGACCCGTTGGCCTTGAGTTTCTCGATCGTCTTGGCGCGCGTGAACTGCTGGTAGGTCATGTCTCGGAGGTAGGCCTTTTCGAGCACGTAGAGCATCGCGCGCTCCATCCGCTGGCGCAACACCAGGGAGTCGACCCTGAACACCTCCTGCCCGGCCTCGTCAAAGAAGACGACCGTCGGAACCTGCTGGATGTTCAGCTGCTCGGCCCAGGAGGCGGGGTTTGACCGGGCGCCTGTCGGCGTAACCAGTGCCGTGCTGTCATCGGACCAGTCGAGTCGCGCGGCATCGAACCGCGCCAGCTGTTGGCGCACGGGCGGATAGGACAGCACCTGCGAGCGGAGCTGGAGGCACTCCTGGCAGTGTTTCCCCTCGAACAGAATCAGCAATGGCCGCTGCGATGGCATTCTGCTGCGGTCGAAGGCGTAGGATCCCTTCTCGAGCGGTGGTTCCTTTCCCGTTTCGTCGTTCTGTGACGAGCGTTGCGGCGACTGCTTCGCCGCGTACTCGCGCAGAGTCAGGGTCTTGTGATGGCCGCCGATCAGGTAGTCGAGCACGAGGCGAAATCGCTCGGGCGGGTAGTAGCCGACGGTGCGCAAGAGAGCTGTTCCGTCGGTTCCATAGAACACCACGGTCGGCGACATGGTCGCCCCTTCCCGTATGGCGAACTCCTTCACCGTTGAGCGCTGGCCTGAGAAATCCGTGATCTCGACATCGCTGAACATGTCGAGGCCGATGGCGTCGAAGCCCTCGCGTGTCTTGGTCTGCAACCGAGGATCGGCGAGGGTATGCTCGACGAACGCCTTGCAGTAGGCGCAGCCCTGGGAATCGAAGAACAGCATCAGACCCAGTTTTCCGTCGTCTCGGGACTCGGCAAGGTCATCCCTCAGGTCCATGAAGCTGGCCTTGAACCAAGCGGGATACTCCACGCTCACGATCTCGCCGTCGTCGAACATGACCGCGTCCCGGTTCACCTCGGCCGCGACGCAGAAGTTCGCCGAGACCCCGAGTGCCGCGGACAACAGAACGCCCATGGTTTGATGTCGTCTCATGATTTCGATGCCTCTCTGCCGGCGCTCGCGCCGGTCTGCAGTGTCTCCTCCCGGAGTGCCCGGGCGCTCAAGGCCAGCGGCTCAGGTTGAAGCGCGGCTGACCCAAACCATACCGAGCGACATCCCGGCCAGGATGCCGGCGACCGCCAGCAGCGAAGTCGCCGAGAGCGTTGCGGCGCCCGACAACCCCTGCCCGATGTTGCATCCGCCCGCCAGCAGGGCGCCGGTTCCCATGAGCCCGCCGCCACCTAGGTAGGCGCCGACGCGGTCGCTGGCCGGTGGTATCCAGCGGAATTCCCGCGAAAGGACAGCGGAGGCGAAGGCGCCGAGCAGGGCGCCTGGCACCAGAGACAGGACGAACGCGGTGCCGGTGAGCTGACCCGTGGAGAGCCAGGCGGCACTCCGAGCCAGAGGGCCAGCCACGACGAGTGAAGTCGGGGGCCGGGGATCGAACTCATCGACCGCGAGTACCCCGGTGATCCACCAGCCGGCGACCACCAGCAGACCGATGAGGACGCCGCCGCCGATGATGCCTTTGTGATCCCACCAGCTGCCCAGCGACAGCACGGCCGCGAGGCAGGCGAGAGCGACGCCGAGCGGCAACGCCCAAGCCGGCCAATGCATGACGGCTGAAATCGACGCGTCGCCCGCGCTAATCGGCAGCGCAAGCGCCAGCACCCGAACGCGCACTGGCTCCAACGCACCGAACAGGGTCGCCATGCTCGAGATCGCAAAAGCCATCAGGGTCAGGAGTGCGCCGAGGTTGCCTTCGGCGGTACGGATCAGGGTACGCGACGCGCAGCCCCCGGCGAGCATCGCGCCAGCGCCGAACATCAGGCCACCGCCGAGCGCACCGAGCCAGTCGAGGGCAGGGCGGCGATAGGCGGTGTCCGCGATGGCCACCAGCTCTGACCACTCCAGGGCAAAGGTCCCGATTACGGCCACACCCAGGGCGGCGAGATAGGCGTGGAGCTGACGATAGTCCCGCATCAGCGCGAAGTTGCTCACCGCCGCGACGACGCAAAAGCGCGATCGCTGGGCAACGACGCCGAAGGCTGAGCCGAGCGCGAGCCCTCCCGTCGTGAGCCATAGATCGATCGAATCCCACATCGCCCGGGCCCCCTTAGCTTACCAAGGCCTCAATGGTGTCCTCTCGACCCTGGTCATCGCTCCATCGCATCAATACCCGGTCGCCGGGACGGGCCTCAAGGATGCGGATCGACAGGTAGGGATTGCGCGCCATCCCCCAGCTCCATTGGGTGCGCAGCACGGCGTCTCCGTTGTACTCGCAGACCAGCTCACGGATATAGTGACGACGGACCTTGAGACCCGTTGCCGGATCGGTACGGTTTCCGGTTTCCATGGGGTGGGACAACAGCAGCTTGACCTCCGCCGCGCCGTCCTTCATACGAGCCCGTATCTTGTGTGTCGCTTGCTGTGTACTCATCTCGCATCCTCCTTCGGATTCCAAGCTTCGCAAATCGCTCAACCGCAGCCACCCGCGGTCACCTTGATGCGGCGTCGGGCGCTGTAGTGCTTGCCGTCGGCGGTTACCACGGCCACCACATCTCCGGACTCCGCCATCTTGACCCGCGTGTCGAGGCGACCCTCCAACCGGGGCGAGAACTCGAACCGAGCGACCGCCGGAGTGGGGTTGCTCACCGAGAGAAGGGTGAACGTGAGCGGTCCCCCAAGGCTGGTGCGTACCGAAATTGGGACGACGGCTCCGTTTTCCGCGATGTCCTTTGCGACGATCCGCACTTGGTCACTCTCCTCTAACCGTTCGCCCGCGAACAGGGCGGCCAGCGCATCATCGAAGGTGGTCGCGGAAAAGGCATCCGCCGGCCAGTCGGCTGCCAGCAAGGTCACGGGCCACAGGAGTCCGGTCTTCGCGGCGATGGCGACCTGGCCCGCGGCCAGCCCTGCCTGTAGGATCATACGTCGATTCATGGCTTGCTCCTTCCGATGTCGTCTGGACGTTGGCGTCCATGCCTGGAGCTTTGGCGCCGCCGCGCGGATTCGCAACGGCGGCTGGCCAACGCTTTTACGATCATTTTCCAACCGTACTATAATCAAGGAGTTACGGCACCGATCCCGAGCGTAAAGATTGGGTAACAACCCGAGGATGAGTCCCGAACAAGCACGAGCCTCTCACCCGGACGAGCCTTTCACGGTCGGTGAGTGGCGGGTCGATCAGCGCGCCAACGAGTTGACCCGTGACGGCGAGACGGTGAAGCTCGAGCCGAAGGCGATGCAGGTGCTGTGCTTCCTGGCATCGCGCCAGGGCAGCGTGGTGTCGCGGGAGGAGTTGGAATTAGAGGCCTGGTCAGGAATGGTGGTCACCCAGGACGCGGTCACCAACGCCATCATCAAGGTCCGCAAGGCCCTCGGTGACGAGGCCAGGCATCCCCGCTACATCGAGACGGTTTCGAAGAGCGGTTACCGCCTGATCGCCGAGGTGGGCCGCGGGGCACCGGAAACCCCAGTGCCCCTTTCAGCGACATGGTGGAAGAGAAGGCGTCTCCTCCTCGCGCTGTTGCTTCTGCTGACGACCGTCGCGGCGGGGCTTTGGTTGGTCCCGACGCAAGAGACCGCGCCGTTCATTGGTCCGGTCGAGGACCCTCTCCTTCTGGAGCGGAAACTGGGTATCGCCGTGCTCCCTTTCGACAACGTCGGTGCCGACCCCGGGCAGGAATACTTCGCCGACGGCCTCACCGAGGATCTGATCACTGACCTTTCGAAGCTCTCCGGCCTGCGGGTGGTCGCGCGCAGCTCCACGCTGGCGTACAAGGACAGCGTGAAAACGGAGGAGGTCATCGCCCGGGAACTCGGGGTTGATTATCTGCTCGAGGGCAGCGTGCGACGATCGGGGGATAGTGTCCGCATCAATGTTCGCCTGAGCGACAGCGGGGGCGGCGGCAATCTGTGGGCGGAGCGCTTCGACCGGCGAATGGACGATATCTTCCAGATCCAGGATGAGATCGCCGCGCAGATCGTCGCGGCTCTGAATCTTGAGATCGGCCCGGACGACCGCTCCCGGATGACCCGCAACAACCTGGCCAGTGTGCAAGCCTATGACGAGTTCTTGCGGGGACTCGACTATTACGGCAGGCGCTCCCAGGAAGACACGCGGTTGGCGGTAAGGCACTATGAGCGGGCCATCGCGATCGACCCGGGATTTGCCCGCGCCTACGCCGGTCTGGCCCTGGTGTACACGCGCGACGCCGTGGACGGTTGGGACCTGACGGCGCGCGACTCCCTGATCCAGGCAGCGGAGCTCACGGAGAAGGCGAGAAGACTCGACCCATCCGTGCCCCAGATCTACTTCGTCGAGGGCCAGATCGAGCTGTTCCGGCGCAAGTACGACGCCGCGATCCGTAACGCCGAGCAGGCGATTTCCATCAAGCCCAGCTACGCGGATGGCTATGCGCTGCTTGCATGGATCCTGCATTTCGCCGGCCGACCGAGCGAGGGATTGGCCAGCATGCAGCAGGCGGTGCGTCTCAACCCGCGGGTTCCCTCAGTCTACCGGCTCGTGCGGGGCGCGCTCTACTACTCTGCAGGAGAGATCGACAAGTCACTGCAGGATCTGGAGGCCGCTGTCGAGATCAGCCCCAACTATCAGCTGCTGCGAACCTGGCTCGCCGCGGCGTACGCGGCGGCCGATCGCATCGACGAGGCGCGGTGGGAGGGCCAGGAAATCCTGGCGCTGGATCCCGAGTTCTCGACGTCGCGGGTCGAACAGACCTTTCCGATTAGGGATCCAGCCTATCGCGAACGTCTCGTGAACGACTTGAAACGGGCAGGGTTGCCCGACTAGCGCCCGTCGATTTCTTCGGGATTCGCGGCGATAACGCCAAGCCCCGCTCCCGCGTTCTCGTCTGGTGAGTCCAGGGCTCGTTGCCCGGTACTCGTTCCGATCCCCAGGTTCAGCAGAAAAGCGGGTCAGAAGGCATGACCTCCGATGGCTGTCTGGTCGAGGGTGGCTCCTCGCCAGCAGGTGGCGGGAGGCGGCCGGTTGATTGGTCCGCGGCGGGGCTTGAGTGGTGGGCTCGGTCTGTCGCGCTTGGGTTACGCTCCGCCGAGAGGGCGGCAGCGGTGGCAGTGCTCGGTGATAGTAGCGGTATCGGCGACCATGTTCTCGATCCTAACTCAGAGAGGTCGATCGAACCCGAAACGGAACGCCCGTGGCACGGCGGCGCATCCAGGGCGAAAGCACGCACGGCAAACTCGCGACAAATTAAGGACTGGACTCTGGGAAGATTTCCGCGCACTGGGGCGGCTCCGGTTTTTTTGGACACGGAATTGGGGGCAATCCGAGTCTGAGAAATAGCAGCCTGGAATGAGTGAGAAGAAGTCTGTTGACGTGGCGCCTGCGCCGTTGAGCGTACCCCAACTGATCCAGACGCTTGACGGCTGCATCGCTGAGCAGAACAAGAATCCTAAGTCCCTGATCTGGACCGCGCCGGGCGAGCGATGTTCTCGAGAAGGTGGTCCGGTATCGACGACAGGTCACCCGGACAGGTGCCGGCCGGTACTTCCGAGCCAAGCGATAGGGTTCCGAGAAAGGCGAGCAGAAAGCCTGTCGGTCGCAACATGGTTCGTCCTGCCGGAACGCGGGGCAGTGGTTGTTAGTCGTTTGTCCGGCGCCCGTTGATCTGGGCGAGCAGGTGCCGGGAGAGCAGGGTTAGTCCGATGATGAAGACCAGCGCCATGGCCACGACCAGGAAATGCTTGAGCTCGGCGTCGTGCACCAGCGCCAGGATCCCCTCGGCGAAGACCGACATTGCGGCCACTCCGGGGATCATCCCGATCAGGGTGCCGAGGAGATAATCCCGGCGGCCGATGTGGGAGGCCCCGGCGAACAGATTGACCACCGTGAAGGGCGCTACCGGAATGATGCGGACCGCAACGATCGTGAGGATCCCGCGCCGCGCGAGACGCTCGCTGAGACGGTGGATGCTGCCGCCGGAGAGGCGTTCCACCCCCGGGCGGCCGAGGTAGCTGCCGAGCTCATAGGTGGCGGTTGCCGCGAGCAGGGACCCCGCCAAGGCGTAGAGGCTGCCCAGGGCCGGTCCGTATACGAGCGCGGTGACCAGGATGAGCAGGGTGACCGGAACCGCGATGAGGCTCCCCAGCACGAATCCGGCGGCGAGCAGCAGAGGGCCCCAAGTTCCGTGGAGAGCAGAGGTTACGGATTGGGCCATGGTCTGTGGTTGAAGCCAGGTTCCGAGATCGGTCCAGCGCCAGGCGGCCGCCAGCGCCAGCAGCACGAGCACCAGGCCCGTGCCCAGCCAGAGCCGGCGGCGCGCGTGGGGTATGGAACGACGCCCGACGACCGCGTCGCTTACGTCGGAGACGCTCAGCGGCCGGTCCGGGTCGATCAGACGGTCGTCCGGGAGCTGCCGCTCCCATTCGGGATCGGCCTCGTTGGAGAGCGGCGCCAGGGTCCGTCCGTCCGAGCGCAGCGATTCGATCGCGGCGATCAAGCTCCCCTCGCGTTCCTCGGCAGCGGCCACGGATTCCGAGTCCACGCCGAGAAACATGCCGAGCAGCTGCCGGCGCAGGCCGGCGATTGCCGCCCGCTCGCCCTCGTCCCTGGCGGCGACGCACAGATCGCACTCGGTATCCAGTCCCATGGAGCGGTTGCTGAGGTTGGAAGAGCCGACCCGCAGCAGCTGATCGTCGATGATCATGAGCTTGGCGTGGACCATCAGGCAGCCGCTTTTCAGCTCCGGAACCGCGGGGTAGTAGACCCGTAGTCGGCCATGGCGGTCGGCCTCTCCCAGGGGGCGGAGCTGCCTCGCCCTCAGCACGTCCATGGTGTGCTGCTCCAGCCAACCGCCGGTCTCCCGTGGCAGCACGATGACGACCTCGGGGCCATGGCGTCGGCGCAGTCGCTTCCCCAGTGCCTCGCATATCGCCGAGGACGTCAGATACTGATTCTCGATGTAAATGAAGCGCTCGGCCGCCGCGATCATGTCGAGATAGAGCCGCTCTACCTCCCTCACCTCGGGCTGATCCTGGTAGGCAGGAAGGGTTCGGGCGATGGCGCAGTCGTGGTCCTGCAGCAGTGCGATCACTCCTTCCGGCCATGGATCCGATTCCATCGGCTCCACCGCCGCGAGCTCTTCGCCCGTGGCCAAAGCCCAACGGTCCAGGCACAAGGCATCCAGCGCGCGGGCGGCCTCCCGCTCCACCAGCATCTGGATGTCGTGAAAAGGTGGGTAGGGCTTGTCCTCGGCGTCCACCCGGCGGGGGTCTTCGGCGAGATGCTCGCTCGTGTCCCATCGCCATTTGCTGAGATCGAAGCCGCCGCAGAAGGCGATGCGCCCGTCGATCGTCACCACCTTCTGATGGTGGCTCGCGACCAGCGGATGATGGTCGTCCTGGGCGAAGCGCAGCCGTGGATGCTTGTCCCAGGGGGTGTCGCCAAAGAACAGGGGCTCGCGCTCCAGGGCGTAGATGGGCGCATAGCTCCAGAGCAGGATATAGATGTCGAGACGGGGGTTGCGCTCGAGCAATGCCATCAGGAGATCGGCAAGCGTCGTGGGCATCCCGTCGCCGGGATCTTCGTCCAGGAGCTTCACCTGGCTGTGGATGTCCCAGGCGAGGATGAAGACGCGCCTTTGGGCCGCGATCAGGGCGTTGCGCACCGCGGCGAAGTAGGCTTCGCCATCCACGAGCACGGCCATACGCTTGCTTTGCGCGACCCGCCAGCAGTTGTTGCCCGACTTGAAGCTGAAATGTCGCATGAGGCGGTCGATCCGTTTCAGTAGACACCCGTTATTGGCCGTCCCGGCCAGATCAACCCGGCGTCAGATGGCGGCATCCCTGCCGGCGTTCACCAGGACGCGGGCGCCCACCAGGCGATGCCCATCCCGGCCGCCGAGGCTGCCACCAAGGGTAGTCCAACCCGGAGACCCATGGCGGGTCCGCCAATGAACGCCGAGGCGGCGGTCTTGACGAGCCCGTTGGTCGCGGCGGCGAGCACGATCGCCACGATGGCCGTGGCGGCCGCAAGCTCGTCCTGACTCATCCGTGCGACGGAGAGGGTGATGGCGTTCAGATCGGCGACGCCGGATATGGCGGCGAGCCAGAATATCCCTTTGTCTCCGAAGGAATCCGCCAAGAAATTGCCAGCCAGCATCACCGCCGCCAGGAAGGCGCCGAAACGCAGCGCGCTTTTCAGTTCGAGCGGATTCTCGAGCCGAATGGAATTGCCGTCGTCCCCCGCACCGCGCCGCGCCCAGAGCCACAGGCTCGGGAGATAGACCAGCAGGGCCATCGCCGTCATGGGGGCGGCGAGATGACCGACGAGGGACGGGTGAACAATCGCGGCGATCACCAGGATGCGCGGGAAAAGCGTGCCGTTGGCGATCAATACACCCGCGGCCAGCAGATTGACGTCGGTCCCCTTGCGCGCGGCGATCCGGGCCAGATGCAGGGTCAGCGCGGTGGAGGAGGCCAGCCCCGCGAACAGGCTGGTGGCAATAACCCCCTTGTTCGCGCCGGCAACCTTGACCGCGAAGTAGCCGGCATAGGAGATCGAGGCGATGAGCACCACCATCCACCAGACCTCGTAGGGGTTCAGCGCCTTGCCGGGACCGAAGCCCCGGTCGGGCAGGATAGGGAGCATGACGACGGAGATGACGAGCAGCTTGAGGGTGGCGTGGAGCTCGTGCTCCTCAATACGCGCCACCCAGCCGTGCAATTGCGGTTTGAATCCCAGGAGCAGAACGGCCACTACCGCCGCCGCCCCCGCGGTCACCGCGTGCCCGATCGCAGCCAGGGCCCCGAGGGCGAAGGTGAGCACAGCGGCGATCAGGCTGGTGATGCCCGCGTCTTCGGCGCCGCGGTGGTTCACCACATAGGCCGTTGTCATGATTGCGGCGAAGCCGAGGAAGGCGAAGGCATATCCGGGGGGATGGAGGATTTCAGCCAGCAGGCCGCTCGCCCCGCCCAGGAGGCCGATCAGGCCGAAGGTGCGCATTCCGGCGACCCGTTGACCCTCGTCCTCCTCCTGCAAGCCGTGCCAGCCCCGCTCCAGTCCGAAGAGCAGCCCGATCGCGAGCGCGCTTCCCAGGGAGAGCACGGCCTGGTCGTCGGTCAGAGCCGTGGCGGTATCCATGTCTGGATTACGCAATACGCGTACCAGCTCCGATGCCCGGCGGCGGAAGGAAGCCCGCAGCTGGACTGGTGCACAACCACCGATTGCAGGGCCATTTCAACCAACCACGAACAGCAGTGTGAAGGCACCAACATAGAAGGCGAGCACCAGGAAGCTTTCGAGTCCGATGTTGGCGATGCCGTGCTTTTCCCGGTAAACGAGACCCATCAGGAGAATCGCCGTGAGCGTGCTGGCGAGCGCCAACAGGAACCCCTGCTCAGGGCTCGCGGCGGCGAAGATCGATCCATCCCGATAGGCCAAATCGGAAAAGGCTACGATCAGAGCATCGAATGCATTGCCGCCGAGAATATCGCCCACGGCGAGGGTCAGCGCCCCCATGCGGACCGCCGCCAAGGCGGTGACGAGCTCCGGAAGGGAGCCGGTGAGCCCCGTGAGCACGCCGCCCACCAGGGTCTCCGACAAGCCCGTGTGGCTCGTGATCGGAACCGCCGTGATCGCCAGCAGCCATCCGCCGACGGCCGTGATCGCGGCCGACAGGGCGAAGCGTAGCCACAGGACCGAGACGGCTGGGCCGCGCTTGCCGTGGTCGGATTCCGTCGTTCGCGTTTCCACGGTTCTCCGCGGCAACCACATCGGCTTGTTATGGGTGTGGGATACCATGCGCAGGCCCTGAATATAAGCGGCGGCCATCAGGATCGACACCGGGTGGATGCCGCCCACGGCGATCTGGGGAAGGGCGAGGCCCAGCTGTGGCAGCGTCAGCATCACGAGCACGAAGGCCGCCAGCATCAGGTTTTCGGCCGAGGCCGCCGCATGCTCGAGGTTGGCGCGCCGATAGGTGATATCGGCCAGGGCGAGGAAGGCGGTTTGTCCCGCGACGCTGCCGATGGCGTTGCTGATGGCGAGGTCCGCGTGTCCCGAAGCCGCCGCGGTTGTCGAGGTGGCGATTTCCGGAAGCGACGTGAAGGCGCCCAGGAACAGGGCGCCCATCACCGCTTCTCCCAGTCCGGTGCGTTCGGCGAGCTGAGCCGCTACCCGCGTCATGAACACACCGAAGACGAGGATCAGGACGGTGGCGAGCGCGAAAAGTAACAGGCTGGTCGTTAACGAGAGATTAGTTGTCACTATATTGCCTTGTGTCCTGCGCGCCTTTGCGGTTCCAGCTGCGGCTCCGGGCTTAGTCCCTCACCTCCAAAATCTTGAACAAAACGGCAAGAAGTTCAAAGCGCATTTCTCACCAGGGTAGGCTGGACGAAGTATTCGCGGATGAGCAAGGCGGTGACAAGAACACGGCGAGCGAGGGTGGTGAGGTCGTACTTGCAGGTGTGGGCCACCTTCTTGATCAGGCCATGGGTGCGCAGACGCTTCGAGATGTAGGAGGAGCGCCCTGGAGTGAGGCCTTGGATGTGGGCGCGCAGATCCGCTGCACGCAAGCCGCAGATTGCCCACTGAGCGCACCCGAGGGTGAGGAAAAGTCGGTAGTCGAGGTTGAGAAACAGGTTGAAGCCGCGGCAGGATCGACCCTTGGTCCTCGCCGCTGCCGCCATCTTGGCGATCGTCTTGTGGCCGGCGTCGGGATGGTCGCGACAGGCCATGAAGGCGAGGTAACGCCCGTTGGCGGCGCGCATGATCCGGGGCGGGTCCTTGCGGCTGTAGATGCTCTTGCGTAGCGGGGCGAGCTTGAAGAGGCGCTCGCCGTTGCGCTGTTCCACGTAACGGTGGTGCTTGAAGAAGGAGCGATCGTTGAGCGTGCACTCGCGGCGGGCGATGAGGGCGAACTTGTCGTAGAGCTTGATGCTGGCCGGACCCATCGCGTGGCGGATGCCGGTGCCCTGGAAGCGGGTGGAGAAGTCGTTGCCGACCTCGTCGTGGTAGGCACTGGTGAGCTTGCGCCCGCGGAAGGTGGCGACATGCTCGGCCTTGATGAGGTGCGCGGCGGTGCGCACGATGACCTCGTAGAGGGGCTGGAACTCGCCTTGGCGGCGAAAGACCACGTCGGTGGCGTACTCCACCTGCATGAAGCGCCAGTGGTAGCCCGAGCGGAAGTGGTGCAGAAGCGGACAGAAGCGTTGCGCCCAACCCGCGAGGCGCTCATGGAGATGGGTGCGCTGAAGTAGAAGTAGTCATGCCGGCATTTCCTGGAGGTCGGCTTGAGGAAGGTGCGATGGGTCGCCTTGTCATGCCACGGTCGGGAAGACGGGCAGGCCGCCATGGCCGAGAAGAGTTGCACCAGCCCGGGGTGATCGCCGCGCGCGGCGAGGATCGACTGGACCCGGTCCTCTTTGCGGAACGCCTTGAGCTTGCGGATGAACTCGATCTGCAATCTCGCCTCGGCGGCGATCCGCTCGGTGTTCTTACGCGGACTCCTCGCGCAAGGGCTCGGCCCAGCGAGGAAAGTCGAACCACCCAACCTGGTGGTCATCGAGGAAAACGGCCATCGCCCTGGGTTGGCAGAGGTCGGGCAAGGTGGCGGTGACCACGACCCGGTCGAAGCACGAGCGTGTGTCGCTGATGCTGGCTTGGTGGCGCGCGACAAACGGATTCATCGCCGGTGCCTCTAGCATTCGGGATCTACCCGTAACGATAGACGCTCAGCCCTGTTTGGTTCCGGCTAGGCCGGGTTGGGGGCAGTTCTTGCTCATGTCTATCGCTCCAGTTTCGTAGTTGGCATGCTGGCAGCGGCGGTGGTAACTCCTTGCCATTTCCGACAACGCTCCGGATTCGCCGTCGCGTCAATCGGGGCGATAGGCGGCGTCCCATAAGGTTTCGGCCAGCTGAGAACGCACTCCTGGCCGGCTGCTATGTCTTTACGGCACACAGCGCGGGGCAACGGGAGTAGATTTGCAGGTGAAAAGGGGAGGCGTGGCGCGGTCAGCCGATCCAGCTACCGCCGTAGTATTCCTGGCCAGACTCGTTGAGAAGGTAGTGGCGGGGGCTGCCGCAGTCGTTGGCAAGCGCGCAAGCGCCCAGCGCGGAGTGGAGTTGCCGAAATTGCTCTACCTGAGTCTGCCGATAGAACGACCTGATTCCCGATGATAGCTGGTCAAGAGCGAACTTTTCGGACTTCATGAGGCGGTACATCGACAACTCCTTATCGTGAGGGAGGCAGCGGACTCCGTTGCTACGGACGGAAAAACACATTTACGCAGTTATGGCCCGCGATGCATCTGTTTGCCGTTTTCTGCTTTGCGCTCGAGATCGGATGCCCTTTCAGGGCCGCCAGTCATGGGCTGAGATGAGATTAGGAACCCTTGACAATCAAGGGGGCGTAATCTCCAGCATGCTTCTTCGCTCGCTTGGCCACCTTTTTTTCCTTCGGAGTCAGTGTGGGTTGTTTCTTTGCTTCCCGGTTGGATCTCTGGAGCTTGGACATAGTCTCTTGTTCCTAGCCAAATGATGTCTCAGCGAGGCGATTAGGGAAACGTTGATCAATTCAGCGCTTCCCACGGCACATGGATGTGGCGCCATTTTCAAGCGCGTAAGCGATTGAAAATGAGCCCATCCAAAGAACCGCGCTTCTTGGGTGGCGTGCTGATTTTGGCCAGGATGGCCAATGATCTGCGTCTCCCTAGCCGACCCCGTAACTCACTACCTGAGTCAGGTATTCCCACCATACGCTCTCTGAACACGATAACAAGGGATATTCCCAGCACGGCGAATCCGTTCTAGCCCGCCTGAGCTTGGAGGGACGGCGAACGGTGCCGGGAGTTGTCGGTCATGCGCAGGTAGTCGAAGACCAGGCGGACATTGCGCGCCAGGCGCTGGATGGTCGCGGCGACGGTATCGCGGGACTTGGACCTGATGGCACCGGTGGCGAAGCGGCGTAGGGCGGTAATGTTCTCGGGACCGTGTCCGGTGCGGATGGTGCGGCGATCCTCGTCCCAGTTCCAGTCGAGGATGTAGTGGCAGCCGTTCTCGACGGTCCAGTGGCCGCGGTTGAAGGCCAGGATGGCCGCGGCGCTGGCGGTTGTCGGGGAATGGCTGGTGATGCCGTAGACGGTTTCGGTCGAGCTCTGGCCGGTGGTCTTCTCGATGGTGGGGCGGGCGATGACGAAGACTTGGCCGACACCGGGGAAGTCGAGGTAGTCGTTGAGGGCGGTGCTGGTCCAAATGCAGCGCTGCTCGATGCGGCCATGGGCCAGGGTGAGCGGCTCGGTGAAGTCGGGTGTGCCGCGGCCCTGGAAGATTAGGCGGATGTCTTCGCGCAAGATCGGCTGATTGCCTTTGACGGTGAAGACGTAGTCGGCGTTGCGCTCGATGAGGTATTGGGCGAGCTTGCGTTGGGTCAGCAGGGCGTCGGCGGTGATGGTCTTGCCAGCGATATCGATGGGTTCCAGCAGCGGGATGACCATCCCGATCTCGTTGGTTTGCTTGACCTCGTCGCTGCCGCCTACGGGCAGGGAGCCGACTTTTTTTGAGTGTGGCAGGTCTGGCTCTGGTGGCCGACGACGCCGAGGATGTGGGTCTGGCGATCTTCGGCATCGATGGCATTGCACATCGTCTTGCCGTCGATGGCCAGCCCTTCGTCGGTCGCCGCCCGCTGGGTGTTCCAGCGTTGTAGGGCGCTGTCTAAGGCATCCGGGTCAACGCGGGTGAGCACCTCGCGGATGACGGTACGACTGGGTACCGCGTAGCGACGGTTGCGGTAGCAACAGCGAAAGCGCGCCCGCGCCTTCTGGCCAAGGTCTTGGGCCCACAGGCTGATGGCTTTGTAGCCGCGCATGCCGCACAGGGTGGCACCCGCGGCGATGGCCAGCACCGCGGGCAGGGGATGGAGGCGTCCCTGGCTGCGGCGGGGATCGGGGATGTCGGCAAAGAAGTCGGGCAGAGAGAGCATCTGTTCGGCGCTCAACATGATGTTCGGGGCTCCGTGACGATACTGGGGGTCGAGTACGGGAGACGACAGGCAGGCCTGGGCTTGGGCGTGCAGAGGGCGGACAAAGACGCGTTTGGCGGCGCTCGGCGCGGCGCTGTAGCCCGTGCGAGTTCGGCGAAAACCGCGGGTATCACCCACATAGCACCAGTTGGCGGCGCGGTAGATCGTGCCGTGGAAACGCCGCGGATCGACAAAGGTCTCCAGCAACAGCAGCGGGTAACCGAAGCGCTCCCGCCAATCGCTGGCCAGACGGCGTTCGCTCAAGGCCAGCACCCGCGAAGCGAGGTTCGCGACGTGGTACTCGGGCAGGATCAGAAACCGGCTGTTGTTGGCGACCAAGTGCAGGCGGTCGTATTGGTGGCGGAAATCCCAGCCGATCCAGACGTCGCGCGCCGCGCACTTCCAGGCCGCCGCGGAGAAGTTCAGCAGGGCCAGCCACTGCCCGTTCCAGGTGGCGACATACCACAGGGTGTGGCCGATCTTCGGCAACGCCCCGAGGTAGTGATAGGCCCCCATCAGGGCCTGGAAGCGTCCCTCTTCATGCGCAGCAACGGGTTGTAGGACAATCTCTCGCAGGTTCAAGCGCCGGGCCTCGGACAACGGGATGTCGACTGGCGTTATACCTGCCTGGCAGGGCGTTGTCCAGAATCGAGGCCAACTCCTTGTTGCGACCAATAATCTCGGCTAGGGCAGCTTCGCCCTGATATTCCCAGTAGAGGAACTGGATCGCCCCGAAGGTGGCGCAACGGCACTATTTCAGCCGGCAGGGCGGAAGCGATGGTATCGCGCAAGGTTGGAGCGCGTTCGCCGGGAACATTCTGACGGGCCCGCCTCTCCGCGTGTCGCTGGCAAAGGCACTTCGTTTGTGGGTTCCGTCGTGACCGGGTGTATGATCGAAAGAGATACCAGAGCGGACACGCCGTCCCGATCGCTTCGCCTCTGCCCCGGGTTTGGCACCGGAACCTCCGGACAAACCTGCGCTTCGCGCTTCGACCATCGTCACCGTCGTGTCCTGTCAGGTGGCGAAACTGCATCCGTTCGCCGAGCCATCCGGAGGATTGCGTGGGACCAGAGTGGAAGGTCGCAAGATACAAGCTCCGCTCGCGTTGGCGCCGGGTCAGCGTAAAGCAGGCCAGGGCAGACTCGGGCGCAAGCATTGCGCGGAGGAGGCCTTTCAGCGATGAGCCGCCGTTGCGGGCGGAGCTGTTCAGCGCCGA
>CAVTOR010000010.1:0-26072 GCA_963736235.1 uncultured Gammaproteobacteria bacterium
CTCAGCAAACCGCCCGTGAGGCCGACGTCCTGAGTACCGCGGCGGAGTTTCGCCGGAGATGAACGCAGCGGGCTGGCGCAGGAGATGGCGAGGAGGGATGCGGGCACCGCCGCCTCGGAAGGCAGGTTCAGGGGTCGGGAATATCCGACGGGGAAATGTTGAAGGGAAGTAAAGCGGCAAACGCCTGCGGCGAAGACGCCTTTGGCAGCTCGGTGAAGAGGTGGCGCAGGTATCGATAGGGCTCGTGCCCGCTCGCCTTGGCCGTTTCGATGATGCTGTAGAGATTGGCCGAGGCATGGGCGCCGTTGGGGGTATCGGAAAAGAGCCAGTTGCGGCGTCCGAGCACGAAGGGGCGAATCGCCCGCTCGCAGGCGTTGTTGTCGATGGCGAGGCGCCCGTCCTCAAGGTAGCCGACGAGCTTCGGCCACTGGTTGCGCAGATACGCCAGCGCCTTGCCGGTGAGCGTGGAGGGCGGCACCGCAGGCAGGGATTTCTCAAGCCAGGTGTGCAGGTCATCGAGGATCGGCTTGGCCAGCTCCAGGCGCTCGCGGGCACGCTCCTGGGGGGTGACATCCTTGAGGCGCTTCTCCACGGCATAGAGCCGCTGGATGAAGGCCAGCGCCATCTGTGCCTTGCCGCCCTTGGCCTTCTTGCCGTGGGCCTTGAGCGCCTCGTCGAACTTGCGCCGGGCATGGGCGAGGCATCCGATCAGAGCAATGTCCGGATTCGCCGCGGCCACCGCGGCGTAGACTTCGAAGCCGTCGCTCTGCAGATAGCCGGAGAATCCGGCCAACAGATCCTTGGCGACCGCCTGCCCGCGTGAGGGGTCGTAGAAGAACAGGACGATGGGTTGATCCGGCGGTCCACCGCGCTGCACCCAGATGTAGGAATTGGTGCTGGCCGAGCGTCCCGCTTCCTTCAGCACCTGGATGCGGGTCTCGTCCATCTGCACGATGTCGTAGGCCAAGAGCCGTTCTCGGAGCTGTTCGATCAGCGGATCGAGCAAGGCGCCGAGCTTGATCATCCAGCCTGCCAGGGTGGCGCGGGGCAGTTCTACACCGGCGCGCTGGAGGATGCGCTCCTGGCGCGCCAGCGGCAGGGCATCCTGATACTTGGCCACCGCCACATGGGCGAGCAGCCCGGGTGAGGCGTTGCTCTTGGGGATCGGGTGAGCCGGGACCGGTGCGCTCTTGATCGTCTCCTCGCAAGCCTTGCAGGCGTACTTCAGACGCACATGCTGCAGGACGCGCACCTGCGCCGGAACGATATCGAGCTGTTCGCTGGTGTCTTCGCCGATGCGCGTGAGCCCGCAGCCGCAGGCACAGGTCTTCTCCTCCTCGGGCAGATCGTGCTCGATACGCACCCGCGGGAGGTAGTCCGGCAGAGGCTTGCGCCCGCGGCGCTTGCGCGCATGGGCAGCGACGGGCACCGCCACAACGGGCTCTTCCTCGGGAGGATTCTCCGCTGCGGATTCCGCCTCGTTGAACAGACCGAGCTGATCGGGGGAGTGCTTCTCGCTGGAGGGGCCGTAGCGCTTGGCCAGGAGCAGGTTGAGCTGCTCGCGCAGGCGCGCAAGCTCGGTTTCGTATTCCTCGGCCTGGGCAACGACAAGCTGCTTCAGGACATCGACGTCATCAGGCAGTTCGGCGGTGCAGAGAGCGCTGGCAGGCATGGGGAAATGCTAGCATAACGAGCCCCATTGAAACAGATTCACTCATTGATACAGCTATAGAACCGTCTTGTAGTTCAGCGCTTCATGGGGGGTGAGATGGCGCAAGTCATAGCCGTCGAGCAGCCAGTTGAGCTCCTGACCGCAGAGGGTGATCACCTCCCCACCGAGGTGGCGCGGCCACTTGAACCGCTCCTGCTCCAGGCGCTTGTGCCACAGGCAGAAGCCGTTGCGCTCCCAGTACAAACATTTCACCGCATCGCGCCGGCGATTGGTGAAGACGTAGAGTGTCTCGGCGAAGGGATCCAGTCCCAGGCTCTGCTCGACGAGCACCGCCAACGACTGCATGCCCTTGCGGAAGTCCACCGGCTCGCGGCACAGGTAGAGGCGGGGCAGATCGGCGCTGGGGCGCATCATGACGAGGCCTGCGAGAGGCGCAGCAGATGTTCAACGAGTGCCAGATCCGCCGAACCGTCCCATTCCAGCATCAGGCCGTTGGGAAAATGCAGGCGCTGAGTACCAGTGACACCGCGAGAGGCGGAAACCCGCACCGCCGCGAAACTCACCGGCGTATCCGTAGCAACCAGACCGAGCCGCTTCAGGCGACGGTGCCAATGGTAGAAGCGCTGCAGGTTCAGGCCCTGCTGTTCGGCGTAGGCCTTGAGGCTCAGCCCCTGGCTGCGGCAGGCGCGCAGGTGCTCCAGCCACGCGCGCTGGCGTTCGCTGAGTTCAGAATTCGAGGGGTTCGGCATGCTCGGCTCCGGTCGTGGTTCCAGAGCCGAACCATGCCGCGGGAAGGGCGGCGGCGGTAGGTGGGGTTTATTGAGCCCTCACGTTGATACCGCCTTGCTCAGCTGGCGCATCGGCCATGAAGAGACATTAGCAGGTCGGATCACCGATCCTCATCGTTGCAAGAAGGCGACAAACTTCTCAGTCGCCACCCCGTTTCAGGCTCCATCCTCTCCGATCCCCAGAACGCTGATGTCCTATGACGGGTGAACGCTGGCAGCGGTCACTCACGGACGGGTTCTCGACAGGCCGGTCTCCGTCGCAATGCTGCCGTTGACTTCAGCCGTGGCATTCCGGTAAAGGTTCCGAATTACGGATATCGCGAGATCATGTCCGGTTTCTAGTCGCGGTCCGGCGGATCGAGCCGGATGTCTTGGGATGAACGCAACTGAAGATATAGGCCGGTCGGGTCGAGAATCTGCGTGGGGGCCTGAAACGTGAACAGCCTGCCCGTCACGAAGATCTTCGTGGCTCGCCGTGCCCGCGCGTCTGCCACTAAGCGGCCGAGGAGGTCCTCCCGGCCCGCATCGTTGGGGACGAGCACCTGGAACGAGTGCCCAACCGGGTCATCCGCCTGCGCCTTCAGGTCGAATCGCCAGTGGTAGGGGTCCGGTCCTTCTCCGCTCCACCACTCGCCGAGGACCCGCTTCGCGTCAGCGTCTCCATAGAGATTGCCCTGGTCGACGAATCCCCACACCCGGACCTCCCGTCCGTGCACCTCGGCCACCGTCGATTCGTCTCTGACGAAGCCGCCGGGGGCGATCGCCGATACCGGCAGGTACTCGCCGATCCGCTCTCCGCACCCCGCAAGCCCTATCGCGGCGAGGAGCACCAAACCCGTAGGGTGAAACAAGCGAAGCGGTTCCACCGATTTCAACCCGGCCGGAAGCGTTTGACGCGGAAACGCGGGCTGCCGAAATGCCCTGAAGCAAGTTCAATCCATCCCGCCGACTCGGCGCAACGCCTCACCCTCCCTCGATGGCCGACAGCGGCACCTCGTAGACCTCGCCGTTGTCGCGGGTGACGGTCCACAGGTCGCGGTTCAGCTTGGCCTTCACCTCGCCGACGGTCGCGTTGACGTAATCCTTCATGAAGTTGATGGTGAACTGCTTGCCGAGCTGGCTCTGGACGACGATCGACGCCTGCCCACCCTCCATCCGCAGGATGCCAGCCGGGCAGTTGCCGTAATCCCTGTCGCCCGCCGCCTTGCAGCGCAGCAGGGTGGTCGCGTCGTACTGGCCTCCCTCGTACTTGGTGGCGAAGGGCGCGGTGGGGTTGTCCGCGCCGGCAGGCTGACTCGCGGCATTGTCCCAGTAGACGAAGATGCTCTCTTTCGGGAAGCGGAAGATGAGCCCCGCCTCCCCGAGCCCGCTCTGGCGGTAGACCGTGTGCCCGTCCTGGTCGCGGAAGTTGCCGGGCGTGTCACCGGCCGGCGACAGGTCGTAGGTGACGCCGTCCTCGCGGGTGATAGTGATGTAGCCCTGCCGCTGGCCGAAGGTGCAGGGGACCATCTTCTCCATCTTGTCCGAGCCCTTGGGGTAGATCTCGCAGCGGGCCTGCGTCGAGTCCGCGGCGGACGGCAGCGCCCAGGCCGCCAGGACGGCAGCGATCAAGGCAGCAGGTACTTTCTGTTTCATCGTCTTCAGGCTCTCCGATCAATGATGGTGTGCACATATTCCGACCGCTCCCGCGACCCGGGCAAGCGGGCGCCCGCATAATCGTCCGACTGGGGTGCCGGACGCGGCGTCATTCTCGGCGCTGAACGCACGCGGGGGTTCACCCGAACACCGCAAACCCCTGATCGATGCGCTCCAGGATCCCGTAGGTCATGGCGCCGATCACCGCTTCGGTCTCGCTGCCAGCGACGGCAGGCACGGATGCGGCGGCTCCGGTTTTTTTGGACACGGAATTGGGGACAATCCGAGTTTGAAAGATAGGAGCCTGCAATGAGTGAGAAGAAGTCGGTTGAGGTGGCGCCTGGTGCGCCGCAGGGAGCCCGAAGGGCGACTGGAGGCGCACCAGGCGCGGCGGCCGAGGCGGCACCGAGACGCTGGTCGGCGAACCGCAAGAAGGAGACGGTGCTGCGGCTGCTGCGTGGCGAGCCCGTGGAGGCCCTCTCAAGGGAGCTGGGCGTGGAGATATACCGCCCCTCGAGGCGTGGCGTGAGCAGGCCCTGGCGGGCATGGACGCGGGGCTCAAGGCCCGCCACAACGATCCCCTGGAGGATAAGCTCAACGAGGCCACGCGGCGCATTGGCGAGCTGGTGATGGAGAACGAGCTGCTGCGCCGGGAGCGGGAGCTGCGCCGCCCTTTAGGCCGCAAGAGGTCCTCGCGATGAGCCGTGAGACCTCCCCCGGGGCCGCCAAGCGCTATGGCCTGCAGCGGGTTTGTCGCGTGCTGGACGTTCCCCGCTCGGGCATCTACGCCCAACGCGCCCGGGCGCAGGTGGTGACCCTGCATGCCAGGCGCCGTGGACCAAAGCCGAAGGTGTCCGATGAGAGCCTCCTGGAGGCCATCCGGGCGGACCTGGCGACCTCGCCCTTTGTCGGCGAGGGTCACCGTAAAGTGTGGGCGCGGCTGCGCATCCTGCGCGCGATCCGCGTCTCGCGTATGCGGGTGCTGCGCCTGATGCGCGAGCACCACCTGCTCTCGCACCATCGATCTCGCCAGGGGGTCGCGCAGACGCACGCGGGCACCATCCTTACCGACCGCCCCAACGAACTCTGGGGCACCGACGGCATCCGTATCGAAACCGTCGACGACGGCTGGGTGTGGGCGTTCACAGCGGTGGATCACTTCGATGCCTGCTGCGTTGGCCACCACGTGGTCAAGATCGGCAGCCGCTTCGCGGCCCTGGAGCCGATCGCCATGGGCGTGAAGACGTATCTGGGCAGCACCGCCGCGGACGCCGCTCGGGGGTTGGCCTTGCGCATGGACCATGGCACCCAGTACACCTCCGATCACTTCCTCAATCAGATCCGCTTCTGGGGCATCGCGCCGAGCTTTGCCTTCGTCGCCGAGCCCGAAACCAACGGTGTGGCCGAACGCTTCAACCGCACCCTCAAGGAACAGGCCATCTACGGTCGGATCTTCCGCAACCTCGAGGAGGTCCGCGAGGCCGTCGATGCCTTCGTCAAGCGCTACAATGCCCACTGGCGTCTGGAGAAACTGGGCTTTCAAACTCCCCTGGAAGCCCGTCAGGCAGCACTCCGCCAGGAGGCCGCTTGATTACGCAAATCCGTGTCCAATCAATCCGAGCCGATACACTTGGAATCTTCCGCAACAAGGTGGCGCCGAACAGGATGCCGATCAACGAGACCGCCCATAAGGCCAGGGTGGCGCCGACGAATACTGACCAGATCTCACCGGTGCCCGCAACCAGGGCGATCATCGCCAGTTGCGTCTTGTCACCAAGCTCCGCCGCGAAACTCATGATGAAACTGGTGACGAGCGCGCCCCGTGCAGGTACACCGTCAGACTCTTCGTCCTCTCCGTCATCCGCGTCCCGCCGAGAGCGGTAGCCGAGATACAGGAAAAGTCCCGCGGCGGCGAGCAGCATCGACTCCTGCGGACTCCACTCGAAGAGGGCTTGGCCCACGAAGACCGCCAGCAGATTCAGCAACGCAAAGGCGGCAAAGGTACCGGCGATCACCGGCGCCACCCGATACCGGTGAGCCAGGGTCAAGGCGAGCAATTGCGATTTGTCCCCCATCTCCGCCAGGAACAGCAGAGAGAAGGCCGAAATGACGACGGAGAGATCCATCGGGAAGGCCAGCGGCGAAAGTGTCTTAGTGTAATCTTCAAGGCGAGTAGGCAGAGTCCGTACCTGAGACCGATTCCGCGAGCGAAATCCATCCATGAGCACCCAATGCGAAGTCACTGCGAAGCAGGCGAGTGGCAGCCCGATGGGCTTCTTCGAGCGTTACCTGACGGTGTGGGTGTTCCTGTGCATCGCCGCCGGTATCGGCCTGGGTCAGCTGTTCCCCAGGTTCTTCCAACTCGTGGGCCGCTTGGAGGTCGCGCAGATCAACCTGCCGGTGGCAGTACTGATCTGGCTCATGATCATTCCCATGCTGCTCAAGATCGACCTGCGTGCCCTCACCGGCGTCCGAAAACACTGGCGGGGCGTGGCGGTGACCCTGTTCGTCAATTGGGGCGTGAAACCCTTCTCCATGGCCCTCCTGGCGTGGGTCTTTATCCGGGGGATCTTTGCCGACTGGCTGCCGGCGGAGCAGATCGACAGCTACATCGCCGGTCTCATCCTGCTTGCGGCCGCCCCCTGTACCGCAATGGTCTTCGTCTGGAGTCACCTGTCCCGCGGAGAGCCCCACTTCACCCTCTCTCAGGTGGCCCTGAACGACGTCATCATGGTCTTCGCTTTCGCCCCCATCGTTGGCTTGCTGCTGGGGCTTTCCGCCATCAGGGTGCCTTGGGACACCCTGTTCCTGTCGGTGCTTCTGTACATCGTGGTCCCACTCACCATCGCTCACACTTGGCGGACCCTGATCCTGCGCCGTGAGAACGGCACCGTGCGCCTGACGGGGATCATCAAGGCATTACAGCCCGCTTCCCTGGTGGCTTTACTTGCCACCCTGGTCCTGCTTTTCGGGTTTCAGGGAAAGCAGATCATCGCTCAGCCCGTCATCATCGTCCTGTTGGCGGCGCCCATCCTGATTCAGGTGTTCTTCAACTCGGGACTGGCTTATCTGCTCAATCGCGCGGTGCGTTCTCCTCACTGCGTGGCAGGCCCCTCGGCACTGATCGGCGCCAGCAATTTCTTCGAGCTGGCTGTGGCCACCGCTATCGTGCTGTTCGGCTTCGAGTCGGGCGCGGCGCTGGCGACCGTGGTCGGCGTGCTGATCGAGGTGCCGGTAATGTTGGCCGCCGTCGGCGTGGTCAACCGGACACGTGGTTGGTACGAGCGCCGCCAGGGCATCTTGCGCTACGACCAATGCTGCCCCGCGGAAATAGGAGGAGATTCGGAGAAAGAGTCAAAGCGATTGCCCAGCAAGTCGGAACAGGCCCAATCGAAATAGCCAAGGCGCTACTGGTTTCGGGCTACCGCCCTGAACCGGCGGACTGACCCGACCAATGCGATTCCTCAACGCCGCCGTAGGGAAGACATGATCAACTACCCCTCGCCGGTGGAAGGCAGGTATGGAGCAAGCAGTATCGCCACAGCAGACACCAGCCATCGGCATCGCTGCCTCGCCCCTTCTCTGGTAGCGATGGGAAGAACCCTGCTTGTCGACACATCGCAAGCGGGTTTTTTCTCTGCGTCATGCTATCAACGACGCACTTCATGCCTTCAAGTGAAGCCGTATCCCTGCTCTCGGGATCGAGCCACCGGCCATACTCTTCCCGCGCTAAGATGACTTGCTGTCAGTGATCGCGCACAAGGACCCACTGGCGGAGTGGGTGAATGGAGCCACCGGGCGCCCCGACTCAATGGAGGCACCGAAGGCGCTGAGCTTCCCTATCGCGATCTACGCGTCTACACAGGCACTCAGGGCATCTCGCGGCGATGTCCAACCGGTATCGACAGGAGCACAAAGCGATGCGGACCACCATCGTCTTCGACGTAAACGAGACATTGCTCGACCTGAGTGCCCTCGACAGCCTGTTTGCGGAACATTTCGGCGACGCTGCCGTTCGGCACTCGTGGTTCACACAAGTGCTTCAATCGGCACTGCTATCCAACATCCTGGGGGAATATCGCGATTTCGGCGTCATGGCAGCCGCGGCCCTGGAGATGGTCGCGGCAAGGTCAGCGATTACGTTGAGTGCGGAGGCGAGCCGGGAGATCCTTGGCGGTATGAGAACTTTGCCGGCACATCCCGAGGCCCGCGATGCGATCGTTCGCCTGAAGCAGTCGGGTTGCCGTCTGGCTACCCTGACGAACTCGTCCCCCGCCATGGTTCACGATCAGCTCAGAAGCTCAGGCCTGGTCGATCTCTTCGACGCCAGCATCTCCGTGGACAGGGTCCGCTGCTTCAAGCCGGCCCGCGTCGTCTACGAGATGGCGGCGGCGGAGCTTGGCGAGGACGCGGATAACCTCTGGCTCGTCGCGGCGCACAACTGGGACACGACCGGAGCGTTGCGTGCCGGCTGGAAGGCCGCCTTTGTGCAGCGCTCCGGGATGGTGCTTGGCCCCTTGGACAGGACCCCACAAGTGATCGGTCGCGACCTCAGCGACGTTGCGGATACGCTGATCACGACCATTGAACGGTGATGCCTGTTGCTCGCCACATTGTGTCGCGCGACGTCTGGCTGAACGGCACGTCAGGGCGGTTGGACCGGCCCATGTTCATGCGCCGGAACTTGGCGCTGGCGGAACTGGCCATGAGTCCCGTGATCCCTCGATTGGAGGCGGGAGAGACGGCCGTGGTCGACGCCGGCAGCCGCTTCGTCGCCCGCGGCGGTTCGTGGCAGCCGACGCCGGCGCAGGAACGGGAGATCCTGCGCGCCGCGCTCGATGAGACGCCGTGCAAGCGGCTCTGACGTCGCCGGGCGCCAGCATAGCCAGCGTGGCGGGCACAACGGGCGCGTCTGTCGGCCGCCGATCGGGTGTTCTCCGAACATGTTGATCCGGGACGTCAGACCGGAAGACACCGAGTCCTGGCTCGTCATGCGCGTGGCGTTGTGGCCCGAGACGGATGAACCACAGCACCGCAGGGAAATGGCCATGATGCTGTCCGATGACGAACGGTTCGCGGTCCTCGGCTGCCAGGACCCGCGCGGGGAATTGGCCGGCTTCGCGGAGGTATCGCTGCGGGCCTGGGCCGAAGGCTGTGAGTCCTCCCCCGTGGGTTACTTGGAAGGCTGGTACGTCGCGGAGCATGCCCGGCGGCAGGGGATCGGCGGCGGGCTCGTCGCCGCCGCGGAGGACTGGGCGCGCTCGCGCGGCTGCACCGAGATGGCCTCGGACACGGAGCTCGCCAATCGCGTCAGCGAGGCCGCTCACGTGCGCCTCGGCTACCAAGTCGCCGCCAGGGTCACCGCGTTCCGAAAGCGGCTGCCATGACCGCGATCCTCCTGATGGCACTCCTGCTGCTCGCCTCGGTCGCCGCCTGTCGCGTGATCGCCAAACGACGTGGGCGCAACCCGGTCTTCTGGGGCGTGATGGGGCTGCTGTTCGGTCCCCTGGCGATCCCCTTCGCCGTCGCGGCAAGGCTAAAGCGCCGAGAATAGACGCTGGCTCGGGTGCCACTACTCGGCTCGGATGCCAGGCGGCCAGTCGAAGGTCCGGCCTCAGAGGTCCGGATCCGTTGACCTCCTCAAATCATGCATCGTGCTTGTTCATCACCCCTTTGATTGTGGCGACGGCCCTGTCCTGCAGAGACTTGGCCCAGGCCGGCTGCGGCAGGTTCCAGCCGATCAGGATGCCGACGCAAATCCAGAAGACGGTTGACCACATGGCTGGCTCCGAGACGCCTCGATGTCCGCAACGTTGGTGCGATTATGGCGCAGAAGGATTCGCCTTCGAATCGCGGTTTCATGAACACGAGCGGGAAATCCTGCGCGCGGCCCTCGGCGAGTTGAAATGGGAACGTCTATCGTGTGGTTGTCCGGTCGAGATGGGGGTGTACAGTGTCGCAGACGCACTCGCGAGCGCAGGGCGGACGCAGGATGAGAAGTAAACATGAAGCTCGGGGCCGCGAGACCGATGTAAGCCTGTCTCGATTGCACGGGAGCCAGGACCGTTCGGGGGTAAGATGAAGCTACTGGTATTCGGGTCGACAGGCGGCACAGGACGTGAGCTGGTCAAGCAGGCCCTCGAGCAGGGCCACGAGGTCACGGCCTTCGCCCGCAACCCGGACAAGCTCGGTGATTTGACGCCGCCGAGCTTGCATGTGGTTCGCGGCGACGTGCTGGATCCGGCGGCCGTGGAGAAGGACGTTAACGGGCACGACGCCGTGTTGTGCGCCATCGGTACAGGCGCCGGGCGGAGCACGCTGCGCGAGGAGGGGACGCGCAACATCGTCCGGGCGATGGAGAAGGCCGGCGTGCAGCGTCTGATCTGCCAGTCCTCCATGGGTGTCGGTGACAGTCGCGCCAACCTCGGTTTCCTCACCAAGTACGTGATCGTCCCGGTCTTCCTGCGCCATGCCTTCGCGGACCATGAGCGCCAGGAGGCAGTCGTGAAGGAAAGCACCTTGGACTGGATCATCGTCCGACCTCCTCACCTGAAGTACGGTCCACGGACGGGAACCTACCGGCACGGCTTTCCCACGACGGATACGGGGATCCAGGGAAAGATTTCCCGGGCCGATGTCGCTGACTTCATGTTGAAGCAACTGGCCGACACTACCTACCTTCATCAGACGCCTGGGGTGTCGTATTAGACGGATGCAATTCCCCGATACGGTCGCAGCGAACGGACGGCTCAGTCAAAGCGGGCTGCCTGCCGCGGCGCCGCGTTGAGTTGCTGTGGATGAAGAGAAAGGCGAAGCGCTGGCTGGGCGTGGGGGCGCTGATCGTGGTTGCCGGGTTCGCCGGGCTGAACGCCTTGGCCTACAGTCATGCTGAGGCCATGCTGCGTTTCTCGGATGGCGGCCTGCGCACCACGACGCCGGAACGGCTCGGTCTGCTTTCCCGCGTGAGGGTGCTCCTCACCGCCGTGAATATTCCAAGACCCGGAAGTCATGGACTTCCCTCGGAACTTGCTCCGGATTGCCGGGCGCTTTCCATCCCCGGACCGCGCGGCGTCACGCTCGCGTCCTGGTACTGCAATCGCGGCAATGGAACACCGTTAATCATCCTCTTCCACGGCTATTCCGCGGAGAAGACCTCACTCTTGGTGGAGGCGAGGGCGTTCCTCGATCTCGGTGCGTCCGTGCTGCTCGTCGATTTCAGGGGCTCGGGCGGATCGTCGGAACCCTACACGACCGTCGGGGTACACGAGGCGGAAGACGTCGCCGCCGCCGTGCGCTATATCCGAGCAAAACTATCGCATGACAACGTCTTCCTCTTCGGCCGGAGCATGGGCGCCGCGGCCATCCTGAGGGCCGTCCACGCGCACGGCATCCATCCGGATGGGGTGATGCTGGAAGCGGTGTTCGACACCCTGCTCGATGCGGTGCGACATCGCTTCCGCGCCATGAAGGTCCCCGCGTTTCCGAGCGCGGAGCTCCTGGTCTTCTGGGGTGGGCGGCAGTGGGGGTTCAATGGCTTCGAGCACAAGCCGCTCGCGTACGCCGCTTCTGTTCGTTGTCCGGTCCTGCTCATGCATGGCGCCCGCGATCCCCGGGTCACTCTGACCGAGGCGCGTCGGGTGTTCGAGGCCATTCCCGCCACCAAGGAGCTCGTGATCTTCCAGCAGAGCGGGCACGAATCCTACTTGTCGAAGAACGCCGGGCGGTGGCGAAGCGCTGTCGAGCGGTTCATCAAGCGCACATGAGAGTCTGCATCGTTGGGGCCTCCGGTAAGCTCGGGCAGTACATGGTGCGGCACGCGCTGGACCGCGGCTACGAGGTCGTCGGCGTGTGCCGTGAGCAGAGCGTCGGCAAGCTCGACGCGTTCGCGGGGCGCATCACCATCGTTCCGGGAGCGACGGACGACCGCGCGGTGATCGAGAAGGCGGTTGCGGGCTGCGACGGGGTCCTGACCGTCTTGGTCCCCTGGGGCGTCCAGAACTACTCATCGGGGACGGCGCAGGCGGTGCTCGACTATGCGCCGCCGGGCGCGCGTCTCGTGTTCTCCTGCGGATGGCACATCACCCGCGATGGGCAGGACCTGTACTCGCGCAGGTTCAAATGGTTCGTGGCGGCCTTCGGCTGGATCGCGCGGCTCTTCCGTGTCGCGGACCTCGACGATCAGGTCGAAGCCTGCCGGCGCGTGTTTGCCAGCGACACACGGTGGACGGTCGTGCGCGGAAGTGATCTGGAAGAGGGGGAGAGTCAGGGCTTGCCCGTGTGGAGCCGGCACGTCGGCGACCCTATCTCGCGAGCAACATCACCCGCCGCGTGGACTTCGCCCTGTTCATGGTGGAGGCGCTGGAGAACGACGAACTGGTTCACGAGGCCCCGGCAATCGTCGGCTGCCAGACACCCTCGGCGCTCGCGCACGCGGCGGACTGATCGCCGGAGTTTAGAAAAGCATCAGCTTCCAGCGAGCGATGCAGCTGGCGCTGATGGCATCAGGTCGGTAACGCAGCCAAGCCGTGCCATCGTAGGTCTGCAAGACGCTGATAGCCGTCATTCGGTCACCCGACGCCTGCGCGGGTTGCGCCCCGCCCAACAGGCGGGGTAGGCACATGCCTGGGATGTCGGAAGTCAGACGGACAGCGGACGGTCGGGTTCGCGTATGAGTTCCCTTGGCTGAAGGTTACCGGCCCGCACTTGGAGCAAACCCTTAGATCGCCCAGGAAGGCAAGCCTTCAAACCCCAACACTGCGAGCACGCGATCTGGTACTCGGGGGTAGCAGCCCGGCCAAGTGCATTTTAGAAAACTATAATATTGGTAAGTCTTCGAACCCGACTGCGAGAAAGAGTCCAGGAGCTTCCGGTTAGGTTCCACCGAGAAGCGAAACGCAGTCGGAGCGGATTCTCAGTTGCTGGCCGTCTGGTGAGACCCAGGAAAGGCCAAGGCGTCACTGGGCATTGGGCACGGCGTTAACCCTTAGCCAGCCGCTGCGGTCGGCCCGCAGCGTGTGCGGATGCCCGGTCCAACGAGGGAATGTCAAGCGGGGTTACTCGCATCATGGCGCGGATACCGCATCACCGCCCGAAGCATCGCTCGCGACGCCCGGCCGCCTATCACCTGCCACCGCCGACGCTGGAGCGTGCGCCACTGGGACTGGCCGGCAATCTCGCTCGGCTGTTTATCGACTCGCCACTCACGCCGTTGCTGATGATGGCAACCCTCGTCATCGGCGTCATCGGGCTGTTCGTGACACCGCGGCAAGAAGACCCTCAGATCTCCGTGCCCATGATCGACATCTTTTTCGACTATCCGGGCGCGTCCGCCGAGCAGGTCGAAAACCTCGCCATCCGCCCACTGGAGCGGATGATGAGCGAGATCGACGGGATCAAGCATATCTACTCCGCCGCCGAGCGCGAGCGCGGGATGGTCATCGTGCGCTTCAAGGTCGGAGAGCCACTCGGTCCCGCCATCGTCAAGGTCCACGACAAGCTGCAGAGTAACCTCGACAAGATCCCTCCAGGGGTTTCGATGCCTCTCGTGCAACCGAAAAGCGTAGACGACGTGCCGGTGGTCACAGCAACCCTCTGGTCAACGGTGCTCGACGACAGTGACCTGCGCGACCTCGCCAACGATGTCCTGCAGCGTCTGCAGGAGGTGACGGACACCGGTCCCGGGTTCGTCGTCGGCGGCCAGCGCAAGCAGATCCGAATCGAGGTGCACCCAGAGCGTCTGTCCGGTTACGGGGTGAGCCTCGAAGATGTCGCTGAGACTGTGCGCCAAGCCAACCTGGAGCGTGGCGCAGGTACCCTGGAGTCGGGCGACCGCCTGCTCAGGGTGAGCACCGGGGGGTATCTGCATACCGCCGAGGACGTTGCCAGACTCGTGGTCGGCAGCCAGTACGGCATGCCCATCTATGTCCACGACGTCGCCCGGGTGTTCGAGGGGCCCGAGGAGGTCAGCCAACTGGTCGCCTACCATAGGGGGCCCGCAGCTCCGGAAGGCATGCCGACCACGGACATGGCCGCCGCTGTGACCGTCGCCATCGCCAAGAAAGAGGGGACCAACGGTGTTGCCGTAGCCGACGCGATCCTCGCGAGGCTTGAAAGCTTGAAGGGGACCCTGATCCCGGAAGATGTTCAGGTCAGCGTAACCCGCAACTACGGCAAGACCGCCAACGACAAGGTCAACGAGCTGCTGTCCGCCCTGCTCGAGGCTGCTCTCGCCGTCAGCATCATCTCCTGGATTACCATCGGGCGGCGTGCGGCTTCGGTGGTCATCATCGTCATCCCACTCGTGATCCTGATCACCGTCTGGTCGGCCTGGGCGCTCAACTACACCATCGATCGGGTGAGCCTGTTCGCCCTGGTGTTCTCCATCGGCATCCTCGTCGATGACGCCACCGTGGTGACCGAGAACATCTTCCGACGCTGGCTGCTGGAGGGACGCACCAGCATCGAGGTGGCGGTGGACGCCGTGCGCGAGGTTGGTAATCCAACCATCATCGCCACGCTGACCGTGCTTGCCGCTCTTCTGCCGATGGGGTTTGTCAGCGGCATGATGGGACCCTACATGCGGCCCATCCCCGTGCTCGGCTCGGTCGCTATGGGCTTCTCCCTGTTCGCCGCCTTCGTTTTCACCCCTTGGTGCTCCTACAAGTTTCGCCCGCGTCTGGAAGCGCTGAAACGCGCCGAGGCGCGCGAACAGCGCACCCAGGAGATCATCGGCAACATCTACCGGCCGATTGTCTCGCCTTTCATCCGCAGTCGACCGCTCGCTTGGGTGCTGCTGGCCGGCATCATCGTGGCCTTCCTGCTCGCCTGCACGATGTTCTACACCAAGGCGGTGACGGTGAAGATGCTGCCCTTCGACAACAAGCCGGAATTCAACGTGGTGGTCAACCTGCCGGAGGGGACGGCGCTTCCGGTCACCGCCAATGTCACCCGACGTCTCGCCGACGCCCTTCGTCAGCTGCCGGAGGTCACCGCCCTGCAGTCCTACGTTGGCACCGCTTCTCCTTTCAACTTCAATGGACTGGTGCGCCACTACTATCTGCGCGGCGAAGCCTGGGAGGGCGACATCCAGGTCATGCTGCTCGATAAGGGCGAACGCGAGCACAGCAGTCACGCGATCGCCAGTGCGGCGCGCGAACTGCTGACCCCCATCGCGAAGGATCTCGGGGCCCGAATCGCGGTGGTGGAGATGCCCCCGGGACCGCCAGTTCTGCAGACCGTCGTCGCCGAGATCTACGGACCGGATCCCGAAACGCGCCGCCAAGTCGCCGAGGATGTCACGCGCATGTTCGAGGAGGTCCCGAACCTGGTCGATGTAGACAACTACATGAGCGCGCCGCATGCGCGCTGGCGCTTCGAGGTCGATACCGAGAAGGCGACCCGTCGCGGCATCAGCGTGGACACGATCAACCGCAATCTGGCCATGGCCATGGGTGGCTATCAGCTCGGCGATGTCAAACGGGGCACCGTGCTGGAGCCGGTGAACATTGTGCTTGAACTGCCACTCGGACTGCGTGCCTCCACCAGCGCGCTCGGCCACCTGCCGGTCCCGGCTGCCGACGGAAGTATGGTTCCCTTGGCCGAGCTCGGACAGTTCGAGAAGGTTCCCGAGGACCCGATCATCTACCACACCGACCTGCGGCCCATGGAGTATGTCGTGGGGGAGATGGCGGGCCGCCTAGGCGCTCCCATCTACGGCATGTTGGGTGTGGGCGAGCGCTTGGCGGACTACCAGACACCGGACGGCGTCTCCATGGCGGGAACTTTGACCGGACCGCCGCAGGACAGGGGCGTGTCGGGCTTCGAGTGGACGGGCGAGTGGACGGTGACCTATGAGACGTTCCGCGATTTGGGGCTGGCCTTTGCCGCCGCCTTGGTCCTGATCTACATCCTGCTGGTGATTGAGTTTGGAGACTTCCTGATACCCGCCACCGTGATGCTGCCGATTCCCCTCACGGTTATCGGTATCGTCCCTGGCCACTGGCTGCTCGGCGCGGAGTTCACGGCGACCTCCATGATCGGCTTCATCGCCCTGGCCGGGATCGAGGTGCGCAACTCTATTCTGTTCGTCGACTTCGCCAAGAACGAGATGCATCGCGGACTATCGATCGAGGAGGCGGTGGTGCGCGCTGGGCAGATCCGCATGCGCCCGATCTGGGTCACGGACCTCACCATGATGGCCGGCGCGACCGCTATCCTGTTCGACCCGATTTTCCAAGGCATGGCCATCTCGCTGCTATTCGGGGCTATTACCTCAGTGACCCTGACCATGCTCACCCTGCCGTTGCGTTGCATCGCCGCGCGCAGCGCCTTCTGCGAGCGCCCGTCGGAGGTTGCCGGCTCTGAGCAAGCGCCGGACGACCCGGGCTTGGCTCCATCCTAGACTCCGCTCACACTGCAGAGGCAGCCATGGTCTGTTCCTGATGATATCGGCGCTGGGGATCACGGTTCCTGTCCGGCCGCCGGGGCCTCTCAGCCTGAAAGCCCTTGTCAGTTGGCGTTTGTCGACGCCTAGCCTCCAGCGGCATCCCTGCCGATGGTTGAGCGAAAAAGTCAGTCCGACGTCGATCTCGGATATTTCCTACAAACCGCACAAAGCCCATGGTCTATAGGTAATGGTGAGGTCAGTGTGGACGCGGGGAATCACCGAAGGCGGAGGTCAACTTGGATGTGCTCACCCCGAGGTCGCTGCACTGACCGGGAGCAGATCGAAACCCAGCGCAAAACCTGATGGTCGCCAAAGCCTCTCGTCAGCCCTTCATTGCTGAGGGGGGAGGGCTGCGCAGTCAGCTGGGTTCCCGAGGAAGCCGCCAGCAGCGAGGAGTTCAATGATGCATGTCCTTCAAAAGGTAGACACCAACAAGCGAGGGTTCTTGTCCAATCCTGAACAATGGAGTCCCGACGTCGCGAAGGCGCTGGCGACTGCTGAGGGGATCGACCTGACCGATACGCACTGGGTGGTGCTCAAGGCCATCCGCACACTAAACGAACAAAACGAGGTTCCAGCGTCCTATCACGTCCTGTGTCAGGAATTAGCAGGGGCCCTGCTACCCTTCAAGTACGGCTGCATTCACGCGATGAAACAACTCTTCCCCGGAGGGGGCATCAAGCAGGCTGCTCGGATCGCTGGCGTACCGGATCACTTCTGCTTTGGGTGTTGATGCGCTTTCCGGTTCCCTCGTCGTGACGCGGTCCTAGGACCGCGTCCGTCCACTACGATGACCGTGGCACATCGTGCGTAGGTGGGGATTCTTTAATCCTGCCTCGCACCCAATCAGAAGTTTATCCTGATACACTAACCAACGAATCAAGATTGGCTTCGTTGATAAAGGGCGCGGATACCTCCCGTCCGGCACAGGCGTCCTTGCGGCACCACGTCGATCGCGGAATTCGAAGGCACAGCACGGATGGGCGATAGTAGAAGCATCGGTGACCACTCCGGCGGAAGCCGGTTCTGCGCCTCGGCAGTCGATCTGCGGTCGGCCTGCAGTGACGCCGCAGACGTCAGAGGTCTGGATCGACTGTGCAGCAGGTCGGTCCTGGTGGTTGCTTCCGAGGCGCGTGTGCGCCGATTGCTCGCGAGCACGCTCGCTCCCCGCTTCGCTCTGGTCGAATCGGCGGAGAACACCCTAAAGGCCGAGGCGTTGCTCGCACGTTGCCGTTTCGACCTACTCATCTCCGCATTCCGTCTCCCGGAGACATCCGTGCCTGACTGGGCACAGCGATTGCGCCGCCGCGGAGACACGACCGATGTGCTCTTCGTTGCGAACGCGCGTGACCGCGAGCAGGCGGTGCGCGCAGCAAACGACGCGCGCTACTGCCTGATCTTCGAGCCCTTTGCGCCGGAGCAGCTGATCGTCGCCGCGCGGCGTTGCACCACGCGACGGCATGCACGTCCCGATCAGGACCATGCTCCGTACCCGATTCCTGGGAACCGCACCAACGAGTTGATCGTCGGCGACTGTCCGCAGATCAGAGAGCTGCGTGCCACGATCGAGCGCGTCGCTTCCCGGCCTTCGACCCTTCTGGTCGAAGGCGAGACGGGGACAGGGAAGGAGGTTGCGGCACGGGCGATCCACGCCGCCAGCGGGCGTAGCGGGCATTTCGTGCCCATCAACTGCGGTGCGCTGCCTAGCGAGCTGCTGGAAAGCGAGCTCTTCGGTCATGCCAAGGGGGCCTTCACAGGCGCTCATCAGGCGCGAGTCGGGCTCATCCGACATGCTCACGAAGGCACGCTTTTTCTCGATGAGATTAGCGAAATGCCCGTCCCCATGCAGGCGAAGCTGTTGCGGGTCCTGGAAGAGCGGACCATCAGACCCGTCGGCTTGAACCAGGAGCTGCCGGTCGATGTGCGGATCGTCGCCGCCACCCATCGCGACCTGCACCAGGAGGTGGCTGAGGGGCGGTTCCGCGAGGACCTGTTCTATCGCCTGAGCGTCCTTGTACTGAAGATGCCGCCGCTACGCGAGCGCGCCGACGACATCCCTCTGTTGGTGCGGCACGTAGTCGCGCGCTTGGCGGGTGACATGGGTTTGCCGGTCCCGAGCGACTGGGACGACGAACTCGCGATGCTGGGCGACCACGACTGGCCCGGTAACGTCCGCGAGCTGCGCAACGTCATCGAGCGTTCGCTTCTACTGGGCTGTCCGCCAAGTCGATGCCTCAATATGCGTCCCAACGGTGGCTCTTGCCTGCCGCAGCACAGTGACGAGGGCGATTGGCGCCTCACGACGATCGAGCAGCGGCACATTCGTGCCGTTCTGGAAGCGACTCAGGGCAACAAGTCCGAAGCCGCCCGGCGGCTGGGGATTTCCCGCAAGACCCTGGAGCGCAAGCTCAAGGCCTGGACCTGTGCGGCTCCCCAAAAGCCAAAATCGATTTGATTTGGCCTCTCGTTGCCAAAACCGATGTGGCAGGGAATGTCCGCTTGCCGGTGTCAACCGATCAGCAGCTGAATCTCGGTGACGGCCGGTTCTCGAAAGCAGAGGCCATACTGGAAGCGCACGTTTCGGCGGCTCTTGATGGGGCTCAAGGGACGGTCATGATGGTGCGTCCATGATCACCCGAGGACGGAGAAGGTCGGTCGCGATGAGCCGTCGATTTTTGTTGGGCGTGGCGAAAACCATACGCCTCTGGGGAACGGCGGTTACCTCTGCAACGGATCGTGAGCCTTCTATGGCTTCACTGAAGCGAATGTCTGCAATGATATTGCGGGCGATGGCAGACTGAGGGGGTCGGACCCTTCCTGGCCGGTTGCTGCCCTCGGGCGTAGAACTCCTCGCCTCAAGACCCCCTCCTCTTCACGGCTAAGAGAACTCGCCGCATGGGGTCCACAAGATAGGAACATCCCGCCCCCAGCGGAGGAAAGTCCATGTCGGAAGTTATCGCAACCAACGAGACCATCCTGGTGGTCGGTGGTGGCATCAGCGGCATGACCGCCGCCCTGGAGGCCGCCGAGACCGGGAAGCAGGTCGTGCTGGTTGAAAAGCGTCCCTATTTGGGCGGGCGTGTCTCCCAGCTGTACAAATACTTCCCCAAGCTCTGCTTCCCCACCTGTGGGCTGGAGATCAACCAGCGCCGCGCCAAGATGAACCCCAACCTCACGGTCGTAACTATGGCCGAGGTGACGGACATCAAGGGCGAGAAAGGGAGCTACACCGCGACCGTCAAGATTTCCCCGCGCTACGTCAACGAAAACTGCACCGCCTGCGGCGAGTGCGAGAAGGCTGTCGATGCGGAGTTCGACGACGAATACAACTACGGCCTCTCCAAGCGCAAGGGCGCCTATCTGCCCTATCGCATGGCACACCCGCAGCGCTACGTGCTGGACCCGGCGATCATCGGCACCGCTGACGCCCAGAAGGCAAGAGACGCCTGCAAGTACGGCGCCGTAGACCTGGACATGCAGGAAGAGACCATCGACTTCCCCTGCGGCGCCGTGATCTGGGCCACCGGCTGGCGTCCCTATGACGCCGCGAAGATCCAGCCCTACGGCTACGATCGCTTCCCCAACGTCATCACCAGCGTCGAGTTCGAGCGCATGGCCGATCCCTCCGGTCCCACCGGCGGCAAGATCGTGCGTCCCTCCGACGGCAAGGAGGCCAAGAAGGTCGCCTTCATCCAGTGCGCGGGCTCCCGCGACCGCAACCACCTGCTGCATTGCTCGCGCATCTGCTGCATGGCCTCACTGAAGCAGTGCACCTACGTGAGCGATGCCTACGGCGCCGACGCCGAGATCAGCGTTTACTACATCGACATCCGCGCCATCGACCGCTTCGAGGACTTCTACGACAAGGTCAAGAAGATCGAGCAGGTCAAGTTCATCAAGTCCAAGCCCGCCGCCGTCGTGGCAGACAAGGACGGTAACCCGGTGGTCCACGGCGTCGACACCGAGGGTTACAACCGCTTCGCGGACACTCACGACCTGGTGGTCCTGGCCACCGGCATGGAGCCATCGGTTGACAAGGATAGCTTCCCGGTCGACATCGTCATCAACCGCGAGGGTTTCATCGAGGCCGCGCCTGAAAATAGTGGAGTCTTCGCCGCGGGTAGCGCGTCCGACGCGCTGGACGTGAACCGTGCCGTCCAGCACGCCACGGGAGCGGCTCTGCGCGCCATCCAGGTCGTCAACGGCGCTGCCGGAGTGGAGGGTTAAGCACATGGCAGAAGAGAAGAAATTCGCCGGCTATATCTGCACCGGCTGCGGCATCGGCGAGCGCCTCGACGCGGGTCAGCTCGAGTCCACCGCCAAGCGCGACGGCAAGATCCCCGAGGTCAAGCAGCACGAGATGCTGTGCTCCGCCGAGGGCATCAAGATGATCCGAGACGACATCGACGCCGGCGCGACCCACGTCATGATCGCCGCCTGCTCGCGCCGCGCCAAGGTGGAGGCATTCAACTTCACCGACGCGGCCATGTCCCGCGCCAACCTGCGCGAGGGCGTCATCTGGCTGCGCCCCGAGAGCGAGGAGAACCAGGAGACCACGCAGGAGATGGCGGACGACTACATCCGCATGGCCTGCGCCGAGGTCAAGTTCATGACCAAACCCAAGCCATCCGGCGAGCAGGCGCTGAACAGAACCCTGCTGGTGGTTGGCGGCGGCGTCACCGGCATGACCTCCGCCATCGAGGCGGCCAAGGCCGGTTACTCCGTGCACCTTGTGGCCGAGGAGGCCAAGCTCGGCGGCGTCTGGGCCGATCTGTACAAGCGCGTGCCTTTCCGCGCGGCGGCCGCGGGCGTCCCCAACGGCCGCAACGTGGACCTGCCCCAGCCCGAGGACCCGGGCATCGAGGCCATGGCCGCCGAGATCGAGGCCAACGGGAAGATCACGGTCCACCTCAACGCCAAGATCACCAAGACCTCCGGCGCACCAGGCCGCTTCTCGGCGGACATCAGCACCGAATCCGGCGGCACCGTCACCGAGAACTTCGGCGCCATCGTCCAGGCCACGGACTACAAGCCCTACGACGCCAACAAGCTGCCGGAATTCAGCTACGGCAAGACCCCGGACGTGGTCACCAACTTCGAGCTCGAGAAGCTGGCGAAGGAGGCGAACGGCGCGCCTATCAAGCGCCCGTCGGACGGCAAGGAGGTCAAGTCCGTCGCTTTCATCCAGTGCGCGGGCCAACGCTCCACCGCGAAGGGCCACCTGCCCTACTGCTCCGGATTCTGCTGTAGCGAGTCCATCAAGCAGGCGATGTACTTCAAGAGCCCAGAACGCGGATTGCGACGCCACCGTCCTGTTCGACGATCTGCGCACGCCCGGCGCCGCAGGCGAGGACTTCTACCGCGCCGGTCAGCAGGCGATGGTGACCTTCTCCAAGGGCAAGGCCTCCGAGGTCGTGCAGAACGGCGGCGGGCTCAAGGTCAAGTTCAAGGACCTGATCCTGAACGAAGACGCCGAGATGGAGTGCGACATGGTGGTGCTGGCCACCGGGCAGGTACCGCACGTTGGTCCGGACCCCTACGCCCAGCTCGCCGTCGAGCGAGGCCGAGGACGAGGCGGAGAAAGAGGCCGCGCGCGCGAAGCTGGCGGTGGCGCCCCCGTCCATCCTCAACCTGGACTATCGTCAGGGCACCGACCTGCCGCAGCTCAAGCACGGCTTCGTCGACTCCCACTTCATCTGCTTCCCCTACGAGACGCGCCGTACCGGCATTTATGCTGCCGGCCCCGTGCGCCGTCCGATGGACATGAAGCAGGCGGTTGAGGACGCCGTCGGCGCCACCATGAAGGCGATCCAGTCCCTTGAGAACGCATCCCAGGGCCGCGCCGCTCACCCGCGCGTGGGCGACCTCAGCTATCCGAGCTTCCGCAAGGAAGGCTGCACCCAGTGCAAGCGCTGCACCGTGGAGTGCCCCTTCGGCGCCATCAACGAGGACGAGCAGCGGTACCCGGTATTCAACGAGTCGCGCTGCCGCCGCTGCGGCACCTGCATGGGCGCCTGCGCGGTGCGCGTCATCTCCTTCGAGAACTACTCCATCGACACCGTCGGCCAGCAGATCAAGGCCGTCGACATCCCGGACGAGCCCTTCGGGAAGCCCCGCATCCTCGCATTCGCCTGCGAGAACGACGCCTACCCGGCGCTCGACATGGCCGCCCAGGCCGCCCGATCCGGAAATGGCGTGGAGCTCACCCCCTTCGCGCGCGTCATCCCGGTGCGCTGCCTGGGAAGCGTGAACCTTTCCTGGGTCACGGACGCGCTCAACTCTGGCTACGACGGCATCGTGCTCATGGGCTGCCGGCGCAACGACGACTACCAGTGTCACTTCGTGCGCGGATCGGCGATGGCCGCCGAGCGCATGAGCAAGGTGGGCGAAACGCTGCAGACGCTGAATCTGGAACCGGAGCGGTGGTCGTCTTCGAGGTCGCGATCACAGACATCAAGCGCGCGCCGCAGCTGCTCAACGACATGGCCGCCACGGTCGAGAAGATCGGCATGAGCCCGTTCAAGTTCTGACTAGGGCGGACGCGCAGCCGGTTCCGCCGATTGATCACGAGTCGGCGGATCGCCGTTGGGCATCCGCCCTACGAACCCGTCGAGGGGATTACCGAACATGAGCACGAACCAAGCAATGGTCGAGAAGTACCGCAACAACTTCCTCAAGGAGGTTGAGGCGAACGTCGAGGAAGGCGAATGGGTGAAGATGTGCATGCAGTGCGGCGTATGCTCCGGATCCTGTCCGCTGGGCAAGTTCTGGGCCCATCCGCCGCAGGAGATCTTCATGATGATTCGCGCCGGCAAGCGCGACGAGGTCCTGGGCTCCGACTCCATGTGGATGTGCACCTCCTGCTACAACTGCATCGTACGCTGCCCGCGCGAGCTGCCCATCACCCACATCATGCACGGCCTCGCTCATTACGCGAAGCGCCTCGGCCTGGTGCCGCAGAACCAGCCCACGGCCAGGTTCTCCCAGCTGTTCTGGGACAACCTGATGAAAAAGGGCCGGGTCAACGAGCTCAAGCTCGGCCTGTCGCTCTATTTCATGAACGGCTTCGGCGAGGGCGTGAAGACCTCGCTGGCCAAGCAGAAGCTCGGCATGAACATGATGAAGACCAAGCGCATGAACCCGATGGAGATCATGGGCGGGCACGCGGTCAAAGACCTGAGCGGATTCCAGAAGGCCATCGCGAAGGCCCAGGAGCTGGAAGACGCCCGTATCGCCCAACATGGCTCGAATAAGGGCGCTTGAGGAGAAGACACCAATGGCTAAGAAAGAATACTCCTTCTACCCGGGGTGCTCTTCTCAGAAGGGCGCCTCATCCTCCAACTACCTGGTCTCGGTGCAGACCATGTGCGAGGAGCTGGACATCCAGCTCAACGAGATCCCGGACTGGAACTGTTGCGCCGCCTCCATCGGCTATTCCGGCGGCGGCGAGCTGCCCCGGCTGACGCTCTCGGCGCGCAACATCGTGCTCTCCCAGGAGCACAATCCGGGTCAGGACATCGTCGCCACCTGCGCCGCCTGCTGGCTCTCCACCCGCGAGGCCGCCGAGCGCCTGCACGAGGACGAGAGCCTGCTCGCCGAGGCCAACACCGCGCTGGCCGAGGCCGGCCTCAAACTCAAGGGCGAGGTGCCGATCAAGCACATGGCGGAGGTTCTGATCGAGGACATCGGCTACGAGGCCATCGGCGCCAAGGTCAAGAAGCCGCTGGAAGGCATCAAGATCGCCGGCTACGTCGGCTGCCAGACCAACCGCCCCTTCGGCATCTCGGGCGAGTCCTTCGAGAATCCCAAGTATCTGGACAAGCTGGTGGAAACCCTGGGCGGCGAGTCCCTGCCGGGCTACGAGAAGAAGGTCCAGTGCTGCGGCGGGGCGCTGGCCTTCTCCGAGCCGGAGAAGTCCCAGGAGATGGTCAAGGGCATCATCGAGGCGGCCTACGACCACGGCGCCGACATGATCGTCACCCCCTGCCCCGTGTGCCAGATGAACGTCGAGGTCTATCAGGACGACATCAACGCCACCTACGGCACCAAGTTCAAGATGCCGGTGGTCTACTATTCGACCCTGATGGCGGTCGCCTACGGGCGCAGCGCCCAGGACGCGGCACTCAACGGCCAGATCATCCCGGCCAAGCAGCTGGATGAGTTGGCTGCGAAGTAGCCGCTGACCGCTCCACGTCAGCGAGAAGCCCGCCTCGGCGGGCTTTTTTGTCACATCGACCGCAGCAGATTCGGCTGATCAGAGCAGGTTAAGATCTACAGGCTGTTTCGCCCGCGAATCGCCGATTGAGGGCCTTGACGCCGCGGGGCCGCGCGAGCCGCAAATCGCGTCCAGATCCTCGCCGAGTCCGCTTTCAGCCAATCCCGTAGCGACGGCTTATCATCAGCGGAACCTGTCTGACAGCGGCGTGCCGGCGCAACAGAGGCGGAGGGCAGCCTCGGTGGCTGACTCACGGGCGAACTCACCGCAATCGGGGATGCTCCGGTACTCGGCGGCGAAGGATGGGAGCTCGATGGCGGAGAGAAGATGCAGTAGCGAATACGAACCAACTACCGGCGCGGCTTCTCGGCTCTGATGCCGACAGTCACAGCAAGGGGAGATTGCGGCAAGTTGTTGTGCGTTCGTGCGCCATGAGTGCGCCACGGGGAAGAGAAAACGGCGTCAGGCGCTCGCCGAACCACTTGATATTTCAGGTGCGCCCTGTTGGTTTCGAACGAATGACCACCTGATGAAAAGTCCGTCCATAAAACCACCATCTCTCGCCCTCGGAGCTTGAAGACCTCGGCGCCGGCGCAGGGAAAATCGGCTCTCTTCGACCTTGGGCTATCGATGCGCGCGAACCGAAGGCGCAGCGCCGGCATCACGATCACGGTCAGCGCAGCCAACATGCCTAGTCCGAACGGGATGCAATGGCGAGGGACCTCAGCCTAACTCATTCGGACCTTCCCGAGCGCGGAACTATCGCCCACCGGGCAAAGACTGGTCCGCTCCGCATTTCGCTCACATGGGCGGGTGTCTGCGCATGACGAACGCTCGTACAAGTTCAAGGAAAATCCCGGCCACGAGTCCCGCCCCACGTTCATGATGACGCAAGTCAAGCGGGTCAACGGAATCACAACAAGCCCATCTGGACGGCTACGCCGCATTGGCTTGTTGTAGGCCAAATCGGTGCCTGCAATGACGAGCAGCGCCCCGACGGCCGCCAGCGGAAGCACGGACAGCAGCCCCAAGGCGTCGCGTCCGAACAGGACGCCGAGCGAGAGACAGGTGACACCGAAAAGTGCTGGGGCCAGCCCCGTGCGGCCAGCAAATCTGTGCTGCACGACCAATCCCCCGGCGCCATGGCACATCGGAAACGCTCCGATCGGGGCGAGCACGACGTTGACTGCGCCCGAGGTGAGGGCAAGGCGATCCCGGGGTAATCGATCCCGGGGTAATCCGTGTCCGATCCTCCGGGAATGGCTCAGCAGCGATCGCGGCGGTAAGCAAGACAGCATTGGTCACCGTCAGCGCGAG
>CAVTOR010000011.1:0-12187 GCA_963736235.1 uncultured Gammaproteobacteria bacterium
CTCAGCAAACCGCCCGTGAGGCCGACGTCCTGAGTACCGCGGCGAAGTTTCGCCGGAGATGAACGCAGCGGGCTGGCGCAGGAGATGGCGAGGAGGGATGCGGGCACCGCCGCCTCGGAAGGCAGGTTCAGGGGTCGGGAATATCCGACGGGGAAATGTTGAAGGGAAGTAAAGCGGCAAACGCCTGCGGCGAAGACGCCTTTGGCAGCTCGGTGAAGAGGTGGCGCAGGTATCGATAGGGCTCGTGCCCGCTCGCCTTGGCCGTTTCGATGATGCTGTAGAGATTGGCCGAGGCATGGGCGCCGTTGGGGGTATCGGAAAAGAGCCAGTTGCGGCGTCCGAGCACGAAGGGGCGAATCGCCCGCTCGCAGGCGTTGTTGTCGATGGCGAGGCGCCCGTCCTCAAGGTAGCCGACGAGCTTCGGCCACTGGTTGCGCAGATACGCCAGCGCCTTGCCGGTGAGCGTGGAGGGCGGCACCGCAGGCAGGGATTTCTCAAGCCAGGTGTGCAGGTCATCGAGGATCGGCTTCGCCAGCTCCAGGCGCTCGCGGGCACGCTCCTGGGGGGTGACATCCTTGAGGCGTTTCTCCACGGCATAGAGCCGCTGGATGAAGGCCAGCGCCATCTGTGCCTTGCCGCCCTTGGCCTTCTTGCCGTGGGCCTTGAGCGCCTCGTCGAACTTGCGCCGGGCATGGGCGAGGCATCCGATCAGAGCAATGTCCGGATTCGCCGCGGCCACCGCGGCGTAGACTTCGAAGCCGTCGCTCTGCAGATAGCCGGAGAATCCGGCCAACAGATCCTTGGCGACCGCCTGCCCGCGTGAGGGGTCGTAGAAGAACAGGACGATGGGTTGATCCGGCGGTCCACCGCGCTGCACCCAGATGTAGGAATTGGTGCTGGCCGAGCGTCCCGCTTCCTTCAGCACCTGGATGCGGGTCTCGTCCATCTGCACGATGTCGTAGGCCAAGAGCCGTTCTCGGAGCTGTTCGATCAGCGGATCGAGCAAGGCGCCGAGCTTGATCATCCAGCCTGCCAGGGTGGCGCGGGGCAGTTCTACACCGGCGCGCTGGAGGATGCGCTCCTGGCGCGCCAGCGGCAGGGCATCCTGATACTTGGCCACCGCCACATGGGCGAGCAGCCCGGGTGAGGCGTTGCTCTTGGGGATCGGGTGAGCCGGGACCGGTGCGCTCTTGATCGTCTCCTCGCAAGCCTTGCAGGCGTACTTCAGACGCACATGCTGCAGGACGCGCACCTGCGCCGGAACGATATCGAGCTGTTCGCTGGTGTCTTCGCCGATGCGCGTGAGCCCGCAGCCGCAGGCACAGGTCTTCTCCTCCTCGGGCAGATCGTGCTCGATACGCACCCGCGGGAGGTAGTCCGGCAGAGGCTTGCGCCCGCGGCGCTTGCGCTCATGGGCAGCGACGGGCACCGCCTCAACGGGCTCTTCCTCGGGAGGATTCTCCGCTGCGGATTCCGCCTCGTTGAACAGACCGAGCTGATCGGGGGAGTGCTTCTCGCTGGAGGGGCCGTAGCGCTTGGCCAGGAGCAGGTTGAGCTGCTCGCGCAGGCGCGCAAGCTCGGTTTCGTATTCCTCGGCCTGGGCAACGACAAGCTGCTTCAGGACATCGACGTCATCAGGCAGTTCGGCGGTGCAGAGAGCGCTGGCAGGCATGGGGAAATGCTAGCATAACGAGCCCCATTGAAACAGATTCACTCATTGATACAGCTATAGAACCGTCTTGTAGTTCAGCGCTTCATGGGGGGTGAGATGGCGCAAGTCATAGCCGTCGAGCAGCCAGTTGAGCTCCTGACCGCAGAGGGTGATCACCTCCCCACCGAGGTGGCGCGGCCACTTGAACCGCTCCTGCTCCAGGCGCTTGTGCCACAGGCAGAAGCCGTTGCGTTCCCAGTACAAACATTTCACCGCATCGCGCCGGCGATTGGTGAAGACGTAGAGTGTCTCGGCGAAGGGATCCAGTCCCAGGCTCTGCTCGACGAGCACCGCCAACGACTGCATGCCCTTGCGGAAGTCCACCGGCTCGCGGCACAGGTAGAGGCGGGGCAGATCGGCGCTGGGGCGCATCATGACGAGGCCTGCGAGAGGCGCAGCAGATGTTCAACGAGTGCCAGATCCGCCGAACCGTCCCATTCCAGCATCAGGCCGTTGGGAAAATGCAGGCGCTGAGTACCAGTGACACCGCGAGAGGCGGAAACCCGCACCGCCGCGAAACTCACCGGCGTATCCGTAGCAACCAGACCGAGCCGCTTCAGGCGACGGTGCCAATGGTAGAAGCGCTGCAGGTTCAGGCCCTGCTGTTCGGCGTAGGCCTTGAGGCTCAGCCCCTGGCTGCGGCAGGCGCGCAGGTGCTCCAGCCACGCGCGCTGGCGTTCGCTGAGTTCAGAATTCGAGGGGTTCGCCATGCTCGGCTCCGGTCGTGGTTCCAGAGCCGAACCATGCCGCGGGAAGGGCGGCGGCGGTAGGTGGGGTTTATTGAGCCCTCACAATTTTGCGGCGCTGCGTCAGTCTCTTTCGACCCATCGCGCCCCTACACCGATTGCCTTATACGGCGTCCGGATTTTTCACACTGCTGAAAGGTGGGACAGGAACGGAAGACTCAACCTTCGCCAGCAGCGGGCGGACTCTTCGCAGCGCAGCGCCTCAGAGAGGATCTCCGAGGGTCCCCATCTTGCTCACGTTCTGCAACGGGACCTAGGGAAACGCTGAACTAGTCGAGTTTTCCCGCACTTTGCTCCGCGGGTTGATCATTGAATCAATAGGGGCTGATCAATATTGGCTTTTCCGGGCAATTCGGGTGGCATTTGGCGACGATTTTGGCGGTTTTTGCGCCTTTTCCGGATTCAGGACGCACCTTGGCTGCTGGGACCCAACAACGCCTTCTTGGCGATCACCAGGTTGGCCAGGGCGAACAGAGCGTGCAGCTGCGCGGTGTTCTTGGCCAGGCCCTTGTAGCGCACCTTGCGATGACCGAACAGGTTCTTCATGACATGGAACGGATGCTCGACGCGGGAGCGCAGTTGCGCTTTGAGCCGTTCGGCGCGACGCGTCAACTCCTTCAGCGGACCCTCCGCCATCGCCTTGAGCTTGCCGCGCTTCATGGCGATGTGCCACTTCAGCGGCTTGTCTCTGAGCGCTTGGCGCTTGTCGGCCCCGATGTAGCCGGCGTCGGCGAAGACGATCTCCTCTTCTCCATGCAGCAAGTGCTCGGTCTGGGTGACGTCGGAGACGTTGGCGGCGGTGCCCACGACGGTGTGCACCAGTCCGGAGTCGGCATCCGCACCGATGTGCGCCTTCATGCCGAAATACCATTGCTTGCCCTTGCGGGTCTGGTGCATCTGGGGATCGCGCGCCTTCTCTTTGTTCTTGGTCGAGGACGGCGCGGCCAGGATGGTGGCATCGGTCAGGGTGCCCTTGTTCAACAGCAGCCCGCGCTCGCGCAGGTGGCGGTTGACGGTCTCGAAGATCATCTTGGTCAGACCATTGGCTTCGAGCAAGTGGCGAAAGCCCAGCAGCGTGGTGGCATCGGGCACCGACTCGCGGCTCAAATCAATCCCGACGAAGTTGCGCAGCGCCTGGCTGTCGTAGATCGCATCCTCCAGCGCCTCGTCGGCCAGCGCGTACCACTGCTGCAGGCAGTACATGCGCAGCATGCGCTCCAGACCGATCGGGCGGCGACCGCGCCCCGTACCTGCGCCGGGAAGTAGTAGGGCTTGAGCGCTGCGATCAGCGCCGCCCAGGGCACGATCTGCTCCATCTCCCCCAGGAAGCGCTCGCGGCGGGTGACCTTCTTCTTGCCGGCAAACTCGGCTTGGGCAAAAGACAGTTGCTTCATCGGGTGACTCGCTGGCGGCGGTGGATTGCCAAGTATTTTACCACTCACGCCCCATTGATGTGGATGATTTAATCAGTGTCTCCCTAGACACCGAAGAAGCTACATCGGCCCATGGTGCCCTCGAGAATACGCTCAGGGCGGTAACTGTCACCAAAATTAGCCCCATGCCGACGATCTGTACACCGATTAGGCTCTCATTTAAAACCACGACACCGAACAGCGATGCCGTAACCGGCTCGACCATTGCCACAATCGAGGCTACGGCCGGCGCGGTATGGTGTAAGGCCCACAATATAGAGAATGAAAGACAATCCCGCGCCAAACACCCCCAGTATCAGGAACAGTGGCCAACTCGGCGTGCTGAGCACGGCCAGGGTCTGGTCGGTATCACCAATCCGACCAGTACGGTGGCGAGTACCGCGAACGATATCGCGAGAATCGCCTGTGGGCTGCCGTGCGGTGCCGCATACTTGAAGCCGAAAATGAATACCGCATAGGACAGCCCGGCAAGCAGTCCGGCGACGGCCCCAGTCAGCGTGACGCCGCCCGCCCTGGTCTCGTAAATGCGCGTCAGCAGCACGATGCCAAGCATTACCATCGCGATCGCGGCCCACTTAAGCAGGGTCGGTCTTTCGAGCTTGAGTGTGAAGGACACCAGATAGACGAACACCGGTGCGCAATACATCAGCGTCGCCGCAACCGCGACACTCCCCTCCGCGATGCTCACGAAATAGAACGCGAAGTTGCCAGCTACGCCGACACCCGCGATCGCCGACCAGAACCACATTCGGCCACTTGCTAGCCCGCTGCCATGCGGGCGCAACGCTAGCCACAAGAGAACGAACAACAGCCCGATCGCGCCCCGGTAGAAAGACACCACGAGCGGGTTCCAGCCGTTGGCCATGAGAATCCCGCCGATCCCCCCTGATAGCCCCCAGAATAACGCCGCCAGTGCCACGAACGCCGTACTCAGACTCATCATTTTGTCTGAAGAAATTGACCACATCGCGAGTAGCTACTGCCGTGCCATTGCGCAAGTCCCTACCGCCAAGGCGGTTACATCCGAAGCTTAGACGCTTCGTTCAATCAACCGGGGTTATCCCACGACTTGTCGGTCTGAGGCAAAGCCTCGCTAGAAGTGAACACCCAGCCTCGATCGTCGCCACGCGCTGAAGCTCATGGCTGTTGGTGACCGAGGTCAGCGTCTCGCAGATGGCGATTGCATCCCGCCAGAGTCGACCTACGACCATCACAAGCACCCTCGTGGCCACAATCAGGTCCGCCGTCCACACCTGCTATTGTTTTCGTATGGCGTTGCGAACCCACAGAGCCCCAGCAGTGAAGAACATATTCGTCGTGGGGCTCGACGACTTTGACCGTGCCCAGCTCGAGACCCTGCCTGGTTCCGAACGATACGCCTTCCATCCTCTGTTTACCTACAGTGAGATCAAGCAGCAGGAGAGTTTTCCGGTTGCCTGGCTGCTTGACCAGGGAACGCATATCCTTCGGGCGTTTTCGGGACATGTTGACGCGGTGATCGGGTATTGGGATTTTCCCGTCAGTACCACGCTGCCGATCCTGAGGGGAGGCGTCGACCTTCCGGGACCGACCTTGGAATCGGTTCTCAAATGCGAGCACAAGTACTGGAGCCGAGTCCTCCAGGCCGAGGTCGCTGCGGAGCACGTCCCGGCCTTCTGCGCCGTAGACCCTTTCGCAAAAGATCCTCTGCAGAACGTGTCGCTTGGCTTCCCCTTCTGGCTCAAACCTGTGAAGTCCGTGCTTTCCCACCTTGGCTTCCGTATTGCCGATAGAGCCGATTTTGACGAAGCGATTGGGCATATCCGGGCGGAAATCCATCGCTACGCCGAGCCCTTTAACGTAATCCTAGAGCACGCCAAGCTGCCTCCCGAGATCGCCGCCGTAGACGGCTATCACTGCATTGCCGAGTCCATCATTTCCGCGGGGAGTCAGTGCACGCAGGAAGGCTATGCCTTCGGTGGCGCAGTGGAGGTTTACGGAACCATCGATTCCCTCCGGTGCGGGCCGACCCGATCTTCGTTCAGCCGTTATCAGTACCCGTCGACTCTTCCGCAAGCAGTACAGGACCGCATGACGGAAATCACCGGACGGGTGATTCGGCACATCGGCTATGACACGGCGCCCTTCAACATCGAGTGTTTCTGGGACGCAACTCAGGACCGAATTTGGCTCCTTGAGATCAACGCCAGGATCTCCAAATCCCACGCGCCGCTCTTCCGGATGGTAGACGGCGTCTACCATCACCAAATCATGGTCGACTTAGGCCTGGGGCGGCGGCCTCGCTTCGTCCAGGGACGAGGAGAGTGTGCGCTCGCCGCGAAGTTCATGGTGCGTGCCTATACCGATGCTCGGGTGATCGGGGTACCGACCGCGGCGGAGATCGCACTGGTGGAGAGGGATGTGCCCTGCACACAAATCCAGGTAGCAGTCCATGAGGGAATGCGCCTGTCCGAGCTGCGCGATCAGGACAGCTACAGCTTCGAGATGGCTACGATCTTCGTTGGGGCAAATACCCAGGCGGAGCTCGAGGCAAAGTTCCATGCCTGCATGGACCGGCTGCCGCTGCGTTTGGAAACACGCATGAATGATTGATCGGACCGGGGGCCTTTAAGATGCACATCAACGACAACCTCTCTCAGGCAGTCAGAACCATCGAGCACGTCTGGATCCCGCTGGCCGGCGGCTTGCGTCTGGCCGCCCGCGTCTGGCTGCCCGAGAACGCCGGCGATCCACCGGTGCCCGCCATCTTCGAGTACATCCCTTACCGGCGACGGGATTCCACGAGGGCCCGGGATGACGCCATGCATGGCTATTTCGCCGGCCATGGCTACGCCTGCGTGCGCGTCGATATCCGCGGCAGCGGTGACTCGGAGGGCATACTCGAGGATGAGTATCTGCAGAGCGAGCTTGACGACGGTGTTGCCGTGATCGACTGGATCAGCCGACAGCCCTGGTGCGACGGAAATGTAGGCGTGATCGGCATTTCCTGGGGCGGTTTTAACGGCTTGCAGATTGCCGCGTTGCAGCCACCGGCACTCAAGGCCGTCGTCTCCGTGTGCTCCACGGACGACCGTTTCGCTGACGACGTCCACCACATGGGCGGCTGTTTGCTCGGTGACAACCTGTCGTGGGCATCGACCATGTTTGCCTACAACTCCCTGCCTCCGGATCCAGCGGTTGTCGGCGAAGCCTGGCGGGAGATGTGGCGCGAGCGCCTACGGGGGAGCGGGCTTTGGTTGGCGAAGTGGCTCGCTCACCAGCGTCGCGACGCCTATTGGCGGCATGGCTCGATCTGCGAGGACTGGGAGACGGTCCGATGCCCCGTCATGGCCGTCAGTGGCTGGGCGGACGGCTACTCCAATGCGGTGTTCCGTTTATTGGAGCACCTGCGCGGACCACGCATGGGTTTGATCGGCCCCTGGAGTCACCGGTATCCGCACCAGGGGGTGCCGGGACCTGCCATCGGGTTCCTCCAAGAGTGCCTGCGGTGGTGGGACCAATGGCTCAAGGGGATCGAAACCGGGATCATGCAGGAGCCGGCTTTGCGGGCCTGGATGCAGGATAGCGTTGCGCCGACCACCTACTACCACGAGCGTCCCGGCCGTTGGGTCGGAGAGTCCTCATGGCCCCCGGGAAATATGCGCGAGCGGGCTTACACTCTGGAGTGGCCGGGGGTACTCAACGCGGATGCCGTATCGGTCGAACGCAGAATCATGACGGTCCAGTCGCCTCTGAGCGTTGGCCTGTTTGCGGGCAAGTGGTGCTCCTATGCGGCCACGCCTGACCTTCCCCATGATCAACGCGAGGAGGACGGCGGCGCCCTGGTGTTTACGAGCCCACCTCTGAATGAACCCCAGGAGATCCTTGGCGCACCCGTAGTGGAGCTCAACCTGAGCGCCAACCGCCCCGTGGCGATGGTGGCGATACGACTGTCCGACGTTCAACCGGATGACCAGGCTACCCGCGTCACCTATGGTCTTCTTAATCTCACGCACCGCGACGGGAGCGAACATCCTTCACCTTTGACCCCCGGTCAACAGTACCGGGTAAAGGTCACGCTCAACCACATCGCCCAGCGCTTTCCCGCAGGGCACCGGCTGCGTCTTTCCATCTCGACGTCGTACTGGCCATTGGCATGGCCACCACCGGAGCCGGTCCGGCTCACGATGGAGACCGGCACAAGCAGGCTCGTTCTACCGAAGCGCAATGCACGTTCGGCAGACGCCCACATCGCCTTCGCGCCGGCGGAAGGCGCGCCGGTCTGCACCAAAGAGCAGCTCACAACACCACACCACAACTGGCGGGTTATCCGTGACCTGGCAGCGGACACATCAACCCTCGAGGTCATCAACGACGACGGCACGGTCCGTTTTCCGGATCTGGACCTGGACCTTCAGAGACGGGCCCTGGAGTGGTATAGCTACCAAGGCATGGACTTCTGCTCGGCACGTGGTGAGACGCTGTGGGAACGCGCCTTTCGGCGCGGTGACTGGTCCGTGCGCACGGTAACCCGCACTCTCCTGACATCGACGCCGACCCACTTTCAGCTCCATGCTCAGCTTGATGCCTTCGAGGGTGAGCGTCGGGTGTACGCAGAGACCTGGAACGAGGACATCGCGCGCGATCTTGTGTGACACATCGGGTTGCGTCACAGACTATCCGGGCATGGAGCGCATCCCGCCGTTCTGCCTGGCGGGGGCAACGGGATGCGGCCCGCGCCGCCGACATAGAGACTGCAGGGTGCTTTCGTTCGCTGGAGCGCGCGCTCGGTCCGGTATGGACCAACTTGCGGACGTAGCAGCGCGACGCGGGATGCCAGGGTGTGGCTACCCGATCCAGCTACCTCTCGTCGGAATCAACTGTCGGCTTCCAGCGTCTTCCTGCCGTTCCCAGTCACCAACCCACGACGTCGCGTGGAGCAGCGACAAGCGTTCGATCGCTGAGAGGGACGCAAGGAGCAGAGGTCTGCCCAGCTTAAAGCTTCTTCTTCGAAGAGCGCGGATTCGGCGGGTTCCCATCTTCTTGCGCCTCATGGTCTCTGACGAAGCTGCAGATTTCCTCGAGCCTGAGGCCTGAGGGTCCGTTCAGGTCTTGGCCGTAGCGAGGATCGTAGTGCTGGCAGTAGGTCACCGCCAATTGGTACCCAAGGGAAGGCGACGGGGGATCGGCCAGATAGAGTCCGAGTCCCTCTTCCACCAGGAGAAGATTCCTGTCCTTGATCACGCGAACGGATCCCCACTTCTGCCGTTGGTACGTGTCCGGGAATGCTCGCAGGCGCGCACGCAGGCGGACCGCATCGGCTCGCGGCGGGCTGGCCTCCTCCCTCAGCCAACCCGTGAGTATCCCGCGCGCCTCTTCGCTCAGCTCCCCCGCCGCCCCATCGGGGGTGCCGGCGCGAGAAGCAGCGCGCGCAGCGATCCAGAGCCCGAATGCCGGCAACCGCCCCGTTTGCTCGAACCACTTTTTCAGTACCGTCAACCGCGTCGGATTCGCGTGGCCGCTGCTGTCGATCTCGCGTATGACGGCGTTGAGCTTTTCGAGGATCGGGGAGACCGCCACGGCAAGCAACTGCGCAAAGGCCAAACGGCTATCGGCGCAGCGGCGGCAGCCGCCAGCGGCGCCGCAGACCCTCGGCGACGAACGGGCCGAGCCGCCCCTTCTCCCACAGCATCCGGGCGAAGAGGCCGACCGGGCTGCGCGGGGGCCGACGATAGCCGCGGCGCTTCACCAGGGAAATGGCGCCGCGCTCGCAGGCGGAGACGCAGACCCCGCAGCCGAGACAGACATCGGACTCGATCTCGGCATAGCGTCTGCGCCGGTTTGCCGGCTCCACGCCCTGCCCTGCCGCGGGCGTCCGCGGCCAACCCGATGCACTTGACGTTGCAGGCCTTGAGGCACTCCCCGCAGTAGTCGCAGCGCTCGGGGTCCACCTTGGCGATGAAGGGAGTCTTGGCCAGGCCGTCGTGGAAGCCACGCTGCACCCCGGCCATGAGCTCGCAGCAGCAGCGGCAGCAGTTGCACAGGAACGAGGGCTGCTCGCGGACGTTGTCGGTGACATGGGTGAGACCCAGCGAGCGCGCGTAGTCCAGGGTCTCGAGCATCTGCGCCACGCTGCGCTCCTCGGCGAAGCCGCGGCGCACCAGGAAACGTGCGCCCTCGCCGAGGACCATGCAGATGCCCTCCACCGGGGCGCCCTTTCTGCAGGCCTGTCCCAGATGCGCCTTCTTGTGCCGGCAGTAGCACAGGGTCACCGCCCGGTAGGCGCTGTCGCGGATGATCCGGCGCGCGTCCTCGTAGGGCGTGATCCGCGAGCTGACCGGGATGTGCTCGTCGTAGACCAGGGCGCGGGCGATCTGGGTCCGGCTGCCGAAGAACTCCCCGGCCTGGCCCTCGCGGTCCCTGTTCGTGCAGGTACTCGGTCATGAGCCGCGCCAGGCGCTCCACCGGCAGGTCGCCGCGCTGGCGCATGAAGGTAAATTCCATGAAGCCGATCAGCCCCGGCATCAGCAGGTAGTAGGTGGTCCCGGCATAGGGCAGGTCCATGACCAGGCCCTTGTTGGCCATGGACTCGAGGATGGCGTCGAGCTCGGCGGCGGGAATGCCGGTCGCCTTGCAGAGCTCCTCAAGCGTGGCCTCCATCAGGGGGAAGCGGGAGGCGACGAAGGCCTCGCGCTCGTCGAACAGCAGGTCGAGGATCTCGCGGAGCTTGGCGCTGTCCACTAACCCGATGGGATAGCGGTTCAGGCGGTCGATCAAGGGCACCAGCGACGATTTGGTGCTCAGCAGGTGTCCCATAGGTGTCCCAGGCTTCGCATCTGGGGACCCAGTATAGTGGATCGGGTTGACACCCGGACCGGCGTCCCGTTTCGCGCGCTTTGGGACGGAGCGCCGCCCGTCCCGCTGTCTTGCTCGAAGTCGCGGCAGCGACTCCTGTTGAACGGCGGATCGAAACTCCCCTTGAGCACCATCGAGCGAGATTCGGAGGCCTGGCCGCGCAATGCCTCGCGCGCTGGATCCAAGGCACGCCGTACGCGCCGCCAAACCCTACCGGTCCCGGAGCAGACGCCCCAGGACGGCGTAGTAGGCTTGCGGACTCTCCTCCCACGGGAAGTGGGCGCATCCGTCCAGGACGTGATGCTTCTCTCGTGCCAAGAGGCGCCGGTACTCGGCGAGGGATTCGGGCTGCAGCACATCGTTGCGGCAATAGATCAGGCCGCTGATCTTGTCCGCCAGTCGGCGGACGTCCGACTCCGAGAGCGGGGTCTGCCGGTAGTCGTCCCAGATACGGATGTTCAGTCGGTTGTTGGCGTCCGCCCGCGTAAACGCTGACGCATAGGCCTAGCCCTGCTCGGCATCGACGAAGTAGCTGGCGACCTTGCTTCGCAGATTGTGCAGATCCTCCGCCGGTGTCCCCATGTCCTCAAGGGCCAGCCTGCTGTGGTTCTCGGGGTGGACGAAACGCTTCCGCTCGATGTGCTCCAGGCTGCGCAAGGCGGGATCGACCGGGTTGCTCAGGATCAGGCTGGAGACTCGTTGGGGGTATTGCCTGGCGAACAGCAGCACCTGCAATGCGCCCCAGGAGTGTCCCCACAGCGTCACCGGCGCCGGTGGCAGGACGTCGTTCATGTCGTCGAGCCACCGCGCGAGTGCGGACACGCCGGGCTTCACCGGTAAGCCCGCGTTGTCGCCGACGCAACGCATGTCCCACCGGCAGACTCGATAGCCGTCGCTGAATCGGTCCTGGATCGGCTGCAGGTTCCAGGTGGTGAATGCCGGCCCGCCGCCGATCAGGTAAATGGACGGTCCCTGCCCCTGGCAGTGGACCTGAATGTCCTCGGAGCCGGGAGCCTGGCTACAGTAGAAGAGGATCGCTGCCCCAAGGCCGATGACGCGCTTGGCTGGCACGTGTGCCGGCATGTTTCTCCGCTTCGGGCCGAGCCGCTCTGGAAAGCGCCCGGCCGCGGGCCGACGGCCGGTCCCGGCCATGAGAAGAGTTCTGTGGCCGGCGGACAAGTGATCGCGACCGCGAAGGTAGCACCTGATCATCGGCGAGCCTACAGCCGCTTGCACGGCATCTCATCGAGCGCGGCGCGCAGGATCTCCCGTTCCTGCTTCGGCGTCGGCTGCCAAGACCCGCCGCGGGCGACGAAGCGGCTGCCGGCGTCGACCACTACCGTTTCCTCTGCCTCCAATCGAGGTAGCACGGGACTCATGACCAACTCCGCCAGCGCCGCGTTCTGGCGAATGAAAGCGGCGCGGTCCAACCTCCCTTCCGCATCGAACCCGAGCATCTCGTA
>CAVTOR010000012.1:0-158171 GCA_963736235.1 uncultured Gammaproteobacteria bacterium
CCTCAAGGTAGCCGACGAGCTTCGGCCACTGGTTGCGCAGATACGCCAGCGCCTTGCCGGTGAGCGTGGAGGGCGGCACCGCAGGCAGGGATTTCTCAAGCCAGGTGTGCAGGTCATCGAGGATCGGCTTCGCCAGCTCCAGGCGCTCGCGGGCACGCTCCTGGGGGGTGACATCCTTGAGGCGTTTCTCCACGGCATAGAGCCGCTGGATGAAGGCCAGCGCCATCTGTGCCTTGCCGCCCTTGGCCTTCTTGCCCTGGGCCTTGAGCGCCTCGTCGAACTTGCGCCGGGCATGGGCGAGGCAGCCGATCAGAGCAATGTCCGGATTCGCCGCGGCCACCGCGGCGTAGACTTCGAAGCCGTCGCTCTGCAGATAGCCGGAGAATCCGGCCAACAGATCCTCGGCGACCGCCTGCCCGCGTGAGGGGTCGTAGAAGAACAGGACGATGGGTTGATCCGGCGGTCCACCGGGCTACCCAGATGTAGGAATTGGTGCTGGCCGAGCGTCCCGCTTCCTTCAGCACCTGGATGCGGGTCTCGTCCATCTGCACGATGTCGTAGGCCAAGAGCCGTTCTCGGAGCTGTTCGATCAGCGGATCGAGCAAGGCGCCGAGCTTGATCATCCAGCCTGCCAGGGTGGCGCGGGGCAGTTCTACACCGGCGCGCTGGAGGATGCGCTCCTGGCGCGCCAGCGGCAGGGCATCCTGATACTTGGCCACCGCCACATGGGCGAGCAGCCCGGGGTGAGGCGTTGCTCTTGGGGATCGGGTGAGCCGGGACCGGTGCGCTCTTGATCGTCTCCTCGCAAGCCTTGCAGGCGTACTTCAGACGCACATGCTGCAGGACGCGCACCTGCGCCGGAACGATATCGAGCTGTTCGCTGGTGTCTTCGCCGATGCGCGTGAGCCCGCAGCCGCAGGCACAGGTCTTCTCCTCCTCGGGCAGATCGTGCTCGATACGCACCCGCGGGAGGTAGTCCGGCAGAGGCTTGCGCCCGCGGCGCTTGCGCGCATGGGCGGCGACGGGCACCGCCACAACGGGCTCTTCCTCGGGAGGATTCTCCGCTGCGGATTCCGCCTCGTTGAACAGACCGAGCTGATCGGGGGAGTGCTTCTCGCTGGAGGGGCCGTAGCGCTTGGCCAGGAGCAGGTTGAGCTGCTCGCGCAGGCGCGCAAGCTCGGTTTCGTATTCCTCGGCCTGGGCAACGACAAGCTGCTTCAGGACATCGACGTCATCAGGCAGTTCGGCGGTGCAGAGAGCGCTGGCAGGCATGGGGAAATGCTAGCATAACGAGCCCCATTGAAACAGATTCACTCATTGATACAGCTATAGAACCGTCTTGTAGTTCAGCGCTTCATGGGGGGTGAGATGGCGCAAGTCATAGCCGTCGAGCAGCCAGTTGAGCTCCTGACCGCAGAGGGTGATCACCTCCCCACCGAGGTGGCGCGGCCACTTGAACCGCTCCTGCTCCAGGCGCTTGTGCCACAGGCAGAAGCCGTTGCGCTCCCAGTACAAACATTTCACCGCATCGCGCCGGCGATTGGTGAAGACGTAGAGTGTCTCGGCGAAGGGATCCAGTCCCAGGCTCTGCTCGACGAGCACCGCCAACGACTGCATGCCCTTGCGGAAGTCCACCGGCTCGCGGCACAGGTAGAGGCGGGGCAGATCGGCGCTGGGGCGCATCATGACGAGGCCTGCGAGAGGCGCAGCAGATGTTCAACGAGTGCCAGATCCGCCGAACCGTCCCATTCCAGCATCAGGCCGTTGGGAAAATGCAGGCGCTGCGTACCAGTGACACCGCGAGAGGCGGAAACCCGCACCGCCGCGAAACTCACCGGCGTATCCGTAGCAACCAGACCGAGCCGCTTCAGGCGACGGTGCCAATGGTAGAAGCGCTGCAGGTTCAGGCCCTGCTGTTCGGCGTAGGCCTTGAGGCTCAGCCCCTGGCTGCGGCAGGCGCGCAGGTGCTCCAGCCACGCGCGCTGGCGTTCGCTGAGTTCAGAATTCGAGGGGTTCGCCATGCTCGGCTCCGGTCGTGGTTCCAGAGCCGAACCATGCCGCGGGAAGGGCGGCGGCGGTAGGTGGGGTTTATTGAGCCCTCACACGCGGATCGCGCGCAGGATGCGCAGCCGCGCGCCGACACTTTACGGTGACCCTCGCCGACAAAGGGCGAGGTCGCCAGGTCCGCCCGGATGGCCTCCAGGAGGCTCTCATCGGACACCTTCGGCTTTGGTCCACGGCGCCTGGCATGCAGGGTCACCACCTGCGCCCGGGCGCGTTGGGCGTAGATGCCCGAGCGGGGAACGTCCAGCACGCGACAAACCCGCTGCAGGCCATAGCGCTTGGCGGCCCCGGGGGAGGTCTCACGGCTCATCGCGAGGACCTCTTGCGGCCTAAAGGGCGGCGCACCGCTCCCGGCGCAGCAGCTCGTTCTCCATCACCAGCTCGCCAATGCGCCGCGTGGCCTCGTTGAGCTTATCCTCCAGGGGATCGTTGTGGCGGGCCTTGAGCCCCGCGTCCATGCCCGCCAGGGCCTGCTCACGCCACGCCTCGAGGCGGTATATCTCCACGCCCAGCTCCCTTGAGAGGGCCTCCACGGGCTCGCCACGCAGCAGCCGCAGCACCGTCTCCTTCTTGCGGTTCGCCGACCAGCGTCTCGGTGCCGCCTCGGCCGCCCGCGCCTGGTGCGCCTCCAGTCGCCCTTCGGGCTCCCTGGCGGCGCACCAGGCGCCACCTCAACCGACTTCTTCTCACTCATTGCAGGCTCCTAATCTTTCAGACTCGGATTGTCCCCAATTCCGTGTCCAAAAAAACCGGAGCCGCCGCACAAGCTTTTTCATCAAACATGGCGAGAATTCATAGGCAAGAAGAATGTGATGCTTGGCAGTGAGTTAGTTGTTGGAGATTGCAGCTTCGAACAAATCATGTCATGGGAAGAGGATTTTGTTGATAGATACATGGAATCAGGTATTTCACTAAACATGATTCCCGGCGGTTTCAAGGGAATGCGCTTTTTGGGGGGTTGGGGTCGGGTCTTTCCTTTTGCCCACCAGGCAGGCGCGACGAGAAACGCCGCAACGTCTGCTGATCCCACTACAGCGGCCACTCGTTTTGCAGCCCCGCCGACAGTTTCGAGTTGACTTCGGCTGCCCGTGCGCTCCCCTGCCGGGAGCAACGATGAAATTTCCTGACACCCTCCATAAGCACTCGACAAAGGACTGCTTCGGGCCGGTGCGTCGTCTACGGCTCCAATGAAGCGAATGCCTGCAATGAGGGTGTTGCGGTCGGGGGGTGTCGCGGGAAGCCCCCATTGCGGTCCTGGGGGAACAGGCTCAATATGGTCAGGGACACGACCACCGCGAGCAGGGTGCCCATCATGCGCATCGCGCCCTTGTTCAGAGACTGCCCAACGGTCGCGAGGCTGATGAAGGCCACCGCGAAGCCCGCCCACATGGGTTTGTCCCAATCCATGGCCAGGGCGATGCCGTAGGCGATGGTCATCGCCAGGGCGGTCTTGATGGCTTCTTTGGTTCGCTTGCTCAACATCGTCATCTGCGCGTCGTCTGCGCACCACCCAGATCCGCGATGAACCGCTGATAGTCTGGATTGCCGCGCAATATCTCGCGGCCCGCTGTAATCAGCCTGTCCACCTGGTCGTCGGTCAGTGAGAAGCTGGTCGGCACCTGATTGAAGAACTTTCGCCGTTCCGGCTGCTTGATGTCACGGAAGCCGATCTGGATGAAATAGGGGCTGACGGGTCCGCCGAATGTCGACAGGTCCGTTGCCCAGCGCTGGATGCTTGTGTTCATCAGCTCCAGCGTCGCCGTGTTATAGAGGTGCAGTTGCGCATCGGTCACGGCGCCAATGGTTTCGCCCAAGGACGGCTGCTTGTTGCTGATGTCCATTTTCGGTTCCGGATCGGTAGACGCGTTGACCGAGACAACGACCAGGTGACGGACCGGTTTGCGGCCGAGCTTGCGGACCATGGTGTCGATGCCGCCCGACACCTCGACGATCTCGTAGATCGCACGCAGGCCCAGGTTGTCGGTGATGCCACCGTCGACAAAGTGGGCATACTGGCGACCGTCCTGCTTGAAATAGCTGTTCAACCCGCTGACCACCCGCGTCATGTCCGGGTCGCCGACCGCACGCTCCTCGGCGGCCGCGAGCCAATCGGGTTTGGTCTGTTTACAGTCCTGATAATTCTCCAGCACCACCGGGTTGAACAGCACCGGCACCGCGGACGAGGCGGTGACCGCGCGCGCCACCGGGAAACCGGAGATGTCGGAGCACAACAGGTTGAAGTACTCCTGAACGAAAGAAAATCGCACGCCGTACCCGAGGTCCGAGGCGTTGATCAGCGTCAGTGGACTGCCCGGGCGTTGCATGTCGTCGAAGGTCGCCCCGTCAAACACCTCGCGCTCGTAGAGCTTTACGGCCATCTCTGTGCGCCCGGTGGACGCAAACCATTCCAGCGGGTTTAGCAGGCCCCGTATCAGCTGGCGCTGGACGTCGCGCTTTAGGAACGCGTCCTCAAAGTCATCGAAGATGCGATCGCCGTAGAGGGCGTAGTAGGCGGACGTGAAGCTGCCGCCGGACACCGAACTGACGAGGTCGATCTCGTCGAGCAGCCTTCGCTCGCGTCCGTCGATGACGACCGTCGTGTCGCGCAACTCTTGCAGAACCCCGTAAGCGAGGGCGGCGGCTCGCGTACCGCCGCCGGAGAAGGCCAGCAACAGTCCGATGTCCTCCGAGCCCCAATGGCTTCCTCTTCCGCCGCGGATCGAGTAGCCGTCGGCCGGGCCCGCCCCCGTCTGCCGGGTATTGTCGACCACGCCGTAGGAGGCGCAGCCGGCAAGCGTCAGTAGGACCAAACCAAATGGGAGAACTCTCAACATGAGCGCCTCACTGCGCCAACAAGCGCTTGAGCTGATCGGCCTTGAAGAACCGGCCGATGGTCAGGCCCTGGACGATGATGGAAAAGGCGACCACCCCGTAGGTCATGTACAGGATCATCGCCTTTTCCGGGCTGTCGGGCAGGGACAGGGCCATGGCGATGGCAAGCCCTCCGCGCAGGCCGCCCCAGGTCAGCAGGTTGGTGAGGCCGAGCCGATCCGCCTTCAGCGCGCCGACCAGAGACAAGGCGTTCAACGACAGGTAGACACTGACCCAGCGCGCCGCAAGGCAAACGCCGATGGCGATGGTCGCGGTCGGTAGCAGGTCAGATCCGGGCACGATCGCGATGTGCAGGCCGATAAGGACGAACAGCACGGCGTTAAGGACCTCGTCGACCGCCTCCCAGAAGGTCTCGAACGGGGCCCGTTGCGTCGCCGCCAACGCGGGCAGGCTGAAGTTCCCCACCACCAGACCGGTCACGACCATCGCGATCGGTCCTGAGACCTCCAGGTGTTCCGCGAGCCCGTACCCCAGGGACACGACCGCGAGCGAAATCAGCACATGGGTCCCGTAGTCGCTGCACCTGACCAGCATGTGATGCATGACTGCGGCGGCGGCGACTCCGAGACCCACGCCTCCGAGCACCTCGCGCAGGAACATGATCAGGGCGTCCACCAGGGTTGGCTGTTGGGTGCCCAGCGCGACGGCCAGGAAGATGGTGAAGATCACCACGCCGACGCCGTCGTTGAACAGGGACTCGCCGTTGACAATGGCCTCCAGACGGGGGGGAAGCCCGACCTTGCCCAGGATCGCCAGGGCGGCAATGGGATCCGTCGGCGAAATCAAGGCGCCGAAGACCAGCGCAAACATCACGCCAATTCCAATGCCGACTACGCCCAGGAGCCACCAGGTGGCAAGCCCGATCAGGGCCGCGCCGATCAGGGTGGCTCCGATCGCCAGGGTCAATATGATCCACTTCTCCTCTCCGAGGACGCGGATCCTCACGTTGATGCTGCCGGCAAACAACATGAAGCAAAGCACGCCGTTCAACAGGGTCTGGTCCAGCGAGAGCCGGGCGACGAACGCCTGCTCCCTGGCGAAGGACTCGGGCAGACCCAGGGCATTGAGCGCCATCAGCACCAGCGTAAAGCCGAGCGCCAGCAGCATCAGGCCGATGGTCTGTTGCAGCCGCAGAAATCGCTCGTTGATGTAGCTGAACAGGGCCGTCAGTCCGAGAATGGCCGCGATCGTCAAGAATGCTTGCATAGAGTGCCCCTGGGTCTCCGTGGGCCAGGCCTAGCGAATCCTGGCTCTCGATTATCTTCGATGACCGTGCGCCAAGCCTCTCCAGCCGCGCTGGAACACGGCAAACAGCAAGGCGGTCGTCCAACCAACCAGGAGGATGCCGTTCAGCGCCTCGATCCCGCTGAGCAGGCGCCATTCGTGGTCGACCAGGGTGATGTCCCCGTAGCCGAGCGTGGTGAAGGTGACCACGGAGAAGTAGACCGCCTTCTCGAAGGTGGCCAGTTGATCACCCGGCAAGATCAGCATGTATGCCAACGCCCACACAACGACTTCGACCAGATGGAGCATGAGCAGGACTAACGCCGTCCAGGTCAAAGCCGGAAAAGCGTTGTGCCCGCCGAAGTCGCCATCCGGACCGGCGTAGTGGCCCGCCAGGTAGCGAATCCAATAGATCGTCCCAAAGGCGTGTATCGCTACCGTGACGGCGACTAGCAAAACAGTTGTCAGCAACAAACCCAGCATCATCAGACCTCAGACAGCGTTTCCCAGCGGCGCATCGAGCAGCTTGACATGGTCAATCTCGCCGAAGTGCCGATTCGGCCCCGGCCACTGCCAGATCCACAAGATTGAGCACTCGCTGTTCGAGACAGGGATAGAAGGGGTTCCACCGCTGCCGCAACATGTCGGACACGGGGATCAACAGCACACCGCGCTCGCCGCGCAGCACCCGGCTCCCCAATCGTAGGCCGCTGCCGTTGCCATCTTCCGTCGACTCGCCTCTGTGGAAAGGATCGTGTGGGCGAAACGGCAGGGCAATATGGGCCAACGACAAGACGTCACTGGGCCAGGACAAGCCCAACTCCAGGTCGGTTGAGGCGCCTTCTCCCGGACGTTTTCTGTGGACGATGGCGCTCTTCTTCCCCGTCCTCGCGGCTATCAGTCGAGACGGCGGCGATCAACCCGTAACCCGTCCCTACTTCCCGTGCGCCGCATCGAGCCGCTGGCGGATGAGCTGCGCCCAGTAGTCCATCGCCTGCTTGGTGTAGGCCCAGGTGCTGTAGGCCTTTAGATAGTCCGTGGCGGCAGTGCTTACACCGTGGGTCCAGTTGTATTTCTTGCCCATCTTCGTTTCGATGTAGGCTGCAACCTGCTTGTTGCTCTCGCTGTCCAGTGCCTCCATCTCCACGGTCGCTTCACCAACGAACGGGGTGCTGCCGGCCTTGCCCGTGGCGACGCCGGAACCGGCTTCCCCGACCCAAAGGAAGGGCACCGCCAACGTCACCACCGAAGCCTCCGGCTTATTGGGGACCAGGTCGGTGATGGCGATGCGCAGTCGCAGTACGTCCGGCCCAGGCTCCCTGACGACCGGGTAGGCCCCTTCGACGGCCTCGACGACGGCTTGGTGGAAATAGTCGGTGAGCTCCTTGAGCTCGGCCGGGTCGATCTCCTTGGACTTGGCGTCGTCCTTCAGGTAGACCTTGATGCGGTCGATCATCAGCTTGTTGTACTTGGCCACGTCCGCCTTCGGATCGCGGTACTTATACGCATGGCTATCACCGCCTTCGGGCTTGAGCTTCGAGTAGTCGCTCAGGAATCCATGGGGCTCGTAGTCGCCGAACTGTCCGGCCCAGGCGGCAGGTGCCGCCAATGCCATCAGGAGCAGGGTCGTTGTGAGCTTCGTTTTCCGCATCAGTCGTTCCTCTTTCAAAAATTGAACCTAGCCCCCAGCATCGGCCCGCTGAGGTTGAGGTTGTCGAGAGCGCTACCCGAGTTGAAGTCCCAGTCCATATACCGGTAGAAGAGGTTCACCTCGCCCCAATCGAATCGGTAGCCGACACCGGCGGCGATCTGCCAGGTGAAGTCCGAGTCGCCGGTCCCGACATCCAGGTAGTAGGGCGCGTACCACCTGTCGGCCAGATTGATGTCGCCCTTGACGCCGACGATGGCATCCCAGTTCGCACCCGATGCCGTCGTCTCCCGCTGCCTGGCAAGGGGTCCGAGCCGATCCGTCGCGTCCAGAGTCACCTTGACCTCCAGGTAACGTGCGCCGGCAATGGCATCCAAGGTCCCCCGCTCCGATTGCCACAGGTTGTAGCCGCCGGTGAAGCCCATGACCCAGGCGCGGAGCTTGACGTCCGCATCGACCTGTAAGCTGACACCCGGCTCCGCGCTGATGGGCACCCTGCCCCCGCCGCCTGCCCCGACGTTCAGATAGATCAGATCGGCCGCGAGCGACCACTTGGACTTGCGGGCCTCGAAATCGCCCATGAAGGCCATGTTGAGATTGCTGATCAGGTCATCGAAGCCGATATCGATGTCGCTGCCGACGGCGGTTTCGCCCTTGATGCCGGCGCCCCAGAGATACATGCCGGCTTTGAACTGCCAGTCATCGCCGGCGCCCAGATCGGCGGCGGACACCGTTGGCGGCACAAGCGTCATGACGCCCGCGCAGAGCGCCGGAACGAAGAATCTGAAATTGTTCATCTATGCACCTTTGAAAAGCGGTCCGCCGAAGCGAGTGTCTACTCGACCAGTTCTACGTCGGCCAACTTGAAGCTCTTGTTGTAGAAGGCTTCCTCAGGGCCGTAGAAGCGGAACATCAGGTAAGGGGCCTTCCCCGCGGTGGGAATCCAATTGTTCTTAAGGCCCTCCGGCGCCGTCGGGCCGACGTATAGGGTAACACTGCCGTCGGCGTTCTTGGTCATCTTGGGAATCTCACGCGAGGACAATCCCGGGCGCTCCTCCTTGGTGTAGATGAAGGCCCAGGTGGCTTGGAGTGTCGCGTTATCCCTCGTGATACCCGGCGGGGACATCCTGTGCCGCCGGGACTCGGGAAATAATGGAATGGTCCGCCCCGCTCCTCCAAAGCGCCCGATGTGGGCACAATTCTCGACGTGGGCAAACACAGTCGAGACCGAGGTAGCGGAGCAGACCATGAGCTTGCATACCAAAGAGGAAGTCATCCGGGTGTTGAGTATTGATCTGGCCAAGCGCAGCTTCCACCTGTTCGGCGTTGATAACGCCGGGCGGCAGGTGCTGAGCAAGAAGCTGAGCCGGGCGCGTCTGGGCGAATTTGTTGCCAATCTGCCGCCCTGTACGGTGGCGATGGAGGCCTGCGGGAGTGCGCACGAGTGGGCGCGAAGGTTTCGCCGCTACGGGCACGAGGTAGGCTTGATCGCCCCGCAGTTCGTCAAACCGTTCGTGAAGTCCAACAAGAACGACGCGGCTGATGCCGAGGCGATCTGTGAGGGGTCATCCTCAACTCGCATGAAACCGCGTTGAAGGCCGTTCAACGCACCCGCACTCGAACCAGATTGCGGGTCAAAGCGCGTATCCGCGACGAGGTCTACGACATCGGTCGCAAATGCTTCGATACCTTCCGTGACATCCAGGACAAATTCATTCGCCATGATGACGTCCTTGGACAACGGAACTACGTCGTCGATGCACGCGGCCGTAACTGAGAAAACGTATTACTTGTTTTTGAATCGTTCCTAAGTCACCACGCGTACAGATTTCGCCGGGTGTCGCGTTCCGCTTTGTAGTTCCGCGCCAAGTCCCCGGGCTTGAATGCCTCCGGCCAGCAAAGCAAAGTCGCCGGTCTCATCATCCCCTCAGCAGGGGCGGGGCCTCGGGCTCCGGCTCAACATCCCCCGGTTGTCACGCCAATCGTACGCGTGGATCGCCTGACAGGGCGGGAATTTCCTTGCGCGGCAATTCCGGCCGGGCTCGTGCGCCATGTTGAAACCAAGCGTAAAAGGCGGGGCTTTTGTCCCCTCTGCCCACCAATGTTTCCTTCAGATTTAAACATAAGAACGTGTGGTATCCTTTTGTCTTTGTTTGTTTTTTGTCCGACCACGTATGTCCACCCGATTTTCGATAAGGAGCAGGCAGAAATCACACGCCTTCCCCGCGTTGAACGGACAAGAGGCATGCGCACTCGACGGGCACACCCGGATCAGGAGCGGTCGTAAGCTCAACGCCTTGTCCGGGCCCTGTCGCTGTGAGCTAATACCCTAGCGTTTCCGCAGCCGGCCCGATCCCTGCGATCCTGCTTTTCCTCGCTGCACTCGGGGATGCATTCGGGCATGAGCGACCCCATGCCGCGTCATCAGACCGTAATTCGGTCTACATAGAATAACGAGGATTTCAACTTCCACCGCCGTGACCAAGACTTGTAGACCCATGGCAAACATACTCGTTGTCGATGACGAACCGGACATCCGCGAGGTCATCCGGTTCGCGTTGGAAGGGGCCGACTTCCGGGTGCTGGAGGCAGGCCACGCGGACGACGCGCGCAAGCTCCTGCTCTCCGAGAACCCGGATCTGGTGTTGCTGGACTGGATGCTTCCAGGACGCTCGGGGCTTGAGCTCGCGCGGCAGCTGAAGCAGAACCCGAAGACGCGCGCCCTTCCCATCATCATGGTCAGCGCCCGCGGGGAGGAGGAAGATCGCATCAAGGGGCTTGACACGGGCGCCGACGACTACATCGCCAAGCCCTTTTCACCGCGCGAAATGGTTGCCAGGGTCAATGCGGTGCTGCGCCGAACCAAACCGGAAGACGCCAGCGACGAGGTGGAGATCGGAGGGCTGCATATCGACAATATCAGCCACCGCGTCAGCGCGGAGGGGACAGCGCGTTGAGGTTGCGCCGACGGAATACCGGTTGCTGCACTTCTTCATGACCCATGCCGACCGGGCGTTCAGCCGCTCACAGCTGTTGGATCAGGTGTGGGGCGATCAGGTCTATGTTGAGGAGCGCACCGTAGACGTACACGTGCGGCGCTTGCGCAAGGCCTTGGAGATCACCGGGCACGATCGCCTGCTGCAGACGGTTCGAGGCGTCGGCTACCGCTTCTCCGAGCGGGAATAGGCGCTACCATCCACGATTGCGGCGCGCGCCGGATGCGTCCCGTCGCGCACACGCAGTCTCCCCTGCTGCTCCTGATGCCCCCGGCAGGCGGCCGTCGGTAGCCGGGGTTCGCCCAAGACTCGCGGGAACCGCGCTCGAAATGCGTCAGTCGCTGCTCGTTGAGCTCTATTTCATCCTCGCCACGGTGTTTGCGGTCGCCGTTCTCACCTGGACTGGCCTTGGCCCGGCATTCGTCTGGCCGCTGGCGCTCACCCCGTATCTCGGTTACAACCTCTACCATCTCGTGCGCCTCAATCTGCTCATCCGCAGGCATCACCGGCTCACGCCGCCCTTCCCGCCGGGCTTTTGGGGAGGGATTTTTCGCGCCATCGCCGAGTTCCAGCAGAGCGGCCGCAAGCGCCGCAAACGTCAGATCCGCTTCATCCGCCGTTTCCGTGAGGCTGCAATGTCGGTCCCGGACGCGCTCGTTATCCTCGACCGGCTCAAGCGCGTGGAATGGGCGAATCCGGCGGCCGCCACGCTCATGGACGTAGCCTGGCCGCGCGACGACGGGAAGCTGCTGACCGAGCTCTTGCGCCACCGGAAGCTCGGCGAGCTGATCGAGGCGGGGGAGTACGCGCGCCCGCTGGAGATCGCCCCGGACCACAACCGTGCCATCACACTGTCCCTGCGCATCACCCCCTTCGGCGAACGCAAGCGCCAACGCCTCGTGGTAGCGCGGGACGTCACCAAGATCTACCACCTGGACATGATCCGCAGGGACTTCGTCGCCAACGCTTCCCATGAGCTTCGCACGCCGCTCACGGTCATCTCTGGGTTCCTGGAGAACCTCGCCGACTCGCCGGCGACCCCGCACGGCCACCGTCGTCCGCTGCAGCTCATGCGCAACCAGACCGAGCGCATGCGCTCGATCATCGAGGACCTGCTCACCCTCTCCCGCCTGGAGATGGACGACCAATCGCGGGCCGTCGAGCCGGTGGACGTGCCCGACGAGCTGCATCTCATCCTGAACGAGGCGCAGGCCTTGAGCGGCGGAGGACATACCTTCGAGGAAAGCATCGATCAGGATCTGCTGCTGATGGGCAATCAGCTCGAGCTGCGCAGCGCCTTCTCGAATCTGATCTTCAACGCCATCAAGCATACGCCGACGGGCAGCCGCGTTCGCATCGGTTGGCGACAAGACCAAGGGGAACCTCTGTTCTCGGTCGAGGACGACGGCGAGGGCATCGCCGCGGAGCATATCCCGCGCCTGAGCGAACGCTTCTACCGGGTCGACACGGCGCGTTCGCGCGCCTCGGGGGGTACGGGCCTTGGACTCGCCATCGTCAACCATGTCCTGAACCGGCACGGCGCAAGGCTCATCATCGCCAGTGAGGAGGGCTCGGGCTCGAGCTTCAGCTGCCGTTTCCCCGCGGAAAGCTCGCTACTGCGCGCCAGGCTGATGGCCGCTACTGCGGCCGGTTTCAGCTGAAGCGGACGGACGCGGCACTGATCCAGGCCAGAGTGCGATTCAGGCGCTGGTGGCCACGGCGCTCTGCGAGGCGTCTTCCCTGAGCTCCGCTTGGAACGCGGTGTTCACCCGATCCCGCAGCTCCTTTCCAGGCTTGAAATGGGGAACATGCTTGCCCGCCAGGGCGACGGACTCACCCGTCTTCGGATTGCGCCCCATTCGCGCCGGTCGGTAGTGCAGCGAAAAGCTGCCGAAGCCGCGGATTTCGATGCGATCACCGGAGGCCAAGGCATTGCTCATCTGCTCGAGGACACAGCGCACGGCCAGCTCCACATCCTTATACGCGAGGTGACTCTGCTCGGCGGCCAGGATCTCAATCAGCTCCGATTTGGTCATAGTTCTTGTCCCGCAGGCTGCATGGCGGCCCGCCCGCCGCGGGGCGGGCCGTGCACGAGGAGGTGGGCAGTACCTCAGTCCTTCTGCGCCTCTCCCATCTGTTCCTTGAGGATATCGCCAAGCGTAGCGGTGCCGGCTTGCGCATCGCGGGCGTAGCCCTTGATGGCGGCGGCCTCCTCTTCCATGTCCTTCGCCTTGATCGAGAGCGAGATGGTGCGGTTCTTGCGATCGACGCCCAGGAACTTGGCCTCGATCTCTTCACCCTGCTTGAGCACCGCGCGCGCATCCTCGACGCGGTCGCGGGAGATCTCGGACGCCCGCAGGTAGCCCTCGACACCCTCTCCCAGGGAGATCGTCGCCCCTTTGGCGTCTACCTCCGTGATGGTTCCGTTTACCACGCTGCCCTTCTCGTGGACCGCGACGAAGCTGGAGAAGGGGTCCTTGTCGAGCTGCTTGACGCCAAGCGAGATGCGCTCGCGCTCCGGGTCCACCGACAGCACCACCGTCTCGAGCTCGTCACCCTTCTGATAACGGCGCAGGGCCTGCTCGCCGGCCTCATCCCAGGAGATGTCCGAAAGATGCACCAGGCCGTCGATACCGCCGTCGAGGCCGATGAAGATGCCGAAGTCGGTGATCGACTTGATCTTGCCGCTGACATGGTCGCCCTTCTTATTGTTGACGGCGAACTCCTCCCAGGGGTTCATCTGGCACTGCTTGATGCCGAGGGAGATGCGGCGGCGCTCCTCGTCGATGTCGAGCACCATGACCTCGACCTCGTCGCCCAGCGAGACGACCTTGCTCGGGTGGATGTTCTTGTTGGTCCAGTCCATCTCGGAGACGTGGACCAGGCCTTCCACGCCCTCCTCGATCTCCACGAAGCAGCCATAGTCGGCAATATTGGTGACCTTGCCGAACACACGCGTGCTCTCGGGATAACGCCGCGAGATGTTGACCCAGGGGTCCTCCCCCATCTGTTTCAGACCGAGCGATACGCGCTGGCGCTCGCGGTCGAACTTGAGCACCTTGACAACCACCTCGTCGCCGATTTCCACCACCTCGGAGGGGTGCTTCACGCGGCGCCAGGCCATGTCGGTAATGTGCAGCAGGCCGTCGATCCCGCCCAGATCCAGGAAGGCGCCGTAATCGGTCAGGTTCTTGACCACGCCGGTGATCTCCATGCCCTCTTCCAGCTTCTCCAGCAGGGCCTCGCGCTCGGCGCTGTACTCCTCTTCGACCACCGCGCGGCGGGAGACCACCACGTTGTTGCGCTTGCGATCGAGCTTGATGACCTTGAACTCAAGGTCCTTGCCTTCGAGATAGCTGGTGTCGCGCACTGGACGCACGTCCACCAGGGAGCCCGGCAGAAAGGCCCGGACGCTGCCGCTGCCGAGATCAACCGTAAACCCGCCCTTCACTTTGCCGCTGATCATCCCCTTAACGGTGTCGCCCGCCTCGAAGGCCTTGTCCAGCTGTTCCCAGGCCGCGTGGCGCTTGGCCTTGTCGCGCGACAGACGCGTCGCGCCGGAGCCGTCCTCCACCGCGTCGAGGGCAACGTCGATCTCGTCGCCGACAGCGACCTCGATGGTGCCGTCGAGTTCGATGAATTGGCTCTTGGGGATGATCCCTTCCGACTTCAGACCGGCGTTGACCACAACCGTGTCGGAGGTGATCTCCACCACCGTCCCCTTGACGATGGCGCCCGGCTGCAGCTGGGTGTTGGAGAGACTTTGTTCAAAAAGTTCGGCAAAGCTTTCGGTCATGGGTTTAAGGTTTCCTGACGAGGCGCGTTGTCTCGCTCCTTCCGGAACAAGGGCTTGGGTTAAAGAAACGACCCGCCGCAAAGCGGTGGATCAAGGGTATTGGAGTGCCGGCTACGTACCTGGTGCACCCCGAAACTAAGAAACCGCTGATCCTCTCAGCGGTTTCGACGGTGCTCGCGCACCGCTGTCTCAGCGACGAAAAGCCAATTTGAACAAGCTGTTAGCCTATTCATCGGCATCCACATCCGGGCGCTCCGTGTCCCTCACACCTGCCGCTCTGCGCGGCATCAACCGACCGCATCCGGGAATACGCGCCTTACCGCTTCCAGGACGCAATCGAGCACATCCGCAATCGAGGACGCTGTGGTATCCAGTGTCAAAGACCCCGCGGGAGCCCTGAGCGGAGCAACCGAACGCGTGCTGTCACGTTCGTCGCGATCGCGTATCTCGTTCACGAGGGCCGCAAGGCTAACATCCAATCCCTTGTCTTTCAACTGTTTATATCTACGGAGGGCACGTTCCTCGGGGCTCGCGGTGAGATAAATCTTCACCTGCGCTTCAGGAAAGACGACGCTGCCCATGTCGCGGCCGTCGGCCACTAGACCGGGTTCGCGCGCGTAAGCGCGCTGCCAATCGAGAAGAACGTCGCGCACAGCACCATGGGCGGCCACTCGCGACGCCGTCTGCCCGGCCCGCTCGGTGCGGATCAGGTCGGAGACGTCCTCCCCGTCCAGTAGGACACGCGAATCCCTGAACTTGAGGTCCATACCGGAGGCTAGACGCGAGAGTTCTTCGGCGTCGTCGAGATCGAGGCCCTGCCGTTCCGCGGCCAGCCCGAGCACGCGGTACAGGGCCCCGCTATCCAGGCAATGCCAACCGAGCCGCGCGGCGAGCAGGTCCGCGATCGTGCCCTTGCCGGTGCCCGAGGGACCGTCGATGGTGACGACCGGCGTCACGCGCGCACCGCCTCGATCGCCAGGCCGGCGCCCGCGGCCAAGGCCGGGAACCCGGGAAAGCTGGTGTTGACGTTCGCGCAGTCCGCAATCGTGATCGCCGACTCGGAGCGCAACGCCGCCATCGCGAAGGACATCGCGATGCGGTGGTCGCCGCCGCTGTCGATGCTCCCGCCCTGGTAGCTCCCGCCGCGGATGCGAATCCCGTCCGGTCGCGGCTCCGCGTCGACGCCAAGGGTGGCCAAGCCCGTCGGCCATGACCTGGATGCGGTCGCTCTCCTTCACCCGCAGTTCCTCGGCGCCGGTCAGCAGAGTCTCGCCCTCGGCACAGGCAGCAGCAACAAACAACGCCGGGAACTCGTCGATCGCGAGCGGCACCTGGTCCTCGGGAATGCGGATGCCCCGCAGGCGCGCCGAGCGCACCCGCAGGTCCGCCACCGGCTCGCCCCCGGCGTCGCGGGCGTTCATCACCTCGATGTCCGCCCCCATCTGGCGCAGGATGTTTAGCACGCCCACGCGCGTCGGATTCATCCCGACATGCTCGAGTACCAGGTCCGACCCGGACGCGATGCTCGCGCCGACCAGGAAGAAGGCGGTCGAGGAGATGTCCGCCGGAATGTCCAGCCGGCAGGCGGTCAGACGCCCGCCGCCGCTGACACACACGGTGGCATCGGCGCGCCGGACCGGGTAGCCGAAAGCGGCGAGCATGCGCTCGGTGTGATCGCGGGTGGGCGCGGGCTCGACGACGCAGGTCTCCCCTTGCGCGTAGAGCCCCGCCAGCAGCAGGCAGGACTTCACCTGGGCGCTCGCCACCGGCATCGGGTAACGGATGCCGCGCAGAACCGGCGCGGGATCAACGCGCAACGGTGCCGTGCCCTCGGCTGCGGTATGGATGCAGGCACCCATCAGCGCCAGGGGCTCAGTAACCCTGCGCATCGGTCGCGCGGAGAGCGAGACGTCTCCCACGAGGGTGGACGGGAAGCGCTGACCGGCCAGCAATCCGGAGAGCAAGCGCATGGAGGTGCCGGAATTGCCCAGGTCCAGCGGCGCTTCCGGCTGCGTCAACCCGCGCAGGCCCACGCCGTGAACTCGGACGCGACCCGCATCCGGGCCCTCGATGCGCACGCCCATGGCTCGAAAAGCGGCCAGGGTCGCCAGACTGTCGTCACCCTCGAGGAACCCCGCGATCTCGCTCGTGCCCTCGGCGATCGCGCCGAGCATGATTGAGCGGTGCGAGATGGACTTGTCGCCGGGAACGCGCACCCGACCGCGCAGGCTGCCGCCGGGGGCGACCCGGAAGCTCAATTCGTTTGAACCGCTCAAAGGCCCTGTTCTATTGAGATCGTTCGGCTGAACATGAGGCCGCGCAGTGTATCGGCGCACCCGAGTGCTGTAAACAGGAGCGGCCCGCCTGCCCCGCGGCATCCTGGGCGGAGAAACCGTCTTGACGCGGGGTCCGGGGCCGGGTCTATGCTGGGGTGCTGCGCTTTGCCGTCGCCGACCCCACATCTAGCGCATTCCCAACTGTGTTCAGGAGTTCAACGTGGAAGAAAGAAGCGTCGATGTCGCCATCATTGGATCCGGCACCGCCGGCCTCAACGCAATGAGCCAGGTGCGCAAGGCGGGCAAATCCTTCGTGCTGATCAACGGGGGTGAGCCCGGCACGACCTGTGCCCGTGTCGGCTGCATGCCCTCCAAGGCCATGATCCAGGTCGCCGAGGACTACCACCGCCGCACCCATCTGGGGAAGTACGGCGTAGACGGTCACCAGGAGATGACCCTGGACATCAGCGAGGCGATGGAGCACGTCCAGGATCTGCGCGACACCTTTGTCGACCGGGTGCTCGGCAACAGCACGGACGACATGCCCGAGGACCTGTTCATCCAGGACTACGCGCGCTTCATCGAACCCACCCTGATCGAGTTCGCGGGTCAACGCATCCGCGCCTCCCGCGTCGTCATCGCCACCGGCTCGCGTCCCCTGGTTCCCAAGGCCTGGGAGTCGTTCGGCGACCGCCTACTCACGACCGACACCCTCTTTGAACTCGCCGACCTGCCCGACTCGATCGCCGTGATCGGCCTCGGCACCATCGGGCTGGAGCTCGGGCAGAGCCTGCATCGCCTCGGCGTCGCGGTGACCGGGTTCGATCAGATGACCACCATCGGCGGCACCACGGACCCGGAGGTCTCCCGCTGCGCCCTGGAGCTGCTCGGCAAGGAGTTCCCGATCCATCTCGGCGCCAAGGCGGAGATCACGCAGGACGGCGACAGGCTGCGCGTGACAGCGGGCGAGCACAGCGTCCTGGTCGACAAGGTCCTGTGCAGCATCGGGCGGGTGCCCAATATCGGGAACCTGGGGCTTGAGAACCTCGGCGTGCCGCTGGATGCCCGCGGCCTACCCGCGTTCGACCGCAACAGCATGCAGGTGGCGGACCTGCCGGTATTCATCGCCGGCGACGTCAATGGTGAGCGGCAGATCCTGCACGAGGCCGGTGACGAGGGCAAGATCGCGGGCTACAACGCGGCCAGGGACGAGGTCACCTCCTTCCGCCGCAAGGTCTCGCTCTACATCAACTTCTGCGATCCCAACATCTGCGCCGTCGGCAAACGCTTCGCCGAGCTCGAGCCGGAGACCACCGCGGTGGGTCAGATCAATTTCGCGCCCGTGGGACGCGCGCTCATCATGGGCAAGAATCGCGGGGTGCTCCGGGTCTATGCGGACAAGGCGAGCGGACGCCTGCTCGGGTCGGAGATGATCGCGCCCAAGGGCGAGAATCTCGCGCACCTTCTGTGCTGGTGTATCGCGCAGGGGCTCACCGCCGGCGATCTGCTGCGCATGCCCTTCTACCATCCGGTGATCGAGGAGGCCCTGCAGGCGGCGCTCTACGACCTCTACGGCAAGGTGGACGCCAAGAACCAGGGAGGTCTGACCGAGCTCGCGCCGATCGGCTGAGCTGATGCAGGCTCCCGGGCGCGGTCCCTACTCCGCGCCGAACAAACCGCACCAGATACGCGCCCGGGAACCCTCGCTAGGCCCCATCGCCGTTGCGCGGCGCCGAGGCCGCCGCCCTGCCCCGGGCGACGTCGACGCGCCAGAGCAGCAGCGCGCCGATCAGGAACAGCAGCATGATGGGCAGCAGCGAAAGCCGCGAATCGCCGGTCAGGGCGGCCGCGATCGCGACCAGACCGGGCCCAAGCACCGCGGCGAACTTTCCGACCATGTTGAAGAAGCCGAAATACTCCGCCGTCCGCCCGGCGGGAACGAGCCCGGCGAACAGCGCCCTGCTCAGGGCCTGGATGCCGCCCTGGACCAGACCAATGGCGACCGCGAGGGCATAGAACTCCTCCACCCGATCCATGCCGGCGGCGCCCAGGATCACCAGCATGTAAATCCCGATGGCAAGCAGAATGCTGCGTTTCGTGCCCCAGCGCTCGCCGAGCCGTCCGAACACAAGGGCCGCGGGAAAGCCGACGAACTGGGTCACAAGCAGCGCCACCATCAGGCTGTCGGCCGGAAAGCCGATGGCGAGGCCATAATCGACCGCCATGCGCACGATGGTGTCCACGCCGTCGATGTAGAACCAGTAGGCGAGCAGGAAGAGGAAGGTCGCCCGATAGCGCCGCACTTCCCCGAGAACACCAGCCAGTTCGGCAAGCGCCCCAGACAACGCCGCGCCGAACGTCCGCCGGCCCGATCCCTCGCCGTCGGGCACCCAGATCGCAACGGGCAAAGTGAACAGCGCCCACCACACCGCCACGCTCAGAAAGGCGGCTTGAACCGCCTCTGCCGGCCCCGGAAAACCGAAGGCCTCGGGGCGCAGGGTCATCACCACGTTGAGCGCGAACAATAACCCGCCACCCAGATAGCCCAGCGCGTATCCGAACGCTGAAACCCGCTCGTACTCAGCCGCGGCGGCGACGTCCACCAGCAGGGCGTCGTAGAAGATGTTGCTGCCCGAGAATCCCAGCAGACCAAGCAGATAGACGGTCAGCGCCATGCCCCACTGGCCTTCGGCGAGCCAAAAGAGGGCGCCGCTCGCGAGCACCCCGAGAACCGTAAACAGGAGCAGGAATCGCTTTTTCGCGCCGAGCTGATCGGCCAGTGCCCCCAGTAGGGGTGCGGAGACCACGATGAAGAGGCTCGCCACGGAGTTGACGACCCCGAGCCAGAAGGTGCTGTCCGTGGCGGACAGCCCCGATGCCCAGAACTGCTTGAAGAAGACCGGAAAGAAACCGGCCATGACGACGGTCGCGAAGGCCGAGTTGGCCCAGTCGTAAAAGGCCCAGGAGATCATCCGGCGACGGCGGGAAGGGATGCGGCTGTTCAATCTTGGGCCTCGGGCTAAAACCGGGGAAGCCGCGAACGGCCGGGGCAGAGTCGTCACCGCGGCGCTTGACCGTGCGCAGTGTACTGCGCCAGTCTGTTTGGCACTTATAACGACGAAGGGAACGCGTCCCAAATTCCCGGAAACTATTGCTGGCAGCCAAGTTTCCGCCCGTTCGTCGGGTTGGGAAGATCCAAATCAGGAAAAATCGCGGATGTGCATGCCTCCGATAAGTTCCGCAATTTCGAGCGCACTAAGCGGCGCCGAGAGCGGCGACGTCGCGGGCCCGTCAGGAGTGAACCTCGCCGCACGCCACAAGGGCCATGCGAACCAGCTCCGCCAATGACGTCGCCCGCATCTTGTCCATCACCCGCGCCCGATGGGCCTCGACCGTCTTCGCGGTCACCCCGAGCGCGGTCGCGATCTCCCGGTTCGAACGCCCCTCGGTGACCATGTCCATCACCTCATGCTCCCGCGGCGTGAGCTCCGCCAAGCGGGCGGCGATCGCCGCGCGCTGGGACTGCAGCGCGCGTTGCCTTTGATCGTGATCCAGGGCGCTGCGTATGCTCCCGAGCAGGGACTCGTCGTTGAAGGGCTTCTCGATGAAATCCACCGCCCCCGATTTCATCGCCTTCACCGCCATGCCCACGTCGCCGTGCCCGGTGATGATGATCACCGGCAGTCGGATCTCGCGGCGCCGCAAGTGCTCCTGCAGCTCGAGCCCACTCATTCCCGGCATGCGCACGTCGAGCAGGAGGCAGCCCGCGCGGCCGGGATAGTAGTCGCTCAGGAACTCATCGGCGGAACCGAAGGTGCGCACTTTCATGCCCACGGATTCGATCAGCCACCGGAGCGAGTTGCGCATCGCCTGGTCGTCGTCGACGACGAATACTGTAGGTTCGCTGTTCATCTGCCCTTTCTTGGGTTCCGCCCACCGGCATCGCTTTCAGCGACGGCGGGCAATCGGTTCAGAATCTATATCGCCGCCCGGCCGGTTGTGCGCGGACACATCAGGCCGTCACCTCCATCTGCGCCGGGACTTCCTCGGCCAGAGGCAGCCGAACGCGAAAGACGGCCCCCCCGCTTGCCGGGGACTCCGCCCAGATGCGGCCGGCGTGATTCTCCAGGATTGTCTGACTGATAGGCAACCCCATCCCCATTCCGGTCTCCTTGGTCGTGAAGAAGGGATCGAACAGATGCAGCATGCGCCCCGGCGGGATACCGGGACCCGTATCCTCGACATCGACCTCGGCGCCGTCCACGAGCCGACGGGTGCGAATGGTCAGCCGCCGGCTCTCCGGCGCCACCTCGGCGAGGGCGTCGAGCGCGTTGCGCACCAAATTGAGCAGGACCTGCTCGATCTGTACCAGATCAACGTCCACCGGGATCTCGCCCGCTGCCAGGTCGAGATCGATGGTGAGCTCCATTCTCTCGGTCTCGAACTCGACGAACGAGCAGACCTCGCGTACCAGGTGATTGAGGTCTACCAGCGATCGGCTCGGAGGCTGCTTGCCCACCAGGGTGCGCAAGCGGCGGATGATCTCGCTCGCTCGCTGCGCCTGGCTCGAGATCTGCGCCATGGCGTCCACCAGATCCCGCGTCTCCCCCACCCCGCTCTGCAGGCGCCGGCTGCAGCCGTTGGCATAGTTGGCGATGGCGGACAGGGGCTGGTTGAGCTCGTGCGCCATCCCGGTCGCCACCTCCCCCATGGTGCTGAGGCGGCACACGTGCACCAGCTCCGACTGGTGCTGGCGGGACTCCTGCTCCGCGCGCCGAACGGCGGTGATGTCCCGCGCATAGATGTTGACGTAACCGAGCTCATGGATGGGCGCGAACAGCAGGGAATACACCTGATCGCCGAGCTGCGTCTCCCGCTCCGTGTTGCGGCCCCCCGCGAGCGCATCCCGGACCTCCGCCGCCCACGCCGACGGCAGGTGCTCCCCTTCCCGGGTCATCCAGCCGGCGAGGAGGGGCTCGCTGGCGGCATTCGCGTAGGCGATCAGACCCTCCGCGTTGACGCGCAGGATGGGGTTGGGGCTCTCGCCCGGGAAGCGCGCCAGGCTCTGGATCTCACGCTCGGCTTGCTTGCGCTTCGTGATGTCGTGCATGTAGAGGGTGTAGAAGAGCTCCTCCTCCAACCGAATCGGCACGATCGAAAGCTCCATCGGAATCTCCGAGCCATCCGCCCGCAAGGCATTGAGCTCGCTCCTGGCCTGCGGCTCGCGGCCCTCGCGGCGAGCGCGGCGGGATCCGCGCAGCAATGCCAGGAAGGACTCGCGCGCCGAATCGGGAACGAACAGCTTGATGAAGCTCGCGCCGATGACGTCCTTGCGAGCATAGCCCAGCGAGATCTCCGCGGTCGGGTTGAACTCGATGATCTCGCCCTTGCGGTTGAGGGTGACGAGGGAGTCCAGCGACGCCTCCATCATCGCGGCCTTGAGCGCCTCGCTCTCGCGCATCTCGATGGCGTGCTTGCGGCTCATTTCCTCGCGGGCCTTCAACACCAGCTGCGTGAACTGCTGTATCCACTCCTCCAGCAGGATCAGTTGGTTGGCACCGCGCCTGAAGTCGGGTTGCGCAAAACCAAGCGCACGGTGTGAGAAGCTCGACATGCGCTTGAGGACCTTGTTGAGCCGCGCCGAAACCAGATAGATCACCAGGGTGAAGACAACGATAAACACGGCGGCGGCGATGCCGCGCTGGCGACGCTCGAACAGGCGCACGTGACGGGACGCCCTCTCGACGCTGTCCATGGGAATGAAGGTGGTGAAGAGCAGATTCCAGTCCGATCCCTCGTACTGGGGCAGGGACTGGGAGGTCACCAGGAAGTCATCGGTCCACTGCTCGACGGGCGTATCCGCGAGCAGAACCTCCGGGTCGACGCTGACGATGATACGCTGCTCATCGGAATCCACCAGGGCCACCGCCGCCTCGCTCGAGGAGATGCCGCGCTGCGAGGCCTCGAGGAAGCTCTCGTTCACCGGCACCAGGAACACCAGGCTGCCCATGAGATAACCACCGGAATCCTCGACCGCATCGCTCAACAGGAGATAGAGACGCCCCTCGAGGCGCGTGAGCACCGTGCGCACCTCGCTCGGGTCCAGGAAGTTCGGATCAACCTTGCCGGCGATCTCCGGCGGTACCGGCGTCGGACCGGCCTGAAAGATCTCGCGCACGTACCCCCGGGTATCGACCAGGAGGGCATGACTCGGGGCGGACAAGGCGTTGCGTTTGAAGAAGTCCGGCAGCCAGTCCGGACGAAAATCCCGGTACACCACGGGTTCGACTTGCTCGCCCGGAAACCAGAACAGGGGCTCCAGATAGCGCGCAAGCTGGCTGTGATTGGCGACCAGCCGGGCGGTCGCCCCATAGCTGGCCAGATACTGATCGAACAGGATCAGGCTCTCGCGCGAGCGCAAATCCAATCGCGAACGCAGCTCCTGGTCGAAGATCTTCTTGACCTGGCGGCTCTGGATCTGCTCGAGCACGCCCCATACCGCGATGCCCGCCGCGAGGCCGATCACGATGGCGACGACCGGCATGGGAACCCGGCGCAGCAGCCAGAAGAAGAAGGGTTTGACCTGTATCCGTTTCAAACGGGTGATTGGTCCTTGGAGATTCGGCTCTCTGAGCCTCAAGTCTAACCAGTCCCGGGGTTGACGTCGCCCGGGACATGACGCCGGCGCCCGGAACAACGACAATTGGAACGGTTCTCCAACCTCGTGTTTAGGCAGAAGACGTAATGGCCTTAGACATCAAGCTCGCCCAAACGCCGAGTTTCCTGCGCCGCTTGGCCGCAATGTGCTATGACCTGGTGCTGCTGTTCGGCATGCTGCTACTCGCAGTGATGATCCTGATCCTGCCGTACGGGGCCTTGATCGGGGAGTTTCCCCATCAGGAACCCTGGCATCGTTTCGCGCTTCAGCTCTATCTGCTGACGATCATCGCTCTGTTCTACGGCTTTTTCTGGGTGCGTGGCGGCCAGACCCTGGGCATGAGGGCGTGGCGCATGCGCCTGCTGCGCGACGACGGCGGCGCGCTGGCCGCGCGGGACGCCCTGCTGCGGCTGTTCTGGGCGGCGGTATGGCTCGCCCCGCTGGGCGCCGGACTGCTGTGGATGCTGATCGACCGCGAGGGCCTCACGCCCTACGACCGCCTCTCCCGTACCCGGCTGGTGATAACGCGCAAGGCTTAGTGAGAGGCTGCTTATTGGCCATCCTGGCCAAAATCAGCACACATCCATGTGCCGCGAGAAGCGCTGACCTGTGATCAGCGTTTTCCCTAACCGACCCTGCGCAGGACGAACTGCGCGCCAGCGAGGAACAGCAACGGCGGGATGAAGGCCGCGAGCCACGCGCTCATGCCGTAGAGCAGCGCGAGATAGGAGAAGGTGCGGCTCACGAGGTAAAAGCCGATGCCCACCAGGACACCGAAGAAGATGCGTGGCCCGATGCCCGTGCTGCGGGCGGAGCCGAAAAGGATCGGAATGGAGAGGAAGATCATGGCGAGGATCAGGAAAGGGTGCACCACCTTCCCCCAGAAGGCCACCTCGTAGGTCCCGGCATCCTGACCGTTTTCGGTCATGTAGCGCATGTAGCGCAGCAGCCCCCAGATCGGCAGCGCATGGGGCTCGACGATCACCAGGTTGAGCAGCCCGGGATCCAGCACCGAGTCCCAACCGGTCGAGTCAATCCGCGCGACGTCGATCTGCTGCTCGGAGATCTTGCTGCGGGAGATACTCTCCAACACCCAACGCCCCTCGACATAGCGCGCATCCCGGGCATGAGTGGCGAGCGTGAGGCGGCGCTTGTCGTCGAACTCGTAGATGTAGATGTCGCGCAGGGCGGCGCCGGGCAGGATCTCCTGGATATTGATGTAGGCATTGCCATCCCGCGCCCAGAACCCGTGCGGCGTCGTCAGCGTCACCTGTCCGGATTGCGCCTCCGAGCGCCACTGCAGCGCCTTCTGCTCCGCCACCGGCGCGACCCCCTCGCCAACGGCAATCGCAACGACCGCGAGCAGTGCCCCACCCTTGAGCGCGGCGTAAACGATGCGCGAGATCGACATACCAGCCGCGCGCATCGCGACCAGCTCAGAGCGGCTGGCCAGCGCCCCGAGCCCCACCAGCGCGCCGATCAGGGTCGCGATCGGAAACACCTGATAGGCGTACCGCGGCAGGCTGAGCGCGACGAACAGCAAGGCGTCGACGAACAGATAGTCGTTAGTCCCCACGTGGTCCATCTCATCGGCCAGGATGAAAAAGCCCAGCAGCGGCAAGAGGAAGGCCAGGGTAGCGAGCGTTCCGCCGATGACGGCGCCGGCCAGATAACGATCGAGGATCTTCAAGCCTAGGTCCTTGGGGAGACACGGAAAGGGACGCGCGTGCGCACCGCCGGCGACGGTTCAGACTCCATCGCGAATCCTGTAGACTCCGACCCGGCGCATCTTACACCACCCGCTCTGCCACGCGCAGTGCCGGAGCTACGACTGGAGTACCGATGGAATTCAAGATCACGAGCGGCGAGCTGGCGAAGCAGAAATCCCCCTGCCTGGTCTTGGGCGTGTTCGAGCGGCGCAAGCTCTCGGGCCCGGCGGAGGCCATCGACAAGGCCAGCGAGGGCCATCTGAGCGACGCCCTGCGCAGGGGCGATCTCGAGGGCGAGACCGGCCGGACCATGATGCTGTACGGCGTGCCGGGTGTCAGCTGCGAACGCGTGCTCCTGGTCGGCTGCGGCAAGCGCAAGGACTTCGACCGCGCCGCCTACCGCAAGGCGTTTTCCGCCGCCATCGGTTTGCTCAACGACACTGGGGCGAGCGACGCCTTGTTCACCCTTCCCGAGCTGATCCCCGCGGGCATGGACGCATACCTCACGGTGCGTGACGCGGTCACCACGACCATGGACCGGGTGTATCGCTACGACCAGACCAAGGAAACCAGCCAGCCGCCCAAGCATCCGCTGAAGCGCCTGCACCTGTGGGTCTCGCGCAAGCAGGATGCGGACGCCGCCGAGCGCGCCGCCCGCCACGGCAACGCCATCGCGCACGGCGTGGCCCTCGCCAAGGATCTGGGCAACCTGCCCGGCAACATCTGTACGCCGAGCTACCTGGCTGACCAAGCCGTGAAGCTCGGCAAGAGCTTCTCCAAGCTGCGCGTGGAGATCCTGGAGGAGAAGGACATGGAGAAGCTGGGCATGGGCGCCCTGCTCTCCGTCTCCCGCGGCAGCCGCCAGCCCGCCAAGCTCATCGTCATGGAGTACCAGGGAGGAAAGGCGAGCGACAAGCCGGTGGTGCTGGTCGGCAAGGGCCTGACCTTCGACGCCGGCGGCATCTCCATCAAGCCCTCCGAGGCCATGGACGAGATGAAGTACGACATGTGCGGCGGCGCCAGCGTCTTCGGCGCCATGCTCGCCGCCCTGGAGCTCGCGCTGCCGCTCAACCTGATCGGCGTGGTGCCCGCCTCGGAGAACCTGCCCGACGGCGACGCCAACAAGCCCGGCGACATCGTCAAGAGCATGTCCGGCCAGACCATCGAGATCCTCAACACCGACGCCGAGGGGCGCCTCATCCTGTGCGACGCCCTCACCTACTGCGAGCGCTTCAAGCCCGCCGCGGTCCTCGACATGGCGACTCTGACCGGGGCCTGCGTGGTCGCGCTCGGCAAGCATCCGTCCGGACTCTTCACCCAGAACGACAAGCTCGCCGCGGAGGTCCTCGCCGCCGGCGACGCCGCGGCCGACCGCGCCTGGCGCATGCCCCTGTGGGATGACTACCAGGAAGAGCTCGACAGCAACTTCGCCGACATGGCGAACATCGGCAGCCGCTGGGGCGGGGCCATCACCGCCGCCTGTTTCCTCGCCCGCTACACCAAGAAATACCCCTGGGCGCACCTGGACATCGCCGGCACCGCCTGGCGCAACGGCAAGGAGAAGGGCGGCACCGGACGGCCGGTGCCCCTGCTCACCCAATTCCTGCTCAAGCGAAGCGGTGAACTCTAGCGGCTGCCCGGCAACCGCCTCCCATGACCATCTCCCGGCAAGGACGCCGCGCGCACGGGTCTCGGCCGGCGTGACGCGCATCGACTTCTATTCCCTCAAGGACGGCAGCGGCGGCGACCGTTTCCTCCTCACCTGCCGGCTCGCCGAGCGCATCCACCTGGGCGAGCGGTTGAGGATCTATATCCACGTCCCCGACCGCGCCCAGGCGCAGCACCTCGACCGCCTGCTGTGGACCTACAAGGAGCAGAGCTTTCTGCCCCACGGGCTGGTCGGACAGACGGAACAAGACCTCACCCCCATCCTCATCGGCCATGACACGGAGCCCGGCGGCGAGGACCAGGTGCTGATCAACCTCGCCCCCGAGGTCCCCACCTTCTTCAGCCGCTTCGAGCGCCTGTGCGAGCCCGTCGATCTGGAGCCGGCCGTCCGCGACGCCGGACGCGAGCGCTTCCGCTACTACCGCGACCGCGGCTACGAGCTGCATCATCACAAGATCACGCTTTAGCAACCGTCACGGCAACCCCGGGGCTCAAGCGATCTGGCGGCACCGATACCGACGCGTATCCGCGCGACAGCAACCTAGGGAAAGGACACGGGCATGCGCCCCCACGACTATCTCAAGCCTCTGTTCAACCGCCGCCTGCTCGCCGAGGCATTGCGCGACATCCCAGCGCCCCTGGATCAGGAGCAACGGCGCATTGCCGCCAGCTGGGCCGCGAGTATCGCCAACGGCGCGCTCCTGAGCCAGAAGGAGAAGCCTCTCCAAAGGCAGTTCCTGAGCGAGGTCCTCGACCGACTGCTCGGCTATCGCCAGATTGTCAGCGCCGGCGGCGTCCACCACATGGAGCCCGAGACCAGCTCCAAGGCCGTCAAGGGTTACCGGCCGCCGGACGCGCGGCTGGGCTGGTTCGGTCCCGGCATCGACCGCACCCGGGCCGTGCTGGAGCTCAAGGCACCCGGTGTCGACCTGGATGCCAGGCAAGGGGCGAGCTACGGCCGGCTCACCCCGGTGGAGCAAGCCTTCGGCTATGCAGCGAAGGTCGACGGCTGCCGGTGGGTCCTGGTCAGCAACTTCATCGAGCTGCGGCTGTACCGCACCGACCGCGGCCAAGGGTACTGTCAACGCTTCGATCTGGCGGAGCTCGGCGACCCGGAGCGCCTGAGCGCCTTTCTGTTCCTGCTGTCCCGGGAGACGCTGTTCGGCACGGAGCCCGACGCGGACAGCCCGGTCGAGCGCCTGGCCCATCCACACCCACGCCGAAGAGGAGCGCATCAGCAAGGCGTTCTACGTCTTCTACCGCGACTTGCGGCTCGACCTATTCTATCGGCTCCGGCGCGACAACCCGGCTCCCGCCGCCGATCGAGCCGCGACCCACGAGGTCCGTCTCCTGGAGCAGGCGCAGAAGCTTCTGGACCGATGCCTCTTCATCTGCTTCTGCGAGGACAGCCGCCTCCTCCCGCCGAAGGTGCTCAAGCAGGCGCTGACGGTCAAGACCGCGGGCTTCGTCCAGGTCTCTCGCTGGCAACAGCTCTGCGGACTGTTCGACGCGGTGGACAGGGGACACCCGCCGATGCAGATCAACGGCTACAACGGCGGGCTATTCGCCAAGGACCCGGCCCTGGATGCGCTGCGCGTGGCCGACGAGAGCCTGGACGGTATCGAGGCCCTGGCGGGCTACGACTTCGAGACCGACCTCAACGTCAACATCCTCGGGCACATCTTCGAGCAGTCCATTTCCGACCTGGAGGCGATCCGCGCCGAGATTCGTGGCGAGATCGCCGCCAAGCAGCGCTCCCGGCGCAAGCGCGACGGCATCCTCTACACCCCCGAGCTGATCACCCGTTTCATGGTCGCCAGGACCATCGGCGGCTGGCTGGCCGAGCGTTACGCAGAGATCGAGGTCAGGCATCGGACCGGAAAACCGGGGCCGATGTCGAATGCGACCCGCCTGCAGATCTGGACCGACTACCTGGAGGTCCTGCGGCACATCAAGGTCCTCGATCTGTCCTGCGGCTCGGGCGCCTTCCTGGTCGCCGCCTTCGACTACCTGATCGCGGAGTACGAGCGGGTCAACCGCGCCATCGCGGAGCTGCAGGGGGCGCCGCGGCAGCTCGGCTTGTTCGACCTGGACCGCCAGATCCTTCAGGAGAACCTGTTCGGGGTCGATCTGAACCCCGAGTCGGTGGAAATCACCAAGCTCAGCCTCTGGCTCAAGACCGCGCGGCGGGACAAGCCCCTCAACAACCTGGACGGCAACATCCGCTGCGGCAACTCGCTGGTGGAACCGCCCCCGCCCGGCGCGCGGCGGTCCCTGATCAATGCCTTCGCAGCCCTGCCGGCGGACACGCGAGCCTTCGACTGGCGAGCGGCGTTCCCCGAGGTATTCGCCCGCGGCGGCTTCGACGTCATCGTCGGCAACCCGCCCTATGTCCGTCAGGAAGCGCTCGGTCCCCTCAAACCCTACCTGGCCCAACGCTACGCCAGCTATCACGGCGTCGCCGACCTCTACGTCTACTTCTACGAGCGCGGGTTGGATCTCCTGGCGCCCCAAGGGAAGCTCAGCTACATCGTCACCAACAAGTGGCTGCGGGCCGGCTACGGGGAGCCCCTGCGCAGGCTCTTCAGCGAGCGGGCGGAACTCGAGGAGATCCTGGACTTCGGCCACGCGCCCATCTTCGAGGACGCCGACACCTTTCCCTGCATCATCGTGGCGCACCGCCGCGCTCCGACTCCGAGTGAGGCCGCGCCCCTGGTCAGGGTTTGTCCGGTCCCGCGCGACCGCCCCGCCGAGCTGTCCCTCGACAACTACGTCCAAGAGCACGGCTACCCCGTCCCCTGGAGCCGCTATGGCGCCGAGCCCTGGAGCCTGGAGCCCCCCGAAGTCGATGGGCTGATGCAGAAGATCCGTGAGCGCGGGGTGCCGCTGGCGGAGCTCGTCGGCGCCAAACCCATGTACGGGATCAAGACTGGGCTCAACCAGGCGTTCCTGATCGACGACGCGACCAAGGCGGAGCTGATCCGCGGCGATCCGGGCTGCGCGGAGACCATCAAGCCCTACCTGCGGGGACAGGACATCAAGCGCTGGTCGCCTGCCTGGCAGGGGCTTTGGATGATCGTGCTCAAGTCGAGCGCGGACTTCGACTGGCCGTGGAGCGCCGCGGGCGAGAACGCGGAGTCCGTTTTCGCTCGGATCTTTCCGAGCCTGTACCGACACATGAAAGCCCGGGAAGGGCGTCTAATCGCGCGCCAGGATAGAGGGCGTTTCTGGTGGGAGCTGCGGTCCTGCGACTACTACAGCGCATTCGAGAAACAAAAGATCCTGTATCAGGAAATACAGTTTCATCCTCAGTACGCGTTCTCGGATGGCGCGCTCTACGGGAACAACAAGGTATTCCTGTTGCCCACGGCGGATCTCTATCTTCTCGCTGTCCTCAACTCGCCCCTCATGTGGTGGCACAACTGGCGCTACCTGCCCCACATGAAGGACGAGGCCCTGAATCCCGCCGGTTTCCGCATGGAAACGCTGCCAATCGCCGCGCCGACACCCAATGCTCGCCGCGAGGTCGAGGAGCACGCCGGCGCGGCCCTGGAGCTGACCCGCGACTCCCAGGATGCAACCAACGAGCTGCTGCATTGGCTGCGCCTGGAGCTGGCCGTCGAGCGGCCCGGTCAGCGCCTGGAGGCCTTCGCGGACCTGTCGGGAGACGACTTCGTCGCCGAGGTCCGCAAGCGTCGGCCGAAGGGCTCTCCCCGGCTGACGCCGGGGACCATCACCGAGCTCATCGACACCCACCGGCACTACGCGAAACTGGAGCAACAACGGTCCGGCAAGCTTCGAGCGCTGGAGCGGCGCCTGTCGGACCTGGTAATCCAGGCATACGGTCTGACCGACGACGAGGTCGAGCTGCTCTGGTGCACCGCCCCGCCGCGCATGCCGCTCATTCAACCCGGTAGGGCGCAATAGCACAGCGTATTGCGCCGGATGCGGCGCAATAAGGGCGCCCACACTGGCTGATGGCGGCACCTTGGCGCGATCCGCGCGGGCACCTTCCCCCACCGACCTGTTGCCCAAGCATCTGCCCAAGATCATCAGCCGCGCCATTTAACGAGCCGGCGTCTGCTCGTCGCAATCTTACAGAGGCGGGGCTACGCGTTTCCGCCCCAGTTCCGGTAGGGGTTGGCGATCAGGTTCGCGTTGAAGTAGCGCGGGTCGTCGGAAACCTCCTGGCCGATCCACTGCGGCTTCTCGAGGGCATCCGCTTCGCTTTCCAGCTCCACCTCGGCCATGATGAGCCCGGCGTTGTCGCCGAAGAACTCGTCTACCTCCCAGGTATGGTTTCCGTGTGGGATCTTATAACGATCCTTCTCGATCAAGGGCCGCTCGCAGAGGCCGTCGAGCATCGCGTTGGCATCCTCGAGCGGAATCTCGTATTCGAACTCCGCGCGGGCGATGCCGGTGCTGACCCCTTTGACGGTGAGATAGCCCTTCTCGGCAATGGTGCGCACCCGCACCGTGCGCTCCTTGACGGTGGACAGATATCCCTGCCGATAGCGGGTCCCCTGCCCCAGCGAACGCCAGGCATCGCCCTCGACCAGGAATTTGCGTTCAATCTCTTTGCCCATTGATTCGGCCTCTTGGTTGTTCAGCACGCACGGTAGAAGGCACCGGCGGGCAGTGGCGCCATGCCGACGACTCGCTTGATGGCGAGCAGGTAGTTGACGTTTTCGTATCCATCGAGATGCATCCGGGTACGCGTCCGCAATACCAGCTCCGCGTCCGTGGACTCGAGGCAGACGGTCCGCATCGAGGCGCCATTGATATACAGGTTCGCCAGCTCGACGATACAACCGTCGATGTCGAAACCGAAGCGCTGCTTGAACAGGCTGACCGCCGCGAGGTCGCGATGGGGATGGATGATGTCGTCGAGGAATTGCTGGAAGGAATAGGCTTCCCGCTTCAGCTCGGGTAGCTCCGCGCCGAACGCCGGGAATACCTCGTCCAGGATGACCTGGCGCGTGAGCGGGAGCTCCTCCTTCAGCCGCGGGCTCCATTGTTCCAGGCCGCGGTCGCGGTTGACCAACACCTTGATGTCCATGAGACCGCCGCGGATCTTGGTGTTGTGCTCGTCATCGGCGGCGGACAGGATGTAGACCTCCAGGCTCTCCCGATAGCGGGCCTCCCCGCCATCGCGGCGTATCGCCTCCTCCACCAGACCGAAGTCGTGGGCAAAGGCTCGGAACTCGTAACGGGCGCTCGTCTCGCTCATGGTCGGAAAGTACCTCTCGGATGCCTCTACTCTTCAAAGGGGCCCCTGGTGGCCGATGCCCTTCCGGCATTCGGCCTCGCCGCCTGCATCCCGGAGCGCCGGCATGGCGCTACCCGAAGCGGTCCCGTACGGCCCAGACATGGAAATGCCGGCCGCCCTTCTGACCGACTCCTGTGCCTCCGTTCTCGGTGTAGAGTGCCCACGCCCAATCCGGCTCGAAAAGGCTCGTGGTCGACGACCAGTAACCCTGGCGTATGCCCCCGCGCAGCTCCCCGTCCTGCCCGCTGCCGCGGCAAGGAATGGGCTTTCCGAGATAGTCGTAACAACCGGTCTGGCCGGTTCGCAGATAGCCGCTCATGGATCTGTAAAAGGTTTGACTTAGGCCACCCGCCTCCCACCCATAGAGCAATGGGCCACCCGTCAGGACGCTCTTTCCTCACCTCTTCAGGGCAATAACGATGCCACCAACCCATCTGATCCGAGAAGCGGACCCTGACATGCTCCATTGCCAATGTATGGCGTGAAGTGGGATCGAGAGTCAGAAGCACTCCCGCCGAATCTCGAGGGTGCAAATCGACCGACATCGGTTCAAAACAACCGATTGCTCCCCCTGTTGATCGCCGGATTCGTCGCCAAGCCCCTGTGGCACGGCGGCCGTCGGATCGAGGCAGGATTCTTGTATACGAATCAAGAAAAACCCGAAACAACGGGAGCAGGAACCATGAATATGACGCAAGAGATACCTGACCTGTTCGACGACAACGGCTTTCTCGCCGATCCAGACCTCTGGACCCGCGACTTGGCGCTGCGCATTGCCGACGAGCTCGGTGTGCGCGAGCTCGAGGAGTCGCATTGGGCCGTCATCGATTACCTGCGCGAACACTTCCTGGCGAACGCGACCTTACCCTGGGAGGGAAACGTCTGCCGCGAGCTCGATCTGGTCGAGGATTGCGTACACCGGCTCTTCGGGGGACCGATCGAGGCGTGGAAGGTCGCGGGATTGCCCGATCCGGGCGAGGAGGCGCGCACCTACATGCTCAATCTGGAGCCGCCGCGGAGCTGAGGCGCCGCCGGTAGCGCCGAATTGACCAGCGTTTCCTTGGCGATGAGGACGAAATCTCACCCGGCTCGCGGCTCGCGGCCTGATCGCGAGACTCCTATCTCAACACTGCCTTGAGCGGAAGGTGATCGGACGCCATGCGCGCCAGCGGACTGGCGTGGGTGTCGATGCTGTGCAGGAGCGTATCCGGACGAGCCCAGATCCGGTCGAGGGCGAACAGCGGGAAGCGTGCCGGATAGGTGCGCGGGTGCGCGCTGGACGCGAAGTGTCGCTGGAGCCAGCGCAGGGGGCGTCCCCACAGGAGCCATTCGTTGAGGTCCCCGAGCAGGACGCCCGGTCCCGCGTAATCCGGCTCGAACAAGGCGAGCAAGCGGCGAATCTGTGCCCGCCGTTCGCCCGGGCGCAACCCCAGATGGGTCGCCACGACCCGCATGGCCTTCCGCTCCAGTCGAGCGTGACGTCGAGCGCGCCTCGGGGCTCGCGCCGGGGCAGGCTGAGATCGATCCGGTTCACCGCCAGGACGGGCAGCCGGGTGAGTAGCGCATTGCCATAACCACGGGTTTCCCGCAACAGGGTAGGACCAGCGATGGCGCTGAGACCGACCGCGCTCGCCATGTAGTCGAGCAGGTCGCTGCCCTCGACCGGATGGTGCTCGACCTCCTGCAAGGCCACGATGTCCGCATCGATTTCCTTGAGCACCCTGACCGTGCGTTCGGGGTCGAACCGGCCGTCGCCGCCGACACAGGCGTGGATGTTGTAGGTCACGACGGTCAGGCGCATGACTCCCCGTCAAGATCGATTGCGGTCGCTCAGGAAGCGAGGGCCGAGGAACCGCAAGCACACTCAGGATGCCCTCCCGGGCTGATCATGGGGCCGCGCCATGCGCATGGGATCGAGCAAATCCACGAGCTCCGCCTCCGGCAGCCCGCTGAGCTCGCGCGCGACATCGATGACCGATCGCCCCTGCTCGAGCGCCGTCCGGGCGATCCTGCCGGCGAGGTCGTAGCCGATACGCGGCGTCAGCGCCGTCACCAGCATGGCGTTGCGACCCGCCCGCTCGGCCAGCGCCTCGACGTTGGCCTCCAGGCGCGTGATGGCCTGCTCCTCCAGGGCGCGTGCGGCACCGGTCAAGAGCGATAATTGCGTCAGCAGATCGAAGGCGATCAGCGGCAGCATGGTCGCGAGCTGGAAGCGGTTGTCCTGGGCCGCGATGGCGACCGCCGCATCCAGGCCCATGACCTGGACGCAGGCCATACCCACCGCCTCGGGCACCACCGGGTTGACCTTGCCCGGCATGATGCTGCTGCCCGGCTGCAGCTCGGGCAGACGGATCTCGCCCAGGCCCGCCACCGGACCGCTGTTCATCCAGCGCAGATCGGTGGCGATCTTGAGCAGGGTGACGGCGGCGACGCGCAGCTGCCCGCTCAGCTCGACCGCCGTGTCCTGTGCGCCGATCGCGGCGAAGGCATTGGCGGCCGGACGGAAGGCCAGGCCGGTGCGCTCGGCCATCAGGGCCGCGAAGCGCGCGGCGAACTCCGGGTGCGCGTTCAATCCCGTGCCCACGGCGGTCCCGCCCTGGGCGAGTGCGAGCAGCCTTTGCTCCACGTCGCGCAGACGGTCCAGATCGGCCTGCACCTGCGCGGCCCACCCGGAGAGCTCCTGGCCGAGGGTCATGGGAACGGCATCCATCAGGTGCGTCCGCCCGGTCTTGATGACCGTTGCGTACTCGCCCGCCCGGGCGAGTATTGCCTGGTGCAGCGACGCGAGCGCCGCGCGCAGCGGCTCGCAGCTCGAGCGCGGCGCTGACATGGATGGCGGTGGGAATGACGTCGTTGCTGCTCTGGCCGCGGTTGACGTCGTCGTTGGCATGGATGGGACGCCCCAGACGCCGTGCCGCCAGCTCCGCGATCACCTCGTTGGCGTTCATGTTGGTGCTGGTGCCCGAACCGGTCTGGAACACGTCCACCGGGAACTGGTCGTCGTAGCGGCCCGTCGGCGACGGCCAGCGCCGCTTCTTCGATGGCCCGCTGCCGTGTCCGTCGGCAACAGGCCCAGGTCACCGTTGACGCGCGCGGCGCAAGCCTTGATCAGTCCCAGCGCCTGGATCATGGCCCTCGGGAAACGCAATCCGCTGATCCTGAAGTTGGCGACGGCAAGGCGCGTTTGCGCGCCGTAGAGGATCTCCTGGCCTGGATTTGGGGCATCCGGGCGCGGCTCGGCAGGCGTTTGCTTGGTCATTTCGAGAGAAGGTCCCGGTGCGGCGCGGTCGTTGGCGAAGGTGGGCGGATCAAGGGTCGTTGGTCTGCGAGTCGGGTTCCGACTCGTCGGTGCGCAGCTGGTATTTCTGGATGCGGTAACGCAGGGTCTCCCGCGTGGTGCCCAGGGCACGGGCGGTGGCGGTCACGTTGTAGCCCGTCTTCTCCAGGGCGGTCTGGATGATGTAGCTGTCCATCTCTTCCAGGGCCATGGATCCGTCCAGGGGGATGATCAGCCGGTTGCCGTCGATGGCCGGACCATCGGAGGGACGGCCTAGGTTGCCGCCGAGCTGCAGCCAGTGCTCCGGGAATACCTCGCTGTCGGCCAGCAGCACGGCGCGCTCCACCGACGTTGCGGAGCTCCCGCACGTTGCCTGGCCAGTCGTAGCGGCGCATCTTCGCGTAAACCTGCTCGGGAATGACCCTGACCCGCCGGTCGGCCAACGCGTTGAGCTCCGCCACCAGGACAGGCATGAGATCTTCGAGGTCTTCCAAACGCTCTCGCAGCGCGGGCAAGTCCAGGCGGAACACGCTCAAGCGATGGTACAGGTCGCTGCGAAAGCTGCCCTCGCGCACCTGACGTTCCAGGTCGCGGTTGCTGGCCGCGATCACCTGGACATCGACCTTCAACGGCTTCTCCCCGCCGAGACGCCGCAGGACCCGGTCTTCGATCGCGGTGAGCAGCTTGGACTGCAGCTCCAGATCCATCTCGCCGATCTCGTCCAGGAACAGGGTGCCTCCATCCGCCTGCTCCAGGTAACCGCGATGCCGCCCCTTGGCCCCGGTGAAGGCGCCTGCCTCGTGGCCGAACAGCTCGGATTCCAGAAGATCGCGCGGCAGGGCCGCGCAATTGACCTCGACCAGCGGACCATCGGCGCGGGAGCCGGAATGGTGCAGGATGCGCGCCGCCAGACCCTTGCCGGTACCAGTCTCGCCGCTGAGGATCAGGGCGCTGAAAGGCACCTCCGCCAGGCGGCTCAGCAACTGCCTTACGCCCTGTGCCGCCTCGCTGCGACCGAGAAAGGCATCGGGCGCGTAGCGACGGCTACCTGCCTCGCGCTGATTGCGTAGTTGCCGCTGCGCCCTGGCACCCCGGGCGGCGCCGCTGAGTATCGCGCTCAGCCGATCGATATTGCATGGCTTCTCGAGAAAATCGTAGGCCCCCAAACGCAGGGCCCGCACCGATTCGGGCACGCCGCCGTACCCCGTGAGCAGGATCCACTCGCCCGTCTGACCCCTTTGGCGCAAGGTCTCCAGGAGATCCAGCGAACAACCGTCCGGCAGGGTCATGTCAGCGAGGGTCACCAAGGGATCGGAGCCCTGCTCGACGAGCTTGCCGCGCGCCTGCTCCAGACTGGTCACGAGATCCACCTCCCAACCCTGCCTGCGGAAATGGCGCGCCATCTCCTCACCCAGCAGTTTCTCGTCCTCGATGATCAGCAGTGAATCAGCCATGCCTCACGCGTCGAATTTCGTGGATTTCGGGCCGCAAGCAATATCACATGCGCATCGCAAGATCGACTTTCGTCGTTGGTGTTCGTGGCGACCTCCGCTCCTAACTCGGGCATGGGCCGATCAACTCAAACAGGTTTACCGCGAACCCGCCTGGCTTGCTCGGGCAAGGGTCCGCGGGAGGCGATTTCCGGCTCTGCGAGCCACTTCGAGAAGTTGCGGGGGGTCCGAGCCCGACAAGATACTCGGAGCGGGCGCGCACCCAGCATCAGCCATGCTTGGTCGTCACATCGTGAAACTGCGACTCGGCGCCGAGGGAACGCAACGCATCGAGCACCTCGTCCAAGGTGACAGTCATGGGCTCCGAGGCGGGCATGTTCTCCTCCTCGGCCACCATTTCCTCGCGCAGATCGAGTTCCCATTGACGCAGCATCTCCAGCTCTTGATCCCGTGTGAGGTCATCGCGGTCCAGCAGTTTCTTGGGGCTCGTCAGCTCGAATCCGGTTTGGGCTCGGGTCTTGGTGTCGGAATTCATGGCTGTCTCCTCTTCTGTTGAACGATCGTCAGCGGTGATGGCTCTCGGTCACGCCGCGATCGGGATCAAGGCCTCGCGCTCGATTCTGTTGCCTTGTTCAACCCGAGACGAAGCAGGCTCTCCGATGCGGACACCATCGGTTGAAAACACCCGGCCGCCGGGGCAAAACCACCGCGCCGGCCTTCGTTCCGAGCAAGTACAAAGTGCTGTCAGCCGCCTCCGGTCGAGACCTGTTCGCCTCGAGGCTTCCCGCGGCGATTCGTCCTCGGGACAGCTTCGTCTAGCCGACGATTGTGCAAGCAGCGGACCAAAAGACCCGAATCGCGGGCGCGGAAGGAGTGATCGAACAGGAGGTGTCGCTCGGCGCCCGACGTCCTCGTCACACGTCGCAGTCCTCCACCGGCAGAACGAGGACCGCGACGGCACCGCCGCCCTCGCGGTTTCTCAACTCGAGCCTGCTTGCGTGGGTCAACGCAAACCGTTTTGCGGTCGCCAACCCGATACCCGTCCCATCCCTGCGCCAGGTTCCATGCTCATGCACGCCGGCCTTCAGCAACTCGTCCGGAAAGCCCGGACCATCATCGCTGATGGAAAGCGCGACCTGCCCGTCCGTTAGCGACGCGGCGATCTCGATCGTTCCACGGCCCTTTCCAATCGCCTGCGCCGCGTTCGTCACCAGATTCAGCAGCACGTGGCGAAACCCCGCCTCCGGCAGCCGACAGAAGATGTCCTCCGGGATCTGCGTCTTGACGGCGATGCCCGCGTCGAGCTGATAGCGTAGGAGCTTGACCAAGTCATTGATGACGCGACTGATCTGCAGACGCTCGGGCCGCTCGGGCACCTGCCGCGACTCGTCTACCAGGCCATTGAGCAAGCGGGCGACACGTTCGAGCTCGTGGATCGCCATACCCAGGCGCTCGCTATGCTCGGCCGATTCCACCTCTCCGCGCAGGTTCGCGAGCGCCAGCAGGACACCGGACAAGGGGTTGCGCAAATCATGCGCGAGGCGGGAGGACAGGTCCCCCACCGCCGCCATGCGATCGGCGCGCGCGAGCGCGAGCTGTTGCTGGATCAGCGCGCGGGTCGCCTGCTCCACGTCCTGCTGTAACGCGTCCTCGCGCTTGATGTGGCCCCGATCCAGATCGCGCATGCGCCTGACCATGCGGTTGTATTTCTCGAACAACGGGGCCATCAGCGGGTCGACCTTATCGGTCATCGCGGCGGCGTAATCCTTGCGCGAGAGCAGACCGATCAGGTAGCCGAGATCGTTCAGCGGCGCGAGAACGCGGCGACGGAAGAACACCAGAAAGGCCAGGGTGGCAACGGGTATCATCAGCGCGAGGACTAAGGTGGCCTGAAGCTGCCGTTCCCCGCGAGCGGCCAGCTCGCCGAGCGATTCGCGATGGACGGCACGCGCCGCCCCGAGCGCGTCCCGCAGCAACACCAGCGCCTCCGCGAGTGGCGCCGCCGCGTCACCCGCCGAGGCGTTCAGAGACTCCATCTGCGTCGTCCGCAGGGCCGCTGCGGCAGCGCGGACGAATCCGTTCGACTTCTCGGAGATCGCACGGTCGTCCATGACGAGACCTTCCAGGGTATCGATGCTCTCAGAGATGAACCGCCTATCCTGCGCGGTCACTTCGTCTTCCGGGAGGAAACGCTCCTCCAGGGCGTCATGGACGGAATCGATTTCGACGATATAGGCGAGATGGCGCGAGAGGGGAACGAGGCCCTGAACATTCCACCAGGTCAAGGTCACCAGCAGTGCGAGGACGATGCCGGTGACCAGGATCCAGACGACGCTCATGAGCACTATGGTTCGATAAAGCATCGAGTGACCGCTTTGTCGGTTTCTATCTCAACAGTCCGGCGGACCTGCTCGCGGCACAATCAGGGAAACGGCGGCACTCCCCGGGGGTCCGTCCCGAGCACGGATACATCCGGATGTCTGGATTTTACCCGGTGCTCGACCTCCTCGACCCGCCCGTCGTCTACCTCGACCACGACGACCGCCTCACCCCTTCGCAGGGCATCGTCGAGTCGATACAGCTGGCCGCCAGGACCGCTTCCGATCCAGAGCCTGAAGATGGCGCCTCCGCCACCTCCCAACACGATGAGCACAAGCAGGGGAGCAATACCCGCGCCGCCGAGCTGGAAGAGCGGGATCCCGACCAGGGCACCGATGAGCGCGCCCACGATAGCACCGACGACGACGGAGGCCGTGGGCGAACGGTACCGGTTCACCTCGACGGGCATTGGCGGCGCTTCTTCGGGACGGGGGCTGTAGATGTGTATCCGGTCCTTGGGAATGCCATCACCGAGGAGTTCGGTGGCGATCTCCCGCGTGACATCTTGCTCGGTTGCGGTCATGTAGATCAGTGTCATCGCCTTAGCTTCATGTCCGATTGGCCGTCATGGGGCGGCCCAGAAAACCCCAACGCCGGGGCGCGCAGCCGCCTGCATCGGTACCGGCCACGTTTGACAATTCACTACTTCGCATGCAAGCGACATGCCAGTACTTCCGGGGAGGCAGTAGACGTTTGACGTATGCGGGAGTCCATCAGGGAAACTCCAAATCGTGAGCCGTCAAAGCACACGAAGGGGAGAATCCCGATGGACGAGTACAAGAGCCTAAGTCACACCAGGTGGGAGTGTAAATATCACGTGGTTTTCATCCCGAAGTGTCGGCGCAAGACGCTGTATGGTCAGTTGCGGCGGTATCTGGGAGAGGTGTCTCGCCGTTTGGCGGAGCAGAAAGAGAGCCGGATCGAGGAAGGGCATCTGATGCCCGACCACGTGCACATGATGATCGCAATTGTGCCGAAGTATGCCGTGTCGCAGGTGGTCGGTTACATCAAAGGCAAGAGCGCGATGCATTTGGCGCGGGTATACGGGGAACGGAAACGCAACTTCGTGGGCCAGCATTTCTGGGCACGCGGGTATTTTGTTTCCACGGTGGGCCGGGATGAAGCGGTGATTCGGGAGTACACAAGGAACCAGGAACGAGAAGACAGGCGCATGGACCAGGTGGACCTGTTGCGCTGACCAGCCACCTTGAGCTGGCTCACATGAAGGGGCCGCGCTAGCGACCCCGACCAGCCGCTTTGAGCGGCTCACAAATCGAAAGCCCCAGGCTTTGCCGGGGGATGGTTACTCGCAGCCGCAGCGCCGCGCTGCCCTGCGCGCCTTGTACCGGAGTCTCCACGTACTAAGCCAAACCCTTCATATCCACCACGCTTGCTGAAGTCTTCTCGCAACCGTTTCCATCTCCAAGCAGACAAACAGATGTGCCGCGGTTCGCGCCCGCGCCTTCCCCGCGGTCGATCGCGCTTGCCAATGGGCGGCCGAGCTGATCGTTGATCTACCAGGCAACCGCACCCCTCCTTCTAGACCCCGGAGCCTGCGATCCTCAACGCCCGTAAGGCGCAACCGAAGCTGCCCTCCAAGAGACCGCGCATCTCGGCTGGCGCCCGCCGCGCAGCCCACAAGAAATGCCCCATCAGCAAGCCAATAAATTTTATGAATGCTAGCCACGAATTGTCTTATTACAAAACACGGGCTAGCGCTCTTTCCGTTTGTGAAGGGGGTCACAGACACTCCAAGCCTACAAGTCCAAAGTCTAACCCGCAATCTCAGGAAGCGTTCGTAAAGACCGTCTTCTTGCCCGGCACCGCAAAGTTTAATAGCGGGAAAGGCAATTTTGGACCAACTCATGAGATTGACTTACAGAAACTCATTGGTCTCGTGTGAATCCTTGCGGCTTCCCTTAGCTTCTAAAACGATTTCAACGAAAACGAGACCGCGAGGATCACTCAATAAAAGAGCCGCGCCAAACCGAAGAACAATCGATTGTCGATTGTCTCCGGTTCCGACAGGCCGATTCACTCTAATTTCGATCGAGGGGCTAGTAATGAAAGCATCGAGTGTTCGAATGAACATCTCCCAGTCAAATCCCAAGGCGGTATGCGCACCGAACCACACAGCGCTATATCGTGGCATTAGCGCTGAACTCCGGGTGCTTATGCTCGCAACCGCCTTCCTGGGCGCCAACGGCGTTCTCGTAGCCAATACCGAAGCCGCAACCTGCGGCGACATCGCCTACAACAAGGCTAGCGAACAGGGCACCTTCCTCTCGCAGGACTGCGCTACTGGTGAGTGGCAGCTTCGCGTTACGGCAGGCGGTGGCTGGGCTGACTATGCGGGCAACCTCCTTTCCAGTCGTCCGATTCCCGCGATTGCGCCACACTCTATCGAGCGTGACGACATGCTCGACACCTCTTCGCCAGACGAGATCGAGTATATCCTTCACGTCGGCAAGACCGGAGAGGACGGGGTCAACTTCACGCTCGCCGCTGGCGCCAGCGCTTGTTTGGACACCGGTGGTTCAGTCCTCGTTGGCCCGAAGCGTGTTGCGGTAAAATCTCCTTTCGATATCAATACGCTAGGTGCGTGCAAGGCATCGGAGCCAGCACCCGGCTGCGGCAGCGTCTCTTATAACAAGGCCAAGGAGCAGGGAACCTTCCTGTGGCAGGACTGCGACAAAGGCCAATGGCACTTGCGGGTTACCGCCGGCGGAAAGTCGGTAGACTACGCCGGTAGCATCGCATCCGATCAGGCAATGCTCGATGTTGCCCCCTACTCTTTCGAGAAGGGCGACGTGCTTGACACGTCTCAGGCCAAACAGGCCGACTACAGCCTCCACGTCGTGAATTCCGGGGAGGACGGCCTAGACTTCTCACTCGCCGAAGATGCCAATACCTGTATCGACACCGGCGGCCCCGTCGTCGTGGGCCCACAGCGACTCGTAGTGCAATCGCCATTCGATCTCAATACCCTCGGGGCGTGCAAGACATCGACTCCCGATAAAGCCTGCGGTCGCGTCGCCTACGACAAGGCGAAAGAGCAAGGAAGCTTCCTGTGGCAGGATTGCGATGGCGGCCAGTGGCACCTACGCGTGACGGCCGGCGGCAATAGGGTTGACTACGCCGGCAGCATCGCGTCCGATCAACCGATACTCGCACTCGCGGCCTACTCGTTCGAGAACGGCGACACGCTCGACACTTCCGATCCCAAGCTGGCCGAGTACAGTCTTCACGTTGGAAGTGTCGGCGAGGACGGACTCGATTTCTCGCTGAAGACGGGCGCCAGTGCCTGCGTCGACACTGGCGGTCCGGTCGTCGTGGGTCCCGCACGCGTCGTGGTGCAATCGCCGTTCGATATCGACACCCTCGGAGCCTGCGCAACCAGCGCTTCCCCGCCCCCGATAGCTGGCCCAGAGCCAGAACCTGAGCCCGAGCCGGAGCCCGAGCCGGAGCCCGAAGAGTTTGCCTACCTCGACGACGCCGATTGGGACGACAGGTCCGACTATCTCTCAGACTCAGATCTGGGTGATCGCCCGTTCCCCCGAATCACCACAGGTCCGATCAAGCTGAGCGGCGACGCCGAGCAATTCTCGAAATACGGCGTAATCGCCGTAAAGGCCCACCGGTTCAGTTGGCTCAAGAGCATTCAGGACGCCAATCCGGATACCGTGGGCTTCCGCATTCACTGCCCGCAGGAATACCAGGGTTGGGAGGAGAAAGCCTGCCGTACCGGCAGCGGAATCCCCTTCGACGGTACCGGACCGGCCACCGAAAACTGCAATGTGTATGCGGGCCACTGGCTTTACGCTCCCGGCACGACCCTGCGGAGCTCCATCAGCGCCACCGCCACGACCTTGCAGGTGGCCGACGCAACGCGCTTCAATGCCGGTCGCTACATCGTGATTTACGACGGTGGACCCGGCGCGTTCCAGAACGCCGAGCACGCGCGGGTTAAGGCAATCAACACGTCGACCAACACTCTGACCCTGGCGGGCCGAGGGTACAAATCGACCGCCCGCTCCCACTCCGCTGGAGCCATCGTCGCCGAGCACGTACTGGGCAATGGCACCGGTGACAACTGGGAGCTCAATTGGGCGTACAACCTGAGCACGGCCAGCCCCAGGGATGCCAGTGGCCGACAGCTGAACGAAGTCATGGCGGACTGGCTTGCCGAAAACTACGACAAGCAAACCGATGGCAGCCCGTCACGTCGGCGAAGGTGCACGGGATCCTGTACGACTCCGACTTCTACTTCGTCGAAGACGGCGGCCATGACAGGCTCCCCGACGTCGACAATGACTTGGTGCTGGACAATGGCATCGCCGACAATGGAGAGAATCTCTGGGGTAACGGAATGGAGGACTTCTACCTCATGGTAAGGGAACGGCTACCCCACTTGGTCCTGGTCGGCGGTACGATGGAAGCTCGCGGCTATACCTCCCTGAACGGTACCCAATTTGAAGGGTTCCCCAACCGCAACATCGGCAGCGCCGCGCCCGATTACCGGGAGATCGACGGCCTGCTGTCGAACTACAGCCTTCAAATGCACCATGGCTACACAGGTCCACGCTACTCGGAGGCCATAAACAGGGTGTCGACCCGCCTCTACCCTTACAGCGGCGTAACCGCAAAAACCAACGCACCTTTCCGATTCAGCTTCGGGTTGGCCCTGCTGGATGACGGCTACTATGGGCAGCAGAACTCGAATGTCACGGACCCCTGGTGGGACGAGTACGCCGTGGATGTAGCGCCCGGCTCGCGTACCTTCGGGCAAGCCATCGCGTCGACGCCGCAGAACGAGTCATTGATCCGCAGCCATAGTGGGTGGATGGGCTTCCCCTGGGGACCGCGCTACCGCCTCTATGACGCCGAGACCTTCGCTCCCGAGCGTAATCTGATGCCTGACGGTAACTTCGACTCAACCTTAAGTGGCTGGAGCGCCAACAACGTCACGGTCCAGGTCGACACATCCGCTGCAAACCGCTTGGACGGCGCAGGTACTCTGCGCATCGGCAAGCACCTGAAGTTCGCCGAGACCCGGACTGGTGCCGCCGCGGTGGGACCAACAGTCAAGCTCACCGCAGGCGTGGAGTACACGCTAGCATTTGCCGCCAAAGCCAGCTCGACCCGGATGATCCAGGTAGCACTCGGTAGCCAAACGGAGGAGTTCTACATCCCGGAGGAGTGGAGTCGCCGGGTATTTACCTTCAAGGCACCGACTACGGGTAACTACCGGCTAAGGTTCAACGTGGGCCGCGAGAACACCAACGTCTGGATCGACTCCATCTATCTGTTCGCGGGAAACGCCAATGTATTCCGGCGCGACTTCGACAACGCGGTGGTCATCGTCAACGCTACGGAGTCTACCCGCACGGTGGAGTTGGATGAGACCCTCCAGCGCATCCGCGGCACCGGCCAGGATGCCATCAACGATGGATCCAAGGTCACGCGGGTGACCATCGCATCCAAAGACTCGGCCATCCTGATCCGGCCGGAAAAGTAGATCTCAAACCACCGTTGGCGAATTCTCCAGGGACGGACGAATTCGCCTTATTCCTCCTCCCATCCCCTTCTCTCCAAGCTCTGGCCGCTGGTGGTACGACCAACGGCCAGATCTCACCCTCGCCACGTCAGGGCATGCAGGTCCCGTAGTCGACCGTGCTGACGGCGTTGCCCACCAGCACCCGGTCAGAGCCGGCGTACACCGGCAGGTTGGTCGGGCTGTCCAGGGTGAAGCACCCCGCGGCCCCTGTCTGCAGGCTGAAGTCCAGCCCATCGTGCCCGGTGTTGCCGACATTCATGACGTAGTCCGGCGGCAGCACGTCGTTGGCCTCGTAGGAGAAGGCCGCGAGGCTCGCAAAGGCCTGATTCGAGGTCAGGGTGCCCTGGTAGGAGACGAACTGCCCGCCGGCGGTGACCCGCACGTGCCAGTCGTTGGTGCCGCAGTCGTTCCAGATGAAGGCCGCCGTCTCGGTAGCCTTGTCGTAGGTCGGCTGCGCCGCAGGCGGGCAAGCGTGCCGCCGCTGTCGTCATCGAGGATGGTGGCGCTGGCGTTCACGGTGTTGGTGTCAGCGCTGGTGAGACTGCAGGCTGAAGCTCTCGTTGCTCTCCGGGTCCGCATCGTTGGTGATCGGCACCGAGACGGTCTTCTGCGTCTGCCCCTGAGTATAGGTCAGCGTGCCGGCGGTGGTCGTGTAGTCGCTGCCGGACTGGGCGCTGCCGTCCTGGGTCTGGTAGCTCACCACCACCGATTCCCCGGCGCCGGGCGCGGGCGAGAGGTTGACGGTGAATATCGCCGTTCCGGCGTTCTCCGTCACCGTCACGTCGCCGGCGCTGAGGATGAAGCCGCCGGCGTCGCACGCCCCGAAGTCGGGCAGGCTCATGGCGCTGCCCATGAGAACCCGATCCGATCCGGCGTACACCGGCAGGTTGCTCGGGCTGTCCAGCGTGAAGCACACCGCCGCCCCGTCCGGGAAGCTGAAGTCGAGCCCGTCCTGGCCGGTGTTGCCTACATTCATTACATAGTTGGGCGGCAGCACGTCGTTGGCCTCGTAGGAGAAGGGGCTCATGGTGCTGAAACCCTGATCGGAAGTCAGGGTGCCCTGGTAGGACACGAACTGCCCGCCGGCGGTGACCCGCAGGTGCCAGTCGTTGGTGCCGCAGTCGTTCCACACGAATACCGCCGACTCCGTGGCCTTGTCGTACGCCGGCTGACCGCACGCGGGCAGCGCGCCGCCGCTGTCATCATCGAGGATGGTGGCGCTGGCGCTCACGGCGTTGGTGTCAGCGCTGGTGAGATTGAGCGTGAAGCTCTCGCTGCTCTCCGGGTCCGCATCGTTGGTGATCGGCACCGAGACGGTCTTCTGGGTCTGCCCCTGGGTATAGGTCAGCGTGCCGGCGGTGGTCGTGTAGTCGCTGCCGGCAACGGCGCTGCCGTCCTGGGTCTGGTAGCTCACCACCACCGATTCCCCGGCGCCGGGCGCGGGCGAGAGGTTGACGGTGAATATCGCCGTTCCAGCGTTCTCCGTTACCGTCACGTCGCCGGCGCTGAGGATGAAGCCGCCGGCGTCGCACGCCCCGAAGTCGGGCAGGCTCATGGCGCTGCCCATGAGAACCCGATCCGATCCGGCGTACACCGGCAGGTTGCTCGGGCTGTCCAGCGTGAAGCACACCGCCGCCCCGTCCGGGAAGCTGAAGTCGAGCCCGTCCTGGCCGGTGTTGCCTACATTCATTACATAGTTGGGCGGCAGCACGTCGTTGGCCTCGTAGGAGAAGGGGCTCATGGTGCTGAAGCCCTGATCGGAAGTCAGGGTGCCCTGGTAGGACACGAACTGCCCGCCGGCGGTGACCCGCAGGTGCCAGTCGTTGGTGCCGCAGTCGTTCCACACGAATACCGCCGACTCCGTGGCCTTGTCGTACGCCGGCTGACCGCACGCGGGCAGCGCGCCGCCGCTGTCGTCATCGAGGATGGTGGCGCTGGCGCTCACGGTGTTGGTGTCGGCGCTGGTGAGCTGCAGGCTGAAGCTCTCGTCGCTCTCGGGGGTCGTGTCGTCGGTGATCGGCACCGAGACGGTCTTCTGGGTCTGCCCCTGGGTATAGGTCAGCGTGCCGGCGGTGGTCGTGTAGTCGCCGCCGGCAACGGCACTGCCATCCTGGGTCTGGTAGCTCACCACCACCGATTCCCCGCGCCGGGCGCGGGCGAGAGGTTGACGATGAATACCGCCGTTCCCGCGGCCTCGTCCACCGTTACGTTGCCGGCGCTGAGCGCGTAGCCGCCGCCGCTCGTACCTTCGACCAGGGTATGGATCTGGTCCGCCGCAAGGTCGTTGAAGTTGTCGACGATGCCGCTCGGCCAGTGCACCTCGAGATCGACGGTGGTGTTTGCTCCCAGGCCGAAGTGGGTCTGCACGTAGTCCTGGGCGTAGCGGTGCACGCCGTTGGCCTGCTCGCGCAGCTGGATCTTGCCGTCGGGGGTGCTGGCGTAGACGACGGCGCCGACCCCGTCGCGGTTGGAGATGACGCCCTCGAGGTTGATCAGGATCCAGTGGTTGGCGTTGCCTTGGTTGCGAAACAGCTGCTGCTCGGCGGCGTAGGAGAAGGGTGCCGGGTAGTTGCCCTGGGTGACGAAGAGATCGAGAAAGCCGTCCTGGTCGTAGTCGACCAGGGTCACGGTGTCGGTGCGCCCGAGCGTGGCGCCGGCGGCCCGTTGCTCACCAGGCGGAAGGTGCCGTCGCCCTGGTTGTCGAACAGGAGGTTGGGCACATTGGCTACCCGGCCGCTGGATCCAACGTAGAGGTCGAGGTCCATGTCGTTGTCGAGGTCGCCGGCTACGAGCGAGCGGGCGTAGGTCTGGAACTGGCCGCGGCGGGGTCGAGGAAGACCTCAGCGGTGGCGCGTGCGACCAGTTCCCCGGCCTGGTTCTCGAAGAACGCCGGGGCGACGGGGGCATGCCCTGGGTGAGGCTGGTGGTCGCCGATGGCGGCGGGGGCGGAGATGCCGCCGGCGCGGGCGAGGAGGTTGACGTCGGCGCCGGCGTTGACCACCCGCACCTCCCATCGGCCGCTGACATAGCCGATGTAGATCCCGGCGCTGCGGTTGGCGGCCATGCCGAGATGGTCGGGGTTGGCGCTGGAGAGGGTGAGCTGCACGTGGTGGGGGAAGCGATCGGGCCCCTGCAGCCCCTGATCGGCGTCCGCCGGCGGGGGCACGGCGTTGGCGCCGAGGAAGATGTCCTGCTCATCGGTCTCCCAGCCGAACTCGAGGTCGACGTTGCCGGGGGCGGTGAAGGAGAATCCGCGCTCGCTCGTCGCGGAGGGCGCGAGATAGGCGTGAATGCGGTCGTTGGCCGGCCCGATGCGCAGCGCCGCGGAGAGGCTCGGAGGCGTGATGCCGGCGATGATGTCCGGGCGCAGGTCGCCGTTGAAGTCGCCGATGGCGAGATCGTAGGGAAAGGCGTTGAAGATGGCGTTGCCGAGGACTGGGCCGCAGATCGATGAACGGCAAGGTGGAGATGTCGTGGATGCTCTGGATCTGGGAGAGTGCCGCCGCAGATCAGCGCCGGCTCGCCGCTCGGGCCGAGGTGGGCAGAGCATCATGTACTGGCAGCTGCCGCCGGGGAAGCCGGTCTCGACGCTGGCGTCGAAGAAGCCGAGCAGGTCCTGGCGCAGCACCGCCGAGGGGGACTGCTCGGGGGCGGTCTGCAGCGCGGAGATGCCGATGTCGAGCCAGCCGTCGGCGTCGTAATCGAGCCACAGGGGGGTGCGCGAGCGCCCGGTGGGGTATTCGATCTCGCCGTAGCTCAGGGCGTCCTCGGCGAGGATGCCGCCGCTGTTGACGAACAGGTTGTTGCGCCAGGCGTCGCTGATGACGGGATCGCTGCCGACCGCGCCGGCGCCGGCGCCGCAGACCTCGATCAGGTCCTGGTCGCCATCGTTGTCGAAGTCCGCCCAGGCCGCGCCATGGGTGTCGTCGGCGTAGTGGTCGACGGCATTGATCACGGCGCTATCGATGACGTCGGTAAAGCTGCCGTTGCCGTTGTTGCGATACAGGGCGCTGGGCGTGAACTGGTGCTTGCCCATCCACAGGTCGGGATCGCCGTCACCGTCGAGATCGCCCCAGGAGGCGCCCCAGGTCTCCCCGGGGCTGTCGATCACCGGCACGCCTCCGGCGGTGGCTTCCACAAACTGGCTGGCGCCGATGGCGGCTTGGGCCGCGATCGGCAGAAAGAGCAGGAGGGCGTGATCCTGCGATGCGCAGACCGCGGCTGATGCAAGTGATCGAGGATCTGGAGTCAGACGCCCGCGTCGGGTCGATATTGGGATTTTGTGAAAGTACTCATCCGTGCGCTCCCGGTCCCCTTACTCAGGTGGGGATCTTGACATCATGGCTGTTACAAGTTTAACAAGCGGCCGCCGGTGATCCCTTGTTCGCGATCGCCCGGCGGCTGCCCTTCTCTTTCCGGGCGCCCGCGCTGTTGCGCGGGCGGCCCTTGCCTGACCTACGGCAGCGGCGTGCAAGCCCCGTAGTCGATGGTGCTGACCGAGCTGCTCATCAACACCCGGTCGGCGCCGGCGTACACCGGCAAGCTCGGCGCATCCAGGGTGAAGCACGCCTCGGCTCCGGACTGCACGGCGAAGTCAAGCCCGTCCTGACCCGTGTTGCCGACGTTCATCACGTAGTTCGGCGGCAGCACGTCGTTGGCCTCGTAGGAGAAGGCCGCGAGGCTGGCGAAAGCCTGGTCCGAGGTCAGGCTGCCCAGTGCGGAGACCACCTGCCCGCCGGCGGTGACTCGCACGTGCCAGTCGTCGGTGCCGCAGTCGTTCCAGATGAAGGCCGCCGTCTCCGTCGCCTTGTCGTAGCTCGGCTGGCCGCATGCCGGTAGCGTGGGGCCACCACCACCGCAGGACCCGAAGTCAGGCAGGCTCACGGCGCTGTCCACCAGCACCCGATTGGCACCGGCGTACACCGGCAGGCTCGGGGAGTTGAGCGTCAGGCACACGCCTGCCCCCGCCTCGAAGCTGAAGTCGAGCCCGTCCTGGCCGGTGTTGCCCACATTCATGACGTAGTTGGGCGGCAGAACGTCGTTACCCTCGTAGGAGAAGGCCGTCATGGTAGTGAAGCCCGCGTCCGAGGTCAGGCTACCCTGGTAGGAGAGCGTCTGACCGCCGGCGGTGACCCGCACGTGCCAGTCGTTTGTGCCGCAGTCGTTCCACACGAACATCGCCGACTCGCTGGCCTTGTCGTAGGCCGGCTCGCCGCACTCCGGTAGGGTGGAACCGCCGTCGTCGTCGAGGATGGTGCCAGTGGCGTTCACCGCGTTGGTGTCGGCACTGGAGAGATTCAGCGTGAAGCTCTCGTTGCCCTCCGGGTCCACGTCGTCGATGATCGGTACCGCGACCGTATCCTGCGTCTGGCCCTCGGTGAAGGTCAGGGTGCCGGCCATGGTCGTGTAGTCGCTGCCAGCCAGGGCGCTGCCGTCCTGGGTCTGGTAGCTCACCACCACCGATTCCCCGGCACCCGGCGCCGGCGAGAGATTCACGGTGAACATCGCCGATCCGGCGTTCTCCGTCACTGTCACGTCCCCGGCACTGAGGATGAAGCCGCCGGCGTCGCACGCGCCGAAGTCAGGCAGGCTCACCGCATTGTCCATGAGAACCCGATCGGACCCGGCATACACCGGTAGGCTCGGAGAGTTGAGCGTCAGGCACACGCCTGCCCCCGCCTCGAAGCTGAAGTCGAGCCCGTCCTGGCCGGTGTTGCCCACATTCATGACGTAGTTGGGCGGCAGCACGTCGTTACCCTCGTAGGAGAAGGCCGTCATGGTAGTGAAGCCCGCGTCCGAGGTCAGGCTGCCCTGGTAGGAGAGCGTCTGACCGCCGGCGGTGACCCGCACGTGCCAGTCGTTTGTGCCGCAGTCGTTCCACACGAACATCGCCGACTCGCTGGCCTTGTCGTAGGCCGGCTCGCCGCACTCCGGTAGGGTGGAACCGCCGTCGTCGTCGAGGATGGTGCCAGTGGCGTTCACCGCGTTGGTGTCGGCACTGGAGAGATTCAGCGTGAAGCTCTCGTTGCCCTCCGGGTCCACGTCGTCGATGATCGGTACCGCGACCGTATCCTGCGTCTGGCCCTCGGTGAAGGTCAGGGTGCCGGCCATGGTCGTGTAGTCGCTGCCAGCCAGGGCGCTGCCGTCCTGGGTCTGGTAGCTCACCACCACCGATTCCCCGGCACCCGGCGCCGGCGAGAGATTCACGGTGAATACCGCCGATCCGGCGCCCTCGTCCACCGTCACGTTGCCGGCGCTGAGCACGTAGCCGGCGCTACCGCCGGTGCCCTCCACCAGATTGTAGATCTGGTCGGCGGCGAGGCCGTTGAAATTGTCGACCACACCGCTTGGCCAGTGCACCTCGAGGTTGACGGTGGTGTTCTGCGCCAGGCCGAAGTGGATGCGCGGAAAGTCCTGGGCCTTCTTGTGCACGCCGTTACCCTGCTCGCGCAGCTGGATCTTGCCGTCCGGGGTGCTGGCGTAGACGATGGCGCCGATGCCGTCGCGGTTGGAGGTGACGCCTTCCAGGTCGGCCTGGATCCAGTGGTTGCCACTCGCGCCGGTATTGCGCAAGAGCTGCATCCGTCCCGCGTAGGAGAAGGGCCGGAACAGGTGCCCGTTGGCCAGCAGCACGTCGAGCCGGCCGTCGTTGTCGTAATCGCCGAGGTTAACCGTGTCGAGCCGCCCCTCGGGCATCTGGCCCTCGCCGCCACCGGCCTGGGGCACCGGCACCATGCTGCCGTCACCTTGGTTCTCGTAGACCACGTTGGGTAGGTTGGACAGATCGCCCGTGCATCCGACGTAGACATCCACGTCCATGTCGTTGTCCAGATCGCCGGCCGCGGCGGAGTTGCACGACCGGTTCACCGACTGAATCAGGCTTGAGCTGTCGACCAGCTGATGGCTCGCGTTCTGCAAAAGCAGGTAGGGCGAACCAGTCGTGGGCTGCCCGAGGCGAATGCCGCCGACGGTGCTGAGCTGGGAAACCGATGTAGACGCCCGGACCACCAACCCCACATTCCACCGGTCGATACCCGACAGGCGCACCTGCCACTGGCCGTTCACGACGCCAATGTAGACCCCCCTGCCCACGTTGGGATCGCGAGGGGCGAGTCCCTGCGCCTGCGCCGCGGTCAGGGTAAACAGGATGTGCCGCGGGGCCGCCCCGGGGAATTGACCGGGATAGGTCTGCTGGTAGCTGCTCGACGCAGGTTGGGTGCCGGCGGCGCCAATGAAGATCTCGTCGATCGCCGACCACCAGTCGAACTCGAAGGTGACCGCGCCGACGGCCGAGAAGTTGAAACCCGAATCGTAGGCCGCGTTCCCGTCGAACCAGGCGTGGATCACGCTGTCGCTCACGGTGCTTGCGACATTGTTTGCAGACGCGGCCGTGGGCGCGAACAGATCGGTGCGCAGATCGCCGTTGAAGTCGGCGACCGCGAGATCGTAGGGCCAGGCATTATAGAGGGCATCGCCAACCACGTTCCGCAGCTCCCGGAACGGCAGTTGGGTGACGTCCCATACCCGTTGCACCTTGGCGGAATCCGAGCAGATGACGTCCTGGACCCCGTCACCCGTCAGCTCGGCCAGCACGGCGTAGTGGCAGGCGACATCGTTCACCAGATCGACCCCGGTCGATTCGTCAATCACGAACAGTGAATCCCCGTTCGTGGCGGTCTGCTGCCTGAACATGGCCGTGGGCGTGCGATAGGCCGGGTAGTTGTCCCTGGCCATGATGAGCACGTCCAGCAGGCCGTCCATCGGCGGTATATCGAAGAAGAGCGGCGCGCGGCCGCCGACCGGCATGCGCCCGGGACGAGCCCAGGTCTCAGGGTAGTTGAACCCCAGCTCGCCACTCCGGTTCAGGAAAGTACCGCTGCCGTCGTTCTCCCACATCGGAAAGAGGTAGCCGGCCCCAGTGACCTCCATGATGTCCTTGTCGCCGTCATTGTCCCAGTCGGCGGAGGCCATGCTGTGGGTGTCGGGCTTGAAGTCAAATCCGATCAGGGCTTGATCGGCGAGGTCGTCGAACTGACGGCCCCCGGCAGCACCCAGGCCGCCGGCCTGGTTAAAGTAGAAAACAGTGGGCGTCCACTGGTGATTGTCGGCATAGATGTCGGGATAGCCGTCGCCATCGGCGTCGATGAACCCCGTGCCGTAGGTCTCGCCCGTATGGGTTATCCCCACCAATGAAGTGACGTCTTGGAATTGGATCTCGGCCAAGGCCGCCGAGGTGCTCAGCGTTAACAACAACGCTGCCGCCCCTAAGGGCGAAAATGCGTGCCGCATATTAATCTTCATACGATCTCCTGGAAGTCGAGCGTCCTCGGCGACATAAAAATTCTGTGACCGGGGCAAAGACGCCGGTGGCTAGTTCATGCAAACCAAGGGCCAAAACTTAGGAGCACGCTTGAATTTCTCTGGAATCATGCGTCAACCTGCTGATAATAATAACGAAGATGATGCTATGACTATTCCGTATCGAGATCGGCACGCAGCATCCTATGTCCCCGTATTCTGGGGCTGGCCAGAGTCCTATTTGCCAACAACCCCTTCGACCAGGGCTACGCGTTCGTGGGTGGAAACCCCGGCGGACATTTCTTAGACGAGCCGTGGGCACTCCGAATCAAAGCCAACCATCCGAAATGGGCCAGGGCACGACTTGCCTCAGGCCTGTTACAGTGTCTTCTTTGATTTACAGTTTTTCGGAATTCGGACAACGCGGAGCGACGAGCCAATAACCTGCCACCGCAAGGCGTTTGCTCGCGCCGCGCGCCCAATGCTCAGCGGGCCACGGCAAGCGTTCCAGTCTTGGGTTTACGGCTGGAGCTCGGGCGCAGAGATACTTCGAGACGACAACCGAGGATTGGCGGGTTAGTTGAGCGTGGCGGCGGACCCGGGTCCCCACTCCGACGCCGCAATCCGTGGTGAGCGGCCGCTCACCTGAAGGCTAACGGACTTCGGCGAAGGCGCAACCGATGCGGTGGCGTGACATCGATTAGAGCTCTGGCGCGCGTTCTTCTGCAAGGGAGTCGGGCTCCGGCGACGTCCTGTTCTTCTTCCTGAACCGGCTGCGAAACAATGCAACGAGCGCCTCCTTCTCGCGCTCGAGCAGCGGCGGTCGTAACGCGATCAACAGGCAGTACACCGCGGTGATCACTGCCATCGTCGCAATCAGGGATTCGAAGTAGTCCCAGACCAGCCATCCCGCGGCCCCGGCAAACACGGCATGGGAGATCATCCAGATGACCAGCCTGCGGTTGACGGCGTACGCGTAACCCTGACGACGCAAGCGAACGATCACGATCGTGTTGGCGAGCACCGTGCCTGAGAGGTTGGCCACGACCAAGGCCCAGAGTCCCAGCACGGGGAGCAACGGAATTGCGATGAGGATGGACGCGGACTGGATCAGGCTGGTCCAGAAGAAGATCGGGTTTTTCTCCAGGGCCTGAACCATCAATTCAACAAGTGTACGCGAGGCCTCTGCGATCAGAACGAACAGGAAACCCATCAAGAGATAGCCCGCGGAGCCGTACTTCCCTTTGGTTACCCAATCCATCAACTCCGGACCCACGACGGCCAGCACCACAACCGGGAGGGTCAGCAGCATCAGGTTGAGCCGAAACGCGAACTCCGACAGCGCCGCCACGGAACGAAAATCCCCCGTCGCCGAGAACCTTGCCATTGCCAGGGGCCGAAGCATGCTCATGAACATGCGCGTCGGGAGCGTCTTGCGCAGCATGTTCAGGATGCTGTCCGCCGCCCCGAGCACGGCCACATCGGCCGCTGGCAGGAAATGCGCGGCAACCAAACGATTCGGTGCGCTGCCGTACAACAAAGCGCTTTGGCTGAGCAAGTAGCTCCATCCCCCGTAACGCAACACACGCGAGCGATTGCTCCGCCACCAGCCTGGATCACCTGCCCCGCGTTGGGTGTCGGTGCGCCACCGCCTCAACCAACCGAGGATCAACAGAGAAAGGGAGGTCGCCTCCCCTGCCATCTCCGCGATCACCACAAGTTCCAGGCGCAGATTCCCGGTCAGCACGAGCGCCACGATCGAAAGCGCGGTAACGGCGCTGCCCGCGGCCAGGCTGTATTGACTCTCCCGCTGCCATAGAAAGGATTCCAGACACTGCGAGAGCCACAGCGCCGTCAGCCGGAGGTACCCCATGAGCAGATACCAGGGGAACAGCCAAGCCCAGTCGGTGAACTTGAACAGTCGGGCGATTTCGGGCACGAAGGGAAGGATCGCGAGGAACAACGCCGAGACGACAACCATGCGGAGCAACATGCCGCCGAGCAGTAGCCGATAGGCGGCGATGTTGTTCCCAGTTGCTCGCAGTTCGGGCAGGTACCGGAACAGGACCTTCTGTACGCCGATCGACGTGATGACCCCAACGGCGATGATGACGGCGTTGAACGAGATATAGGCGGCGTACTCTTCCAACGGTAGCAACCGCACCAACATCAGGAAGATCAGCAGGGACCAGACCATCCGGAACGTCTTGCCCAACAAGAAATGCGCCAGGCTGCCGCGGATGGCAGTCCAGCCGTAATGCTCGCGATAACCGTCTTTCAAGCTGGCGTTTCCTGTTTTTGCCGGTGGGACAAGGGCCACCGGGACCTATTGGGCGGGCGGCTCGACGCCCGTCCCGCGCGCGGGGAAAGTCGCGTCATAGGCCGCGCTAGCCCGTCTCTCCCAGTAGGCCACGAGCCCGATCAGGAGCATGACGAGCGTCTGATACGCGACATCGAACACGAAGACGTTCTTGTGCCAGAGGGTGATGAAGATGATCGCGCAACCGGCGCGGACCGCGCGGAATGTTGCGACCCGCTCGGGAACATCCGCGTATGTTATCTCTAGTCGCCCGGCTGCGCGAAAAGCCGCGGCCAGCAACCCGAATATGCAGAGAAGCCCCAGGACTCCGGTTTCCCACAGCAAAGCCGCGACCGCGGAATAGCCGATCTTCTTGTTGAGATCGATATCGACCGGGATGCCGCCGACGATCGTTCTGACGGTCTGCCGAAAATCGGCATCCGTATCGGCCACCCGGGTGTAGCCGGCGCCGTGACCCAGGAGGGTCTCCTCCAGGTTGTCCAGGCCATGCCGCTCCGACCAGAACTTTACCGCCCCGAACCGCGAGAGCTCGCCGCCGACCTCCTCGTTGGCGAAATTGTATTCGTAGGTGAAGCGAACTAGATCCTGCCAGCTCTCCACACGGGCGGTGCTCGGTGCATTCAGGGTGTAGGCCGTCAGCATCACGGCGAGCACGAGCGCTCCGGACAAGGCCGCGGCGAGAAATCGCAGCGGACGCTCCATCACGTCCTTGCCGTAGAGAACCAGAAACATGGCAACAAAATACAGGACTGATACCTTCGCCATGTTCACCATGACAGGGAACAGGAGCGGAAGCGCCAACAGGATGGTCTTGCGCGTTGAAATCTGATCGAGCTGCCGCGCGGCCAGCACACCGGCGAGAACAATCATCAAGAACGCGTTGAGGACCGCATTCGCCCCCCCACCCTCGAGATTCGCCCCGAAAGTACCCGCCACGATATCGATCGGGACGATGCCCCCCCCCATCCCGACCCGCTTGGGTACGAGAAACACCAGTTGATGCAAGACGAAGGGTAACTGTAGCAACGCGATCCAAAACAGCGCCTTCGGCAACCGGTCGATGACGTCTTCCGGCCAAGGAACGAACGCCAGGGCGAAAAGCAGCCCCCACACCTGCCAGTAGCCCTTCGCGCCGATGATGAATCGTTCCGAATGAAAATCCCCGAAAACGCTGCCAAGCACGGCAACGGCAATGAACCCGAGCGCCCACCAGATAACGGCAGGCAACGGCCTGTGCCCGGTGGTCGTCCGTGGGCCCAAGCTCGCCGCAATCGCGTGAAACGCAAGCAGAATGGCGATTGGCGCCAGCGCCCAACGGACAAGCTGGAGTTGGGGCACGTACAGCTTGATCAGGCCGGAAACCACCAGCCCACCGATCACGCTGGACCACAGGAGCCACATCGGACGTGTGGCGAAATACAGCCCGAAAAGCGCGGCCACCGGGAACACGGCGAACAGGGGCGAATCACCTTTGCTCGTCAGCCAGCCGATGGCGACTGCCGACAGCAGACCCACCATCGCGACGACCGCGCCGGCCCCAAGCGACCGACGGCCTTGCCCAGTTAATTCCACCTAATGTTTCCTCGTTTTGTGGAGCCTCGCCGCGGAGTCGCCTTCGCGCGCCGTGACGACCCAAGTCCACGCACCATCCGCGAGCGAATCGCGAACCACCATGCCATCTAGCCAGGCAACGGCCTTGGCGAGCGACCGGCGAGCGGATCAGCTGGACTCAGTTCGCGAGCGCATAGGGCGGGTCTGTACAAGTACTGACAGTGCGTGAGACGACATCGAAAGCGCGAGATTGAGACCCCACAGCATATGCAAACTTCGCACCAACGCCAACCCAGAGGCGAACAGGGCCATTCCCTGTCTCGCCCGGACCGCCCCCGGCGAAGCCGAGATTTCGGAATGAATGACAGTGCGACTGGATGCACGCTGAGATGCGTTCCCGAGTATGTCCCGCGCGACACTCTCACCTAAGCGAAAACAGAGTTGACCAGGGGTCCCGCAGATGCCACCAAACTCGCGCAGCGATGGAGGCTTGAACCGCAGCCGGGCCTTCCGTGGTCAGAGCCCCGGCTTTTCGCCCGGGTCTTGGCGCCCTCTCTCTCGGTTCAACCGATTGATTTTTCATCACATTGCGAAAACGTCGGAAAAGCGTCGCCGTTTCATCAGAAGTTCCGCACGGCGCGCTGCTAGCGTTGGAGGCGAGGGCAGGTTGCGCACAACCGGCCGCTCGCAAGCAGACCGTAAGGTCTGACCATCCATGTTCCGCTAGGAGAGACGAGATGAAGATCATGCTTACCGCATTCGTTATCGCGCTATTCGCGACCGCCGTTACCGCGGGCGACGTCTATCACGGCCTGGCCAACGGCAACTCCGACCTATTCGACCAACACGGCCCGGCAGACCACCCGATCCCGGTTCAACCGAGCGTTGGCGACGGTTTCCAACGCTATCAGGGCCTGGCCGACGGCAACCCGGACCTGTTCAAGTCTGGACCGGTCGACTCGACGAGATCGGAGGACCCCCGCGTCTACATGGGTTTCAGCGGCAACCCCGACATTTCCTATTAGCTGCTCATTCGGCGCGGATACCGAGCAGATTCCCGGTATCCGCGCCGAGGCGAATGGTCACTGGCCAAGGAATCGGCCAGCGAAACTTCCGCGGAGATGTTCACACCAACCTTGCTCGGCGGGCCTCACCCACCAGACTTCGGCTTTCGATCAATAGAGGTCTCGACCCGGCGGGCGTCGCTAGGATCAGCTTTGGCGCCCCCGGCTCATTCTACCCCGCTCCGCGAACGCCCGCCGCGCGTGACGCCTGCGTGGATTCTACTGTCGTCTGATCTTCCCGCCCGATCCACATGGTTGCGTTTTGTGCGTTTTTGCGCGACGGTTCGGAAAAAATGCACTGAGTGGGAATCTATGCAGGATTTCGGGGAGGCCTTTCGCCTGGCCTTCGGGCTCGTGGTGTCCGCGAGCCCGGACTTGCTTGAGATCGTCCTGCTCTCGTTACGAGTGAGCCTGATCGCGGTCGCTGTCGCTTGCGCGATCGGCCTGCCCCTTGGAGCGGCGGTGGCCATCGCCCGCTTCCGCGGGCGCGGCATGGTCGTCGTCCTGCTCAACGCCCTGATGGGACTGCCGCCGGTGGTGGTGGGGTTGCTGGTCTACCTGATGCTGTCGAACGCAGGCCCCTTCGGCTGGCTGCAACTGCTCTACACCCCGTCGGCCATGATCATCGCGCAAACCATCCTGATCACGCCGATCGTCGCCGCCCTCACCCGCGAGGTGATCGAGCAGCTCCACGACGAGTACGCGGAGCAATTCCAGTCCTTGTGCGTACCGGGCCACAAGGCCGTCGGCGCGCTGCTGTGGGACGCCCGCTACAGCCTGCTGACGGTGGCCCTTGCCGGGTTCGGGCGCGCGGTCGCGGAGGTCGGCGCGGTCATCATCGTCGGCGGCAATATCAACCACCTCACACGGGTAATGACCACGGCCATCGCCTTGGAGACTTCCAAGGGCGACCTCGCCCTTGCTCTCGCCCTCGGCTTGGTGCTGCTCGCGATCGCACTCACGGTCAACGCCTCCGTCATGGCCCTGAAGGCGACATCCTCAAGGTACGCCTATGCGTGAGTCCTCAGGCACCCTCGCTCAGGAAGGAGCCGCGATCCCGGCGGCGACGGCCCCCGCCCTACTCCCGGCCGAGGCGCGCGGGCTGGTCTTCACCGCCGGCGGCCGGCCCCTGATCAACGGTCTGGACCTGACCATCCGCGCCGGTCCGCTCACGGTCGTCATGGGTCCAAACGGCGCGGGGAAGAGCCTGCTGCTGCGCCTACTGCATGGCCTCGTCGCTCCCGTTGCGGGCACCGTGCTCTGGGGAGGACAGCCGCCGACGGAGCCGATACGGCGACGTCAGGCGCTGGTGTTCCAGCGCCCCGTGCTGCTGCGGCGCTCGGTGGCAGCCAATATCAGATTCGTGCTGCGGCTGCGCGGATCGGACTCGCCGGAGCGCGTGCGCGAGCTGCTCAGCCACGTCGGCCTCGCGCCCCTCGCGGCACAGCCCGCTCGGCGGCTCTCCGGTGGCGAGCAGCAGCGCCTGGCACTCGCCCGCGCCCTGGCTTTGGAGCCGGAGGTGATGCTGCTGGACGAGCCCACCGCCAACCTCGACCCCTCCGCCACGGCGGCGATCGAGTCGATCGTCCGCACCGCCCAGGGTCAGGGAACCAAAATCCTGTTCGTGACCCACGATCTGGGGCAGGCGCGCCGGCTGGCCGACGAGGTGGTGTTCCTGCACCACGGCCGGGTCATCGAGCAGACCCCCGCCGCTCGTTTCTTCGACCGCCCGGACACCACCGAGGCGAGGGACTACCTTGCCGGCCGGCTGGTCTTGTGAGCTTCAACCACCAACGAGAGAAGAGGAAGTAAAGATGCGCAAGTCCCACTTGCTGCCCATCGCCGTCATCGCGGGCGCGCTGAGCGTTCCCGTCCTTGCCGCGGACGAATCCATCATCCTGCAGTCCACCACCTCCACCGCCAACTCCGGCCTCTACGACGTTATTCTGCCCAAGTTCACGAACAAGACCGGGGTTCGGGTCGACGTGGTGGCCGTGGGCACCGGGCAGGCGATCAAGAACGCCATGAACGGGGACGGCGACGTGCTGCTGGTCCACGCCAAGCCCGCCGAGGAGCAGTTTGTCGCCGATGGATACGGAGTCGAGCGCTTCGACGTCATGTACAACGACTTCATCATCGTCGGCCCGCCAGCGGACCCGGCTGGGGTGAAGGGCACGAAGGATGCTCCGGGCGCCTTCGGCAAGATCGCCGGAGCGCAGGCGGTGTTCGCCTCCCGGGGCGACGACTCCGGCACCCACAAGAAGGAGCTGGCCCTGTGGAAGGCCGCCGGGGTGGATCCGTCGGCGGCCAGCGGCAGCTGGTATCGGGAGACGGGCTCGGGGATGGGCGCCACCCTGAATGCCGCCGTCGGCATGGGCGCCTATGCGCTGACCGACCGTGGAACCTGGGTCAGCTTCAAGAACAAGGGTGAGCACGCAATCCTGGTGGAGGGCGACGACGACCTGTTCAATCAGTACGGCGTCATCCTAGTGAACCCGCAAAAACACCCGAACGCCAAGGCGGAGCAAGGTCAGGCCTTCGTCGACTGGATCCTGAGCGACGAGGGTCAGCAGGCCATCGCGGACTACCAGCTCGACGGCCAGCAGCTGTTCTTCCCGAACGCCAGCGAACAAGGGGTGCCTTAAGAAGGTTCAGCGCCCGCAGCGAAGCTGAGCCGCTCGGCGGAATCAGCGGTGATCGTGGACGTGACGAGGTTTCCCCCGCCGACATCGACCTGCACCTGCGCGGCGACGGCGTCCTTCCTCACATCGACGACCTTGCCCCTGATGATGTTTCGCGCACTCAGCTCCATCGCATCGACCTCCCGAGGCGACTAAGCCCCGTTGAAATGTACGCTGCCCAGCCCACCGATATCGTAGCCTGTATAGGCGCTCGCTTGCGCGACAAAGGAAGGGGACCGGCAGAAGGCAAGCAGCCGCTGCATCGGCTCCTCGAACCAAGAACGCCGGTCCACCAGGAGGTCGAAGCGCTCCCGAACCAGGGGCACGAAGCCCAGCCCAAAGCGCGCGGCCAGTCCAGCCAGGCCGAAGGCGGCGTCGGCCCTGCCCTCCAGCACGCCATAGGCCGCGTCCGTCTCGGTGCGCGCGGACCCCGTGAGGTCCAGCTCCGCCAACGCGATCCCCGCTTGCGCCAACAGATGCTCCAGCAGCACCTGGCTACCTGCTCCGGCCTGGCGCCGCACCAGGCGCCGGCCGCGCAGGTCCTCAAGCCGGGCGATCGCGCCCCGTCCCGCCGGAGCCACGATCAAGCCCCGCTCCCGCCAGGCGAACTCCATCAGCACCACGGGCTCGGCGGCGAAACGGGAACGGACGAGCGCGGTGTTCCAGTCGTCGTCCCGGGGCTGGTACAGGTGCAGGCCGGCCGCCAGGCCCTCGCCCCGGGCGAAGCGCTCCAGCCCGTCGAGGCTACCGTCGAACAGACTGGCGAGCCCGCTCCGGGACTCGCGCAGGCACCAATCGAGCAGCGGATCATGACTGCCGAGAAAGACATTGGGGCGCACCGGCGCCCTATGGGTGGACTTACCGACCCGCGCCAACCACGCATCTATCTTAGCGCGCGGAAACAGGAGCTTGCCGGTGGCCCGCAGGCAGGGCAGCTCCCCCGACGCCGCCAGGTCGTAGACCTTACGCTCCTTGATACGCAGCAGCTCAGCCAGCTCCTTGGTGGTGAGGTACTCGCCGGCGGGTGTGTCCATGGGTTTCACGAAAGCAGTTGCGGTTGTCGGAGCCTGGGTGCAAGCGGGAAATGCCTACATTCAGGAAGCCTGCTTGCCTGCCGCGATACACTCGGCGACCCGAATGATACCCTGTATCTCACAGCTGCCCAGCGATGCGTAGTCGCCCTCGCGGCGGCGGCAAACGGCCGCCAAGCCGGACTATAATCCGCGGCAAGCCTCTGTGCGCCAAGCGCCGGGCAGATAACGACTTACTCCATTTCGCGAGGACACCCTATGGACCCCAAACAGCCCCACACGCCCGCCGCGGCGCGATGGCTTCGCAACGCCCTGCTCCTGTTCGCACTGCCTTTGGCCCTGTTCTCCGCCGCCCACGCCTCGTCATGGTCGAAGGTCAAGGCGCCGGCGCCCGGTCCGGTGAAGGTCATCGGCGGCACCTCGAACGGCTGCGTGGGCGGCGCCGAGCCCCTGCCCGCCCAGGGCACCGGGTACGTCAGCATCCGACGCCACCGCAACCGCTACTACGGTCACCCCGAGTTGCTGGCATTGATCGAGGACCTCGGCGCGACGCTCGGCCAACGCACCGGTCAGCTGATGATGGTCGGCGACCTAAGCCAGCCCCGGGGCGGGCTGATGTCCTCCTCCCATCGCAGCCATCAGAACGGGCTGGACGTGGACATCTGGTTCCGGCTCGCCTCCTCCGCGGGAAGCGCCGACCGCGACCACCCCGAGGAACGCGACCCGGTCAGCATGGTCGCCGCGGACGGGCTGCGGCTCGGCGGCGCCTGGGGCGAGCAGCAGCGATTGCTGATCAAGACCGCCGCCGAGGACCCCCGGGTCGACCGCATCTTCGTCAACCCCGCGATCAAGCGCGGTCTCTGCCAATCCGAAGGCGGCGACCGGGCCTGGCTGCGCAAGCTCCGCCCCTGGTGGGGTCATGACGCCCATTTCCATGTCCGCCTACGCTGCCCCCCCGGCAACCCCGCCTGCGAGCAACAGAACCCGCTGCCGGCCGGCGACGGCTGCGGCAGCGAGCTTGCCTGGTGGTTCAGCGACGAGGCGCGCAATCCGAAGAAGTCCGGCAAGCCCAAGCCCCGCCCGCCCATGCCCGCCGCGTGCCAGGCATTGCTTTCCGGCTACTGACCTCATTGCCGATGCCCCGGTGCTCCAATCTTGTTTGGTGGCTCGCCGCCGCCGCGACCTTGATCTCGCCGGCGGCGGTCGCGGCCTCCGGATGCGAGCAGCACCAAGAGGTCCGGATCTGGACCTCTCCCCGCGAGCCCTCCCCGGGCGGTACCCTGGAGATCATGGCGGTCGCCACCGATGGCGAGCTGAGCGGGCTCTCGATCTCGGATCCTGCCGGCAGGACCCACACCCCCAGCGCCCGCGCATTCGGGGGTCCGCCCTGGAGCCTGGCCGCTGCGGTCTTCGACGCCAAGCTTGGGACTTATCGCATCGAGGCGCGGCGTGGAAGCCGGGTTGTCTCCTGCCGCGAGATCACGGTGGGCAGGCAGCCGCGAGGGCCTGCCACCGGAGGGGATTTCCCTTTGCGGGACTGGGACCTTCCCGCCGAGGCGCTGTTCGCGGCCTGGATAGAGCGGCTGTTCGACGCGCCGCCGGAGCAATCGCTCCAATTCCCCTCGCTGGAGCCGATCCTGCGCGACCCCGGGCGCAACTTCCTGCTCGACCACCTGCGCCGCGGCGAGGACAAACGGCTGCCGGCGACCCCGGATTGCGCCGACCTGCCCTACTTTCTCCGGACCTACTTCGCCTGGAAGATGGGGCTGCCCACTGCCTATCGCTCCTGCACCAGAGGATCATCCGGCAGCCCCCCGCGCTGCCGCGCCCCCGTGGTCGAGACCGCCTTCTCCCGCGCACCTGCCCCGGCCGCTTCCTTCAAGGAGCACAGCCGCTCCCTGATGGACACGGTGCACTCGGGCAGCGCGCGCACGGCACTCGCCGACGACAGCACCGATTTCTACCCCATCCCCCTCGAGCGCCGGTATCTCTGGCCCGGGACCGTCTTCGCGGACCCCTTCGGCCACGTCCTGGTGATCGTGAAATGGGTCCCGCAGACAAAAGGGCGTGAGGGTCTCCTGCTGGCGGTGGACGCCCAGCCGGACAACTCGGTCGGCCGCAAGCGCTTCTGGGAGGGCAATTTTCTGTTCGCCAGCGACGTTCCGAGCGCCGGCGCGGGCTTCAAGGCCTTCCGCCCGCTGATCAGGTCCGACGTTCGTCGCGGCCGGTTGCGGCCGGCATCCAATGCCGAGCTCGGCAGCGGCACGGGTTTCGCGCCCTACTCCGCGGAGCAGTCCCGCCTCGCGGCGGAGGACTTCTACGCCCGGATGGGCCGGCTGATCAATCCCGCCGGCCTCGACCCGGAGAGCGCCTACGAGGCGACCCTGAATGCCCTGATCGAGCAACTCGAGACGCGGGTGATATCGGTGGACAACGGGGAGGGCTACCTGCGCGGGAACCCGGGCACCGTCATCGCCATGCCCAGCGGCGCCGCGATCTTCGAGACCACCGGACCCTGGGAGGACTACTCGACGCCGTCCCGCGACATGCGGCTGCTGATCGCCATGCGGGTCCTGGACACGCTGCCCGGACGCGTCACCCGCTACCCCGAGCTGTTCACGCTCTCGGGACAGTCGCCGTCGCAGGCCAGCGCGAACCTTGAGCGCTTGCACGCCCAACGCCTGAGCGAGCGCGGCATCGCCTACACCCGCAGCGACGGCAGTCCCTGGCAGTTGCGTCTCGCCGAGATCTACCAGCGGCGGCCCGCGTTGGAGATGGCCTACAATCCGAACGACTGCGTGGAGCTGCGCTGGGGAGCGCCGCCGGGAAGCGAAGAGGCGGCACCCTGCCGGCGGCACGCACCGCGCGAGCAGCGCTCACGCATGGAGGGCTACCGCAGCTGGTTTCGCGAAACGCGCCGTCCCCCGCGCTGACCGCGGGTCATGCGCGTCGGACGAAACCGGCCCATGCGGCGGCATCGGACATGCGCGAATCCAGCAGGATATAACCGTCCTGCCCGGCGGGCGCAGATACCGACAACGATTGCATGTGCCCGTTGTGCAGGCCCGTGTCGACAGGAGCGCACGAAGGAAAAGAACCACATGACCACACCATCCTCATCGCGCGCACGCCGGTCCGCAGGGGCGGGTTTGGGAACGGCGTTCCTGCTCATCCTGATTTCCGTCGCGCAGGTCGGCTGCGGTGGGCCTCCGAGCAGGGACTCCGCAACGGACCAAGGCACCTGGGCGGGCCGGCGCATCGGTCCACCGCCAGCGCCTCGCCCCGCCACGCGGCAGGCCATGATCCGCACGGCCGAGCGGGAATGGGCCTACTTCGGACGACAGAACGTCATCTACACTGATAACAACGAGAGCATTCCCCACGTCGGCCTGTGGGAAGACGACGACGCCGGCCGCATCTCCCGCGTCGGCCTCTATTGGCGGGCGGTGGGCAAGCCGGGCCTCAGCGGCCGCCATTGCCAGGAGCCCTGGTCCGCCGCCTTCATGAGCTGGCTGATGCAGTCGGTCGGCGTCCCGGAGTACCAGTTCCCCCCCGCCGCGGCACACTGGGTCTACCTGTCCGACATCATCGACTGGTCCGATTCGCCGGGGCGTTACTTCGCGCCGCGCGCCATCGGCGCTTACCGCCCGCAACCGGGGGACGTTATCTGCGCCAGCAAGGAGATCTCCCGCGCCAGCGCCATGGCCGGTCAGCTGCAGCCGTGGGCCCTGAGCAACGCGCGCATGCACTGCGATCTCGTCGTCAAGGCGGACGGGCGCACCCTGGAGGCCATCGGCGGCAACGTCAGGAACGCGGTCTCGCGCAGCGTCCTCGAGCTCGACGGCAACGGCCACCTGCAGCCGGTCGCGAGCCGACCTTGGGTGCTGGTGCTGGAGAACCGGCTGTAGCGGTCGGCCAGGCGTTCTCAGGGAACTAGCGGCGCTGCATCGAGCGCCCGACCCAGCGCCGCCTCGACCCGCGCCGGATCCACCGGAAAGGCAATCGCCTCGAACACCGGGAAGCGCGAGAGCAGGCCGTCCAGCTTGTGGCGGAACTCGGCCTGGTAGAAGACGATGACCTTGACGTCGGGATGCCGCTGCAGCCTGGCCATCAGGGTCTCGAGGTTGCTGGTGCGGTCGCGGAAATCCGATTGGAAGTTGTACTCGGCGACGATCACGTCCGGAATTTGCTTCTTGAGGTAGGCCTGGGCTTTGCGCTGTGAGCTCACCAGGTCGGTTTGAAAGCCGAGACGCTTGTAGAGCGGGGCGAGATTGGGGTAGCCCCCGAGCTCGATGATGGCCAGAAGGCGGGGAGAAGAACTGGTCATCGGGGTCGGCCTGGCGTATGTGCGAACAAGCTTATGCCTGGATCAGATCGGCATCGTGCATGCACCGGGCAGTCAAGCGAACACGACCCAGGTGGTGGCGATGTACTTCACCCCCGCCGCGAGCCTCGCGGCCCGGTGCTCGTGTGTCCAGAAGGGCGGGAACAGGATCAGCGTGCCCCGCTCGGGACGGACGCTGACATCCTGGTACAGGAACTGAGTCTCGCCACCCGGGCCCGGAACGTCGTTGAGATACCACAGCGCCACCAGCTGACGCTGGCTGAACTCGTGGCTGCCGCCGTCGATGTGCCAATGGTAGAACTCACCCGGGCGGTAGCGCTGAACCTGATACCCCATGTCCTTGAACGGCCCCTTGAAGTAGGGGAAGGTCTCCCGGAACTCCCGCAAGGCCGCGGCCAGGGAGCGGAACAGCATATTGTCCACGTCCTTCCACTCCGGTTTGTTGCTGACCACCAGGTCCGTGGTTACCTTGATGCTGCGATCCTGGGTCTGGATCTGGCCGATGCGTCCCTCGTACTGATGCTCCGGATGGGCCTCGAAGCGCTCGACGACCTCGTCGCAGAAGGCGGGCGGCAGGGCGAGCGCGCGCTCGAAAATAAAGCTCCCGGGCTTGACCTCCCGGATGGTGGAAAGGGGGGTGATCTCGCGTTCGGCGGCGGCACTCATAGTCTGGTGGTCCTGAAGAGCGCTGAAGGGTTCTCTTATTCTCCCGACGCGGGCACCCGCGGGTCAACGACTCGATGCACTCGACCGGCGAGATCGCGAAGGCTGATAATGGCGCCTCGGCGTATCTGTGGATGGAGTCATACCCGGGAGGTCTCGAGCTTGAGTAGCCTAACGAAGGCGCGGAAGACGACAGCAGAGCCGCCCCGCTTGCGCGCGGCAGGCGGCTGAGGACGTGGGACGGATCATGGAGCGAGACAGCCGCACCCCCTACGCCGACCTCACGCCGGACCTGGTGCTGGACGCGGTTGAGAATCTTGGCTTCCCGGTCGACGGGCGTCTCCTGGCGCTGAACAGCTATGAGAACCGGGTGTATCAGGTTGGTGTGGAGGACGCTCAACCCCTGATCGCGAAGTTCTACCGGCCAGGCCGCTGGTCGGACGACGCCATCGCCGAGGAGCACGCCTTCACCCTCGCGCTCGCCGAGGCGGAGATCCCCGCCGTGCCGCCGCTCGTAATCGCCGGCCTCACGCTGCACGCCTTCGGCGGCTATCGGCTGTCCCTGACCCCGCGCCGCGGGGGGCGGGCGCCGGCCATCGATGATGAAACCGTGCTTGAGTGGATCGGCCGCTTCATCGGTCGCATCCACGCCCTCGGGGCCGCGGAGCCCTTTCGCCACCGACCCACCCTCGACATCGAGAGCTTCGGCGACGAGCCACGGGCGTATCTGCTCGCCGGCGGCTGGATCCCGGCCGATCTGGCGGAGGCCTACGAGAGCGTCTCCGCGCATGCCCTCGAGGGCGTGCGGCGCTGCTTCGAGCGCGCTGGCGACGTCGGGCTGCTTCGCTTACACGGGGACTGCCACGTCGGGAACATGCTGTGGACGGACGCCGGCCCCCACTTCGTCGACTTCGACGACGCCCGCATGGGCCCTGCGGTCCAGGACCTCTGGATGTTGCTCTCAGGAGACCGGCGGGAGATGTCCAACCAACTCGCCCACGTGTTGTCCGGCTACGAGGACTTCCGTGAGTTCGACCTGCGTGAGCTCCATCTGGTCGAAGCCCTGCGCACCCTGCGGCTGATCCACTACTCGGCCTGGATCGCGCGACGCTGGGACGACCCCGCCTTCCCCGCCGCTTTCACCTGGTTCGGCACCCAGCGCTACTGGCAGGACCGGGTGCTCGAGTTGCGCGAACAGATCGCCGCGATGGAAGAAGGGCCGCTATGGCAAGGCTGAAGAGAAATCCATAGCTTGGGGCACCTGGCGCGCCGCGGAATACGTAGGGAATGCGCAGGAGAATCCGGCCCGGACGGCCCGGTCATGTGCCCTCGCTTGGAACACGACACGAGGAAGGCACCCGGACATCGCGGGTTCGAACACTGGTCCAAGCATGATCGGGGCGGCCATTGTTCAGGGTCGTCTTGGCGGTTCCCCCCACAGTTCGGCGGTATCGCTCGCTTAAGCATCCAGATTGGGGATCAACATGCTTTCGAGCCTGGCAATGGCGTCCTTGAGCAACAGCTTGCGCTTCTTGAGCCGCGTCACGCGTAATTGGTCGATATACGCATCTTCGGACAGACGCGAGATCGCCGCGTCAAGATCCCGGTGCTCGATCTGCAACTCGGCGAGTCGCTCTCGGATCTTGCCGTCCGCTTCATCCTGCATGACCCTTGCCCTCGTGTAGCGCGCTGTGAAAGTACGAAACGTTGCCAGCCATTTTCGCGAGCCGGTGAGCCCCGCGCCGTGGCTTACCTTAGCAGAGCGCGAATATGAAGCAGAGTCTTTCCGCGTGGTCAGCCCGCGTCCCGGCAGGCAGTCGGCTCTCATGCCGTGCGCCTACGGATTGCGGCGGATCGCTGGTACCAACTCGGGAAAGGGGCGCTGCCTGCAGATGGAACCGCTGCTCAAGCGGTCACTGGTGCGCACCAACGGGTGATCGGCACACCAAAGGAAGTGCTCGAAGTTGGGGACACGAACCGACGGTCCGGGTGTGGCAGGAGTAAAGAAAAATTAGTAGCTTAGGCAGCGGATGCCGTGCGGTATCTTTTCGCAAACTGCGTTAGCTGCAAGTGGTGATCAGAGAGCGATGCAAGTGATCTATCTGGCCCAAGTGGCGCTGTTGACGTTGCTGGTTTTGGCCGGCTGCGGCACAGACATCCCCCGGGAGCGCGCGATGGGACCGGAGCCCGTGGAATCCGGAGACCGACTCCGTTTCCCAGAAAAGTACGAGGATTGCATGCGGGACGCCCGCGGGGACGTTTTCGCCGAACGTACCTGCGAGGTCCATTTGCATTCAGCCGAGGCAGTCCGATAAGGCGTAGCCTTGAGCGTGTTGGAGGACTCGCTCACTGAACGTCTCCTTTGGACCTTCCTGCCTCCTTCGCCCCGTGGCCCGAGGGCCTTGACGACACACCCCATCGAGAAGTCGTGCTCCGCTGTCCGATCCAGGCACTACCTCGTTGCGAATCGACGACAATCGCCCCGATATTCGGCTCATCGGGCCCTATTCAGACTGCAATAACCGCTTCGGAAGAGGTCGTCGACGTGCTGAGACAGACCTGGCGTTGGTTGATGATCGCGTGCGGGGTACTCGCCCTAGGCGTCGGCGCGATCGGGATCTTCGTACCGCTGCTGCCCACGGCCCCCTTCGTACTGCTCGCCGCATTCTGCTTCTCCCGAGGCTCGAAACGACTGCACCGGTGGCTGGCGGAGCATCCCAGGTTCGGCCGTTACGTGCGCGACTGGGAGGCCGAGCAGGTGATCCCGCCGGTTGGCAAGTACGCCGCAAGCTTCACCATGGTGCCGTCGGTGAGCTGGGTGATCGCGAGCCGCGACATCCCGTTCTGGCTCGAGGGGCTCATGGCGCTGACTGTCGTCGGCGTGCTCTGGTTCGTCTGGTCTCGCCCCGCACGCCGGTCAGCTTCGGCGCGAGAAGACGACGACCGGGGCTGGGGGGACAAGGCTCGGTTGGAGGACTCGGAGACCCAAGACCGGGCCTAGCGCTCGGGTCGAGGTCGCAGCAGACTCTGCACCGAACCCCACGCGGCGTGGGTTGTGCAATCGCGTCGCAGGCGTTAGTGTTGCGGGCTCGAAAAAAGCACCGCCACGGAAAGGCCGCACGGCCGTGGCGGCTGAATAACGACCGCGCGGGCTCATAGAACCCGGCGACCCTGGCTACAAGTCACGCGATTCATGCTTGAAGTTTCAGATCTGGAGTGCAGGCGCGGTGACCGCCTCCTGTTCTCCGGGCTCTCGTTCACCCTGGAGCCGGGCACGCTGCTCCACGTGCGCGGGCGTAACGGCAGCGGCAAGACCACGCTGCTCCGCGCCCTGTGCGGACTGCTGACGCCCGATGCCGGGAGCATCGTCTGGAACGGTGAGGACACGCGCCGCCTGGGCGAGGATTTCCATGCCGATACCCTCTATTTCGGGCACTTGAACGGCATCAAGGGAGACCTGACCGGGGTCGAGAACCTTCGCGTGTCGGCCACCCTCGACGGGGACCGCATCGCTGACGACCAGCTCTGGGACGCGCTAGGACAGATGGGACTGGCCGGATTCGAGGACCTTCCAACCAGGGTTCTCTCCCAGGGGCAGAAGAAGCGCGTCGCCCTCGCCCGCCTGCTGTTGAGCGAGGCCCCCTTGTGGATACTGGACGAACCATTCACCGCGCTGGACGTGGACGCCGTGGATCAGCTCCAGCTGCTGATCGCGGAGCACGTCGCGGACGACGGTCTGGTGATCCTCACTACTCACCAAGAGGTGGCCCTCACCTCCGGCCAGGTCCGTCGCCTGCACCTGGGTGACGAGCAGACGCAAGGGGATCAAGCCTGATGTGGCGCGTGTTCTACTGTGTCCTGAGCCGCGACATCCTGCTTGCCATGCGGCGGCGCACCGACGTGCTCACCACCCTCTTCTTCTTCGTGATCGTGGTCAGCCTGTTCCCGTTGGGCGTCGGCACGGAGAAACAGATCCTACGCATCCTCGGACCCGGCGTGGTTTGGGTGGCGGCACTCCTCGCCTCCATGCTGGCACTGGAGCGGCTGTTCGCCGCTGACTATGACGACGGCACCCTGGAGCAGATGCTGATGACGCCCCAGCCCCTGGCACTCCTGGTGCTGGCGAAAGTAGCCGCGCATTGGCTGCTGACCGGTCTGCCGCTGGTGATCATCGCGCCCTTGATCGGGCTGCAATATCACTTGCCCGATGTCTCGCAGGCGGCCATGATGTTGTCCCTGCTGCTGGGCACACCCGTGCTGAGTCTGATCGGCGCCATCGGCGCGGCCCTCACGCTCGGGCTTCGCGGGGGCGGCATCCTGCTGTCGCTGTTGATTCTGCCGCTGTACATCCCGGTGCTGGTCTATGGTGCCGGGGCCGTCACCGTGAGCGCCATCGACTTCGCCGACACCCAGCCGTACTTCGCGCTCCTGGGCTCGTTCCTGCTGCTGGGTCTGGTTTTCGCGCCCCTCGCGGCGGCGGCGGCGCTGCGGATCTCGATGGAATAGCCTTGCCTAGCTGGATGGTTCGATGAAGCTTTTCAGATTTTCCTCTCCGGCCACCTTTTACCCCCTCGCGGGAAGGCTGATCCCCTTGTTCTGGGTGCTGGCGGCGATAACGCTCCTGGTGGGCCTCTACTGGGGATTCTTCGAGACCCCAGACCGGCTCGGCGGCACCAATCCGCAGAAGGAGTACTACCGGATCATCTTCATCCACGTGCCGGCGGCCTGGATGTCCATGTGGCTCTATCTGGTGCTGGCGGCCTGGTCCGCGATCGGCCTGGTGTTCAACACCCGCCTCTCCTTCATGATGGCGAACGCCACCGCCCCCACCGGCGCCATATTTACCTTCCTCGCCCTCTGGACCGGCGCCTTCTGGGGGCGGCCGAGCTGGGGTACCTGGTGGGACTGGGATCCGCGCCTCACCTCGGAGTTGATCCTGTTTTTCATCTATGTCGGCTACATCGCGCTGCAATCCGCCATCGACGACCCGCGGCGTGCGGACCGCGCCTCCGCCCTGCTGGCCATCGTCGGGCTGGTGATGCTGCCGATCATCTTCTGGTCCATCAACTGCCCGGACCCCAACCAGTGCGCGGCGCTGCACCAGCGCTCGTCCATGTCGCAAATGGAACCCAACATCCTCACTGCCATGCTGGTCATGACCTTCGCGTTCTGGATGTACTCCTTCGCCGCCATCCTCATGCGGGTGCGGGGGACGATCCTGAGCCGGGAGGCCGACACACATTGGGTCCGCGAGATCCTGGAGAAACAGACGTGAGCGACTTTCTCTCCCAGGGCGGCTACGCCTTCTTTGTATGGAGTTCCTACGGCATGACGCTGGTGCTGATGGTCGCGGAAATCCTTGCTTTACGGCATCGCGAGCGAACCATTTCCGCGCGTCTGGGTCGATTAATGCGGATGCGCACCCGTGGAGGTACCTAAAATGAAAGCCAGACAGAAACGCATGTTGTTCGTGGCCTTCGGCATTGTCGGCGTCGGCGTCGCCGCGCTGCTCGCGATCAACGCCTTACGCAGCAACATCGCCTATTTCTTCAGCCCATCCCAGGTCTTGGCCAACGAGGCCCCAGCCAACGCCCTGTTCCGGCTCGGCGGCCTGGTGGTGGAAGACAGCATGGCGCGTCAATCGGACGGCCTAACCATCACCTTCGACGTCACCGACAACGCGGAGACCGTCAAGGTGAGCTACACCGGCATCCTGCCCGACCTGTTCGGCGAGGGTCAGGGCGTGGTGACCAAGGGCCGCATGGGTCCCGAGGGCATGTTCTACGCCGAGGAGGTGCTCGCCAAGCACGACGAGTCCTACATGCCGCCGGAGGTGGAGGCGACCCTGAAGACGGCCCACGCCAAGGGCGTCACCGAGATGGCGGCCGGCCAGGGCGCCGGCGGAGCCGCGGCAAGCCGATGATTCCCGAGCTCGGACATTTCGCCCTCATCCTGGCCCTGGGTCTCGCGATCATTCAGGCTGCGTTTCCGCTCGCCGGGTCCTTCAATGGCAACCGCGGCTGGATGGCCATGGCACGGCCTCTGGCGTGGGGCCAGTTTACCTTCTCCGCAATCGCGTTCGCCTGCCTGCTGCAGGCGTTCCTCACGGATGACTTCTCGGTTGCCTATGTGGCGACCAACTCCAACAGCCTGATGCCGACCCTATACAAGGTTTCGGCGGTTTGGGGCGCGCACGAAGGCTCCCTGCTGCTGTGGGCCCTGTTCCTGGCGGCCTGGGGCGCCGCCGTGGCCGCCTTCAGCCCCAACCTGCCGCCTCAGGTGGTGTCCCGCGTGCTGTCGGTGATGGGTATGGTCGCCATCGGCTTCCTGCTTTTCATGCTGCTAACCTCTAATCCGTTCGATCGCATCTTTCCGGCGCCCCTCGAGGGCCGCGACCTCAATCCCCTGCTGCAGGACCCGGGACTGGCCATCCACCCGCCCATGCTCTACATGGGATACGTCGGTTTCTCAGTGGCCTTCGCCTTCGCCATCGCGGCCTTGATCGGGGGCAAGCTCGACGCGGCGTGGGCGCGCTGGTCGCGACCCTGGACCACGGTGGCCTGGATCTTTCTTACCCTCGGCATCGCGCTCGGCAGCTGGTGGGCTTACTACGAGCTGGGCTGGGGCGGCTGGTGGTTCTGGGACCCGGTGGAAAACGCCTCCTTCATGCCCTGGCTCGCCGGCACTGCACTGATCCACTCGCTTGCGGTGACGGAGAAGCGCGGCGCCTTCAAGAGCTGGACCGTGCTGCTCGCCATCTTCGCCTTCTCCCTGAGCCTGCTCGGCACCTTCCTGGTGCGCTCCGGGGTGCTGACCTCGGTACACGCCTTCGCCACCGACCCCACACGCGGCACCTTCATCCTGATCTTCCTGTGCATCGTCATCGGCGGCTCCCTGGCTCTTTACGCCTGGCGGGCACCGGCGGTCTCCGGGGGCGGTCGCTTCGATCTGCTCTCCCGCGAGAGCTTCCTGCTCACGAACAACCTGCTGCTCACCCTGCTCACCGCGCTAATCCTGCTCGGCACCCTGGCGCCGCTGATCTACGAGGCGATGGGCTGGGGCAAGATCTCGGTGGGCTTCCCCTGGTTCAACAAGATGTTCGTGGCCATCACGCCTTTCCTGGCGCTCTTCATGGGCATCGGGCACATGACACGCTGGAAACACGATGATCCCGAGCGCCTGGTGGGCGAGCTTTGGGTCGCCGCCGCCCTCGGCGGCGCGGCTGCCATCGTTGCCGTCATCTTCATGCCGCTGACCTCGGGTGCCTGGTTCTATGTCCCCCTCGGCCTGGGCCTGGCGGTATGGCTGCTGTTCTCGCATCTGTTGGGCATCCGCGAACGGCTCAAGCACAAACAGGGCATCAGATCCCTGTTCACGGATCTCGCCGGCAACGGACGCAGCTACTACGGTATGGTGCTGGCGCACCTCGGCGTCGCCATGTTCATCGTCGGCGCTACCATGGTCTCCAACTTCGGCCTGGAGAAGGACGTGCGCATGTCTCCCGGCGACGAGCAGGAAGCGGCGGACTACCGCTTTCAGTTCCTCGGCGTGAAGGACCACCGTGGTCCCAACTACACGGCCGCGCGCGGGCACTTCCTGGTGTTCGACGGCGACAAGCAGGTAGCCGAGCTCTGGCCGGAGAAGCGAACCTATTTCACCTCGGCCAAGCCCATGACCGAGGCGTCCATCGACTGGGGCTTTACCCGCGACCTGTACGTCTCCCTCGGCGAGCCCGTGGGCGGCGGCGACTGGGCGCTGCGCATCTACTACAAGCCCTACGTGCGCTGGATCTGGCTAGGCGCCGTACTCATGGCGCTGGGAGGAATCCTTGCCGTCACCGATCGCCGCTATCGCAGCGCCCGCAAGACGGCCAAGATACCGGCCGGGGCCGCCACGGCGAGAACCTGAGTCATGGGGAAATCGCTGAAGTTCCTGTTTCCGCTGGGGCTCTTCATCGCCCTCGCGGCACTGCTGTTCTACGGGTTGGGCACGGACCCGCGAAAGGTCCCGTCCCCGCTGGTCGGCAAGCCGGCGCCCGCGTTTACACTGCCAGTGCTCAACGACCCGGGCCGGAGCGTCTCGGACGCGGACCTCAAGGGCAAGGTCTCGCTGGTGAACGTCTGGGCCTCGTGGTGCGTGTCCTGCCGGGCGGAGCACGCCCAGCTCATGCGCCTCGCTCGTGAGCTCAAGGAAGTCCAGATCCTCGGGCTCAACTGGAAGGACGAGGCGGCCGACGCGCTGCGCATGCTGAAGCTTTCCGGCGACCCCTACCTGTTCAGCGCCTACGACCCGGACAACAAGGTGGGCATCCACTGGGGCGTCTACGGTGCACCGGAGACCTTCGTCGTAGATAGCGACGGCATCATCTGTTACAAGAAAATCGGACCGGTGGGACCGGGCACCTGGGAAACGGAGCTCTCACCCACCGTGGATTGGCAAACCCTGAAGTGCAAGGTGCAGATTTGAGTAGCTTGATCCGACTGCCGGCCCTGCTGTTGGCCGGCCTCTTGGCAGCGTCCATCGCCGGCGCGTACACGTTAGAGGAATTCACCTTCGACGACCCGGCGCGCGCCGAGGAGTTTCGTGACCTCATCGACGAGCTGCGCTGCCTGGTGTGCCAGAACGAATCGCTCGCCGGTTCCCAGGCCGAGTTGGCCCAGGACCTGCGCGAAGAGGTCTACCGCATGATGCAGGCGGGCCAGTCTCGTGACGAGATCGTCGAGTTCCTGGTCGCCCGCTACGGCGATTTCGTGCTCTACGACCCGCCGGTGAAGCTTTCCACCTATCCGCTCTGGTTTGGACCCCTGCTCCTCGCGGGGATCGGCGGCTTCTTCCTGCTCCGCACCCTGGTGCGCAAGAAGAAGAGTCCGGATGCGGATCTGTCCGAGGAAGAACGTAAGCGCCTGCAGGAACTGCTGTCCGCCGCTGACAGCAATCAGGACAACAAGCAATGATCATCTTTTGGATACTCGCCGCCGGGCTCATGGGTCTGGCGCTGTTGTTCGTCGTCACGCCGCTGCTCTCGGGGCGCGCTCCCGAGCCAGGCATCGACCAGGACCAGCTCAACCTCGAGGTGTTCCGCCAGCAACTGCAGGAGCTGGAAGCGGACCTGGTTGCTGGCAACCTGGACCAGACCCAGTACAAGGCCGCGCGCCGCGACCTGGAGCGCGAGCTGCTGTACGACGTCGATGGAGAAGGCGCCTCCTCGCCCCCGGCGGCGACCGATCGCGGCGGGCTCCTGACCGCGCTGGTGCTCGCCGTGGCCGTGCCAGCCTCCGCCATTGGCCTCTATCTCTACATCGGCGACAACACTATCATCCCCCGCCTGGAGGCTGCGGCCGCCGGCCAGCCCACGGCGCCAGCGGGGCACCCCGCCACCCCAGGCGGCGAGGTCCCGCCGTTGGACGTGCTGGTGCAACGTCTGGCGGAGAAGATGGAGCAGAACCCGGACAACCTGGAAGGCTGGCTGATGCTCGGACGCACCTACTTCGCGGTCAATGAGCCCGGCAAGGCGCTCGCGGCCTTGGAGAAGGCATACGGGCTCGCGCCGCAGAACCCGGAGGTCATCAGCTCTTACGCCCAAGCAGTGGCCAGCAACGCGGGCGGCAAGCTCGCGGGCCGTCCCGCGGAGCTGATCCGCGCCGCGCTCGAAATCGATCCCGACAACGCCACGGCCCGCTGGCTGGACGGCCTGGTCTCCTACCAGGAGGGAAACTTCGACGCGGCCATCGCGCGCTGGGAGTCGATCCTGGCAAGCCTGGATCCCCAGGGAAAGGAGGCGGCCGAGCTGCGTGAGTTCATCGCCGAGGCCCGCCAGCGCGGTGGCTCCGCCGAACCCGCGCCACCAACGGAGGCGGCTGCGGAGGAAGCCTCCGAGCCCGAAACCGCCAAGGCGCCGTCGGCGGAAGCGGCCGAATCCACGGCCGGCGTCGTGGTTCAGGTCGCCCTGGCGGAGCCCCTCTGGCCCAAGGCGGACCAGAACGCCACCCTGTTCGTCTACGCCAAGGCGGTCTCAGGCCCGCCCATGCCTCTGGCCGTGAAGCGGATGAAGGTCGCGGACCTCCCGGCGACCGTGACCCTGGACGATGGCATGGCCATGATGCCCGCCATGCGTCTGTCCAATTTCCCCGAGGTCACGGTCGGCGCCCGGATCTCCACGAGTGGCCAGGCCACGCCCCAAAGCGGGGATCTGGAAGGAGAGGTGAGCCCGGTAAAGGCGGGCCGATCGGAGCCAGTCGAAGTGCTCATCGACAGGGTGCGCCCATAGCGTGCCGTCCTCTCGATCCACGCAAACCAGAAGGCCCTGTTGGGGCGACGGACCGACCCCTGCCTGGCTCAGCCCGCCCCCTACCCTTACCGCACGTTCTGCTTGAACGCGGGCACCTGTGCGTTCTTGGCCTTGGAGAAGTTGGCGAAGGTGACGTTCACCGTCACCAGGGCGACGTCCTTGAAGTCCGCATCCGTCACGTCGGCGTGGCGCAGCACGGCGCCCATCAGCTGAGCCCCTTCGAGGTTCGCCCCGCGTCAGGTTGGCGTGGTGCAGGTTGACGTCGCGCAGTGAAGCGCCGCGCAGATCGGCCCCGACCAGGCTGGCCTCGCGCATGTTGGCGAGGTTGAGCACGACGGGGATGCGATCACCCCCGCCGCCGAGGCGCGCGCCGTCGAGCCGAGCTCGGAACAGCTTGACACCGTTCATGTGCGTGTTCTGGATATCGGCGCCGCTGAGATCGCACCCGCTCATCAAGGTCTCGATAAGCAGGGAACCCTGAATGCCGGCACCGGGTAGCCTTCCTTCACGAAAACAGGCGTCGGTGAGGTCGGTCCGATCGATCAGGGCATCGGACAGGTCCGAGCCGTGGAGGTCGACGTAGCGCATGTCGCAGGACAGAAGCCGCACGCCCACGCATCTTGCAGTTGGTCAACACGGCGCCGCTCCCGGGGGAGCCGTCGCTTAACTTGGCCTCTTCGAACAAGGCGCCGGTAAGGTCCGCCTTGTCCAACTGGGTGCGGATCAGGATGGCGCCCTGGAGCGTCGCGCCCGCGAGGTCGGCCCCCATGAGGTCCGCCTCCTGCAGCCAGGCACCGCTGAGGTCGGCGCCGCGCAGATCGGCACCGTCGAGGATATCGTCACGCAGGTCGGCGCCGAGCAGGCTGTCCGCCTCGACCACTCGCAGTACTTCATGCGTTTCCTTGTGTCGGATCTCGATCACGATTGCGTTCTCCGCTTGACCCGGATTCCACGACCGCCGCCCCGGGCGACCCGTCTCGCCGCGGCGGCTGTGCTCGACCTGTCTCCGCTACCCTGAGAGGTCGCTAATTTGGTCGTCACGCCCGGCACCTCGTGCCCGTTGATTTCTTTTTCCTGCTCCGCGGACTCGTTTTCTGCCCTCGGCGCGCCCGGATCCTGGACGATGCCGGGCGCGGGGGTCTCGGCCAATCCCGGAGTTCCTACGGGAGCGGCATTCGCCGCGGGACCCGGGGCACCGTCCATCGCGCGCCCACCCCCGCGCGCCGCCGTCTTTCTCGCTGACGTCTTCTTCGGCGCGGCCTTCTTCTTGGTGGCCTTCTTGGCTACGGTCTTTTTCACACCGGCCTTCTTGGCCGCTGGTCTTCTCGGGACCACCGCTGGCTTCTCGTCCGCGGCGACAGGCGCGGGCCCCTCGCCCGCTGAAGCGGGAGAAACCTCGGGCTTGGTCGTGGGCCGCGGGTTCGAAGGATGCGCGCTGAGCCGTTGCAGTCGCGGGCTGTGAGCCGCCGCCTGCGGTGGTGGCAGGATCCGCCGACTGGGGCCGGGCTACCACCAGATGGCGTCCCGTTGGCCACTCCCGGGGAGTCGGCCCCGGGCCCGACGGCTTGCGGCTTGCGCGCTTGGGCAGCAATCCACCGAGGATTACCTGCAGCAGCCGCCAAATCGACAGGAGCACGGTGCTGACGGTACTGAACACCCAGATCACCGCCGACACCAACCCACCCCACAGACGCACCCAAAGAGGCGTACCCGCTGCGCGGACCCAAGGAGCCTACCCGGCAAGCCCGAACACCCAGAACACGGCGGAGACGAGCCCGCCCCAGATCCGCACCCACAGCGGCGTGCGCGCGGTAGTCGGGGCAACGCCGCCGCCGGCGACCTCCTCGACCTCCGCGTAGCGCCCGGAGAGCTCGATCTCGCCGCTCTCCGTCTCTTCCAGATAGAAACGCTTGCGCAGGCTGATGCAGCCCAGGGGAATGACGATCACCGCCATCAGGGTGGCGACGCCGGCGCCGAACAGCAAGCTCACCGCCATGCCCTGGAAGATGGGGTCGTAGATGATGGCCCAGGCGCCCGCCATCAGGGTCAGCGAGGTGATCAGGATGGGACGCATGCGGATCTCGGCGCCCGCCACCGCCGCCTCGCGCACGCTCTTGCCCTTCTCGACCTCGATCTTGACGAACTCCACGATCAGGATGGACTGGCGCACGATGATGCCGCCCAGGGCGATCATGCCCGATCATCGAGGTCGCGGTAAACTCCGCGCCCATGATCAGGTGTCCCGGGACGATACCGATCAGGGTCAAGCGGGATCGGGGACATGATGAGCCCGGCGATGGCGAAATCGCGGAACTCCCAGACGATCAGGCCGTAGATCAGCACCAGGGCGGCCATGAAGGCCAGCCCCATGTCGCGGAAGGTCTCGTAGGTGACGGTCCACTCGCCGCTCCACTCGAAGCCGGAGACCGAGTCGTCCGTCCGGCGGCCCGATCAGGCCCATGGGCATGCCGGTCATGGTCACACCGTCCGGGCGTGATATAGTTCTCCAGCAGGTCCTCGACGCCGTACATGCCGTAGATTGGCGCCCCCAGATCGCCCTCCATCTCACCGACGACGTATTCCATGGGGCGCAGGTCCTTGTGGTAGATGATGGGATCCTCGGGCTTTTTGACGAAACGGCCCAGCTCGGCCAGGGGCACCATTTGACCATCCGGCGTGGCGATGGGCAGGGAGCCCATGGCGTTCAGCTCGGCGCGGTTGGCGAGCGGGAGCTGGAGCACGATATAGGTTGGCTCCAGCACGTTGCCGCGCTTGACGTCGCCGACCTTGAACCCGCCCATGGCCATGGCCAGGTTCTGGTTGATGGTGTCGACCGAGACGCCACGGCGCACGGCCTTCTCGGTGTCGACCTCGAAGCGCCAGTACTCGTAGGGCTCGGCCATGTAGTTGTCGACGTCGACGATGTTCTCCACCTCCTCGAACATGGCCGTCATGTCCGCCGCCACCTGGCGTCGTACCTGCTCGTTGGGGCCGTAGACCTCGGCGACCACGGTCTGCAGCACCGGCGGCCCCGGCGGCATCTCCACCACCGCGATCTTGGCGCCTAGGCGTTGCGCAAGTGGCGTCAGCAGTCGCGCGGGCCTCGACCGCGAGCGCATGACTGCCCTTTTCGCGCTCGTTCTTGTCCTTGAGCATGACCAGCAGGTCGCCTTCCCACGGGTTCTGGCGCAGGTAGTAATGCCGCACCATGCCGTTGAAGTTGAAGGGCTGGGCGGTGCCGGCATAGGTCTGCACGGCCGTGACCTCGGGCATCTCCCGCACCTTCTCGGCGAGCTGACGGACCACGTTGGCGGTCTCGGGCAGGGCGGTCCCCTCGGGCATATTGACGACGACGCTGAACTCCGGCTTGTTGTCGAAGGGCAGCATCTTTACCGGCACCGTCTTGGTGTAGAAGAGCACGCAGACGCCGGCCGTGACGGCAATGACGGAGACCAGGAACACGATACCGAGGGTGCGGTTCTCCACCAACGGCAGCACCAGCGGGCGGTAAAGCTTGCCGACGATGCGCCGGGTACGCTCCTCGCGGCGCTCCGCCTTGTGCAGCGCCGCCATCTTGGGCCTCACCCGCAGGGCGAACCAGGGGGTGAACACAAAGGCCGCCACCAGCGAGAAGAACATGGCGGAGGAGCCCGAGGACCGGGATCGGCCGCATGTAGGGTCCCATCAGACCGCTGACCCAACCCATGGGCAACAGCGCGGCAATGATGGTGAAGGTGGCAAGAATCGTCGGGTTGCCCACCTCGTCCACGGCTCGAACCGCGTGAGCGATGGATGTCTTACCCACCTCCAACCAGTGTCGGAAGATGTTCTCCACCACCACGGTGGCGTCGTCCACCAGGATGCCGATGGCGAAGATCAGGGCGAACAGGCTGACCCGGTCGATGGTGTAATCCACCATCAGTGCCCACCAGATCGTGAGCAGGATGACGACCGGGATCACGGTGATGACCACAAACGCGGCGCGGGCGCCAAGGCCGATCAGGCACAGAATCGAGACGATGAACGCAGCCTCCAACATGGCCTGCAAGAGTTCGTTGACCTTGTCGTTGGCGGTCTTGCCGTAGTTGCGCGTGATCTCGACGTTGACGTTGGAGGGGATGAGGCTGCCCTCCAGTTTCTGGAGCTTTTCGAGCACCGCATTGGCCACGGTCACGCCGTTGGTCTTCTCCTTCTTGGCGATAGCCAGGGTCACGGCCTGCTCGCCGTTGGCCGTCAGCTCGCCCTCATAGGCTGGCCCCGTGAACTGGGTAACGATCTCGTCCGCATCCTCTGGCGTGTGCTCCACCCGCGCCACATCCCCGACGTAGATGGGGCGTCCACCCTGCGAGCCGACCACCAGGCGGGCAACATCGTCGGCACTGCGAAGGAAGGCACCGGAGTAGACGTTGTAGGCGGAACCGCCGGATTCCGACCCTCCAGTCGCGAGCTCCGAGTTGGCGGTCTGGATGGTCCCGGCGATCCGGTCCAAGGTAATGCCGTGTCCCGCAAGCCGCTCCATCAGGACTTCGACCCGTATCTGGTCCTCGCGTCCGCCGACCACGAATCCCTTGCCCGTGTTCTTCACCGAGCCGAGCTCCTGGAGCACATCCAGGGCCAGGGTGCGGAGCTGGGCGTCGCTCACCTCCTTCGACCACAAAGTGACCGTGACCACGGGGACATCGTCGACGCTCACCGGCTTAACCAGGGGCATGCGCACGTCCGGCGGGATCTTGTCCAGATTCGACTGGAGCTTGTCGTGGACCTTGACGATGGACTCGCCCATCTCCTCCCCGACATAAAAACGCACGGTGACGATGGCGGCGCCGCGGAGGGTCGCGGAGTAGACGTGCCGAACCCCCGGGATCTCCTTCATGATCCGCTCCAGGGGCTCGGTCACCAGGCTCTCGACCTGCTTGGCCGACGCGCCTGGATACTGGACGAAGATGTCGATCATCGGCACGGAGATCTGAGGATCCTCCTGCCGGGGCGTGAAAAAAAGCCCGATCAGACCGATGAAGAGGCAGCCGATGAGGAGCATCGGCGTGACGGGGGTGTTGATGAAGGCGCGGGCGATACGCCCGGCAAGGCCGAGCTTGCTTGAACGTTCGCCGCCCAGGGCCAGATCTGCCTCGTTGTCGTCCGACGGTCTGGTGCTGTCTTCTGCCATGGCCCGGTACTCTCTTGTGGCGCGCACAACAGTGCGCCTTTCTGGGCAAATGCCACGGGAGAACGGACCACCGGCGCTCGGCCGCAGGCCCGAGGCCGGCGACCCTAGCTAGAGGAAGTGCATCCGAATGTCTTCACCTGAGCCGCCGCGAACCAAGGGCTAGGAAGCACCCACCTGCCCGCCGCTCCTCACCACAAGTCGAAATCCGACCGCTGTTCGGACCTGGAATTGTGAAAACGGCGGCGCCTTCAAACCGCGCTCAGCAGAGGCCGTGCCGAAAATTCTACCGACACGGGCTGGGAAGCGCGGGGCGGCCTAGGGAAAGCGCAAATGCTACTGGAAAGGCAATAACCGTTGCGCCACGAAACACAAGAACACCCTCTCCGTCCTCTCCGCACGTATTTATGTTTATGTGTGGAATTTAGACCATAACCCCCTTCGACTCAAGGGGTTACCAAAGAAATCGACGGCGCCGACCAATCTACACGGAAACAGTAGATTTGTATTTAAGTATTTGCTAATATTCCTTCATACAAAACCGCGAGCCCGTTACGGGGACGGGACGCACCTGAAGGAGAACCACATGTACTTCGACAATCTGACCATCGCCGGACTGTTAGCACTAGTCCCTTATGCCCTGCTGCCCCTGCTCTTCGGCCGCGAGACGATCCGTGTCCAAGAGATCGAAGGCGGCGTAGATATTCCCAGCCCAACCGGTCCGTCCAGCTATGCCCGAACCTCGCGAGCCGGCGGCCGGGGTCATCCCGAGCCCTGCGGCGGGGCCTGACACCTCGCTGGCGCCGAACAGCGCTCAAAACCCCGTGGGCGCTGCTGCTGATTCGAATGCACTCGAGCAGCAACGCATGGGGCATAGATTAACGCTGCCGCTGGTAGGTGCCCACCAGCTCGGTGTGCTCGAGGATATGCCCCTGCATCGCCGCCAGGAGCCGATTCTTGCCGGGACGCCCCAGATCCGGCAGCTCGATGTCGAGCGCGTACAGGATGTGGAAGTAGCGATGGCGGCCAATCGGTGGACAAGGGCCACCGTACCCCGTCCTACCCCAGCTATTCACGCCCTCATGGGTGCCAGGAGGCAGCTCGTGCGGCTTGACCGCCGCCGGTACGCCGCTGCATTCGCCCGGCAGGTTGTACAACAGCCAATGATCCCAGACCATTTTGGGTGCTCCGGGATCCGGCGCATCCGGATCGTCGACGATTAACACCAGGCTGCGGGTACCAGCCGGGACCCCCCTCCAGTCAAGATCCGGCGAAACATCGTCTCCTTCACAGGTAAAGCGGAGCGGGATCTCGCCGCCCTCGGAGAAGGCGGTCGAAGTCAGCGTCATGGGCATGGCATCTCTCCTCGTCTTCTGAGCACGCGGGTCATAGGCCTGATTATCGACGATTCGACGCCAACCGGACGACCCGCGAGCGCAAACCCGCGCCTCGGGGTGCGATTCGCTCGTAAGGCGAAATGCTTTTTGCCCGCGCGAAGCATGACGGCTCATCGGTACTCGCGACTAAGACCATCCGACCGTTCCCGACCATCAGCCAACCGGACGCGCCTGGGCGCATACGTGCTGCGCGAAACCGGAGCCCGCCTCGGCATAGAGATCGAACACCATTTGCACCCCCGCCGCCCTTAACACAGGCTCTTCATCAGGGAACCTCGCAATGGCCCCGATCACGCCGTCGAATCCTTCCTTCACCAGGTGTTCGGCGGCGAATACGTTCTCCGACAGCTGGGGGAGCGCGAGCAGCACCGAGCGGATGCTGCCGTGATCCAGGTGGAGCCGGTGCCAGAAATCGGCATCGGTGGCACTGCCCTGGATAACGCGGCGACCGGCCTCAACCTGCGCGGCCACGACGTAGGGGTCGGCATCGATACCCACGGGACGGCGTCCCTTCAGGACCTGAAGCGTGTCATACGCCCCCTCCCCCACGCGTCCCATGCCGAGCACGAACACGTCGGCGTTCCCGGGGTCGATCTCCGCCTCAAAATCCACGCGGTGTGGAAGTTCCGCCCGGCAAAGGCGCCGGCTGAACCGCTCGTAGAGCTCGTGTGAATAAGTGCTGAGAGGCGAGGCGGCGACGAACGACAAGGACAGAGCGATGGCGATGATCGTCAACCAATCGGGACCCAGCCAACCACTGGCCTTGCCGACAGCCGCAACGATGAGACCGAACTCGCTATAGTTGGCGAGGGTAACGGCCCCCAGAAAGGACGTCCTTGCCCGCAGCCGGAAGAGCAGCATCAGGCGGTAGAACAGCCAGCCCTTGGCGGGCAACGCCAAAAGCAATAGTAGCGCAATGAGCACCATCTGCAGATCCGGCGCGCCGCCCAACCCGATGCTGAGAAAGAACCCCACCAGGAAGACGTCCTTAAACTGCAGCAACGCCTTGGCCAGTTCGGATGCCTTGGGATGAGAAGCGATCATTACCCCCAGGATCAGCGCGCCGAGATCGCCCTTGAGGCTCACCATGTCGAACAGCTCGGCACCGCCGAGGCCCAGGGTGAGGCCGAATAGCACCAGTAGTTCCCCGTGACCCGCCCGCTCCAGGATGTGCAGCAGCACCCACCGTCCCGGGATCAGCAGCAATAGGAGCAATGCCCAGAGCGAGGGAACCTTGCCCGCCGAGACGGCCAGAAACAACACCGCCGCCAAGTCTTGCATGATCAGAATGCCAATGGCGATGGAGCCGTAGACCGAGCCCGTCTCCCCCTTCTCCTCCAGCACCTTGACGGCGAATACGGTGCTGGAGAAGCTCAGCGCGAAAGCCAGCAGGACCGCGCCGCCGCTATCCAGATCGACCAGAAAAGGCACGCCCGCCGCACCCAGGGCGAAACACACCGGAACAAAGAGCGCGACGCTGGCACCCAGATGCAGGCTCGACACTGCCCACACCTGCGGCCGGGCCAGGCTATCGAGCTTCAACTTCAGCCCGATGGAAAAAAGCAGCAGGGTCACCCCCATGTCCGAAAACTCGGTGATGACCTCGTCCGCCTGCACACCGGCGCCGTGGAGCACGAACCCTGCCGCCAGAAAACCTACCAGCGGCGGGAGGCCGACTTGGCGGGCCAGAAGGCCGAGCGCAAAAGCAAGCGAGATCCAGATAACGTCGAGCATGGAGTATTCCCGTGGGAAACGGCGTGGATATGTTAATCCCCCGCCCGACGTGTTTCACGGGCCGTCCTCCGCCCAGCGTCCGGGACTGGCGCTGCAATGGGCCAAGTGCGGTATACTTTTTGGTTCTGAACTATCCAGTTTCGCGGTGCATTGCCGCCATTCAACAACACATCAGCACCCCCGAAGAAGGTTCACCCGATGTCTGACTACAACGCTGAGGACGTCCGCAACATCGCCCTGGCCGGTCACTCCGGCGCCGGCAAGACCACCCTGGTCGAGGCCCTGCTCGCCGCGACCGGCGTCATCCCCGAGCCCGGCAGCGTCGAGAGGGGCACCACCGTCTGCGACTACGACGCCCTCGAAAAGGAGCAGCAGCACTCCCTTGACGTGGCCATCACCGGCTTCAACGCTCACGGCAAGCACATCAACCTCATCGACACCCCCGGATTTCCCGACTTCATCGGCCGCAGCCTCTCGGTCCTCGCGGCAGTGGAGACCGCGGCGCTGGTGATCAACGCCGAGGCCGGCGTCGAGCGCGTCACCCAGCGCATGATGGAAGGCGGCGGACAACCGCAACCTGTGCCGCATCATCATCGTCAACAAGATCGAAGCCGAGGGCGTTGATCTGGCCGGACTCACCACGCAGATCCGCGACACCTTCGGCAGCGGAGTGTCTGCCCATCAACCTGCCCGCCGAGGGCGGCAAACGGGTGATCGACTGCTTCTTCCAGCCGAGCGGCGAGGGTGCCGATTTCTCCTCCGTCGAGGAGGCGCACAGCCAGATCATCGACCAGGTGGTCGAGGTCGACGAGGAGCTGATGGAGCTCTATCTGGAGCAGGGCCAGGAGCTGAAGCCCGAGCAGCTCCACGACCCCTTCGAGGAGGCCCTGCGCGAGGCCCACCTGATCCCCATCTGCTATCGTCTCCGCCAAGACCGGCGCCGGCATCGCCGAGCTGCTGGACATCCTGGTGCGGCTGATGCCGAACCCGGCGGAAGGCAACCCGCCGCCTTACATGAAGGGCGAAGGCGGCAAAGATCGAGCCGGTCACCGTGCAGCCCGGACCCGAGCCAGCACGCCCTGGCCCACGTGTTCAAGGTGATCAACGACCCGTTTCGGGGCAAGATCGGCGTCTTCCGCATCCACCAGGGGCGCATCACGCCGAACAGCCAGCTGTTCATCGGCGACGCGCGCAAGCCCTTCAAGGTGAACCGCCTGTTCCGCCTCCACGGCAACGAGCTGATCGAGGTCGACGAGGGGGTGCCGGGCGACATCCTGGCGGTGGCCCGGGTCGAGGACATCCATTTCGACGCGGTGCTGCACGACTCCCACGACGAGGACCACCACCATCTGCGCACCATCGAGTGCCCGGTGCCCCTGTACGGGCTGGCAGTCACTACCGCGAAGCGCGGCGACGAGCAGAAGCTCACCGACGCCTTGCGCAAGCTCGAGGACGAGGACGCCTGCTTCCACGTCGAGCACAACGCCGCCGCCAACGAGACCGTCATGCGCGGGCATGGGCGAGCTGCATCTGAAGGTGCTGCTGCGGCGCCTTTCAGAGCAGTTTCACGTCGAGGTCGATACCAAGCCACCGAGCATCGCCTACCGAGAGACCATCACCGCCAAGGCGGATGGCCACCACCGGCACAAGAAGCAGACCGGCGGCGCCGGCCAGTTCGGAGAGGTTTACCTGCGGGTCGAGCCGCTCGAGCGGGGCGCAGGATTCGAGTTCGTCGACGCGATCGTCGGCGGCGTCATCCCCGGCCAGTTCATTCCTTCGGTGGAAAAGGGCGTCCGCCAGGTGCTGCAGGAGGGGGCCGTCGCCGGATACCCGATGCAGGACGTGCGGGTGAGCCTCTATGACGGCAAGTTCCATCCGGTGGACTCCAAGGACATCGCCTTCGCCACCGCGGGGCGCAAGGCATTCCTCGACGCGGTCGAGAAGGCCAAGCCAGTGATCATGGAGCCGATCGTTAAGATCCGCATTACCGCCCAGGACAGCGCCATGGGCGATCTGGCCGGGGACCTTTCGAGCCGGCGCGGGCGCATCAACGGCAGCGAGGCGAAAACCGGCGGCCGCATCGCGATCGACGGAGAGGTGCCGCTGGCGGAGCTCGAGGGCTACGACGCCAGGCTCAAGTCACTGACCGGCGGCGAGGGCACCTACAGCATCGAGCTGAGCCATTACGACCCCGTTCCCGCCAACATTCAGAAACAACTCATGGACGCCTTTCAACGCGCCGAGGACTGACTGCGCAGTGAACCCTCCGGCCCGTCCTCCAGCGGGCCGGAGCGCTCCTCACCCATTCCAAATCGCCGCCGTCCAGATGTCGTCTGCCACGGGCGCATCCGCCTGCGGCTGAGCACCATCAGATCAGGTAGGCCTTGGCCTCTTCACCCGGATTGGGCAGGCCCGCGATCCGCCAGATCGCGAGGCAGCCGCCGAACAGGGCATACACCTGCGCCTTGGGTATCTCGGTGGCCCGGCATACCCGCCTCATGCTCGGCTGGGCATCGAGCTCCTGAAAGCGATCGCGGATGTAGCGGATCACGCGCAGGTGCTTCTCGGTGAGGGGCGCAACCCCGTGCTGCTCGGCGATCTCCCGACCGAGATCTTCGCTCCAGAGCTCGTGATCCAACAGAAAACCATCCGGATCGAACAGGGCGCCGGCGCCGATGCCCGTTTGATCGGTATCCGTCTCTAGCGCATGCATTTTCGCGATCTCCGTGTGCTGTAAGGTTTTGGGTGAAGAATCAGCCGGCCTATGCCGTTGGGTAGCAGTATGGGTGCCCGCTATAATCATATAAAATAATAATTCATTCTTTTCTATCAAAAATGATGATATGGAGCTTCGCCACCTCAGGTCGCTAGTGACCCTGACGGATTCGGACTTCAGCGTCAGCCATACCGCGCTGCGGCTCAACCTGGTGCAACCAGCGGTCTCCCAGCACCTCAAACAACTGGAAGAGGAGTTGGGAGCGCGATTGTTCCGCCGCAACGGCAAACGCCTGGTCGGGCTTACGCCCATCGGTGAGCAGGTAGTCGGCTACGCGCGCAGCACCCTGGCAGGGGCAGCGAACATTCTTGCGATCGGGCACGACCGGCAGGCGGACGACCGCGGCGCGCTACGCATCGGCACCACCCATACCGAGGCCCGTTACGTTCTGCCGCCGGCGGTCCGCCGTTTTCGGCAGGCCTACCCTGGGGTGGAGGTGCAAATCCATCACGGGACACCGCAACAGCTGGCGGAGATGACCCTGCGCGACGCGGTGGACATCGCAATCAGCACTGAGGCTGCGGGCAACCATCCCGCGCTCGCCTCGGTCCCCTGTTACCGCTGGAACCGCTGCCTGATCGCCCCGCCGGGACACCCGATCCTCGACGCCCGCCCGATCACCCTCGAGCTGCTTTGCGAGCAGCCCATGATCACTTACGTGTTCGGCTTCACCGGGCGAGGCCATCTGAGCGACACCTTCGCCAAGGAGGGCCTGCACCCGCGCGTGGTGCTGAGTGCCACCGACACGGACCTGATCAAGACCTATGTGCGCGAGGGCCTGGGCATCGGCATCATCGCCGACCCCGCCTACGACCCCGAGCAGGACGCGGACCTCGGCCGGCGCGACCTCAGCCACCTCTTCCCCTGGGAGGTCACCCGGATCACCCACCTGCGGGACAAGTACCTGCGCCGGTTCCAGCAACGCTTCATCGACCTGCTTCAGGCGGAAGCGAGGACGCCGCGCCTGCAGCGGCGCTGACGCGGTCAAGGGTGCCGCATCGGACAGCGCGAGGCATCCAATGCCGCCGCTCTCGCGACCGAGCGCTTCGCCGCGTGACTTCTCGCCCGCGCCTGGCTACTGCTAATCTTAGAGGCAGGAGATCAGGCACAATGGTTTCAAGCCACGGCGACCTGAATATCTAGTCACCGCTGACGGCATGACGGCACCACCACGCAGGAAACAACGCCCATGCGCATGTTCGACGCCGAATCCCGGGTCATCCAGGATCTGAAAGACGAGTGCGAGATCATCGTGGAGAAAAACCTCCCGGGATTCAACGTATACGCCGCCCGCCATCCGACCTTGGGCAAGGTCGTGATCGTGGTAGGCAAGGACGGCAGCGGCGTCATCGTCGAGACCGAGGAATAGGCCGAGCCAGCCGGAATTCCGCCCCTCCCCGCCTTGCGGATCCCGGTCGGACAAGTCCCGCGGGCGCGAAGGGCATCGCGAATTCCTGGAGCACGACCAGGGAATTTGTGTGAAGATTCTTATTCGGTTTCATCCCGGAAGAGGTATCGCAGGATGAGCAAGCCCAAACTCCCCCCCGAGATCCAGCGCATCGTCGAGGCCAGGCACCCAGATCCCTTCGCCGTTCTCGGCCGGCACATCAAGGGGGACCGCGCCACGGTGCGCGTGCTCCTGCCCCACGCCGAGGACGTCTCCATCGCCGAGGGCGAACCACCCCATGCGCCGGCTGGAGGGCACGGACCTCTTCGAGTGGGAGGGTGAGGCGTCGGAGGTGCCCGAACGTTACCGACTCATCTGGCGCGACGACGCCCACCGCGAGCACATCGCCCACGATCCCTATTGTTATCCCCCCCAGCTCGGGGACCTCGACCTGCATCTCTTCGGCGAGGGCAAGCATTGGCACGCCTACCGCCTGCTCGGCGCCCGCGAGCACCAGGCGGACGGCACCGCCGGTGTTCTTTTCTCGGTATGGGCGCCAAGCGCCGCTCGCGTCAGCGTCGTCGGTGATTTCAACCGCTGGGACGGTCGCAGTCACCCGATGCGGGTGCACGGCAACGGGGTCTGGGAGCTGTTCATCCCGGACCTTCCGACCGGCGTCGTCTACAAGTTCGAGATCCGCGCCCAGAACGGGGACGTCTTCCTTAAGTCGGACCCCTACGGCCGCCGCTTCGAGGTGCGTCCCGACAATGCCTCCATCGTCGAGCCGCCGACCGAGTTCACCTGGACGGACCAGGATTGGCTGATGAGCCGCGCGGACCACGACTGGATGCACGGCCCCATGTCCATCTACGAGGTGCACCTCGGGTCCTGGCAGCGCGGCCCCGAGGGCGAGATGCTCAATTATCGCGTCCTCGCCCAGCGGCTGGTCGAATACGCCACGCGACCTGGGCTTTACCCATATCGAGCTGATGCCGATCACCGAGCATCCCTACGACAAATCCTGGGGCTATCAGACCACGGGCTACTACGCCCCCACCAGCCGCTTCGGCACGCCGGACGACTTCCGCTGGTTCGTCAACCACTGCCATGAGCACGGCATCGGCGTCATCCTCGACTGGGTGCCGGCGCACTTCCCGAAGGACGCCCACGGACTGGCCCGGTTCGACGGCACCGCGCTCTACGAGCACGAGGATCCGCGCCTGGGCGAGCACAAGGACTGGTCGACCCTGATCTACAACTTCGGCCGCTACGAGGTGAAGAACTTCCTCATCTCCAGCGCCCTGTTCTGGCTCGAGGAATTCCACATCGACGGCCTGCGGGTGGACGCGGTGGCCTCCATGCTCTACCTCGACTACTCGCGCGAGGAGGGCGAGTGGATCCCCAACCGCTACGGCGGGCGCGAGAACCTGGAGGCCATCGACTTCCTGCGCGAACTCAACGAGATCACCCACGCCCAGGTCCCCGGAGCCCTGATCATGGCCGAGGAGTCCACCTCCTGGCCGCAGGTCACCAAGCCCACCTACCTCGGCGGGCTGGGCTTCGACCTCAAGTGGAACATGGGCTGGATGAACGACACCCTGCGTTACATCGAGCACGAGCCCATCCATCGCCAGTACCACCAGGACATGCTGACCTTCAGCATGCTCTACGCCTTCACCGAGAACTTCCTGCTGCCCTTCTCCCACGACGAGGTGGTCCACGGCAAGCGCTCCATGCTGAGCAAGATGCCGGGCGACGAATGGCAGCGCTTCGCCAATCTGCGCCTGATCTACACCTACATGTTCACCCACCCGGGCAAGAAGCTGCTGTTCATGGGCGACGAGTTCGCGCCAGGGGACGGAATGGGACAGCACGGCAGTCCTCGACTGGTACGTGCTCGAATACCCCTTGCACCAAGGCGTGCAGCGGCTGGTGAGGGACCTCAACGACGTCTACCGCGGCGGACCCCGCGCTGCACATCCGCGACTTCGAATGGGAGGGCTTCGAGTGGATCGACTGCCACGACGCCCAGAACTCGGTGCTCGTGTATCTGCGTAGAGACTGACGACGACTTCGTGGTGGTGGCGCTCAACTTCACGCCGGTGCCGCGGGAAGGCTACCGCATCGGAGTCCCCGCCCGCCGGAGTTTACCGGGAGGTCCTCAATTCCGATGCCGCGGACTACGGCGGCAGCGGCATGGGGAACGGCGGCTCAGACCCTCGTGGCTGAGGAGCGGCCCTGGATGGACCGCCCTTACTCCCTCGAGGTGAGGCTACCGCCGATGGCGGGGATCCTGCTCAAGCTCGCTCCTCCCGCCAGCGAGCGCGGCGAGGGACCCGCGACCGATCCGGCCGAGCGGGTCTGAACCGGCGCGGCGAACGGCATTCGCTTTCGGTGACGACAATGCATCCAGTCGGATCGAGCACGGCCGCGGGACATCACCTCCGAGGATAAAGCGATGGCAAGAAGAGTTCCGGGCAAGAAAAGTCTGTGGCCAACAATCGCAAGGCGAAATCGGGGAAGCCTTCACCGGGACAGCAGCCGGATGACCCCAGCCAACCGTCCGCCGCCGCTGCCACCCCTGGCGCGAGGGCAAGGCCGGCGGCCAAGAAGGTCGCGCCGGAAGGTCGGCCGGCGGAGCCTAAACCCCCGGCTGCTGCGCCGAAGCCGGCGCCCGGGCCTGGCGTCGCTTCCGCGATAGACAGGTCCCCGCGGACGGAAACGAAAACCGACTCCGCAGAACGTACGTCGGATGAGGAAACCACGGCTGCCCGGGAGCTCCCCTCCCGCACCGCGTCAGCAACGCCGCGGACCTCAAGCGAGCATCAGCGGCCACCCGCCGCAACGGCGCTCCAGCCCGAGGCGGTCGCCCTACCCCGGAGAGGAGATCGCGGCCCCCGCCGAGGCGGAATCCGTCCACGTCGAGGAACCGTTGCCGGACCAGGAGCCGGCGCCGTATTGGGAAGCGCCCGAGGCGCACCAAGGCCCCAGCCTGTTTATCGTCCACATCACCCCGGAGATGGCCCCGGTAGCCAAGGTCGGCGGGCTGGCGGACGTCGTGTTCGGGCTGTCCCGCGAGCTCGCGATCCGCGGCAATCACGTCGAGATCATCCTGCCCAAGTACGACAACCTGCGCTACGACCATATCTTCGAGCTGCACCAGGTCGTATCGAGGACCTGTGGGTGCCCTGGTACGACGGGGCCATCCACTGCACCGTCTATTTCGGCTTCGTGCACGAGCGCAAGTGCTTCTTCATCGAGCCCCATTCCCAGGACAACTTCTTCAACCGCGGCAGCATCTACGGCTTCGACGACGACGTGATGCGCTTTGCCTTCTTCTCCCGCGCGGCCATGGAGTTCCTGCTCAAGTCGGGCAAGCATCCCGGACATCATCCATTGCCACGACTGGCAGACCGCGCTGGTGCCGGTGTTCCTCTACGAGATCTACCAGCACCTGGGCATGACCCATCCGCGCGTCTGTCTCACCATCCACAACTTCAAGCACCAGGGCGTCACCGGCATGGAGGTGCTGCGCGCCACCGGCCTGCACCAGCCCGGAGCACTTCTTCGACCACAACCGGCTGCGCGACAACAACAACCCCCACGCGCTGAACCTGCTCAAGGGCGGCATCGTCTACTCCAACTTCGTCACCACCGTCTCGCCGCGCTACGCCTTGGAGACCAAGGACGAGGGCCAGGGCTTCGGCCTCGAGCCGACCCTGCACACCCACCACATGAAGTACGGCGGCGTGGTCAACGGCATCGACTACGACGTCTGGAACCCGGAGATCGACCGCCACATCCCGGTCCGCTACAGCAGTCGAATCCATCGACGGCAAGTACGACAACAAGCGCGCCCTGCGCCACCGCCTGATGCTGGCGGACAACGAAAAGCCCATCGTCGCCTTCATCGGCCGCCTCGATCCCCAGAAGGGCCTGGAGCTGGTGCGCCACGCGATCTTCTACGCGCTGGAGCAGCGGCGCCCAGTTCGTGCTGCTGGGCTCCAGCCCGGACCAGGCCATCAACGCCGACTTCTGGGGCCTCAAGCACATGCTCAACGACAGCCCCGACTGCCACCTGGAGATCGGCTTCGACGAGGAGCTGGCGCACCTGATCTATGCCGGCGCCGACATGATGCTGGTGCCGAGCCGGTTCGAACCCTGCGGCCTGACGCAGCTGATCGCGATGCGCTACGGCACCATGCCGGTCGTGCGCGCCGGTCGGCGGCCTGGCCGACACGGTGTTCGACAAGGACCACTCCCACCGCCCGCTGCACGAGCGCAACGGCTATGTCTTCGAGCATTACGACCACGCCGGGCTCGGAGTCCGCCCTGAGCCGCGCCATCGCCTGCTACTACCACCACCCGGACCACTTCCGCGAGCTGATGCAGAACGCGCATGCGCAGCGACTACTCATGGAACATCCCGGGACAGGATTACCTGAACATCTACGACTATATCCGCCACAAGTAGCGAATATTGCGCATGTAGATATCGCGTCTGAATTCTCGAGGCAGAGTCACCACCGCTCACGGCTTCGACGCCCCAGCGGTTAAAACGCCTAACCGATTGCGTGTCACTCGGATCTTCGATGGACGCGGTTGAAACACCCTCGCCTGCCGCTTGCCATTCCCGTCTTGGCTTGTCTGCTCTGCTTTCCGGCGCCTGCGAAACCCGCTCCTCGGGATTGTTTCGCGCCCAACCTCGGATACGCCCCTTGAGGAAAGCGATCGCAGGCTCACGAATTGAGCCCGCCATCGTTTAACCTAGATTCGGCAGTTGGGCTAGCGGCGAAGCCGTAACGATCCGTCATCGTTGGAAAACTTCCGGGGAAGCGGTTCACCGCGGAAGGTGGCAGTTTCAACTGCTCCGCAGTTGGGTCAGGCACTGTGATATCAACGCGTTACGCGAGTTTAGGCTCCTGCAACTGCCGAACTTAGGTTTAATGATAGGAATTCGGATCAAACAAGCCGACGGCAAGTTCAGCTCGATTCAGAAACGGAAAAGCGCATGCTGCCACGCCATCAAGCAACCGCCCTCCGCGCGCTGCGCGCTTCGCCCGCCTGGCGGCTGCTATCGGCCGACAATGCCCCGGCGGTTGTCGCGCTGCTGCAGTCCCATTTGCTCACCAAAGACCGCAAGCTGCCGGCATCTCTCCTGGCAGAGAGGCTGAGCCGGGATCTGGATCAGCTGCGGGCGGAGGGCTGGGACCTGCCTCAGGCCACGAGCGCCTATCTGGCCGACTGGCTCGCGGCGGGCTGGCTGGAACGCAGCTACTCCAGCGGAGGGGAAGAGGAGTACGAGCTCACGGCTGGGGCCATCCAGGCAATGCGCTTTCTGCAGGGGCTCTCCGAGCAGCGAGCTGTGGCGACCGAGAGTCGGCTGGCAGTGGTCACCCAGCAATTGGTCCGGCTCGCCGAGCAAACCGAGCCCGACCCACAGGCCCGTGTGGATCGCTTGTTTCGGGAGCGCGAGCGCATCGACGCGGAGATCGAGGCCATTCGCGCCGGCCGGCTGCGAGACCCTGGCCGAAGACCGCGCCCTGGAGCGGCTGCGGGAGATCCTGGCCTTGGCGGACGAGCTGGCCAGCGATTTTCGCCGCGTGCGAGACGAGTTTCAGGGGCTCAACCGGGACCTACGCGAGCGTATTATCGAGAGCGAGGGCAGCCGCGGTGAGGTGCTGGAGGCCGTGTTCGCCGGCGTCGACCTCATTGCCGATAGCGAGGCCGGCCGCACCTTCAGGGCCTTCTGGCGCCTCCTGACGGACCCCAGGGAGAGTACCGAGCTGGAAGCGGCCATGGACGACCTCATGGGCAGGAACTTCATGCGCGCTCTGGACCGCGGCGAGCGCCGCTATCTGCTCGGCCTCACCCGAATGCTGCTGGAACGTGGCGGCGAGGTACACGAGGTCCTGCAGCACTTCGCACGCGGGCTAAAGCAATTCGTGCAGAGCCAGGAGTTCAGAGAGCAGCGGCGAATGACCCGATTGCTCAAGGGTGCCCAACGACGCGCCCTTGCGCTCAAGGACCGCGTCAAGCCCTATCAGCCCATGGGGGTCGACCTGCGGCTCACCAGCGCGGCCCTGCGTTCGCTCTCCCAACTCCGGCTCTACGACCCGCATTTCGACAGCATAGACGCCGGCATCTCCGAGGCGGAAGCGGCCGAGATCTCCCTGGAGAGCATCGGCGCGCTGGTCGCCCATTCCGAGATCGACTTCCGGCGCCTCGAATATCATGTGCGGACCCTGCTGCGGCAGCGGCCCCAGGTCTCGGTGGCGGAGGTCCTGGAGTTCTTCCCCGCCGAACAGGGGCTCGGCACCCTGGTCGGCTACCTGGCCCTGGGGGTCCGCGACGGCGTCGTCTCCAGGGCCAGCGACCGAGTCCGCTGGCGCGGGCTGGACGGTGTCGAGCGCGCCGCGCGCATCCCGCGGATCTATTTCGTACGAGGAAGAAACGATGGACTGGACTGAGAGCGCAACGAGCGCCACCAGCCCGGACGATAACGGCCCGGACCAGATCCCGTCCGAGGAAGCGGCCCTCTATCAAGGCGACACCGGATTGCTCCCGGAGCCGGCCCGGCATGTCCTGGTGCAGCTTCTGTCGGGACCCTCCCTGGAGAGCCGGCGTCACTCCCGGTCTGTGGCCCGCCCTGCTACAGCATCAGGATCTGATGCGTTCGCGCCTGGCTGACCTCTTCTTGGAGCTGGTCGTCGACCAGGAGCGCCAGGTGGCCTTCACCCGCCAGGCCGACACGGGGGAGCTGGAGGCACCCATCCTGCTGCGCCGCTCGCCCTTGACCTTCCTCGATTCGGTGCTGCTTGCTCTATCTGCGCTGCATATCTGGTCGACGCCGACACCCGCGGAGAGCCGGCCTTGGTCTCCTTGGACGATATGGTGGAGCAGCTTCGGCTCTACGAGTCCGGCCAGAGCACCGACCGCGCCGGGTTCGAGAAACGCATCAGGTCGTCCATCGAGAAGGCCAAGAAGAACAGCCTCATCGGCACCATCCGCGGCAGCGACGGACAGGTTCGAGATCTCGGCAACCCTCAAGCTCATGTTCGGCCCGGAAGAGGTGAAGGAGCTTGCCGCTCTCTATGATCGCCTGGCGGCGGCGTCAGCCCGCGGAGCCACCCGGGGAGGAGCGGGAATGATGCAACAACTGGACGTCTTCGCGGACGTCGACGCCGCGGCTCGAGCCCAACAGTTTCGCCTGCGCCGGCTTCAGGTCTTCAACTGGGGCACCTTCTCCGGCCTGCACGACATCCCGATAGCCGGTGACGGCTTCCTGTTCGTCGGCCGCTCTGGCTCCGGTAAGTCCACCCTTCTCGATGCCTTCACCGCGCTCCTGATCCCACCGCTGTGGCGGGACTTCAACGCCGCCGCGCGCGAGGGGACCGGGGGCGGGCGGACCGCAACCTGGTCACCTATGTGCGCGGGGCCTGGGCGGATCAGTCCCACGCCGACTCGGGCGAGATCCACACCCGTATGCTGCGGAGGTGCAACGACCTGGTCGGCCCTGGCCGCCGAATACGCCAACGAGCTGGGACCGGTGGTGACCCTGGCCCAGGTGTTCTGGATCAAGGGCACCAGCAACCGCACGCACGACGTGCGCCGCCACTTCATGATCGCTGAGCGCAGCTTCGAGATCGGCCGCGAGCTCGAAGGGCTTCGGCGAGGACCTGGACCTGCGCCGGCTCAAGCAGTCGTTGCCCGATCTCGTCGCACTTCGATCAGTTCGAACCCTACGGCGAGCGTTTCCGGCGCCTGCTGGGCGTCGACTCCAAGATGGCCCTGAAGCTGCTGCACAAGACCCAATCCGCCAAGAACCTCGGGGATCTGAACGCTTCCTGCGGGAGTTCATGCTCGATCCACCCGACACCTTCGGGGTCGCCGACCGGCTGGTGGAGGAGTTCGGCGAGTTGGACGAGGCCCACAGGGCGGTCGTCAACGGCGCGCCGCCAAATCGAGACCCTGGCCCCGGCCCGCGACGACTATCAGGACCATCAGCAGGGCCGAGCAGGACATACTCGCGCTGGACCGGCCTGCTCGCCGGGGTAGACACCTATCGCGACCTGCGACGCCGGGAGCTTCTGGAGGCGGAGGCACAGCCGCCTGCAGATCGAGGAGCGCGGACTGGCCGGGCGCGAGTCCCAACAGCGCGATGCCGTCGCAGTCCCGCAAGGGCGAGCTGCGCTGCCTCGAAGGCGGATCACCGCGACCGGGGCGGCGGGCGCATCGAGTCGCTGGAGGAAGAGTCGGGACGCATGGAGGCCCAGCGGGACGAGCGCCTGGGCCGGTGCAAGGAGGCCGAGCGATTGTGCCTTGGCCTCGACTGGCCGCTGCCCGACACCCCTGAGGCTCTGGCCGAACTCACCGCCCGTGCCCGCGACCTGGTGGAGGGCTGGAACGCGGAACAGGAACGGGCCGAGCAGGAGCGCGACGGACTTCGCGACCGCAAGCGGGAGCTGGAGCGGGAGCACCGTGAGGTCGAGACCGAGGTCGCCGCCATGCTGCGCCAGCCCTCCAACATCCCGGCCCAGATGCTGGAGCTGCGCAGACGCATTGCAGGCTCCCTGGGACTTTCCGAGGCGGACCTGCCCTTCGCGGGCGAGCTCATCGAGGTCGAGAAGGACGAATCCGACTGGCGCGGCGCCATCGAGCGCGTCCTCCACGGCTTCGCCCTGTCCCTGCTGGTGGACGAGCGCCGGTACGGGGCCGTTGCCCGCTATGTCAACCAGACCCACCTGGGCCAGCGCCTGGTCTACTTCCGCGTATCCGAAGCGGACGTCCGCGCCCGCGGTCGGCTCGGCCCCCAATCCCTGGTCGCCAAGCTGCATATCAAGGACACCAGCTATCGTGGCTGGCTCCTCGGCGAGCTGTACCGGCGCTTTGACTATGCCTGCGTCGACAACCTGCGGGCCTTCCAGGAGCAGGACCAGGCCCTGACCCGGGAGGGTCAGATCAAGCAGGGCAGGAGCCGTCACGAGAAGGACGACCGCCACCGTATCGACGATCGCCGCCGCTGGGTGCTGGGCTTCGACAACCGGGACAAGCTCGCCCTGTTTCAGCAGCGTGCACAGGAGCTGCGCGCCCTGATCGCCGTTCTCGACAAGAGGCTCGACGAGATTCGAAATCAGCAGGCACAGTCCCAGCAGCGGGCGCTCGCATGTCAGGTCTTGTCCAATCTTCAGTGGCAGGACATCGATGTGGCGAGCGTTCTCGATCGCATCCAATCGCTAGCTGCCGAGCTGAAGCGGCTGCGCAGCGGGGACTCGGAGCTCAAGGCCCTCGGAGAGCGCATCGAGGCCGCGCGCGCCTCCCTGGAGAAGGTGGAGGAGAATTTGCGCAAGCTCCAGGTAGAGCAAGCGAAGATCCAGGACCAGATCAACGATCACCAAAGGGAATTGGCGGAGCTGGATCGCCGGCTCCAGGATACGGATCTCTCGGAGATCCAGCTCTCGGGTCTCAAGAGGCGCTTCGAGCAGGACGATCGGCCTTTGACCCCACGCAATCTGGACGCCCGCCGCACCCAGGTGGAACGCACCCTCAATGCCGAACACCGCGCCTTGATCGAGAAAAACAACCATCTCGCACGGGCCGTTGAGAAGGGCTTTGCCGACTTCAAGCGCGAATGGCCGGTGGCGGCCGGCGACCTGGACGAGACCCTGGCCTCCGCCCCCGAATACCTGACTCTGCTGCAACGCGTCGAGCGCGATGGGCTGCCCGGTTTCGAAGAGCGCTTCTTCACCCTGCTCAAGGAGCAGAGCAGCGAGAACCTGGCCGCGCTGAGCCGCCACATCTCCGAGGCCCGCAAGGAGATCCGTGACCGCATGGAGCTGGTCAACGCCAGCCTGGCCGAGGCGGAGTTCAACCCGGGAACCCACCTCCAGATCGAGGTCAGCGAGCGCCAGCTGCCGGACGTGCGGACCTTCCGCGAGCAGGTGCGCCAAGTGCTGGAGCACGCCTGGACCATGGGCCGTGACGCCGCCGAGGCCGAGGCCCGCTTCGCCATCCTGCGTGACCTGGTGCGCCGTCTCGGCGGCCAGGAGAGCGAGGACAGGCGCTGGCGCGAGCAGGTACTGGACGTCCGCCTGCACGTGGAGTTCGTGGGCCGGGAGCTCGACGCCGAGCGGCGGGAGGTGGAGGTCTACCGCTCCGGGGCAGGCAAGTCCGGTGGTCAGCGCGAAAAGCTGGCGACCACCTGCCTGGCCGCCGCCCTGCGCTACCAGCTCGGAGGCAGCGACGGCGCACTGCCGGTTTTCGCCCCAGTGATGTTGGATGAGGCTTTCGGCAAGGCGGACAACGAGTTCACGGAGCTGGCCATGCGCATCTTCGAGCGCTTCGGGTTCCAGATGATCGTAGCCACACCCCTCAAATCGGTCATGACGCTGGAGCCCTTTATCGGCGGCGCCTGCTTCGTGGACATCGCAGATCGCAACCGATCCGCTACCCTGCAGATCGCCTACGACTTGGAGCACCGAAGGCTCAATCTGCCAGACCGGGAACAACCCCTGCCCGCGTCCCCTCTCCATGCCCGCCGCGCGTCGACTTGATCCGAAAGCGGTCACCGCGCGCCTGCAGGCTCACTACCGGAACCGCCGCCGGGAGTGGCTCGCCGGTGGCGGCACCTGGCCCCTGGCCATTCCCCTGCATCCACCGAGCGAGCGCGAGGCCGCCCGAGACCTGGAGGCCGCGCGGAGATGGATCTCCGACTGGCATTCCTGGCAAGCGCAGGGCGAGCTTGTCTGGTCCGAGCGGAGCTGGCCCAGCTTCGGTCGGCAGCGGCTGCCCGAGCGCCTGATTCTGCACAATGCGGATCAAGTCGCGGACTGGATCGGCGAGCGCGCGCGCTGGACGTCCGCCGTCACCCGCCAGCGGGCGCTTTCCGGGCGATTTCCCGCCCTCGGCGCGCACTTGGGAAGCCATTACGACTGGCTGGCCGACAGCGCTGATACCGAGATCGAGCGCCTGGCGACCGTGCTCGCCCAACTGTCGGAGCACCCGGACTCCGGCCTCTACATCCGCCAGCTGCCCATCTCCGGCGTGGACAGCAAGTGGATCAGCGCGAACCGCGCCCGGGTCACCGACCTCCTGCGTCAGCTGCTAGACCGTGAAGGTGACCTGTACCAGCTCGCGGGCCTGCGCCGGGAGCCGGTCCTGCTGCGGATGCGCTTGCTCGATCCCGAGCTGCGCAATGCCGTCGGCGGACTCGCGGACGTCACGGCGCCCGTGGACCAAATAGCAAGGCTCGCCCTACAACCCTCGCGCATCTTCATTGTCGAGAATTTGCAGACCGGCCTGGCCTTTACCGACCTCGCCGGCAGCCTGGTCTTCATGGGTCAGGGCTATGCGGTGGACGTCTTCGGCGCCATCCCCTGGCTAAAGGATTTGCATTGCGACTATTGGGGCGACCTGGACACCCACGGCCTGGCCATCCTCGACCGCTTGCGCGGCTACCTCCCCCAGGCCCGGTCCCTGCTGATGGACGAGGCCACCCTCGTCGACCATCCGGACCTCTGGGGCCGGGAACCGAAACCACTTGGCCCGCAGGACCTGCACCGCCTCACGGATGCGGAAAAGGATCTCTACGATGGACTGGCGCATCACCGCTGGGGCACGAATATACGGTTGGAGCAGGAGCGAATCCCCTGGGGGCACGCATGGGCGGAGATCTCACGCACTGGCGAAAGCGCGGGTACCGCGCAGCCAAAATAACCCTCAACACCCCGTCCCGATTCACCCCGGCACAAGGGACATCGAAACCTCGCGTCATGTGCGAGCATGTCAGTGCGGAACGACCCGCTTGCACCGAAAACCAGAACGGTTCATGGTTCGCGGGTTTCCCGCTCGCTCGATACGCGCGCCGCTAAGAACCTCTCTCCGAGGCGGCAAGCGATCTTGAAGAAAAGAATTATTCTGGCCGACATGAAAATCTACAACCTGTTCCCCTTGCTCGCCGGGCCCTTCAGCGGCTGGCAGCCGCACCTCGAGCGCGCCGCCGCGATGGGGTTCGACTGGGTGTTCGTCAATCCCATCCAGCAGACGGGGCGTTCGGGCAGCCTGTATTCCATCGCCGATTACTTTCGGATCAACGGCGCCCTGCTGAAACCCCGTTCGCGCAAGCGCCCGGAAACCCAAGTGAAGGAGATGGTCAAGCAGGCCGAACGCCTCGGAATGCGCATGATGATCGACCTGGTCATCAACCATTGCGCGGTCGACGCCAAGCTCGTGACGGAGCGACCTGAGTGGTTCCTGCGCGACGGCGGCGGGGTGGCCAATCCCTTTTGCGTGGAAGAGGATGGCACCAAGGTAGTATGGCGCGACCTCGCCCAGTTCGACCACCGGCATTCGAGCGACAGCGAGGGGCTGCTGCGCTACTGCGGGGACATCGTCGAGTACCTGATCGGCCTGGGATTCACCGGCTTCCGCTGTGACGCCGCCTACCAGATCCCGGTGATCTTCTGGCAGCGCCTCATCGAGCGCATCCGGCGGGCGCACCCCGAGACGGTCTTCGTCGCGGAGACCCTGGGCTGTACGCAAGAGCAAACGAGACAGACCGCCTCCGCCGGCTTCGACGCCATCTACAACAGCTCCAAGTGGTGGGACTTCTCGAGCCCCTGGCTGCTGGAGCAGTACGAGCTCACCCGCCAGATCGCCCCCTCCATCAGCTTCCCCGAGAGTCACGACACCGCGCGCCTGTTCGCCGAGTCGGGCGGCAACCTCGACGTTCTCAAGCAGCGCTACCTGTTCGCCGCGCTGTTCTCCGCCGGGGTCATGATGCCGATCGGATACGAGTTCGGGTTCCGCACGCCCCTGCACGTGGTAAATACCCGGCCGGAGCATTGGGAGTCGCCGGCGGTGGACATCACCGATTTCGTCGCACGGGTGAACCGGATCAAGACGGAGCACGCGCTGTTTCGGGAGGAGAGCCTGATTCAGCACCTCGAGCACCCCAACCCCGGCGTCCTGCTGCTGTGGAAGGCGTCCGCGAACGGCGGCGGCCAGGCGCTGCTGGTCCTCAACAAGGACCCTTGGAATCGCCAGCACTTCCGCTGCGAGGACCTGTACCGGCTGGTGCAGGCCCCTCCCCCCCTGGCCGACGTCTCACCGGAATGGCCGCTCGAGTATCTGCCCACCCCGTTCGAGTTCGAGCTGGCGCCGGGCATGGGACGGGTGATGGTTACCGCCGAGCCCCGCCGCTGAGGGCGATGTCACAAGGCCGCCGCCTGGCGGGCGATGACGTAGGTCTTGGCGGAGAGCTCCAGCGAGCAGGTCCATTTGTAGGCGCGGTCGAGGGTCTCCCCCCAGGCGTAGACGCCGTGACCGCGCACTATCGCGATCTTCCCATCGGCCAGGGCCTTGGCCACGGCCTCGGGCGCCTGCGACAGGTAGTCCTCGTAGGCGATGCTCAGGACCGGCACCTGGTTGAAGTAGTACTGCCCCTCGAAGTCCACCGGCTGGAAATCCTGCCCGGCGAAGCTCACCGCCACCGAGTAGGCGCCGTGGCTGTGAAGCAGACAGGTCGCCGCCGGCTGCCCCTGGTAAACGCGCTGATGCAGCGGGGCGTCCAGCGATGCACCCTCCGGACAGGGGCCATCGAGGGGACAGAGCACCAGATCCGAGGGCTCCAGGGTGTCCGCGCAGGCGCCGGTCGGGGTGACCCAGAAGCCGTCGCCCACGCGCACCGAGGCGTTGCCCGAATGAGAATCATTGCAGCCGAAACGCCGCAGCCAGCGATAGTAGCGCACCAGCTCCGCACGTGGATCCCGCCGCAGGGACGATCCCCTGCTCGACGCGCCGCACGATGAAGTCCGCGATCGCCTCGGGATCCTCGACGGGGCAGCTCAGGCGGATGGTCGTCCCCGGGAAGGGATCTGTCGGTCGCCACGGCCACGATGTCCGGGTCGTCCGGGTAGAGGGGCGGCTTGCCGACGACGGTGCGGTGGACCTCGATCTTGGGATAGGCGGCGTGCTTGAAACCCTCGACCAGGACCAGATCCAACCGGTCGGTCTCGAACCTGGCAAGCATCGCCGCCAGGTCGGGGTCCTCGCCCTTGTCCCGGTTCTCGACCTGCAAGGCCCAACGCTCGCTGGAGGCGAGCAGGGTCTGCTGCGCGCCGGCCTCGCGGATCTCGTAGCTGTCCTTGCCGGGGAGGTCGAGATCGAAGGTGTGATGGGCGTGCTTGAGGTAGCCCACACGCAGCCCCCGATCTCTCAGCACCGGCACCAGCTTCTTGAGCAGGGTCGTCTTGCCGCTGCCGCTGGGAGCGACGAATCCGATGAAGGGAATCCGGGGTGTGCTCATCATTTCTCCTCGGCCGCCGCCCGCATCGCTTGTCCCAGTCCCGGATACGGCAGCTATCTTTTGTGAAATAATGAGATATCCAATAATCCGCAAAAAAGAGGCGCGGGCAGCGCCCACGCTACGCATAACCACAAGGCTCATCATACGTTTCCAAGCCATGGCGCAGTACATCTATACCATGAACCGGGTCGGCAAGGTCGTGCCGCCCAAGCGGGTTATCCTGCGGGATATCTCCCTGTCCTTTTTCCCCGGCGCGAAGATCGGCGTGCTCGGCCTCAATGGCTCGGGTAAATCGACGCTCCTGCGCATCATGGCGGGGGTCGACACGGAGATCGAGGGCGAGGCGCGACCCCAGCCCGGCATCCATGTCGGCTACCTGTCCCAGGAGCCGCAGCTCGACGCGAGCAAGGACGTGCGCGGCAATGTCGAGGAAGCGCTCGGCCACATCAAGCAGGCCCTCGACCGGCTCGATGAGGTCTACGCCGCCTACGCGGACGCCGAGGCCGACTTCGACGCCCTGGCCAAGGAGCAGGCCGAGCTCGAGGACCTGATCCAGGCCGCCGACGGGCACAACCTGGAGCGCACCCTGGAGGTGGCCGCCGACGCCCTGCGCCTGCCCCCCTGGGACGCGGAGGTCGGCAGGCTCTCCGGCGGCGAGCGCCGGCGCGTGGCCCTGTGCCGCCTGCTGCTGTCCAAGCCGGACATGCTGCTGCTGGACGAGCCCACCAACCACCTCGACGCGGAGTCGGTGGCCTGGCTGGAGCGCTTCCTGCACGAGTACCCGGGCACCGTCGTGGCCGTTACCCACGACCGCTATTTCCTCGACAACGTGGCGGGCTGGATCCTGGAGCTCGACCGCGGCTACGGGATACCCTGGGAGGGCAACTACTCGTCCTGGCTGGAGCAGAAGGAGCAGCGGCTGGAGAAGGAGCAGAAGCAGGAGGCCGCCCGCATCAAGACCATGAAGCACGAGCTCGAGTGGGTGCGCTCCAACCCCAAGGGGCGCCACGCCAAGAGCAAGGCCCGCCTGGCGCGCTTCGAGGAGCTTTCATCCCAAGAGGTACAGACCCGCAACGAGACCAACGAGATCTACATCCCGCCCGGTCCACGCCTGGGCGACCTCGTCATCGAGGCCAAGGCGCTGAAGAAGGCATACGGCGACAACCTCCTGTATGACGATCTCTCGTTCAACCTCCCCAAGGGCGGCATCGTCGGCATCATCGGCCCCAACGGCGCCGGCAAGACCACCCTGTTTCGCATCCTGACCGGTCAGGAGCAGCCGGACGCGGGCGAGCTGCGCGTCGGCGACACGGTGCAGGTCGCCTACGTCGATCAGAGCCGCGACGCCCTCGACGGGTCGAGGACCGTGTGGGAGGAGATCTCCGACGGCGCGGACAACATCGTGGTCGGACGCTATGAGATGCCCTCGCGGGCCTATGTGAGCCGTTTCAACTTCAAGGGCACCGACCAGCAGAAGCGCATCGGCGACCTGTCCGGGGGCGAGCGCAACCGCGTGCACCTCGCCAAGCTTTTGAAGAGCGGCGGCAACCTGCTGCTGCTCGACGAGCCCACCAACGACCTCGACGTGGAGACCCTGCGCGCCCTCGAGGAGGCGTTGCTCGCCTTCCCCGGCTGCGCGGCGATCATCAGCCATGACCGCTGGTTCCTGGACCGCGTCGCCACCCACATCCTCGCCTTCGAGGGGGAGTCCCGGGTCACCTGGTTCGAGGGCAACTACGCCGACTACGAGGAGGACCGACACCGCAGGCTCGGGGCCGAGGCGGACCAGCCGCACCGCATCAAGTACCGACGGCTATCGGGCTAGAGCGGCATGATCCGCCCAGCCCAGCGAGCGAGCCGGGTTCATGAAGAGGCCTAACGGCGATATTCCCGCTCGCGGCTCGGCTGGCCAGGCGGCAAGCGACCCGCAACGCATCAGGAGCGGGATGCTCCTATTCTCGACCCTACTGACGCTGCTGCTCGTCTGGTCCGCGTGGGACCAGATCCGCCTCCGCCTGGGGTACGAAAAGGCGCTCGCCCGTCAGGCGACCGCCTCGCTGGCGGAGACCATTCACGCGCGGATGCAGGAGATGGAGGCCCGACTGCGCGGCTTCGCCAGCCGGGAGCAGGCCCTGCTGGGGGCAGTCGCGGCATCCCCGGACTCGCCCGCGCTCATCGACAGCCTCTGGTTACTGATGCAGCTCGAGTTTCCCGAGGCCGAGCAGGCCCTCGTCCTGAATGCCGGCAACGGGCGGATCGCCCCCTTGGGTGGATCGCTTGAAGGAGCGAGCCTGATCCACCTGCGCCAGTTGATGCGCGGCACCGCCCCGAGCCTGCGGATCATCGCCCGCGCCGGAAGACCCGAGAGTGCCGACATCGCCACCACCTGGCAGAGCAGCGGTGACCGTGCCGGCGGCCTGCTGATCAGCATCGGTTGCCAACAGCTGTGCGGTCCGATCACGGCCGCCGCCCCCGGCGGCCACAGTCTGCGATTACGTCCCGCGGTTGACTTCCCGGACGCTTCCAGCGGCGACCCGGACAGCATGGCAGGCGCGGCGGGGCGATTCGGCCCGCTGCTCGCGCGCCTCCCGCTGGCGGACACCGGCTGGGTGCTCGAGGACCGGCTGAGCTGGGATCAAACCCTTGCCCTGGTGTTCGGGCGCGTGGCCCTGGCGCTGGCATTGGCCGCGGCCATGCTGCTCGCCGGCATCCCCTTCTATCGCCGGCTCGTAGAGCAGAGCCGTGATGCAGAACGGGTCAAGGCCGATCTGCACGAGGGCCAGCTCAAGCTGCAGGCGGTGCTCGCGGCCACGACCGAGGGCATGGTGCTCACCGACGCGGAGGGACGCGTCGAGCTGTTCAATCCCGCCGCCGAGATGATGTTCGGCCGTCTGGCGGTGGACGTCCTGCGTACCGAGGTCTTCAAGCTGCTGCCGGAGTTCTTCTCCACGGCGAGCCTCGCGACCCTGATGGCCGAGCAGCCCGGCATCGAGTCCCCCACCCTGGTGCGCGAGAGCAACGGACGGCGCAGAGGTGGCGAGGAATTTCCGGTCCGCCTGTGGATGAGCACCGTCCGTTTCGACGGCCAACCGCACCTGCTGATGGTGGTCCAAGACCTGACGGAACACGCGCACAACGAGGAGAAGCTGGTGTTCCTGGAGCACCACGACGTCCTGACGGGCCTGCCCAACCGCAGAGAGTTCGAGCACAGGCTGTCGCAGATCATCGACCGGGACTTGGCTGGCGCTGGTCCGCATGCCCTGTGCTACGTGGACGTCGACCAGTTCAAGCTGGTCAACGACACTTGCGGCCACGACGCCGGCGACGAACTGCTGAAGCAGATCGCCGTCCTGTTCGAGTCGAAGATGCGCGGAACCGAGATCATCGCCCGCCTCGGCGGTGATGAGTTTGGCGCTCTGCTTCTCAACTGCGCAGCCGAGGAAGCGACCCGCATCTGCGACGGCTTCATGCAGACCGTGCGCAGCTTCCTGTTTACGTCGCGCGACCAGTCCTTCGACGTCGCCGTCAGCATCGGGCTGGTCGAGTTCGCCGTCGACAGCGAAAGCGCATCCAGCATTCTCGGCAAGGCTGACGTCGCCTGCGAGATGGCCAAGCGGCACGGCCGCGACCGTATCCACCTCTATCACGAGGGAGACACGGAGCTCGTCCGCCACCACGGAGACATGCGTCTTGTCGCCACCATCTCTCGCGCCCTGAGCGACGGGCGCTTCCGCCTGTATGCGCAGCCCATCGTGCCGATTGCCGCCGGATACTCCAAGCGCCACTTCGAGGTCTTGGTCAGGATGGTCGACGAGAACGGCATCCCCGTCATCCCGGACGACTTCATCCCCGCCGCCGAGCGTTACATCCTGATGCCTTCGGTCGACCGCTGGATCATCAACCACCTGTTCAGCCTGCAGGCGCAGAACCTCCGCGCCTGGCATGCCCAAGGCTGCGACGGCTTCCTGTTCGCGGTCAACCTGTCGGGGACATCGATCACGGACGAGGGATTCCTGCGCTACCTCAAGCGCCAGTTCACCGAGTGGGACGTTCCCTACCAGAGCATCTGCTTCGAGATCACCGAGACGGCGGCGGTGCGCAAGCTGGAGCAGGCCCGCACCTTCATGGAAGAGCTCTCCGCCCTCGGCTGCAGCTTCGCCCTGGACGATTTCGGCACCGGCCTGTCCTCCTATAGCTATCTGCGCGAGCTGCCGGTGGACTACCTGAAGATCGACGGCAGCTTCGTGCGCGGCATGACCGAAGATCCCGTGAACCACGCCCTGGTGGATTCGATCAACCAGATCGGGCACGTGCTGGGTCTGCGGACCATCGCCGAGTGGGCGGAGGACAAGGCCACGGTCAACCAGCTGCGGGCGCTGAACGTCGACTTCGCCCAGGGCTACGCCGTCGGCGAACCGGTGCTCGTGGACGGTATTACGCTCGCCGACGCCGTCGTCGAGCGCCCGCTGCAGCGCGCCGTCTTGTGAGCGACGTCCCGGCGCTCATCGACCGCGCGGCGGCGCTGCTCGAGCGGATCGAGGATCTGCTGCCGCCGGCACCCGCCAACCCGGACTGGCGGGCGCAGGCCTTCCGCTGGCGCAGGGAGCAGGGCCGGGGTCAGCTGCAGCCGATACCCCATCCGCACCGCGTCGCCATCGGCGATCTGCTGTGCCTGGAGCACCAAAGGGCGGAGATCGAGCGCAACACCCGCCAGTTCCTCGCCGGAAGGAGCGCCAACAACGTCCTGCTCTGGGGCTCCAGGGGCACCGGCAAGTCGTCCCTGGTCAAGGCCCTGTTCAACGAGCTGCGAGGACATGGATTGCGTCTGATCGAGGTGGACAAGGACGATCTCTTGGACCTGCCCGACATCCTGGAGCTGGTGCGCTACCGCTCGGAGCGCTTTCTCGTCTTCTGCGACGACCTCTCGTTCGAGGCCAACGAGACCGGCTACAAGGCGCTGAAGGCGGCGCTTGAGGGCTCCATCAGCGCCGCACCAGACAACCTGCTGATCTACGCGACCTCCAACCGCCGGCACCTGATGCCCGAGTTCCAGCGCGAGAACCGCGAAGCGAGGCTGGTGGACGGAGAGATTCACCAGGGTGAGAGCGTGGAAGAGAAGATCTCCCTGTCGGACCGCTTCGGACTCTGGATCGCCTTCCACCCCTTCACGCAGGCCGAATATCTCGCCGTCGTCCACCACTGGCTGCGCCGGTTCGGCGCGGCGGCGAGCGACCACGAGGAGATCGAGCGCGCGGCCCTGCGGTGGGCGCTGCGACGTGGCTCGCGCAGCGGGCGCACCGCCTGGCAGTTCGCCCGCGACTGGGCAGGACGGATGGAACCCTAAAGAGACGCTGATGATTGGCCATCCTGGCCAAAACCAGCACGCCACTCGTTGGCAAGGCACGAAACCGCGGATGGGCGCGGCACCGCCGGCAGACGTGAATAACGGGGCGTGACGCCCCGCTTCCAAATCACCAGGCCTCGAGAAGCCTCAGCGGTGCGGGAACTCCGGCATCGCCGGCATCGCCGGCATGGGCGGCGGCTCCGGCATCGCCGGAATCGGCGGTGGCTCCGGCATGGGCGGCCGCACATAGTGGGGGAAGTCAGGATTCGTCCAGCCGTCCTGCGCCAGCTTGTCCGCCGGCGGGCGAAGACGCGAGGTGTAGTCCAGCACGGCCGCCTCCTCGCGGGCGGTGAACCCCTTGATCTGCTTGACCATCTTCGGGTCTGAGTTCTTGCGGCGCCCGGAGCGGATCATGTCGAACTGGCGCACCAGATAGTTGTAGTGCTGACCGGCGATGGCCGGCATGTGGTCTTTCTCGTTCCCCTCGCCCTGCTTGCCGTGGCACTTCACGCAGTTGTCCGCGTAGAGCTGCTTTCCGAGCTCGAGGTCCATGCCGGGACCGACGCCGTTATGCGGCGTCATCGGCAGCGCCTCGACGTACGCAGCCACGTCCGCGATACTCTGCGGCCCCCCAAGGATGCGCGGTATCGAGAACGGGTACATCAGCGGATTGTCGCGGTTCCGGGCGCGGATGTCCGCCAGCTGCTTGATGATGACGGTGCGCAGCTGACCGGCGATCTGGGGGTAGGCGCCATCCATGCTGCCCCAGCCCTCCGGGCGGTGGCAGACGGTGCAGGTCAGATAGACCTTGCGGCCGTTGTCCAGATTCGGCTCCAGGGCCATCACCTGATCGTACTCCGCCTGGGCGATATCCGCGGGCGTGGCGGCGAGCAACGGGAACGCCGCGAGCGCCGAGCACGCCGCCGCGCCCGCATGTAAGACATGCCTTGTTTTCATTTCAAATCCTCCAAGCTCCTAATTCACGGACCGCGATGAGCGCCTAGGCCAGGTCGCGAATCACCGCTGATCCTGCCGGAGATTAGTCCGGCACCGCGCGGAGACGCAACCCCGAGACAGACTCAGAAAAGGTGCCGCGATGGCGGACCAGAAACGGTCCCGCTCAGTTGATCCTCAGCTTGTCGGCCACGTTGGCATGGAAGATTGCCTTGTGCACGTCGCCGAGGCTGAGCATACCCATCAGCACGCCATCCTCGGCCACCGGAATGCGGCGGAAACGGTGCCGCGCCATGACGCTGGCGGCCCGCAGGACGTGGATATCCGGGGTCACCGTGATGGGATTGCGGGTCATCAGATCCGAGACCGACTGCGCCAACACGTCCTTGTACCTGGCCATCTCCCTGTCCAGGTCCACGTTGCCCATGCCCTCCTCCATCAGGCTCTCGAGCGTGGGGAACAGGCTGTGCAGCACATCCTTCTCGGCAATCAGGCCGACCAAGCGCCTGCCCTCCTCCACGACAGGTATACCGGGGATCCGATACAGGCACATGATCGAAGCAACCTCCATGACCTTGGTATCCGGGCTGACCGAACGTATGGAACGGTTCATGATCTCTTTGACTTGCATGATGAAGACGTCCTCCTTTGGATTTGGTTCTGATATCGACCGGTTTCCGCCGCTGACCGATCCCGGAGATCCGATCGTCCGCGGTCGCTCGTTCGGCCGCGGATTATAACCCGAGCCACCCGGCCCGAACGAAGGAAGCGAGAGCGAGCCGGGGTTCCGCTCCGCGTCACGAGGGATGGCCCCCAGCGCCGGGCGACGCCATCCAAGCCGGGTGGCAGCGCCAGGGGCCGGTGCCTTTTTCCACAGGCCCATTGCCACGCCTATCCACAAAGCCGTGCGGCGGCAGCTCCCGCCAATGCTGGGGGAGCCGCCCCGAAGCAAGCTTGAGCCCGCGATTTATCCACAGGCCGCGCACAGCTCGCCCCCATTCTTCCACCGGCTTCTACACAACATATGGGGGTTGACAGGCTATCCGTAGCGTATATATTGCGGTCAAACGTCGTTTGCCGTACCGTCCACGCAGTCTGTGGACAACCCCCGTCTGAGTAATGCACGAGCCGTCCTGAGGAGGAGCCATGGCCACCGAAGCGCCGTCCGCCGAGCCAACGCAAGACATCGCCGTACCCCCCGAGCCCGCCGAGCACGCGAGCCGCACCGAGGTCGAGGCCCTTGCCCCGGGCAAGGTCCAGGTGATCCGCCGCAACGGCAAGGTCACCCACTTCGACCGAACAAGATCATGGTCGCCATGACCAAGGCCTTCCTCGCCGTGGAGGGCGGCAGCGCGGCCGCCTCCAGCCGCATCCACGACAAGGTGCGCGAGCTCGACCGAGCAGGTCGCCTCGGCCCTGACCCGCCGCCTGCCCGGCGGCGGCACCGTCCACATCGAGGACATCCAGGACCAGGTCGAGCTGGCGCTGATGCGCGCCGGCGAGCACAAGGTCGCCCGCGACTACGTGCTGTACCGCGAGCAGCGCGCCCGCGAGCGCGCCCAGAAGGCGGCGCGCCGAGCCCAAGGCGGAAGCGCCGGGACTCAGCGTCACCCTGGCCGACGGCAGCACCCGACCGCTGGACATCGAGCGCATGCGCCGCCTGGTCGAGGAGGCCTGCCGGGATCTGGAGGCGGTGGACGGCGAGAAGATCCTCGCCGAGACCTGCCGCAACCTGTTCGACGGCGTCAAGGAGGCGGACGTGGGCCAGGCCCTGGTCATGAGCGCCCGCGCCATGATCGAGAAGGAGCCCAGTACAGCCAGGTGGCCGCCCGCCTGCTGCTGGACATCCTGCGGCGCGAGGCGCCTGGATTTTCTGGGACTGGGGATCGGGGTCGAGACCCAGGCGGACCTGGCCGAGCGCTACGCCGAGTACTTCTCCGCCTACGTCAAGCGAGGCCGGCGGACCTGGAACTGCTCGACCGCCGCCTCGCCCAGTACGACCTGCGAGCGCCTGGGCGCGGCCCTCAAGCCGGAGCGCGACCTGCAGTTCACCTACCTCGGGCTGCAGACCCTCTACGACCGCTATTTCATCCACACCGCGGACGGGGTGCGCTTCGAGCTGCCCCAGGCCTTCTTCATGCGCGTCGCCATGGGGCTGGCCATCAACGAGATCGACCGCGAGGAGCGCGCGATCGAGTTCTACGAACTGCTGTCCAGCTTCGACTTCATGAGCTCGACGCCGACCCTGTTCAACTCCGGCACCCTGCGTCCGCAGCTCAGCTCCTGCTACCTGACCACGGTCCCGGACGACCTCGACGGCATCTACGGCGCGATCAAGGACAACGCCCTGCTCTCCAAGTTCGCCGGCGGCCTCGGCAACGACTGGACCCGGGTGCGCGGCATGGGCGCCCACATCAAGGGCACTAACGGCAAGAGTCAGGGCGTCGTGCCCTTCCTCAAGGTCGCCAACGACACCGCCGTCGCGGTCAACCAGGGCGGAAAGCGAAAGGGCGCCGTGTGCGCCTACCTGGAGACCTGGCACATCGACATCGAGGAGTTCCTGGAGCTGCGCAAGAACACCGGCGACGACCGCCGCCGCACCCACGACATGAACACCGCCAACTGGGTGCCGGACCTGTTCATGAAGCGCGTCGCCGAGGACCAGCACTGGACTCTGTTCTCGCCCGACGAGACCCCGGACCTGCACGACCTCACCGGCCAGGCCTTCGAGGCCGCCTACACCGCCTACGAGGAGCGCGCCGCCCGCGGCGACATGAGGGTCAGCAAGAAGGTCAAGGCGGTCGACCTGTGGCGCAAGATGCTCGCCATGCTGTTCGAGACCGGCCACCCCTGGCTCGCCTTCAAGGACCCCTGCAACCTGCGCTACACCAACCAGCACGCGGGCACGGTCCACAGCTCCAACCTCTGCACCGAGATCACCCTGCACACCAACGATCAGGAGATCGCCGTATGCAACCTGGGCTCGGTCAACCTGGCCGCCCACGTCACCGACAAGGGCCTCGACACCGCCAAGCTGCGCAAGACCGTCACCACGGCCATGCGCATGCTCGACAACGTCATCGACTACAACTTCTACAACGTGCCCCAGGCGCGCAACTCCAACCTGCGCCACCGCCCGGTCGGGCTCGGCATCATGGGCTTCCAGGACGCGCTCTACAAGCTGCGCATCCCCTACGCCAGCACCGAGGCGGTGCAATTCGCCGACCACAGCATGGAGGCCGTCTCCTACTACGCCATCCAGGCCTCCACCGAGCTCGCCGAGGAGCGCGGGCGCTACTCCAGCTTCGACGGCAGCCTGTGGAGCCAGGGCATCCTGCCCATCGACTCCATCGCCCGTCTGGAGGAAGGCCGCGGCGGCTACCTGCAGATGGACAGGTCCAGCACGCTGGACTGGGACACGCCTGCGCGAGCGGGTCAGGACCGTCGGCATGCGCAACTCCAACTGCATGGCCATCGCGCCCACCGCGACCATCTCCAACATCGCCGGGGTCAGCCAGTCCATCGAGCCGACCTATCAGAACCTGTTCGTCAAATCGAACCTCTCCGGGGAGTTCACCGTGGTGAACCCCTACCTCGTCGCAGACCTGAAGGAACAGGGCCTGTGGGATGCGGTCATGGTCAATGACCTGAAGTATTACGACGGCTCCGTGCAAGCCATCGACCGCGTCCCGCAGGAGCTCAAGGAGCTCTACGCCACCGCCTTCGAGATCGACGCCCGCTGGCTGGTCGAGGCCGGCAGCCGCCGCCAGAAGTGGCTCGACCAGGCCCAGAGCCTGAACCTCTACATGAGCGAGCCCAACGGCAAGAAGCTCGACAACCTCTACAAGCTCGCCTGGGTGCGCGGGCTGAAGACGACCTATTACCTGCGGTCCATGGGGGCGACCCATGTGGAGAAGTCCACGATGGACGATTCCAGCCGCGCCAATCGGTTGAGCGCGGTGGGGGGGAGTTATTCCGCTGCCAAGGCCAAGGGAAACGGTAAAGGGACCGGATCTGAGGAGGTGAAGGCTTGTTCGATTTTGGATCCGGAGTGTGAGGCTTGTCAGTAGAACGGAATTGAACCGCGACTGCGCAGAGGATGCGCACACGGTTCTTGCTGGTTACGGAAAGATGGAAGGGATGCAGAGTTCCCCGAACCATTGGGAGTCCGGCGCTATCCCAAATCTGCCCGGTATTCGACTTAACGATTCTGCATACCACACTGTCACCACAAAAAAGGTGCGCGTCATGGCCGTCATCCGAAAACTAGAGAAAATCACACTTGACAAGGACAGCACACATACTGAAACCGACGCAACATACTCGATAGTTCAATCTGAGGGGGAGTCTTATCTTCAAATAGACACGTATGGGTCGAAGGATCGAAAAATGGAAGGCAAAAAAAGCCAGTCCATACGACTGTCTACTGAAGCTATTGATCAACTGCAATCCATAATCAAAAAAAACAAACTTGGGTCTCACTAGCCCACGTAGGACGCAATAGCGAAGCGTATTGCGCAGAAACAGAAAACGACGAACTGAAAGTTTATCGCATGATTTCGCCTCGCTCCGAACCAGTTGCCAAGATCAACGCCCTGCAGGCGAGGCGAGATACTTTCTTTGTGCGCACAAAGAAAGTAACCAAAGAAATCCGCCCCCTTGCCGCGACACCCTCTGCGCTTCTCGCCGTTTCCGGGGGTCGGCCGACGGCACGTCCATGTACCGACGACCGACGCGCGCGATCCCTCGCGCGCCCCTTCGGGCTGTTAACGCAAACGGCTGCTATGCTCGACGCGGCAAAAGGGAATAACGCCGCCGCTCGGCCGAAAACGGCCGGCATTCGGCGCAATACGCTTTGCTATTGCGCCCTACGAGACTGCGGGCTCGACCCCCTCCCCTTCTGTCGCGCCGAGCATCGCAGGGATTTCCGGACAGGCCCGCAGGGGGCGCGCCGGGAGGGCGCGCATTCCATCGCCGGCACAGGGATCGTGCCGTCGATGGAACCCCGGAAATCCCGAGAAGCGCAGAGGTCGTCGCGACAGTGGGGCGGCCTTTTCTTTGGTGACTTTCTTTTGGCCGGGCAAAAGAAAGTCACTCGGGGCCGCGCAACGATCACGATCGGCGAGACGACTTCGAACGCGGCCACGAAACCGCACATTGCGTTCGGTGGACCTAGAGGTTCGGCTCCCCTTACACCGCGCGCCATGCGGCGCATTACGCCGGAGGCTATTGCGCCCTGCGGATTCCGGTGCTCGCAGCGGTTCAAGTACACCGATTCGCGCCTTGGTAGGGCGCAATAGCCATAGGCGTATTGCGCCGAATGAGATGGAGCCGAAATGCCCGACTATCGCCGCATCCGCATACCGGGCGGCACGTACTTTTTCACGGTGAACCTGCTCGAACGATACCCGAATGATCTGCTGGTCCGACACATTGCCGTGCTCCGAGACGCCGTCCACCGCGTACGCCGCCGGCGTCCGTTTCACGTCGACGCATGGGTCGTGCTTCCCGACCACCTGCACGCGGTCTGGACACTCCCGCCCGGAGACGACGATTACGCGAACCGCTGGCGGACAATCAAACAGCATTTCTCGCGGGCATTGCAGCAGATCGAGCACCGATCCGAGGTCCGCAGGCGGCGCGACGAGCGGGGTATCTGGCAACGACGCTTCTGGGAGCACGCCATCCGCGACGACGCGGACTACGCGGCCCATGTCGACTACGTCCACATCAATCCGCTCAAGCATGGATACGTCGAGCGGGTGCGGGATTGGCCTCATTCGACGTTTCTTCGCCATGTCGAGTCGGGAGTCTACCCGGTCGATTGGGCGGATGATCCGGGCATCGGTGACATTGCGGGCGAACGGCGCGGATGACATGCGGCGCAATACGCTTCGCTATTGCGCCCTACGGGACGGACGGGTCGTCTCCTCCCCCTCCTGTTGCGCCGAGCATCGCAGGGATTTCCGGACAGGCCCGCAGGGGGCGCGCCGGGAAGGCGCGCATTCCATCGTCGGCACAGGGATCGTGCCGTCGATGGAACCCCGGAAATCCCGAGAAGCGCAGGGGTCGTCGCGACTGTGGGGCGGCATTTTCTTTGGTGACTTTCTTTTGGCGGGGCAAAAGAAAGCCACTCGGGGCCGTGCATCCATCTGGATCCATGCCTCGCGGCCAATCACGGCCACGAAAGCCCACGAGGCGCCGAGTCCGGACAAGCGACTCGACGCCGATCCGATTCCCAAAGGTGGCTCCCATGCGCCATGGACAGCCTGAGCCCCGCCCTGCTGTGGGACGTCCTCAAGCACATCAGGTCCTGGCTGGCGAACCTGAGCCGCGCCGGGACCGCGCGCAAGGAGGAGTCGAAGAAGGCCCTGCGCGGTGTCGTCAAGGCAGCCAGGGAGACCGCGGCCTACACGCGCCGCATGCAGGACACCGGCAGCCGGGAGCACGGCACGGAAGGCCGGTTGGCGGTCCTCTGGACCGACCTGGGCTTCGCCCTGCAGGATCTCGGCATCGCAAAGCTTGCCAAACGCTGCCAGATCAGCGGCAAGCAATGGTCCGAGCCGGGTTTTTACGACGAGGCCTTTGTCGAAAAGGCCGACATCAGCCTGGAGCGCATGGAGGCGGTGGCGATGGAGATATTGCACGAGATCGAGGATTGACCAGGACAGCGCCGCACCAGCGCCGCGGGCTCGACGAACAAGCGAGGTGACGAAGGACATGACTGCACAGCAAGAGTACATCTACCAGGTCAAGGTGACACTGACGGGCTCCTCGCCGCCGATCTGGAGACGGCTCCTCGTGCCGGGCCAGATTCCGCTCGCCCAACTCCACGACGTCCTGCAGATCGGCATGGGCTGGACCGACTCCCACATGCACCAGTTCGAGAAGAACGGGCGTCTGTTCAGAATGCCGCTGCACGACTGGGACTTCGAGCCGGTGCTCGACGAGCGCAGCACCCGGCTGAACAAGCTGTTGCGGCGCGAGAAGGACTGGCTGCGTTACGAATACGACTTCGGCGACGGGTGGGAGCACCGCGTCACGCTGGAAAAGGTCCTGCCCTACGACCCGGGGGTCGCAACACCGATCTGCATCAAGGCGAAGGGCGCCTGCCCGCCGGAGGATATTGGGGGTCTGTGGGGCTACTACGCGGCGCGGGAGGCGTGGAAAGACCCCGCGCACCCGGACCACGCCGAGGTCCGGGAGAGGTTCGACCAGGACACGCTGTTTCCAAGTGACCCTGACGTCGCGGAGGTGAACGGGCTGCTGAGCACCTGTTTCGAGCAGGCGGCCTGAGCCGGGAGGCGCTCCGAAAACCGGCGTCACCGGCACCAGAACCGGTGACGGGACGAAAAGAGACCGAAAAACCAAACAAAGACGAAGAGGTGGATGAAGATGGCTGACGCGCAATTCGACCTGATCGAGACCTACGACACGGCACCGCAGAGCGATTGGTTCCACTACTGCCAGGAGACCGCGAAACCCTACGTGGTGGTGCGCACCGCCGAGAACACCGCCGACGTCATGTGGGATTACGTCACCCTGCCCCCGACATACGACCATGTGCTGTTCGAGAAGGGCGGGCAGATCCAGGAGCAGGCCATCGCCATCTTCGAGCGGCACGCGTCCAAGGATTCGAGCGTCCGCGCCAAACCGACCGTGGTCTTCTTCGACAACCTGCCGATCGAGAAGGCGAAGCTGGCCGCCAAAGAGCTCTATACCCTGATCGAGTCCCTGTTCAACGAACGGGAGCCGTCACTGCAATAGACATCCCCGGACGCCGGAACCGCAACCAGACAGGCACGACGACAGAGGTAGATACGAGATGTTGAATTGGGACGACCCCCTCGCCATCCCCACGCCCAACGCCAAGGCGAAGCCGCAAGCGAAGCTTTCGGGCGAAGATGCGCACTGGTTCCAGCAGGAGTCCGCGCCGCGGCTCCAGAGCGCGATCCGCGCCCACGATACGGGAAAACACGTTCGCCCGGGGCGGGGGGTGGTGGCCAACGAGGTGCTGATGGCCAGCGCAGGGCGCGCGCCCGTGGTCGATCCCAAACCCGCCCAGGTGCAGCCGGACCTCGGCATGGACGACCCCGACTTTCCCGCTGCGACCGCCCCGCCGGCGCGGCACGAGTTCGACGAGTGTGCCGAGGGCGGGGCAACCGGTCTCGAGAGCCTGGAGATGGGGGCGGGCCGGGTGCGGGTGGACGACAAGAAGATCATCAACTGCCACGCAGACCTCAACCAGCTGGTCCCGTTCAAGTACGACTGGGCGTGGCAGAAGTACCTGGACGCCTGCGCCAACCACTGGATGCCGCAGGAAATCAACATGAACGCGGACATCGCCCTGTGGAAGAACCCCGACGGGCTCACCGAGGACGAGCGCACCATCATCAAGCGCAACCTCGGCTTCTTCTCCACCGCCGATTCACTGGTCGCCAACAACCTGGTGCTCGCCGTCTACCGCCACATCTCCAACCCCGAATGCCGCCAGTACCTGCTGCGTCAGGCCTTCGAGGAGGCCCTGCACACCCACGCCTACCAGTACGTGGTCGAGAGCCTCGGGCTCGACGAGGGGGAGATCTTCAACATGTACCGGGAGGTGCCGGCTGTAGCCAAGAAAGCGGAGTGGGCCCTGCCCTACACCCAGTACCTCGCGGACCCCCACTTCCACACCGGCACCCCGGAGAACGACCAGAAGCTGCTGCGGGAACTGGTCGCCTTCTACCTGATCTTCGAGGGCATCTTCTTCTACGTCGGCTTCGTGCAGATCCTGAGCATGGGCCGGCGCAACAAGATGACCGGCACCGCCGAGCAGTTCCAGTACATCCTGCGCGACGAGTCCATGCACATGAACTTCGGCATCGACGTCATCAACCAGATCAAGATCGAGAACCCGCACCTGTGGACCGAGTCCTTTAAGGGCGAGCTGGTCGACATGATCCGCGACGCCGTGGCCCTGGAGGCCCGGTACGCCCACGACACCATGCCGCGCGGGGTGCTGGGACTGAACGCCCCCATGTTCGAGGAGTACCTGCACTTCATCGCCAACCGGCGCTGCGCCCAGATCGGCCTGCCCGAGCAGTACCCCGGCGCGACCAACCCCTTCCCCTGGATGTCCGAGGTGCTGGATCTCAAGAAGGAGAAGAACTTCTTCGAGACCCGCGTGACCGAGTACCAGACCGGCGGTACGCTCAATTGGGATTGATCCGGGCGATGCCTCCCCTTCGAGGAGCTCTGGGCGATGTATGATGCTTCCGATATCCGCTGGCGGACCGGGACCGCGCCGCGCCCGGCATCCAAACCTCTGGAGGTTAGCAGTAGATGATGCTCAAACTGGTCCGCGAAGGCCTCGGACGGATCCTCGTACTCGTCGATTACCTGACCAGCCCGCGGCCGATGCAACGCGGCAAGGCGGAGCAGATCGCCGCGGAAGAGGCAGCACAGGCACTGGCCCTGTACCATTACCACGCCTGCCCCTTCTGCATCCGTACGCGCCGGGCGATTCGCCGCCTGAATATCCTGATCGAGCTGCGCGACGCCCAGAACGACCCAAACCACCGGACGGCCCTGCTGTCCGAGGGCGGCAAGATTCAGGTGCCCTGCCTGCGGATCGCAGGGCCTGAAGGGACAAGGTGGCTGTATGAATCCCGGGATATCGTCGGATTCCTCAACGCCAGATTCGGCGCGGTGGCAACCGGGGCTGGTTCGGCGGTCAGGGAAACCTCCTAGAACTAGCGAACAGAAAAGTGCTGATCAATTCAGCGTCTCCAACAGAGGAAGCGAACGACGAGCGTCAATGCGGTTTCTCAGTACCTGCGGAGACAATGATTGAACCGAAGCGGATTCGAACCCGACTAGACCTGGGCAGGAACGCAGTGCCTCGACGAACGGCTGATGACCACTAAACGGGGGCCAACCCATGCGCCTTGAACCGAATCCGAACACGCATCCGCGACTGCTGCGAAAAGCGGCCCTCCCGGAAGAGCTCGCGGTCGAACCCAAGGCAAAGGGGGGCCAGAAGCGCGGCTCCGCGAAGGCACCGGCTTCACTCGAATCACCCGGACCCGCCGCCTCGGCAGCACCGGGCCAAGGAAGCCGCGACAGCCGCTTCATCGACCCCGTGCACCTCGATGAACGCCAGAAATCGGAAATCTGCAAGGCGCTGAAGCGAAAACAGGTCGGGGACGAGATGGGCCGGCAGATCTTCGTCGCAGCGGTGGAGTACCAGTTGAGCGCCTTCTCCGATCAGCTGGTCCGCGGCGACGTCCCTGCGCCGGCGCAGACGCCTGCACCACGGGATCGGGGGCTCGAACAGATTCTGCTCGCCGTCGAGGAACAGGCGCGCTTGCTCTCGGATCTGCTGCTGCAGATCCCGCAGCCATCCAAACCGGGCCTTCTCCGCGTCCTTACCGCGCAGGACGAGCGCGGACGCGCGTACGACGAGCACTACCTGAGCGAGTTGGTCTGCGAAATCGACCGCCTGCGGAACGCCTGCGGGACCATGACCGCGGTAACGGAGACGCCGCAGCCCGGACCGGATCCGGAGAGCAGCCGAGGCTTCGTTCATCAGCTTGCCGACGTCTTCTCAGAGTGCTTCGAGCAGACGCCGACGGCTGCGGAAGACGGTCCCTTCCGGGCCTGCCTGATGGTGCTGGGGGAGTACACCGGCTTGTTGATCGGACACGAGCCGGACTTCATCGCCCACGCCATCGATCAGGATTGAACCTGGCACCGCCACAGAACAGCCAATCGACACAACTCGACCGTAGGGGAAAAGCGACGATGTACTACTGTCCGCGCTGCCAGAGCCCGATGATCCTGACCGAACGCTCGGACCAGCCCGGCTCCACCCAGACTTGGTACCAATGTCCCACCTGTAGCGGCCAACGTCTGGTGTCAGTCGACACGCGCCGCTCCTCGCTCGGCAACGAGCGTTCTCAGCGATCAGCACTCTTCGCGCGCTCGTTCGGGGAGATTGGCGCCTAACGGGGACCTTGGGTTTGCAAGCTACCTTCAATCGATCATTCCGCTCGTCGGGCTGTGCCTTCCGGGTGAGGCCGGAGAAACTCTGTCGGGTATAGACGACAGTTTTCTCCTACTCACGTCGAACACGCGCCCGGTTTGTCAGCAGAATCAAGCGCCTTAGCTTCTGGCGCGATCCTTGTGTGATATTTTTCACGTGCGTACTGTCTGGATCCTCCGGATGGGGCGCACGTGAGTCCCTCGCTTTGAAAGCCGCCTGCTCCCAATGGATCAGCGGCTTTTTTTTGCCTCCTTGAATGTGAGTGGTTTTTTGTGACCCGCTTCACAAAAAAACTCGCGATTGCATCGCAATATGTACCGTGACGCTCGCAATCAGGGATGGGGTGTCTCTGGCAGGTCTCGACCGACGACGAGACTATCGTCCGCGCTAATCGCGGGCCAGACAGAGAACTCAAAGCGAGGGACATCCGGAATAACGCCAACAAAACGTAACGCAGAAGTTCGTCGCCGGGCCTGAATGGCCCGGCGACCTTTTATTTCCCCCTCACCTCCAGACTCGAAAACTCCCTATCCCGGCGCTTGTCCGCAACAGGGATCGACGGCGCGCGTCTGAAGCGTCGGCAGGGTCTCGTACAGAGCGGTGCAGATCCGCGCGACGAAAGACGCTGAGGCATGAGCGGGTTTGTGCTTCAGCACCGATGCCAACTCCGAGCGGATCCAAGGCATCGGGAAATAGACCTCACCGCCATACTGGCGTCCCACGACTCCGGCATGCATGGCGCAGCCGCAAGCCGCCTCGGCGCCCAGTGGGTGAAGAGAGGCGTGGACGAGAAGTCCCCCGTCGGACGCGATGCCGACGACAACCGAAGGATGGGTTGAGTCGACCCAGTCAATATCCATGAGATCGCCCCCGATCGGTGGATGCCGGTTTCCTGGTCAGGCCAAGACGAGCCTGTTCCTCGGATACCGCGATCGGCTGCCCAGAACTGTGAAAGGGTTCACAAAACAGCCCAACGGGAAGCCGCGGCGCCGGCTGGAAGGCAGTAACCGGACGCGAGCAACCAAGCTAAGGCACGTGCTCAAGCCGTTCGTCACGGCGGGTAGCGATGGAAAAACGACTACCAGGCCAGTCAGGATGCGTGGGGCGACAGCTCGACGAAACCATGGCAGACGCCCTCCCCTAGCGTCGCGCGGGCCTCACAACCCTTTCAGATTCGGCGCTCACAGTCTCTGCGCTTCGTTTACGGCCCGTGGTGATCAATGTCCAGCGTTGTGCGTTGCTCCAGCACGATGAAAGCCTGTGACCGCGCTCACGATAGAACCACAGCACACCTCTGTACACTGACCCCAAGGAATACGCCGGTAGGGGTGCGGCGGCGGTTCCCGGCGCAGGTTTCACGGCGCATCCGCGCGGTTCGCCTGCAGCGACAGCACGAAGAGGAGATCTCGATGATCGACCATCTGGGCATCGCCAACCATATTGCGCAGCTCGGCGTGTATATCTCGGGTGCCGAGGAGCCTTGCAGCAGGGCCTTGGTCTACAGTGTCGGACGACACCAGCGAGGTTGGGCCGAGCTCGCGATGCGCGTCGGGTCATGGCAGGATCGGGAGTTGGCCAGTGGCGTTCTCCTGTTGCTGGCCTACGAACCGGTGCGAGCTGGCGACCGCGTGGAGTTCTGGCCGGGCGGACCGTCATGGACTGCGATGGATCTGCGAGAAGAGCCGGAAGAGGCGCGCCCGTGCCTCGACGACGCCCACCTGTACTATGGACACGACGTCGAAGTCTTGCTCCTGGTGTCCGAGATCGAGATGGCCCAGAAGGAGCTTCGCGAGAACAACCATTGGATCATGTAGCAGGCGGCCGCACGGACACACCTGACGCTGACCCCGCCGAGCTTGCGGGAACCAAGCGCTTCCTCAAGTCAACGGAGGTGCCGTGGCGACCAGCGCGAGACGGCGGAAAAGGACGAACCTTACCTCCACTCCTCGACAAGCCTGGCGGAAGAAAAGAAAGAGGACGGGGAGTTGAGTGGTGGCTACGGGTAGATTCGAACTACCGACATCAGCATTATGAGTGCTGCGCTCTAACCAACTGAGCTACGTAGCCGGAAGAGCGCGGATAGTAACGACGCGGCGCCTGTCAAGCGTCAATCGCCTTCAAACGTTGAACCGAAAATGCATGACGTCGCCGTCCTGGACAACATAATCCTTGCCTTCGGAGCGCAGCTTGCCGGCCTCTTTGGCGCCCTGCTCGCCCTTCAGGCGATGAAGTCGTCGTAGGCGATCACCTCGGCGCGGATAAAACCCCGCTCGAAGTCGGTGTGGATCACGCCGGCGGCCTGCGGCGCGTTCGCACCTTGCGGGACGGTCCAGGCACGGACCTCCTTGGGTCCGGCGGTGAAATAGGTCTCCAGCCCGAGCAGCGGTAGCCGGCGCGAACCACGCGATTCAGCCCCGGCTCGTCCAAGACCCAGGTCGGCCAGAAATTCGCTTCTTCTCGTCGTCGTCCAGCTCGACGATCTCCGCCTCGATGGCGGCGCACACCGGCACCACCTCCGCAGCCCTCCTCTGCCGCCAAGCTCGCGCACCGCATCCAGCATCGGGTTGTCCTCGAAGCCGTCCTCGTCGACGTTGGCGATGTACATGGTGGGCTTGGCGGTGAGCAGGAACAGGTCCCTCATTCCAGCTGCTCGTCCTCGTCCAGCTCCATGGCCCGCACCGGCCGACCCGCGTCCAGCTGATCCCGCACCCGCTCCAGCAGCGTCTTGCGCGCCAGCACCTTCTTGTCGCCGGTCTTGGCCTGCGCGGACGGCCCGTCCAGGGCCTTCTCGACCGACTCCAGGTCGGCCAGGGCCAGCTCGGTATTGATGATCTCGATGTCACCCAGGGGATCGACCTTGCCGGACACGTGCACCACGTCGTCGTTCTCGAAACAGCGCACCACATGGGCGATGGCGTCGGTCTCGCGGATATTGGCCAGGAACTTGTTGCCCAGCCCCTCGCCTTTGGAGGCGCCCGCCACCAGGCCGGCGATATCGACGAACTGCATGGTGGTGGGGATGACGTTCTTCGGCTTCACGATCTCGGCGATGACGTCGAGCCGCTCATCCGGCAGCGGCACCACGCCGACATTCGGATCGATGGTGCAGAAGGGATAGTTCTCGGCCGCGATGGCGGCCTTGGTGAGCGCATTGAAGAGGGTGGACTTGCCGACGTTGGGCAGACCCACGATACCGCATTTGAAACCCATGATGATCGCGAGTGCCGGAAAAAGCGGGAAGGATACAGGAACCCGGGCGCAACCGCGGCCATGCGGCAGCGCTGGTCGCGATGGAAGTCGAAGCCCGACCTTCCGGTAACGATCTGCATCTGCCGGTCCGCTGTCGGAAATCAGGTCTCCCCTGGACCTCGGTTGTAGACATCATCGAAGCGCACGATATCGTCTTCGCCAAGGTAGCTGCCGGACTGGACCTCGATGATCTCCAGCGGGATGGTACCGGGATTCTCGAGCCGATGAGTGGCACCCACCGGGATATAGGTGGACTGGTTCTCCGTGAGCAGCTTCACCTCGTCGCCCGCAGGTCACCCGCGCCGTGCCCGAAACGACGACCCAGTGCTCGGCCCGGTGATGGTGCATCTGCAGCGACAGGGACTCGCCCGGCCTCACCGTGAGCCGCTTGACCTGGTAGCGGTCGCCGCTGACCGATGGACTCGAAGCTACCCCAGGGCCGATGCACCCGCTGGTGATGCCGGAGCTCGATGCGCTGCTCGCGCTGCAGAAACTGGGTGACCGCCTTGACGTCCTGGGCCCTGTCCTTCTGCGGTCACCAGCACCGCGTCCGGCGTCTCCACGACGATCAGGTCGTCGACGCCCACCGCGGCCACCATGCGGCTTTGGGCCACCAGCAGGTTGTTGCGCGCATCGTGGACGAAGGCATCTCCGTCGAGCACGTTGCCCATCTCGTCCCGGTCGCTCACCTCCCACAGGGCCGACCAGGCGCCCACGTCGGACCAACCGACGTCGAGCGGCAGCACCAGAGCCGGCGTGTCCTCCCGCGCCGCATCGCGCGATAGCCGCTCCATTACCGCGTAATCAATGGAATCGCCGGGGCAGGCGCGAAACGCCTCGCCATCGAGCCGCAAGAAGTCGCCATCGGCCACGCCCAGGGTGAAGGACCTCTCGCTCGCCTCGGCGATATCCGGACGGAAACGCGCGATGAGTCGCAGCCAGACCGAGGCCCTCATCATGAAGATGCCGCTGTTCCAGAAGTAGTCCCCGGCCTCGAGATAATGCCGAGCGGTAACCTCGTCCGGCTTCTCGACGAAGGCGCTGAGCACAAAGGCCTTGCCAGCGATCCCGGCAGACGGGAAAGGCTCGCCCCGACGGATATAGCCGTAGCCGGTCTCGGGCTTGTCGGGCATGATTCCGAAGGTGACCACGGCCCCGCCGCCAGCGAGCTGAAAGCCATCCGCAACCGCCTGGCGGAAGCCCCGCTCATCGCGGATGGTGTGGTCCGCCGGCATGACCAGCAGCACGGGGTCACGCTCACCCCGTCTTGCCGCCAGCGCCGCCACGGTCAACGCGGGAGCGGTATTGCGACCCACCGGCTCCAATAGGATCGCTGGCAGGACTGCGCGCGATCAGCCGGAACTGCTCCGCCACCAGGAACCTGTGCGCATCGTTGCACACGACGATGGGGTCGAGGACGCCGATCGCCTGACGCGGGTGCTCCTCGTCCAGCCCGTCCAGGCGTCTCACCGTCTCCTGGAGCATGGTCCGCTCGCTGGTGAGCGGCAAAAACTGCTTGGGGTAGGCCTCCCGGGAGAGCGGCCAGAGGCGCGTTCCCGATCCACCGGAAAGGATCACGGGCTGCAGGGACATGATGTTGGTTCGTGGGCCGAGACGAGCGCGGATTGCGGCGAGCCATTAAAACAACTCGGCCAGGGAGCGTCAACGAATCGACCAGAAGGGTCTCATACCCGCGGGTCCCGAGCGCGGCAGGCGCCGGGACCGCTCATCCATGTCCACCGCGGGCCGGACATCGGGGAAGCGCGGGGTTTCCCGCCCCGTGGAGCGGTGACGCCTGATGTCAGGCGCCCGCTACAGCGCCAGGAAGCTATCGGCCCGAGTGAGGAAGTCCTGCCGCGGCAGGAGCTCCGAGCGCGGGAAACGCACCAGGGCGCCGACCCTGGGCTCCGTCGCGGCGATACGAATCTCCGTCAGCGGAACCTCGTAGCCTGCATCCTCGGAATGTTCATCGAGCTTCACGCCCATGCGATTCATTCGGATGGCGCTCGAATGGCTGCTCAGGTACTGCGCCGGGTGCCCCAGCACATCCGCCACATAGTCGAGATGATCCTCCAGGGAGGATAGCCGCAAGTCCTGTTGCGCGAATTCCCTCTCCAGCGTGTCGATCTGGGTCAGCAGGTGCTGGCGGGAATCGCCAACGCCCTCGTCCGCAGTCGTCTTCTGCAACCGCCCGCGGAGGGATTTCATCCGGTTCTCCAACTCCGTCACCGTCGCCTTCGCCGAGTCTGCCCTTTTTTGCATGAAGGACAGCAGGCCATCGAAGATGCAGCACTTCAATGTACGCCGGGCCTCCCGCTCGGTACGGCCCGGGGAGAGGAGCTGATGATCGGTGAAACTGATCACCGTCTGCATGACATCCTTGCGGACCGCGTCACCGACAACCGACATGCCGGGCTGTTGCCGCTCCTCTTTCCGCATGCACAACAGGGCCCAGCACTCGTCCACATCGGGGTGGGTTTCCAGAAGCCCGCGCAACTCCGCGCTTTCGCTGAATACCTCCTGCATGTGCTTGGGATCTACGAAGAAGGCGTTGACCCGTGGGTCTTCCGTAAACCGGGAGCGGGTGCAGAGAATCGGCTCCGGCACACTCTCCACCAACTGATCGATGTAGCGGAAGGTTTCAAAGACTGGTCCTTGCAAGCGCTTGGCGTAGCCCGGAATCGCGCGGAAGCGGCTGTAAGTCTGGTCCACCACATGCTCGACGACCGCAGGCAGAACGCCGCTGCATAGGCGGCTCGGTTCGTATCCTTCGGGCAGGGACGCGGGGCCCCCGCTGAAGAGACGAAATACCTCTTGCACAAAGCCCGACATTGCCCGCTCCTCCAAAAAAATGCTGTTATCGTGATGGGTATCCCAACAGCGCAAATGCCGTATGCGCGCGAGATTCTAATAAAGATAGCGAATTCTGGACGAAGTCAACTCGATTTTTAGGGGTATGTGGGGCTTATGGCGACGCGCCCCTCTTGCGCCCCGGATGCGCCCAGGCAAGTGGGCGCGACGCGAACGGCATGGATTCGTAGGGCGAGATCTTGATTCGTGGGGAAAAGTCGGGCGCCTACAGATGGCGCCGACCGCCGATATCGCGTCGCTGGGCAAGAAAAACCGGGACGGGGCGCGACGAGTCCGCAATGTGCGGCGCTGCTAAGGCGCGCCTAGCGGCCGGGCCGACTATCCACCCTCCGCGCCCTGGTCCAGAGCGCCGTCACGCCCCAGAACGCCCCGACCAGCCCAAGCAGTCCCAGCAGCCACCACCAGTCGACGGCTTCCGATTGGGATACGGTCTCTTCGGTGAGGCGCATGATCGCGGCAGGCCTCCCAGCGGTCACAAGCCCGGTGTCGCGCAGTTCCGCCGGTGAGAAGATGCGCTCACCCGAATTGGCCGAGGACGTAGCCAGCACGGCGAGCTTACCGCCGTTCACGCCCATGGCGTCAAAGTAGGCGGCGGTCTCCGCAACCGATCGCTGGTTGCCGACCAGGACCCCGAGCCCTTTCGTGACCAGCGCCGGGCGCAAGCCAACGCGGGCACCTCCCTCAACAGACCGCGAGGTCCCGGCCGCGAGAATGAAGGTGCATTCCGACAAGCACTGGCCGCCGGCCTCGACCTTGGCCGCCATTCCCGCGGCGCGCACGGCGTGACCGATACGCTGCGCCTCTGCGGCGAGACCGCCGGCGGAATTCAGCACCAGTCCCTCGGGCCGCTGTCGGCGGATGACGGCGATAATCCCGTCGTCGGTCGCCTGGGTGATCTCGCCCGACAGGGCGATCCAGTTGCCACCGTCGCCGGCCGGTAGGCAGTGATCGAGCTCTGTCCAGGCCGCCGATGTCCCCAGCAGACTGAAGCCAAGCACGTGGTCGCCGTCCGCGTACACCGACATCCAGTTCTTCGCGAGGAAGGGCTCGACACCCCCCTGAAGCTCCACCGCCCCACCGACCTGTTGGACCCGCCAGGTCCGGCTACCAACATCCACCTTGATCCGCGCATCGTTGGCTACCAATCCGTCCGGCAGATACAGGAGGATGCCATTCGGCATGCGCGCCACAGAGACCGTGCCTCTCGGGGTCTCGCGAGTCAGCTCGCACCGGTCGTTTAACGTCCAGGCCTGAGCATAGGCTGGGACAAGGAGCATCAGCAGCAATAAACGCAAGGTCACCCCTCCATGCGCACCCCGTCGAGGCCGGCCGACAAGGCTCCCGGAGCGGGCTCGCAAAACCCAACCTCCATGGCGGACCGGCCAACCTGAGATTAGTATTGTTCGGTCAACATGATAACAGCGCCGCTTCAACCGACGCGATAAGGCGTCGGCGACCAGTCCTGCCGTCGTTCCGTTTCGGTAGCGCCCCCACCCCCCGAGGGCGGTTTCTCGATCCGAAACCTCCGGTCACGGGTTGTGGTTTCGGCCGAGGACCACTACTTACCACGCGAGTGTGAGTTGACCCGGGTCAACCAGCCCCTCGAAGCCGCCTTTCTGCCGAGAGCAGAAATGCCGGCGATTTACCGCGAGATCACCAAGCGTCCTTTTCCGGAGAGAGAACCATGAACCTATTCGAGAACAACATGGGCAAGACCGACCGCATCATCCGGGCAGTCCTCGGCGTACTCCTGATCGGAAACGTCTTCTTCGCCCTGCAGAACCCCATCGGCTGGATCGGCGTGATCCTGATCGCAACCGCGATCTTCGGCATCTGCCCCCTCTACTCGCTACTCGGCATCAACACCAAGTCCGGCGCGGAGAAGGTCGGGCTAAAGTAGCGGTCACAAGTTCGGAGGCGTGACCAGGCCGGCCCGCCACTGGCTATCGGACTCAGCACCAGAGGTCGTCACAAGGCAACTTGAGAGGGCATCTCTCGCTCGGCACGTACCTGCACCGCCCCGAGTCAAAGCTACGCATAGAGGATGCACGAGGCTCGATCGAGGCGGTCCTGTTCAGGCCGTGGAGGACCTCCCTCACCGCACCGATCGTATCCCTGGTAGCGGGTCCGGCGGCCTGGGCGAAGCCCTTGTTCACGGTGGGTTTGTTGGATAGTGCCCGCGATTCCAATCACAAACAATAGAAGACAACGAAACCTTATGCGACACCGGATCATCCTCGCCTCACTACTGGTTCTGACCTCTATTGTCTGCTACGCGACCCCCCATTGGGGCGCGAAGCAATCCGCACCGGCCTCAACATCGCTTGAAGATCTCAAGCCCGGGGAGTTCATCTGGGAGGGGAACCTGGAGCCCGAGGGGCCGGTGGCGGTCGTGGTCAGCCTCCCCGAGCAGATGGCGTACGTGTATCGGAACGGGGTGCGTATCGGTGTATCCACGGTCAGCTCCGGCAAGCCGGGGCACAGCACGCCGACCGGGGTGTTTACGATCCTCAACAAGGACAAGGATCACCACTCCAAGAAGTACGGGAACGCGCCCATGCCCTACTCCGAGCGCCTGACCTGGGACGGCGTGGCGCTCCACGCGGGCGGCCTTCCGGGCTACCCATCCTCTCACGGCTGCGTGCACCTGCCATCGGAGTTCGCGCGTCTGCTGTTCGGGATCACGCACAGTGGGACGACGGTGGTGATCGCGGGAAAATCGACCGCACCGCGCGAGCTGGTCCACCCGGCGCTGCTCACGCCGGTCGACGCCGCGACCGGGCATGCCGAGCCCGATCATGCCTTGGGCGCGTCCGAGACCTTACGCTGGCAGCCGCAGGCATCCCCAGAGGGTCCGCTCACCCTGGTGGTCAGCGCCGCGGATCGGCGAGCCATCGTTTTGCGCAATGGCAAGGAGATCGGCCGCGCCCGTATCGGAATCGAGGAACCGGGACGGCCGCTGGGCACGCACGCCTACACGGTACTCGCCGGCGACGGGCCCGGACATGCGCGCTGGAGCGCCATCGGCCTTCCCGGGCACGCGGCTGAGAGTGGGGGGCAGCACGATGACGACGCCTACCGTCGCGTCCGCCTGCCGGGGGAGCTTTCCCGCGAGATCGCACCCCTTTTGGCACCCGGGACCACCATGCTGATCACCGACGCCCCGGTCCTGGAGCACACCACCGGCCCCAGCCTCTACGTCATGCGATCGGGACTGCCGGAGCAGGCTCCGGCCGCCCTGCCTTCGCAGGTGGACGATCACCGGGGACCGGCACCGGTGGAATCGATCCTGATCAACTGAAGCCTCACGGCGGAGGACGCATCGGCACCCTTCGGTGTCAACCGGCGCAATGGTGGATGTTCCAGTCCACCGAGGGCATGGCGCCATCGCGCCGGCTTCGAACATGGGGCGACGTGAGGGGAACCTGCGATTCGGGCCGGCGCGCCCGGAAACACCTTGCGCACCCGCTCCCGTAGGCGATCGATAGGACTCCTGTAAGGGAATTCCGTACGGACAAGCCCGGATGTGCGGTGTGGCCCGGGGGGATAGACTTGCGCGCTCGGAACCCGGCGTTGCTTGAGGCATTTTCCCTGCCGCGCACTCCGTCCCTTGAGTTCGGATTCCAAGCCCGCACCCTGGTTCCACTCAGACGCCACCCAAAAAGGAGATCTCATGACTCCAGAATCCATTTTCCGCGGCCGGCTGGTCGCTGCATCCGTCGCGCTGACCGTGATCCTGCCCGGCAGCGCCTTTGCCTATGGCCAGAACGACGCCATCCGCGACTGCGAGAGCCATCTGCGGAGCGAATATGGGTTGAGCGATTTCCGCCACGAGTCGGCCAAGGACAAGGGGCTGCTTACCGCTGAGCAGATCTACGAGGTACTCGCCGGCGCGGTCACCAAGATCTCCGCCGGCCCCAAGCTGAAGCCGGAAGCTAAGCTGGTCGGCAGCGAAGCCGATTGCACGAAGATGGTAGCCGAGCTCCAAGATGCAGTGAAGAGCCAGCAGCAGTGATCACATTATTCGGGTCTTCCATGAGCGTCGCGAAGGAGCCTTCCGAGCGCGCGAGACCCCGAAGCCCCACCCCCGTATTGGCGGCGATGGTGCTGTTGGCCCCCAGCGGTCAGGTACTGGGCGTGGAGCCGAGCTTCGACTGGGCGAAGGCCGACGGCGCGGTAGAGCGGTTGATCTGCGAGGACCCGGGCCTCGCCGCCCTCGACCGCAAGCTCGCGGACGCTTACGCACAGGCTCTTGAACGGCACAGGGAGAACGACTACGAGGACCCACGCCCCTTCCAGCGGGGATGGGGCAAGGGCCGCAACGATTGCTGGAAGGCGGAGGACGTACGCGCATGCACCGAGACGACCTACAGGCACCGCATCGCCGAGCTACAGGTCGAATATGGCGCCTTCACCGTACCCGCGGCCGTGAACTATGACTGCCGCAGCTTCGACCTGGCCGCCGTCTTCTACGCTGAAACAGATCCGCCGACCGTCGTTCTGACACCGATCGGCGAGCACGAGCGAAGCGATCAGGTCCTGGCATTCTTGACCCCCGCGGCCAGCGGCTCCAGGTACGAGGGGGCGAACGTGCTCTTTTGGGAGCATCACGGCGAGGCGATGCTGACCTGGTTCGACAAGGAGACGAACTGCAAGGTCCGCTGAAGAGATCGCCAAACCATGCGTTAACCGACTTGCGGGGAGGATGGGGATGAGCAAATTGAAGTCCTTGCTGCTGACGGCCGTCATACTCACACTGGGCCCGGGCTCTGCGGGCGCGGTGGCGGACGGGCCCGATTTCTATGCGGTGACGGGGGTCGCGGCGGAAGATGTCCTCAATATCCGCACCGAGCCGCACGCCGACGCGGAACTGATTGGCAAGATCCCGCCGGACGGCACCTGCGTCCGAAACCTCGGCTGCAAGGGGGGACTGACCCTGCGCGAGTTCACCGAGCTGACCGAGGATCAAAAAGCCACGCGCCTGCAGGAGAATCCGCGCTGGTGCAAGATCGAATACCAGGGCATCAAGGGCTGGGTTGCAGGTCGTTACCTGATGGAGGGGACCTGCAGCCGATAAGACCGATCAGGGCGCCAGTGGAGCGGGTTGAGTGCGCCAGCGCGACACCCGGAATTTCTGGCTAGGCCGGCCTCGCCGCTGATCGTCCATACGCAAAATCGCTCTAGTGGGACGCAGACATGCTTAGGGCATTATTCGGAAACGTTACCGACGGTAAACTGGCGCGACTGCCGTTCCTCGGTTATTGGGTGCTGCTCGCGGCGGCCGTTGTCCTCGTCATGCTGGGCATCGGAGCCGCGATCGGCGTCTCGGAGCAGATGGTCGGCGGCGATCTGCACAGCGCCCAGATCAAGTTGGGCGAAACGCTGGGCATCCCGGGCCTGCTCCTGATGTCGATCGTGTTCGCCGTGCTGCTGTTCGCCGGCGCCAACCTCAAGGCGAAACGCATCCGCGACATCGGACTGCCCGGCTGGTGGACGCTGCTCGGAATCCTCGTCGTGGACCTGTGCGTCTCAGTCATCTCGCAACAAGCCGCCCAGGTCTTCAGCTCCCTGGTCATACTCGCCCTGCTGCTGGTCCCGGGCAATAGCCTCGGGAGCCGGACAGCAAGCGCTTCGTGAAGACCCCACCGGGTGGCATCGAGCACCAACAGCTTCGCCCCCACACAACGCTGACTACCGGATCGGGCATTCGCGCCGAGGGCGCATACGGCAAGACCTCGACGCCGGTGCCTCTGGGCTCTAAGATTGCGGTCGGCTCTTGCGCCAGCCCCCTACTCGGCGCTTCTGACAGAGAGTACGATGACGAAATCGGAGCATCATCAGCACCAGAGTCCCCTTGCCGCAACCGCGTGACGGCCTCGGGGCTCCCCGCATCATCCCCGATCCCCACGACTCGCCTTCAGGCATTCGAGGCCGAGGCGACACCTACAGGGTGCCGGATACCGTTGGGAAACGAGGACAGGCCAGCGGTCGTCCGCGAACACTTGCTACCGCTCCGAGCGCCCGGAGAGCGCGTCGAATGAAGACCTTGACCAAAGCCCTGCTACCGATCTCCCTGCTCGGTATCGCCCTCGTCGTTCCGCAACCGGTGGCCGCCGATGACCACGGCCCGTCCTGGAGCGGCGCCGAGCCCGCTCCGGGGGTATATTTCTCCCGCTACGAACCGTCTTTCTACACGGGCTTCGCTCCCCGCACCCAGGATCGCTCGCGCGTGCACCTGGAGCTCGGACGCGGCAACCAGCAGCGACTGACCATGGTGCTCGGGCCCGACGAGCTGGACTCCTATCTCGAGGGCCTGCTGGCGCGTCGGGACACGATCCAGGAGATGATCGACAAGGGGGTGATCGAGCTCACCACCAACCGCGAATTCGAGCGCTTCGCGGGGACGCTGGTCGAGGCGGGGGTTGAGGCCACGGTCTACGGCGGCGATCTCGGTCCCGATGCCTTCCGGGAGAGGTCCCTGGAGATCATGAGCAGGCTGAACCCTGGGCGCGTCTTCCGAATCGCGATTCCCGTCGACCGTGTCGTCGCCGATTGGTATGCCTACCTCGCCGGTATGCGCGATGTGGGCCTCGGCTCGCTGGAGGCCAAGCTCGACGCCGCCAACGCGGTACTGCCGGGGCGGGTCAATCTGCACGCCTTGAACGGCGAGATCGGCACCGCGCTGGGGGCCGCCTTCGAGCTGGTGCGCGTGGGCAATCCGGCGGATGATCCCGCTTTCCGCGAACAGACCCTCAAGTTCCTGGAATTGGCTACCAGGGGACACTACCCGGTCGTGGACGGCCAGGTCCGCGCGGTGGAGTTCACCGCCGTTTACCCCGCCGGCACCGCCCTTGCGTGGACCGAGTACAAGGGAGCGAAGCTGCCCGACTTCGGCGCCACCGGCGTCTGGCCCCTGATCCCCCGCGAGCACGGCAAGGGCCCGCTCGGCATGGTGGACTATCTCTCCCCCAACCCCGGTTACGGTTTCATCCCCCTGCTGGCCTACCAGCACGCTGGCGGGATCGCCTACAACTCCCTGCACAATGCGGGTGTGCGTTTCCGGCTAGACGCCAACCCCCTCCTGCCGAAGGAGTGGAGGGACGTGCGGGGAGAGCGCAACCCCGAGCAGAACTATCAGAACCTCTGGCTCGGCAGCCGGGGACCAAACTCCCGCGGCTCCACCCGTCTGCCCTCGGGCCATATGAGCGAGCTGCGCGACGCCCTGCCCTCCACCTCCGAGGGGCTTGCGGGGGTTCCCAACTTCCGCAACAAGCCGGAATGCTACGACGTCTTCGACATCGACGGCGACGGCGCCGCGGAAGTCATGGGCGTGCGCTACTACCTCGCCTTCCGGGGGGACAAGCACAGGCCCGAGGCATCCTACGCACCGAACGACCGCAAGGGTTTTTACAAGTGGCTGTATCAGGACAACATCTCCTATCGGGAGGACGGCGGCGCCGTCATCAAGGAGGCGCCGGTTTGCCGCTTCTCCGGGCTGAAGAAGGCGGAGGAGGCTCGGGTGCTGCAAGACGTTCCCCTGTTCGAGGCCCCTTACGCGCGGGAGTCCATCCAGTTCTACCGCACCAAGCCGGTCGACTTCCGGACCAAGGCGGGCTTCGAGCTCAACCGGGAGCTGCGTCGCATCGGCGCCGGTTACGAACCCGACCGCGGGTTGCTGCTGCTCGACTGAGCGCGGGGAGACAGCTTACTTTGCGTATCGTTGCGACCCTCTCCTCGCTGCTCGTCCTAGGCGGGAGCTCCGACCCCAGCCGGGTCGAGTCGACGGAGCCGAGGAGGCGCCCCCGGAATGGGCGGCCAGGCGTATCGCGATTCACCTTGGAGCGCACAAGATGATCAAACGACGACTGACGGCCGGCGGACCGCCTTCCCCGGCGCCCGTGCTGATCTGCCTGACGTTGGCGGCACTCTCCGGGCCGGCATCGGCACAGCAGGAGCCGGCGAATGCCTGCGGCGCACTGGTGGGGACCTATGTCGCCACCGTGACCGACATCGAGGGCGTTTTCGCCTCGCGTGCCCTGGCGACCTTCACCGGCGACGGGATCATGCTGGTCACTGACTCGGGCCAATCCGGCCTGCCCGGCATTTACCAGCCATTCAGCTCATCCCACGGGGCCTGGATCTGCCTGGGGGCGGAGGGCGAGGCGATCAGGGCAGCCGCGACCGGATTGAACTTCCTCGTGCCCGGGGAGGGTCTTTCCACCAGCTTCGGCCGCACCGATTATCGGCTTACCCTCGACACCAGCAGCGGAAACCTGTCCGGCAGCGTCGAGCTGAGCTTCACCGCGGACGGGGACCTCGAATCCGCGGACCCGCTCGAACGACCCGGCCCCGTGTTCGAGACCTTCGAGATCGAGGGCCGACGCCTGGTGGCCAGGACCGAGCCGGCGGGATCCTGAGCCAGTCGGACATCCTGCGCCTGGCGGCGTTCCGGGGCGATGGACGACAACCGGATCGGTACCCACCGCTCGCCAGCAGATCAAGGGGCCTGACACCAACCCAACTCCTATCCTTCCCTTCGTCGCACAGGAAACAGCATGACCAAACGCCTTCGCCCGCTCGTCTTCACGCCCGCAGCCGCCGCCCTCCTGGCGGCAATGCAACCCGCCGTCGCGGAGCCGGTGCCGCTCTCCGCATTGGCGAACGCCGAGTACCACGGCATCTACGAGCAGCCGGTGACCCTGAAAGACGGTCGCTACGAGGGGGAACCTTTCCTCGCGGACGGAGCCTCCCGGCCGACCGTGATCCTCATCGACCACATGGTGGCCGTGGGGGATCTCGACGCCGACGGCGAGCAGGACGCGGCCGTGCTCCTGGTCGAGAACTCCGGCGGCAGCGGCAGCTTCGTCTATCTCGCGGCCGTTTCCCTGGCCGGTGGCAAGGCGAAGAACCTGGCGACGACCCAGCTCGGCGACCGGGTGCAGGTCCGCAACCTCTCCCAGGCCGAAGGCGCCGTCGTGGTCGATCTGATCGTCGCGGGCGAGGAAGACGCCTCGGCGCTTCCCGCCACCAAGGTCCGCAAGACATTCCAGGTCTCCGACGGGACCCTGACGGAGAGTGCATCCGAGGCCCAGGACGCCCTGTCGCTGGCCGACCTGGATGGAACGGCATGGACCCTGCGGACCATGGTCGGCGCGGACGGTGAGACACAACCGGAGGGCACGGTAACCGCCTCTTTTCAAGCGGAAAAGATCTCGGGCGGCGCGGCCTGCAACCGCTACTTCGGCGGCGTGGAAGACCAGGGGAGAGGCGCCATCGCCATCGGCGAGATCAGCGTCACTCAGATGGCCTGCCCTGAGCCCCTCATGGAACTGGAGCAGGCGTTTCTGGAACACCTGGCCGCGGTGGAACAGTTGGGCTTCCGCTTTGGCGACCTGGTGCTCAGCGGCGCGGGGGGGATATTGGTGTTTTCCCCGGGGATGGACTGACGCCGCGGACCCTGACGCACCCCGCGCCTGAGTCGTTGACCGTAGCAGCGACGCGCTGAGGCGAACCGGCCACCAGGTCCAGCCACCAACCGAGCAGAGCTCAAAGATGCCCGACGTCGCGAACGATCACTTCACGCACCTGGTGGACACGGCCACCCTCGCCGCCCGGCTCGGGGCCCCGGACTGGGTGGTCTTGGACTGCCGCTTCGCCCTGGCCGACCCTGCTTGGGGGCGAAACCAATACGACCTGGGCCACATCCCGGGTGCCCGTTACGCCCATCTCGACGACGACCTCTCCTCCCCCATCGGTCCCGACACGGGCCGCCATCCCCTGCCCGACCCCGCGCGCTTGTGCGAGAAGCTGGGGCACTGGGGCGTCGGCCATCGCACGCAAGTGGTGGTCTACGACGACGCGGGCGGCGCGTTCGCGGTGCGCCTCTGGTGGCTACTGCGCTGGCTCGGGCACCACAGGGCCGCGGTGCTGGACGGCGGGCTCGGCGCCTGGCTCGCGCGGGGCGGCAACCTGACCCCGGAGATTCCGACGATCGAGCCCCGCAACTTCAGCGGACTCCCGGATCAATCTCTGTGGCTCAGTACCGCCGCCATCGAGGAGAACCTCCACACCGGCGCCTTCCAGTTAGTCGACGCCCGAGCGGCGGAGCGCTTTCGCGGCGAGGTCGAACCCATCGATCCGGTCGCGGGTCACATCCCGGATGCGGTCAACCTGCCGTTCGCCGGCAATCTGGCGACGGACGGGACATTTCTGCCGCCGTCGGTCTTGCGGGAGCGGTTCGCCACCGCGCTGGGGGACGTCCCGCCGCAGCGGGTGGTGCACTCCTGCGGCTCCGGCGTGAACGCCTGCCACAACCTGCTCGCGATGGAGGTCGCGGGGCTCCATGGATCCCGCATCTATGCCGGGTCCTGGAGCGAGTGGATCCGCTCGCCGTCGCGGCCGGTGGCGACCGGGCCTTAGTGGCCTCGCAATCGGATCACGCGCGCCCGTCGCCTTCGCCGCGTCCCGCCATCGGCTGATAGTCGGTTTCGGTGTTGCCAATGTAGATTTGGCGCGGGCGGGCGATCTTATTCGATTGGGTCTGGTTCTGCTCCCACCAATGAGCGATCCATCCGGGCAGACGGCCCATGGAGAAGATCACCGTGAACATGTTGGTCGGGATGCCGACGGCCCGCAGAATGATCCCGCTGTAGAAGTCCACGTTGGGGTAGAGCTTGCGCTCGATGAAGTAGGGATCCTCCAACGCGATCTCTTCCAACCGGCGGGCGATGTCGAGCAAAGGGTCGTCCTGGCCGAGATAGGAAAGCAGCCGCTCGGCGACCCCGGCCAGGATCTTCGCCCGCGGGTCGAAGTTCTTGTAGACCCGATGGCCGAATCCCATCAGGCGCACGTTGCCGTCCTTGGCCTTGGCCATGCGCACGTATTCCTCCGGGGTGACATGCCCCTTATGGATCTGCTCCAGCATGTTGAGCACCTCCACGTTGGCACCGCCGTGCAGGGGCCCCCACAGGGCGCACACCCCCGCCGCGCAGGAGGCGAACAGGTTGGCCTGGCTGGACCCCACCATACGCACGGTGGAGGTCGAGCAGTTCTGCTCGTGGTCGGCGTGCAGGATGAACACCAGATTGAGCGCCTCGCGCACGACGTCGTCACACACGTGCTGGGCGTAGGGCTGGGAGAACATCATGTGCAGGAAATTGGGGACATAGCGCAGCCGGGGGTCCGGGTAGATGTAGGGCTGCCCCCTGGAGTGGCGATAGGCGTAGGCCGCGATGGTCCGCACCTTGCTGATGAGCCGAGCGGCCGCCATGCGGAAACGATCCTGATCCTCCAGCTCGAACAGCTCCGGGTGGAAGCAGGACAGCGCGTTGATCATGGCCGAGAGGATCGCCATCGGCGGCGCCGAGCGCGGGAAGCCCTGGAAATGGTGCTTCATGGTCTCGTCGAGATCCGCTTGCCGGGTCAGATCAGCGGCGAATTCCCGATACTCCGCCGCGCTCGGCAGGTGGCCGAAGATCAGGAGCCACGCCACTTCGACGAAGTTGGGGTCGGCCGCGAACTGCTCGATGGGTATCCCACGGTAGCGCAGGATGCCTTGCTCACCGTCGATGAAGGTGATGGCGCTCTCGCAGCTCCCGGTATTGCCGTAGCCCGGGTCCAGGGTGATGTGCCCGGTACGGCTCCGCAGGTCGCGGATGTCGATGCCGCGCTCCCCTTCCGTGCCTTGCACGACGGGAAACTCATAGGTGTCGTCGCCCAGAATCAGGGTGGCTCGATCGGACATGGGGATACTCGCTCAAGAATGGTCGGGAGCTGAAGATTAATCCCGATCATCGTCAAGCAAAACAAGAATCGCAGACGGTGCCGCAACGGAGACCCGCCGCCCCCGCGAGTCAAATTTTCTACCCCTGGCAAGGGGAGCCTGGGAGGCGAGTGGAGACAGCGCGGCCACCCCAAAGCCGGTCGCGCCCACCCCCATCCCGACCTTCCCCCTGTGAGGGGGAAGGGGACCGGGGCATGCCCACTCATTCCTCCCCCTTAGCAGGGGGGAGGACAGGAGGGGGGTAGAGACCCTGCAGCCACCTCAACGCCGTTCGCGCGCGATCGCTGCCAGGGGGATTCAGCGAGAGGCTACTCCCCGCGTTCCGCGAGCAGGTCGCGTAGGGCGCGAAGCAGATCCGTCTCGGTAATGATGCCGACCAGATGGCGACCGTCGTCGGAGACAGGCAGGCAGCCGATGTGGTCGTCCATCATCCGTTCGACGGCGACGGAAAGATCAGTGTCGGATGCAATGGTCACAACGGGGGTGTGCATGACCTCGCCCACCTCCACCGGCGCCTCATGAAAATGCCGGGCGGCAAGCTGCAGGTCCCGGCGGGCCAGGATGCCCAGCACCTCGCCGTCGGCGCTGACGACCGGAACGTGGTGCAGATCGCCTTTTTCCATAATCTCGAACGCCTCGCCGTAGTCGGCATCCTCGCGGATGGTGACGGGTGACGGGCTCATGTATTGGCGCACATGCATTCGTGATTTCTCCTTCGGTGATTTGTTGTTGGTGCGGTTGAAGCCCCCCGCAGCATACCGGGAAAACTTCAAGGTGCTGAAGTGTATCACCCCCCGCTCGGTGCGATCACGACCCACCGGAACAGATCCAGAGGCCCGCATCACGCACCTGCCGGCGCGAGTATATACAAAGACGCCAGCAATCATGTCCCGAGATCCATCCGGACCAAGGTTTATGCACAATAACAATTGATTAAACAATAATTTATGTGACTTTTATAATTCTTAATCTTATGGGATTCAATCGGGACCCACGGCGGTAAAGCGTTTCCTATCAGGAGGATTTGTGATTTTCCAAATGTTATAGATTAGGAAAATCAAGCATCGCACCGGCAGTTCTTGTAACCGGTGCTACCGATCCGATCACCCCATGCCAGCGGCGAACCTGGCTCAACACATGAAGATTAGGGTTTTCCCTATTTCGGGTTTACCCTGAACACCAATCCCCGTATACTCGCGCTTCCTTTGAACCGCCGCGTTTTCGCCCGTCGGTGGTTCGTTCCTTAAAGTGAACTGAGCTAGAGAGGCGAGCATGTTCAGAAAACTATTTGCCGCCGGGATGCTGGCCATCCTGGCAATGACACCACTCATCACCTCGGCCAAGGTGGCCCCCGGTGGCACCCACGTCGGAATCGCATCCTACTACGCAGACAAGTTCCACGGCCGCAAGACGGCAAACGGCGAGAGATTCGACCAGTCCGCTCTCACCGCCGCCCACAAGACCCTTCCCCTCGGCACCAAGGTCCGCGTCACCAGCACCAAGACGGGCAAGAGCGTCGTCGTCCGCATCAATGATCGCGGTCCCTTCATCAAGGGTCGGGTCATCGACCTCTCCCGCCGCGCCGCCAAGGAGCTCGGCATGATCAAGCGCGGGCTGGCCAAGGTCCGCGTCGAGGTCATCAGCCGCCCGAACCGCAAGGGCATCTGAATCCCCTCAGAACGGGAACTCATCGGGCACCTTGATCTCGAGCGCTTCGCTGCGGGGCTCCGCGGCTAGCTGGTGCTCGGGTTCCCCGTCGACGAAGATGGCCCGGTGCGGCCGCACCGGACAGACGTGCTCGCAGGCCCCGCAGCCGATGCAGACCTCCGTATCGAGCTCGGGGACTGTGAGCACGCCCTCGTAGGCCACCATGTGCACCGCCTGGGTCGGGCAGTGCTCGGCACAGGCGCCGCAGGCGGTCTTCTCGGTCACCACGATGCAATTGTCTTCGATGAAGCGCACGGTGCCGATGCGGCTGCGCTTCTTCTCCTCGATCGACAGCCGCCGGATCGCGTCCGTCGGGCAGACCTCGCCGCAGCGCACGCACTCGTAGGTGCAGTAGGCCGTCTCGTAGGCCATGTGCGGCTGGAGGAATCCTGAAGGCCCGTAGCTCACCAACGACGGCTGCAGCACCTGGGTCGGGCAGACGCTGACACAGAGCTGACAGGCGGTGCAGGCGGCGTTGAAGCGCGCGGTCGCTCCCGCCCCGGGCGGGGAGACCGGATGCTGCTTGACCACCGGGATCGTCGTCGGACGCTTGTTCTGCGGCCAGTCCTCGGCCCGCGTCAGCGCGGCAAGCCCGGCCAACCCCAACAGCCCAAGCCCAGACGCAGAACGGCGCGGCGGCCCGCGTCTGACACAGACCGGCGAGCCCCCCCATCCCGCGCGGTCTGATCCTCCGCCTCCGAATCAACCATGCCCCGCCCCCTCCAGGCCAGACGATAGCCGATCCCCGACTCCGGACAGGCGGGTATGCAGTTGAAGCAGGCGACGCAGCGGTCGAAATCCACGCGCTTGTCCTTGAGGTGTATGCACTGCGCCTTGCAGCGCACGGAGCACTCGGCGCACAGGTTGCAGCGCGCGCGGTCGATGCCGATGCGAAACAGGGCGTAGCGGGAGACAAGCGCCAGCAGGGCCCCCAGGGGGCAGAGGGTGTTGCAGAACAGCCGTCCGCGCCTCGCGGCCATCCAGACGACCAGGCCCAGCACAGCGATCGGCGCCAGCAGCGCCTGCCAGTGGTCGAGCATGAAGGCAAAGGGCGCGATCAGATAGCTGCCGAGGCCCTCAAGCGCCCGCGCGGCCAGGTTGTTGGCGCCGACCGCCAGGGGGCGCACCAGCAGGCCCATGATGCGCCCGAAGTGGCTGAAGGGATCGAGCTGCGCGACCAGTAGCAGCGAGCCGCCGAGCGCGGCGCCGACCGTCGCGGCGAGCAGCCCGAAACGCACCAGATTCAGGGGACGCCGGTAGCGGTAGAGCACCCTCGTCGGCTTGCGGCGCAGGCGCAGCGCGAGACGGCTCACCAGGTCCTGCAGGGTCCCGAGCGGGCAGATCGTGGAGCAGAACACGCGCCCGAACATCAGCGTGAGCAGCAGCACGGCGCCGAAACCCGCCGCCGCCCAGCCCGCCCCCTGCAGAAACCTGACCAGCGAGGGCGTGAACTGGAGGAAAAGCACCCCGTCGACCGCCCCCCCGGCGCTCGGCCCTCCAGGTCGAGGAACAGCGCGGCGGTCACAGCGAGGAACGCGAGCGAGAGGATCACACGCAGGGGTTTCAGCAGGCGCTGGGGCATGTGCCTGTGACGAACGCGAGATGGGTCCCGGCCAGGGAAACGCCAGTCAATTCGGGTCTTCCCGCGGCATACCGGCATGCTGACTTCGGCCAGGGCTGCCAATCATCGGCGTTTCCCTAAAGCGAGATGCGCTTGATGGACAGGTTCTCCAGATCCATGCGCCCCGCCCCCTGATCCGCCGCCATGCGGATGTAGGGAATCTCGTGCGGCCTTCGAGCCGAACAGCCTCGCGGCGGCGGCGTCCGCGGTCACCATGTCCGCCGAGATGAGCTGCGACCCCATGCGCACCACGTCCTTGGCCGAGATCCCGCGCGGCCCGTGCCGCATCATGACGTCGTACGCGTCCACCACGTTCAGGTCCGGCTTGCGATAGCCCGCGTAGTCCGCGATGCACTGGTGCAGGCCGTTCTTGTGCCACCAACCGCGGTTCCAGATCACGCCCATCAGGTTCTTCATGCTGATGGTGAGCCCCGCGCTCGAATGATGCTTGAGCACCGGGACATTGATGAACACGTCCGACTCCAGCACCAGCTCGTGCTCCTTGACCTTCTTCAGGGTCTGGCCGTCCAGCTCCACCTTGTGGAAGTAGCGCTGCCCGTCCCCCGGCGCCATCACCGCCCCTGCCGCCTTCGCCGCGGCCTCGATGCCGCTGTTGCGGTAGGCGCGCCGCCAGTCGTCGCAGGTGAAGTCGAACACGTAGACCTTCTTCGCGCCCGCCGCGAAGCAGTGCTCGACGATGCGCCCCACCAGCGCCGGATTGGTGTTGGCTGCGCGCTCGGGCCCCGCGTCCCACGCGATGTTGGGCTTGACCACCACCGTCTGCCCGGGCTTCACGTACCGCTTCATGCCGCCCATGGCCTCCATGCCGGCGTCGAACAGCTTGTCCGGCGCGGCGCCCTTCACCGCAACCAGGTCATAAGGTCCCCCCTCCTCCGCCGCCAGCAGCGGAGCGACCGGACCCAGCCACTGAGAAGCCACCGCGGCCGCAAACCCGGCGCCGGACGCCTGCAACAGCTCTCGCCTACGCATGACCGTGCCTCCCAAGAGCCTGAATCACCTTCATTATTGGCCTTGCGGAGCGTCGCTTGGGTGACATGGGTCAAGCGCAGGACGAAGGCGCGGTCAGCGCCCCGGTGGAGGGAGATCAGGTTTGCCCGCGCTTCCACCGAAAACGGTTGCGCGGTTACGTGTAGTCGCCGAGATTCAAGCGCGATATTGCAGAGAGGTCATCCCGAGCGGACAGCTGCGGCCACTCCTGGGGCCACTCACCCGCTGGACAAGGCCCAAGATCGCCAGACCGCCGCTGGGTTATCGGATCTGTACGTGCCCCAGCGCAAACATGCCGACCCGGCCATGAGAAACGGGCTGCTTGTTTCCCGTTTCGCCTCCCGGTGCCGGAGCGTATGCCCAACCCTCGCCGTGCACCGCCGACGCGATTTCGACAACCCTTCGCACTGCAAATACAATCCTCTCCATCGAAGGAAGGCTATCCCGGCCCGCACCACCGTCGCGGGACCGGTTTCGTCCAACAGCCATTTATCCGTCCTGCGCTCCGCCCCTGGCGCTCAGTCCACGGACCTCTGCCTGGCGCGCGACGGACTGAAGTATTAGGGCGTTGGACGGCACCTGACATTTCCGCGACACTTCGTCGCACAAAGGAGCACAGGCAATGAGTACGCGTATGACCCATAGCCGGCGACTTCCAGAGCCAACGATTCGAGCGATCGCAGGCGCAGCCGCCTTGTTTCTTTGCGCCCCGGCGCTTTGCGCGACAAATAAGCTAACCGCAGCTGATGAAGCCGCAGCGTTCACGGCAGCCGGATTTTCACTCAAAGACCACCAATGGCGAGCCTGCGACGACCCGACCCCTACATACACACCTGGAGCAATTCAGGAGGTGCGCGACATCAACGGGGACGGTAACGTGGAGGCGGTAATTACGGAAGGTGGCAGCTATTGCTACGGAAACACCGGCGCAGGATATAGTCTTGTCAGTAAGCAAGCTACGGGCAACTGGAAACTCATTACGAACGGAACTGGCATTCTCAGCTTCCTGACGACAACAGGGGTCGGTGGTTGGCCGGATATTCAGATAGGCGGATTTGGCTTCTGCTTTCCAGTAGAGCGCTGGAACGGTAGCAAGTATGAAGTGACTCGACACGAATACGAGGGGAAGCGGTGCCGCGCGAAGTGACCGCGCCAATTGGCAAGCTGCCGTTCAACGCTCCGTTCAAGCGGGACCACTCGCGCGTCAACGAAATTGTCTGAGCGGAAAGTCAGTACAGATCAAGGGCAAAAGGAAAGACCCCTTTTCCCGGGCGCTGTTTTCTGGATAACAGTATTGTTGAATTGCGGCGTATTCGCATGGCTGTTTACGCCAAACGGCGCTGCAACACTACAATCTTTGATTAACACAATAACCTAAGGGCTAACAAAATGCTAAACATCGTTCGCTTCCGCTCACTCGGACGCTCCGCGGCGCTGCTGCTCCGCGCCGGTTAGCATAGCGTTAGCCAGACGCTGATTATCTCCCATTCTGCCCAAAACCATCGCAGCATTCACCGCACAAACCAATTCTCCGGAGATCGCCTAGTGGATATCGATATTGATCGATTGTCGGAAAATGAGCTACTGCGCCTGAATCAACGCATCGTCGCTCGTCTGAAGTTCCTCGAATCACTGCATGCCCATGCCGAGATGCTGCAATTCGAAGTCGGCCAGCAAGTCAGCTTCGACCCCCCGGGAAGAGATCGGCAGGTTGGCATCCTGGTGAAGTACAACAAGAAAACGGTTACCGTGCTCACCGATTCCGGTCAAAGATGGAACGTGTCGCCCCATCTGCTCTCACCTGTCAAGGAGGTCAGGCGCGCACAATCCGGGAGGGGTGGTGTCATCGACATCAAGTCCAAGCGGTAGCAAGCTCAACAGGGTGCTCGGCTGGGCGGCTCGCTTATCGGTCCAGCGCCGGTTCGGCGTCTCCTAAAGAGACGCTGATCATTGTCAATCCCAGAAAGATGGGGTCAGGTCTTGTACTTTGCATCAAACGGACTAGGAGGCATTCGTCGAGCGCCTTCGCCGGACCTTGCCGCAGGACCGCGATCTCTCGGAAGTCCCCCGCGCTCAGCGCCAGAAGCTGCCCGAGCCGCTGCCCCACTACGCCGCGATGCACGCCGACCGCGACCAGGCGATTGCCGCTGCCTACGCGAGCGGCGGATATACGTTGAAGGCGATCGGCGAGCACTTCGGCTACACTACTCGCAGGTCAGTCGTATCGTGCGGCAAATCCGTGATGCAAAATGCAAGACCTGACCCCTCTGCCGCCCGCTGGCGCTGAGCGCGGGGGACTTCCGAGAGATCGCGGTCCTGCGGCAAGGTCCGGCGAAGGCGCTCGACGAGGCCTCCTAGTCCGTTTGATGCAAAATGCAAGACCTGCCCCCGTGCACACGGAACCAGGCTAAAGCCAATCCTAACTCGAACTAAATGACGATCGAGACCCATCCTTACCGCGCAGACATTGACGGTCTGCGTGCCCTGGCGATCGTACCAGTGGTCCTTTTTCACGTTGGGATACCGGGCTTCTCTGGCGGGTTCGTCGGAGTCGACGTCTTCTTCGTGATATCCGGCTATCTGATTACGTCAATTATCTATAGACAGATCAGAGCGGGTAGCTTCTCCTTAGTGGGATTTTACGAACGCCGAATCCGGCGCATCATCCCTGCTCTTTTTGCAGTGATGGCCTGTTGCGCCATTGCCTCACCATTCTTTCTCTATCCGGAAGAGTACCGCCATTTCGCGCGATCGCTTATCACGGCGACGCTGTTCGTTTCCAGTGTGCAGTTTCGTCAAGAGAGCGGCTACTTCGACATAGACGCACATAGTAAGCCACTGTTGCATACCTGGTCCCTGTCAGTAGAAGAGCTTTTCTACGTTTTCTTTCCGATCACGTTGCTACTTATAGCGCGCTGCTGCAGAAGTCGCCGCTCTTTGATTCTTTGGGCGATTTTCTTTATGTCATTCCTCGCAGCGGTTGGGGCGCTTTACCTGGACAAAGACTCGAAGGCGGCTTTTTACTTAGCTCACTTTCGGGCTTGGGAATTTTTGATTGGTGCACTCCTAGCGCTGAGTGGGACGGAGATTTCCCGGAGTCGCCCGGTGCTGGACGCACTCTCCATCGCTGGCGTACTTCTGATCGCTGTGGCCGTATTCGGGTACTCGGAGACAACGACCTTTCCCGGGTTCGCCGCGCTGATTCCGTGTCTCGGTGCTGCACTTGTTATTCTGGCTGGGCAGCATCGCCCCTCGCTCGCCGGACGCATTCTTTCACGTCGGCCGTTTGTGATGACGGGATTGACCTCCTATTCCCTCTACCTCTGGCACTGGCCTCTCTTTGTTTTTGTGAGCCTATGGCTGGGGCGCCGACCGACTATATGGGAGGCAGCGTTACTGGTAGTTGCGTCGTTCGGGTTGGCTTTATTTTCGTGGCGATACATCGAACGTCCATTCCGAGGGAAAAGCGGTTTTTTCTCGCGCGGCACGCTGTTCGGTCTTTCGGCGGGGGCAGCCACATTGATGATCTCCGTCGGTCTCCATGGGGAGTTGACCGAGGGGTGGCTCAGCCGCTATCCAGAGGCCGTGGCAACCATTTTGGCGGCTGGAGAAGACCGCGATGCACGACAAAAAGAATGTTTGTCCACCGCTCGGGACGCACGTGGATGCCTCTACGGCAAGCAGGGTACGAATCCGACGATTGCGCTATGGGGCGACAGTATTGCTGCGGCCTACGCGGTTATGTTGGGTGATCTGGTTGAAGACCGGGAAGAATCATTATTGGCTCTCACTATGCCCGCATGTCCGCCGGCACCTGGTTGGCAGATCGAATACCAGGACTGGCGCGAGTCCTGTGAGCGGTTCCAGACCTTCGCAATGCGGAAACTTCTTGAAACAGAGGCTATCCATACCGTTTATCTTGCAGCCAATTTTGCCGCTTACGTCGAAATCTCAGAGAACCAAGAAGGATTTCGCGATGATTTCTATCGAACTATCGACAGCTTGTTAATAGCAGGAAAAAAAGTCGTCATCGTTTATCCATTTTCGCCAATCGATCCTCCTACCTTCAGAAATCTCATCCGTGCGGCCGCGGCCGACAATGAAGCCGTAATCAGCCAGTTTACAGAAAGTTTTCTTCAAAACCATAAAGCCTCATTTGCAATGTTGGATGGTCTCGGCAAAAGGCCAGATCTGCTGCGTGTTTATCCCCACGAGGGACTGTGTGACGATACCCGCTGTTATATCTACAAGGACGGACAAGCATTTTACTATGACGAAGACCATATCAGCCTGACTGGTGCGGCACTATTGTCGCCACTGTTTGAGCGAGTTCTTAGACACCCGCCGAACGCCGTGCGTTAGAGCATTAAGAAGTCGGTCGCGATTACTTTCTGTAATGCCGCACGGTGGTCGCGTTTGGGTTGATTCCGGAAGTCGGGCAGGCGGTCCCTCGAAGCCGAGTGTAAAAAACCCTGACACTCGGGCGGGCATGCCCGCGACTTCTCCTTTGGGTCTGGAACAGCCTATCGCCGACGCGCAGACGTCCCAGGGTTGGAGGGCGAAGGCACCGAAGTGACACCACTCGGGCAGCGTCCGCTTTCTGGACTCACGGTCGGATTTCCTCCTCCACGGCCAGCGACCGCACTGCGTCCTAACCTGCCGCTCGGGTCTGTGGACTGAGCGTCAGCAGTGGGTCGATAGCGACCGCTGTTATACGCAAGAGCTGTGCCGCCCGCCCGCTCGCAGAAACACCTCGTTCCAGTCTTTAGTCTCTGGTGGAATGACCCTTTCTACTGCCAATTCGCTCTTGCCCGCCTCAACAGTCACGGCCTCGATGTAGTTGCAAAGCGGGCACCTTCCTCGTCGCTGTCCGTGGCTATCCGCACGACCACGCCTGACGGGATGCGCTCAACAGCGGCCTGGATGAGCGCCCTCCGTCCGCGCCCCCGCCGCGGAGATCGCTCCCGGTGTTCCTTACCACTTCCAACACCTCGGCTTCGACTATCGGCCATCGAGCCCTGTTTCAGATCACTTCCGGATCGGAAAGAGGTGGGTCAGCCCCTTCCCTGTTCTCGGGGCCGCTCTCAACTCCGAGGTGTACTTCCTGCTGACCAAGGCCGGGCCGTAACATGCGGCGACAGACACGACGGTGTCGAGCCCGGGCCGTAGGCCGGCTGGCGACAAGTCGCGAAGGGCGGCAATGATGCCGAGGTCCATCGCCGGGTAGCTGAGCTCGGCCCCTCACGGCAAAGCCGCGGAGTCAGACATTGTGGAGAATTGAAGCCGGACGGAATCAACGACGCCCAAGACTGATCCAACGCTTGCTGCACGGGCAGGTCGCCTGGTCCAGGGATATCGCTTGCGCGGGTTGGCGTGAGGCGCGACGCGCGGACCCCGCCCCGTCTGCCGTGAGGCGGGCCTATGGAGCGGACCGCCCGAGATCGGGTCGAGCGGTCGCCGTCGAAGGGGATTCAGCGTGCGGAGTCTTTGGAGCTAAAGGAATGAGGGATTCAGGCAGCGGCACGGACACCATCGAAGAGTTCCGGGCGTTCTTCGCCTTTGTCCAGGACCTGTGGGGCATGCTCGCGGGGGTGTCGATCTTTTTTCCGCTGTCCAACGAGCTGATGCGCATCATCCCGATCGGCGGCTTCTACGACGAACCGCCCGGGTCCGGCGCTTTTCAGTACTTTTCGCCCGAGCTGGTGACCTCGATCGCCACCCTCGTCACTCTGTTCGTCGTCGTGTCGACATTCGGCAGGCGGCACAGATACGACGTCGGCGACTTCGCCCCGGTACGACGCCAGGCCTTGCTCGCCTTCGGCCTCGGGATCGCATCGCTGGCACTCTATCTGGTGGGTAACTTCCGGATGCACGAGCTGTGCTACGGGCCTTACCGGATCTGGGGCGATGATCCGCGCAGGCTGATCGGGGACATGTTCCTGCTGTCCACCTACAGCGTCTTCTTCGCCACGACGACCAGGGCCTTCACCCTGCTGGGAATGGCCGAATTCTTCGGCGCCCGGAATGCCGTCGATTAAGCCATCCGAGCAGCCAGCAAGAGGAGCAACGCGCGATGAGAATCTGGGTCGATGCCGACGCCTGCCCCGGCGTGATCAAGGAGATCCTGTTCAAGGCCGCGGAACGCACGGAGGTGGAGGTGACCCTGGTTGCGAATCAGCCGGTGCGCGCTCACGTCGCGCTTCGTCAAGTCCCTTCAGGTGCGCCCCGGGTTCGACGTAGCCGACAACGAGATCGTCAAGCGGTTGAGCGCCTGTATCTGGTGATCACCAGCGACATCCCCCTCGCCGCCGAGGTGATCGACAAGGGCGGGCATGCGCTCGCCCCGCGCGGCGAACGTTTCTCGACAGATACCATCAAGGCGCGCCTGACCATGCGGGATTTCATGGACACCCTGCGCGCGAGCGGCGTCAACACCGGCGGCCCACCGGCATTGAGCCAAAGCGGTCGCAGGGCATTCGCCAACGAGCTGGACAAGTTTCTGGCCCGTCACGCCAGCGGCAGTCGACCGGCGCGACACCCTCCCCTCCCCAGACGGCGCTTCGGGCCCGCTATCCCCGGCCCCCACGCCGGCTCATGGCCAGACCGGCGACGATGACGGCGAGGCTGACGAACAGCACGATCAGGCTCGCCAGGGCATTGATCTGGGGCGACACCCCCATGCGCACGCTGGAGTAGACCACCATGGGCAGGGTCGTGGAGCCGGGGCCGGCGACGAAGCTGGCGATGACCAGGTCGTCCAGGGACAGGGTGAAGGCCAGCAGCCAGCCGGAGAGCAGGGCCGGCGCGATCAGCGGCAGCGTGATGCGCAGATAGACCGTGAGCGGCCGGGCTCCCAGGTCCATCGCCGCCTCCTCCAGGGAGCGGTCCATCTGCCCCAGGCGGGACTTCACCACGACCGCGACATAGGCCATGCTGAAGGTGATATGGGCGATGGCGATGGTCGTGAAGCCGCGCCCGTCGGGCCAGCCGATGGCCTGCTGCATGGCGACGAACAGCAGCAGCAGGGACAGGCCGATGATCACGTCGGGCATGACCAGCGGGGCGGTCAGCAGCAGGTCGAAGCCGGTGCGCCCGCGGAAGCGCCCGTGGCGCACCAGGGCGTTGGCGGCCAGGGTGCCGAGCACCACGGCGATCGTGGCGTTGACCGCGGCGATGCGCACGCTGAGCCAGGCCGCATCCAGCAACTGCTGGTTCCCCAGCAGCGCCGCATACCACTTGGTGGAGAATCCCCCCCACACCGTCACCAGCCGCGATTCGTTGAAGGAATAGACCACCAGCAGCAGCACCGGCACGTAGAGAAAGGCGTAGCCGAATGCCAGCACGGTGTAGAGCGGCCAGCGGCCTAGGCATCGCGCGCGTCCCCCATGCCCCTTATCGCGCGCCCCGCTCATTGATCTTCCCCCTCGATCCGTTCCTGCCAGCGCTGCATGGCGACGAAGGGTACCACGAGCACGAGAGCAGGACGGTGGCCAGCGCCGAGGCCAACGGCCAGTCCTTGTTGGAGAAGAACTCGGTCCAGAGCATGCGCCCGACCATAAGGGTATCGGGGCCGCCGAGCAGGTCCGGGATAACGAACTCCCCCACCGCCGGGATGAAGACCAGCATGCTGCCGGCGATGATGCCCGGCAGGGACAGGGGCAGGGTGACGCGCACGAAGGCCCTCGCCGGTCGGCAGCCCAGGTCCGCGGCGGCCTCCAGCAGCCTGGGTCCAGCCGCGTCAGGTTGGCGTATAGGGGCAGAATCATGAACGGCAGATAGGAATAGACGATGCCGATGTAGACCGCCAGCGGCGTGTGCAGGATGGCCAGGGGCTCGTCGATCACCCCCAGCCACAGCAGCAGGTTGTTGAGCAGGCCGTTGGTCTTGAGGATGCCGATCCAGGCGTAGACCCGGATCAGGAAGGAGGTCCAGAACGGCAGCACGATCAGCATCAGCAGCGGCACGCGCCAGCGCTCCGGGGCGGTGGCGATGGCATAGGCCATGGGGTAACCGATCAGCAGGCACAGCAGGGTGCACACCAGCGCCACCCACAGCGAGCCGAGGAAGGCGGCCAGGTAGAGGTCGTCCTCCCGCACCAGCAGGTAGTTGGCCAGGTTCAGGCGGAGCTGCAGGCCGAATCGTCCACCCACTCCCACAGCGCCGTGTACGGCGGCTGCGCCAGCACGGGCTCGGCCAGGCTGATCTGGAGCACGATGACGAACGGCAGCAGGAAGAACAGCAGCAGCCAGAAATAGGGAACGCCGATATTGGCGAGCCGGCTCAAGCGCCGGGAGCGCCCCGGATGCCGTCCGTCGCGGATCCGCGTCCATGGCGGTCAGTCGGTGAGGACGACGCCGCTGGCGGGGGACCACTCCATGGCCACCTCCTGCCCCCAGGTCAGGGCCTGCTCGGTGCGCGGGTGGATGTTGGCCTGGGTCATCTCCACCACCAGGCCTCGCGCTACCCGCACGTGATAGATCGAGACGTCGCCCAGGTAGGCGATGTCCTCCACCACCCCGCGCATCTGGTTCACCCCGTCCCCGCTCCCGTCCTCGCACAGGCGCAGCTTCTCCGGGCGCACCGCCACCGTCACCGGGGTGCCGACGGCCAGGGGCTGCGGACAGCGCATGCGCATCCGCATCCCGGCGGCGCCCTCCACCAGCACCTCGTCGCCCTCCGCCCCGTCACCTTGCCCTCGAACAGGTTGACCGAGCCGATGAACTCCGCCACGAAGCGGGAGCTCGGGTACTCGTAGATGGCGTCGGGGTGGCGACCTGGACGATGCGGCCCGCGTCCATGACCGCGATCCGGGTGGACATGGTCATCGCCTCCTCCTGGTCGTGGGTGACGGTGACGAAGGTGATGCCGAGCTTCTCCTGGAGGTTCACCAGCTCGAACTGGGTGTGCTCGCGCAGCTTCTTGTCCAGCGCACCCAGGGGCTCGTCGAGCAGCAGCAGCTTCGGGTGCTTGGCGAGCGCCCGGGCCAGGGCCACCCGCTGCCGCTGACCGCCGGAGAGCTGATGGGGCCGGCGCTGCGAGTCCTCGATCTGCAGCAGCTCCAGCATGTCTGCGACCCGGCGCGAGGTCGGCATGCGGCAGCTCTGTCCTGCTTCAGACCGAAGGCGACGTTATGCTCCACCCTCATATGCGGGAACAGGGCGTAGGACTGGAACATCATGTTCACCGGGCGGCGTAGGGCGGCATCCGTCACGTCGGCGCCATCGATCAGGATGCGGCCGGCGGTCGGGTGCTCCAGCCCCGCCAGCATCCGCAGCAGGGTGGTCTTGCCGCAGCCGGAGCCCCCCAGCAGCGAGAAGAACTCCCCCTGGAAGATGTCGAGGCAGACGTTGTCGACCGCGTAGACGTCGCCGACTTGCGGGTGACCCGCTCGATGCGCATGTAGGGCTGCGCCGGGGTCCTGCCAGGGCTCCGGGCGGGATGTTCGGCGGCTGTGCTCACGCCGGGGCCCCGCGGCGCGCGCGTCAGCGGTTGCCCTTGATCCGGGTCCACATCCGGTTGACGATGCGCAGCGCCTTGTCGTTGCGCCGGCGTCACGTACAGCCGGTCGTGGACCTCCGCGGCGGGTAGATCGCCGGGTCGTCGCGCAACTCCTCGTCCAGGAGGGCTTCGCGGCCTTGTTGGGGTTGGCGTAATAGACATAGTTGGATACCTCGGCGATCACCTTCGGGTCGAGCAGGTAGTCGATGAAGGCATGGCCGTTCCGGGTGCGGGGCGTCCTTCGGGATGGCCATGACATCGGTCGAGAGCACGGCGCCCTCGTTCGGGATTACGTAGGCGACCTCGACCCGTTGTCTGCCTCCTCGGCATCGCCGGGCCTGGAGCACGTCGCCGGAGTAGCCCAGGGCGACGCAGATGTCGCCGTTGGCCAGGTCGTTGATGAACTGGGAGGAGTGGAAGTAGCGGATGTAGGGCGGATCGGCTTCAGCAGCTCGGCCACGGCCGCCAGGTCATCCTTCGGCTGTTGGGGTCCTTGCCCATGTAATCCAGGGCGGCGGAGTAGACCTCGGTCGGGTCATCCAGCAGGGGGATACCGCAGTCGGCGAATTCTCCGCCTGCTCGGGGTCGAAGATCAGGGCCCAGCTGACCCGGGCTCGTCGCCCAGCGCTCCTTGACTTGTCCGTTGTAGCCGAACCCGGTGGTGCCCCACATGTAGGGGACGAGATACTGGTTGCCGGGGTCGATGTCCGGCAGGGACTGCATGATCTCGGGGTCCAGATTCCCCAGTCCCGGCAGCTTGTCCTTGTCCAGGCGCGGTAGATGCCCGCCTGGACGTGGCGGGCGCCGAAGGGTCGCGCCGTGGGAAACACCAGATCGTAGCCGCTGTGCCCGCCAGCAGCTTGGCCTCCAGGATCTCGTTACTGTCGTAGACGTCGAGCACCGGTCGGATGCCGGTGCTCTCCTGGAACCCCGAAAGGGTGTCCTCGGCGAAATAATCGTTCCAGTTGTAGATATGAACCACCGACTCGTTGGCGGCAGCCGACGCGAATTGCAGCGCAGTCAGCAGACACAGAAGGTTGCGACGGAGGCTTCCCGTACGAATGGTGCATATAGACTCCTCCCCCGGATTATACCCGCCAGAGACCAAACCCCGTCGTCTGCCGAGCACTGAGCCAACACCGGGGCGGTGCGGCAGGTGGAACCGCGCGCCAACCCCTTCGGAACTGTGGAATGCTACAGCAAAAGCCAGGGGTACACACCCGAGCAAGACGCTGCTCTCAGCGCGGGTGGGCTGAGCGGCAAAGGTTGTTACACTGGGTGCAGATCAACAACACGCGGGAGACGGCAGGTGCGTTCGGCCTTCATCGTCAGCTTCGTAGCGAACCTCGTCCTCGCCATCGTCTCGACGCAGGTCCTTCCGGAGCGGGTGGCCATCCACTTCGGCGCCGGCGGCGCGGCCAACGGATGGAGTTCGACGAATGCCAATGCGCTCCTGATGGCGGGCGTCGACCTGCTGCTGTTCTGCTCCATCTACTTTTCGCCCTGGCTCATCGAGCGCATCCCCGCGCGCTGGATCAGTCTGCCGAACCGGGACTACTGGCTCACCCCCGAGAACAAGGAGCGGGCGGTCAAGATCATGCGCGAGATGATGTGGCAGTTCGGCACCACCCTCTCCTGTTCCTGTTCTTCACCGGCCTGCTGACAATCAGCGCCAACCTGTCCGAGCCGGTACGGCTGAACGAGGGACTGCTCCTGTCCGGTCTGGTCGTCTTCCTTGTCTACACGGGCTATTGGACGATCGCGCTGGTGCGGGCCTTCCCTATCCCATCCAAGCGCTGAAGGGCGGCAAAATCCCTCGAACCAGTTGCGGCGCTTGAAGGCATACAGCAGGCCGGCCGCGATCAGGATCATCACCACCCACACGGCGGGATAGCCATAGGCCCAGCGCAGCTCCGGCATGGCCCACCAGCTGGTAGTGTTCACGCCGAAGTTCATACCGTAGACGCCCGCGATGAAGGTAAGGGGGATGAAGATGGTGGCGATAACCGTCAGCACCCGCATGGACTCGTTCAGGCGGTTGCTGACGCTCGAGAGGTAGACCTCGAGCATGCTCGAGGTCATGTCGCGGTAGCTCTCGACGAAGTACAAGATCTGTACGGTGTGATCGTAACAGTCGCGCAGGAACAGCCGCGTCTCCGCCTCGATGCAGGCGCACTCCCCGCGGTAGAGGTGGGCGAGCACCTCCCGCTGAGGCCAGAGCGTCCGGCGCAGCAGCAGCAGGTCCCGCCGGACGTGGTGGATGCGGGTGAGGGTGTCCTGATCCGGCCGCGGAGCAACTCGTCCTCCAGGGCCTGGATCTGCTCGCCGTAGATCTCCAGCAGGGGAACGCCTCGTCAACGATGCTGTCGACCAGGGCATACAGGAGATAGTCGCTCTTGCGCCGCCGGATCGTGCCCACCTGGCGCCGGAGCCGGTCGCGAACCAGATCGAAGGGATCGGCCTCGGCGTCGCAGAAGCCGCAGAAACCCCTCGCCGGCGAACAGGCTGACCTGCTCCGCCACCACCCGGTCCCCCTGGTTGAGCACCGGCAGCTGCATCACCACGAAGACCTGCTCCTCGTACTCCTCCGCCTTCGCCCGCTGGCCCTTGTTCAGGACGTCCTCGAGCGCCAGCAGGTGCAGGTCGAGCAGATCGCCCAGCTCGTGCAGAGTCGCCGGCGGCACGCTGCCCTGGACGTGTATCCAGGTGGTGGTGGCGCGATCGAGGAAGGGGCGGCACTCGGCCACCGTCGCGAGTGCCCTCTCCTCGTACTCGCCGTGGGAGAAGTCGACGAGCTTGATGCTGAAAGGCACCTCGGCCGCTACCGACCTGAGCGTGCCGGGCTCAGTACCAGGCGGATGATAGTGCTTGCTGAAGATGCGCATGGTTTCCCCCCCGCGGCGAAGCGTCAGGTGAACAGGAAAGCGTCGCGCATCATACGGGACCTCCAACAAAACGCTGATCGATTCAACGCTTCCCGCGGCACATGGATGTGTGCTGATTCTGGCCAGGATGGCCAATCGTCGGCGTCTCCTAAAGCATCTTGCGGCAATCGGGTGGCGGCCGTATTATCTGCGCGCCAGGCGGATTGCATCCGACTGTATGCGCTGCGATGTGAACCGCCGTTCCTAACCCCACCCCTCCTCGTTACCGCGGCTCCCCGGTCATCGCCCGATGCCGATCCGGGGCCGGATACGGAAGCGCTCAAGGTTCCGACAGAAGCACATTCGCCCCGGCCCGTTTCCACATACAGGGCATCTCCACTGACCTGACAGGCGCCGCGTTCGGTGGTCAGCACCTCGCTCCGATCGGCGGCAAGGGACATCGACGTCGCTACCTGGAGGCTCAACCCCAGTGGACCTGTTTCCAAAACCCTTGAACATCGATTTCGTGGCCAAACGCACGGCCGCCTCTACCCTGTCCGCCGTGGCCATCCTGGTATCCCTGCTTTCACTCGGATTTCGGGGACTGAACTTCGGCATCGACTTCACCGGCGGGACCCTGGTGGAAATGGGCTTCCCGGAAGCGGTGGAGACCGCCTACGTCGCGCGCCACCTCCGCGACGCGGGAATCACGATCTCCACCATCCAGCACTTTGGCACCGATCGTGATGTGCTGGCGCGCATTCCGCCCAAGGCCGAGATCGACAAGGTCCGGATTCAGGACCAGGTGGTCGAGGCCTTCAAGGAGACCCGGGTCCGGTCCCCGAGGTGCGCCGCGTCGAGATCGCGGCTCGCAGGTCGGCGGGGAGTTGGTGGAAAGCGGGGGCCTCGCCGTGCTGATCGCCCTCGGCGGCATCGCCATCTATATCTGGCTGCGCTTCGAGCGGCGCTTCGCCATCGGCGCGTTGGCCGCCACGGTGCACGACCCGGTGTTGACCCTGGGCTACTTCTCCCTGACCGGGACGGAGTTCGACCTCACGGTGCTCGCCGCCATCCTCGCCGTGGTGGGCTACTCGGTGAACGACACCATCGTCATCTTCGATCGCATTCGGGAGAACTTCCGCAGGATGCGCAGAGCTCGCCCAAGGAAGTGGTCAACGCCTCCGTGAACCAGACCATGTCGCGCTCCGCCATCACCTCCGGCACCACGCTGATGGTGGTGATCGCCATGTTCATCTTCGGCGGCCCCCTGCTCTACGGCTTCTCCCTGGCCCTGATCATCGGCATCGTCGTCGGCACCTACTCGTCCATCTACGTGGCCAGCACCGTCGCCCTCGACCTGGGCGCGACCAGGATGGACCTGATGCCCATCGACAAGGAGACGGGGAAACCTGCCGAAGACGCCTGAAGCCATTCACGACGGCGCTGGCCCGGTCAAGGGTCTTAGCGCCCGCTTGGCGCCGGATGCGCGGGGACCCGGAGAATCGCGCCCCTACACATCCACCCTGGCTGGGGCTATGTTTAGGGCAGGCGCCGATCAATTCAGCGCTTGCCGCGGCACAGGGATGCGACGCCATTTTCAAGCGCGTAAGCCTCTGAAAATGAAGCCAACCAAGAACCACGCTTCTTGGTTGGCGTGTTGATCTTGGGCAGGATGGCCAATGAATCGATGTCTCCGTAGATGAGTCGTACCCCAAGGACACCGGGGCAGCGGTGATCCTGGTTCCAGAGGGTTGTTGGCGCACTCGGACGGATCGCCACCGGCCCGGCGTCCCCCGTGAACATGCGCGCGCAGGCCCCAGTCACCGTATCCACCAACCCCACCGAGCCCATCGGCCAGGTGGAGGAGGTGCACGGCCCAGTGGTGATCATCGACTGTGACCGGCTCCCCCCACTGCGGCAGGCCCTGGTCGCGCGCGTCGATGCGGAGACCTACTGGTTCGAGGTTCATCAGCACCTGGACCGGCGCCGGGTGCGCGCCATCACCCTGCATCGCACCGCCGGTCTGACCCGCGCCATGCCCGTTTTCGACACTGGCGCGCCGGTGCACGTGCCGGTGAGCCCGGGCTGCCTTGGTCGGGCGATCAACATGTTCGGCGAGCCCTTGGACGGGGGTGCTCCCCTCGCGGCGGAACAGTACCGCGACATCCGGGGTCAACCCTTGCGGCTCGACGAGACGATAGCCCCAAGCGAGATCTTGGAAACGGGCATCAAGGTCATCGACCTGCTTTGTCCCTTCGTGCGCGGCGGCAAGACCGGGCTGTTCGGCGGCGCCGGGGTCGGCAAGACGGTGCTGGTGATGAAGTCATGCACGCCATCGTCGCCCTGCACCGCGGCGTCTCGGTCTTCGCCGGGGTGGGA
>CAVTOR010000013.1:0-16889 GCA_963736235.1 uncultured Gammaproteobacteria bacterium
TCCCTCCCTCTCCGCCATATCAACAAGCAATACTTTGTAGAATCAGCGCATTGGAAACACGCGCTACCGCTCTATCCCCAAATCTATCCCCAACGCGACACGGGCTTGGCCGTCTCGAAGTGAGTCGCACCATGTGCCGAGAGCTGCTTTAAGCGAGCCGACTTGCCGCGAAAAGGCGGGGCGGTCTCCTCTCGCAATGGTCAAGCCTGACCCTCCCCGATGTCCCCCGAGCAAAGCGTCTAACCGTTCTGCCCTCTCGCCCGCTCCAGATTGAGCGCCAGCAGGCGAGCTAGGATTTCCTCGTCGGACAGGTCGGTAGTGTCCCCGGAAGTGGTGTAAATCCTGGAGAGCGGTGAGAGGTCACCGTGGGGCATACTTGGGACGGGAGCATGGGACGGGAGCAGATGGGGTCAGGTCTTGCATTTTGCATCAAACGGACTGGGCTTGGGGCCTGGCACGTCCGCTGCGCATCGAGTTTGCCGGCGCCCTCTACCACATCACCTCCCGCGGTGATGGCCGCGAGGACATCTATCGGCATGATTCGGATCGGGAGACCTATCTCCAAGTGCTCGCGGAGGTTTGCGAGCGTTTCAACTGGTGGGGGCACGCCTACTGCTTGATGACCAACCACTACCACCTGTTGGTGGAGACGCCGGACGGGAACTTATCGAAAGGCATGCGCCAGCTGAACGGCGTCTATACACAACGCTTTAATGCGTTGCACGGGCGCTGTGGCCATGTGTTCCAGGGACGGTACAAGGCGATCATTGTGCAAAGGGACGCCTATCTGAAAGAACTCTCTCGGTATATCGTGCTGAACCCGGTTCGTGCGCACATGGTCGCGGCACCCGAGGAATGGCCCTGGAGCAGCTACCGAGCGACCATCGGCGATGGCTCTTGTCCAGAGTGGCTGCGTCGGGATTGGCTGCTGTCGACATTCGCCGATACCGAACACGCGGCAGTGGCGGCCTACCGCCGGTTCGTCCATGACGGCATCGGCCAACCCGGCCCCTGGGAGCAGCTCACACACCAGGTCTTCCTAGGGTCGGAGGCATTCGTCGAGCGCCTTCGCCGGACCTTGCCGCAGGACCGCGATCTCTCGGAAGTCCCCCGCGCTCAGCGCCAGAAGCTGCCCGAGCCGCTGCCCCAGTATGCAGCGATGCACGCCGACCGCGACCAGGCGATTGCCGCTGCCTACGCGAGCGGCGGATATACGTTGAAGGCGATCGGTGAGCACTTCGGACTACACTACTCGCAGGTCAGTCGTATCGTGCGGCAAATCCGTGATGCAAAATGCAAGACCTGACCGCGTGCCTTGCCGCGTGCCTTGCCGTGCCCATTGCTGTTCCGGAGATGAACCATGCCGCCGGCTGGGCCGCTGCGGTAGGTGGGGTTTATTGAGCCCTTACGAAGCGTTCCCACACGCCGCCAAGGACATCGAGAAACAGCCGCCGGTCGCCGTCAGCGGGATAGATGTCCTCGCGCCCGTCACCGCGCGCGGTGACATGGTAGAGCGCGCCGGCAAATTCCAGCCGATGGGGTTTTGCCATGCAGTGAAGCATAGCTCTCGAGAGGAAAAAGGAACGACCTGACCCCGATCCCCTTGTGACCCCGATCCCCTTGCCCTCCGGTGCCGTCGATGCTAGCGTCCCGTCTCGCGTCCGACCGCGGTTCTCTATTCGCGGGCGGACGACCCGTCCCTGTTTCCAACCGCCGGAGGTGCCCCGCAGGTTGAGCGAGCTCAAGATCGGCTACGGCACCTACCTGGGCGCCATCAAGCGCCACAGACGTCGAGTCGACTTCTCCGCCATCCTTGAGGCCGAGCGGTTGCGGCCGCCGCGTCCGCGGCTGCGGGCCGTCGATCTCCACCGCCTGCTGACCCCCTACGTCTCCGTCCGCCTGACCGAGCAGCTGCGCGCCGTGGTGCCGCTGGCGCTGCTGCTGATCGCCTTCCAAGCCCTGGCGCTGCGCAGCTCGTTGCTAGACGCCGAGACCGTTGTCCTCGGTATGCTGGCCGTCATCATCGGCCTGATGTTCTTCATGGAGGGGGTCAAGCGGGGCCTCATGCCCTTCGCCGAGAACGTCGGATTCCACATGCCGGGGCGCACGCATCCGTCGGTGCTGCTCGGCTTCGCTCTGCTGCTGGGGGGCGCCGCCACCTTCGCCGAGCCGGCCATCGGTGCCCTGCAGGCGGCCGCCGATGCCATCTCCAGCGAGCGCGCACCCTGGCTGCGGCAGCTTCTCGGCCCCTATTCGCTGTGGCTGGTGCTGGCCGTGGCCACCGGCGTCGGCCTGGCCGTGAGCCTGGGTATGCTGAGGCTGATGTTCGGCTGGCGGCTCAAGGTGTTGGTGCTGATCATCGTGCCGCCGACGCTCGCGCTGACGATCTGGGCGTCGCAGCAGCCCGCGCTGGCGCCGATGATCGGCCTGGCCTGGGACTGTGGCGCCATCACCACGGGACCGGTGACGGTTCCGCTGGTGCTGGCCGTCGGCATCGGCGTCGCCGCGTCCATGGGCCGCAGCGACAACCCGCTGTCCGGCTTCGGCATCGTCACGCTCGCCTCCCTGTTCCCCATCGTCGCCGTGCTCAGCGTCGCCGTCTATCTGACCGGCCAGGGCCCGGAGGCCCTGCGGCCCGTCGGGACCGTGGCCGCCGACGGCTGGCATGCGGAAAGCCCGCTCCCGGAGATCATGGGCGCCTTTCGCGCCATCGTGCCGCTGCTCCTGCTGCTCGTGCTGGTGCAGGTGCTGCTGCTGCGCCGCCGCATCCGCCACCGCAATGTCTTCCTCTACGGCGTCACCATGGCCGTCGCCGGCATGGCTCTGTTCAACCTGGGCCTCACCGCCGGCCTCGTGACCCTGGGTGAGCAGGCCGGCGTCAATGTCCCCTGGGCCTTTTCGCCGCACTGGCAGACCGGTGCCCCGGCCTTGTATCCGTTCGCGTTGGGCATCGCCATGGCCCTGCTCTTCGCCTTTTCGGTCGGCTACGGCGCCACCATCGCCGAGCCGGCCCTGAACGCCATGGGCATGACCGTGGAGAACCTCACCGACGGCGCCTTCCGCAAGCGCAGGCTGCTGCACGCCGTGGCCATCGGCGTCGGCTGCGGTGCCGCCCTGGGCGTCAGCCGCATCCTCTTCGACCTGCCGCTGTGGGCGTTGCTGGTTGCGGGCTATACGCTGGCACTGGTGCTGACCATCCTGTCCCGCGAGGAGCTGGTGAACCTGGCCTGGGACAGCGCCGGCGTCACCACCGGGCCGGTGACGGTGCCGCTGCTGATGTCCCTGGGCATCGGCATCGGCCATGTCGTGGAGGTCTCCGACGGCTTCGGCATCCTGGCCATGTGCTCGGTGGGGCCGATCGTTTCGGTGCTGGCGACAGGGCTCTGGATCGACATCAAGACCCGTGGCCGCTTCAAGAGGAGGACCGCATGAGTACCGGCAATGAGTTGATCGTCCTGACCGGTGTCACGCTGCTGACCGCCATCGTCCAGCGCGGCACCGCCGACATGGTGGTCCGGGTGGCCATGGAGGCCGGCGCCCAAGGCGCGACCGTGTTCCATGCCAACGGCAGCGGCATCCGCCAGAAGCGGATGGGCATCCTGGGTCTGACCGTGGACACGGAGAAGGAGGTCATCTACATCGTCGTCCCCAACGAGCAGGCGGACCACATCTTCGAGCGCGTCTTCGTCACCGCGAAGATGGAAACACCGGGCATGGGGATCCTCTGGCTGACCCGGCTGGAGAAGATGGCCACCCACATCCCCCACGACATCGCCGCCCGCTTCGGTGTGCACACGGAGCGCCGCGAATGACCGTCCTAGGCCACATCGGCTATGGGGTCGAGAAGAAGCTGATCACGGCCATCGTCATGAGCGGCCGCGGCCTCGAACTCATGAAGCTCGTGGAGGAGCACCCCGGCGTGCTCTCGGTGACCCATCACCACTCCCGCGGCACCGATCGCCGCGGTCAGCGCCCGGGCAACCTGGTCTGGATCGAGCGCGATGTGGTCATGGCCCTGGTAGAGGCGCCCCACGCCGACCCGGTTTTCAAGCTGCTGTTCGACGCCGGCAACCTCGACATCCCCCATCAGGGCGTCGTCTTCATGGAAGAGGTCTCCCGGGGCCATCCGATGATGCCGTTCGCGGTAGGCTTCGAGGCCGATCAGCCGAAGGCATGAGGTGGGGGGATGAGTGGGGAGGGAAGGCGGGGTCAAGTCCTGCAATCCCGCATTTGCGGATGTCGCCCAATCAGGCCGCAAGGGTACCCTCTTGCCCCCCCGCTTTAGCCAGCCTGCCGCGCTGCCTCGTCGCTCTTTGAAATTGGATTCTGCTCCCGGCGCCAGCGGATTCCAAGCCATCGCCTGCTGGAATCCGGCGCGTGAGGGCCGATGGCGTGCGGCGCAATACGCCTGCGGCTATTGCCGCCCTACGCGGACTGCGGTGAGCAGAAATACCTGCGAACAGGTGGTTTGGGGAAAATGGGGCAGGCTCGGAGGAAAAAGGCAGAGTAGAGAGCAAGAAACCCCGAGCGGACCGCGGCCGGCAGCAAGGCGGCCCAAGCGAGCGCAGATCTCTGGCGGGCCGGGTGAGGCGGGGCCGACCCCGATGCCCTCGGCCCCTTTCCCCCTACTCGCCGGCTCCGGGCGCCGCGTCGGCGGGCGCGGGCCGGGCGGCCACGACGCGGTCGCGACCTTCCCGCTTTGCCTGGTAGAGCGCGGTGTCCGCTGCTTCGATGCACTGGCGGACGGATTGGCCGGAGACGTAGCTCGCCACGCCAACGCTCAGGGTCAGGTGCAACAGGGTACTCTCGATGCGGATGGGCCGGGCGGCAACCCGTTCCCGGGCGCCTTCAGCGACCACCAGCGCCGCCGCCAGGTCGCTCTCCGGGAGCAGGAACAGGAACTCCTCTCCGCCCCAGCGGGCAACCAGGTCCTGGGCGCGCATCCCCAGACTCAATGCCTCGGCGGTCTGAACCAGGGCCTGATCCCCGGCCTCGTGGCCGTGGGTGTCGTTGACGCTTTTGAAGTGATCAAGGTCAGCCACCAGCACGCTGAAGGGAGTGTGCCCGCGCTGGAAGCGCGCCGCCTGGAACTCCAACTGCTCCAACATGGCCCGTCGGTTCATCAGCCCGGTAAGGGGGTCCGTCCGAGCCGCCTGGGCCAGCATCTCCTCGGCCCGCGCCCGCTCCGCCACTTCGTATAGCAGCCGCTTGTTGGCGTCGGTGAGGTCCCGGGTGCGCTCCTCGACCCGATGCTCGAGGAGGTCCCTGGTCTGACACAGGGACTGCTGGGCGGCATCGGTCTCCGCGCGGCTCTCCGTCAGTTGGCTGGACATGGTGTTGAAGGCATCCATCAGCCCCTCCAGCTCGTCGCCGCTATGAATTTGAACCGCGTAGTCGGCGTCGCCCTTTGCAATCGCCTGGCAGCGCTGGACCAGCACTTGGATGGGCCTGGTGAAATGGCCCGAGAGGACGCGACTGAACACCAGCGCGAGGAGGATAGACAAGGCCAGCGACAGAGCGCCCGCCAGACGGATCGCCGCCAGCTTGCGCTGAAACTCCTCGGCACGCATGTCGAGGCCAACCAGGTACTCGCCGTTGGCGTTGCGCACGGGCGAGTAGCCGGATATGAAGACCCCCCACTCGTCCTCATAGACTTGATCGTCCACTGAGGGCCGCTGAAACCCGCGCAGCAGGGCCGGAGTGTGGTCCTTGTACTCCCGCCCCGGGAGGGCCTGCCGGTCCGACTCGTCCGAATCGAGGACGAAGAAGACCCGCCCTCCGCTGTGCCTCATGACGTAGATGTAGGCGATATCGGGGTTCGTGCGGGCGAGGTTGCGCAGCAGGTTGAGGTAACGCTCGTAGACTTGGCCCTCGGGATCGGAGCTATCCTGAATGGCCTGGAACTCGCGGGCGTCCAGGACCTGCCCCACCAGAGCGGCACTGTTCTCCAGACGCGATTGGATGCTCTCGGTGAGGCTCTGCACCGCGCTGTAATAGAAGTAGGTGCCGATACTGCCGGAGACCAGCAGCACCGCCATGAAGTGGCTGAGGTAGAGCTTGCGGCGGATGTTGAGACGCATGGACCCTCGCGGGGCAGTTGTGTGTGGGGAAACAGGGGCAAGTCTTGCAACCCAGTATTTTCGGATGTCGCCTGATCAGGCGGAACGGGAGTCCGATCGCTCCCTGCCTTAGCCAGCCCGCGCGGCCTCGCCGCTAATCGAGCGCGGATTCTGCTCCCGGCGCCCGCGGATTCCAAGCCTTTGCCTGCAGGAGCCTGGCGCGTCACAGCCGAGGCGTGCGGCGCAATACGCCCGCGGCTATCGCCGCCCTACGCGGATCGCGGTGAGCAAACTACCCTGCTACCGCCAATCTCGTTTGATCATGCGGCCGCCGTATCCTGCACGAAGATGCTCGCGTCCGCGGCGAGATCTCGCAGCAGGGGCTCGGGCACCGCGTCAGCACCCTGGGCGAGGGCCATGGCCCGCATCACCAGTCCAGCCTGGTCCTGGGTGAGGGCGCCCTTGGGCAGCGCCTCGCTGAAGAGCCAGACGCCGGCCTGGAGGGGAGCGGGCGCCGTGTGCTGCCCGGCGCGGACGGCCGCGGCGGCGAGCAGCGCTCCCAGCAGCAAGTCCATCGCGGGTTCCGGGCAGGCCTGCTGGATCAGCACCTCGGCGCCCTGGAGCTTCTCGCGGGCCTGGCGCAGGAGTCTGGACTCGCGCGGCTCGGACTGCGCGCGCGCGGTTTCGTAGAGGGTGCGTGCCTCACACACGGGCGAGGCGGCGCCCAGGCGCTGGAGGCCGCCCAGGGTGCGGGGGTCGATCAGGGCGACCGGGACTTGCCCGGAGATCGCGGCGGCGGTGCGGTCGGCCTCCTCGTCCACGCGGTCCATCACCACCAGCAGACCGCCGCCGGATCCCAGTATCCGTTCGATGCGGGTCCCGAAGGCGTCCTGGATCTCCAGGATGGCGCGTCGGATGTCGGTCTCGAGATCGCGCTCCATCGGTTCGGGCGACGAAGGGCTGGGAGGGGTCGCGTCCGCTCCGGTCTCGGCCGGGCGGGGTTCCTGTTCGGGCACCTCCGCTTCCACCTCCGCGGCCGTTCGCAGCTCGGCGGGGCGCTCGCCGGCGAGATCGTCCGCCAGCACCTCGACCAGCTTCTTGGATACGCCGACCACGTCCTCCGTGCTCTCCGCATCCACCACGTTGTCGAACAGGTTGCGTTTGCCCTGGACCAGGGAGAGCACGCGCTCCTCATAGGAGTTGGACGCAACCAGCAGCAGGATCTGCACCTTCTCGGTCTGGCCGAGCCGGTGGACGCGGGCGATGCGCTGGTCGAGCACGGCCGGGTTCCAGGGGATGTCCAGGTTGACCAGGACCGAGGCGCACTGGAGATTGAGTCCCACGCCCCCGGCGTCGGTGGAGATGAAGACCTGGATCGCGTCATCATTGTGGAAGCGGTCGATCAGCTCCCCGCGGCTGGAGCTGGGGACCCCGCCGTGCAGGCGCACGCAGCCCAGGCCCATGCGGCGCAGGCGCTTTTCCACCATGCGGGTCATCTGCTCCCATTGGGAGAAGACCACGGCTTTGAGTCCGGACTGGACGCACAGCTCCTCGAGGATGCTCTCGAGCTCGTCCAGCTTGGGCGAACCCTCGGTCTCCTTGTCTACCAGCCCGGCAGCGTTGCAGGCCATGCGCGCCTGTTGCAGCGCGGCCAGCAGGCGGTTCTGCTCGGACGGGGTGAGGGGGCGCTTTCTGGCGATCTGCGCCAGCCTGCCGGCGTTGGTCACGGCGTCGTCGTGGAGCCCGCGCTGAATGGGCGTGAGCTCCACGTCCAGGCGCTGCTCGGTGCGCTCCGGCAGCTGGTCGCGCACCAGCCGTCGGTCGCGCCGCAGCATGACGGGCGCGAGACGCCGCCGCAGCTCGGAAAGGTTGCGGTAGCCGAGCACCTTGCCCCGCTCGTCGGTGACGTGGAAGTCCACCAGGTAGCGCCATAGGGGTCCGAGGACCTTCTGGTCCACGACCTGCATCAGGCTGTAGAGGTCCTCCAGGCGGTTCTCCAGCGGCGTACCGCTGAGCACGAAGGCGTAGCGGGAGGGAATGCGCTTGACCGCGGAGGCGATCTTGGTGCGCCAGTTCTTGATGCGCTGGGCCTCGTCGAGGATCAGCAGGTCCGGGCGCAGGGTCTCGTTGATGTGGGCGACATCACGCAGCACCAGCTCGTAGTTGATGACGAAGAAGCCCGAACCGCGCCGGTACTGGGCCGCCCGCGCGGCTGCCGGTCCCTGCACCACCTGGGTCTCCTGCCCGGTGAACTTGCGAATCTCCCGTGCCCATTGCTGCTTGAGGGAGGCGGGACAGACGATCAGCACCCGCTCGGCTTCCGACTGCTCCCGCAGCCAGGTGGCGGCGGCGATGGCCTGCAGGGTCTTGCCCAGTCCCATGTCATCCGCCAGCAGGGCGCGGCCGTTGCCGGCCAGAAAGGCGACGCCGTCCACCTGGTATGGGTAGAGGCGGGCGCTGACTTGTGGCAGCCGGCCGCCGGTGGCGCGAATCCGCTCGCCGAGATCCTGCGCCCGGGCCTGCCGGGCGGAGGTCTCGGCGAGATGGCGGGCGTGGTCGAGGGCGTCCTCGCCCAGGTCGAGGTCGTTGCGCCCGGACGCGAGGTCGGCGAAGCGCAGCAGATCCTCCGGCAGCCGACGCTGGAAGGCTCCGGCGGCGTCGAAGTATTCGTCCAGCAGGGCGGCGAGGTCTGTCTCGATCCCCGCTGGTCGGTGCAGCCGGATGACGGGAGCATCGGCTGCCTCCCAGTCCAGGTAGACATAGGGGGAGGGTGGCGGCAGGTCTTTGATGCGCTTGAAGTCCCGCCGCTTGCGAATGCGGTGAAGGACCGCCTCGACGTGCTTGCAGGTGCCGAGCTGATTGGTCGCGAAGTCGGGGCAGGTGCAGTAGTTCGCGCGCCGGTGCAGCGCGCGGATGTGCACCCGGTATTCGACCGGGAAGTGGGTTGCGGAGGTGATGGAACGCGCGTTCCAAGTACCGGACCAGGGCTCGCCGGACAATTGCTCGACCTTGACCTCCGCCCGGCCGCGCTTGGCACGCTCGTCGATTGCACCCTCCACCGCGCCCGCGATCTCTCCCGGCGAACCATCACGGGTCGCGTATGCGAACAGGGCGGCCAAGGCGTGGAGGCAGGGTTGGTCCCTGTCCGCACCGCAGGCGCAGCTCGTTTGGAGATTGCCGTCGGCGGTATAGGCGAGCTCGACGGAGAGTTTATCCTCCGTCTCCTCGTCCTCCACCTCCGCCCACAGCCGTTCGTTCTCCCGCTCCAGGCTCGTCACCCGGTTGTCCTTGAAATGGCGCAGGCCCGCGCGCACGGCGGCCGGTTCAGCCAGGGCCTGAATCTGGTCGTTGTCGAAAAGGAAGCCGTCCTGGTCGGCGGTGGAGGGGGTGCGTGAGCTCATGATGAGGGGGGATCCTGCGTTTCGGGGGCGGGCATCTTAGCATCCGCGGCAGGGCCTTTTCGCGCCCCGGAATGCGCCGCTCGGTGCGAGCGGATACACTGCGCGCCTTTGGCCCGGAACCGCGCGGAGCGGGTTTGAGCCGGATTCGCGGCCCGAGGCGGGCACTTGTGCACAGTGCGGCGGACGCGTAAAGAAAGTTTCCGCGCTTGTCAAGAGGTTAAATCAGGTCATCAATGAAATATCATATCTAACTGATATTTATTGATAAAAAGAATCGGTAACTTTTTGACCAGAAGGGCAGGAACGCCTTTCTTTCATGGCCTAGAGCGCCGTTTCCAAGACCTTTGCACAGATTTATCCACAGATTTTGTTAACGAATTAGTTTTTCCTATAACTGACATAAGCTTGTCAGATATTCGAAAAATCGGGCTTCAATATCCCTGGTAACCGATCCAATGACGCAGCTCTTCCGCATGGCTGGTTTCCTGCCCTTCGTGGCGATGGTCTTCCTCAACGCCTTCGTCGACCTGGGGCACAAGATCATCATCCAGAACACGCTGTTCAAGGCCTACGACGGCGATGCTCCAGATCGTTCTGACCGCCATCGTCAACTCCCTGATCTTGCTGCCGTTCGTGCTGCTGTTCTCGCCCTCGGGCTACCTCGCGGACAGGTTCCCGAAGAACCGGGTGATGCGGATCAGCGCCTGGGCCGCGGTGGGGCTTACGCTGGCGATCACGGCCTTCTATTACCTCGGCTGGTTCTGGCCCGCCTTCGCGATGACCTTCCTGCTCGCGATGCAGAGCGCCATCTATTCGCCGGCCAAGTACGGCTACATCAAGGAGATGGTCGGCAAGGAGGCGCTGGCCACCGCCAACGGCGTCGTGCAGGCGACCGTGACCACCGCCATCCTGGCCGGCATCTTCTTCTTCTCGGTGCTGTTCGAGCGTTTCCTCGCCGGCCGCGATGGGGCGCGCCGGGGGAGATCATGGACCTGATCGCGCCCGTCGGCTGGTTTCTGGTCGGCTTCTCGCTGATCGAGCTGGTGCTTGCCTATCGGCTGCCGGAGAAGCGCCCGCGCGGCCGAGGGGATGCACTTCGACTGGGCGAGTTATCGCACGCGGCCGCTATCTGGCGGCAGAACCTGGGCGAGGCCTACGGAAACCAGGTGATCTGGCTCTCCATCGTCGGTCTGTCGGTGTTCTGGGGCATCTCCCAGGTGATGGTGGCGGCGTTCCCTGCCTTCGCCAAGGAGACCCTGGGGGAGACCAACACCGTGGTGATCCAGGGCGCCATGGCCTGCTCGGGCATCGGCATCATCCTCGGCTCGGTCATCGCCGGCAGGGTCTCGCGCAGCCATATCGAGACCGGCCTGATCCCGATCGGCGCCCTGGGCATCGCCGCCGGTCTGTTCCTGCTGCCGGGGCTGCCGTCCGCCTGGGCCCATGGCGCTCAATTTCCTGATGATCGGCGTGCTGGGCGGCTTCTTCCTGGTGCCGCTGAATGCGCTGATCCAGTTCCACGCCGGGGAGCAGGGGCTGGGCCGCATCCTGGCCGCCAACAACTTCATCCAGAACCTGGTGATGCTCGGCGTTCCTGGGGCTCACGGTGGCTGGCGGCCCTGCTCGCGAGCGGCAGCGTGCTCATCATCCAGGTCCTGGGAGTGATCGCGCTGGCCGGCGCCATCTATACCCTCTACAAGCTGCCCCAGTCCCTGGTGCGTTTCGTCGTGGCGCGCATTATCGCCACCCGCTACCGGCTGGAGGTGATCGGACTCAGGAACATGCCGGCCGAGGGCGGCGTGCTCATGCTCGGCAACCACATCAGCTGGATCGACTGGGCCATGGTGCAGATGGCGAGCCCGCGGCCGGTGCGTTTCGTGATGTACCGGGCCTATCTACGAGAGCTGGTACCTGCGCTGGTTCCTCGATTTCTTCGGCGTGGTGCCGATCTCCGGCGGCCAGAGCAAGGAGGCGCTGGAGACCATCGCCGAGTTGCTGAACCAGGGCGAGGTGGTGTGCCTGTTCCCGGAGGGGGCGATCAGCCGCAACGGCCAGCTCGGGGAGTTCAAGAAGGGATTCGAGCGCGCGGCCGAGCGAGGTGGAGGAGGGCGTGATCCTGCCCTTCTACCTGCGCGGGCTATGGGGCAGCGTCTTTTCCTGCGCCGAGCGCCAAGCTCAAGGAGAGCCGCGCGGCGGCGGGCGTGCGCGGGACGTGGTGGTCGCATTCGGCGCGACCCTGCCCAAGGACGCGAACGCGGAGCGGGTCAAGCAGGCGGTGTTCGAGCTCTCGGTCAGCTCCTGGCAGACCCACACCGAGATGCTGCCGACCCTGCCGGAGGCCTGGCTCAGAGCCGCCAAGCGGCGCATGGGGTCAGCTGTGCGCCGTGGACTCCGTCGGTACCTCGCTGAGCAACCGGCGCTTCATGGCGGCCGTGCTTCCTGTTCGCCCGCCGCATCCGCCGGCATGGGCGCGGAGCCGAACCTGGGCGTGCTCATGCCGGCCAGCAGCGCCGGGGCCATCGCCAACCTGGCCGGGCTGCTGACCGGCAAGGCCGTGGTCAACCTCAACTACACGCGCCAGCCGCGAGGCCCTGCGCGCCGGGATCGAGAAGGCCGGCATCCGCAACGTCGATCACCTCCAGCCGCTTCCTGAAGAAGCTGGAGGGCAGGGGCATCGACTGTCGCCGGACTGTTCGACGGCGTCGCAGGTGCACCACATGGAGGACATGCAAGGCGCGGATCGGCAAGGCCGAGGGACTGTTGATGCTGGCCGCCGCCGAGCTGCTGCCGGCTGTGCTGGGCGCTGTGCGCTGTTCGGCCACCGCGCGCAGCCCGGAGGACACCGCCGCCATCCTGTTTTCCAGCGGCAGCGAGGGCACGCCGAAGGGCATCGAGCTGACCCATCGCAACATCATGGCCAACGTGCGCCAGATCTCCGACGTGCTCAACACCGAGGGCGAGGACGTGATCCTGGCCAACCTGCCCCTGTTCCACGCCTTCGGGCTGACGGTGACCACCTTCATGCCCCTGCTGGAAGGGCGTCCCCATGGTCTGCCATCCCGGACCCGACGGATGCCCTGGGCTGCGCCAAGGCGATTGCCCGCCACCGCGCGACCTTTCTGTGCAGCACCTCGACCTTCCTGCGGCTCTATACCCGCAACCGCAAGGTTCACCCGATGATGCTGGAGTCGCTGCGGCATCGTGGTGGCGGGCGCGGAGCGCCTGAGCCCGGACGTGCGCGAGGCCTTCGCGCTGAAGTTCCAGAAGCCCATCTTCGAGGGTTACGGGGCGACCGAGACCACGCCCGTGGCCAGCGTCAACCTGCCGGACAGCCTGAACACGGACGACTGGCGGGTGCAGACGGGCAACAAGCCCGGGCACCGTCGGCATGCCCCTGCCGGGCACCAGCTTCCGCATCGTCGACCCGGTGAGCCTGGAGCACCCTGCCGGCGGGCGAGGACGGCCTGATCCTGATCGGCGGCGTGCAGGTGATGAAGGGCTACCTCGAGGATCCGGAGAAGACCGCCGATGCCATCGTCGAGCTCGACGGTCAGCGCTGGTACAAGACCGGCGACAAGGGCCACCTGGACGCGGACGGCTTCCTCACCATCGTCGACCGCTACTCCCGCTTCGCCAAGCTCGGCGGCGAGATGATCAGCCTGACCCAGGTGGAGGAGCAGGTCCGGCGCGTCCTCGGCGAGCCGGAGCGTGGAGCTGGTGGCGGTCAATCTGCCGGACGAGAAGAAGGGCGAGCGCATCATCCTGCTGATCGCCGGGGACCTGGACCCGGACGGGCTGCGCAAGGCGCTGCTCGACGCCGGCCTGAACCCGCTGACCATCCCGGCGGAGATCCGGCCGGTGGAGCAGGTGCCCAAGCTGGGGAGCGGAAAGACGGACTTCTCGGGGGCGAAGCGGCTGGCGTTGGCGGCCTGATCCGGCGTCTTAGAACACGTCCGCTGTCGGGCGAAGCTTGCTGATCGGTCAGGGTCGCCGCGCTCAGGAGCCCGTTCTCGATCTGCGCGCTCATATGGTTGACGGGCGCCAGAACACCGCCGTAGGGGTCGTGCGCGAGGAAGCGCCACATCTCATCCAGCGCTGGGTTCAAATGGGTCCTCAGCTCCGCCTCCAGCGCCGGCTTTGCTTCTCGTGCTCCATCGCCTGCCAGCCGGAGACGCCGAGGGAGAGCAGTATCCCTGGGGCGCCCCCCAACGCCAGTCCAGCGATACTTGCGCCCCCGCGCAGCGCGAGCTGGTCGCCTAGCTTGTCCGCGTTGGCGCTGGTGACGGGCTGAAATCGCTCGGGGGAGAGTCCAGAGCCCCCGTCGTCGGGCTGGGTGCGCCGCAGGAGCGCGGCGTAACCGGGTATTCCGTTCGGGTCCCCGGCCGCGACCAGTTCGTAGAGCGAGACCCGATATCCCGAGGCCCCTTGCAGCCGGATCGCGGTGATGCGCTCGAGCCTTGCCTGGAAAGCGCTCTCGGGGCAGACGGTAGCGACGCGGCAGATCCTTGATCCCGGTGTCCAGGTCTCGAACGTAGAGGGCCGCGGACCGTTCCCTGATCGTCTGCGGGTCCAGCTCCCGCGAGACGGGTTCCAGCACGCGCTCGTAGAACTGCTCCCGCAGATACTCGGCAAGCTGCTTCGCCGCCGCGTCGCTGCGCTCGGGGTCGCTCAGCCCGTACCACCCGGCCTTGACGGAGAGCCACTGCTGGGTCCCGAAGCTCGTGTACCAGGGGATGAAGTCCTGCTCCGTTCGCTTGCGCACGCGGGCCATCCAGTCGCTCAGAGCGGCTCCCGCGTAGGTCTCGGCCGCCAGCTTCGCATCGCGGGAGGCAATCCAGACGTCCGTGTCGAGCATGTGCCAGGTATCCGCCGGGACTTGCGGAGCGGGGGCGGCCGGTCTCGGCGTCTCGACCGGAGGCGGCGATGCGCAGCCGGCCAGGACGAGCAGGGTGCAGGGGACCAGGACGGAGGGCTTCACGGTTGCCGTGGCCGGATCTTCCAGCAGCCGTGGATATGCGGGTTGCGCGAGAAGTCCTTCGGCAGCGTCGCGGCGGTGATGTTCTCGACCGCGAGATCGGACAGGGCATCCAGATCCATGCGGAAGCGGCGCAGGTTGTTGGAGAAGACCAGCACACCGTCCGGTTCCAGCAGGCGCAGCGCTGCCCGGATCAAGGCGACGTGGTCGCGCTGGACGTCCAGGGTGTCGGTCATGCGCTTGGAGGTGGAGAAGCTGGGCGGGTCCAGAAAGATCGAGCCCGAAGCGCCCGCGGTCCCGCGGCCTGCTCGATCCAGCTGCAGGCAGTCGGCCTGGATCAGTCGGTGCTCTGGACCGGCGAAGCCGTTGAGCGCCAGGTTGCGCCGGGCCCAGTCGAGGTAGGTGCTGGACATGTCCACCGTAGTGGTGGAGACCGCGCCGCCGCCGCGCCGCGTAGACGCTGGCGGTGCCCGGTGTAAGCGAACAGGTTGAGGAAGTGCTTGTCGCGCGGCCAGCTCTCCCAGCAGCGCCGCGTGTCGCGGTGGTCGAGGAAGAGCCCGGTGTCGAGATAATCCTCGAAGTTGACCAGGAAATTGGAGCCCGTCCCTCCGGAACCTTGTGGAAATGCCGGCTGCTCGTCCGAGGCGCTCGTACTGGGCTTTGCCCTTCTGCTGGCGGCGGACCTTGAAGAAGACCTGATCCTTCGGCACCTCCAGCACCTCCGGGATCACGCCAAGGGCCTCGCGCAGGCGGCGACGCGCGCGCTTCGGGTCGACGCTGGCCGGGGCCTCGTATTCCTGGACATGGACCCAGCGCCGCTCACCCTTCGTAGATGTCGATCGCCAGGGCATACTCGGGTAGGTCCGCGTCATAGAGTCGGTAGCAGCGGATCTGCTCGCGTCGGAGCCATTTGGCCAGGTGCTGCGGTTCTTGCGCAGCCGGTTGGCGAGCATCTGCGCCCCTTCGCCGCGCTCCTCCGGCGGCAGGGCGCGGGGCGGTTGGAGACGAAGCGCCTCGGGCTCGACCTCGAAGTGCAGCAGCCGGCACTCGATCGGGCCGTTGTAGAGGCTGTGATAGCGCTGGGCGCGCAGGCCCATGTGCTTGCCCAGGTCCGGGTTGCCGGTGAACACGGCCGCGCGCCAGCCGAGGAATCGCTCGCTGCAACACCTCCCCGAGCAGGGCGTAGAGCCGCGGGAGATCCGATTCGGCGCCCAGGCGCTCGCCGTAGGGCGGATTGGTCACCAGCAGCCCCTGGTCGCCTTCCCGCCCCGGCGTGCAGTCGCCAGCTCGCGGCGCTCGAAATGGATCGTGCCGGCAAGGCCCGGCCCGCTCCAGGTTGGCCAGCGCGACGCGGATGGCCGCGCGGGTCCTGGTCGTAGCCGCGGATGCGAGCCGAGCCGCCCGAGCCCGGCGGCGCGGCGTTCCCGGCCTCGTCCAGCAGGCCGCGTCCAGGCGGTCGGCGTCGTGTCCACGCCAGCCGGGAATGCCCCAGTAGTCGGCTGCAGCAGCCCGGGGGCGATGTCGGCGGCGATCAGCGCCCCCTCGATGGGCAGGGTGCCCGAGCCGCACATGGGGTCGAGCAGGGCGCCGCCGTCGGCGGCGATCTCCGGCCAGCCGGCGCGCAGCAGGATGGCGGCGGCGAGGTTCTCCTTGAGCGGCGCGGCGGACTGCCCTGCTCGCCGATAGCCGCGCCGGTGCAGGGAGTCGCCGGACAGGTCCAGGCTCAGGGTGGCCTGGTCCCGGTGCAGGTAGGCATGGATCTGCACGTCCGGCGCTCGGTGTCGCACGTTCGGGCGCTCGCCGGTGCGCTCGCGGAAACGGTCGACGATGGCGTCCTTGACCTTGAGCGCGCCGAAGTGGCTGTGGCTGATCGCGGACGGGAGCCGTCGAGCTGCACGGCGAAGGTCCACCCGGGTCAGGTGATCCTCCCAAGGGATGGCCCGGCGCCCGCGTACAGCGCGTCCGGGGTCGCCGCCGGGAAGCTGCCGAGGGGGAGCAGCACCCGGTTGGCGACACGTGACCAGAGGCAGACCCGGTAGGCGTCCGCCAGGGTGCCGGCGAAACGCGCGCCGCCGCGGGTCTCGCGGCGTCGGCAGCCCAGGGCGTGGAGCTCGTCGGCAAGCAGGGATTCGAGGTTGCGTGCCGCGGTGGCGAAGAGGGGGAAGCGCGTCATGGCGCGGAAACGGGGAGGCTAAGTCGATACGATCTGCATCAAACAACTTAGGGCATTTGCGGCGTCCGTCCTTGCCCCTTGGCGCGTGAGCCCTCAAACTCGCTGTTTTTGCAATCCCCCCGGAGAACAACCATGTCGGAAAAGGCCCCCTGGATCACCTACCGCCCCGAGCTCAAGGTACTCGACTGCACGATTCGCGACGGTGGGCTGGTGAACGCGCACCGTTCAGCGACGACTTCGTCGGCGCGGTATACCGGGCCTGTATCGACGCCGGCATCGAC
>CAVTOR010000014.1:0-108242 GCA_963736235.1 uncultured Gammaproteobacteria bacterium
GTCATTCGTCGCTTTGCTCCTCATTCGGACCCGCGGCTGCGTTGCGGTCCGCATAGCTTGGCGTTAGCCAGACGCTGATTTTCACCTATCCAGGCCAAAATCAAAAAATGGCAAAAAATTAAGGGGTCAGGTCTTGTATTTTGCATCAAACGGACTAGGAGGCATTCGTCGAGCGCCTTCGCCGGACGTTGCCGCAGGACCGCGATCTCTCGGAAGTCCCCCGCGCTCAGCGCCAGAAGCTGCCCGAGCCGCTGCCCCAGTATGCAGCGATGCACGCCGACCGCGACCAGGCCATTGCCGCTGCCTACGCGAGCGGCGGATATACGTTGAAGGCGACCGGTGAGCACTTCGGACTACACTACTCGCAGGTCAGTCGTATCGTGCGGCAAATCCGTGATGCAAAATGCAAGACCTGACCCCGTGGACGGACGCGGACGTGCACGGATGGGCGTTTAATTAGCGGCTTCGTGCAAGCGCGGCTTTGGCTCGCGTTATTCATACCGTTATGTGCTCTGAAGAATGAATGAAATTGCCGAGATTCTGGCCGATGCAAAGTCATTGGCGAAAAAGTACCGAACGCTCACCGGTAAACCTCTCGGTATCACCGGCGAGGTTGCCGAGTTCTCGGCCGCGCAAATTCTTGGCCTTGAGCTTGCGGAAGCTCGGCAATCTGGTTACGACGCAATACGAAAAGAAGACGGAAAGGTAACAAAAATCCAAATCAAGGGCCGGTGTATAGCTGGAAATGCAAATCCGGGGCAACGCCTCGGCCGTATTCAACTCAACAAAGAGTGGGATACTGTGCTCTTGGTGCTAATGGATGAAGACCTTGAAGTATTAAGCATGTATGAGGCCGGGAGGCCCGAAATCGAGCAGGCTATTCTCGCCCCCGGCTCAAAAGCAAGAAACGAACGTGGCGCATTGGCTGTCAGCAAGTTCAAGGCTATAGGGCATGAAGTCTGGAAACGAAATCGCAACAAGCGCGTGGAGTCGGACTCGCTTCGTCGGCGCTTCGCGCAGCGTTAGCCAGACGCTGATTCTCACCTATCCAGGCCAAAATCATCGCAACATTCACCGCACAAACCAATTCTCCGGAGATCGCCTAGTGGATATCGATATTGATCGATTGTCGGAAGATGAGCTACTGCGCCTGAATCGACGCATCGTCGCTCGTCTGAAATTCCTCGAATCACTGCATGCCCATGCCGAAATGCTGCAGTTCGAAGTCGGCCAACAAGTCAGCTTCCACCCCCCTGGAAGAGATCGGCAGGTCGGCATCTTAATCAAATACAACAAGAAGACGGTTACCGTGCTTACTGATTCCGGTCAAAGATGGAACGTGTCGCCCCACCTGCTCTCACCTGTCAAAGAGGTGAGGCGCGCACCATCCGGGAGGGGTGATGTCATCGACATCAAGTCCAAGCGGTAGCAAGCCCAGCAGGGTGCTAGGCTGGGCGGCTCGCTCGAGACGACGGCGAGACGACGGGGTCAGGCGAGACGACGGGGTCAGACGACGGGGTCAAGACGAGGACGTCAGGTCTTGGACGACGGGGTCAGGTCTTGCATTTTGCATCACGGATTTGCCGCACGATACGACTGACCTGCGAGTAGTGTAGTCCGAAGTGCTCACCGATCGCCTTCAACGTAAATCCGCCGCTCGCGTAGGCAGCGGCAATCGCCTGGTCGCGGTCGGCGTGCATCGCTGCATACTGGGGCAGCGGCTCGGGCAGCTTCTGGCGCTGAGCGCGGGGGACTTCCGAGAGATCGCGGTCCTGCGGCAAGGTCCGGCGAAGGCGCTCGACGAATGCCTCCTAGTCCGTTTGATGCAAAATGCAAGACCTGACCCCGTGCACACGGAACCAGGCTAAAGCCAATCCTAACTCGAACTAAATGACGATCGAGACCCATCCTTACCGCGCGGACATTGACGGTCTGCGTGCCCTGGCGATCGTACCAGTGGTCCTTTTTCACGTTGGGATACCGGGCTTCTCTGGCGGGTTCGTCGGAGTCGACGTCTTCTTCGTGATATCCGGCTATCTGATTACGTCAATTATCTATAGACAGATCAGAGCGGGTAGCTTCTCCTTAGTGGGATTTTACGAACGCCGAATCCGGCGCATCATCCCTGCTCTTTTTGCAGTGATGGCCTGTTGCGCCATTGCCTCACCATTCTTTCTCTATCCGGAAGAGTACCGCCATTTCGCGCGATCGCTTATCACGGCAACGCTGTTCGTTTCCAGTGTGCAGTTTCGTCAAGAGAGCGGCTACTTCGACATAGACGCACATAGTAAGCCACTGTTGCATACCTGGTCCCTGTCAGTAGAAGAGCTTTTCTACGTTTTCTTTCCGATCACGTTGCTACTTATAGCGCGCTGCTGCAGAAGTCGCCGCTCTTTGATTCTTTGGGCGGGTTTCTTTATGTCATTCCTCGCAGCGGTTGGGGCGCTTTACCTGGACAAAGACTCGAAGGCGGCTTTTTACTTAGCTCACTTTCGGGCTTGGGAATTCTTGATTGGTGCACTCCTAGCGCTGAGTGGGACGGCGATTTCCCGGAGTCGCCCGGTGCTGGACGCACTCTCCATCGCTGGCGTACTTCTGATCGCTGTGGCCGTATTCGGGTACTCGGAGACAACGACCTTTCCCGGGTTCGCCGCGCTGATTCCGTGTCTCGGTGCTGCACTTGTTATTCTGGCTGGGCAGCATCGCCCCTCGCTCGCCGGACGCATTCTTTCACGTCGGCCGTTTGTGATGACGGGATTGACCTCCTATTCCCTCTACCTCTGGCACTGGCCTCTCTTTGTTTTTGTGAGCCTATGGCTGGGGCGCCGACCGACTATATGGGAGGCAGCGTTACTGGTAGTTGCGTCGTTCGGGTTGGCTTTATTTTCGTGGCGATACATCGAACGCCCATTCCGAGGGAAAAGCGGTTTTTTCTCGCGCGGCACGCTGTTCGGTCTTTCGGCGGGGGCAGCCACATTGATGATCTCCGTCGGTCTCCATGGGGAGTTGACCGAGGGGTGGCTCAGCCGCTATCCAGAGGCCGTGGCGACCATTTTGGCGGCTGGAGAAGACCGCGATGCACGACAAAAAGAATGTTTGTCCACCGCTCGGGACGCACGTGGATGCCTCTACGGCAAGCAGGGTACGAATCCGACGATTGCGCTATGGGGCGACAGTATTGCTGCGGCCTACGCGGTTATGTTGGGTGATCTGGTTGAAGACCGGGAAGAATCATTATTGGCTCTCACTATGCCCGCATGTCCGCCGGCACCTGGTTGGCAGATCGAATACCAGGACTGGCGCGAGTCCTGTGAGCGGTTCCAGACCTTCGCAATGCGGAAACTTCTTGAAACAGAGGCTATCCATACCGTTTATCTTGCAGCCAATTTTGCCGCTTACGTCGAAATCTCAGAGAACCAAGAAGGATTTCGCGATGATTTCTATCGAACTATCGACAGCTTGTTAATAGCAGGAAAAAAAGTCGTCATCGTTTATCCATTTTCGCCAATCGATCCTCCTACCTTCAGAAATCTCATCCGAGCGGCCGCGGCCGACAATGAAGCCGTAATCAGCCAGTTTACAGAAAGTTTTCTTCAAAACCATAAAGCCTCATTTGCAATGTTGGATGGTCTCGGCAAAAGGCCAGATCTGCTGCGTGTTTATCCCCACGAGGGACTGTGTGACGATACCCGCTGTTATATCTACAAGGACGGACAAGCATTTTACTATGACGAAGACCATATCAGCCTGACTGGTGCGGCACTATTGTCGCCACTGTTTGAGCGAGTTCTTAGACACCCGCCGAACGCCGTGCGTTAGAGCATTAAGAAGTCGGTCGCGATTACTTTCTGTAATGCCGCACGGGTGGTCGCGTTTGGGTTGATTCCGGAAGTCGGGCAGGCGGTCCCTCGAAGCCGAGTGTAAAAAACCCTGACACTCGGGCGGGCATGCCCGCGACTTCTCCTTTGGGTCTGGAACAGCCTATCGCCGACGCGCAGACGTCCCAGGGTTGGAGGGCGAAGGCACCAGAAGTGACACCACTCGGGCAGCGTCCGCTTTCTGGACTCACGGTCGGATTTCCTCCTCCACGGCCAGCGACCGCACTGCGTCCTAACCTGCCGCTCGGGTCTGTGGACTGAGCGTCAGCAGTGGGTCGATAGCGACCGCTGTTATACGCAAGAGCTGTGCCGCCCGCCCGCTCGCAGAAACACCTCGTTCCAGTCTTTAGTCTCTGGTGGAATGACCCTTTCTACTGCCAATTCGCTCTTGCCCGCCTCAACAGTCACGGCCTCGATGATAGTTGCAAAGCGGGCACCTTCCTCGTCGCTGTCCGTGGCTATCCGCACGACCACGCCTGACGGGATGCGCTCAACAGCGGCCTGGATGAGCGCCCTCCGTCCGCGCGCCCCGCCGCGGAGATCGCTCCCGGTGTTCCTTACCACTTCCAACACCTCGGCTTCGACTATCGGGCCCTCGAGCGCCTGCTTCAGGATCACTTCCGGATCGGAAAGAGGTGGTTCAGCCCCTTCCCTGTTCTCGGGGCCGCTCTCAACTCCGAGGTGTACTTCCTGCTGACCAAGGCCGGGCCGTAACATGCGGCGACAGGCACGCACGGTGTCGAGCCCGGGCCGTAGGCCGGCTGGCGACAAGTTCGCGACAGGGCGGCAATGATGCCGAGGTCCATCGCCGGGTAGCTGAGCTCGGCCCCTCACGGCAAAGCCGCGGAGTCGAGACATTGTGAGAGAATTGAAGCCGGACGGAATCAACGACGCCCAACACTGATCCAACGCTTGCTGCACGGGACGGTCGCCTGGTCCAGGGATATCGCTTGCGCGGGTTGGCGTGAGGCGCGACGCGCGGACCCCGCCCCGTCTGCCGTGAGGCGGGCCTATGGAGCGGACCGCCCGAGATCGGGTCGAGCGGTCGCCGTCGAAGGGGATTCAGCGTGCGGAGTCTTTGGAGCTAAAGGAATGAGGGATTCAGGCAGCGGCACGGACACCATCGAGGAGTTTCGGGCGTTCTTCGCCTTTGTCCAGGACCTGTGGGGCATGCTCGCGGGGGTGTCGATCTTTTTTCCGCTGTCCAACGAGCTGATGCGCATCATCCCGATCGGCGGCTTCTACGACGAACCGCCCGGGTCCGGCGCTTTTCAGTACTTTTCGCCCGAGCTGGTGACCTCGATCGCCACCCTCGTCACTCTGTTCGTCGTCGTGTCGACGTTCGGCAGGCGGCACAGATACGACGTCGGCGACTTCGCCCCGGTACGACGCCAGGCCTTGCTCGCCTTCGGCCTCGGGATTGCATCGCTGGCACTCTATCTGGTGGGTAACTTCCGGATGCACGAGCTGTGCTACGGGCCTTACCGGATCTGGGGCGATGATCCGCGCAGGCTGATCGGGGACATGTTCCTGCTGTCCACCTACAGCGTCTTCTTCGCCACGACGACCAGGGCCTTCACCCTGCTGGGAATGGCCGAATTCTTCGGCGCCCGGAATGCCGTCGATTAAGCCATCCGAGCAGCCAGCAAGAGGAGCAACGCGCGATGAGAATCTGGGTCGATGCCGACGCCTGCCCCGGCGTGATCAAGGAGATCCTGTTCAAGGCCGCGGAACGCACGGAGGTGGAGGTGACCCTGGTCGCGAATCAGCCGGTGCGCGTGCCCCCGTCGCGCTTCGTCAAGTCCCTTCAGGTGCGCCCCGGGTTCGACGTTGCCGACAACGAGATCGTCAAGCGGTTGAGCGCCGGGGATCTGGTGATCACCAGCGACATCCCCCTCGCCGCCGAGGTGATCGACAAGGGCGGGCACGCCCTCGCCCCGCGCGGCGAACGCTTCTCGCCCGATACCATCAAGGCGCGCCTGACCATGCGGGATTTCATGGACACCCTGCGCGCGAGCGGCGTCAACACCGGCGGTCCACCGGCATTGAGCCAAAGCGATCGCAGGGCCTTCGCCAACGAGCTGGACAGGTTTCTCGCCCGCCACGCCAACGGCACCTGACTGGCGTGACACCCTCCCCTCCTCAGACGGCGCTTGACGGGCCCGCTATCCCCGGCCCCCGCGCCGGCTCATGGCCAAACCGGCGACGATCACGGCAAGGCTGACGAACAGCACGATCAGGCTCGCCAAGGCGTTGATCTGGGGCGACACCCCCATCCGCACGCTGGAGTAGACCACCATCGGCAGCGTCGTGGAGCCGGGGCCGGCGACGAAGCTGGCGATGACCAGGTCGTCCAGGGACAGGGTGAAGGCCAGCAGCCAGCCCGAGAGCAGGGCCGGCGCGATCAGCGGCAGCGTGATGCGCAGATAGACCATGAGCGGCCGCGCTCCCAGGTCCATCGCGGCCTCCTCCAGCGAGCGGTCCATCTGCCCGAGGCGGGACTTCACCACCACCGCGACATAGGCCATGCTGAAGGTGATATGGGCGATGGCGATGGTCGTGAAGCCGCGCCCGTCCGGCCAGCCGATGGCCTGCTGCATGGCCACGAACAGCAGCAGCAGGGAGAGGCCGATGATCACGTCGGGCATCACCAGTGGCGCGGTCAGCAGCAGGTCGAATCCGGTGCGCCCGCGAAAGCGCCCATGACGCACGAGGGCGTTCGCGGCCAGGGTGCCCAGCACCACGGCGACCGTGGCGTTGACCGCGGCGATGCGCACGCTGAGCCAGGCGGCATCGAGCAACTGCTGGTTCTCCAGCAGCGCCGCGTACCACTTGGTGGAGAAGCCCCCCCACACGGTGACCAGGCGGGAGGCGTTGAAGGAATAGACCACGAGCAGGATCACCGGCACGTAGAGGAAGGCGTAGCCGAAGGCGAGCACCATGTAGAGGGGCCAGCCGCGTCTAGGCATCGTCGTCGCGTCCCTCATGGCCCGTGCCGCGCGCCCCGCTCAATGATCTTCCCCCTCGATCCGCACCTGCCAGCGCTGCATGGCGACGAAGGGCACAATCAGCACCGAGAGCAGGACGATGGCGAGCGCCGAGGCCAAAGGCCAGTCCTTGTTGGAGAAGAACTCGGTCCACAGCATGCGCCCCACCATGAGGGTGTCGGGCCCCCCGAGCAGATCGGGAATGACGAACTCCCCCACCGCCGGAATGAAGACCAGCATGCTGCCGGCGATGATCCCAGGCAGGGAGAGCGGCATGGTCACGCGCACAAATGCGCGCGCCGGACGGCAGCCCAGGTCCGCGGCGGCCTCGAGCAGCCTGCGGTCCAACCGTGTGAGGTTGGCGTAAAGGGGCAGGATCATGAACGGCAGATAGGAGTAGACGATGCCGATGTAGACCGCGAGAGGCGTGTGCAGCATGGCGAGCGGCTGGTCGATCAGCCCGAGCCACAGCAGCAGTTTGTTCAGCAGGCCGTTGGTCTTGAGGATGCCGATCCAGGCGTAAACCCGGATCAGGAAGGAGGTCCAGAACGGCAGCACGATCAGCATCAGCAACGGCACGCGCCAGCGCTCCGGGGCGGTGGCGATGGCGTAGGCCATGGGGTAGCCGATCAACAGGCACAGCAGGGTGCAGACCAGCGCGATCCAGAGGGAGTTGAGGAAGGCGGACAGATACAGCGTGTCCTCCCACACCAGGAGGTAGTTGGCGAGATTCAGCCGGATCTGCAAGGCGGAATCCTCGACCCACTCCCAGAGCGCGGTGTACGGCGGCTGCCCGAGCACCGGCTCCGCCAGGCTGATCTGGAGCACGATGACGAACGGCAGCAGAAAGAACAGCAACAGCCAGAGATAGGGGATGCCGATGTTGGCGAGCCGGCTCAAGCGACGGGAGCGCCCCGATGCCGTCCTGTCTCGGTCCGCGCCCATGGCGGTTCAGTCGGTGAGGACCACGCCGCTGGCGGGGGTCCACTCCATCACCACCTCCTGCCCCCAGGTCAGCGCCTGCTCGGTGCGCGGGTGGATGTTGGCCTGGGTCATCTCGACCACCAGTGCCTCGCCCACGCGCACGTGATAGATGGATACGCCGCCGAGATAGGCGATGTCCTCGACCACGCCGCGCAGCTGGTTCACCCCGTCGCCGCCCCCGTCCTCGACCTGGCGCAGCTTCTCGGGCCGCACCGCCACCGTCACCGGGGTGCCGATGGCCAGGGGCTGCAGGCAGCGCATGCGCATGGGGATTCCAGCGGCGCCCTGCACCAGCACCTCGTCGCCGTCGCGCCTCGTCACCTTGCCCTCGAACAGGTTGACCGAGCCGATGAACCCGGCCACGAAGCGGGAGCTGGGGAACTCGTAGATGGACGTCGGGGTGTCGACCTGAAGGATGCGTCCCGCCTCCATCACCGCGATGCGGCTGGACATGGTCATCGCCTCCTCCTGGTCATGGGTGACGGTGACGAAGGTGATGCCGAGCTTCTCCTGCAGGTTCACCAGCTCGAACTGGGTATGCTCGCGCAGCTTCTTGTCGAGCGCGCCGAGCGGCTCGTCGAGGAGCAGCAGCTTCGGGTGCTTGGCCAGCGCCCGCGCCAGGGCGACCCGCTGGCGCTGACCGCCGGAGATCTGATGGGGCCGGCGCTTGCGGAGCTCCTCGATCTGCAGCAGCTCCAGCATCTCCCCGACCCGCTCCGCGCGCTCGGCGCGAGGCAGTCGGTCCTGGCGCAGCCCGAACTCCACGTTGCGCTCCACGCTCATGTGGGGAAACAAGGCGTAGGACTGGAACATCATGTTCACCGGGCGGCGATACGGCGGGATGTCCGTCACGTCCGCACCGTCGATCCAGACGCGGCCGGCCGTCGGCCGTTCCAGCCCCGCCAGTATCCGCAGCAGGGTGGTCTTGCCGCAGCCGGAGCTGCCCAGGAGCGAGAAGAACTCCCCCTGAAAGATGTCCAGGCTGAGGTCGTCGACCGCATAGACGTCGCCGTACTTGCGGGTGACCCGCTCGATGCGCACGTAGGGCTGCGCCTTGGGGTCCTGCCAGGGCTCCAAGGCGGGATGTTCGGCGGATGCGGTCACTCCGGGAGCCCCTTCCGCGCGCTCGTCAGCGGTTGGCCTTGAGCCGGGTCCACAGGCGGTTGAGGCTGCGCAGCTCCTTGTCGCTGCGCTCGGCGTTCACGAACAGGCGGGCGCGGACCTCCGGCGGAGGGTAGATGGCCGGGTCGGAGCGCAACTCCTCGTCGAGATAGGGCTGCGAGGCCGTGTTCGGGTTCGCGTAATAAACATAGTTGGACACCGCGGCGATCACCTTGGGGTCGAGCAGGTACTCAATGAAGGCATGCGCCGCTTCCGGGTTCGGGGCGTCCTTGGGAATGGCGACGACATCGGTCCAGAGCACGGCGCCCTCTTTCGGGATCAGGTAATCCACCTCCACCTGATTGGCCGCCTCCTCGGCATTGGCCTGGGCCTGGAGCACGTCCCCCGAGTATCCGAGCGCCACGCAGATATCGCCGTTGGCCAGGTCGCTGATGTATTGCGACGAATGGAAGTAGCGGATGTGGGGATGGACCTGCTTCAGGAGCGCGGTCACGGCATCCAGGTCTTCCTTGGCGAGGCTGTTGGGGTCCTTGCCCAGATAGGCCAGGGCCGCGGAGTAGACCTCGGTCGGGTCGTCCAGCAGGGCGATGCCGCAGCCGGCGAGCTTCTGCGCCTGCGCGGGGTCGAAGATCAGGGCCCAGCTGGCCTGGGGCTCGGCGCCCAGCGCTGCTTGGACCTTCTCCGTATTGATGCCGAGCCCGGTGGTGCCCCACATGTAGGGGACGAGGTACTGGTTGCCGGGGTCGATGTCCTGCAGGGACTTCACGATCTCCGGATCCAGGTTCCCAAGCCCCGGAAGCTGGTCCTTGTCCAGCGGGCGGTAGATGCCGGCCTTGATGTGGCGCGCGCCGAACGGCCGCGCGGTGGGGAAGACCAGATCGTAACCGCTGCTGCCCGCGAGCAGCTTGGCCTCCAGGATCTCATTACTGTCGTAGACGTCGAGCACCGGGCGGATGCCGGTGTGCTCCTGGAACCCGGAGAGGGTGTCCTCGGCGAAATAGTCGTTCCAGTTGTAGATGTGGACCCTGGACTCGTCTGCCGGGGCTGCAAGCGGCAACCCGGTCAGCATACAGACAAGGCCGCAAGGGAGGCTTTTGAACCAAGGATGCATCTAGTTGTTCCCCCGGATTGAGACCCGCCAGAGACCCGATCCGTCCCCTGCCGAGCAGTGAGCCAAGACCGAGGCGGCGCGGCAGGTGGAACCGCGCGCTAACCCCTCGGGAGCTGTGGAATGCTACAGCAAAAGCCAGGGGCACACACCCGAGGGAAAGGCTGCTCCTCGCGCGGATGGGCTGAGCGGCAAAGGTTGTTACACTGCGTTCAGATCAACAACACGCGGGAGACCGCAGGTGCGTTCGGCCTTCATCGTCAGCTTCGTAGCGAACCTCGTCCTCGCCATCGTCTCGACGCAGGTCCTTCCGGAGCGGGTAGCCATCCACTTCGGCGCCGGCGGCACGGCCAACGGATGGGGTTCGACGAATGCCAATGCGCTACTGATGGCGGGCGTCAACCTGCTGCTCTTCTGCTCCATCTACTTTTCGCCCTGGCTCATCGAGCGCATCCCCGCGCGCTGGATCAGTCTGCCGAACCGGGACTACTGGCTCACGCCCGAGAACAAGGAGCGGGCCGTGGAGATGATGCGCGAGATGATGTGGCAGTTCGGCACTGCCCTCTTCCTGTTCCTGTTCTTCACCGGCCTGCTGACGATCAGCGCCAACCTGTCGCGGCCGGTGCGGCTGAACGAGGAGCTTTTCCTTTCCGGTCTGGTCGTCTTCCTCGTCTACACGGGCTATTGGACGATCGCGCTGCTGCGCGCCTTCCGCATCCCCGCCAGGCGCTGACGGGAAGCGGCATCGCTCAGAACCAGTTGCGGCGCTTGAAGGCGTACAGCAGGCCGGCCGCGATCAGGATCATCACCACCCACACCGCGGGGTAGCCGTAGGCCCAGCGCAGCTCCGGCATGGCCCACCAGCTTTCGGTGTTGGCGCCGAAGTTCATCCCGTAGACGCCCGCGATGAAGGTCAGGGGGATGAAGATGGTGGCGATGACCGTCAGCACCCGCATGGACTCATTCACCCGGTTGCTGACGCTGGAGAGGTAGACCTCCAGCATGCTGGAGGTCATGTCGCGGTAGCTCTCGACGAAGTCCAGGATCTGCACCGTGTGATCGTAGCAGTCGCGCAGGAAGAGCCGCGTCTCCGCCTCGATGCAGGCGCATTCTCCGCGGTAGAGGTGGGCGAGCACCTCCCGCTGGGGCCAGAGCGTCCGGCGCATCAACAGCAGGTCCCGACGGGCGTGGTGGATGCGGGTGAGGGTGTCCTGATCCGGCCGAGCGAGCAGCTCGTCCTCCAGGGCCTCGATACGCTCGCCGTAGATCTCGAGCAGGGGAAAAGCCTCGTCAATGATGCTGTCGACCAGGGCATACAGCAGATAGTCGCTCTTTCGCTGCCGGATCGTTCCCACTTGGCGCCGGAGCCGGTCACGAACCAGATCAAAGGGATCGGCCTCCGCGTCGCAGAAGCTCACCAGAAACCCTTCGCCGACGAACAGGCTGATCTGCTCCGTGACCACCCGATCCCCCTGGTTGAGCACGGGCAGCTGCATCACCACGAAGACCTGCTCCTCGTACTCCTCCGCTTTAGCCCTTTGCCCTTTGTTCAAGACGTCCTCGAGCGCAAGCAGGTGCAGGTCGAGCAAATCGCCCAGCTCGTGCAGAATCGCCGGCGGCGCGCTGCCCTGGACGTGGACCCAGGTGGTGGTGGCGCGCTCGAGAGAGGGGCGGCAATCGGCCACCGTCGCGAGTGTCCTCTCCTCGTACTCGCCGTGGGAGAAGTCGACGAGCTTGATGCTGAAAGGCGCCTCGGCCGTTACCGACCTGAGCGTGCCGGGCTCAGTACCAGGCGGATGATAGTGCTTGCTGAAGATGCGCATGGTTTCCCCCGCAGCGGGCCGTCAGGTAAACGAGCAAAGAGTTCGCGCATCATACGGGACCTTCAAGCGTCTTGCGGCGGCGGGGTGACGGCCGTATGATCCGCGCGCCAGGCAAATTGCGTCCGACTGTATGCGCAGCGATGTGAACCGCCGTTCCTAACCCCACCCCTCCTCGTTACCGCGGCTCCCCGGTCATCGCCCCGATGCCGATCCCGAGCCGGATACGAAAGCGCTCAAGGTTTCGACAGAAACACATTCGCCCGGTCCTCTCCCACATACAGAGCCTCTCCACTTGCCTGGTAGGCGCCGCGTTCGACCGTCAGCATCGACCCCCGGTCCGCGCAGGTGACATTGAAGTCGCTACTTGGAGGCTCAACCCCAGTGGACCTGTTTCCCAAACCCTTGCACATCGACTTCGTGGCCAAACGCAGGGCCGCCTATACCCTCTCCGTTGTGGCCATCCTGGTATCCTTTCTTTCACTCGGATTCCGGGGACTCAACTTCGGCATCGACTTCACCGGCGGGACCCTGGTGGAGATGGGCTTTCCGGAAGCGGTGGAGACCGCCTACGTCGCTCGCCACCTCCGCGAAGCGGGAATCACGATCTCCACCATCCAGCACTTCGGCACCGACCGGGACGTGCTGGCGCGCATTCCGCCCAAGGCCGAGATCGACAAGGTCCGCATCCAGGACCAGGTGGTCGCTGCCTTCAAGGATGGTTCGGGTCCGGTCCCAGAGGTGCGGCGCGTCGAGATCGTCGGCGCGCAAGTCGGCGGGGAGTTGGTGGAAAGCGGAGGGCTCGCCGTGCTGATCGCCCTCGGCGGCATCGCCATCTACATCTGGCTGCGCTTCGAGCGGCGTTTCGCCATCGGCGCGCTGGCCGCAACAGTGCACGACCCGTTGCTGACCCTGGGCTACTTTTCCCTGACCGGGACGGAGTTCGACCTCACCGTGCTCGCCGCCATCCTCGCCGTGGTGGGCTACTCGGTGAACGACACCATCGTCATCTTCGATCGCATTCGGGAAAACTTCCGCAGGATGCGCAAGAGCTCGCCCAAGGACGTGGTCAACGCCTCCGTTAACCAGACCATGTCGCGTTCCGCCATCACCTCCGGCACCACGCTGATGGTGGTGATCGCCATGTTCATCTTCGGCGGCCCCCTGCTCTACGGCTTCTCCCTCGCCCTGATCATCGGCATCGTCGTCGGCACCTACTCGTCCATCTACGTGGCCAGCACCGTCGCCCTCGACCTGGGCGCGACCAGGATGGACCTGATGCCCATCGACAAGGAGACGGGGAAACCCGCCGAAGACGCCTGAGGCCACTCGCGACGGCGCTGGCCCAGTCAAGGGTCCCAGCGCCCGCTTGGTGCCGGATGCACGGGGAACCGGTGAAGAGCGCCCCTACACATGCGCCGTGGCTGGGGCTATGTTTAGGGGAAGCGCGGATCACTTCAGCGCTAGCCGCGGCACAGGGATGTGACGCGCTGATCTTGGCCAGGATGGCCAATGATCAGCATCTTCGATCAGTCGTACCCCAAGGACACCGGGGCAGCGATGATCCAGGTTCCAGACGGTTGTTGGCGCACCCGGGCGGATCGCCACCGGCCCGGCGTCTCCCGTGAACATGCGCGCGCAGTCCCCAGTCACCGTATCCACCAACCCCACCGAGCCCATCGGCCACGTGGAGGAGGTGCACGGGCCGGTGGTGATCATCGACTGTGACCGGCTCCCCCCGCTGCGGCAGGCCCTGGTCGCGCGCGTCGATGCGGAGACCTACTGGTTCGAGGTTCATCAGCACCTGGACCGGCGCCGGGTGCGCGCCATCACCCTGCATCGCACCGCCGGTCTGACCCGCGCCATGCCCGTTTTCGACACGGGCGCGCCGGTGCACGTGCCGGTGAGCCCGGGCTGCCTTGGTCGGGCGCTTAACATGTTCGGCGAGCCCCTGGACGGGGGTCCTCCCCTCGCGGCGGAACAGTATCGCGACATCCGGGGTCAACCCTTGCGGCTCGACGAGACGATAGCCCCAAGCGAGATCCTGGAGACGGGCATCAAGGTCATCGACCTGCTTTGTCCCTTCGTGCGCGGCGGCAAGACCGGGCTGTTCGGGGGCGCCGGGGTAGGCAAGACGGTGCTGGTGATGGAGTTCATGCACGCCATCGTCGCCCTGCATCGCGGAGTCTCGGTCTTCGCGGGGGTGGGAGAGCGCATCCGCGAGGGCCACGAGCTTTGGCACGAGCTGGAGAACGCCGGGGTCAGGGAAAAGTCCTTGCTCGTCTTCGGCGAGATGGACGAGTCGCCCGGGGTGCGGTTCCGGGTCGGTCACGCCGCGCTCACCTACGCGGAGTACCTGCGCGACACCTTGGGCACGGAGGTCCTGTTCCTGATGGACAACGTATTCCGCTTCGTGCAGGCGGGCAGCGAGATCTCCAGTCTGCTCGGGCGCATGCCCTCGGCGGTGGGCTACCAGCCGACGCTGGATACCGAGGTCGCCGAGATCGAGGACCGCATCAGCTCCACCCGCACCGGCGCGGTGACCTCGGTGCAGGCGGTCTATGTGCCGGCGGACGACATGACCGATCCCGCCGTCGGCGCGATCCTCAGCCACCTCGACACCACCGTGGTGCTGGCCCGCGGCCAGGCCGGCAAGGGGATCTATCCGGCGGTGGACCCGCTTGCCTCCGGCAGCAAGCTGATGGACCGCCACGTGCTGGGCGATCGCCACTACGATATCGCCGAGGGGGTGCGCGAGCACCTCGCCCGCTACCGGGAGCTGGAGGACGTGATCGCCATGCTCGGCATGTCGGAGCTCTCGCAACGCGACCAGCGGATCGTGACGCGCGCGCGCAAGCTCCAGCGCTATCTGACCCAGCCCTTCCACGTGACCGCGGCCCATACCGGCATCGATGGGGTTAGCGTGCCGCTCGATACGACCCTGGAAGACTGCGCGGGCTTTCTGCACGGCGATCACGACGGAACGCCCGAGGACGCCTGCTACATGCGCGGCGGCATGCGGAGGGACACGGCGTGAGGACCTTCGTGCTGCGCCTGCAGGACGCCCGGGGCCACGAGCAGATGGACGACGTGGAGTCCTTCGTCGGCGCCGACGAGAGCGGGTCATTCGGTCTGCTGGCGGGGCATGAGCGCTTCATGACCTCCCTGGTCTTCGGGCTGGCCCGCTTCCGCCGGGAGGCCGGTCCCTGGGAATACCTCGCGCTGCCGGGGGCGCTGGTCTACTTTGCCGACGATCAGCTCATCCTGAGCACGCGGCGCTATTTCAGGGACACCGATTACGGGCGGATCAGCGGCCAGCTCATGGACCGACTGGCCGACGAGGAGAAGCATCTCGAGGCGATTCAACAGAGCCTCCAGCGGCTCGAGGGCGAGATGCTGAAGCGGCTGTGGGAGATGGGCCGCGGGCGTGAGGGGCGGCTGTGACCGGACCCCGAAACGAGCGGGAGCTGCGGCGCCGGGTCGAGCGGGACGCGCGGCGCATGAGGAAGGCCGAGCGCGAGCGCGAGGGCCTGCTGGTGCAGACCGTCTACCTCGGAACCCTCGGCCTGGTCTTCGTGCTGCCAGTCGTCGCCGGCGCCTATCTCGGGCACTGGCTGGACACGTTGAGCGATGGTTACTCCATGCGCTGGACCCTGAGCCTGCTCTTTCTGGGCCTGGCGATCGGGGCCTGCAACGTCTATTTCCTGATCCGCAGCCGGGAGTAGAGAATGGAACAGGGACAGGTCTTCGCACACGCCCTGTTTCAGGTCGGGCCCGTCATCATCCGGGACACGGTGCTCACCACCTGGTTGATCATGCTCGGTCTGTGGCTCGCCTGCTGGTATCTGGGATCCAGGCTCCGTTCGTCGCCGGGCCTGTTTCAGACCGCCGTCGAGGGAGTCCAGGACAGCATGGAGGACGCCGTTCGGCAGGTCCTGCCGCATCACGCAGACATGGTGCTGCCCTTCGTCATGACCCTCTGGATCTTCCTGGTGGTCGCCAACCTGGTAGGTCTGATCCCGGGATTGCACGCACCCACCCGCGACCCCTCCGCCACCGCCGCCCTGGCGGTGCTGGTGTTTCTCTCGGTGCACTGGTTCGGCATCCGGGCCCAGGGCCTGCGGGACTATCTCAGGCACTATCTCTCGCCGAGCCCGATCCTGCTCCCTTTCCACATCATCAGCGAGATCACGCGCACCCTGGCGCTGGCGGTGCGACTCTTCGGCAACATGATGAGCCTGGAGCTGGTTGCCCTGCTGCTGGTCTGGGTCGGGGGGCTGCTGGTTCCGATACCCATTCTGATGCTGCACATCGTCGAGGCCCTGGTGCAGGCCTACATCTTCGGTATGCTGGCCTTGATCTACATCGCCAGCGCCATTCAGACCCGACAGCCGGAAGCCGGCAAGATCCCGGATGAGGAGTAGACAATGACCGACATGACCTGGGTAGTGCTCGGATCCACGGTGGCGGCCGCGCTGGCCATCGCCCTGGGGGTGATGCTTCCGGCGATCGCCATGGGGCGCGCCATCAGTCAGGCCCTGGATGCCCTGGCCCGGCAGCCGGAGGCGGAGCGCTCGATCATGCGCACCCTGTTCATCGGCCTCGCCATGATCGAGTCCCTGGCCATCTACTGCCTGGTCATCGTGCTCATCATCCTGTTCCGCAACCCGCTGCTGGAATACCTGCTCAAGTAGGCCGCAGGTCGAGGAGACAGCGATGGCGCTCGACTGGTCGACCTTTCTGCTGGAAGTCGTCAACTTCCTGATCCTGGTCTGGATCCTGAAGCGCTTCCTGTACGCGCCGGTCAAGGCGGCCATCGAGCGCCGGCGGGAGCGAGTGGAGGCCGTGCTCGCCGAGGCCGACGCCCAGCGCGCGGAGGCCGATCGCATGCGCGCCGATTACGAGGCGCGCCAGCAGCAGTGGGAGCAGGAACGCGCGAGCGCGCGCGTCGACCTGGAGCAGGAAATGGGTGCGGAACGCGCTCGCCGCCTCCAGGAGCTGGAACAGGAGATCAATCGTCAGCGCGATCGGGAGGACACGCTGGGCGAACGACGGCGCGAGGAGGCCGAGCGCCGGTCCGAGGAAGCGGCGCTGACCCTGGCCGCCGCCTTCGCCGCCAAGCTCCTGTCGCGGGTCGCAGACCAGGCATTGGAGGCCAGGCTGCTCGCGCTGGTAGTGGAGGATCTGGCGTCGCTGAGCGAGGACCATCGAAAGGCACTGGCCACCGCCGCGCGGGAGGACCTCACCGCGCCGCGGGTGCTCAGCGCCCATGCCCTGAGCGACGCCCAACGCGCCGAACTCGAGTCCGCCCTGAGCCGGGCCGCGGAGACCGAGGTGCGGTGCCGTTTCGCGGAGGACCCAGAGCTGATCGCCGGCATCTTGATCGACGCCGATGCGCTGGTCATGCGCGCCAACCTGCGCGACGAGCTGCGCTACTTCGCCGTGGCCGCGCGGTGAGCGACACCCCCGCGGCCCATCCCGACCGCCCCCTCTCGCGCCAGGCGGCCTGGGTTGCGAGCTACCGCCCCCGCCTGCGGGTGACCGAACAGGGCGCGGTGGTCTCCTTGGGCGACGGTATCGCCTGGATTCGCGGTCTGCCGTCGGCCGCGGTGGAAGAGATCCTGCAATTCGGTGACGGCAGCCGGGGAATCGTGTTCGACCTCGAGCGGGACCTCGTTGGCGCGGTGCTACTGCACCAGACCCAGGCGCTCACCGCGGGCACCCCGGTGTTCCTGACCGGATACCAGGTCGCGATTCCTACGGGAGACGCGCTGCTGGGACGCGTGGTGGACCCCCTCGGAACCCCGCTGGACGGCCTGCCACCGCCTGAATGCCACGCGCGCCAACCGCTGGACGCCGCCTCCCCGCCCATGGTCCGGCGCGACTTCGTCCACGAGCCGCTATACACGGGGATCAAGATCATCGACAGCATGATCCCCATCGGGCGCGGGCAGCGCCAGCTGATCGTCGGGGACAAGGGACTGGGCCGCAGCTCGATCGGCATCGACACCATCATCAATCAGGCCGCCTCGGGCGTGCGCTGCGTCTACGTCCTGATCGGCCAGAGGCGCTCCTCGGTGGTGACCACCATCGAGCTGCTCTCGAAACACGGTGCCATGGACTACACGACCCTGGTGGTCGGCGACGCCAGCGCCCTGCCCGGCCTGAAGTATCTCGCCCCTTTCGCCGGCTGCGCGGTCGCCGAGCACTGGATGGCGCGGGGGCAGGACGCCCTGGTGGTGTACGACGATCTCAGCACCCACGCCCAGGCTTACCGCGAGCTGTCGCTCCTGCTGCGGCGTCCGCCGGGACGCGAGGCCTACCCCGGCGACATCTTCTTCCTCCACGCCAAGCTGCTCGAGCGCGCCACCTGCCTGTCGGCGGCGGAGGGCGGCGGCAGCATGACCGCGCTGGCCATCGTCGACACCCGCCTCGGCGAGATCGCCTCCTACATCCCCACCAACCTGATCTCGATCACGGACGGCCAGATCTACCTCGACCAGGCGCTGTTCTCCGCCGGCTTCCTGCCCGCCATCGACATCGCGCGCTCGGTCTCACGCATCGGCGGCAAGGCCCAGCTCCCTGCCATCAAGCAGGAGGCCGGGCGCATGAAGCTCGATTACCTCCAGTTCCTGGACCTCGAGGTTTTCACCCGCTTCGGCGCGCGCCTGGAGCCCGGGATGGAGGCGCAGCTCAAGCGCGGCGCCGTGCTGCGGGAACTGTTGCAGCAGGACCGGCTGGACCCGCTCCCGATCCGTTTCCAGCTCGCGGTGCTCATCGCCTTCAACGAGGGCCTGCTCGACGGGGTCCCGGCCGACGAACTGGCGCCGCGTTTGTCGCGACTGCGCGGGTGCGTCGGCGCCAGCGCCCTGACCCTCGAAGACCCCCGCAATGCCTGGGTAGCCGCGGTGCGCGGCTGGCTCCAGACCGAACCCGGAGGTCCCGATGAGCCGCCGGCATGACATCGATGCGCGGCTCGATGCCCTCGCCGACATCGGCAAGATCATGCGCTCGATGAAGAACCTGTCCTACATGGAGACGCGCAAGCTGGCGCGCTTCCTCGACAGCCAGCGCCTCGTCGTCGCGGGTATCGACGCCGCCGCGCGCGACTTCCTCCAGCACCACCCAGCCCTCCTGCAGCCAGTGCTAGGCGGCACTGCCCTGTACGTGCTGATCGGCGCCGAGCGCGGCTTTTGCGGCAGCTTTAACGAGGCCGTCCTGCGCTCGCTGGAACAGGAACACCGTTCAGCGCGGGACAAGCGCCCGCTGTTGATCGCCGTCGGCGCCAAGCTGGCCATGTCACTCGCGCAGGATCCGCGGCTTGCCGAGCGGATACCCGGGGCGAGCGCCGCCGAGGAGGTCCCGGTGGTCCTGGGCCAGCTGGTACAGACCCTCAACCGGCTGAGCGCGCAGGAAGACGAGCTGAGCCTGACGGTCCTGCATTGGGATGCCGAGGCCGAACGGGTCGTGTCGGTGTCCGTGCTGCCACCCTTTGATTCGCATCCGGACAGCGACGGGCGGGCGCACCCCTTTCCGCCGCGCTTGAACCTGCCGGCGGAGCGATTCCTGGCGCTCCTGATCGAGCACTATCTCTTCGCGGTCCTCCACGAGCTCCTTTACAGCTCGCTGATGGCGGAGCACCAGCAGCGCGTGCGGCATCTCGACGGCGCGCTCGGGCGGGTCGACGACCGCACCCAGGAGCTGACGCTGCGCCGCAACGCCGTTCGCCAGGAGGAGATCACCGAGGAGATCGAGCTCATCCTGCTCAATCTGGCGCCGGGCAGTCGATGACCCTGCGGCGGAACCTGCAAGCGATCGAGAGTCGATCGGTGCGGGGCGTGTCAGACATCGATCTCGTACTTCTTGAGCTCGCGCCAGAAGGACACCCGGTCGATGCCCAGAATCTCGGCCGCGCACGTGCGGGGTTGCCCTTCGTCTGCTGAACAATCCAGGGTATGTAGTCCGCCTCCTGCGCCGTGTTGGTCGTCAAAGCCCCATGATGGCCGCGGTCCCGCGTGGGCCGCGGGACCGCCTCTCGCATCACCTGTCATGGAGTGGCCGGTTTTTCCAGCGCGGTCCCTACGATCGCGCCGGGTCCGCAGCAACCGGGAGCGATAGCCGGCCAGTCGGTGCTCCGATGAAGGCTCGATGATCCCCTATGCCGCTCGCTTGCCATCGGCTATGCTCTCCTCGCTGTACCCTCACTAGATATCTGCCCTCGTGCATCCCTACTCCATCGCACGCATCGTCGGGCTGTTCGCCGTCATGTTCGGCCTGACGCTCCTGGCTCCGGTCGTGATCTCCCTCTGGTACGGCGAGGGCGAAGTCACCAACTTCCTTCAACCCCTCACGGGCTCCCTGGTCTTGGGTCTCGTGCTGTGGGCGATCGGCCGGCTGCGCCCGACGTATCTCGGGGTGCGCGACGGCTTTCTGGTGGTCGTCCTGTTCTGGGTTTTGCTCAGCCTGCTCGGGGCCTGGCCCTTCATGCTCAGCGCCCGGTTAACGCCCGCCGACGCCGTTTTCGAGTCCGCCTCAGGCATCACCACGACCGGAGCCACCGTGATCACGGGTCTCGACGAGCTGCCCAAGTCCCTGCTGTTCTACCGTCAGCAGCTGCAGTGGCTGGGCGGAATGGGACTAATCGTGCTCGGCGTCGCGGTGCTGCCGATGCTTGGTATCGGCGGCATGCAGCTCTACCGGGCCGAGGCCCCGGGCCCGTTGAAGGAGGAGAAGCTCACGCCAAGGCTCGCCGAGACGGCACGCGCCCTATGGCGGATTTACGTGGCCCTGACCCTGGCCTGCGCCTTGGGCTATTGGCTCGCCGGCATGGGTCTCTTCGACGCCGTCGCCCACAGCCTGGCAACCGTGTCCACGGGCGGGTTCTCCACTCACGATGCGAGCATCGGCTACTTCCACAGCGCGGGAGTGGAGGCGGTGGGCATCCTTTTCATGCTGCTGGCCGCCATCAATTTCGGCGTCCACTATGCGGTCCTGCTCCGCCGGAACCCGTTGCTTTGGTTGCGGGACGTCGAGGCGCGCACCTTTCTCCTGTTCGTGCTCGCCGTGACCCTGTTTGTCGGCCTGATCCTGCGGCTGCAGGGTGGCTACGTGCAATGGCATCCGAGCCTGCGGGACGCCACGTTCGAGGTGGTCTCGGTCGTCACCAGCACCGGCTTCGGCACCGTCGATTTCTCCCATTGGCCGGAGATGCTTCCTGTCTTGCTGATCCTCATCAGTTTCGTGGGAGGCTGCGGCGGCTCCACTGCCGGGGGTATGAAGGTGATGCGGGTACTGCTGCTGGTTCGCCAAGGGGCGTTGGAGGTGCGCCGGCTCATCCATCCCCATGCCTACCAGCCTCTGCGCCTCGGCCGCCGCGTCGTCGACGAACGCCTGATGCAGAGCATCTGGGGGTTTTTCGCGGTTTACATGGCCGCGTTCGTCCTGTTGGTCATGCTCATGATCCACGCCGGTCTGGACAAGGTCTCCGCCTTCTCCGCGGTTGCCACCTGCATGAACAACCTCGGACCGGGGCTCGGAACCGTAGCGTACAACTTCCAGTCCGTCAGCGACTTCGGCAAGCTGGTAAGCGTTGTCGCGATGCTGCTTGGCCGCCTGGAGGTGTTCACGGTCCTGGTCCTGATGTCGCCTCATTTCTGGCGGCGATAGGCGACGCAAGGCCGCTGCACCGTTTTGCGCACTGCCCCGGCCAAGCATCTCGCCGCGCGCAACGACCCCAAGCTTCATCGACGACGAGCAACATGGGCGATACGCTGATCGATTCCGCGCTTTCCGCGGCACAGGGATATGACGCCATTCTCAAGACGCGCTTCTTGGGTGGCGGGCTGATCTTGGCCAGGATGGCCAATAGTCAGCGTCTCCCGACTTCAGCTACCTTCCGCAGAGGTTCCCACGCGATGCGAACGACACTGACATCCCCACGCTGGTCTTGGCTGATGCCTTTCCTGACCTGGCTGCCCGGCGTGGGGCGCGCCGAGATCAAGGCCGATCTGACAGCCGCCATCACCGGCGCGGTCGTGGTCCTTCCCCAGGGTGTCGCCTTTGCCACCATCGCCGGCATGCCCCCCGAGTACGGCCTCTACGCGGGCATGGTGCCCGCCATCGTCGCCGCCTTCTTCGGATCGTCGCGGCATCTGGTCTCCGGACCCACCACCGCCGCCTCGGTCGTGCTCTTCTCTTCCCTCTCGCTGCTCGCCGTACCTGGGACGCCGGACTACGTGACCCTCGCCCTCACGCTCACCTTCATGGTCGGGGTCATGGAGCTGGCCCTCGGTCTGGCCCGCATGGGCGCGCTCGTCAACTTCATCTCCCACTCCGTGGTCGTGGGCTTCACGGCCGGGGCAGCCCTGCTGATCGCCGCCAAGCAGCTCAAGCACTTCTTCGGCGTGGAGATGGACAGCGGCGGACACTTCCACGACATCCTGATCCAGTTCGGCCACCACGCCACCGAGGTCAATCCCAGCGCCACCGCGGTCGCTGTCTCGACTCTGTTGATCGGCATTGCGGTCAGACGCTGGCTGCCGCGCATCCCCTACATGATCGCGGCAATGGTGGGTGGCAGCCTGGTGGCCGTGGCGCTGGACCTGCTGATCGGCTCGGAGGCGGCGGGCATTGCTACCGTCGGCGCCCTGCCCGCCAGCCTGCCGCCCCTGTCCGCCCCGGCTCTGACGCTCGACCACATCAAGCACCTGGCCCCCTCGGCACTGGCCGTCACCCTGTTCGCGCTCACCGAGGCAGTCTCCATCGGCCGCTCCCTCGCCGCCCGCGGCGGCTATCGCATCGACGGCAACCAGGAGTTCATCGGCCAGGGGCTGTCCAACATCGCCGGGTCATTCTTTTCAGGCTACGTCGCGACCGGCTCCTTCAACCGCAGCGGCGTCAACTTCGAGGCCGGCGCGCGTACCCCGCTCGCGGCCGTTTTCGCGGGCTTCATGTTGATGGTCATCGTGCTGCTGGTAGCGCCGCTGGCAAGCTATCTGCCCAAGGCCGCGATGGCAGGCGTGCTGTTCCTGGTCGCCTGGGGACTGATCGACTTCAAGGAAATCACCCACATCCTGCATGCCTCCAAGCGGGAAACCGCGGTCCTGGCGGTCACCTTCTTCTCCGCCCTGTTCCTGGAGTTAGAATTCGCCATCTTCGCCGGCGTGCTGCTGTCCCTCGTGCTCTATCTCGAGCGGACTTCCAAGCCGCGTATCGTCACCCTGGCGCCGGACCCGCGCCTGCCCAACCGGGCATTGTCCAGTGACCCCGACGTATCCCAGTGCCCCCAGCTCCGGATCATCCGCATCGACGGCTCCGTGTTCTTCGGCTCAGTCAACCACGTCGAGCAGACCTTCGACCGCATTCGCTCCGAGAGTCCGGAGCAGAAGCACCTGGCGGTCATCGCCAGCGGCATAAACTTCGTCGATCTCCAGGGCGGAGGCGCGCTCGCCAAAGAGGCGGAGCGGCGCAAGCGAGAAGGTGGCGGTTTCTACCTCATCAACGTCAAACAGGGCCTCTGGGAGGCGCTGGAGCGCTGCGGATGCATGGACGCCACCGGAGCTAGAAATGTCTTCCAGTCGAAGCAGGCCGCCATCCACGCGATCTACCAGAAGCTCGACAAGTCGGTATGCCAGATCTGCCAGCGGCGCACCTTCACGGAATGCCGGCGCTGAGCAAAAACGGTACGAGCCGCCGCTTGATTGCTAGAAATCGCGAGGGCATGCTGCGGTCAAGCCACCACCTTGGGAAGCAATGACCAATGCACCTGTACCTGGTCCAGCACGGACTCGCGCTGCCGAAAGAGGCAGACCCCGACCGGCCAGTCAGCCCCGAGGGGCGTGCCGACATCGAGCGCCTCGGAGACTTCGTCGCCCGAGCGGGGGTTCAGGTCGCGCGGACCCTGCACAGCGGCAAGACGAGGGCGGAGCAGACGGCGGCCATTCTTGCGTCTGGTCTGATGCCGGGTGGGAAGCCACAAGCGCACCCGGGCCTCGCACCGGCCGACGCGGTGGAGCCGGTCGCAAACGAGATCCGGCACTGGGACGTGGATACGCTGCTCGTCGGCCACCAGCCCTTCATGGGCAGGCTGGCCTCCCTGCTGGTCACGGGATCGGCGCAGCGCGAGTTGGTCTCATTCGAGCCGGGGAGCCTGGTCTGCCTGGAGCGCGGCGAGGGGAGTGAATGGACGCTGGCATGGATGATACGCCCCGGGCTGCTGCGCACCGGGAAGCGATGAAGGCATAGCCGCGTCACCATGAGGACGGTTCATCGCTGCTTACGGGTACGCACCGGTACCGGGATCGCGCTTCTGGACGTCACGCCCGATATTCGCGAGTTGGTGACGAAAAGCGGCGTTGAGTCGGGGTTCGTCACCGTGACCTCACGCCACACCACGACCGCGGTCACCATCAACGAAAACGAGGAGCGGCTGCTCGCGGACACCAGCCGGTTTCTCGCCGACCTGGCATCGGCGGACGCGCACTATCTGCACAACGACATCCATCTGCGCGACTGCCCGCCGGACGAGCCCAGGAACGCCCACGCCCATCTGCTGGCCATGCTCGTGGGGAGCTCCGAGGTGATCCCCATCGTCGCCGGGTAGCTTGAGCTGGGACGCTGGCAGTCGGTACTGCTGGTGGAGCTCGACGGACCCCGCGAACGGACGCTCAGCCTGCGGGTGTGGGAGGAGTAGCCGGGCCGCGACGACTGCCGGGGCCCGGTGCCTGGCGGAAAGAGGACCGGCAGGTCCTCATCCGCCGCTGCTCGTCACCTGCGCGCCCTGAGCAGGTAGGTCTCCACGCTCCCCTCGCCCTTCAACTCGACCCGCCCTCGGGCGTCCAGCCGGTATTTCTGCTTGAGGAACTCGTAGGTCCTGGCCGAGACGTTGACCTGGCCTGGAAGACCCTGGGTCTCGATCCGACTGGCAACATTGACCGTGTTGCCCCAAATGTCGTAGGTGAACTTCTTGCGGCCGATGACGCCGGCGACGAGCGGACCCGAATGAATGCCGACGCGCAGTTGGACGGGCGTTCCGTCCGGTGTCCGAAAGCGCGGCATCGCCTCGAGCATCGCCAGCGCCATCTCGGCCGCGGCCTCCGCGTGGTCGTCGCGGGGGAGCGGTATCCCGGCCGCCGCGACGTAGCAGTCTCCGGAGGTCTTGATCTTCTCAACGCCAAGCCGATCCGTGAGATCGTCGAATTCGAGAAAGATCTCGTTCAGGAGGCAGGCGATCTCCTTGGGCGCCATCCGCGACGACCATTTCGTGAAGTCCACGAGGTCGGCGAACAACACCGTGGCCAGATCGAAGCTGTCGGCGACATTCTGCGATCGCCAGTAGGAGCGGTCGACGTCGACGATCGGCAATGCCTTCGGTACCCAGCGCTCCGCGCGCTCGCGCTCGCGCGAGGCGATCTCGCAGAGGCGGGTCTTCTCGACCACGACGCCCAGCAGGCCCGCCACCTGGAGATAGACGTTGACGTGCGCGTCGCGGTAGGTGTCGGGCTTGCGGCTCGAAAAGAACAAGAACCCGAGCGGCTTCCCCCCGGCCAACAGAGGGCACGTCAGATTGGAACGCATACCGTCTTCGACAATGCGCCGGGTCGAGTCCGATCCGGGATGGGCCAGAAGGTACTCTTTCAGGTCGTTCAGTACGCGAGGCCGGCCCGTGCCGAGTATCTCGTCAAGCGAGCTGTCCTCAAGACGGGCTGCATGGCCAGGCTTCAAGCGCTCTATGCGCGTTTCCGAACGCACCCAGATCAACCGAACCAGGGAGTTTTCCTCCTCCAGCAGCGCAAAGCCGATTCGATCGTAGGGAATGACCTGGCGGAAGGCCTCGTACACGGAATCGAGCATCTCCGGCATGGTTGCCCCGGCATTTACGCTGCGGGTCGCACGGAGAAGAAGCTCTGCCTCAGAGTGCCGCTTCTCAAGCTCCTGGCTGATCGTCAGAAGCAGTCGAACGAGGTTCGAAATTGCATCGCGCGCGCCAACCTTGACGACGATCCGGGATCCATCCGCTGACGACATACTTCCGGCCAACTGGCGTGGCCTGACACTGCTGAGATTGGACATGTCTCCCCCCCGGGAATTCAGACAGGCGCTCAACGCGCCGCCACTCGCGGGCATTCCTCTATCTTGTTATTCTGCAGTGGAAACAAACCACAAGAGAAGACTTTTTACAAGCCGGTTCCGCTCTCTTTTCTAAAAACGTTGATCTAAATAGGGGAATAGCCCTCAGAGAAGCGGCGCGGACGGTATTTTCGCCCTTATCGAGGATCAGACCGGCCCCCCGCAACCTATCGGGACAACCACGGCTTCGCCGCCACCAGTTCCAGACCGATGATCCCATCCGCGCACGGATGCATCCGCGGCCGTCGCGCCGTGCCTGGCAACGATCCGGTGTTCGGGCGGTCACAACGAAACCACAACAACCGCGCGCGTGTTTTTTCCAAATCTTGGCTAGTATTCGCGATGCGGGACATGAAGAATCTTCGCTATGCGTGAAAGCTGAAATCCCCGGGGACGCGCAGGACGAGACGCTATCTCGAAGCGCGGCCCCTCCCGCACATCCCAGCCGATGAAGGTGTCAGTGCACTCACGGCCATCGCCCTCGGCTCGTCATGGAGATCCTGCCACCGCTACACCCGCTCCGCCGTGCCACGGCGACGACGGCGGCGGGTGATTTGGGCTGACCGTTTTCGCGCTGGATCAGAGCTCCGAAACAACGCAACCACGACAATGATCTCATCTTCACCCAAGTTCATCTGCGTCCCCTTGGGCGTTGACGGCGGCCTGAACGAGGGCAACCTCTCCGCATACCTGCTTGCCCCACACGGCTCAGACGCGTTCGCTTGCCTGGACGCCGGCACCGTCTGGAAAGGACTCGAAGTCGCGGCTCGCAGCGGCGCCTTTGCGGACCTCGCAGCAAACGAGGCCAACTTGACCGCCGAGGGTCACGTCCTCCGCAACCACGTCCGTGCATACCTGGTCACCCACACCTACCTCGACCACGTAGCCGGTCTGGCCATCGTCTCCCCGGAGGACAACCAGAAACCGATACTCGCCATGCAAGGCATCATCGACGACCTGCGCGACCACCTATTCAACTGGAAGACCTGGCCGAATTTCGCGGATCAAGGCACAGAGCCTTGCCTGGCTCAGTATCGATACATCGCCTTGCCCGAGAGAAGGCCCGAAACCATACCGGGTACCGAGATGAAGGTCACCGCGTTCCCGCTCACGCATCGGGCCTATGACGGCAACTCGACGGCGTTTCTGATCGAGGCCGGAGGGTCCTTCGCGCTCTACATGGGGGACACCGGGCCGGACGAAGTGGAGAGCTCCGACAAGACCCTTTCGCTCTGGAAGGCGATCGCCCCGTTGATTCGGGATCGCCTGCTGCGCGGGATTTTCGTCGAGGCGTCCTACCGCAACGCCCGCCCCGACGACCTGCTCTACTCTCACCTCACCCCCGCGTGGCTGTTCAAGGCGCTGCGAAGATTGGCCGAGTTGACTGATCCTCACGCCCCCGATAAGGCGCTCGAAGGCCTGACCTTGATCATTACCCACATCAAGCCTTCGCTCCAATCCGGACCCGCCGCGCGCGATGTCATCAGGCAAGAGGTCATCGAGGCGAACGATCTCGGTCTCGACCTGGTTTTCGCGGAACAGGGAGAACGCTTCGAGTTCTGACCAAGCGCGGCGCGTCGAGGCCTGGTGCAGGGTGGGAGGCCCAGCCGGTTGGCTGAAACTGGCTCAGCCAACCGCGCCAGCCGGCGTGAGTTGTCCGGCGAGACAGAGGATGCTGATTATCGCGGCGCCCGGCGCCTTTAAAGCGCGGAAGAAATGGCGTCCCCAGGGGGAGTCGAACCCCCGTCGCCGCCGTGAAAGGGCGGTGTCCTGGGCCTCTAGACGATGGGGACGGTGTTGGGTCCCAAAAAAAACCGGTCGAACGAGGGACCGGATTCACTAGGGTTTGGTGGAGCCAGGCGGGATCGAACCGCCGACCTCAACACTGCCAGTGTTGCGCTCTCCCAGCTGAGCTATGGCCCCAAAAACTGAGACCCGCGATGGTACCCAGCCGGGGCACGCTTGTCTAGACTTTTTATCGCTGTCCGTGGCCCCATGAACCGTGGGAACGGGCCGTCCGCGGGACAACCCCCTCGCCGTTCCAGCATCCAATTCGGTGCTTGCGCGGTCTGCCCGACGCGGGCATGTTACCCGCCTGAGTATTCAATCACTGGGGAGTCTTGGTAAAGAAATGAAACGCATCCTCCTTTTCGTGGCCACGAATGTCGCCGTGCTGTTCGTGATCAGCATCGTGTTCCAGTTGCTCGGCTTCCAGGGCCTGCTCCAGGAGAACAACGTCGACCTGGACCTGAAGGCCGTGCTGGTGTTCGCGGCGCTCATCGGCTTCGCCGGCTCCCTCATCTCGCTGTTCATGTCCAAGGCAATGGCGAAGCGGTCCATGGGCGTGCAAGTCATCGACCAGCCATCCACGCCCTTCGAGACCTGGCTGATGGAGACCGTCGCCCGTCAGGCCGAGGCGTCAGGCATCCGGATGCCTGAGGTGGGCATCTTCGAGTCGCCAGACCCCAACGCGTTCGCCACGGGTTGGAACCGCAACGACGCCCTGGTTGCCGTCAGCACGGGCCTGCTGCAGAGCATGAACAAGCAGGAGGTAGAGGCGGTGGTGGGACACGAGATCAGCCATGTGGCGAACGGCGACATGGTCACCTTGACCCTGATTCAGGGCGTGGTGAACACCTTCGTGGTGTTCCTGTCCACGGTCATCGGCCATGTCATCGACCGTGTCGTGTTCAAGACCGAGCAGGGACATGGACCCGCCTACTTCATCGTGTCCATGATCTCCCAGGTGCTGCTGTCGATTCTCGCAACCATGGTTGTGATGTGGTTCTCCCGCTACCGCGAGTTCAAGGCCGACGCGGGCGGCGCGCGCCTGACCAGCAACACGAGCATGGCCGCGGCGCTGCGCCGACTGCAGATGGCCCATGAGCCGAAAGACCTGCCGTCTGGCGAGTTCGCCGCCTTCGGCATCAGCGGCGGCATCGGCGAGGGCCTCAAGCGCCTGTTCATGAGCCATCCTCCGTTGGAAGAGAGAATCGCCGCGCTGGAAAGCCGCGGCTAGCCCCTCTCCCATGCCCGGCGGCTCGTGCCGCCGGGCGCGCTCCTGCCCCGCCGTTCGCGCCCCGCTGCCGGCTTGTTGCACGAGAGAGAAGAGTCTTTTTCGCCCTCGGCCGTTTATGGGTCCGAGCCGCGCCACCAGTTTCCGTCTAACCCGAAACGACCACCGCCCGGCGCAATCTCTGGGGCTGAGGAGCCATAGCCGTGTTGCGTAACACCGAAGAAAGCTACGGCCTCGTCGCCATCGTCCTTCATTGGTCGATGGCGGTCGTGGTGCTCGTCCTGTTCACTCTTGGCCTGTGGATGGTCGACCTGACCTATTATGATTCCTGGTACCGACGCGCCCCGGAGATCCACAAGGGCATGGGCGTGCTGCTCGCCGTCGCCCTGGCGTTGAGGCTCATGTGGCGATGGGCCAACCCCCGACCGCGGCCTGAGCCGGGCCTGTCCCTGCTCGAGCGCCGGGCGGCTTCCGTAGCCCACGTCCTGCTGTATGTCCTGCTCTTGGCGGTCATGATCAGCGGGTATCTGATCTCCACCGCCGACGGCCGCGCCATCGACGTTTTCGGCCTGTTCGCGGTCCCTGCGAGCGTCACCGGCATCCCTAATCAGGCGGATCTGGCAGGAGACGTGCACCTCGCCCTCGCCATCTCCGTTGTGACCCTCGCCGGAATTCACGCGGCGGGCGCACTCAAGCATCACTTCCTAGACCGGGACCGAACCCTGCTGCGCATGCTGGGTCCAGGTCGACGCTGACGACCCCAACCACAGAGGAAACCACCATGAAGCGCATTCGAACAGTCACCAAGGCAGGCGCAACCATCGCGCTCTCCGCCGCACTGCTGCTGCCCGCTCTCGCGGCCGCGGACAAGTACGTTATCGACACCGAGGGCGCCCATGCCTTCGTGCAGTTCCGCATCAAACACCTTGGCTACAGTTGGCTGTACGGGCGCTTCAACGACTTTGGCGGCAGCTTCACCTACGACGAGGCTAATCCGAACGATGCGAAGGTTGAGGTCGTGATCAAGACCGCGAGCATCGACTCCAACCACGCCGAGCGCGACAAGCACCTGCGGGATGCGGACTTCCTCGACGTCGCGACCTATCCCGAGGCCCGCTTCGAGAGCACCTCCTACAAGGAGACCGGCATCAACAAGGCGATGCTGGAGGGAAACCTGACCCTGCACGGCGTGACCAGGCCCGTGACCATCGACGTCGCCAAGATCGGCAGCGGTCCCGACCCCTGGGGCGGCTATCGGCGCGGCTTCGAGGGCACGACGAGCCTGAAGCTCGCGGACTTCGGCATCGACTACGACCTCGGCCCCGCCTCGCGGGAGGTCGAGCTCACCCTCTCAATCGAAGGTATCCGCAAATAGGGTGAAAGCCATGAGTGCGCGCCGCCTGCGGCAGAGAATCGGCGCCATGACGGTCACCGAAGGAGCGGGCGTGACGCTGCGCCGCTCCCTCGGGCTGCCCGCCTTGCGCCACCTCGACCCCTTCCTAATGCTGGACCACTTCTCCAGCGACGATCCGGACGACTACAGCGCCGGATTTCCGGACCACCCGCATCGGGGCTTCGTCACCTTCACCTACATGCTCGACGGTCACATGGAGCACCGCGACAGCATGGGCAACCAGGGCGACCTGCGCGCCGGCGGGGTGCAGTGGATGCGGGCCGGGAGCGGCGTGATCCACTCGGAGATGCCGCGCCAGACGGACGGGCTGATGCGCGGCTTTCAGCTCTGGATCAATCTTCCCGCCGCGCAGAAAATGAGCCCGCCCGCCTATCAGGAGCTGGACGCGAGCAGCATCCCCGTGGTGGAGGCGCAGGGCGCGCGGGTAAAGGTGTTGAGCGGGCACTTTCTCGACCGCGAGGGTCCGGTGCACGACCCGCTCACGGGTCTATTGTACCTGGACGTGTCGCTGCCGGCGGGGAGTCGCTTCGAGCTTCCGCTCGGCGAGGAGATGACCGGCTTCCTCTACCCGTTCGAAGGAGAGATCGTGGTGGCGGACCGGCCCCTGCGAGCTCACGAGCTGGGGGTGCTCGGCCCCGGGGATCGGATCGAAGCGGCGGCAACGGCGAACGCGGCCGCGCGGCTGATCCTGGTCGCGGGACGACCCTTGAAAGAGCCCATCGTCCAGCACGGGCCCTTCGTCATGAACACGCGGGAACAGATCGATGAGGCCCTGCGGGATTATCGCGACGGGCGACTGGTGAAAGGCCCTGCCGCTGGCTTGCCGCCCTGATGCATGCGAGTCGCGCGCATTGACGCGGGGCCGCCGCCCCGGGTCAATGTCGGGGCGAAGGCATCAGGGATGGAGCTTGTAGTGGTGATGGGCCTCGTCGTCTCGGTAGTGCACATCGGTCCAGCACTTGGGCAGGGCCTCGTCCGAGGGAAACACCAGCACGGCCTTCTCGAACTGCTCGGGATCCTGCAGCTCCTCGCCGGCGTGGTAACGGCCCACCAATGTCGAATGCAGAGGATTGAAGAGATCCCGCAGGCTGAGGACCTCGACCAACTTGCCGCTGTCTTTGTGCTTCAGGAACATGACTGCTCTCCTCTTTGATTGGCGGTTTTTTCCTCTGCCTTGAGTATGGCGGGCCGGGGTCGAATTTCAAATCAGGCGCCCCGTCACTGATCGGCGCCGGGCATATCCCGGCAGCGACGGTTTCAGCCGGACTGCGCCGACCACTGCTCCGGCGTGTAGGTCTTGATCGAAATCGCGTGCAGCTCGCCGCTCTCGATCTGCGGCTTGACCGTCGCCATGACCAGCCGCTGCTTCTGGATCGGGGTCTTGCCCACGAAGTCCGCGCTCACCACCACGGCCTCGAAGTGGCTGCCGTCCCCAGTGACCGTGACCTCGGCGCCAGGCATACCGTCACGGATAAGCTTCGTTACTGCATCGGTTTCCATCGTGTTTCACCCTGATACTTCTATAAGATGGACTGCAATCTGCGGCCGAAACGGCACAACTCAATTTCGTTGTTCGCCGCCGAGGCTCGCGCTCACAGCTCCCGCGTGGCGTTGAAGCGGATGTCCGGCCAGCGCTCCTCGGTCAGGTTCAGGTTCACCCGCGTGGGGGCCAGGTAAACGAGCTGTCCGTCGCCATCCTCCGCCAGGTGCTCGTAGGCCTTGACCCGGAACCGATCGAGCATCTTCTCGTCGTCGCACGCCACCCAGCGGGCCGTGTACACGCCGACCGGCTCGACCACCGCATCCACCCCGTACTCGTCCTTCAGCCGGTAGGCGGCGACATCGAACTGGAGTACGCCGACCGCTCCAAGGATGAGGTCGTTGTTCTTGAGCGGGCGAAAGACCTGGGTGGCGCCCTCCTCGCTCAGCTGGACCACGCCCTTCTGCAGTGCCTTCATGCGCAAGGGGTCCTTGAGCACCACGCGGCGGAAAAGCTCGGGCGCAAAAAAGGGGATGCCCCCGTACTTGAGCTCCTCGCCCTCGGTGAAGGTGTCGCCGATCTGGATGGTGCCGTGGTTGTGCAGGCCGATGATGTCTCCCGGCCAGGCCTCCTCGACATGGCGGCGCTCGTCCGCCTGGAAGGTGATGGCGTTGGCCACCTGCACCGTCTTGCCGATGCGCACGTGACGCATCTTCATTCCCTTCTTGTAGCTGCCGGAGCAGACGCGGAGGAATGCGACGCGGTCGCGGTGGGCCGGGTCCATGTTCGCCTGGATCTTGAACACGAAGCCGGTGAAGCTCTCCTCCGAGGCATCGACCTTCCGCTGCAGGGCGGCGCGCGGCCGCGGCGGCGGGGCGTACTCGACGAAGGCGTCCAGCAGCTCCCGCACGCCGAAGTTGTTGATGGCGGAGCCGAAGAACACCGGCGTCTGCCTGCCGGCGAGATAGGCCTCCAAGTCCAGCGGATGGCTCGCGCCCTGCACCAGATCCATTTCCTCCCGGAGCTCGTGGGCCTGATCGCCAAGCACCTCGTCCATGCGCGGGTTGTCGATGCCATCGATGACCTCGCCGGACTTGATCTTGCCGCCATGCTGGGCGCTGAACAGGTGGGTCTTGTCGGCACGCAGGTCGTACACGCCCTTGAAGCGCTTGCCCATGCCGATGGGCCAGGTCGCGGGGGCGCACTGGATCTGCAGGATATCCTCGATTTCGTCCAGGACCTCGATGGCGTCGCGCCCCTCGCGATCGAGCTTGTTGACGAAGGTGAGGATCGGGGTGTCGCGCAGGCGGCACACCTCCATCAGCTTGATAGTCCGCGCCTCCACGCCCTTCGCCACATCGATGACCATCAGCGCCGAGTCGACCGCCGTGAGGGTGCGGTAGGTGTCCTCGGAGAAGTCCTCGTGGCCCGGGGTGTCCAGCAGGTTGACGATCGCCTCACCGTAGGGGAACTGCATGACCGAGGAGGTTACGGAGATCCCGCGCTGCTTCTCCAGCTCCATCCAGTCGGAGGTCGCGTGGCGGGCGGCCTTGCGCCCCTTGACCGTGCCCGCCATCTGGATCGCGCCGCCGAAAAGCAGCAGCTTCTCGGTGAGGGTGGTCTTACCCGCGTCCGGGTGGGAGATGATGGCGAAGGTGCGGCGCCTGGACAGTTGCTCGGCGAGCTGGCTCATGAGGGAACAAGAGGTTCGGGAAAATTTTGGGATTATACCCCAAGCGCAGGGCTCGCCGGTGACCTAGAAAACGGCGGCGAACACCTGCGTCTGCCCGGGCACCGGACGCGCCGGCACTGTCGGCACCGACCCGAGTTCTGAGAATCGAGGCATCCGGGAACCGTGCCTTTCGGTTGCCATGCGCTGAGCAAGCCAGGATGGTCTTATTCAGCACGCCCATCCAGGGACCGCGCCATGATGACGGCGTCCTCGCGACCCTTGTCCGCGGGGTAGTAGCCATGGCGCACCGCGACCTCGCAGAATCCCTCTGATTCGTAGAGGCCGATCGCCGGGCGGTTGGAGACCCGCACCTCCAGGAAGGCGTTCTCGGCATGGTGCCCGCGGGCGATGGCGAGCAGCCTGCGCAGCATTCGGCGCCCGAGCTGGCGGCCCTGCCAATCGGGGTGAACGCACACGTTGAGCACATGGCACTCGCCCACCGCCACCGACATGACTCCATGCCCGACAACCGCCCCCGCCTGCTCCGCGACCCAGCAGCAATAGCCTACCCGCAGGCAGTCGCGGAAGATCCCGTCCGTCCAGGGATGGCGATAGGCGGCGGTCTCCACGGCGAGGACCGCGGCGATATCCTCTTCCCCCATCGGGCGGAAGGCGATCTCCGGTTCCTTGATGACGGCGCTCATCTCGATCCGCCCGATCGGCGTCTTCCGTTGCGGTTCAACAATGACGGGACCCCCGCTCGTAAGCGATCCTTCCCGACATAATAAAACCCGGAGTGATCCCGGTCATGTCCGCTTTCGATTCTTCTCGGAACCCCCTTTTCCGCAACAGCATGGACATATTGATTCGGGATATAGTAAGCATTGCAACCATGGCCGCCGCGGCCGGACGCAGCACCCAACAGGGTTCCCCCCTCGGCGCTCCAATCGCATGTCAGCTCAAGAGACGAGGACCGCTTCCAGCGGGACGTTCCGGATCGGAATCCTTCAACACCGCGTAGCGCGCCGGGGCTTTTCAATTCAGCATTTCAGGGTTGATCGATGTCGCAACAAGCAGATGGTCACGATCGACGGCAACGAGGCCGCCGCCTACGTCGCCCACATGACCAACGAGGTCGTCGCCATCTACCCCATCACCCCCGCCTCGCCCATGGGCGAATGGGCGGACGAGTGGTCCTCGCTCAAGGTCGCAGAACCTATGGGGTACGGTGCCGGACGTGATCGAGATGCAGAGCGAGGCCGGCGCCGCCGGTGCCATCCACGGCGCCCTGCAGGCGGGCTCGCTCGCCACCACCTTCACCGCCTCCCAGGGCCTGCTGCTGATGATCCCGAACATGTACAAGATCGCCGGCGAACTGTCGCCGACGGTCTTGCATGTGTCCGCCCGCTCCCTCGCTGCTCAGGCCCTTTCGATCTTCGGCGACCACTCCGACGTCATGGCCTGCCGCGCCACCGGTTACGCCATGCTGTGCTCGGCCTCGGTGCAGGAGGTCATGGATTTCGCCCTCATCGCCCAGGCGGCCACCCTGGAGGGACGGATCCCCTTCCTCCACTTCTTCGACGGCTTCCGCACCTCCCACGAGGTGGACAAGGTGGAGAAACTGCCGGTCGAGACCATCCGCGCCATGATCGACGAGGACCTGGTCAAGGCCCACCGCGACCGCGCCCTGAACCCCGATCGCCCGGTGATCCGCGGCACCTCCCAGAACCCGGACGTCTACTTCCAGGGCCGCGAGACGGTCAACCCCTACTACAGCGCCCTGCCCGCCATCGTTCAGCAGACCATGGACAGGTTCGCCGCGCTCACCGGACGCCAGTACAAGCTGTTCGAATACGTCGGTGCCGAGGACGCGGAACGCGTCGTCATGCTCATGGGGTCCGGCATCGGCGCGGCCGAGGAGGCGGTGGAGCATCTGGCCGCCCGGGGCGAGAAGGTCGGGCTGATCAAGGTGCGCCTGTTCCGTCCCTTCGATCCCTCCCATCTTCTCGCCGCCCTGCCGGTCACTGCGAGGAAGATCGCCGTGCTCGACCGCTGCAAGGAACCCGGCGCCGACGGCGAGCCGCTGTACAAGGACGTGCTCACGGCCCTGGCGCAGTCGGTGGCCGAGGGCGGCATGGCGGCCATGCCGCGCGTGGTCGGCGGACGCTACGGCCTGTCGTCGAAGGAGTTCACGCCGGCCATGGTCAAGGGGGTGCTTCGACGAGCTGGCAAAGGACGCGCCGAAGAACCAGTTCACCGTCGGCATCATCGACGACGTGACGCATTCCAGCCTGCCCTGGGACCCGCCTTCCGGCCGGACGCCGCCGAGGGCGTGACCGCCTGCGTCTTCTACGGCCTGGGCTCGGACGGCACCGTCTCCGCCAACAAGAACTCGATCAAGATCATCGCGGAGGAGACCCCCAACTACGGCCAGGGCTACTTCCAGTACGACTCCAAGAAGGCGGGCGCGGTCACCATCTCCCACCTGCGCTTCGGCCCAAGCCCCATCCACAGCACCTACCTGGTGGGCGACGGCGAGGCGAGCTTCGTGGCCTGCCACCAGCCGACCTTCCTGACCCGCTACGACATGCTCGACAAGGCCAAGGACGGTGGCGTGTTCCTGCTCAACTCCCCCACCCCGCCGGACAGGGTGTGGGACGATCTGCCCAAGCGCATGCAGCAGCAGATCATCGACAAGGGGCTTTCCTTCTACACCATCGACGCCTACCAGATCGCCGGCGAGACCGGCATGGGGCGGCGCATCAACACCATCATGCAGACCTGCTTCTTCGCCATCTCCGGCATCCTGCCGAAGGACGAGGCCATCGCTCAGATCAAGCAGGCGGTGAAGAAGACGTACGGCAAGAAGGGCCAGCGTCTGCTCGAACGCAACTACGCCGCCATCGACGCCGCCCTCGACGGGCTGCACCAGGTGCAGGTCCCGGGCCAGGCGACCAGCAGCTTCGAGCGCCCACCCGTGGTACCGGCCGACGCGCCGGAGTTCGTGCGCAAGGTCACCGCCGTGCTGATGGCGGACAAGGGCGACAGCCTGCCGGTGAGCCTGATGCCCGCCGACGGCACCTGGCCGACAGGCACCACCAGGTACGAGAAGCGCAACATCGCCCTGGAGCTGCCGAAGTGGGAGGACGACATCTGCACCCACTGCGGCAAGTGTCCCCTGGTCTGCCCACACGCCGCCATCCGCGCCAAGGTCTACCCGGCCGAGCTCACCGCCGACGCGCCGGAGAGCTTCCAGCACGTCCAGATCAAGGGCAAGGATTTCCCCGAGGGCTACCACATCACCTACCAGGTGGCCCCGGACGACTGCACCGGCTGCGGGCTGTGCGTGGAGGTCTGCCCCATCCGCGACCGCAAGGACCCCAAGCGCAAGGCGCTCAACATGCACCCCGCGGAGGAGCGCCACGATCTGGAGCGGCCCAACTGGGACTTCTTCCTGAAGCTCCCGGAATACGACCGCACCAAGCTGGAGCCGAGCAAGATCAAGCACGCCATGATGCTGCAGCCCCTGTTCGAGTTCTCCGGGGCCTGCGTGGGCTGCGGCGAGACGCCCTACATCAAGCTCGCCACCCAGCTCTTCGGCGACCGCATGCTGATCGCCAACGCCACCGGCTGCTCCTCCATCTACGGCGGCAACCTGCCCACCACCCCCTACACGGTCACGCCGGAGGGCCGCGGCCCGACCTGGAACAACTCCCTGTTCGAGGACAACGCCGAGTTCGGTTTGGGCCTGCGCCTCGCCGTGGACAAACAGGCCGAGCATGCACGCGAGCTGGTGAGGCGCCTCGCCGACAAATCGGCGGGGAGCTGGCGAACGCCCTGCTCGACGCCGACCAGTCCGAGGAGGCCGGGCATCTTCGAGCAGCGCGAGCGCATCGCCGTCCTCAAGCAGAAGCTCGCCGGAATGGACGGCGACGACGCGAAGGCGCTCGCGGGCATCTGCGAGAACCTGGCCAAGCGCAGCGTCTGGATCATCGGCGGCGACGGCTGGGCCTACGACATCGGCTACGGCGGCGTGGACCATGTGCTCGCCTCCGGCCGCAACGTCAATCTGCTGGTGCTCGACACCGAGGTCTACTCCAACACCGGCGGCCAGACTTCCAAGGCCACGCCGCTGGGTGCGGTGGCGAAGTTCTCGGCGGCGGGTAAGCCCACATTCAAGAAGGACTTGGCCATGATGGCGATGGCCTACGAGAACGTGTACGTCGCCCAGGTCGCATTCGGCGCCAAGGACCTGCAGACGGTCCGCGCCTTCCTCGAGGCCGAGTCCTACGATGGCCCCTCGCTCATCATCTGCTACTCGCCCTGCATCGCCCACGGCGTGGACCTGTCGAACAACCTGCGTCAGCAGGACATGGCGGTGAACTCCGGGCACTGGGCACTGTTCCGCTACGACCCGCGCAAGACCGCCCAGGGGGAGAACCCGCTGCACATCGACTCCAAGGCCCCAAGCATCCCCTACCGGGACTATGTCTCCACGGAGACCCGCTTCAGCGTGCTGAACCGCACCCACCCGGAGGCGGCGGAGCGCTATCTCCGGCTCGCCCAGAAGCACGTGGAGACGCGCTTCAGCCTGTACGAGCAGCTGGCCCACCTGGCGGTGCAAAAGGCACCGGAGAAATCCTCTTAGGGCGGATTCGCGAAGCGTGTATCCGCCATCAGCGACCGACGCGGTGGATTACGGCGCGAAAAACGCGCTTAATCCACCCTAGGAACCCGATTCTGGAGAACCCCTATGGAGCTCACCACCAAGTACCTGGGCCTGGAGATCAAGAGCCCGCTGGTCCCGTCCGCCTCGCCGCTGAGCCGCAGCATCGACATGAGCAGGGAGTTGGAGGACGCCGGCGCCGGCGCCATCATCATGTGGTCGCTGTTCGAGGAGGCCCTGATCGCGGAGTCCGAGACGGCGGTCCGTTTCCTGAGCGAGCAGGACACCGGCTTTGCCGAGGCCGGAAGCTTCCTGCCGGATCATGAAGACTTCACGTCCGGCCTGGAGGTTTATCTCGAGAACCTGCGTGCGCTCAAGAAGGCCCTCGACATCCCGGTCATCGCCAGCCTCAACGGCGTCACCCCCGGCGGCTGGATCGAGCACGCGAAGGAGCTGCAGCAGGCGGGCGCGGACGCCCTGGAGCTCAACGTCTATTATGTCGCCGCGGACATCAACCAGACCGGCGCCCAGGTCGAGGACCGATACCTGTCGCTGCTGAGGGACCTGCGCCAGCATATCTCTATCCCGATCAACATGAAGCTCTCGCCGAGCTTCAGCTCGCTCGGCAACGTGGTCAAGCAGATGGAGGCGGCTGGCGCCAGCGGCGTCGCCATGTTCAACCGCTTCTACCAGCCCGATATCAGCGTCGACAGCCTGCGCCTGCAGCCCAGCCTGCACCCCTCGACCTCCGCCGAGGCCCTGCTCGCCATGCGTTGGATCGCGATCCTCTACGGCCGCACCGGCCTCTCGCTGGGCGCCACCGGCGGCGTGCACACCCCGGAGGACGCGATCAAGCTGCTGCTGGCGGGCGCCGACGTGGTCCACCTGTGCAGCGCATTGCTGGCGAAGGGCCCGGCCTATCTCAAGCACGTGCTCGACGGCATCAAGGACTGGATGGACGAGCAGGGCTTCGAGACCCTGGACGAGTTCCGCGGCCGTGTAAGCGCGCTTTCGGTGCCGAACCCGGCGGAGTTCGAGCGCGCCAATTACGTCAACATCCTGGACAGCTACAGCTTCTCGCCGGGCGTGATGGTCTAGCGCGGCGCTGGGGGAGCGCTGATTATTGGCCATCCTGGCCAAAATCAGCACGCCACCCAACAGGCGCGGTTCTTGGATGGCTTCATTTTCGATCGCTTACGCGCTTGAAAATGCCGTCACATCCCGGTGCCGCGGGAGGTGCTGAATCGATCAGCCGTTCCTAAGAACGAGAGATTCCCGAATGGCAATAAGCGAGAAACAGAAACGCTGGCTCAAGAAGCAGGTCCACCATCTCAAGCCGGTGGTGACCGTCGGCCAGGCGGGGCCCACCGACGCCGTGCTGGCAGAGATCGAGATCGCCCTCGACCATCACGAGCTTATCAAGGTGAAGGTCAACGCGGGCGGGCGCGACGAGCGGGACGCGGCGGTGCAGCTAATCGCCGGGCGCACCGCAAGCGATCTCATTAACCGCATCGGCAACACCGCGGCCTTCTTCCGCGCCAATCCCAAGAAGAAGACACCGATGCGTCTGCCCGCCGAGTGATGCGTTACCGATTCATACCTTCGAACGCGCCCGCCGGGGTGTCGGCGGGGGTTTGCGCCGAGACTGAGCGAGGAGCTTCCCGCGCGGCGGGAAGCTCCATTGGAGCCAGTAGGCTAGTGGCGCGTCATGTCTATGGGATGTTGGCCCGTGAGGCGATCACGCACCGCCTCCACGAGCGCCTTCGCGTCACGCCCCGCCGCCGCCACCTCCGCATCGTCCGATAGCGCGAAGATTGCATCGGGGTCCATGAAGGTCACTCCGGTAAGCTCCGGGTTGATCTGCCGGACCACGATGTTGCAAGGAAGCAGCGCCCCGGCATCCGGGTCCGCCTGCATCACCCGCTTGGCGAGTTTCGGCGCGCAGGCCCCCAGGATGCGATAGGGCGGAATCTCCTCATTGAGTTTCTTGCGCATCACCGCCTGCACGTCGATCTCGCTGACGATCCCGAGCCCTTCCTGGCTGATGGCCTGGTTGACCTTTTCAAGCGCGTCGATGAACGGCATGCGTAGCTCGACTCCGAACGCGTACATCATTCTCGTTTCTCCTGTCTGGTTACTGCCGCGGTTGTAAGTTTAACGTGGACAGGGTGGCTTCCGAACAAATTTCCCCGGCCGATGTTCGAAACCAGGAGATAGGGCGCGTCAGTCGGATATTGAATGCGAGCCGCTATTGGGACGCCAGGGTTCGGGCTTGGTGCCTGTCGCTGCTGGCGCGTTGCTGGACTCTTGAGCGGCGACCTGACCGCCGAGCACGCGAAACGACACATCACCCTTGCCGCCGCGCTTCACCTCGTACATCAGCGCATCCGCCACGGCGAGCAAACCCTGCGGCGAAGACGCGGGATCGAGCGATGTGACGACGCCGATGCTGCAGGTTACCCTCAGGTCACTTGCCCCAAGAGCCGCCTGAAGGCCACTTCTGACCTTAGCAATGACATTCCGCGCTCCGCCGGCGTCGGTATGCGGAAACATCAGCGCGAACTCATCGCCGCCGAGCCGCGCCGCGGTATCCGACTTTCGTACGGCCGACATCAACACCCGGCCAACCGTTTTCGACACGCGATCACCCTCGGCGTGACCACGGGAGTCGTTCACCGTCTTGAAGTCGTCCAGGTCCACGTAAGCGAGCGTGAGCGCTGATTTGCGCCGCTGTGCCAGCGCCAGGTCGTGCGCCAGCCGGTCCTCGAATGACCGCCGGCCATACAAACCGGTCAGGGCATCCGTTCTCGCCAGATGCTGTTGCCCGAGAAGACTCTTCCGCAGAGCGGTCAGCAACAGCCCGGTCACGAGGAAGAACCCGAATCGGACCAGCGCATTCCAGATGGGGATAGCCGGATGCGAGTACTGATGCCCCGCGGCCATGTCGGCGATATACCAGCTCGCGCAGGAGAGCACCGCAATAGCTACTCCGGTCGGTCGCCCAGCGTACCAGCCCGCCACCGCAACCGGCCCGAGATAGAACAGGGACATCGACAACTCGTGTCCAGAAAGGTAGTCCACACCTCCGACGAACAGGACCCCGAACGCTGCCAGCACAAGGATCTCCGCGCGACCGAGGCGGCCGAGGCGCCCGTCCACGACTCTGAGCCCGTTCTTCATTCTATCGCCGTGCAACACGGGGGGGTTCCTTCTTGCTCACGGGGCACAGGTATCAGGACGCTTTTCCTACAGTAGTGGATCTAAGTGCCGTGCACGGGACGGCGCCAGATACAGGCTCCCACATTCCCGACGACGCCGAGCGCATCCAGTCCCGCTCAAACGGGAAAGCCGGAGGCCGATCGATGTGACGCAGCCTCGGCACAGCGACAAGCGCCCAATCGAGATTCTGGACCACGCTGAGTCCCTCTGGCATTCCGGTCAGGAACCATGGGATAAAGCGTGTCGCCACCTCGGGATGGGTTTTTTGGCATTGGCCGAAAACACCACGCTGCCCCGCGCGATACCTGGACGTCTCGAGAACGATTCGAGTCGAAACAGGGACCTACCGCCCCATTGCGCGCATCCCTGGCGCGCAGGGCATGGGCCTGAGCTCCTGCGAGTCGCCGAGTTCCGCGATGTCTTCTAGCGCCTGTTGATCGAGGATGGTCACATGGCTGCCGTGCACCTCGATCACGCCGTGATCGCTCAGGTTCTTGACCACTCGGGAGAAGGTTTCAGGCTTGACCGAGAGGCGGGAGGCGAGCACGCCCTTGCGCACGTCGAGCTCCAGGGCGCGGTGGTCGGTGGGCAGCTTCATGAGCAGATAGCGGGCGACTCGGCTGGTCGCGGTATGCAGGGTGAGATTGTCGATCTCGCCGATCAGCCCGCGCAGGCGCATGCTCAGGGCGGCCAGCAGCAGGAAGCAGGTATCCACCGATTCGTGCAGCATGGACGAGAAGTCGCGGGCGTCCACGGCGATGAGCTCGGCGGAGGCGAGTGCGGCCGCGCAGACCGGATAGCGCGGGGCCTTCAGGAACATCAGAGCCTCGGCGAAGGTCTGCCCCGGCGCGACGATCTCGATGACCTTTTCGGCCCCCTCGGGCGAGAGCCGGAACAGCCGCACCTGTCCCTTGAGGACCAGGTAGAAGCGCTCGGCCGCGTCCCCCTGGCTGAACAACAACTGCCCCTCGTCCAGCCGGATGCGCGATGCGTGACGCGCGACCCTCTCCAGCTGGTCGATGGTCAGGTCCGAGAGCAAAGGCCCGCTGCGCAGTTCGTCAATCATCGCCGTTTCCATCGTTCGCTCCGCCGACAGTAACGCCCCCGCCGTATCAATCCTTGATCAGAATCAGGCTCGCGCGGGAACCTGAGTCAGCCCGCCGCTCGCCGTCTGGAACCCACTTTGACATGAGTCAAGGCTCCATGGGGCCACCGAAAGTGGAATGGACCGCGCCGATTTTCTTTCCGGAGCGACCGAGTCCATGTCACAAACCTTCACCAAATCCATGGCACGGAACATCTTCTACGGTGGCACCGTGTTCTTCCTGCTGCTGTTCCTCGCACTGACCTTCGATACCTCGATGGCGCTGCCCGACCGGGACCAACGCGCCCAACTCGACACCTCCACCGAGGTTGGCCAGAGAATCGCCCACGGCAAGATGCTGTGGGAGACCAACAACTGCATCGGCTGCCACACCCTGCTCGGGGAGGGCGCCTACTTCGCACCGGAGCTCGGCAACGTCTACGTGCGCTTCGGCAACAACAAGGAGGCCATCAAGGCCTTTATCCAGAGCCGTCCGGCGGAAGGCATGCCGGGACGGCGCAGCATGCCCCAGTTCAACTTCAGCGACGAGGAGCTCGATGCGATTGCCGAGTTCCTCAAGTATAGCTCCGAGATCGATACGGCCGGCTGGCCGCCGAACGTCCAGGGCTGAATCGCCGCACAACGGAGAGAGATCAGATGAAATACAAGTCCCAAGCCGTCGCCAAGCCCTACTTCATCGCGGCCATCGCCCTGTTTCTGGCCCAGATCCTGTTCGGGCTGATCATGGGCCTGCAATACGTCATCGGCGATTTTCTGTTCCCGGAGATCCCGTTCAACGTGGCCCGCATGGTCCACACCAACACGCTCATCGTCTGGCTGCTCATGGCCTTCATGGGCGCCTCCTACTACCTGGTGCCGGAGGAGGCGGAGCGCGAGCTCGCCGCGCCCTGGCTCGCGATCGCCATGTTCTGGATCTTCCTGGTCGCCGCCGGTCTGACCGTGGCGGGCTATCTGCTGGTGCCCTACGCCGGCCTGGCGAAGCTGACGCAGAACGAGCTGCTGCCGACCATGGGCCGGGAGTTCCTCGAGCAGCCCACGATCACCAAGATCGGGATCGTGATCGTCGCGCTGGCCTTCCTGTTCAACATCGGCGCTGACCATCCTCAAGGGCCGCAAGACGGTTGTGAGCCTGGTGCTGCTGATCGGCCTCACCGGCCTGGCCGTGTTCTTCCTGTTCGCCTTCTACAACCCGACCAACCTGGTGCTCGACAAGTTCTACTGGTGGTGGGTGGTGCATCTGTGGGTCGAGGGGGTGTGGGAGCTGATCCTGGGCGCCATCCTCGCGTTCGTGCTGATCAAGACCACCGGCGTCGACCGCGAGGTGATCGAGAAGTGGCTCTACGTCATCATCGCCATGACCCTCATCACCGGCATCATCGGCACCGGCCATCACTACTACTGGATCGGCACCCCCGAGTACTGGCAGTGGTGGGGCTCGATCTTCTCCGCCCTGGAGCCCATCCCCTTCTTCATGATGACGGTGTTCGCCTTCAACATGGTCAACAAGCGCCGCCGCAATCACCCCAACAAGGCCGCCGTCCTGTGGGCGCTGGGCACCGCGGTCATGGCCTTCCTGGGCGCCGGCGTGTGGGGCTTCCTGCACACCCTGGCGCCGGTGAACTTCTACACCCACGGCACCCAGATCACGGCCGCCCACGGGCACCTGGCCTTCTACGGCGCCTACGTGCTGATCAGCCTCACCATGATCTCCTACGCCATGCCCCAGATTGCCGGCCGCGAGGCCAACAGCATGCGCTCCCAGGTGCTGGAGATGTGGAGCTTCTGGCTGATGACGGTCTCCATGGTCTTCATCACCCTGTTCCTGACCGCCGCCGGCATCCTGCAGGTCTATCTGCAGCGCTTCAGCGAGGCGCCGCAGCAGTTCATCCTGGTGCAGGACAAGGTCGCCCTCTTCTACTGGCTGCGCGAGCTCGCTGGAGTGGTGTTCCTGGTCGGCCTGATCGTCTACATCTGGAGCTTCTTCGCCGCCGCCAAGGACGCAAAGCAACCGGCCGCGAGCGGGGATTCCATCGCCGAGGGCACAACGGCTCCGGCTTCGGCTTAAAGGCGCACTCCCCTGCGGGCACAAGGATGGCCCGCCTGACGTGTTGGCCCCGCTCTGCGGGGCCGATTTTTCTCTCCAACGCGCCTGCGGATCCAACAATACCCCGGCGCGTCCGGACTGGACAGGCGAGACCGGAGCCAGCCCCATGCGCTAACGTGCCGAGCTCTCACCTCCCGACCGTTCCAGCAGATCGAGCAGCGGCGCGGCCTTGTGGTACGTCTCCTCGTACTCCAGCTCGGGCTCCGAGTCGGCGACAATGCCCCCGCCGGCCCAGAAGCGCGTGACGCCATGCGAGTGCACCAGGGTTCGTATCGCGATATTGGTGTCCATCGAGCCGTCGAACCCGACATAGCCGATGGCTCCGCAATACACACCCCGTCGGTTGGGCTCCAGCTCCTCGATGATCTGCATCGCGCGGATCTTCGGCGCCCCCGTGATCGAGCCGCCGGGAAAGCAGGCGCGCAGGAGATCGAGCGCGGTTCGACCCTCGGCCAGACGGCCGCGTACGGTGCTGACCAGATGGTGAACCCGGGCGAAGCTCTCGATCGCGAACAGCCTGGGCACCTGCACGCTGCCCACGGCGCAGACCTTGCCAAGGTCGTTGCGTAGGAGATCGACGATCATGACGTTTTCTGCCCTGTCCTTGGCGCTGTGACTCAGCCGCTCGGCAAGCAGGGCGTCCTCGGCGCGGTCCCTGCTCCGCCGGCAGGTTCCCTTGATCGGACTGGTCTCGACCTCTCCACCACGCACCCGTAAAAAGCGTTCCGGCGATGAAGACATCACCTGGCACTCACCCGTATCCAGGTACGCGCCATACGGCGCGGCGTTGAGCTCGCGCAGCTGCCGGTACGCATCCCAGGGGTCACCTGCGGTACTGGCGGCGAAGCGGCGGGCGAGGTTGACCTGGTAGCAGTCACCCTCGCGCAGATAGCGCTGGATGCGCGACAAGGCCGCGAAGTAGTCCGCCCGGTCCAGATTGCATCGGACCGGTCCCGTTACGCGGAACCGACCGCGTGCCGCGAAGCTGCCCGATCGGGATGGCGCGGCCGAGAGCATACCGAGCACCGCACGCGCCCGCTCCACGGAGGCCGTCACCAGTCGGCTGCGGCGCTGATGATGATCGACCACCAGCGCCCAGTCGTAGATGCCGACGCCCATGTCCGGAATCCGCTCGGCGTCGGCCGCGAGATTCGGGAGGCGCTCGAGTCGACGCGCGAGGTCGTAGCCGAAATACCCCACGGCGCCGCCGCAAAAGGGCAGTCCCTCGGCCCCGTGCCTGACGGCTCCGAGTGCGCGCTGAACGAGGGTGAAAGGATCGTCGGTCGAGACCTCGGTGCGAGAGGCGCTCCGAATCTCCGTCTCGGGGCCTCTGGTCACCAAACGGACGACAGGATCGGCCGTGATGATGTCATAGCGGCCCTGCGTGCAATAGGGCCGGCAGCTGTCGAGGAAGACGGGCCAGGGTTGCCCCATCAGGGCGCCGAACAGCTCGGCGCTATCCGATCTGTAAGGCAGTTCCTGAACGACCGTCTGCGCCATACCGAAGCCAAACCCTGCCCGCTCGGCCCCACCGGTGAGGCCTATGACCAGCGATCGGGTCCATCACTCGCGAGGCGGAATCAAGGCGTCGGGTGCGGCCGAAGCGAGACCGCGGGCGACGGGTCTCGCCGCGCGGCTCCCAGCAGCAGAGCGTGATCGCAAGCCCCGCTCAATTCTTGCTCTTATCCACCAGCTTCGATGCCTTGATCCAGGGCATCATCTCGCGCAGGCGCTCGCCGACCTCCTCGATCTGGTGCTCCTCGCCCAGGCGACGCAGGGCCTTCATCTTGGCCGCGCCCGCCTGGTTCTCCAGGATGAATTCCTTGGCGAACTCGCCGGACTGAATCTCGCCCAGGATGCGCTTCATCTCGGCCTTGGTGTCGGCGGTGACGATACGCGGACCGCGGGTCAGGTCCCCGTACTCGGCGGTGTTGGAGATCGAGTAGCGCATGTTGGCGATGCCGCCCTCGTAGATGAGGTCGACGATGAGCTTGACCTCGTGCAGGCACTCGAAATAGGCCATCTCCGGCGCATAGCCAGCCTCGACCAAGGTTTCGAAGCCGTTCTGGATCAGCGAGGTAAGACCACCGCACAGCACCACCTGCTCGCCGAACAGGTCGGTCTCGCACTCCTCGCGGAAGCTGGTCTCGATAATGCCGGCGCGACCGCCACCGTTGGCCGAGGCATAGGCGAGCGCAATATCGCGGGCCTGGCCAGTGGCGTCCTGGAAGACGGCGATCAGGCTCGGCACGCCGCCACCCTGGGTGTAGGTGGAGCGCACCAGGTGCCCGGGGCCCTTGGGCGCGACCATGATCACGTCCAGGTCTTCCCGCGGCTCGATCTGGCCGAAATGGATGTTGAAGCCATGCGCGAAGGCCAGCGCGGCCCCTTCTGGAATGTTGGGGGCGATCTGCTCGCGATAGAGCCTGGCCTGGTGCTCGTCCGGGGCAAGGATCATGACCACGTCCGCCTCCCGGACGGCATCCTCGATCGCCTTGACCTCGAGCCCGGCGTTGGTGGCCTTGGCCGCGGACGCGGAGCCGGGACGTAGCCCGACCGTGACCGAGACGCCCGAGTCCTTCAGGTTGTTGGCATGGGCATGGCCCTGGGAGCCGTAACCGATGATGGTCACCTTCTTGCCCTGGATGAGAGAGAGATCGGCGTCTTTGTCGTAGAAAACGTTGATGGCCATGGATGGTTCCTGGATGTACTTAAATCGAACAGAAGGATTCAGAGGGTCAGGCCCTTGTCACCGCGGGCGATGCCGGTGGGCCCGGAACGCACGACCTCCACGACCATGCCCTCGGGCACGGCCTGGATGAAGGCGTCGAGCTTTCTCGAGGCGCCGGTGAGCTCCACCACGTAACTGGTGTCGGTGACGTCGATGATCTTGGCGCGGAAAATGTCAGCCAGGCGCTTGAGCTCCTCGCGGCCCTCGCGCTCGGCTCGCACCTTGATCAGCATCATCTCGCGCTCGATGTGCGGACCTTCCGACAGGTCGAGCAGCTTGACCGTGTCCACCAGCTTGTTCAGCTGCTTCTTGATCTGCTCGATGATCTCCTCGCTGCCTGCGGTGACCAGGGTCATGCGCGACAGGGAGGGGTCGTCCGTGGGAGCGACCGTGAGCGACTCGATATTGTAGCCGCGCGCGGAGAACAGTCCGGCGACCCGCGACAGGGCACCGGCCTCGTTTTCGAGCAGAACGGAAATAATGTGTCTCATGTCAGGCCAGCTCCCTTTCCGGCGACAGGTGCATCTCGTGGTGCCCCTTGCCCGCCTCGATCATCGGATAGACGTTCTCCGTCGGGTCGACCACCACGTCGAGGAACACGAAGCGGTCCTTCATACCAAAGGCCTCTTTCATCGCGGCCTCGAGATCGCCCGGCTTGTCCACCCGCATGCCGACATGGCCGAAGCTCTCGGCGAGCTTCACGAAGTCCGGCAGGGCGTCCACGTACGAGTGCGAGTAGCGGCTCTCGTAGAAGAACTCCTGCCACTGGCGCACCATGCCCATGTAGCCGTTGTTGAGCAGCACCACCTTGATCGGCAGGTCGTACTGCTTGCAGGTCGCCATCTCCTGGATGCACATCAGGATGCTGGCCTCGCCGGAGATGCAGGCAACCTGGGCGTCGGGAAAGGCCAGCTGCACCCCCATCGCCGCCGGCAGCCCGAAACCCATGGTCCCGAGCCCGCCGGAGTTGATCCAGCGGCGCGGCTCGTCGAAGGGGTAGAACTGGGCGGCGAACATCTGGTGCTGGCCGACGTCGGAGGTCAGGTAGAGGTCGCCGTTGGTGACCTTGTACAGGGTCTCCACCGCGAGCTGGGGCTTGATCATGGCGCTGTTGCGGTCGTAGGCGAGGCAGTCCATGGCCCGCCACTCCTCGATCTGCCTCCACCAGTCGGCGATCGCCGAATGCCCCGGGTCGCCCTTGTGCTCCTTGAGCAGGCGGACCATGTCGTTGAGCACGCTCGCGACCGGGCCGACGATGGGCACGTCCACCCGCACGTTCTTCGAGATGGAGGACGGGTCCACGTCGACGTGAATGATCTTCGCGTGGGGACAGAAGTGCTCGATCTTACCGGTCACCCGGTCGTCGAAGCGCGCGCCGATGGCGATCAGGGCATCGGTCTCGTGCATCGCCATGTTGGCCTCGTAGGTGCCGTGCATGCCCAACATGCCGAGGAACTGACGATCGGTCATCGGATAGGCGCCGAGCCCCATGAGGGTGCTGGTGATGGGGAAACCGGTTTCCTTGACCAGCTCGCGCAGGGCCTGCGAGCTCTCTCCCAGGATCACGCCGCCACCCGTATAGAGCACCGGGCGCTTGGCGGCGAGCATCACTTCCACCGCCTTCTTGATCTGGCCGAGGTGGCCCTTTTGGGCAGGGTTGTAGGAGCGCATCTTGACGTCCCGCGGGTAGATATACGGGATCTTGATGTTCGGGTCGGTAACGTCCTTGGGGATGTCCACCACCACCGGACCGGGCCGGCCGGAGGTGGCGATGATGAAGGCCTTGCGGATGGTCTCCGCCAGCTTGTCGACCTCCTTCACCAGGAAGTTGTGCTTGACGCAGGGCCGCGTGATGCCGACCGTGTCGACCTCCTGGAAGGCGTCGCTGCCGATCACCGGCGTCGGCACCTGGCCGGTCAGGATCACCATGGGGATCGAGTCCATGTAGGCGGTCGCGATTCCGGTTACCGCGTTGGTTGCCCCGGGACCCGAGGTAACCAGACAGACGCCGCACTTTCCGGTGGCGCGCGCATAGCCGTCGGCGGCATGGCTCGCCCCCTGCTCATGCCGGACCAGGATGTGCTTGACCTTGTCCTGCTTGAACAAGGCATCGTAGATGTGCAGCACGGCGCCCCCGGGATACCCGAAGACATACTCCACCTGTTCGTCGATCAAGGCCTGAACGACGATCTCGGCACCACTCAATTCCACTTGCGTGACCCTCCGTCAGGCCCGCTGCCGGCAGCCATCCGGCCGCAGCATCGGGGTGTGCCGCCGATTCCGGCCACTGTCCGGGTGACCTTTCGTGCCGCGAGTTGAGATCCTGGCTCGGCCGAGCGGGGCATGGCCGCCTAGGCGGCGGGCTCGTCTGCAAGGACCTTCCCGGAGCCATGGGCGGGGAAGACAATAAGATAACGGCGAAAAGATGAAAAGCTACAGGAGATGTCGCGCCCCGGTCAAGATAAACGCTGAGAAAGGAGGGCGTTGCGGCGAAACCGCCCGCGGGTTGCATCCGGCGCCTCGCGTCCGATAATGCCAGTTGACGCGGCCGGGCCTCGGCCGAACCGGAAACATGAATCCGCCCTGGATAAAACTACAATGCACAAGCGTGTCGGGACTCTCTTGTATGCCGTAAGCGTCTCCCTGGTTTCCCTGCCCGCATCCTCCGGTGTCTATCGCTGGGTGGACGAGAATGGCGTGACCGTTTACTCGCAGAATGCGCCGCCCGCCGGTGATGCGGTGAGGATCAAGCCGCAGCCCGGCCCCAGTCCCGCGGATCAAGCGGCGGCTCAAGAGCGGCTGAAAGCCCAGCTCGAGCAGTCCATGGACGCCGAGGAGGAACGTAGGCAGGTCGAGGAGGAGCGGGCGAAAGAGGCCGAACAGGCAACCGCGAAGGCCGACGCCTGCAAGGCCGCGCGCGACAACCTGTCGACCCTGCAGAACCTGGGCAACCGGATGGTGCGCACGGCAGACGGCCGCTACCTGCGCCTAAGCGAGGAGGAGGTAGCGACCAAGATCAAGGAAGCCCAATCGCAAGTGGACGAGTACTGCAACTGAGAAGAGGGAGGACAAGCCTTGCCCACGCTCACAATTCAGACCAACGTCGAGATCCCGATCGGGCGCCGCAAGGTCGTCCTCGAGGCCGCCTCTTCCACCGTCGCCGAGCAGCTCGGCAAACCGGAGAGCTATGTCATGGTCCTGCTGGAGACCAACAGCGACATGATCTTCGCCGCCAGCGGTGCGCCGATGGCCTACCTGGAGCTGAAAAGTCTGGGCCTGCCCGAGGAGCGCACACCGGATCTCTCCGCCGCCCTGTGCGGCTTCATGGAGCAGCATTTCGGTGTTCCGCCCGCCCGGGTGTACATCGAGTTCGCCTCTCCGCCACGCCACCTTTTCGGGTGGAACGGCGGCACCTTTTGACGCAGGACCTCGACAGGGCCACCTCAGCGGTTGTGAGTAATCGGCGGGGCAAATAGAATGCCAAAATTTGCCCCGTTGCCCGAGACGTCATGCGCACCTCCCAGTTCCCGCTCACCACCGTCAAAGAGACCCCTGCCGACGCCGAGGTTGCCAGCCACAAGCTGATGTTGCGCGCCGGCATGATCCGCAAACTCGCGGCCGGTCTCTATACCTGGCTGCCGCTGGGGCTGCGGGTGCTGCGGAAGGTCGAGCGCATCGTGCGCGAGGAGATGGACCGCGCCGGCGCCCTGGAGGTGCTGATGCCCGCGATCCAGCCGGCGGAGCTGTGGCAGGAGTCCGGCCGCTGGGAGCACTACGGACCGGAGCTCCTGCGTCTGAAGGACCGCCACCAGCGGGAGTTCTGCTTCGGCCCCACCCACGAGGAGATCATCACCGAGCTCGCCCGCAGCGAGCTGCGCAGCTACAAGCAGCTGCCGGTGAACTTCTACCAGATCCAGACCAAGTTCCGGGACGAGATCCGGCCTCGTTTCGGGGTCATGCGGGCGCGCGAGTTCCTGATGAAGGACGCCTACTCCTTCCATTTGGATCAGGCCTCACTGGAGGAGACCTACCGGGTGATGCACGAGACCTACAGCCGCATCTTCCGCCGCTGCGGGCTCGACTTCCGCGCCGTGCAGGCGGACACCGGGAGCATCGGCGGTCACGCCTCCCACGAGTTCCACGTCCTCGCCGAATCGGGCGAGGACGCCATCGCATTCTCCAGCGACAGCGACTATGCCGCCAACGTGGAGCTGGCGGAGGCCCTGCCCTCCCCGGACCAGCGGCCCGCCTTGTCCGAGGAACTGAGGTTGGTGGAAACACCGAACGCCAGGACCATCCAGGACCTGGTGGAGCAGTTCGGACAACCCATCGAGCGCACGGTCAAGACCCTGGTCGTGGCCGCCAGCGACGAGGTCGAATCCGACCTGGTGGCCCTACTGGTACGCGGCGACCACGAGCTCAATCCGGTGAAGGCTGAGAAGCTGCCGCAGGTGGCCATGCCCCTGCGGATGGCGACGGAGGAGGAGATCCGCGCCGCCATCGGCGCCGGTCCGGGCTCTCTCGGCCCACTGAATCTGACCCTTCCCTGCGTCGCCGACCGCAGTGTCGCCGTCACCGTCGACTTCAGCGCCGGCGCCAACCTCGACGGCAAGCACTTCTTCGGCCTCAATTGGGAGCGCGACCTGCCCCTGCCGCAGGTGGCGGACCTGCGCAACGTCCGCGAGGGCGACCCCAGCCCGGACGGCTCGGGCAAGCTCACCATCGCCCGCGGTATCGAGGTCGGGCATATCTTCCAACTCGGGCGCAAGTACAGCCAGGCGATGAAGGCCAATGTGCTCGACGAGTCGGGCAAGGCCGCGACCCTGGAGATGGGGTGCTACGGTATCGGCGTCTCGCGAGTCGTGGCCGCCGCCATCGAGCAGAACCACGACGAGCGCGGCATCATCTGGCCGGAGCCCCTCGCCCCGTTCCAGGTCGCGGTGCTGCCGATGAAGATGCAGAAGTCCTACCGCGTGCGCGAGGCCGCCGAGCGCCTCTACGAGGAACTGCGCGCGGCGGGCGTCGAGGTGCTGCTGGATGACCGCGACGTGCGCCCCGGCTTCATGTTCGCCGACATGGAGCTGATCGGCATCCCGCATCGGGTCGTGATCGGCGACAAGGGTCTGGACGAGGGCAAGCTGGAATACAAGGGCCGGCGCGATGCGGAGCCCAGCTTCGTCGCCATCGCCGAGATCCTGCCCTTCCTCGCCGCGAGGCTCGCCCCCGGCACGGCCTGAGAAAATCGAACTCCAACCATCCGCACGCCGCGCCCGGAACCTAGCGGCGCCACCAACCGCAAGGGAATCACCGATCTAATGAGCAAAGAGCAATCCTTCGAGCGCGACCAGCTGCTGGACTGCGGCCACGGCCGCATGTTTGGTCCTGGCAACGCACAGCTGCCGACCCCCAACATGCTGATGATGGACCGCATCCTGCGCATCGCCGACTTCGGCGGTGCCTACGGCAAGGGGGAGATTCTGGCGGAGCTCGACATCAAACCCGACCTCTGGTTCTTCGGCTGCCACTTTCCGGGTGATCCGGTGATGCCCGGCTGCCTGGGATTGGATGCGCTATGGCAACTGGTCGGCTTCTACCTGGCCTGGGTCGGAAACCCCGGACACGGGCGCGCGCTGGGCGTCGGCGAGGTCAAGTTCACGGGCCAGGTGCTGCCCACCGCAAGCAAGGTGACCTATCACATCGACATGAAGCGCGTAATCGCCCGTAGGCTGGTGCTCGGCATCGGCGACGGCGCCGTGAAGGTCGATGGGCGCGAGATCTACGCCGCCAAGGACTTGCGGGTGGGCTTGTTCACCTCCACCGAGGGCTTCTGATCCATTCGGCATCGCGACCGGGCTCTCGGATACCTCCGTCAGTTGCGGATCGGATGCCGTTTGATCCTCCCAGATAAAGCAGGGGGTTAGGCGGCATTGCCTGCCCCTTTTTTGTTGAACGGGCGGTTTAGAGGGGTACTTTTTGCCCTCGGAGCGGAAAATTGCCCATAAAGGCACCTCAGGAGTCGTCGGCGGACGAGACCACTACTCCTACCCTACAGCCCGATAAGCGCCCGCAAGCACTATAATTTTGGTAGAAGGACCGCAACCGAAGGGAGGTGTATTATGGCAACCAGCTTCAAAGAAGCACTCGAGGCCTTGGTGAACGAGCGGATCGCGCAGGGAGAAGATCCCAAGGATCTGTTCGAAGAGCTTGCGAGAGAGGCGAACCTGGTGTTCGGCCATTACAACCTGGAGTATGAGTTCGGGTTGTTGACCAGGAAACCCGAAGCCGCATAAACGGCCTAATCGACCCCGCAAGGTGCGCAACGACGGCCATACATTTCGCTGCGCACCGGCGGACTCCAGGGCTTCAATGGTGGTTTTCTTCTGCAAGGAAGCGCGCAACGCCCCTCGCATCGGCGATCTTCAACGCCTTACGCCCTCGCGGGTCTTATCAGGGAGATCGCGGCGATCGTAGTGCTGGGAGAGCCAATGTCCTCCGTGGCGTGTCCCGGGGTGCGGTTGCGCGTCTCTGAACCGAATCAGCCCGATCCCCATTTCGAGTTTTTTTCGTCCGGCCGATCCCGCTCCGGCCCTGCCACCCTCAACGGACGCGCGCGGTAGCGTAAGCGTAAACTTGCGCGATTGCGGCGGACTTCCACCCCTCAGCACCCAGAGATCGGAGCTCAAATGTCTCGGCGAACCGCCATTGCCATTCTCGCGGTCTTTGTCCTCGGCGGGGTCGCCGCGGGACTCTGGTGGGCGCGCGATACCCCCGACGAAGCGCAGAAAACTGCCTACACGCTGGCGCCCATCGAGCGCGGCCCGATCACCGCCGTGGTCTCGGCGACTGGATCACTGAGCCCGGTCAACACGGTGCAGGTCGGCAGCCAGGTCTCGGGAACGATCCAGCGGCTGGAAGCCGACTTCAACGACCAAGTGAAGCAGGGACAGATTATCGCCCAGATCGATCCGGCCATCTTCAAGGCCAAGCTGGCCGAGGCGCAGGCGAACCTGGAGAACGCCGAGGCCCAGCGCGACAAGGCCGCGGTCGCCGTTGCAGAGGCGAAACGCGAACTCGAGCGTGTGGCGGAGATGCACGGCAAGCGCCTGGCCGCCGCCAGCGAGCTCGACACGGCGCGCTTCGCCCATGACTCGGCGCTGGTCGAGCATCGGGTGAAGGAGGCGGCCGTGGCCCAGGCGAAGGCCGCACTCCAGCGTGAGCAGGTCAACCTGGATTACACCACCATCTTCGCCCCCACCGACGGGGTGATCGTCTCCCGCGACGTCGACGTCGGCCAGACGGTCGCCGCGAGCCTCCAGGCCCCGACCCTGTTCACCATCGCCAACGACCTCACCCGCATGCAGGTGGAGGCCGACGTGGACGAGTCCTTCATCGGCACGGTCCGGGAGGGGCAGCCGGTGACCTTTACCGTGTTCGCCTACCCGGAGCGCATATTTCGCGGCGAGGTCGAGCAAGTGCGCCTGCAACCGAAGGTCGAGGCCGGGGTGGTCAAGTACAACTGCATCATCCGCGTGAACAACGACGACCTGGCCCTCAAGCCCGGCATGACGGCCACCGTACTGATCGACGTGGACCGGCGCGAGGACGCCTGGCAGGTTCCCCATGCCGCGCTGCGCTTCGTCCCCGACTGGCCCCAGGAGCGGCTGGACAAGTTGCGTGCGGACGTGAAGGACGCCGAGGGCATCATCTGGCGCGCCGAGGGCGAGGGGTTGGCGCCCATGACGGTGACCACCGGCATCGTCGGCGAGAAGCTGACCCAGATCGAGGGCGCCGATCTGAATCCGGACATCAAGATCGCCGTACCTGGCGCGCGCAAGGAGACCACCCGGCGGCGCAGCTTCGGCCTCAGCCTGTTTTGAGCCACCATGGCCGCGCCCCTCATCGAGATCCGCGACCTCCGAAAGGTCTACGCCCTGGACGGGGTGGAGATCCAGGCGCTGCGCGGCATCGACCTCACCGTCGAGGAGGGGGAGCTGATCGCCATCATGGGGCCGTCCGGCTCCGGCAAGTCGACCCTGATGAACATCCTCGGCTGCCTGGACGTGGCCGATTCAGGCACCTACCGGCTGCGGGGCGAGGACGTGACCCGCATGAGCCCGGACCAGCTCGCGCGCCTGCGCAACCGGGAGATCGGCTTCGTGTTCCAGAGCTTCAACCTGCTGCCGCGCACCAGCGCCCTGGAGAACGTGGAGACGCCCCTGGTCTACGCGGGAGTTGGCCGGCAAGAGCGCCATGCGCGCGCCCGCGAGGCCCTGGAGCGCATGGGCCTGGGCGAACGGCTGATGCACCTGCCGAATCAGCTCTCGGGGGGGCAGCAGCAGCGGGTCGCCATCGCCCGCGCCCTGGTCACCCGCCCCGCCCTCCTGCTGGCGGACGAGCCCACCGGCAACGTGGACACGGCCACCACCGAGGAGATCCTGAGCGTGCTCGAGGCCCTGAATCGCGAGGGACTCACCATCGTCCTCATCACCCACGAGCCGGACGTGGCCGGGCGCGCCCGGCGCGTGCTGACCGTGCGCGACGGGCGGCTGGAGCTGCACCCGTGAGTTGGACCGCCGCGCTGGCGCTTGCGCTCCGCGCCCTCTGGCGCAACAAGACGCGGGCCATGCTGACCACGCTCGGCGTGATCATCGGGGTCGCCTCCGTGATCGCCATGGTGGCCATCGGCGCCGGCGCCCAGCAGCGCATCGCCCAGCAGCTCGAGAACATGGGCACCAACAGCCTGGTGATCCGCCCCGGCACGGTGACCCGGGGAGGGGTGCGCACGGGCGCCGGTACCACCACCAGCCTGACCCTGGGCGATGCGGCCGCTATCGCAGAGCTGCCGGACGTGGTCGGGGTAGCACCCAGCGTCCAGGCCACGGCGCAGGTGCGCTACCGGGGCGCGAATTGGGGGACCGCCATCCAGGGGGTGACGCCGGAGTACTTCTCGGTGCGCAGCTGGCCGTTGGTGTCGGGCGAGGTGTTCGCCCAGCCGCAGGTGGAGGCCGCTGGGCAGGTGTGCGTCCTGGGTCAGACGGTCGCGCGCGAGCTGTTCGGACTGCTGGACCCGATCGGGGAGAACATCGTGATCACGGGCCTGCCCTGCCGGGTGATCGGCGTCCTGGCCGAGAAGGGGGCGACCGCCTGGGGCTCGGACCAGGACGACGCCATCTTCATGCCGATCACGGCGGTACAGCGCAAGCTCAAGGGCATCACCCACATCGACCGCATCGAGCTCACCACCACCGGACGGGAGGCGACGTTCCGCGCCACCGAGGAGATCAAACGCCTGCTGCGCCAGCGCCACCGCTTGGCGGAGGACGCGGACGACGACTTCCGCATGTACAACCGGGCCGAGCTGGCCCAGACCTCCGAGGAGAGCGCCCGGGTATTCACCTGGCTGCTCGGGAGCATCGCCTCCGTCTCCCTGCTGGTGGGCGGCATCGGGATCATGAACATCATGCTGGTGTCGGTGACCGAGCGAACCCGGGAGATCGGCATCCGCATGGCCCTGGGCGCCCGGCCGCGGGACATCCTGTGGCAGTTCCTGCTGGAGGCCCTGGTGCTCTCCGGGGTCGGCGGGATGGTGGGCATATTGCTCGGCCTGGGCGGCGCCGGCGCGGTGGCCCGCTTCTCCCAGCTGCCCGTGGAGGTCACCCCCGCCTCGGTCCTGATCGCGTTCCTCTTCGCCGCCCTGGTGGGCGTCTTCTTCGGTCTGCACCCTGCCCGCAAGGCCTCGCGCCTGCGCCCGATCGACGCCCTGCGTTACGAATAACCGGTGTTCGCCGATCGGCTCCAGGATACCGAATTGCCGGCACAGTCCCCGCGGTCGACGGTGCCCAGCACCCTGCCACCCGGACTATCCACCGCTCACGCGTGTCCAAAGATCGTCACCAACTTCCTGCGCGAGCAGCCCGAATCCCAAGCAGTCGTCCTAGCGAGCCTCGGCCAGGTTGCGCCGGCGGTCAAACCTGATGCACGTAAGTTCCCGGCGCATCCGCCAGGGGCGGATAACCGGCTAGTGGTGCACCGTAACCCGGGGCCTCGCGCTGGCCGGTGGAGTGTTCGACCAGCCAAGCCTGCCACGCCGGCCACCAGGAACCCTCGTGGCGCGGGTTGGATTGCTGCCAGCTATCGGGATCGACGTAGGGATCGCCGTTTCGACGCCAGCCCTGTTGGTAGCTGCGGCCCGGGTGACCGGGCTCACTGACGATTCCCGCATTGTGTCCGCCGCTCGTCAGCACAAAGGTCACCTCCTGCGAGTTGGCCAACAGGTTGATCTTGTAAACCGATTGCCAGGGCGCGACGTGGTCTTTGACGGTGGCAACGGCGAAGATCGGGGCATGGATGTCGCTCACCGCCACGGGGCGCCCATCGACGCGATATCGCCCAACCGCGAGGTCATTGTTCAGAAACAGCTTGCGCAGGTATTCCGTATGCATGCGGTATGGCATGCGGGTCTGGTCGGCATTCCAGGCCATCAGGTCGTTCGGTGGGCGGCGTTCGCCCAACAGGTATTCGCGCACCATCCGCGACCAGATCAGGTCGTTGGAGCGCAGTAGTTGGAAGGCACCGGACATCTGGTTGGTGTCGAGCAAACCGCGCTCCCACATCATGCTTTCGAGAAAGCTTACCTGCTCCTCGTTGACGAACAGCATCAGCTCGCCCGCCTCGCTGAAATCGGTCTGCGCCGCAAGCAGGGTTACAGTCTTCATCCGGTTGTCGCCGTTGCGCGCCATGGCGGCGGCAGCGATAGCCAGCAGGGTCCCGCCCAGACAGTAGCCTGCCACGTGCACCTTCTGTTCGGGCTGAATCGCCCCGATGGCCTCGAGCGCAGCAAGGATGCCCATGCGCCGATAATCTTCCATGCCAAGATCACGATCCTCGCTCGTCGGGTTGCGCCAGGAAATCATGAACACCGTATGCCCATGCTCGACCAGATATCTGACCAGGGAATTGTGCGGCGACAGGTCGAGAATGTAGTACTTCATGATCCACGCCGGCACGATGAGCACCGGCTCGGCATGGACACGGGCGGTCGTGGGCTCGTACTGGATCAATTCGATCAGGTGGTTTCGGTACACCACCCTGCCCGGTGTCACCGCCACGTCCTTGCCGGGCACGAACCGTTCCATTCCGGGCGCCTTCTGCCCGCTGGCCAGGCGCGCCCAGTCGTCCCACCAGTTGGCCCAACCTCGCACCAGATTGGCGCCGCCCTCGCGCAGCGTTGCCTCGATGACTTCCGGATTGGTCAGCGGGAAATTGGCGGGCGAGACAGTATCCAGGACCTGGCGCACCGTGAAGTTCAAGAGATCCTTGCTCTGGCTCGACAGGGCCGGTACACCGGTCGTGGCATTGGCCCACCATTGCTGCGTCAGCAGAAAAGATTGGCTCATCAGGTTGAAGGGCCACTGCTGCCAGGCTGCGGCGCGGAAGCGCTTGTCCTGTGGCAGCGGCTCGATCGCCGGCGGCGCCCGCGGGTCCGCGACCGATTGGAGGGCGTAAAGCGTGAGGCGGGCCGCTTTGCGAAAGGCTTTCTCGGTCAGACGCGCATGGGTTCCGGGAGACCAGATGAGTTTCACCCACCAGTCGAGCAAGTGCAGCGGGACCACCCGCGGATCCATACCCCCCGTGAATCTGGCGACGGAGGCATTGAATAGCCGATCCAGGTACTTCGCGACTTCGGGACTCAGGGTCGAGGGCGGCAATGGGTCCGGCCTGTACGTACCCGCCACGCCATCTTCGGATGCGGAAACCGGCATCATCGACCGCCCGGCCGCTGGCAAAGCAGCGTCCGATGCGACGGCTGGTTTGCGGCGGGACAACGAGGCAGCGGCGGTCAACGCTCTTGAAGGCATGGCGATGCGTCCTGGACGTAGAGTCTTCGCAGTACTCATATGAGTATAGTGCTGCACTGCAGCATCCGACAATGGGTACGCTCCAGCCCGAGGCCCCGCTTCACCTTAGAAGCGTTCAGGTCAGATGGCGATGGTCGCGGAGTACCGCAGGCAAGGCGCTCGCAACCACACCAGGGAAACATTCATCAGCATCTAAGAATTGAATGGCCTTCCCTGCGGGCAATACCGCGAGGTGAAGCAGTTCGAACCGAATGTGCGCGCCGTCTCCCGTGCATCAGGCACCGACTGGTTCGATAGGCGACTGGAAGCTACGGAACCCGGCGACCAAGATCCCCTCCAGGAGTGCGCCGGTGCCGGACGCAAAAAAACGGGGGCTTGCGCCCCCGCTTGTTCGATCAACAAAATATCTGCTTCCGCAGACGGCAACCGCGCGCCGGTACACCGGCGCGCGGCGCCTGATTACGGCCGAATCAGAATGGCCGAGTCGTAGGGCTCGATCGTCACCTGCCGCACGGTGGAGCCATCGTTGATCGGATCCTGACCCGTGCCGCGAATGCGCCGGAAGGTGCCGCCGAGATCCACAGTGCGCCGCGAGGGCGTAGCGTTGACGACCACGGTGGCGTTGTCGAAATCGCGGCGGAGCACGTCGGCATTACCCCGGAACAGGTAGACCGAGTCGATCCAGACCACGGACTCTTCCTTGCCCACGTTGAAACTCAACCGATAGTTACCGGTACGAGGTGCTTCGAAGGTCACGACCCGCCGCACCCACTCGTCCGGCACGGTGATCGTCTCGATGACATCCCCGAGTGCGGCCTGCAGGGTGCGGATCTTGCTCGCCTTCGCGGCGAAGGCCAAGGTGTACTCCACCCCGCCGGTCAAGCTAACCGTGGGCCCGCGGGCCGCCGCGCCGGCGTAGGTATCCGTCTGGCTGATCGGTTCGCTGATCCTCAGCGCGCCGGTCCCATCCATCCGATTGGCCCAAGTGGTGTCCCGCGAGATGTTCACATTCGAGCCGCTCCATCCGGTGAGGTTCGAGTCGAACGTGCCATTTGTCATCATGTCTCTCTGCGGGGCGAAGTCCGCGTCATTGTAGACGCGGTAGTGCGGCCCGAGCGGCCATCCCATCCAGCCGGTGTGCTTGCGGATCTGGGACTCGTTGCTTGGGTTCGAGGCAATGGCACGACCATAGGTCGCCGACCCTGGCACCACGTCCACCGCGTACTCGTCCCACCAGGGGTCCGTCGTGACCGAGTTCTGCTGGCCGAAGTAACCGTCGTCGAGAAGCATCAGGCCAAACGCGAACCTGAACGGTCGGTTGTTGCTGCCCGGCGCTCCGTAGGGATAGAGCTTCGTCGTCACCCGGTTGAAGCCTTCCGTATAGCGCGGACCATACTGACGGTGGTGCATCTGCACGCTGTACGAGGACAGACGGCCGTCGATCTCGCGGTAGTCCGGAGTGGAGCTGCCGATGTTGCGGTTTGGCCAGCCCTCGAGCTGCACGCCGTTGAGGCTCGGGAAACCACCTGCTTCGAGGACGCCGCCAACCAGCACGGCGTCCGGTAGCCGCTGGCGGGTCAGCCGGTAGAACTCGTCCATGCCGTTGCCCCACAAGTTCACACCGCTGGGCGAAATCCCATCGTCGAGCGAGAGATTATTGTCGACATCCGGCAGTTTTCCGTGCCCGGCGTCCTTGATGAAATGGAAGTCCGAATCGAACAGGATGCCGTCGACGTCCGCTTTGGTCAGGTTGCCCAGTCCGTCGCGGTTGTAGTTGGTGCCGAGCCAGGCGGCCAGAACGGCGTTGAACTGACGTCCGCTGCCGTCCCGCGGGCTCGCGGTGCTCATGTTGTACATCCAGTTCCGGCCGTCCTGCTCGCCGCCGTTGCCGATCACGTGCTCGGCGATGATGCTGCCGGAGGGGTGGGATGCGGCCGTCGACTTGTAGCCCCGATTCGCGAGCGTCAGGGTGTTGTTGGACCGATTCACGCCGGTCACTCTCGCGTGCTCCGCGTTGCGGAACGCCCCCGCGCCGCCCTCGTAGATCACGACATATCGGCCGGCGTTGAATCGACTCGCATCGGCGACCTGCACCGTCGTCGTGCCGGCGTTGATCGCGCTGCGCAGGGTGCTGCCAGGTGCGTAGAGCCAGTGTCCGGCGTACACGTCGCACCCCTGGGTGCTCGGTCCGGTCCGGCCGAAGGGCAGGCCGCTGCCTTGGCGGCAGGGATCAGGGTCGTTCCAGCCCTGATACTCCGCCGGCGCGATGATGCGCAGACCGGCCGTGCTCGGGTCGACCGCCTGAACGCTTGCCAGCCAGTCCAGCCAGAAAGGCTTAACCGCGATCACCCCGTACTTGGAGAACATCTGCGCGCCCCCGCTGGTCTTCAGGGGCCCGGTGGTGATCCGCGGGAACGGACGGTTCTCGATCCTCGAGCTGCCCGTGTAGCGCACGCTGTTCGTCGTGTCCGCATCCCAGAGATACTCGTAGCCGACCGGCGTCGGGGTCGGATCGGAGGGCGCGGGGTCGGGCTCGGGCTCCTCCTGCGGAGGGTCTCCCGCGACCGGTGGGTCGTTCAGACAGCTGCTCAGGGTCTGGATGTCGAACGGGGACTGCACCGTCTGCCGGTTCGGTCCGACCGTCACGGGCTCGCCGGCGTCGAGGCAGCCACTGGCGCCCGAGGCCAAGGCAAAGTCGACGCCGTCCTGCCCGGTACCACCGACAAACAGCTTGTAATTGAACTCGGCTGCCGAGGCGGAGTTCAGCACGTCGCCGTTCTCCATCGAGAAGCCGTCGACGGCGGCGAAAGACCGGTCCGAGGTCAGCCCGCCGGTGAAGCTCGCGGAGCTGCCTCCCGCGGTCACCCGCAGGTGCCACTCGCTCGTGTCGCAATCCTGCCAGAGGAAGGTGCCCTGTTCGGTTGCCTTGTTGAAGGCCACCTCGCCGCAGTCAGCCGGCGCGGCGCCACAGGCACCGAGTGTGGTGATGTCGAAAGCCCCGCGCATTACGATGCGGGTCGGGCCAACGACCACGTCGCCGCCAGCGTCGAGGCAGGCGCTGGCACCGTTGCGCAGGGAGAAATCGATCCCGTCCTGGCCGGTGTTGCCGACGTTCATGACGTAATCGAAGCGTGCGGGGCGCGGGATGTCGAGCACGTCATTGCTCTCGAGCGAGTACGGCGTCACCCCGTCGATGACCATGCTGGAGATCAGGTTGCCTGCGAAGCTCGTGTAGCTTCCGCCAGCCGTCACCCGGACGTGCCATTGCCCGCTATCGCAGTCCTGCCAGAGGAAGGTACCCTGCTCGCGGGCCTTGTCGTAGGGAACATCGCCGCACGCTGCTTGCGCGTTGGACCACTGCAGTCCGGCGGCAAGCATCAGTACCCCCAGGCCAACGACCCCACGACCGACGCTACGGCGAGGTGCCTGGCCCTTGGAAACAAGCGTTCGGCCGAAAAACCTTTGCCAAAAACGCTTGCGATTCATACTTCTTTCCATCGCTATGCCTCATCTCGGTTAAGTGACGTTGTCGAGCAGCCCAACCAATGCTGCTGGTTCGCGACAACTTGTAGTTGCAGGAATCTCCTCGCTGTTTCCGATGTCCGGGCAGTTCTCGTTTTTGGCTGTGCGCGGCGCTGCCGAAGTTGAACCAAACTCCGGTGCATCCGTTCTTCCGCTACGCGAGCGCGCAAAGCCGCCTGTCGGTCGGTTCAACCATTGAACCTGCCGCTTAAGCGAGCCGTGCGCTGACGGTCGAAAACGGATGCGGTGACGCCAGGGGGTTCCCTAGCTTTTACTACCTAAAACTAAAGAGATTGTTTATTGCCCCATGTCTCGATTATGTTTCAGTAGAAAATGACTTCCGGTTCGCGCACACCACTGTCGGGTCGGACGCGTAGCATGTTGGCGAACCGTTGGTGAATCGACGACCGACATCCAAGCCCTGCCTGGACAACCAAGACGGCCCGAGGTCCGGGTGCGCAGTCGGAATTGGGTGCGGAGAAACAATCTGGTCGGTCCCGGTGCGGCACCGTATCGAATCGTGAGCACTACTCCGCGGGTCTGGCATTGACATTCCGCCCAGGGTACTCGTGGTACCGGTATACTTTCGTTCACGAGATGGCCCATATGTTATCTCGCGGGCGAAAGTCCTACATTAAGCAAGTTTAAGATTCGGCCTGCTTGCGATGCGGCTTGGGCGGAGAGCTGCAGATCATTTCTGCGGTTTCCGATACATTGGCGAGCGGCAAGCCCAGTGCGCCGCCAGCGGACGATGCCGGCGGGCGACCGGTCGTCTTGACGTCCCTCAAAGCCTGCCCTCTTTCCTTTGCTCTAGCATGCTCCGAGCAAGAGGTCGCGTTGACATAAGACGAGGCAAACTCGGAGCAGGACCGCTGGAAGGTCGTATGACAGGAACACCAAAAGATCTGGCGGGGCGTTACCCGCCCGGGGATCTCGCGATCTGGATCTTCATCCTCGCCGAGCTGGCGGTCTTCGCCGCCTTCTTCGCCGCCTACGCATTCAGCCGCATGGACAATGTGGAGCTGTTCAACACCTATCAGGCGACCCTCGATCGGCGTGCGGCCCTGTTCAATACGCTGGCGCTCATCACCAGCAGCTACTTCGTCGTGCGCGCTCTGGCGGCCATCCGCGACGACGACAACCGTGGCTGCGTCGGCTGGTTGCTCGCTGCCCTCGCAATGGGCCTCCTCTTCCTGGTCGTGAAGTCGAGCGAATACGCCCACCACTTCGGCGAGGGCATCCGGCTCAGCACCAATACCTTCTACATGTTCTATCTGTCCCTGACCTTCTTCCACTTCATGCACGTCATCCTCGGGATGGTCATTCTTGCTGCGGTAGCGGTAAAGGCACACCGCGGCGGCTACTCCGCCAGCAATCACACGGGCGTGGACACGGGCGCTTCCTATTGGCACATGGTGGACCTGGTGTGGCTGATCCTCTTCCCGCTCGTGTACGTCATGCGATGAATACCATGCACGGGAAACGAATCTGGATACGCCCCTGCACTGCCGTTTACCTGGTGATGGTCGCGCTCACCCTGGTGACCTTCGCCATCGGCGCGGCCGGGGTCAGCGGATTGGGCGCTTCCCTTCTGGTCCTCGCATTCGCGCTGATCAAGGGCGAGCTGCTCGGCGACTTCTTCATGGGACTGAAGGGCCTGAGAGGGCCTTGGCGCTGGGTTATATTCCTCTGGCTATTCGTGCCGGGCGGGCTGATTACCGCCGCTTTTGTTCTGTCCAGCTGACGCTGCCCGAAGCGGCGACCGATTTGACCCAGGTTAAGGTGCCGGGTGGCGCCACTCGCAATCATCGGCTACCGCTCCCCGCTTTGCCCGTGCGGCTCCTGCGAGCGCGGCGAAACACACGCTTTCCCAAGGAGACCCAAGATGAAGCGCTCGTTGCCCCTTATTCTCGCCGCTCTGCTTTCCTCCGCCAGCCTCGTCAATGCCGCGACGCCCGAGAGCGCCTGCGCCAACCTGGCCGAGGCGCGCACCCAGTTGGTTGGCATGATCGCCGAAACTGACGCGGCCAAGCTCGACGATTTCAAGGCCAAGGTCCACGCCGCGAGCGACAAGCTGGACGCGGACCTGTCCGCCATGGCCGCCGGCCCGGATGCGGACAAGGTCGCCGCGTTCCAGCCGGTGTGGGAGGCCTTCAAGAACACCCGCGAGACGGAGATCATCCCCGCCGTTTACGCGGGCAAGAACGCCGACGCCAAGGCCATCGCCACCGGCATCCAGGCAGAGCGCATGAAGGAGATGAAGGCCGCCATGGGCTGTCAATAGGTCCGGCGGACGGCATTGACGCCCTCAGCGAACAACAGCGAAGACCGCGCGGTCTCGCCGGTGAGATCCATGCAAGCGAACCAGCAGGCCATCAGATCGAAATCGGCGGGCGCCGCGCGGAGCGTGTTCTACCGGTCCCAGGGCAACGAGGTGTCGCTCTTCGAGCACGCCTTCCGCAACCGCCTCCCGGTCATGATCAAGGGTCCCACCGGCTGCGGCAAAACCCGCTTCGTGCGCTACATGGCGGAGCGGCTCGGCCGGCCGCTGTTCACCGTCGCCTGTCACGACGACCTGACCGCGGCCGACCTGGTCGGGCGACACCTGATCGGCGACAGCGGCACCTTCTGGAGCGACGGCCCCTTGACCCGTGCCGTGCGCGAAGGCGCCATCTGTTATCTGGACGAGGTGGTAGAGGCGCGCAAGGACACCACCGTGGTGCTGCACCCCCTGACCGACGATCGGCGCATTCTGCCCCTGGAGCGCACCGGCGAGACGCTGCACGCCCCGGACGGCTTCATGCTCGTCGTTTCCTACAACCCGGGCTATCAGAACCTGCTCAAGGGGATGAAACCCAGCACGCGCCAGCGCTTCGTGGCGATGACCTTCGATTTCCCGAACCCCGAGCTGGAGGTGGAGATCCTGATCGGCGAGACGCGGGATCGACGCGCCAGCGGCGCTGCGCCTGGTCCGGCTGGCCGGCGCGCTGCGCGCGCTCAAGGACCACGATCTGGAAGAGGCGGCCTCCACCCGCCTCCTGGTGTATGCGGCGACCCTGATCCGGGGCGGCATGGGCGCGGCGCGAGGCCTGCCGCGCCGCCCTGGCCGAGCCGCTGACCGATGATGCCGAGACCATCGCCGCCCTGGCCGAGGTGATCGATGCCAGTCTCGCCTGAGCCCGATCCCGAGCGGACGGTCGACCAACAGCCGCGGGGCAGTCAGGCTCGCGATCGCGGCCGAGGCGCTGTACCTCGCCAACCTTCTGGCGATCCCCGTGGTCGCCTTCCTGATCCTGGGCGTGCTGTTCCTGCGCCGCGACAGAGACACGCCCGCGCTGGCCGCCGCTCACATCGACCAGACCTTCTCCGCCAGCCTGTGGGCGGGGATCCTGCTGATCCTGGTCAATGCCGCGATCCTGCTCATCGGCGGATACCGAGGGCGTGCACGCCTGGACCCTGGTGATCATCTACTTCACCGTTTGCCACTCGGCCCTGGTGCTGTTCGGTGTGGTCGGCCTGGCCAAGGCCATGGCCGGGCAATGCTGGCGCTTCCCGCTGGTGGGACGCTCCCTGCCGCCGGGTTGCCCCGGGATGGATCACCATGATTAGGACCGCGGCTGCAGCGCAAGCGGGCCTGGTTTCAGGTCGGGTTCTTCGCCCTCTTCGTTCTCGCGCCGCCGCTGGACATTTTCCGCATCGACCTGACCCAGGGTCACGCCATCCTGCTCGGGCAGGACTGGACCCTGGGCATCGACGACTTCCTCGCCGGCCGTACCGGCATCGGCGGACGCGGCGCTCAATCTCTTCTTGCGCGGCTTCGTGCCGATCTTCGGCGGCGCCGCCCTCTTCATCTGGATCGCCTGGCGCTACGGGCGCCTCTACTGCGGCTGGCTCTGCCCTCATTTCTCGGTCGTCGAGCTCATCAACGGCCTGATGCGCCGCGCCTCCGGCAAGCCGAGCCTGTGGGAGCACCGACGCCTGCCCGAGGTGCGGCCGGATGGCCGCCGACAGGTACGCCGAATCCCTGGTACTGGCCGCCCACCCTGCTCGCGGTCGGCGCCTTCGCCTTCCTCTGGGCGCTCGCGCTGCTGACTTACCTGCTGCCGCCCTTCGAGGTCTATCACAATCTCTTCAACGGTCAACTGACCCGCAATCAGACCATCTTTCTCACCGCGGCCACGATCGCCCTGAGCGTGGAGTTCCTGCTCGCCCGCCACCTGTTCTGCCGCTTCGCCTGTGCCGTCGGCCTGTTCCAGAGCCTGGCCTGGATGGCCAACGACCGGGCCATGGTGGTGGGCTTCGACACCCGCCGCGCGGACGCCTGCAGCCGACTGCGACAACGCCTGCGACAACGCCTGCCCGATGCGGCTGAAGCCCCGCACGATCAAACGCAAGATGTTCACCTGCACCGAGTGCGGCGAATGCATCTCCGCCTGCACGCAGATCCAACACGGCGAACCCGAACGAAGCCTGCTGCGATGGGTCGATGGCGAGGCGGCGCTGCCAGTCGTGACGGGCCGCCCCGCCCGCGTGGAGACGGACCCGCACGGGCGCCAGATCAACTCGCCGAGTCCCTTGCCTCGAGGTGGGATCTACCTCCATCGCGTGGCCGATCGACAATGAGCCGCTTCGTGGCGGGATAGCGGATTTGGAAGAGCACGTCGGCGCACTCTGGCACCGGGTAATCACCCGCATCGCCGACCGCCGTTACCCGCAGGCGGCCGTGGACCTGGGAGACATTGCGCCAACGGTCGGTATTCTCTTCCGCGCCCTGGGCGGCGATGGCGGGCTCAGGTCTGAGGCGGCGGAGGCCACCGCCCATGGCGCCCGCCGAGGATTGCTGCAACGCGTCGCCGGTATCGGCGAGAGGATCGAGCTCGCCTGGCGCGACGAGCGCACCCTGCGCCTGCCGCCGGTCATCGACTGGTTTCCCGAGGTTCGCCTCAACCGCGATCTCTACTTGTGGCTCGCCGCGCTGGCGGTCCACCAGCCTCCCGCGGCGATGGACTGGATCCTGGCCACCCAATGGATGACCCTGCGGACGCTCGCACGCTTCCCGGGCCTGCACCCGCCGCTACCGGCGCCTGGTCGCCGCCCACCTCGCCCTGCGCCCCGACCCGGCGCGTATTCCCGCCAGCGAAGCCGAGCGCGAGCGGGCGGTCCGCGCCGCCCTGACCGAGCCCGGTTGCGTGACCGCACTGCCCGCTGGCAGATGGCCGCCGACCCCCGTCCCGCTCTGGCTGCACCCGAGCCCCCCGGTTGCGGGCGGCACGGGCACAAGCGGTGGCGAAGAGCAGCGGTCCTCGCCCGACGACCGCGTGGAGGCGCTCGGCGAGCGCCGCCGCCGCCGCGGCGATCGCGTCGAGATGCCGGAGAAGGATCAGGGCCTGATCACCATCCGCATGGAGAACATCCTCACCTGGGGCGAGTATGTGAAGGTCGACCGCGGCACCGACGAGGAAGACGACCTCGAACGGGCCCGCGCCACCGCAGAGGACATGGACCGTCTCGCCCTCGCCCGCGATCGCAGGGCGTGCGGCGCCCGGCTCAGGTTCGACCTCGACCTGCCCGCGGAATCGGAGGACGACCTGGTTCTCGACGACGGCATCCTCCTGCCCGAATGGGATTGGAGGCACCGGCGGCTCCAGCCCGACCACTGCCGCATCGTTTCCATGGTCGCCGCCAATGCCGCCCCCCGCCCCTTGCCGCCACATCTCGCGCCGCACCGCCAAGAGGCTGCGCAACCAGTTCCAGGCCCTGGCCCCGGCGCGCGTCTGGCACCGCGCGCAAGCCGACGGCCAGGAGATCGACCTCGATGCCTATCTGCGCTTCGCCGCGGACCGGCGGGCGGGTGCACGGTACCCACGCGGACGGCCTCTACCGTGACATGCGCAGCGGGGCGCGTGATCTCGCCTGCCTGCTGCTCGCGGACCTGTCCCTCTCCACCGACACCTGGATCGACGACCAGGCGCGGGTCATCGACGTCATCCGCGACAGCCTCTTCCTGTTCGCGGAGAGCCTGGCGGCCACCGGTGATCGCTTCGCCATGCTCGGCTTCTCCTCACGCCGACGCGACCCGGTTCGCGTGCATACCCTCAAGGGGTTCGACGAGCGTTACGGCTCCGCGGTGCGCGGGCGTATCAGCGCGATCAAGCCCGGCTACTACACGCGCATGGGCGCCGCCATTCGCCACGCCACCGATCTGCTCGCCCATCAGCCCGCCGGCCGCCGGCTTCTGCTCCTGCTCTCCGACGGCAAACCCAACGACCTCGACAAATACGAGGGCCGTTACGGTATCGAGGACACCCGTCATGCCGTCCGGCAGGCCCGGCGACTGGGCCTCACGCCCTTCTGTGTCACCATCGACGAGCATGGCAACGACTATCTGCCGCATCTCTTCGGTGGCGGCGGCTACGTCGTCATCCATCGCCCCTCGGAGCTGCCATCGCACCTGCCGATACTGTACGCCCGGCTCACCGCCTGAACCCAGAATATTGTGCGAGCCGTCGCGTCTGCGTGCCGGCAGCGGCTTTTCGCTACGTTGCAGGCGAGGGGATTGGATGCCACCGGGCAGCCAGACGGGCCTCAGGGCAGATCACTGCGCTTGAACAGCAGATAACCGCCGAACGCGCACAAGGTGCCGAGCAGGAAGGGATAAGCAGCGCGTACGCGATATAGCCCGCCTGGCCGAAGGCATCCAGGATCACGTAGGCGGAGGGCCCGAGCATGACCAGTTGCTGATCCAGCAACATCATGGCGGCGGTGCGGAAGACCTGCAGCGGATTGGCCAGCGCGATGGCTACCGCGCTCTCCGGCGGCAGGTGCCCGCGGATCATGACCCCGAGCAGGATCAGGTCGAGGAACAGGAGCAGGGTGAGCCAGATCACGAAGGCCGAGGCCTGGGCCACATCCGCGGAGCGCGCCAGGGTGGAGAGCAGCATCCCGATCCCGAGGAAGCACCAGGCGAGCGCCATCAGCAGCCCCGTGTAGTAGATGAACAGGACCCAGGGGACCTCCGCGCCCTGGAACACCCCCCAGACAACCGCACCGAGCATGGCCAGAAAGACCGGCAGGAAGACCACCAGGAAGCGCCCGGCCAGCTTGCCCCAGAACCAGGGCGCGAGCCCGATGGGCAGGGAGAGCAGGTACTCGTAGACCCCCGCCTCCCGGTCCCCGGCCACCGAGCGCACCGTGGTGATGAGCACGAACACGGGCAGGATGGCCATGGCGAGCTGGATGTAGGTCACCATCAGGCGCGAGAGTCCGGTGAAGCCCATGATGCGGGATTCGGTGAGGCCGAAGACGAACAGCAGGGCCACCAGCCCGCCGAAGATGAGGCTGTAGGCCAGAAACCACTTGGCCCGCAGCGATTCCAGGATGTCCGTGTAGGCGGTGAGCCAGAGGTTCTTCATTCGTGCTGGTGCTCGTGTAGGGGACGTCATCCAGATGTCCGCCGTGGACGTTGAAGCGCCGCTCCACCTCGAAGATGTGCGCCTTGGCCCTGCGAAGTCGAGCGCACCTTCGGCGGGTCCCGACTGCGCACCCAGCCCGTACTGCATCGGCGTCTCCTGCCCCGTCACGTAGCTCGCGGTTCGGGCGTCGATCCAGTCCCCGGTCGCGCCAGTCGTTGACCCAGATCTCGGTCGCCGGATCGTCCCGCCAGGGCTTGTCCTCCAGCCAGATGACGGCGCAGCCGATGTCGTCGAACAGATGGACGCGGGAGCGGCCATCGGCCTCCCGGACGCGGACCTGGGCGGAATGGTTGCGGTCGGACAGCACCATGCGGCAGCGATCGCAGGTGGCGCGGTCCCACTTGACCTCGACCGGCCCGGTGCCGGGATCGCCGCCGCAGCCGGCGAGCAGAACCAGGACGGCCAATGTGAGCAGCGGCCAGTAACGAGACGCCGGACCGACGCCCGCCTCCGCCCGCTCCCAATGCCTCGTCATCGGCTGCGATGAGACCATTGGCAGTGCTCAGGCATATCGCACCTCCGCCGGTTCTGGCTCTCGGGCCTCCTCCATGCTGATCCCCGCCAAGCAGGGCCGCGTAACGCGACAGCAGCCCGAGGAAACCGCAGCCGATCGGGTCCCGCGACCCGGCCGTCCCAGGTACGGCCTCCGTCGCTGCTGCGGAAACCCCAGGGACCGATGGCGCGGCCGAAGGCCTCGTCGGCGCGGGTCAGCGTGACTCGGCAGCGCAGGCGGCTGGCGCAGATCCACCAGGTCCGCGACCCGGTCGTCCAGGACCACCACGCCCTGATCCAGCTCGATCACCCGGTTGACCAGGGCCGCGACCTCGTCCAGCCGGTGGCTGGAGATGAGCATGGCCGCCGTGTCCTGCCGCTCGGCCAGCAGCTCGAAGAAGATCTGGCGCGCCTCCGGGTCCAGGTTGGCGGCCGGCTCGTCGAGCACCAGCAGCTCGGCGTCTCGGCCCAGGGCGATGCTGATCAGCAGCTTCTGCTTCTGCCCGCCCGAGAGCTTGACGAAGGGCTGACGGCGAAAGCGCGCCGGGTCGAGCCCGAGACGAACGGCGACCGCCTCCATGCGCGACGGGTCCGCATCGCACACGCCGGCGGCGAAGGCGATCAGCTGCCCCACCGGCATCTTGAGCGGCGGCGGGAGCTGCGGCACGAAGCCGACCTTGGACAGGACCTCGCTGGCGGTGCTCCCGGGGATCGAGACCGTCGACGGTCACCCGACCCTGGCAGTTGTACTCGCCCAGCAGGCAGCGGATCAGCGTGGTCTTGCCGGCCCCGTTGGAGCCGACCAGGGCGACCCGCTGGCCGCGCTCGATCTCGAGATCGAGCCCCTTGAGAACCTCCTGGCGGCGGAAGCGTTTGACGACCTGCTCGAACCGGATCATGTGCGTCGATGCCTGATCAACAGAGCCTTGTCGAGTCCCTTGACCTTGAAGCTCAGGGAGCTGGTCGGGCAGATGTCGACGCACAGGCCGCAGCGGGTGCAATCGGCGCCGATGTCGGTGTCGATCGCCTTGGCACGCCCGCGGATGGTCACGTCCAGCACATGCGGCACCATGCAGATCTTGCGGCAATCGCCCTCGTGGTGACAGCTCTGCATGTTGTACTGCACCCGCAAGGGCGAGATGGCCCCGACGAGCCCGTAGGTCATGCCGATGGGGCAGACATAGCGGCACCAGGCCCGGCGCGAGACGAAGACCTCGAACGCCAACAGCGCCAGCACCCAGAGCAGCGCCATGCCGGGGCCGTAGATCAGGGCGCGGCTCAGGATGCCGGTGGGGGAGATGGTCTCGAACACCGTATAGCCGGTGAGCAGCGCCAGCAGGGCGAAGACGACGTAGAACACCGTGCGCACGCCGCGGTGGAACTGGATGTCCTTGACCCACTTCTTCTCCGCCAGCTTGAGGTGCAGCGCCTCGGCCCACTCCGCCGAGCAGATGATAGGGACAGACCCAGGAACAGAAGGTGCGCCCGCCGAGCAGCCACCAGAGAACGAACACGGTCACGGTGCCGATCACCAGATTCAGCACCAGGTGCTTGTAGGCCAGCATGACCTGCAGCGCCGAGTTGAGGTCGGCCATGTGGAAGCCGACGAAGCGCGACGCGGTCAGCGCCCCCTCCACCAGCTGCACGTCGAAGTAGTAGGAGACGACGAACAGCAGGTTCACGACGATCAGGGTCGCCCAGCGGCGGTTGCGCCACTTGTGGCGATCATGGGCCTGCGCCCTGCCCGCCTCGACCTCCTCCAGCTTCTCCTTGGTCAGCTTTTCCTTGCGCTTCTCGGCGTAGATCGGCCACCACCTCGAGGAAGCCGCTCGTCGGGCAGCGGCTTGCGGGTTTCATCCCGATCAGCTGGCGCAGGGATTCGACGAAGTAGCTCATGACTCGCTCACCCGATCCGGACCGAGTCGGCGGTCTGGTCGATGTCGACCACGATCGCGGCGGACTCCACCGGGCAGATCATCTCGCAGACCCCGCAGCCGACGCAGCCGTCCTCCACCACCGGGACGCGCCCCCGTCCCACCGGCATTCGGTACAGCCGGATGGCGTGGCGCGGCGGGCATTGGTTCGGATCCCCCGACGGCGGCTCTCCCGCCTCGCACTGGGCGATGCGGATCTCGATCGGGCACTGGCGCACGCACAGGTCGCACAGCTCCAGGTCATAGGGGTGATCCGCGACCGGGATCGGGGTCCAGCGGTCGATCTCCTCGTAGCGCAGCTTGCCGCGGTAATCGGGACCGCGGGCCTGCCCTTGAAACCCTCGCCCCTGCGCGGCCAGGCAGGCGTCCGGTCGCGCCAGGCGGGCGAAGCCCATGCGCGACTGGGCCGGGTAGTTGATCTCGTGGGTGAGCGCGCCGGTCGGACAGGCCAGCACGCACTGGAGCCCGTCGCAGGAGAAGTCGCAGGCCTGGGCGCGGGCGTCGATGAAGGGCGTGCCGATGCCGACTCCGTCGAGCAGGTCCGCGAGCTTGATGGCCTCGACCGGGCACACCTGCACGCACTGACCGCACTTGATGCAGGAGGCGAGAAACTCCCGCTCCTCGAGCCGGTCCTTGAGCGCGCCAGGCGGACGCAGGCGCGCGTTGGCGTTGCCGGCCAGCGGGACCAGACCGGCGAGTGAGGCGGTGACGAAGCCCGCGGCCAGGATGCTGGTGCGCAGGAACTCGCGGCGGCTCTGCTCGCGGCGCTTGGCGGACATCGCCGGGCGCTTGCGCGATGTTTTCTGATTCGACTCGTCGTTCATACTGCCCCTCAGTCCCGCTCGAGCGAGCGGCGCAGGGCATCGTAGGCGTCGAAGCCGCCGACCGGTGCCGGAGTGGGTCTCTCGATCCCGGGCTCGTTGTCCGCATCATCCGGTTCCATGCTCGGGACAGCGGGCTCGACGCCGGCCGGCCCGGCGAGCTCGGCACTGGCGGTGCGTACCGGCCTGTCGTCGCGCACGAGCAGGCTCGGCGAGCTGAAGGGCGCGAGGCGCTCAAGGAAATCGATCACCTCGAGCATCGGCGAGCCCTTGAAGAACTGCGCGGGGGGCACATCCATCCACAGCCGGTCGGCATAGGCGTAGAGTTCATAGGGCGTGTCGCCGACGCCGTCGCCGTCGCGGTCGAAGCCCTCGTAATCGTCCCAGAAGTTGCCCTCCCAACGATTGCGGTTGGCGCTCTTGCCGCCCTCGACCACCATCTGGGTGATATTGCCCTTGAAGCGGTTTCCGCTGAAAACATTGCCCTGCCAGTCGTTCAGCCAGCGCACGCCGATCCCATTGTAGGCGATCAGGTTGTCGGTGAAGCGGTTGGTGGTGTCCGGCTGGTAGGGGGAGACGTCCAGATACAGCCCGGTTGCGCAGTACAGGACACGGTTCCCCTCGATGGTGACGTCGGAGGTCTCCTTGAAACCGATCCCGATCCCGGTCGGCCCCGAGGCATTGGCGATGGTGTTGTTGAGCACCTGCACGCCGTCGCTATACATGAGGAAGATGCCGACGGTGTTGTCCTCGTAGTGGTTGCCTTCCACCCGATTGGTCTGGGAGTACATGAAATGCAGCGAGTAGCGGCCCCCGCGCGCGTCGTTGCGCGCGATCAGGTTGTCCCGGGAGTACCAGACCACGGTATCGCGGGCACCGCGGATGACGTTGTCCGTGATCTGGTTGTTGAAGCTGTACCAGAGCCGGATGGCATCGCCACGGACACCCAGATCCACCGGCTTGGACGAGATGCGGTTGCGGCGCACGATATTGTTCTTGGACTGCTGCAGGTCGACGCCGAACAGGCAGTCGTCGATGACATTGTCCTTGATGACGTTGAAGTTCCCGCGCACCTGCACACCGGAATCGATGTCGTTGTGGGAGTCGCCGGAGTTGGTCAGCCGCAGGCCCTTCAGCGTGGCCCCGTCGGTATCGAGGAGGACGACCGTCCCCTTGCCGCCGCCGTCGATGGTCACCTCGCCCCGCCCGTCGATGGTGAGCGGCCTGTCGACCACCACCGGCCCGCTGTAGGTCCCGGGCGCGGGGGTCAGGACCGCCCCATCCTCCGCGGCGTCCACCAACTCCTGAAACGCCGGATACTCGGCCAGCGCCGGTGCCGAGACCGTCATCACCAGCGAGCAGCACCAAGAACGAGGACAGTCGCCGCGACGCCCGAGCGCCCGTTGTGCCTCGCCGATTCAATCCGACTCCCGCAACTGCTTGCGTCGCAACAGGGCCAGCACCGCCATCACCGCGGAGAGCAGCACCATCAGGCCGAAGCCGGTGTAGGGGTAGGAGTGGGTCGCGAACTGGGCCACCTTGCCGTCGCCGAAGACGGTGGGCATGAAGGGCTTGACCGTGAAGGCGCCCATGTCATTCAGGCTGTGGCCGTACCACCAGAGCCAGGCGGCATAGTCGACGATGAAGAACAGAGGCAGCGCCATGGGAACCAGGACCATCAGCCAATACAGGGGGCCGCTGCTCTTGCGCGCCCCCCATAGCAGGAGCAGCATGGCGGCGGCGAGGCCCCAGAACATGACGTGGCCCGCGGCGGACATCGCCCGCCCCATGGGGTAGATCTCCTCCGGGTTGTTGAAGTAGCGCCCCAGGCTGGTCTCGTAGTGCCACCTGAGCATCTGGGCGCCGCTGCCGTTCCATTCCCGGCGCTCCGTCGTAGGACGACGCACCTGGGATTTCTCGAAGGTGGTATGCAGGCTGTCAATGATGCGCCCCTTGTCCGATGGCTCTGCCGCATCGGGCGTCTCCGCCGGCGCCTCCTGATCCTGGGCGGCAGCCATTTCCGCCTTGAGGCGGGCGATCAGGGCCTCCCCGGCCGACATCCGGCTCGGCTCCTTCTCGGACCCGGCGTCTTGGTCCAGTGCCGTGACCAGGGCGGTGAGGTAGCCCAGATTCTGGAACCGCAGCCCGCCCTCGCTGTAGTAAGTCAGCCCCATCCAGACGACGATGCCGGCGAAGCCGATAGCCATGACGGCGAGGCGAACTCGGACCCAGGGAATGACAAAGCCCACCAGCATCACCCCCAGCAGGGAGATGAGGAAGGGCGAGAAGGCCTTTTCCACCACGCCGCCGGCCGCGATCGGATACATGCCGACATAGTGGTTGATGGTGTCCATCTCGTGAACGCAGTCGAGGGCCTCATCCTCCGTGATCTCGGTCTTCTCGACCTTGCTGCAGCCGTTGAACACGCCGTTCATGTGGAAGTGGATGCGCACCCCGTCCGGAAATGCCTCCGGCGGATAGTTCGGCGCCGTGAGGGACACCCACCAGATCGGGGCGTAGTAGATGGCCACCAGCAGCCCGATGCCCACCAGCGCGAGGGCAAAGATCAACGGCATGCGCTTGTCGGCAGTCGGTTTGTTAGGGCTTGGGGTGCTCATGGCGGTTCTACTGCGTGCGCGGAATGGTCGTGACGGCCGGCGACCCGCCGGAGCGACGGGTCGTCGCCGCGAGGCCGAACGGCCGGCCTACTTGTAGTCTGGGTTCTGCCAGTCGGCGGATTCGGCCACCTGATCCGCGGGCACCGGTACCCAGGACGCGTAGTTGATTACCAGCTTCATATCCTGATCGGTGAAGTTCTTGATCTGCTCGACCATCTCAGGGTTGGAGTTGCGGCGCCTGCCGTCGCGGATCCATTCGAACTGGCGCAACATGTAGTTGTAGTGCTGGCCGTTGATGCGCGGGTAGAACTTCTCCACGTCGCCCATGCCGGTCTCGCCGTGGCACTTGACGCAATTGTCCTTGTAGAGCTTCTCGCCCTGGGCGTATTCGGGTGTGTCCGGTCCCCAGGCGCCCTTGCCCCACTCGGGGTTCATGGGCAGCTTCTCGATGTAGGCCACCACATCGGCCAGCGCCTGGGCATCACCGATGGCTTCCGGAAGGGCGAAGGGATACATGGTCGGGTTGTCCCGGTTCAGCGCCCGGATGTCCGAGAGCTGCTTGATCAACACGCCGCGGTGCTGGCCGGCGAGTTGCGGGAAGGTGCCGTCCGGCAGGCCCCAACCCTCGGGAAGATGGCAGGCGGAGCAAACCTCATAGACCTCCATGCCGTTCTCCATGTCGGGAGTGAGGTGCAGCGCCTCGTCCTGCTCGCCGCCGCCCTCGTTCCAGTGCGTAGGCGGTACCCGCCAGCACCGCCGCCATGGCGGTTACAACTGCCCTGCTCGCGACTTTCTTCATCGGAAACCTCCGGCTATAGCAAGGAACGCGGCCCGGCGGCCGCTGGATAGGTAAGCGCGTCGATGCGCGACGGCCCGAAACAAGCTCACGATAACAGACTGAGGCGCTTTCTCCTTGACCTTCATCAACCCTCAACCATCTGATAACCTTAGTTATTTCAAGGTCGCCAGCCAGTCGGCGATGGCCCGAAGCTCGTCGTCCGAAACCAGGTGCATGATGCCCTTCATGGCGGCGGTCTGGCCGTTGGCGCGAGCGCCGCTCGCGATGTCCTTCATCTGGTTGTAGGCATAGTCCGGGTTCTGCCCGGCGAGCTTCGGGTAGATGGGAAGGATGGGCGTGTTGGCGTCCTTGCCATGACAGGCGACGCAGGTCTTCTTGACGTAGAGCTCGGCGCCATCCAACGCGAGCGCCGAGGTCGACAGACCAGCGGTGACGACGACAAGCAAGGCGGTGACAGACTTGTTCAGCAATTTCATCTCAAAACCTCTCAATGAGCGTTCGCATCGATTCTCCCGGTTGGAGGCGCACCTCTTCCCGCACGGACGATGCCTGGATAGGCAACGGGGCATACAGCGCGCGCCCGCCTCCTCATACCCCGGAACCACTCAGGCATGCCTTGACCCAAGGCAAAGGGTCCGCGACCCAAAACGGACAAGGGGGCCGTACGGCCCCCTTGTCACCTGCAGCGCTGAGGGTTTACTGGACCTTCTTTGCGCCAGACTCCTCCAGATAGGTCTTGGCGCGCAGACCCAGGTCCGCCGTCTTCACCTGGTATTGCCACCACTGGTTGGCCCAGAGCATGGCGTTCTGCCAGTCTTGCTTGTCGGCGGCCTCCTCGGACTTGGCCTTCGCCTCCTGGGCGAATCCGAGCTGGTCGGTCGCATCCTCCACCAGGGCAACCACGGTCGGGAAGTCCTTGAAGTTGTGGCTGGTGATAAAGCCCACGACCTGGTCGATGACTGCCTGGGTGTCCAGGTTGGTCTTGACCTGCGTCTCGTAATCGGCCTGGGTGTAGACGGTGCCCTCGACCATCTTGACCGCTGTCGCCTCGTAGCCCTTCGGCTTGACCAGCAGATAGCCCTGCATCTCCAGGTGCAGCGCCGAGCAGAACTCGGTGCAGTAGTAAGGGTAGACGCCCGGCTGATCGGCCACGAAGGTGGCGCTGGCGGTCTTGCCCGGCTCGATGGAGAGCTGCACGTTCTGGCCGTACATGGCGAAGCCGTGCACCTCGTCCTGGGCGCGCTCCAGGTTGGTCAGATGGAGCTTGACCGTATCGCCCTCCTCGACCTCGATGATCTCAGGGGTGATGTGGGAGCGGATCACGGTGCCCAGGACCTCGGTCGTGCACTTGCCCTCGGCGTCGCAGGTACGCTCGGTCTTCTCGCGGCCCGCGCGGGCCTTGTAGGGCGAACGCTGATCGGTGCGGCTGTCCCAACCGGACTTGTAGCGAACCGCGGGCTGCAGCTTGTCGGCCGCGATCGCCACCGCGTAGTGGGGCTCACCCGAGCGGCAGCGGCATGTCGTAGAGCAGCTGCATCTTGTCGCCGCTGATGTCGATCAGCTGATGGTTCTGCGGGTGCAGCGGGCCGACCGGGTTGAAGCGGTCGATGGCCAGCTTGTTGAGCGCGACCAGGTACTTGCCATCCGGGCTTACCGAGTCCCCTTCCATGGTCATCAGGTGACCGATGTTGTAGTGGATCGACAGCTTGTCCAGGATCTTGCCCTCGCAGTAGTCGTACTTGGCGACCTGCGAATCCACGTAGAGCGAGGTGTAGGCCACGCAGGGCTTGGAATCGAACTGGGTGTGCAGCGGCCCCAGGCCCAGGTTGATCTGGGTGTGCAGCACGTCCTGCATCGCGATGATGGGCACGCCATAGGGATCCTTGCCCTCGAACTTACCCTCCTCGATGGCCTTCATGATCTTCTCGAAGCTGTACACCGAGACGTGGCTGTCGAGCTTGCCGGAGACGATCAGGTACTTGCCGTCGGGGGTCACGTCCACGCCGTGGGGACTCTTGGGCTCGGGGATCAGGTACAGCAGACCCTCGGCGATGGCCTGCTCCATCGGGATGTAGTACATCCCGCGCTCCTGCCTGACCTTGCCGGCCTGGACCAGCTCCTCGGCCTTCTTCCAGTTGGTCACGTGCAGGAAGTCGGTGTCCTTCGACGAGCAGCCGGCCTCGAAGGGCGGGCGCCCGCGCTCGATGCCGCCGACGTAGCGCTCGGAGCAGAAGGAGTTGGTGAAACCCCAGCCGTAGCTCGGGCCCTTGCCCGCATCCGAGAGGTCCTGGCTGTAGGGGCCGAGCTCGAGCACGAAGGAGTTCTCGGGCTCGATGCGGCCCTTCTCCTTGTTGAACTTCCAGTAGGTCAGGCCGCCGCGGTACTTGTCGTTGAACTCCTCCAGGGGCACGAAGCCGTCGTCCAGCAACGGAGCCGCATACTGGGTCGCCTCCATCACGTACTCGGTGTTGGGCGTGACGAAGGCGCCGCCGTGCTCGGACTTGAAGAAGGGGTTGACCACGATCTGCTTGGTCTCAAAGTCGTGCAGATCGATCACCGCCACGCGGGGGTTGGCCTTGTCGTTGATGAACAGGTACTTGCCGTCGTAATCCCCTTCCGTCTCCGAGATGGCCGGGTGGTGGGTATCACCGAAGGTGATGTCCTTGCCGCGGATCCTTCCCTGAGCGAGCACCGCCTTGGACTCGTCGTCGAAGCCGTAACCCTGCCAGGGCTCCGGCGTGAAAACGCCGATGTATTTCAGGATGCGCATGGACGGGACGCCGTAGACGATGACCTGTCCCGACTGGCCGCCGGAGCTGAATACGAGGTATTCGTCCCGCCCGCCCGTGGGCGTGTAGGTCTTGGCCGCCGCCAGCAGGTCCTTTTCGGCCAATCCCCGGCGTTGCATGACGTCCTGCAGCGTCTCGGTCGACCAGGCCGCCGACGCGCCACCCACTGCGATCGCGGCCCCGACCATCAGAGACAGGCCCCGCGTTGTTCTTTGATGCATTCGTCCACCCTCCAGAAAAATGGATGCTTTGTTGCCGACCGGGCGTCCTTTCCGTCCGAATCAGCGCCGAAGACGTTCCCCGGCGCCACTACCCCGACCCGGAGCACACCGGGGATTGGAGTTAGGCGGTCGGACGGTAGCAGGCGGTCGCCGGGCGGGCCTTGATCTGTGTTAAATGACGCAATCGAAGCGCCATCTCACACGACCGGTGCGCCACTGGTACAGACGGATTCGGTACTGGGATCGCTATAGGCCGAGGAGGAACCCAAGGGTCAGGAGACCCGGGGTTAGGAGAGTGAGCACCACGTTGAGTCCCATTGGCGGTACGATACCTGGCGCCAACGGGCCGCCCTGGCGGAGAGTCCGATTCACGCCCAGATACACCAGCACCGGGATCGGCAGAGTGATCAGGGCAACCAAGGCACCCGAAGGAAGCAACCCGACCGCCACGCCGAGCGCGACACTGGCGTAGGCGAGCATGGCCGAAAGGCCATAGACGCGCAGGCTGCGATCGAGCCCGAGCGCGACCGGCAGATTATCGCGACCAACCGAACGGTCCGCCTCCACGTCGGGGAACTGATTCAGCAGCAACAGGTTGCTCACGAGAAAAAAGGGGACCAGCGAGGCAACCGCGGCGACCCAAGACCAGGTTCCCGTTGCGGCATAGTAGCTGCCGACGACCATCAAGGGCCCAAACCCGAGCCCGGGCGCGATCAGGCACAGCCAGCGATGATGGTTGATCTTGCTGGTGTAGAAGTAGACGAGCGCCAGGCCCACCGCGCCGATAGGGAGCAGACCCCAACCGGCACGCCACAGCAACGCGAGACCGCATGCGGCGGTCAATGCCAGGGAAGCCAGCCCGATCCAACGCGCCTGCTCTGCAACGGACGGATGGGCGACCAGGGTTCCGCTCCCCCCGCTGAAGGGGGTGCGCGAGGTGCGTAGATCGAGTCCCGATCGGAAGTCCTCGTACTCGTTTAGGGAATTGACGCTGACATGCGCGGAAACGGCCCCGATCAGAGCAAGCGCTGCCGCGATCCAGTCGATCGGGGCATCGCCCATCGTTGCGACCGCAAGCCCGAGCAGCACGCACACCGGCGTCAACAGGAGGAATGGGGGTCGGATCACGCCCAGGACAGCGGGAAGACGCACGTTTTTTTGCTCCGGCACTCGATGCTTGAGACAAGGATGTTTTTTCGCGACCCCGAAACCTTCGACGCCTCGGGGACCGCGCGTCAATGACATTCCCTAGTACGCCAGCTACGCGGCGTTTCCCTTGATCCCGGTCAGAAACGTATCAGCGCATTCATTAGGGAAAACGCCCATCAATTCAGCGCTTCCCGCGGCACAGGGATAAAACGCCATTTTCGATCGCTTAAGCGATTGAAAATGAGGCCATCCAAGAATCACGCTTCTTGGGCGGCGTGCTGATCTTGGCCACGAAGGCCAATGATCAGCGTCTTAGAACCGCGCTACCGGCCAAGCGGTTAGGGCCGCTTGACTCCGATCAAGGGCGGACGGATCGGTTGCCGCTAGCGTGCGACGCCAATCGGAGACTCCAGGATGCGACAAATCCCCGTTATGCCTGCCCGCAAGCCGACGAGCGTCCTTGCGCTCGGCTTCCGCCCCTTCTTCCTCGCCGCCGGTTTGTCCGCGGCGCTCACCATGGCCGCGTGGCTCGCCCTGCTCCAGGGCGGGATCTCCCTCAACGGCCACTACGCCGGCGGCCTTTGGCACGCCCACGAGATGCTGTTCGGCTATACCGCGGCGGTCATCGCCGGCTTCCTGCTCACCGCGGTACGCAACTGGACCGGGATCGATACGCCCACGGGGATCGCATTGGGCGCCCTGGTCGGCCTCTGGGCGGCGGCACGCATCGCCCCCTTTCTGCCCTTGCCGACGATGCTGGTCGCGGCCGTCGACATCGCCTTCTTTCCCGCGATCGCGCTCGGCCTGTTCCAGCCGCTCTGGCAAGGCAAGAACCGTCTCAACCGGGTCTTCCTCGCCTTGCTCGCCGCGATGTCGCTGGCAGCGCTGCTGGTACAGATGCAGACCCTCGGCATCGCCGAAGGCACCGCCGGGCGCGGAACCCGCCTGATGCTGGATTCGGCATTACTGACGCTCATGATCGTCGCCGGGCGGGTCCTGCCCTTCTTCACGGAGCGCGCGGTGCCAGGGTCCACACCCATTACTCGCCCCTGGGTCGAGCACCTGACCTTTGCCCTTGCAACCGCGGGCGTAGTTATCAACCTCGTGGTGCCCTGGTCCGCGCCCGCGGGCGTCATCGCCCTGGCACTCGCCGCCACGCAGGCGGCGCGGCTGGCGGGCTGGCACGATCGCCGCGTGTGGCACATCCCGATCCTGGCGGTGCTGCACGCGGGCTACCTCTGGCTCGTGCTGGGATTCGCGCTCGATGGGCTCGCGGGTCTCGGCTTGCTGCCGCCCTTCCCTTCTCTCCACGCGCTTACCGTTGGTGCCGTCGGCGTCTTCACGCTCGGCATGATGGCGCGGGTAACACTCGGCCACACGGGACGGGAGATGCGCTCTTCGACACTCACCAACATCGCCTTCGTGCTGGTGAACCTGGCGGCCCTGGTCAGGGTCGGCGCAACCCTGCTGCTCCCCGCCGCCTACCCCATCTTTATCCAGGTCTCGGGAGTCCTCTGGACGCTGGCCTTCGGCCTTTTCCTTTGGGTATATGCGCCGATGCTGATCGCCCCGAGGCCAGACGGACGTCCGGGTTAGCAAGGAAGTCGACGCGGGGGTCAGCGCCTCGCCTTCGAGAGCATGTCCGTGAGGTGCGCCGGCATATCCACCGCATCACCGAAATCAGCGCCGCCGACCACCGCATTCGTAAACCGGGTCTTGGCCAGGCGGGCGCGGCGAAACACTGCCCCTTCAAGACTCGCCCCGTTGAGGAGAGAGCCGGTCAGATCGGCGCCTGAGAAGTCAGTTTGCTCGAGTGCCGCGCCGGTCAGCACCACCTGCCGGATGCTCGCCCCCGTGAGCCGGCTCCCGATCAGGACCGCCCGCAGCATGAAACAGCGCTCGAACCGACTGCCCGGCAGATGCGCCTCTTCCATCAACAGATCCTTCATGTAGGCATGTGAGAAGTCGGCCCCCTCGGCGTGAACCTCGTTGAGGTTGGCCCCGAACAGGTTCGCCCCCGACAGATTCGCGCCGTCGAGCCGCGCGCGGTCCAGCGAGGCATGGAAGAGATCGGCCTTGCTGAGATCTCCGCCGCGCAGATCGGATCCGGTAAGGTTGGCCCACTTCAGGTTACTGCCGACGGCGCTGGCGCGCGCGAGGTTGCAACCCGCCAGGTTCGCGTTCTCCAGCTTCGCGTTGTCCAGCCGCACACCGCTGAGATCCAAGCCCGCCAGGTTCGCGCCCTGGAAATCGCAATGAACCAGATCGGTCGCCGGCCGCGGAGCGGCACAGTCACCCCGGGGAAGTGCCTCACTTGAGGCGGTGCTCGACGCGAGCAGAAGGGCGGCGACACCTGCCGCAAGGGGCAATCTGGTCAGGACACGCATCGGCAGGTCACCTTCTTTCGGTTAACGTGTCGCCCGCGGCTACCGGTGGTGATCCGGACCTGCACCGAGTCGCCTGCAGAGCCGCCGCGGTACGCCGGAAGCGCAAGACACTCCCTGCCAGAAGCACGCCGAGGCTAAGGGCGGACAGCGCCAGGGCGCCGCTCGCTAGTGGAATCAGCTCTGGATTCCCCCAGGCCGCCACCAGGCCCGTCAGGGCCAGCGCGTGGCCGGCGAATTGCCAGCGCGCCTGCCCGTCCGGAAGGAAGATGAGCATGTGGGGGACCCGGACATCGAACCTCCCTGCGTCCAATTGCCGGTGTTGCAGATGGAACCAGGCGAGAAACGGCACGATCTTAAACAACATTCCCGTTGGCAGACCCGTGCCCACGCCGATCAGGAGCAGGATACCGGTGAGGACGGGGTCTCCCGCAAATGCCCAGGTCGCGGCCACGGCGATGACGCTGGCCATGGCGAGCCACCAGTGGAGCACCGTCGCATCGATCCGCCTCCGCGCGCGGCGCAGTTGCAGCCAGATGGTAACCGCGGCGAACAGGGAGAAGGCGATCGCCGCGACCCCAAGCGCGAGCAACCCCGCCGCACCGGCGCCGGTAAACGCGAGCAAGCTGCCGAGCGTGAGCGCCACGGCCACGACAGGCGACAGCCACCGGGTCAGCCAGGCCGGGTACGGCGGCGTGACATGAAACATGGGAACCACCTGATAGGCGACCGCGACCAGGAGCAACCCCACCCACCCCAGCAGCCCCCACGCGAGATGGAAATCAGCCAATCCGGCGAGCCCCTCGATGGCGACCCAGCCAAGGAGGGCGGCCGTAAGGACGAGGCCGAGGCCCAAGGTGACCAGCAACGCGGCGAACGACAGACGCATGGCCCAGGCCGTTTGGGGTATCCCTTGCGCCTCGTTCAACGCGGCGCCGGCGAAGACCAGAAAAACGAGGAATCCCAGCGCCGAGCAGACCGCCCCGGCGGTCAACACGGCCGGTCCCCCGCCCAGAAACCCCCAGGCCAACAGTCCGGCGCCAAGCGCCAGCAGCAGATTGACGGCGCTGCCCACCGGCTTGACGGCCGGCACTGGAGCCCCCGCGATGACCGGGAGTAGCTGCAGCGAAGCGCCACACATGATCTGGCCAAGAAAACCGATGGCGATCAGATGGGTTGCGGCCAGCGCGGCGGGCGACCATCTGGAGGCAAGCACGGCATCTCCCTGCCATCCCAACAGCAGGGCAGCGGCAAACAGGAACAAGGGCGCCGTCAGGAAGAAGCGGAAGGGAACGTGGATGGGTGGGGCCTGCTCCAGGCTGAGCCCCGCGGTCCTCATGACCGCGGCCCACCCGCCCGCGCCGATACGAGCGGCCAGATCAGGATCTCGAACCGCGATTCGATAGCGGTGGTCTCCCACGCGTAGCCCATGCGGCGAAGCAGATCATAGAGGGGATAAGGCTCGCGCCGGTGCAGGACCCGCAGGCGATGCCCCGCGGGCATGTCCGCCAGCGCGTCCAGCACACGCTCCAGCGGCTCAGGGGGCTCCAGGGAGCTGACGTCCAGCGTCACCTCCATCAGTCACGCCGCCCGCATCCGCCCTACCAAGGCCTCCGCGCTGTCGGTCAAGGCGTCGTCGGCGAGGGGGTAGAGGATCCCCTCCTCTTTGGCGTTGTGCTGCTGGCCAAGCATGTGCAGGGTCTCGAGGTTGCCTAGGCAGGCAGCCCGATCGCGAGCACGGACGGCGGAGACGAGCTCGTCTAGCAGGTAGCGCATCTGCCGGTGCTCCATGCGCATGACGCCGGTTGGCCCCGCGGCAGCAGGTCTCGCTCGCTCCACCTCGAGGAACAGCACGTCTTCCTCAAGGGCAAAGTGACGCAGCAGGGCATCGCGAAAGCCAGCGGCGGCCTCGTCCGTGGTAGTCCAGGCGGCGGCCGACACGGCCGCCTCACAGGCGGCAAGGAGGTGGTCGCAGCGGCGGTGATCCTCGGTGAGATAGCTCGAGATTGGGTCTTTCATGGCAGCCCCTCGCGTAGTCGTCAGGGCCGATTCTGGCAGCCGGAGAAAAGACCTCCTTGACCTTCGTCATGCGCAGCCTACCAGGTGGGATCCCGTTCGGCCGCCGCCGACAAGGCTGCGCGATCCAACACCTCGATCCGCCGTGCCTGGACCCGGATGAGACTGCGGTCGATCAGCTCCCGTATGATGCGCGAGAAGGTCTCGGGCTTGACCGTCAGACGCGACGCAATGACGAGCTTCGGCACGCCGAGATCGAAGACATCGCCCTCCTGTTCCGCGCGGCGCAGCAGGTAGTCCGCCACCCGGCAGCCCGCGCTGTGGAGACTGAGATTGTCGATCTCACCGATCAGGCCGCGCAGGCGTCTGCTCATGTCGCCCATGATCAAGAAGCAGGTTTCCACCGATTCGCGCAGCATGCTGACGAAATCCGCGGCATCGATGCTGATGAGCTCGGCCTGACCGATCGCGGTGGCGCCCACGGGGTAATGCGGGCGGTTCAGAAACATCAGGGCCTCGGCAAAGGTGTTGCCGGGGGTGACGATCTCGATCACCTTTTCGTTGCCGTCGGGGGAAAGCCGATAGAGCTTGATCTGCCCCTTCAGTACGAGATAGAAGCGCTCCGCCTTGTCCCCCTGCTGGAACAGCGCCTCGTCGTCCCGCAGGAGAAGGCGCAGCGCATGGCGCGCGATGCGCTCGAGCTGCTCTCGATCAAGTGGGCGCAGGAGAGGCCCCCGCCGCAGGTCGTCTGGTGTCGGCCGTGCGCCCTGGTTCATGGCTCTAGGATAGGTAGCCGACGGGATGACGTCCACCGACGCCACAGCCGAGCGGGAGACGGGGAGTCAGGGATCCTTGGCCGTGCCGGCCACCGAGTGATTGAGGGAGAGCACGTACGCGAGTAATGCGTCCAGCTCGTCCTCGTAGGCCTCTCCGAACATCTTGTCGGCATACTCGTGCTCGCGTTCTTCGTTGCGGAAATCCGCCATCTGTTTGGCGATATAGCGTGGATGCTGGGCGATGAGCTGCGGACTGCCCTTCTCCTCCTTGCCGCGCCCATCGGGTCCGTGGCACAGGATACAGTCACGCTCGTACAACTCGAACCCGAACTCGAGGTCCCCTCCCACCTCGGCGGGCACACCGACCGTGGCAGGATCGGGAATCGGCAGGCTCGACAGATAGGCTGACACCGCCTCGATTTCGGACGACCGCAACTTGCCCGCCTTGAAGATCGGCAGCATGGGCTTGTTCTGTCGCTTGCGGTCGCGGAAGTTCTTGAGCTGTAGCTGGATGTAGTCGTCGCGCTGTCCGGCGAGCCGCGGGTACTCACCGCCCTTCCCGCCTTGCGCCTGCTCGCCGTGACATTTCGCGCACTCGGCCCGATAGAGCTGCTCGCCGAGCGTGATGTCGCCCGCCACGGCAGACAGCGCGGCGAGGGCCGACAGCAGAGGAAGAATCAGGCAAAGAAAAGCGGTCATCGAGAACTCCTGGCCGCGCTTGTGGGAAAAAAGCCACTCTGCGCCCCTGAACGGGTGCACAATCATGCGGCACCGGACGAGGGGATCATACGGTCATCGCTCACCGGGATCCCCTCACTAGCCATGACGCCCCGTCAGTGGGTCTTGGTGTAGTAGACGCTCTCGCCTGGGACGTCCTTCTCCGGATCGTACTCACGCGGCAGGCTGTGCGCGATGCCCTTGTGGCAGTCGATGCAGGTCAGGCCCTCTTCCTCCGCCTGCTCGTGGCGCTCGGAGCTGCGGGGCTCCTGCTTGCCGTAGTCCATGGACATGAAGTCGTGGCAGTTGCGGCACTCGCGGGAGTCGGTGGCCTTCATGGTGCGCCACACGTTCTGGGCAAGATCGATGCGTTTCTCGTCGAACTTCTCGGGCGTATCGATGGTGCCGCGGAAGTGGTGGTAGAGCTCGTTGGTGGCCTGCACCTTGCGCGCAAACTTGTGGATCCAGTCCTTCGGCACATGACAGTCAGGGCAGGTGGCGCGCACCCCGGTCCGGTTCTGGTAATGGATGGTGTCGGTGTACTCCTCGTATACGTTCACCTCCATCTCGTGGCAGGAGATGCAGAAGGTCTCGGTGTTGGTGGCCTCCATGGCCGTGTTAAAGCCGCCCCAGAAGATGATGCCGAGCGCAACGCCGATGATCAGAACGATCAGGGTCTTCTTGCCGGTTTTTGGTTTCTCATCGGCCATTGGAGTACTCCCTAATTTACTAATGTTATTGAGAAAAAAAAGCCGCCGGCCCGAAGGGCAGCGGCGGCTACAGGGTTATTTTCGGCCCTCGAAGGTGTTCTCCACCAGAGGCGCCCCTTCCAGCTGCACCGTGTGGCACTGGGTGCAGAAATAACGGCGCGACGAGAGCTTCTCGAGCTTGTTGCCGTCGCGGTCGAGGTAATGGCTCTCGGGCGTCGGCTTGGTGTTCTCCTTCTCCGCCGTGGCCTCGCTATGGCACTTGAGGCAACCGTTCTGGCGCAGGTCGACGCTATATTTCTCGATCCCGTGGGGGATCATCGGAGGCTGCTCCTTATAAGAACGGTCGAAGCCGCCTTGCACTACCTCCACCTTGAGTCTCACCGGCTCGGCCGATTGATCCGAGATATCCGTACCACCGCGCAGGGATTCAAGCCCCAGCGTGGCAGTGCTCATGGCCAGCGCGGCCAGGGACAGGGTCAGCGTTGCGATTTGCTTTTTCATGGCCTTCTCCACCACCTCAGTTTCGAATTTGCCTCTTGCCCGGGACGGCCGTCGCCGCCAGAGCGATCTGGACCTTTTCACAGGACTCGGGAAGCCCCTCCCGGTTGTGAAAACGAGAGTCGAAGCGGAACACGTCCTTTCCGCAGACGTCGATGCAGCGCCCGCAGTTCGTGCAGTTGATGTCGAGGATCACCGGACCGACACAATTGTCCCTGCCCTTGAGCGCGGGCTTGATGACCTGCGGCTCCGGGCAGACCTCGAAACAGTCCATGCAATCGTCGCACTTGTCCCGCTGAACGGCGGACACGCGCAGCAGCGCCCCGCTGCCGATAAGCCCGTAGAAGGCCCCCATGGGGCACAGCCGACCGCACCACCCATGCTTCGCCACCAGCAGGTCGAACAGGAACACAGCGGCGATGATGACCCATGCCGTACCCATGCCGAAGATGAGCCCGCGGTGGAACATGGACACCGGGTTGAGGTACTCCCATACGATCACACCCGTCACCATCGGAAACAGCAGGGCCAGACCCAGAATCCAGTAGCGCAGATTGCGTGACAGGCTGCTGTTGCCGCGGAGGTCGAATCGTCGCCGCAGCCAGGCCGCCAGGTCTGTCACCAGATTCACCGGGCAGACCCAGGAGCAGAACACCCGTCCTCCCACCAGGGCGTAGAAGACCAGCACGATCAGGGCGCCGATCGCCCCGCTCACCACCGGCAGGCTGCCTGAGAGCATCGACTGCAGCAGCAGGAAGGGATCGGTCAGCGGCAGTACGTCCAGCGTCATGCTGCCGGACAGATTGCCCTTGACGATCCAGATCCCGGCGAGCGGTCCGACCAGGAACAACGCCAGAATGCCGATCTGGCTCACGCGGCGAGCGAGCAGCCACTTGTGCGCCTTGAGCCAACCCTTGTTCTCGATCGCATCCTTGCCTGGGAAAACCTTGATGGCCACGGTTACATCGGCCCCTGCTTGTTCAGCGTATCGAGCGGGTTATCCGAGAAGGGAACCTCGCCGGCGCCGTCCTGGATCAGTCCCTGGCCACCATGGTCGTAGCGCATGCCCTGGGGAAGGTTGTACTGGTGCTCGAGGTCCGGGGTCACCAGAGAGCCTCCGGCCTGCTGCTTCTGCTCCCAACCGACACGGTAGTGCTTGCCCAGCTCGCCCTTCGCCAGGCGCTGCGGCAGCACCTTGATGGCCGCCTCCTCCAGGATGCAGGCCTCCTCGCACTTGCCGCAACCGGTGCAGCGCTCCGAGTGCACAACCGGAATGAACATCGCGTGCTTGCCGGAGCGCTCGTTGTGCTGGTGTTCCAGCGTGATGGCCTCGTCCTTGATGGGACAGACCTGGTAGCAGACCTCGCACCGCAACCCCAGGAAGGCAATGCAGTTCTCCTGATCGACCAGCACCGCCAGTCCCATGCGAGCATCGTTGATGTCCTCGAGCGCATGGTCGAGGGCGTTGGTCGGACAGGCGGCCACGCAGGGGATGTCCTCGCACATCTCGCAAGCCTTGTCGCGCGCGATGAAGTACGGTGTGCCGGTCGGGATGTTCTCGCCCACCTCGCCCAGATAGAGCATGTCGTAAGGGCAGTCGCGCACGCACAGCCCGCAGCGGATGCAGGCGCCGTTGAACTCGCCCTCCGGCAGGGCGCCAGGAGGCCGAAGGTAGTGGGCGGGCAGCGAGGAGGCGCGGTTGGAATAGAGCCCGAGCCCGAGCCCGAACAGCCCCACACCGCAGGCGGTCTTGAGCACGTCGCCCATGAACCGGCGGCGGGTGACGCCTTTCTTCTTGACGGACTCGAGATCTGCCATCACTGCCTACCCGTTGCGGCCGCGGGGCTGGCAACGCCCACCCTGCGCGGCCTCTCCTAGAAACATGCTGCTTGATTGCCATCCTGGCAAAAATCAGCACGGGAAGCGAAAAGCGCGGTTTCCGCTTCCCTTCATTTTCAACGCTTGACGGGCGTTGAAAATGGCGGTGCGTCCGTGCACCGCGGGAAACGCGCATAAATCCGCGCTTCCCAAGGCCGGGGCCGACCCGACCTATGCCTTCTCCACCTTGCAGGCGCACTTCTTGAAGTCCGTTTCCTTCGACAGGGGACAGGTGGCGTCGAGCGTCAGCTTGTTCACCAGACGGCCCGCGTCGAACCAGGGAATGAACACCATGCCTTCGGGCGGGCGATTGCGGCCCCTTGTCTCGACGCGTGCCGTGATCTCGCCGCGGCGCGTGGAGATCTTGGCCACCTGCCCGTCGCGGAGCTTGCGCTTCTTGGCGTCCTTCTTGTTCATGAACAACTGCGCCTCCGGCACCGCCCGGTAGAGCTCGGGCACACGCCGGGTCATGGAACCCGAATGCCAATGCTCCAGCACGCGACCGGTGGACAGCCACAGATCGGATACTCATCGTCCGGGCTCTCTGCTGGCGGGTCGTAGGGGGCGAAGATGATGTTCGCCTTGCCGTCCGGGTTGCCATAGAACTTCACAACGCTCTGATCGCCCTCGACGTGCGGGTCGTAACCACCGCGGAAGCGCCACAGGGTCTCCTTGCCGTCGATCACCGGCCAGCGCAGGCCACGGGTCTTGTGGTAGACGTCGAACTCGGCCATCTCGTGTCCCTTCTTGATGATGTCCGGGGCCGAGTTGAACAGCCGGTACTCCTCGAACATGCCCTTCTGGACGTAGTAGCCGAAGTCCTCGCTCTCGTGGTTGCCGTATTCGTTGCCCGCGTCATCCACGACCTTACCCTCGTAGGGGAACTTGTTCACCACGCCGTTGGCGAACAGGATGTCGTAGAGGGTCTTGCCCCGGTATTCGGGCTTCTTGGCCAGCAGCTCCTCGGGCCAGACCTCTTCCACCGTGAAGCGCTTGGCGAACTCCATGACCTGCCACATGTCGGACTTGGACTCACCGGGGGCCCGCACCTGCTCGCGCCAGAACTGGGTGCGCCGCTCGGCGTTGCCGTAGGCGCCCTCCTTCTCGGTCCACATGGCGGTGGGCAGGATGAGGTCCGCCGCCTGGGCGGAGACCGTCGGGTAGGGTCGGAGACGGTGATGAAGTTGTCCGGGTTGCGCCAACCGGGGAACATCTCCTCGTTGATGTTTGGGCCGGCCTGCATGTTGTTGTTGCACTGCTGCCAGTAGCAGTTCATCTTGCCGTCCTTGAGCATGCGCTGCATGAGCACGGCGTGGTAGCCGATGTTGCCGTTCAGCGTGCCCTCCGGCAGCATCCAGACCTTCTCGGAGAAGGCTCGGTGCTCCGGCTTCATCACCACCAGATCCGCCGGCAGGCGGTGGGCGAAGGTGCCGACCTCGCGCGCGGTACCGCAGGCGGAGGGCTGGCCGGTCAGGGAGAAGGGGCCGTTGCCCGGCTCGGAGATCTTGCCCACCAGCAGATGGACGTTGTACATGTTGCCGTTCACCCAGCTGCCGCGGGTGTGCTGGTTGAAGCCCATGGTCCAGAAGGACACCACCTTCTTCTTCGGGTCCGCATACACCTTTGCGAGCTTCTCGAGATTGTCCTTGGGCACGCCGGATAGCTCGGCCGTGTAGTCCAGGGTGTAGGGCTCGACCAGCTTGGCGAACTCCTCGAAGGTGATCTCCGAGGCGCCCATGGGATTGCCCTTCTTTTCCCCGGGCTTGTTCGGGTCGGGATAGCCGTTGTTGGTGGCCGCCTGCTCGAGCGGGTGATTCGGGCGCAGCCCATAGCCGATGTCGAGCGCCGTCTTCTTGAAGTTGACGTGGTTATCCACGAACTCCTTGTTCACGTGCCCGTTCTGGATGATGTAGTTGCAGATGTAGTTCTGGATCGCCAGATCCGTCTGGGGCGTGAACACGATCGGATTGTCCGCCAGCTCGAAGCAGCGGTTCTCGAACGTGGAGAGCACATGAACCTCGCAGCCCTCCTTGGTCAGGCGGGTGTCGGTGAGGCGCGACCACAGGATGGGGTGCATCTCGGCCATGTTGGCGCCCCAGAGCACGAAGACGTCCGCGTGCTCGAGATCGTCATAGCAGCCCATGGGCTCGTCGATGCCGAAGTGGCGGATGAAGGCCACCACCGCGGAGGCCATGCAATGGCGGGCGTTGGGGTCGAGGTTGTTGGAGCGCAGACCCGCTTTCATCAACTTGGAGGCGGCGTAGCCCTCCCACACGGTCCATTGGCCGGAGCCGAACATGCCGACGCGGGTGACGCCATCCTCCTTCTTCAGCGCCTCCTTCCATTTGTCGGCCATGACGTCGAAGGCCTCGTCCCAGGAGACGGGCTCGAACTGGCCGTTCTTGTCGAACTTGCCGTTGGTCTTGCGCAGCAAGGGCTGGGTCAGCCGGTCCTTGCCGTACATGATCTTGGGCAGGAAGTAGCCCTTGATGCAGTTCAGCCCCCGGTTGACCGGGGCGTCCGGGTCGCCCTGACTGGCGACGACCTTGTCGTCCTTCACGCCCACCAGCACGCTGCAGCCGGTGCCGCAGAAGCGGCAAGGAGCCTTGTCCCAACGCAGGCCCTCGTCGCCTTCGGCCGCCAGCGCCGTGGTGCCTAACGGCAAGGTGACGCCAGCCGCTGTTGCTGCCGCTACTGCCGCCTGGGATTTGATGAATTCGCGTCGAGTGACTTTCACGGGTTACCCTCCTCCGCCAAGGACTGTTCGATGTCGTCGCCACCGTAGTGGTAGATCAGGACTGTGTTGATGACCCCTTCCACGGCGCCGATGGCGCCCAGGGTGTCCGCCGCCAGGGTGTCCGCGGTGTCCTCCACCGTGACCACCAGCTTTCCCTCCTCCTCGCCGCCATGCACCTCCACACCCGGGATGGTCAGCAAACGTGCGCTGACTTCCGGTGCCCGCTCGGGTCTGGTGTGGACGACGCAGCTGCAGATATTCATGTGGAAACCTTCTTCGTCTGCCCCGCCGGAGACTTGGTGATACGCAGCGCCTGCACCGGACAGACGCCGATGCAGCAGCCACATCCGGTACAGATCGCCGGATCCACCTGCGGCTCCGCCGCTCCACCGACACGCAATCGGAAGCGGATGGCCGAGGCGTCGCATGCCTCGCCGCAGGAGCGACAGACGACGCCCGTGGCGGTGAGGCAACGACCGCTGATCTCGACCACCGAGTCCCAGGGCCGATCGCTCTCGGGGTCGCCCGTGAGGGCCTTGCCCCGGCAGGCGATTACGCACTCGCCGCACAGGCTGCAGCCGCGTGCGCTGAAATCCATTTCCGGGAAACCGCCCGAGCCGGAACGGATCACCCGTTCCGGGCAGGCATGGACGCAATCGTCGCAACGATCACAGGCGATGACGAAGGCATCTTCGGCGACCGCCCACGGAGGCCGCATCGGCGCCCGCTTGCCAGACAGGTCACCTCGAAACAACTGGCGACGCGAGATGTCGGCGGCTTTGGGTACACTCACGGTCACTACCGGTTGCAGTGCTTAATGAGAACGCGATCACACATTCGGATGACTTGAGCCGGATCAAGTTTTTCCTAGGGGCGGAACATCTGTTGATCCCGGTCAATCTCCAGACGCGGCGGCGCGCAATCGCTCGAGCTGATGCACCTGCACCGTGCAGCGCTCGACGCTGATCACCCCCTCGTTCGTGAGGTGGCGAAGCTCACGCGAGAAGGTTTCCGGGGTCAGGTTCAGGCGCGAGGCAACCACCGCCTTACCCGCGGGCAGGATCGCAGACTCTGGCAAACGGTGGCTGGGTTGACCACCGCAGGTCAGGCTGCGCAGCAGATAACCGGCTACCCGCTGACGCGCCGTCTGCAGGCAGCTTGCCTCCAGATCCCGATAGAGCTCGTTGACACGGATGCAGGCCTGCTCGAGCAGCAGCGCACCCAGCAAGGGCCAGCGCAAGGCGGCGGCGCGGACACGCCCGGCACGGAAAAACAGCAGGCTGGAGCTGCACAACGCCTGCGCGTAGACCGGGCTCGGCCGATCGAGCAAGCCGAGCGACTCGCCGATGGTATCGCCGACCAAGGCGATCTGGACGACGCGCTCGCCTCCGTCCGGCGAGAGCACGGCCAGCTTCACCCGCCCCTTGCGCACCGCGAAGAAGCCGTCCAGGACCGCGCCTTTCTCGAAGATCACGGCGCCTTTGCACGCCTGTCGGGCGAAACACTCCGCAGCCAGAAAACGCAACTGCTCGCCGCTCAGGCCGTCGAACAGCGCGACATCCGAGAGCAGGGGGAAGAGCAAGTCTTCTCTAGAGGCGGTGTTCATGTTCCATCGTTCCGAGCCCGACCAGGCCGAGTGAGCTGAGCAGTCTATTCAACCAGGACATAGACGCAACCGAGCCGCCCGTTGACTGGCAGCGGTAGCGATACCTCTACCGAGGTATGGGTGGTAGCCACCTATATGCCTGAATGGGGACGTGATAATTTGACCAACTCCCGAACGTTTCCGGGCAACCGTGGCTCGCCGGTCCTATTTGGTGGTATCCCCTTTTCCCGGAAGTCGATTGCGTTTAGACATCTCTCGATGATGCTCATGTTTCAAAGTATTGCCCGCAAACCCATCCTCGTCAGCATCGGACTGCTGATGTCCGCGATCGTACTGCTCGCCGTGGTCAGCATGGTGAGCTCGGTGTTCGTGGCGCAGACGATGGAAGGCATGGCGACCGCCATCAACCAGTCAGGCAGCCTGCGCATGCAGTCCTACCGTATCGGGGTCGCCCTGGCGGACGAGCGCGCACCCGCCCCCCTGCGGGCGGAGCGGGCCGCGACCCTGGCGGCGGAGTTCGAGTCGCGGCTCTTCAGCCCGCGTCTCGTCAATGCCATCCCCGGACACACCGCGCACGAGGTTACGCAGGCCTACGCGCGGGTCACCCGGCATTGGGAACGAACCATGAAACCGCCGCTAGCGGATCATATCGGCTTGCTGGCGAGCGACGCGGCCGACGGCAGTCAGGCACCGCAACCGCTAGAGTATCTGGCCGGCGTCGATGCCTTCGTGGCCGAGATCGACTCCTTGGTGCGCCTGCTCGAGGATGTCGCCGAGCGTCGCATCGATATCCTGCGTTGGATTCAGGCCACGGTGCTCGGGCTCACGGTGATCGTCGTGATCCTGACCATGTTCCTGATGGTCCGCCGTGTGATACGCCCCCTGGGAGAACTGCTTGCCTGCGCCGACCGCATACGCCAGGGGGACTTCTCCGGGCGCACCGGCTTCACGGGAAGCGACGAGCTCGGCCGCCTGGGCGCTGCGGTGAACATGATGTCCGAGGGGCTCTCGCAGCTTTACGGTGCGTTGGAGCAGCGGGTAGAGGAGAAGACCCGGGACCTGGCGCGCACCAACCACTCGCTGGAGCTCCTCTACCGCACCAGCAAGGTCCTGAACGAGGAGCCGGTCTCCGACCAGCTCCTGCGTCGCGTGCTCGACGACATCCAGGATCACGTCAAGACCGGGCCGGCGACCCTGTGCCTGAGCGCCGAGGCAGCGGGCAGCCGCGGCACGCTCCTGGTGAGCACCCGCCCGGGCACCCACGTTGATTGGCTCTGTTGGGATCAAGGGTGCCGGGCCTGCCTGGACACGGAGCACTGCCGGACGACCCAGCTCGAGGGGGTCAACGGACACAGGCTGCGTCTCGCCTCCTTCCCGGTGGGTGACCGGGAACAGCATCTCGGCGTGCTCATGATCGACCTCGCCGACGATGAGCCGCTGCTTCCCTGGCAGCGGCGTCTGCTCTCCACCCTGGCGGGCCATATCGGCACCGCCCTGAATCTGCAACGGCGAGTCCAGGAGAGCCGACGCCTCGTCCTGCACGAGGAGCGCGGCATCATCGCCCGGGAATTGCACGACTCGCTCGCGCAATCCCTCTCTTACCTCAAGATCCAGGTGACACGCCTCGCCGCCGCCCTCGATGCCCCGTCGGACGCGCAGCAGGCCAGGACCGTGCTGGATGAGTTGCGTGAGGGCATCAGCAGCGCCTATCGTCAGCTCCGGGAACTCCTTGCCACCTTCCGTCTCAAGATGGACGATGGTGGATTGAGCCGGGCGCTTGAGGAGACGGTCAAGGAGTTCCGACAGCGCAGCACCGTGGATATCCGCCTCGACAATCGCCTCACCCCCGCACTGCTCACGCCGAACGAGGAAATCCATGTGCTGCAAATCGTGCGCGAGGCGCTCTCCAACGTCATTCGTCACGCCAAGGCTGGTCACGCCTGGGTGAGCCTGCGGTCGCGCGCGGGCGGGGTGGAGGTCGAGGTCCGCGACGACGGCCGCGGGGCCGTCCTCCCCGCGGACGAGGCGCGCCACTACGGCATGGCGATCATGCGCGAGCGCTCGCTGAACCTGGGGGGTGAGCTTGACGTGACATCTGCACCCGCCGAAGGCACCAGCGTGCATCTGCACTTCCGTCACCGCTCCGCGGGCCGGACAGGCACACCGGGGCCGGAGACGGCTTCGCCGATGCATCAGAGCAGCTTCGCGGGAGCACCCCGTTGAGTATCACGACCGAGTCATCGGTCATCGTCATCGACGATCATCCCTTGTTTCGCAAGGGCGTGGCCGACCTCATCGCTATGGAGCCCGCACTGCGCCTGGTCGGCGAGGCGGCCGACGGCGAGAGCGGCATCCGGCTGGCGCGGGAAACCCAACCGGACCTCATCCTGCTGGACATGAACATGAAAGGCATGGACGGCATCGCGACCCTGCAACGCCTGCGCGCCCAGGACCTGGATGCGCGCGTCATCATGCTCACGGTCTCCGACAGCGAGGAAGACGTGGTGGCCGCCCTGCGCGCCGGCGCCGACGGCTACCTGCTCAAGGACATGGAGCCGGAGGATATTCTGCGCGCTCTCCAACGCGCCACGGCCGGGAGGCTGGTCATCAGCGAGCGCCTGACCGAGTTGCTCGCCCGGGCGCTGCGTGAGGAACCGCGGCCTCAGGGCCCCGCGGAGGCCGGACTGACCCCGCGGGAGCAGGAAATTCTAAATCTGATCGCCAGGGGTTACAGCAACAAGCTCATTGCCCGCGATCTCGATCTGGCCGTCGGGACGGTCAAGGTCCACGTCAAGCACATCCTCAGAAAACTTAAGCTCAAAACGCGGGTGGAGGCAGCCGTCTGGGCGGTGAACGTCCGACATTGAGAGCAAAATGTCGGGCGGATGGGGCCAAGACTTCCCCAACCGACATCCGGCGCTCGCAGGACCCATCCGCCATCACGTCATGGGCGCAACTCGTGGCAGAATGCCATCATCATGCCTGAACGGATACAAACGCACTTTCGATGAACCTGTCCCCGGACGGCTTCACGCGCGCCCTGGCCGATTCCACGCGGTTGCGCCTGCTAGTGCTCCTCCAGAACCGGATCGAGCTGTGCGTTTGCGACCTGACGGAGGCGCTCGTTCTGCCGCAGCCGAAAGTCTCCCGGCACCTGTCGATACTCCGCGCGGCGGGCCTGTTGCAAGACCGCAGGTCGGGGCTCTGGATCCACTACAGGGTCCACCCGGACACGCCGGCTTGGGCGCTGGATGCGCTGACCGCGATCGCCAAGGGATGCGCCGATGAACCACCGTTCGCGCAAGACCGGGCGCGCCTCTTGGGCCTCACGTCCCGCCTGACCGGAGCCTGCAGCTGACTCCTGGCGACAAGAGCCGATCAGCCCTGGCTGGTGGCCGGTGGCAAGTTTTCCTGCAATACATTCGCGAAAACGCATATACTCTGTCCGGGCCGCTAACAAAACACCCGCGCCATGTTCGAGCAACTCGGCAATCTGACCGCCTACCGCCTCCTCGGGCTCGACCCGGGCTCCGCCGCTGGCGCCGCGATCCAGTTCTTCGTCATGGACACGGCCAAGATCTTTTTCCTGCTGGTGCTGGTGATCTATGGCATGGGCCTCCTGCGGGCCATGCTGTCGCCGGAGCGGGTGCGGGCCTTCGTGCGCGGGCGGCCGGACTGGCAGGCACGCGGCATGGCGGTCGGACTGGGTGCGGTGACTCCGTTCTGCTCCTGCTCCTCGGTGCCCCTGTTCATCGGCTTCGTGGAGGCCGGAATCCCGCTGGGGGTGACCTTCTCTTTTCTGATCGCCTCGCCGATGATCAACGAGGTGGCCGCGGTGCTGCTGGTCGGCATCTTGGGCTGGAAGCTCGCCGCCCTGTACGTCGCGGCGGGGTTGACCGTGGCCTGGTTCGGCGGCATCGCCATGCAATGGTTCAGGCCCGAACGGTGGGTCGAGGACTATGTCTGGAAGATCCGAATGGGTGACACGAGCCTGCCCGAGCCCGACACCAGTCTGCGAGGGCGCCACGGCTACGCGGTGGCAGAGGTCAGGGAGATCGTCGGGCGCATCTGGCCGTGGGTGCTAATCGGCATCGGCGTCGGCGCCTTGTTTCACGGCTTCGTGCCCACGGAATGGGTGGTCGAGCACCTCGGCGGCGACCAATGGCTCGCGGTGCCGGGGGCGGTGCTGCTGGGCATCCCCCTGTACTCCAACGCCACCGGCGTCATTCCGGTGGCGGAGGCCATGCTCGGCAAGGGCGTCGCGGTGGGCACCACACTCGCGCTGATGATGAGCATCGCGGCCCTCTCGCTGCCGGAGATGCTGATCCTGCGCAAGGTCATCCGCTGGCAGGCGTTGGCCCTATTTGCCGGCGTGCTCGCGACGTCCTTCATGCTGGTCGGCTGGGGATTCAACGCCGTCGCCTGAGGTAGCCGCATGACCAGTCCACGCACAACATTGCTGCAATCCGTGATCACCTGTCCCCGCTGCGGGTTCAGCCGCGAGGAGACCATGCCAACGGATGCCTGTCTCTTCTATTGGGAATGCCCGTCCTGTCATGCCCTGATCCGCCCCAAGCCCGGCGACTGCTGTGTGTACTGCTCCTTCGGCAGCGTGGGCTGCCCGCCAATCCAAGAATCCGGCGGACACCAGGGTTGCTGCGAGGCGAAATCCATCGAGGAATCGACATGAAGAACATCAAGGTGCTGGGCAGCGGTTGCCGCAACTGCGAGATCACCGCCAATGTCATCGCCCAGGCTGCGCGGGAGGCCGGGGTCGAGATCGACCTGGAGAAGATCACGGACATCGCGGAGATCATGTCCTACGGGGTCATGTCCACGCCGGGTGTTGTGGTGGACGGGACCCTGGTGCACGCGGGCGGTGTCCCGGGTCCCGACCTGGTGCGCGCGTGGGTTAAGGACTAGACGCCGATTCCGGCATCTTGACCCCACCCAACGATTATTCACTTGCGGCGCGCCAGGCGTCGCCCAACAAACATTCGTAGCCTTGCCGCTACCTCCTGAGGAGAAACAACAATGGGCATTCGCGTCGGCATCAATGGATTCGGTCGCATGGGGAAACTGGGGCTACGCGCCGGCTGGGACTTCGACGAGTTGGAGATCGTCCACATCAACGAGATCAAGGGCGACGCCGCTTGCCAGGCGCACCTGCTGGAGTTCGACTCGGTCAACGGGCGCTGGCGCCATGACATCTCCTCGCACGAGCAGGCCATCGCCGTCGACGGCAAGGAGATCGGCTTCAGCATGCACGCCACCCCGCAGGAGGTCGACTGGGCCGCCAGGGGAATCGACCTGGTGATCGAGTGCTCCGGCAAGTTCAAGACCGAGGAGGCGTTGCGGCCTTACTTCGATCAGGGGGTGAAGAAGGTGCTGGTCTCCGCACCGGTGCCCGAGCCGGCGCTGAACATCGTCTACGGGGTAAACGACCACCTGTACGACCCGGCCGTTCACCACATAGTTACCGCCGCCTCTTGCACCACCAACTGCCTCGCCCCGGTGGTCAAAGTCATGCACGAACGGATCGGCATCGTCCACGGCTGCATGACCACCATCCACGACATCACCAACACCCAGACCATCGTCGACAAGGGTCACAAGGACCTGCGCCGGGCGCGGGCCTGCGGCGAGTCCCTGATTCCGACCTCAACCGGTTCGGCGAAGGCCATCACCAAGATCTTCCCGGAGCTCACGGGCAAGCTCAATGGCCACGCGGTACGCATCCCTCTCCTCAACGCCTCGCTGACGGATTTCGTATTCGAGGCGGCGCGCCCGGTAAGCGCCGAGGAGGTCAACGGTTACTTCAAGCAAGCAGCGGAAGGCGAGCTCAAGGGCATCCTCGGTTACGAGGAGCGGCCATTGGTCTCCGTCGACTATAAGGGAGATCCCCGCTCATCCATCGTCGACGCCCCGTCCACCATGGTCATAGACGGCACCCAGGTGAAAATCTATTCCTGGTACGACAACGAGTGGGGCTATGTAAATCGGATGATGGAGCTGGCCCGCAAGATGGCCCGGATGATGTAATCATGGACCAGGGACTGCGCACTTACCTGGTTGTGACGGGGGCCTACTGGGCCTTCACGCTGACCGACGGGGCCATCCACATGCTGGTGGTCCTGCACTTCCACAACCTGGGGTACAGCCCGCTGGCGATTGCCTTCCTATTCCTCTTCTACGAGGTGTTCGGGATCATCACCAACGGACTGGGAGGCTGGATCGCCTCACACATTGGGCTCAACCGCACCATGGTGGCGGGCGGCTTCTTGCAGGTCTTCGCCCTGGGGATGCTGACCGTCGACCCCTCCTGGCTGTCGGTGGGCTATGTCATGACGGCCATGGCGCTTTCCGGCATCGCCAAGGACCTCAACAAGATGAGCGCCAAGTCGAGCGTCAAGCTGGTGGTGCCCAAGGGCGAGGACGCCGATACGCGGCTGTTCAAGTGGGTTGCCATCCTCACCGGGTCCAAGAACACCCTGAAGGGGGTGGGCTTCTTCCTCGGCGGCCTGCTGCTCTATCTCATCGGCTTCCGCTGGGCCATGGGAGGCATGGCAGCGGTGCTCTTCGTCGTCTATCTCTACGCCGCCTGGCGGCTGCCGATGGGTTTGGGCGCGGCAAAGGTCAAGGCGAAGTTCAAGCAGATCTTCTCCAAGACCCCGGAAATCAATATCCTCTCTGGAGCACGCTACTTCCTGTTCGGCTCCCGCGACATCTGGTTCGTGGTGGGCCTGCCGGTGTTCCTGGCCTCGGTCACGGGCTGGAACCACATCCAGGTCGGCAGCTTCCTCGCGCTCTGGGTGGTGGGCTACGGTTTCGTGCAGGCCGGGGCCCCGGCCCTGCTGCGCAAGGGCCATCACGGGCGCGGCCCCCAGGGCACCAGCGCGCGCAACTGGGCGCTGCTTCTGGCGGTTTTCCCGGCGGGTATCGCGGTGGCCCTCATGTCCGGCCTCGACCCTGCCCTGTCCCTGATCATTGGCCTCGGTGCCTTCGGCGCCGTGTTCGCCATCAATTCCGCCGTCCACTCCTATCTCATCCTGGCCTACTCGGACCACGACAAGGTCGCCATGAACGTGGGTTTCTACTACATGGCCAACGCCGCGGGTCGGCTGACGGGGACCGTGCTCTCCGGCTGGGTCTACCAGACCCAGGGACTGACGGGCTGCCTATGGTGGTCCACGGTCTTCGTGCTCGCAGCGGCGCTGATCTCCTTTCTGCTACCACCAGTGCCAACTGGGAGTCAGGCGCAGCCGGACCTCGCGGCGACCCGATAGGCGCACCGAGACGAAGCAACGGTCCGCGAAACTCGGCTCCTGGCCGTCCTCACCCTCGCGGCGGCCACAGCCTTTCCCACGAGCATTTCTTTTCCATGTTCGGGCTATGCTTTTATTGCCCAAGGCGCTTGTGGGGGGCACATGTGCCAGTTCAGCATGACTTGCTCTGGAGGTTCATCATGAAACGGCGCACGTTCTTGACTCTTCTACTCGGCATGACCTTTTCCGCCATGACCAGTTCCGTCATCGCCTCTGGCGGTGGGGGCGGTGGCGGTGGCGGTGGTGGTGGCGGTGGCGGTGGTGGTGGCGGTGGTGGTGGCGGTGGCGGTGGCGGTGGCGGTGGCGGTGGTGGTGGTGGTGGTGGCGGTGGCGGAGGTGGTGGCAACGGAGGTGGAAGCGGAGGCGGCAGCGGAGGCTCGAACACCCACGGCAACGGAGTCGACGGGATCGGCATCGGTGGTGGCAGGGGAGCCTATGGCGCCGGTCAGACCTCGACATTCGGACCCGGACCAGCCGGCACGACACCGCCTTCTACGACCCCGCCGTCGTTCGGATACGGCCCGCACTTCGGAAAGGGTCCTCAGCAGGGGCCGAGCTACGGTTACGGCTACGGCAATAAGGCGGGGCCCGCCCCGGTCGAAGATCGCTCGTTCCAGTCTCCCGCCCGCAAGCCCTAGACCAATTCCATTCCCCGTGAACGAGCATTCGCCCGACGGGGATGGGAATCCGCAATCGCGAGCCCCTCTCGGGGCTCGGCGGTTGTTCGCCTGAAGCAGCCACAGGCAAACGTTCTCCCGCCGGTACCGGACAACGCACGGCCGGGTGAGCCCAGCGCCGGCAGCCGAAGCTCTCCCACCGCATCCCTCCGAACCGTCCTGCCCGAGGCGCGGTTTTTAGCGCCGCCTGTCGGATAGCACATGTGACGAACATCAAAACGCCGTGCCATCCTCGTTCAGCGGGATAGCGGCATTGTCGGAAACGTGAACCCCGTACCCTCCTTCAGATTCGGATCCTTCTAGCCTCAAATCGAGGTCCGAGGGGTATCGACCAAGCGTCGTGCAAGGGGCACGACGATTCACCCCGGCAGGTGCAAGGCGATGATCAGCTATCGATCGCAAGCAGTCTGGGAGTTGTGCAGGCAAGGATACCCAAGCTCGGCGGACGAGGCGGAAAGGCTATGGCGAACGGGGAAAGCCTACAATCCCGCATCTGGCATGCAGATGTCCCGGATACTGCGAGCCCTGATCGATCAATGCAACTATGAGGCATCCGACCTCGACCTACCGCGGACAACACATTGAACGCGGGGGGCGCCGCGCGCACCTGCGGACCAACCGACCCGATGACGCCGGGGCGCTCGACGCACGGGAGCGGATTGGCCGCGGAATCGGTCGCAAGGGCCGTCGCTCCCGGAAACCGCATCTCATGAGGAACCCGGCCCGCATCGTGGGCGCTCCTACGAGAGTGCGCCCGCGGCTGCACCGTGAAGCGGGTCACGGTTGGTCCCATGACGGACCTTTTAGAGTTGCATCGTGATACCTAAGATCCGGTACCTGGAAAATCTCCAATGGTAAGCTGTTCTCAAGCCGGCGCCTTCTTGCTTGGTCTTCTCTGTTCGACTATGGGTCTGATTGCCCTGCTCGAGCAACCAGCCGAGGTGGCGATACCCTTCGTCGTGGGCGGGCTGATCCTAGCATGGTCTGGACGGAAATCGGTCACGTCTGGTTAACAGGCGTACGGCCTGCCCTGCGCATCCCGCGCTTAGCCATCGCCGACGCATTACCCGGGTTGCGCTTTCCGTCGTGACAAAAGCGTGGCCATCCGTCGCTCTCGGCCCCGTTAATCAGTTCGCCACTTGAGTAGACGTCTCCCCTGAGCCTCGGCGAAACAAACCGAATCGCAACCGACCATCCCCTCGTCTTGCCGACTGCCCCGTGTTACCGGTTGAGAACGCCCGTGGGCATCGACACCCGATCATCCCGGACACGCCTGCGTGCACGCGCCGCGACGGCTTGCAGATCGAGCGCGGCGAGACCGGGCAGACGAAGCGGAGGCTAGTCGCAACACTAGGTGTTTTGCGGCAGGAATGCGGGATAATGGCCTCCTTAGATCGGTTCAGGGAGGCGCACGGGCCACCACTGCCACGCACAATAACGAGCGCAGGAGGCCGGGGTCGCCTCATGCTCGATGCCGCCTTTCGGCAGAGACAGAATCGCTCGGAAACCGCGTCCTTGCTCACCCTTGGTGGCGACACCCGATCGCCATGTGATGCGATCAGCAGCCCTGCGAACAGAGGAGGAATTTTCGAGTGGACATCTCGTCCGTACTACAGCAGTGGCCGCTCCAGGCCATGGCGGCAATCATAGCGGGCGTCGTCGTTCTGCTGGCGCCGCGCATCCTGAACTATGCCGTCGCCACCTATCTGCTGGTCATTGGAGCACTCGGACTCTTGAGTTATTTCTACGGGCAAGCGATCCGTCCGCAAACCGTGATTGCCGTGGTCGCCGGCGCGCTGATCCTGATCAGGCCGAATATCCTGAGCTATGTGGTCGGCGTCTATCTGATACTCGTCGGGCTACTCGATGCGGGGATACTCCGATTTTGACCGGGGGAACCGCAAATCGCCTTGGCAGGCGATGGTCCTGGTTGAAAACCACCCGACGGGCCGCGGGCAAGACCCCGCGCCGCATACGCGCGCCAGAGCCTTCTTCCCACAACGCAAGTGCAGCAGCCGCGATGACAGTATTAGCAGGCGCGTTTCCATCGCTGGACGCACCGGTTGAGGACTGCCGGGCTTGGGTTGGTCCTGGCATGGGACGCTCCCTCGCTTCGGCATTTACACTGGCATGAGGTCCACGCCTCCGTGATTTTTCGCATGCGGCGTTGGCTGCCTCAAACAAGCAGAGTCGCATTCAAGCAAATCCCCACGCCAACCTTCACCCAAGACAACTGAAATCTGGCTGCGGATGCGCGGGTGATCGCAGAGTACGGACACGGCTACCCCGCCCTCGTCAAGCCACCGGTAGAGCATCTGCAACAGCGCCAAGCCCGAATCGAAAACCTGCTCGACGCGACGCAGATCTAAGATGCAGGACGTCAGGCCCATCGGCATGGTCTTGCATAGATCGCATACCGCCAACCAGACGCTCACGTCCAGATTGCCCTCGAAAACCACGTCCAGTCTTCCGATTTGCTCTATGTACGAAGCCTGCATTGGCATTCTTGAAGCCCTCCGCGTCTCTTTATCGATATCTGTGAAGAATCGCCCATCGCAGATGAGGCATTCCGAAAAGATGCGCCCTTTGGTGGCGTACGAGCGAGACCAACGAACGCCTTGTCCCGCACTGATCGCCGCGGGAGAGCGGATCGACGTAAGCTTCCCTGGGAGCGCTGGCTAAAGCTTCCGCTCCAGGAACGAGACTAGACGCGGGGTTGACGGTAGACAATCCGGAATTGCCGAACGTCACTCCGTAGAACCACGAAGTGACAGCAAGCCCCTCGCCCAGCGAAACACTGATCCAGTCCGCGCTTCCCGCGGCACATGGATGTGACGCCAATTGCGAGCGCGTAGGCGTTTGGAAACGAAGCCATCCAAGAACCGCGTATATTGGATGGCGCGCTGATCTTGGCCAGGATGGCCCATGGTCAGTGTCTTACCAGGAAGACGACTGTTGCAATTCCGAGCGGGCCCTCGGATCAGAGCGCGCCCCACGCATTGAGCCTGGGTGCCTGCGCGAGGTCAACAGGAGCAACCAGGCCTTGGCGAAACGCGGTTGTCCCGAACGGGGAAGACGCGAACCAGTGCGCAAGCCCCGTTTCCCTCACATCCTCCCGCCCTTCAGGCTGACGGACAGCATGACCAAATCCACGAGTGTCCTGGCCTCCAGCTTCTCCATGATGCTCGCACGATGGGACTCGACGGTGCGAACGCTGATCCCGAGATCGTAGGCGATCGCCTTATTGGACTCGCCGGCAACGATGCGGTCGAAGATCTCGCGCTCGCGGGCCGTGAGCGCATCGAACCGCGCGGTCGCCCCCTGCGCCATTCGCTCTTGCGCTGCGCGCTCCGCGGTCTTGCGCAACACCTCCTGAAGCCGATCCAACAGGCTCTGAGAGCTAAAAGGCTTGGTAATGAAATCCACCGCACCCAGCTTCATCGCCCGCACGGCCATGTCGATGTCACCATGACCGGTGATGATGATGATAGGCATCGCCCCGCATCCCGTGTGCAGTCGCTCCAGCAACGCCATGCCGCTCATCCCGGGCATGCGCACGTCGAGCAACAAGACGGACGGGCGGTCGGGATCCTCCACATACTCGGCAAGGAACTCGTCCGCACTCGCATAAGCCTTGTTCTCAAGGCCCACGGAGTCCAACAGCAATTGCAGCGATTCTCGGATCTCGACCTCGTCGTCCACCACATGAACGAGCGGCTCCAACGTCATGCCCTCTCCTCCACTGACGCGGGCAGATCGATGCGAAACAGGGCTCCGCTTGGCGCTGCGCGCTCCATCTTGATCCGACCTCCGAACGACTCGACAATGGTTTGCGCGATCGAGAGCCCGATCCCGAGGGCCCCCGGCTTCTCCGTCTCCCACGGATCGAACATGCGACCGGCAATCCCCGCACCGACCCCGGGCCCCGTATCCCTGATCTCGATCCTGACGCAGCCTGCGCCCGGATCATGCCTCGTGCGTATCCACAGGCGGCGCTCCTTCTGCGCAGTCCCTTCGAGCGCATCAAGGGCGTTGGAACCCAACTGTATCACTGCGTGCTCCAGCTCGATGGCGTCGCCGACGATCGCGGGCAGCGCCGTGCCGTAGCCGCACTCCACCTTGACGCCCTGCCTTTCGATCCGCTCCCTGAGAACTCGAGGCTAGACGCCATCACGGCGTTCACATCGACATCGGTCTTGAGCCGCTCGCGACGTCGGATGCGTGCACGTAGCTTATCGAGGATCTTCCCGGACTCGGCGGAGAGGCTCTCGATGCGCGCCAGCACCCGGCCCGAATTCGCGTTCCCCGAGGCGACCCTGCTCGTGCAGGCGGATTGCCGCCCCGGCGTAGTTACACATTGCGGCGATGGGCTGACTGAGCTGATGCGCCGCCGTGGAGGCGATCTCCGCTCCGAGCACCAGACGACCGAACTTGACGAGCTCGGCGCGGTGTCCCTGGACATGCGCCTGCAATCGCTTCTGCTCGGTCACGTCGACGAGCACGGCCACCGCCCCGGAAATCTTGCCCTGCGCGTCCCGCAGCGGGCGGGCGGTCACCTGGATCCAATGGCCCTCGGTGCGGCCCGGGTGACGGAGGTAGAGCTCCGCGTTCACGGTCGACTCGCCCCTGATCGCCCGCACCAGGGGTAGTTCCTCCGTTGCCAACAGCTCGCCGGACTCGTCGCGAAATATGCCGAAGTGGCCCGCCCAGCGCTCGGGCGGGACCTTCTCGGGACCAGAACCGATGATTTGCTCCGCTTTCCCGTTCCAGAGTAGGAAATTCCCCTCAGCATCGGCAACCACGACGCCGTCGGCGATGCTCTCCAGGATCAATCTTTGCAGGTGATGCTGACTCGACAGCTCGCGAGTGCGCTCGCGCACCCGCTCCTCGAGATCGCGATTCAGTTCTGCAAGGGCTTCCACGCGCCTCTCGACCTCCGCCGACATGTGCCGGAAGGCCCGCACAAGGCTTCCAACCTCGCTTCCGTCCACGCGAGGCAGTTCGACCGCATAGTCTCCCGCAGCAATGGTCTCGGACGCGATTGCAAGCACGCGGAGGGACCTGGTCTGACGGCGCACCATGATGATGACCAGGGCGGCCGCCAGCAGCAGGAGCCCCCCCACGGCGATCAGGCTTTCCCGACGCATCAGCTGGACTGTCTCGAAGAGCTCGTCTTTCGGCTCGCTTAGGATCAGGATAAAATGCCGCGCGGCGTCGCTCGGGTCGAAATCCCGCGCGGTCGCGTAGGCCATCCGTGCCCCGTCGTCTCCAGCGATATCCAGATAGGTTCCGCCGCCGGGGCCGACGGCTGAGACGCGTTCCGCACGATCCGGAAGGGCGTCCGCGAGACGAAACGGCTCCCCGAACTCGAAAGCGAAGGCAGCACCCGGATTAGGGTGGTACAGGAAGTCCCCTCTCTCATCGGCTATGTAGAGCGTCTCCGCGGGGTCTCGGTAGGAGTCAAAAGCTAAAAATACAGGATTTACCTTATTCGACAGAGACTGCATAATCTCTGCGCACTCAGCGGTCTCTGCGGTGAGGAATCTCCTGAAATGGAGGCCAAATTGAATTCCAGACAGATATTACATAACCTCGTGGAGGTTGGCATCATATTCGCACCGAATATTCAAAATAACCAGAAGCTGGATTCAGATACCCGAAGTTATCTCGTCGGGTATCCGAATTTTCCTTTCGGCTTTTCCAACTGGACACCTTTTACGCGCTGTAGCAAAAAACGCATTGATGCAAAATCGATGCACTTTGGCCTTGTGCCGGGGTCGACTCAGCCCCTGGAAGCGGATCGACTCGAC
>CAVTOR010000015.1:0-14856 GCA_963736235.1 uncultured Gammaproteobacteria bacterium
CAGGCGCAGGGACGGGGTGTAGGCCCCGTCCAGCCCGGAGCCGGGCATGAGCTTGCCGCGGTTGAAGCGCTCCTTGGGGTCGACCCGCAGCTTGTAGTTGATGAAGTCCTCCAGCTTCTCCCGCTCCATGAACTGGATCTTGGTCAGCCCGATGCCGTGCTCGCCGGAGATGACCCCTCCAAGCTCCCGGGCCAGCGCCATGATGCGGGCGACCACTTCGTCCGCCTCGTGCAGCATCCGGTAGTCGGCGGAATGGACCGGGATGTTGGTGTGCACGTTGCCGTCCCCGGCGTGCATGTGCAGGGCGACGAACAGGCGGGAATCCCGGAGGCGGGCATGGATCCCGGCCAGGTGCTCGCGCACCTTCGCCATGTCCTGGCCGTTGAAGACCTCCTCCAGGCGCAGCGCGACCTCCTTGCGGTAGGACTGGCGCAGATCGCGGCGGAGCATCATGTCCAGCAGACTGTCGCCGTCGCGCGCCGCTTCCCGCTCGGGCTCGCGCAGCAGGTCCAGGTGCTCCGCGGCGGGCGCGTCGAGCTGGTCGAGAACGGCCCGCCAGCGGGTCCGGGCAGACTCCACCGCCTCGCCGGCGGCGTCCCGCTTTGCATCCAGGATGGCGGTGGCCTCCGCGGAATCCTCGTAGTCTTCCCAAGCCCTGGCCTCGGGCATGTCGCCGGCCAGATATTCCAGCACGGCGTCCATGATCCGCAGCTTGTTGCGGATCGACTGCTCGACGTTGATGCGCTCGACGCCGCGTGAATAGTCCGCCAGCCGGTCGAGGGGGATGACTACGTCCTCGTTGACCTTGAAGGCGTTGGTGTGGCGCGAGATGGCCGCGGTGCGGGCGCGGTCCAGCCAGAAGCGCCGGCGCGCCTCGGGGCTGGCGGCGACGAAGCCCTCGCCCTCGCGCGCCTTCGTTAGCTCCACCACCCGCTCGGCGGCCGCCTCCACCGCCTGCTCGTCGTCCGAGACCAGGTCGGCGAGCAGCACCATTTTCGGCAGTTCGCGGCGGGCGGCCTTGGTGGAGTAGCTCACCGCGCGCACGTAACGCTCATCCAGGTGCTCCAGGCCCGCCACCTGCACGTCTGGCAGGGCGTCCACGTAGTCCTTGATCTCCAGGATGGCGGGCACGGCGAGCGACAAGTCGGTGCCGAAGAACTCCAGGCACAGGGTGCGGGTGTGCTCGGGCATGCGGTGCAGCACGAAGCGGGCGGAGGTGATGAGCCCGTCGCACCCCTCCTTCTGCACCCCCGGTAGGCCGGAAAGGAATTTGTCGGTCACGTCCTTGCCCAGCCCCGCCTTGCGGAAGGCGTGGCCCGGCATGGCCAGGATCTCCGGCTCGCCTCTCGGCGTCTTGCCGTCAGGCTCGTAGCGGCTGATCTGAAAGCGCACCCAATCGGTGTCATGGATCTTGCCGAGATTGTGGGACAGGCGTTTGACCTCGAGCCAGTCCGCGTCGGGGGTAACCATGCGCCAGGAGACCAGGTTGTCGAGCGTGGTGCCCCAGAGCACCGCCTTCTTGCCGCCGGCGTTCATGGCGATGTTGCCGCCGATGGTGGATGCGTCCTGGGAGGTCGGGTCCACCGCGAACACCAGCCCGTGTCGCTCGGCGAGCTCCGAGACCCGGCGGGTGACCAACCCGGCCCCGCACCTGACGGTGGGAACCTCCCCCTTGCGGTCCGGCAGTGCGACGCGCTCCACCGCGGACAGGGACTCCAGCTTCTCCGTATTGATCACGGCGCACAGGTCGTCCAGGGGCACGGCGGAGCCCGTGTAGCCGGTGCCGCCGCCGCGGGGGATCAGGGTCAGGCCGCAGTCGATGCAGGCCCGGACGACGCGGACGACCTCCTCCTCGGTGTCCGGGGAGATGACCACGAAGGGCAGCTCGACGCGCCAGTCGGTAGCGTCAGTGGCGTGGGAGACCCGGGCCAGGCCCCCGAAGTCGATGTTGTCGTTGCGGGTGACCTCGGCGAGCGCCTTGCGGACCTGCTCGCGCAGGCGTCCCTGAGTCGCGAACCAGTCGCTGAACTTGCCCACCGCCTTGCGTGCGGCTTCGAGCAGGCGCGCGGCCTTGGCGTTGTTGTTGAGGCGCAGCTCGAACTGGTCCAGGCGGTGGCACAGCGCCCCGACCAGCAGGTCCCGGCGCTTGTGGTCCTTCAGCAGGTCGTCCTGCAGGTAGGGATTACGGGTGATCACCCACATGTCCCCCAGCACCTCGAACAGCATGCGCGCCGAGCGCCCCGTGCGGCGGGTGCCGCGCAGCTCCTCGATCAGGCCCCACATTTCGTGACCGAGAAAGCGGATCACGATCTCCCGGTCCGAGAAGGACGTGTAGTTGTAGGGGATCTCGCGGATGCGCTGGTGGCGGGGCGTGAAGTCGGGTGAGGTCATGGGACGGCTCGGCGGGGGAGTTTTGCAGCGCACAAATTGTAGCGCAGCGGCAGCGGCGGCGGACAGCGGCCAGGGGGCGTGGAAACCCGTCTATCGAAGCGGGATTCCGCGCGATCTCGATGGCCATTGCCGAGGGTTGGGGCCCACCGCTCGGGATCCGGAAAACAAAAAGCCGCCTGGCGGCGGCTAAGGGGGAGGAGGAGTGTCCCCGTCTGCGGAGATGTTCGTCAGCGCTCAGAACTTTCCCATCAACATGGGCCTCCCATCGTCGACGACGTCAAAGATGTCGGTAGGCTCGACTTCCGCGGAATGGACCGGCCGGAGTGCCGAAGACTCGTGTCTGGATGAAACGCGCAGAGCCGATGCTTCGGGTCCAGGAACCGGTGCTTGCGCATTGCGGCGAGCCCCTTGACTCCCGCGCCGTTCGGCCGCCGCAGTTGGATGGTCGTCATCGGTCGAAGCCAGCAACTGCGAAATAGCAATCGGATGTGGCTACGCGGCAGTCCACTCCCCGGGTCCAAGGATTTCCCTGGCACCTGGTCCCGCCTATGCTAACGGCTCGCCGGAAACGACATAGCCCAAGGGAAGCCCTCCATGATTGGTTTGGTTCTACTGGTGCTCGTACTGCTGGTCGGCGTGGGCTACTTCCTCTACAAGAACCAGCAGGATGAGTGCGAGTTGCAGAAGCTGCTGCGGGACACCCGCGCCGAGGACGAAGAACACGACAGGACCCGCATCAGCTAGCGCAGCGCGGGACGGCGCCTCATGGGGCCCTTCGCGCATCGAGAAAGCCCAGGAGCTCCCCGGCGTAACGCTGGATGTGGATCTGCTCCGTAGAGTCGTGCCCCGCGCCGGCGATCTACAGGAGGCGTAAGTGCGGGGCGCGGCATTGGGCCGCAATGCGGCGCGCGTCGGCGACCGGGACGGTCTGATCGTCCCGCCCCGGATGGTGGCGCTTGAGCCATGCGATCGTCTGGCCCAGGTCCTCGGCGAAACGCGGCAAAGTGGAAAAGGTGTCGGAATCGCTTTGGCCGTGATTGCGGGCATCACAGAGCAGCACATTGAGACCAGCGTGCCGCAGGGGCGCGGCGACGGGCAACATCTGCTCCGAATTGCTGCCCCACCTGTGCAGCACGACGACGGTGCGGGTGGCTCCAGGTTCCGGCAGCAGCCAGCCGAAAAGGTAGCGGCCACGCACCGCGGGGATGCGGACCGCCTCAAAGGCGAATCCATGGTCGGCCGGTGTCCCGGTTTCGCGGACGCGTCGGGCGCGAAAGCCAAGGTGCACGCCTGCCGGGAGCAGCGCCGCGGTGAGCGCGAAGAGCAGGCCAAAGGTCAATACTCCGTTCACGGGTCACTCAGACACTCATCGCGGCGTGAAGGTGCCGGCCGTGTCATGGGCGACGGGCTGGTCCCAGCGGAAGACTGTCACCCTGCCGGGCGCCGCCTACCGCGCTGCCTCGTCGTAGAGCCGCCCGACCCACTCCCGAAACCACGCCGGCCGGGCGAGCAGGACGTAGGCGATCAGTAATGCCGCGAGGGGCACCGCAAAGGCCGCGACATTGACGACGACGATGAGCAACGCCCAGATGAGACGCTCTGTGAAACGCATGCCTCCCTCACGACCTGCAGCGATGGGACGACCTGGGAAATGGATCATCCGTATCCGGGTGAGACAGCGCAACCGCGAGAGAACAGTTCGTTAACCGGGGATTGGGACCGGGCCAAAATCACGATTGGCCTATACTCGGTTCGTTACAGCTCCCGTGGAGTGAGATCCGTGAAGATGCGCATGCAGACGTTCGGCGAGATCGAGGTCGAGAGGCGAGCGTTACGACTACGATCTCGTCATCGAGCAGGGCGGGATCCGCGAGCGCGGCAAAAGCCGTCGAAACCCGAATCCGTTGCTGGAGCAGCGCCCCTGGCGACTCAGGGACCACCGGTGGAAGGCGTCGGGTAATTCCGGGCCGCAAGGCGCAGGAAGCCCCGGTAACCCCACTCCAGCCACTTGGCGACCCCTGGTCGCTGTGCCAGCCGCGCCATGCCGCGCAGCCGCGGATAGCATGCCCAGAGTCGCGTCAAGGCCGCCGCCCCGGTCTGCGCCTGGCCGCGCGCGTCGATCACATGGAAGTGGGCGAGGGCATCTTGGGCTCCATTGTAGGGATGGACCTGGCGCGGGCTCAGGGGTAGAGGGCGAGCCGGGCAATGCAGAGGTCCGCTCGCATCTCCCGGCCAATGGCCACCAGGCCCAGGCGCTTGAGCCTGGCCAGATCCAAGGGCCGGTCGATGCGATGGGGCTCAAACTGCCGGAACGGCAACCGCACCGTTTGCCAGCTGGGCGTCGCCTGAAAGCTGGCCCGGTAGGACTGCCATACGATGCGGGTGTCAGCGGTGCGCAAGTGCAGGTTGTAGCCCTGACCATTGCCGTAGACGTCGACCTCGATGCCGGCGTAGGCGCGGGCGTCCAGGGGTTCGACCTGATCCAGGTCGAGGCTGGCCTGCACGAAACCGCCGTTGTTCAGCAGACTGACGTCGCCGGTGAGGCGAAGGCACGGGCGCGCTGCGACCGTCGTCGGCTCCAAGTGACCTGCCGAGACGCCACCCATCACCTGGTCGGTGATGAGCCTCCAGCAGGCCCCGCTGCTCACGCACAGGGTGCCGCTGGCGCGGTCATCGAGGATCAAGGGTTCGTCTGCGGGCAATGGCGTGCTCCAAGTGAGTGCGGCCAGGGCCAGGCTAAGGCACAGCGTTACTGGACGATGAACCGGGTTGTGGCAGGTTCTCATGGCTGCCCAAGTATCCACTCAGCGTTCCGATATCCTGGCCCGGCCCTGTTTCACCCATACGAGACCGGTGAGGTCGAAACCGGCGTCTATGGCCTGGTCGAGCAGCGGTTCGAGGGTCTCGTCCGGTAGGGTGGGGTTGCGCGCCATGATCAACAAGTAGCCGTGAGAGGGGCCGGCTACCATGGCCCAGCGGTAGTCGGGCTGCAGGGCCATGACATGGTAGCCGCCGTAGAAGGGCGATAGTAAGCTCACCTTGAGACTGCCCGTAACCGGTGCGCCAAGGAATTGCGCACGGCCCTGGACCTTCTTCCAGGCAGCCGTGTCCGGGTCGTAGCGCCAGTTGAGTACGTCCACGCCACCATCGTCATGCGGTCGCGGCAGCAGCGCGGACCAGGCTCTCCAACCCACCCTTGGCTGCTGCTACGACCTCGTGATTGGGGGTGCCGATGCGTGCCGCGGCGCTGGACATGAAGAGACCGCGGCGCCTGGCCGCTGCGCAGCCCTCACCCTCAGCGCTCGCACCCCTAGCAACAGGGTGAAGAAGGCGGAATCCAGATCCGGGCCCATGCAGTCGCGGTACTGCTCCAGTGTGGTGCTATACAGGGGCGCGACCAACACCGATCCGATGCAATGGGCCAAGGCATCCGCGGGAATTTGGGATCGTGCGGCTCGGCTGAAAAGGCATCAAAGTGCCAAAGCTCATGCGGAGGTCATCGCGGTACAGGAAGAAGGTCGGGCGGTTGGCAGTTTCGAATACGCGCATGAACGCTATGCTCCGCGCGATCAGGAGTTTACCTGCGCGGACCTCGACCAGACGCCAATCCGGGACTAGCCGGGGCGGACGCGGATAGTCCCGAACCGACTCCCATGCACCTAGCTCGCAGGTCGTCGTCAGCCGGCATGGACCGGGAGCACAGCACCGGCGAGCAGCAGAGCGCTGAACAAGCCGGCAGTCATCAGCGTTGGCACACGAAAGCTCATGGTATCGGCCTCGTAGGGGCAATGTCGTTTAGGGTCGCTAAGTGACGCGAAGTAACTTTTTGGGCGGATGTCAGGGCAATTGCCGGGCGTCCAACTGGCTTGTTTCCTGTCTGTTCGGCAACCGCTAGGCTTTGTCCAACGTGACGCGGTCTAAGCCTATTGGTTTACTCACCCAGCAATGGCCCGGCAGCTGCCACGGCGCCAACGATGAGCTCAGTCCAAGCCGTCCTGGGCGCCGTGATCCTCAGTTGGGAATGATGACAGTGTCGATTACATGGATCACGCCGTTGCTGGCGATAATGTCCGTCTTGACGATCGCAGCGCCGTCCACCTTCACCCCGTTCGTGGTGTCGATGGAGATGCTGCTCCCCTCGACCGTCTTAACGGTGTTGGCCTTGGCCACATCAGCGCCCATGACCTTGCCCGGGACGACGTGATAAGTGAGTACCTTGGCTAGCGCTGCCTTGTCCGCCAGCAATGCGTCGAGCTGGTCATTGGGGATCTTGGCGAACGCATCGTCAGTGGGGGCGAAGACGGTGAAGGGGCCGTCGCTTTTCAGGGTGTCGACCAGATCGGCCGCCTGCACCGCGGCGACGAGGGTCTTGAAACTGCCCGCCCCCACCGCGACCTCGACGATGTCACCGGTCGACGCGTCCACACCGTGGGAGGTCCCATGCATGCTGGTCTTGACGAATCTGCCGGCACCTGGATAGCCGGCGGTCGATGCCGGGAGGGCTGGGTGGTAGGCGGCGGGGCTATGGGAGGACGTGCTGGAACCCTGCTTCTTGGTGCCGCAGCCGTCTCCCGCCAAGACGGCGGATGACGCGAGCAAGAGGCCGCCAACGAGAGCGACGGTTGCGAGGGCAAGGTTGCGCTTGTTCATGGGTAGATCCTCGATGTATGGAACGGGAACCGGGTCTAACCGGCGAGGACGACATGTCCGTCAGGGCGGACTTGGGGGCGACCCGATTCTGCACAACTCGTATGCGAGGTATGAATATGAGTTGACCACCTCAGAGATTATGTGGTTTACGTTGCCCTGGGCGAGACTCGGCCTGCGGTCCGAGCGTCCTCGGCTGAGAGACCTGGTGCTTCATCCCGACCATCGCCGGAGCCGCGCGACGGAGATCGAACCCCCTAGGCGGCTCGCGCCCCATGCCTCGAGCCTGATCGGGATGCCTGTAAAAACGGGCAATCCCGCGCCCTTCCTCGTCGCAGATCCCCCGGGGGTTGCGGAAACCGATACCGGCTACGACTTGGTTGCAACCGGTGAAGCATCAGAGCTTCTTGCCCCCGATGATGACTGAACCACTGCGCGCCTAAGGAATGGATCCCGACGAGGTCGCCCATTACGAAGAGCTGGCGCATCGCTGGTGGGACACCGACGGGCCCCTCTGGCCACTGCACAAACTCAATACGTTCCGCGTTGGCTACATTCGCGAGCACCTCAGCCACACCTTCGTAGCCAATCCAGCCGCCGAGCACCCGCTGAAGGGCCAGCGGCTGGTGGATATTGGCGCCGGCGGCGGCAATCCTGAGCGAGTCCAACGTGGGGCTCGGCGCGCACGTCCCGGCGATCGCCATCACCCTAGGAGAGGCCTACCCTGACGATCAGGCCAGGGGATACAAGCTCGGTGATGTCCGAGGGGCTTTCATCTTGTCTAAACGCTCTAAGCGGCAGGAGGTGATCTGGGAGGCAGGAAACAGGCGGCCAGGGTCAGGTGTTTCGATTGGTGGCCTTCAGATGCGAATGCTTGTCGCAGGGCGGAAGGCCCTGCGAACGACCGACGGCAGCCGGAGTCAAGCATCATGCGCAATAAGACAACGATTTCATGCATTATCTCGGTCGCGCTATTGGCCGGTGTCTTGCCCAACCCCGCCTCTGCTGGCGAGGCCGAGGCGCTGGGCCTGGTCTCCTGGATGGGGCGACTTCAGTACTATGCCCACAAGCTTGGGCTCGCCGTAGCGTTCGGCGGCATGACCTGAGCATCACCGCGGCGCGAACAGGATATCCCCAAACCAAGCGCGCACGGTCTCGCCGGTCTGATCGGTATCGGCGGCGATGGCGAGCCCCGAGATGGGGGGCGGCTCCTCGCCGAAGGCGGCACGGAAGTCGGCGGCCACATCCCGCTGCTCGCTCACCCACTGGTCGCGTCGCTCGGCACCGCTCTCCACCACGACCATCCGTACCCTGTCGGTATAGGCATTCCAAAGTGTGGTGCCGGCGGGCAGGGTGCCGTCCCAGACGTAGCAAAGCGCCGCTGCCGGCACCACATCGCCGGCGACCGAGCGAGCCAGTGAGATCTTGGCGCGCTCGATCAGCGACAGTCGATCAATCGGATAGTCGAACATGACATACAGCCGAGCCGGCAGGTCGTCCCCTCCCTTGCGGCGCAGATCGGCGCCCTGGATCAGGTTCTGGACCCGCCAGCGCCAGCTCAACAAAGGTCTCCGGTTCGGGTCGATGCGCATCGGCCTAAAGAGGCTGGCACCGGCGTCGCTGGCGTCCATCTGCATCACCGTGATCCCTTCCGATTCCGCCAGCGTGAACCGGGTGGCCGTTACGCCCGGCAGCTTGGCGACTCGCCACCCGGAGGGAAGGGAACCGCCAGGGGTAGCGGAGGAGAATGGGCCGACGACGATCTCACCGCTTGTTGCGGCAAGTCCGGTGAGCATGCCGAGGGCGAACAAAAGGGGTATGCGGGTGCTGGGCATGGATGGCTCCGGGGGTGCTTCGCTAGGCCGGCGGGGTCGGGCCGAGACCGGCGGGCAGATAGGCCAGGTCCTCGAAGCGGCCGATGCCGAGACGGAACGCCTGGGTGTCCTCGCGCAACCGCAGCGAGCCGAACAGCCGGTCCCAGAAGGAGAGTATGGTGCCGTAATTGGAATCCGTCTCGATCCGGTTCTCGGGTTGGTGCACGCGATGCATGGATGTCGGGACGATGAGCCGCCACAGTCCCCGGTCGATGCGCGCCGGCACGGCCAGATTGCTGTGATGGGATAGGATCACGGACATGACTGCATTGTAGAGCACGAAGGTCTGAAGGCTCGTGCCGAGGGCGACGATCGTGGATAGGTTCGCCAGGCCGGACACGGACAGCAGGATCTGCCCGGGATGCAAGCTCAGCGCCGTGGTGCAGTCCATGGCCGGGTCCCTGTGATGGACGCGTTGGAAGCGCCACAGCAAGGGGATCCGGTGATTGGCGCGGTGCCAGGCATACATTCAGAAATCGAAGAGCGGGAAGGTGATCAGGCCGTAGCCGACCCTGGCGAGGTCGAGGCGCGAGCGCAGCCCCCAACCTTGCTCGCTTCCGAGACTGAAGGCCCCAAGCAGGAGCGGTGCTAGCGCCGCATCGACCACGCCGCGCTGGCGATGGCCAGACCAAGATTGCGGGTGCCATGGAAATAGCGTCGATCTCGGCCCCGATAGTAGGTAAGGGCGCCCTCAAACGGGGCGTCGAGAGGGCAATCTGCGCGGCACAGGCTGCCGGCGTCAAACGCTTTCCGCTGATGAGTGCGAACGGGGCCAAGTCCGACGGGATGCCCTATCAGCGCACCAAGCCCCAGGCCGAGGAAGCGCTGAAGGCGTCCGGGTTCGATGTCGCGGCACTTAGTTACCTAACCTAAGGAGCGAGCTTCTCGCCTGAGCCTCCCAAAACCCGGAAGACGAATACCGACTAGTGGCCTGTGCCGAGCATGCGCGGGCTGCGCAGCCCCCGCTAGTCCACCTGCTCCCCCATGGCCCTGAGCTTGGCGTTGAGCCGGCGCAGTTCCTCTTCTGCCTCCACCATCTCCGTCACGTCGTACTGCGTTCCGAGGTAGTAGATCAGCCGTCCTTGCGGGTCGAGCAGCGGGCGGATCGAAAACTGGTTAAGGAACAGGCTGCCGTCCTTGCGGTAGTTGCGCAAGGTAACCGTAACCGGCTTGTGCTCGCGCAGGGCCTCGCGGATTCGCTCGATTTCGGGTTGATCACGGTCGTCTCCCTGGAGGAACCGGCAGTTACGCCCGATGATCTCATCCCGGTCGTAGCCCGTGATCAGTTCGAAGGCCTCGTTGGCGTAGACGATGGGGTTGTCCGGTTGATCCGGGTCCGACAGTGTGATGCCGTTGATGCAGGTATCGAGAATCTGTGAGAGCACGTATGGGATCGTGCCCGGGTCTTTCTCTACAGTGAAATCCATGGAACTTTCCTCGTGATCAAGCCCTGCGGCTCGTCGGTGGGGACGACTCCCGCTCGACTAACCGCTTGATGTTGCGGACCACCCGTTCGGCCCCGTCCTGCACGGCCGCTCGGATGAGCTTTTCGAAAGGCCGCATGTACAGCTCCATGCGCCTTAACTCAAAGACGAAGGTCAGACGAGTCTCGTCGCCCATAGGCTCCATCCGGTACTCGGTACGGAACTGGTCGGAGCTTTCGTGGAAACGGACTTTGGATGGGGGCTCGAGCGCGACTACGCGAAAGGTGTTCTCGCTACGCCGGCCCTGGTCGACACGCACCTGCCGCGCACGGCTACCCACCCGCAGGGGCCCCGGGGTGAGTATCTCGAGTCTCTGGACTTCCGGGGACCAGCGCCGGTAGTTGCCCGAAAAGCCGACGACCACAAAGTCGTAGACCTGTTGCGGAGGGATATTGACCAAGATGCTCGCTTGGGATTGAAGCATGGCGACTCCTGCTGTCTGTCCGCGTGGTCTCGTCGACGCGGAACGGAAGCTGGGGGGTGGGCTGATCAGACCGTCCCACTTTAAACGTACCGCGGCGAGATTCCCAAATCCCGTTCCTATCGAAAACCAACCATTTACTCCCCTTCCGGTTCGCCTGACCAACCGGCGCGGCGCTCGGTTTTGCGCAGAGATGACCGCGTCGATCATCCAGCAGTCTTTGAGCTCGCCATGACGCTGGCGTGACAGCACCCAGAGGTATCGAGTTTCCTCACCCTCCTTGTCGATTACGGTAATGGTCTGAAATGCCTTGGCTCCAGAAACCGAAATGGGACCATGGCGGGCGTTGCGATGGTTCAGGAGTCGATCGTAGGGCGCGGAGCGTATCATGGCGGTAAACCGACCCAACGGGCCGGTGGAGCGCCTGTTTTCGGGCGATGCGAAGCTTTAAGTGAGCTCGATCCCCTCATTGAGCAGGCTGTTAGCACGAAGCGCCTCGACCTGAATACGGATGACGACTGCGGGGTCGAGGGATGGAGAGGGGACGCGTCTTTCCCACTCCGATGCTGGGTTGGAAGCCGCGGCCACCTATCTGATCGTCGAAGAGCACGTCACCCAGCACACCAACGACAAGCAGGAAGTCGCTCCGGCGCTGGAAAAACTCGATGCCCTTCCCGAGGTGCTCGGCGAGGTCGAGGTACTGCTGGCCGATACCGGCTACCACAGCGCAGCGAACGTCGAACGGTGCGACAGCGCCGATATCGAGCCGCTGATCCCAGCCAAGCGCGAGGCGCACAACCTTCCCTTGGTCGAGCGCTTTGCCGAGGATCCGGCACCACCGGCCGATCCCAGCCCTGTCCAGGCGATGGTCCATGGCCTGCAGACGCGGGCCGGCAAGGCACTTTATGCCAAACGGAAGTCCACCCTGGAAACCATCTTTGGCATCATCAAGCAGGTGCTGGGTTTCCGCCAATTCCCGCTCCGTGGATTGCGCGCTGTGCAGGGCGAGTGGCCCCTGGTGTGCATCGGATGGAATCTGAGGCGTCTATTAGTCTTAAAAGGGTGAAAAAGCAGAAAAAGCACGCGTTTTCGCAAAAAATCGGCGTTTTTTCACCCATATCGTGAAATGACGCCTCGTTTTTTCACACCAGCCAACTGCAACGCCCCAATCCGGAGGCTAAGCCGGACGCGCTCCTAGATTGGCCGTCCGAATCGAAAACGTGATTGGTGCACTGGATGTGCGGCGGATTCGCGAATGCCTGGTCTGATTAGCTCGCTGAGGCGTCAAATCGACTCCAGCGATTTCTTCTCCACCGAGGGTGGCAGCCGCCGCAGCCGCCTTGCGCCTTCACCACCGATCCAGATACCAACGCCCTGTGGAAGGCGATCGGCGAGCTCTTCAAGATGGTCCCTAATCGAGTGCCGGGCATAGCAAGCACTGAACGAGAGCGCCACCGCCGATACCCCCGACCGTTCCACCGCAGCGATAATCTGATCGAGCGGAACATCCGTCCCCAGGTTCAGGGTCGCCCTGCCGGCGTGGATGAGCAGGGCCTCGACCATCACCAAACCCAACGCGTGCTGCTCGCCCGGAAGGGTCGCGAGCAGCACCTCAGGATCCCCGGGGGGCGTCCGACGCGGCTAATCGCCACGTCGAGAAAGCGCACCAGGTGCCTCGTCAGGATATGCTCCTCGAAGATCTGGAGCCGCCCACCCGCCCATAGCTCCCCGACCGCTTTGGTCAACGGAGCCAAGGTATTGAGCACGAACGAGCGCAGCCCGTCACGGGCAAGGGCCTGCTCCAGCGCTGCAGTAAGAGCGGGGATATCGCCGGAAGATGCCAGATCGATCAGCTTGGCGTGGGCAGGATCGATGTCTTGGGGGCTCAATGACGCCTCGGGCAATGTGTCGGCAAGCTTGTCGAGCGCCTCGTCGTCGAGGGGCACCACTTTGCCCGGACGCAGCCCTTGATCGAGCAAACGCCGGATCCGTTGCAGCCGGCGAATCTGCTCAGCGCTGTAGACCCGTTCGCCCTTGTCGTTGCGCATGGGAGTCGGAAAGCCGTAGCGCCGTTCCCAGATCCGCAGCGTGTCGCGACCGATACCCGTGTCGCGCTCGACAGTGCCGATAGCAAACACAGCCTTTCTCCTGCATGTCACAGACATTTTTGCGATCGAAATTATATCCGAAAAAATATTGCTTCTTTGTCCTAGACAAAAATATTTTTAACGCTACATTTAAGCCATGCCGACAGCGTACTGCCGGCACCACCCCTCACAAAATATCGACAGGAGAGACAGCCATGGGCGTCTACGAGCAGCAGATTCAGGCAACCGCGAAGTCCTACAATGCCAAAATGGACAATATCGAGCAGAGCGGCGGCGACATCGGCTCCTCCGGAGCTCCGGGAAGCGATCCGCAGGTATACGAATGGGCCGACGTGCTGAGAGAACTGGAGCCCTGGTATTAATCGCCGCGAAGCACCAGCGAGCCGGCGGTCGAGTTGCGAGCTGCTTCAGCCGGTAGAACTCTCGCGCACCAGGTGAAAAGTAGACGAGTCCGCGGGCAGCGGGTGGCGAAGCCCTTCTTGCACCCAGATTCGATACCCGCTGTTCGCAGGGCGCCAGCCGCCGAATCAGCACGATGAGCCGACAATGCAGGTCGGAAGGTAATTACTCGCATGCAGGTTAGACCGATACTGACTTTCCTAAAATCGAATGCCACTCCGCTGCGGATGTTCCGCTTAGCGCGCTGTACAGATTACCGACCACCAATCTGTGTCGATTGAGCCAGAAAGCGAGCGTACCCGGGAGACCCGCCGGCTCTGCCGGGAGGCAGTAACAGTTTGACAATTCCGGGAGTCCATCAGGAAACTCCACAGCGTGAGCCGCCAAGCACACGATAGTGGAGAATCCCGATGGACGAGTATGAGAGCTTAAGCCACTCCAAGTGGGAGGTTTGCCTTGGGGATCCGCTCTCGCTCCGCGGTTCTGCAGTCTGGCATGGAGACCGGGAGGTTGGCCGCCTACCCAGCCGGACCGTGAACCTGCTCCGCGGTGCTGCTGGCAATCCCCAGTTGCGGGTCGCGAATGTCATCCGATACACCTGTGGACGTTACTTTAGGGGATACGCAGACACAACCCAGGTTTCTGGGAGCCGTTGGATGTCAAGGTAAAGAAACAGGGATGGTCCCTGAGGTATCCCCTCAAATTGCGCCGCGCGCAGCTTACTGGAGCAGCAGAGCGTCATGGTCTCGCGCGACCCATTGATCGACGTCCGTGATCGCCTCGGCCAGGCGATCGAGTTCGCTGTGGCAGCGCTCGAGCACTAGGAGCAAGCGGGCGAGGAACAGCTTGGAGTAGACGCGACGCTTTCGATTGCTCGGATGCAATTGCTCGTGCAATCCAGCCGTCTCGGCCGCTGTGCCCAGCAGCCAAAGCAGAAAGGCCGCGAGCGAGGCGATCAGCACCAGTACACTGAAGCGCCCGACGCCGTTGGAGCGGCTGCGCTCAAGGCCCTCACCGAAGTGCTCGCTTTTCATGTCGCGGAAGCTCTCCTCAATTTGCATGCGCTGGCGGTAGAGCTTCACCAACTGTTTCGCAGACAGTTCGGCGAGCTTCGGGCTGGCCACCAGCAGCCACGGCTCCTTGGCGGCCCGGGCACTGTGCTGGCTGGCCTTCGAGCGCGATCGCTTGCCGAAGGCGTTGTTGGCACGTCGTCCTTGCGGCGCGAGCCGCACCAGCACGATCACGGCCGCGATCGGATTGCTGCGCACCCAGTCTCCAACACCCAAGAATGTCGGTGTCGCTGTGGCGCTTTTGAACAGGCTCTTGCAGCTCACCCAGCGGTGCTTTGGGCGCAGAAAGTCGCGGCCACGCACACGCCCGACCCAGCGCCAGCCGAGTTGCCCGACCTCGCGGTAGAGGGGTACCTTGAAACCGGAATCGGCAATGATGATCGGCGCCACGTGCGCCGGCAGCAGCGTCGCGAGGGTGCGCAGAAACCGCGTCTGCACGTCGCGGTTGCCCAACAGCTTCTG
>CAVTOR010000016.1:0-17554 GCA_963736235.1 uncultured Gammaproteobacteria bacterium
TTCTGCTCGCCACGAAACATCCCACGCCCCATCAACTCCAGCGCCCGCTCGACGGGACGATGGCCGTCGACCAGCCATTTGGTCTGGTTCTCTGCCGGAGCCGGGTGAATTGTCGCTTCGCGAGTTGCCTGTCGCGATAATGCCGCGCATGCATCATCTCGTCAAAACTATATTCCCCGAGCAGGTATTTCAACATTTGCCGATAGCCGACACAGCGCATGGCCGGCAGCCCGGGTGAGATCCCCCGTGCCCACAACCGCCGCACCTCGCCCTCGAACCCCAACTCCAGCATGAGCAGGAAACGCGGCTCGATCCGCTCATGCAGAATGCCCGGTCCCCCGGCGCGCGCACCAGTTTCAGCAGGCGATAAGGGCGGAGTGCTCGTCCCCCTCGCGCTACAGAACGCTCATCGGCTGACCTGCTATTTCGAAGACCTCCAGGGCGCGCTGGATCCGCTGAGGATCGTTCGGATGGATGCGGCCGGCTGCCTCCGGGTCGACGTCTGCCAGCCGCCGATGGAGCCGCTGCCCAGCCGCGGACCGCCGCCTCGGCGTCCAGCCGCCTGCGCGACCTCCCGGTCGCCGCCGGCAGCGGCGAGAGCCCGCGCTGAAGCGCGCGGAAATAGAGCATGGTGCCGCCCCCCAGAAGGGGCACCCGTCCCCGGGCGCTGATATCGGCCATCTCGCGCAGGGCATCGGCCCTGAAACGTGCGGCGGAGTAAGACTCCGCGGGTCGCAGATATCGATCAGCCGATGCGGGCTGCGGCCAGCACGTCCGGTCGGCTTGGCGGTGCCGATGTCCATGCCGCGGTAGACCAGGGCGGAATCCACGCTGACGATGTCGCAGGGGAAGCGCGCTCGCCAACTCCACCGCCAGATCCGTCTTACCGGACGCGGTCGGCCCCATGAGCAGGATCGGCTGGGGGAGTCGTCCCTACCGCCATGCCAGGGTCCTCAGCCGGCCGTCGGGCAGCTCAGCGCCCGCGCAGGAACAGCCGGTCGAGCTCGCGTGTGCGACAGCTTCACCCAGGTCGGACGACCGTGATTGCACTGATCCGCCCGCTCCGTGCGCTCCATGTCGCGCAACAGTGCGTTCATCTCGTCCAGGGCAGCGGCGGTTGGCGCGCACGGACGGTGGCAGGCCATGGTCGCCAGGACCTCGTTGATCTGCTCGCGGATGCGGTCGCTGCGGCCGTGCACGGCCAAGTCCGAGAGCAGATCGCGCAACAACTCTCGGCGTCCGCTCCCTGCAGCAGCGACCGGGATCTCCCGCACCGCCAGGCTGCTTCCCCCACGCGGTCGACCCCGAACCCCAGGCGCCGAACAGCGCGCGTTGGCCTCGGCCAGGTCCGCCTCCCGGTGCGCTCACACTGGACCACCACCGGCACCAGCAGCGGCTGGCCGCGGATCACGCCCTCTCCCAAGCCTGCTTGAGGCGCTCGTAACCGATGCGCTCGTGGGCGGCGTGCATGTCCACGATCACCAGGCCGTCCTGCGCCTGCGCCAGAATATAGACTGCCGTGTAGCTGCGCGAGGGCGAAGCCCAGGGGCGGCATCTCGTCCGGTCGCGCTCCGTCCGTCGGCCTGCATCGGCGCGGGCACGGACCGGCGCTGGGCCTCGAAGCTGAATCCGTAGTCCGCCGACACGCTCGCCGACCCGCAGCGGCATCGGCTGCTGCCGGGCCAGCGGCATCTCACGGCCGTACCCGGCTGGTCCGGGCAAAATCGGCGACTTCAGGTCCCGCGGTGCCGAGCCACAGCGTCCGCACCGCCCGCGGCCCGTCCGCCAGGCGCCGGTGCAAGGCGCGGAAAATAAAATCGTGGACCTGGCGGCCCTCGCGGAAGCGCACCTCGTGCTTGGCGGGGTGGACGTTGACGTCCACCAGCACCAGCGGCACTCCAGGTACAGCAGATAGGCCGGATGACGACCGTGATGCAGCACGTCCTGGTAGGCCTGGCGCACCGCGTGGCTCACCAGCTTGTCCCGCACCATGCGGCCGTTCACATAGAAGATACTGCAGGTCGGCCTGACTGCGCGAGAACGCCGGCTCGCCACCCAGCCGCGCAGGCGCAGACCGACCGCCTCCTCGTCGCAGGCAGGGCGTGCTCGAGGAAGCCGGCGCCCAACAAGTCGCGCGAGGCGCCGTTCCTGACTGCGGCGCGTCTCCGTCTGGCGGCGGCAGGTCGAACAGACCACGCGCCGTTGTGGCTCAGTCGGAAGCGCACATCGGGCTGCGCCAGGGCGATGCGCTCGACCACCTGCTCGAGATGCGAAAACTCGGTCTTTTCGGTGCGCAGAAACTTGCGCCGCGCCGGCGTGTTGTAGAAGAGGTCGCGCACCTCCACCGTGGTGCCGACGGATGGGACGCCGGCTGCGGGCTCGTGCGGTCCGATCGCTGCCGTCGCTGCGAATGCGCCAGGCCCGCATCCGCGTCCGCGACGCGCGAGGTCAGGCTCCAGCCGCGAGACCGAGGCGATGCTCGGCAGGGCCTCGCCGCGGAAACCCAGGGTCGCGACGGATTCCAGGTCCGCGAGATCGGCGATCTTGCTGGTGGCGTGGCGCGAGAGGGCCAGCGCCAGGTCATCGACCTGGATGCCGGCGCCGTTGTCGCGCACCCGCATGCAGCTTGACGCCGCCCTGCTCGACGTCGATCTCGATGCGGTCGGCGCCGGCGTCGAGGCTGTTCTCGATCAGCTCCTTGACCACCGAGGCCGGGCGCTCGACCACCTCGCCGGCGGCGATCTGGTTGACGAGCTGGGCGGGCAGCTGGCGGATGCGGATGAGTCATGCCGCGGATGGAAGCAAAAAGCCCGCGCCGGCGCAAGGCCGCTCGCCGATCGCTCAGCTCTCCGGGATGGTCAGCACCTGACCGATGCGGATCTGATCGCCGTCGATGCTGTTGACGGTTCGCAGGGAGTTCAGGCTGACCCGGATATTGGCGCGCGATCTCGCCCAGGGTATCGCCATTGCCGATGACGTGCTTGCGCGCCGCGCTCCTGCCGAGTGCCGCGAGCAGGGTGCCGGGCGGCGGATAGGCCTCGAAGTAGGCCTTGATCCCGGCCAGGATCGCCTTCGCCATCTGGTACTGATGGTCGGCGCTGCGCAGGCGCTTCTCCTCCTCCGGATTCGAGATGAAGGCCGTCTCGACCAGCATGGACGGGATGTCCGGGGACTTCAGGACCACAAACCCCGCCTTCTGCACCCGGTTCTTGTGGACCTTGCCGACCTTGTTGAGATTGGCGAGCACCTTGTTTGCCGCCAGGCCGCTGTGCTCGAGCGTGGCGTTCTGGGTCATGTCCAGAAGCACGGTGGAGCAGATCGCTGTTCTCGCCCACGTCGATGCCCCCGATGAGATCGGCACTGTTCTCCTTGTCTGCCAGCCACTTGGCGGCCTCGCTGCTGGCGCCGCGGTGGGAGAGCGTGTAGACCGAGGAGCCACGGACCCGCGGGTCGTTGAAGGCATCCGCGTGGATCGAGACGAACAGGTCCGCCTGGTGCTTACGCGCCAGCGCGATGCGCTTGCGAAGGCTGACGAAGTAGTCGCCGTCGCGGATCAGCACCGGGCGCATGCCGCGCTCCTTCTTGACCAGCTGCGCCAGCTTGCGGGCGATGGCCATGGTGATCTGCTTCTCCCGCGTGCCTGCCGCCCCGATGGCGCCGGGATCCTCACCGCCGTGTCCGGCGTCGATGGCGACCACCACTTCCCTCGCCTTCTTCGGCGCCGTGCGCACCGAAAGGTGCTCGCCTTTTCCGGTTGCGGCCTCCGCCGCTGACCCTTTCGGCGTCAGGTCCACCACCAGGCGGTGGCCGGACTGGTCGTTGGGCTCGAGCATGAAACTCTTCGCGCGCACCGGTTGTTTGAGGTCGAGTACCAAACGCAGGTCGTCCCCTGCGCGGATGCCGCTGCGCACGCCGCTGAGCAACGGGTCGTCGGCCTCGACCACGGGGAGCTTGGCGGTCAGGCGCGCATCGGGGATGTCAACGACCAACCGGTCAGGATTGTCGAGGGAGAAGACCTTGTGCGTAACGGCAGCAGCCGTATCGACCACCAGCTTGGTGTGGTCGGGCGCAGTCCAGATGCGCGCACTGCGTACGTCGACCTGTTGCGCCGACAGGGATGAAGAGACCAGGATCAGAAATGTCGCGATGATGGTTCTCATGGCTGGGCCGCGACCGGGCATCTCACTCGGGAAAGTTGCGTAAAAAGATAGCACCTGAGAGAAGATCTTTCCAATGAAAAACTGGGAATTAGGTCCGGTTTTTAAACCTTTGCAGCGATCTTGTTGCGCAAATGCGACGATCCCGCGAGCCCGTTTCCTCAGAAACGCCGCTCCCTATCCACCCACAGCCAGGCCGCAAGCCAACCGAGCCCGGCCGCCGCCGCCGAGAACCCGAAGGTGACCGCGGCGCCCGCGTTGGTCCACAGGACGCCGCTCGCGAGGCTGCCCGCCGCCCCGCCGGCGCCGAAGCTCAGGCTGCTGTACAGGGCCTGGCCGCGTCCCTGGGTGCGGCCGGTGAAGTAGTGATGGACGAGGTGGATGGCCGAGGCGTGGAACGCGCCGAAGGTCGCGGCGTGCAGCGCCTGGGCCACGATCTGCACCCACAGGATGTCGACGAAGTTGCCAATCAGCAACCAGCGAGCCGATGCCAGGGCCAGACTGGCGAGCAAGACCCCGCGGGCGCCGAAACGCTCCAGAAACCAATGCATGCGCAGGAACAGCGCCACCTCCATCGTCACCCCCCAGGCCCAGAGCGCACCGACCTGGGCGCTCGAGTAACCCGCCTCCGTCAGATGGATGGAGTAGAAGGCGTAGTAGGAGCCGTGGCTCATCTGCATCAGAAAGCAGCTCGCGAGGATAGGCCGCGATCTCCGGGCGCCGGATCCGACTGAGGACGGATGCCGAGGATTGGTCACCATGTGGGCGCGTGCTGTCGGGCACCACCAGGCTGCTGAGCCAGATGCCGACGAAGATCACCAGCACCACCTGGGGTACGACCGAGGTCCCGCTGCGCTCGATGATCTCGCCGAGGGCGAGCACCGCCAGGATAAAGCCGACGGAACCCCACAGCCGGATGGTGGCGTAACGGCGGATGCGGCTGCCGAGATGATTGAAGGTAATCACCTCCATCTGCGGCAGCGATGCGTTCCAGAAGAAGCTGAACAGGACCATCACCAGGGCCATTTCCCAGAAACCCTGGGCGAAGGCGATGCCGGCGAAGATCAGGAAGGAGAGCAAGGACGCAAGCCTGACGATGGGCATGCGCGAGTCAATACGGTCGCCGATCCAGCCCCAGACATTGGGCGCGACGATCTTGGTGCCCATGAGGATCGCCATGAGCTGTCCGATGGCAACCGGGGAAAAGCCCCGATCCTGCAGATACAGGCCCCAGAACGGGACCAGCGCGCCGAGAGCGGCGAAGTAGAAGAAGTAGAAGCCGGAGAGGCGCCAATAAGGCATGAAGCAGGGCCGATGCGAGGATGCTGAAGTAACCTGTCCGAGCCCGAATCAGCGCGCGCACGCTCTTCGGCGCCGCGTTCGCGCGCCGCGCCGCTACTCGCCCCGAGGCGGAACGCGAGGCGTGCCGGGCCGAACCTCCGCATTCTGACCGCGATGCCGCAGCCAGTGGTCCATCAGCACCATCGCCAGCATGGCCTCGGCGATCGGGGTGGCGCGGATTCCGACGCAGGGGTCGTGGCGCCCGGTGGTCACGATCTCGGTCTGCCTCCCCTCGGCGTCGATGGTCCTGCCGGGGAGCCGGATGCTCGAGGTTGCCTTGAGCGCGATGCGCGCGACGATGTCCTGGCCACTGGAGATGCCGCCCAGCACGCCGCCAGCATTGTTGCCGAGGAAGCCGGTTGGCGACATCTCATCCCGGTGCTCGCTCCCCTTCTGCTCGACGCAAGCGAAGCCGGCGCCGATCTCGACCCCCTTGACGGCGTTGATGCTCATGAGCGCGTGCGCGATGTCCGCATCCAGGCGGTCGAAGACCGGCTCCCCCAGCCCGGGCGGGACGCCCTCTGCCACCACCGTGACCTCCGCCCCGATCGAGTCCCCGGACTTGCGCAGGGCGTCCATGTAGGTCTCCATCTCGGGTACCGCCTGCGCGTCCGGGCAGAAGAAGGGGTTCTGCTCGACCTCGTCCCAGTCGAACCCGCGCGGCCGGATTGGCCCGAGCCGGGAAAGGTAGCCGCGAATCAGGATGCCGAGCTCGTCGCGTAGGTATTTCTTGGCGATGCCCCCGGCAGCCACACGGATGGCCGTCTCGCGGGCCGAGGAACGACCGCCGCCGCGGTAGTCCCGAACCCCGTACTTCATGGTGTAGGTATAGTCGGCGTGACCCGGGCGGAACTTGGCCGCAATCTCCGCGTAGTCCTTGGAGCGCTGGTCCTCGTTGTGGATCAGCAGCCCGATGGGGGTGCCTGTTGTCACGCCCTCGAACACCCCGGAGAGGATCTGTACGCGGTCCGACTCGCGCCGCTGGGTGGTGTGGCGCGACTTGCCGGGACGCCGGCGGTCGAGATCCAGCTGCAGGTCCGCCTCGCTGAGGGCGAGACCCGGCGGGCATCCGTCCACGATACCGCCGATGGCGGGCCCGTGGCTCTCACCGAAGGTGGTGGTGACGAAGAGCTTGCCGAAGCTGTTGCCGGACATCGCTTTCCCGCTTCACTGTGCAGATAAAGGACAACGGCCAGGCGGAAACGCCCGGCCGCGACGCTGGCTCCCTGCCCTTCGGCACGGCCTCAGTTCGTTGGCGCCGGCACCGTATCGGCGCTGTCCAGCCAGGCGTTGCCCTTCGCCAACACCTCCCGGCTCAAAGTGCTGGTGGCCTGGTGAATCTTCACGCCGTTGATGATGTAGGCATAACGCGCGACCAGATAGTCGAACTCGGCCTGAAACATGTTGCGCTGGGCGTTGAGCACGTCCACCTGCGTACGGGTACCGACGTCCAGCCCCGCCTGGGTTGACTCCAGCGCGCTGCGGGCGGAAACGATGGCCGCCTGGCGCGCCTGCACGTCGCTGATGCTGGAGAGGATGCCGCGAAAGGCATCTTTCACGTTGTTCATGACCAGGCGCCGGGTCTGGTCGAGCCGGTCCTGGGCCGCCCGGTAGTCGTAGCCCGCCTGCCGCGTGCGGGAGGTGACCAGGCCGCCCTGGTAGAGGGGTATGTTCACGTTGAGGCTGACGAAGGCGGTATCGCGGTCGGTCCCAAATTCGGCCTCGCTGCGGAAGACGTCGTAACCGGCCTGCAGATCGAGAGTGGGCAGGTGCCCGGCGCGCTCGATGTCGATGCTCTTCTCGGCGCTCTGGGCCTGCTCCTGGGCGGCGATGATGCCGTAATTGTTTTGCAGGGCGGTCTGTGCCCACTGGTCGATGTCGTTGGGCTGCGGTGGCGTTAGGGGGAGCTTATCCCCGAGGCGCGCCAGCGGCACATTGATGGGGCCCACGATACGGCGCAGGGCCTCCCAGGCGTTGTTCAGGGCATTCTTGGCGCTGATCACGTCCGCACGGGAGCGGTCGTAGGCCGCCTGACTTTCGTTGACGTCGGTGATGGCGACCAACCCGACCTCGAAGCGCTGATTGGACTGCTCGAGTTGGCGTTCGTTGGCAAGCTGCAGGGACTCCTGCACACGTACCAGGTCGGAGGCGCGCAGCACGTCGAAATAGGCCTCGGTGGTGCGCACCATGAGCTCGATCTGGGCATCCCGGTACTGGGCCTCGGCGGCTGCGATCGTGTCGTTCGTCTGATCGAGCCTGATCCAGTCGCCGCGGTTGTAGACCGACTGGGAGACCGAAGCGGTGAGGCCCCGGCTGTCGTAGCTATCGCTGCGCCGAATGGTAGAGCCGGTCAGCGAGCTGCGCCCTTTGGTGTCGTCATTCTGGTAGGTCAGATCCCCGGTCACACCGAAGCTCGGCAGCAGCAGGGAACGCGCCTGGGGCTTGACCTCGCGGGTCGCGTACAGGATCTGCTCCTGCTCGCGCAGGACGGGGTCGCTCTGCACCGCGAGGTCGTAGATCTGGATCAGATCCTCGCCCAAAGCGGCGCCTGCGTAGCCGGCGCGCGATGACGGCGAAGATCCCGAGTAGTCTTGTGCGCATTTGAAATGGCCCCGCCGTGACGGCATCTGGGTGGAGTTGGTCTGAGACCGGGCGATTATAGGCGAGCGGGTTTTCGATACTCAACGACAGCGGCGGCGATTTCTCATTTCGACCGATCCCGGTTTTGGCATTCTGGCGAAGGCTTAGGAGCGGATATTCAGGCTTCCGGTGAAAACACGAGCAGGCCCATTACCGGACACATCCAGCCATCGGCCCTGGCGGGGAGATCCACGCCGCAAAACCGGAACGCCATGACGGCAGTAACCTCGAAGCCCGTTTTCGCCGATTCCGAGCATGCGCCTCTTGCGCCACGGCGACTCCCGGCGGAGGAGATTCCTCGCCCGCGCGAGAAACCTTACGACTGGCACGACCTGGCGCAGATGGTCCTCGAGCACCGGCGCGAATTCGTGCTGGCGAACGTCATCGCCATCCTCGGTGCCCTGGTCAGCGTGCCGGTGCCGCTGCTGATTCCCCTGCTGGTCGACGAGGTGCTGCTCGGCAAGCCCGGTGCGGCGGTCGCGGCCATGAATCGAATGTTCCCGGATGCCTGGCACGGACCCGTGCTCTACATCCTGGCAATCCTCCTCCTTACGCTCCTGCTGCAGGATGATCGGGCTCGCGCTCGCCGTCTGGCAGACGCGTCAGTTCACCGCCGTCTCCAAGGACGTCATCTTCCGCATCCGCCGCGACCTGCTCGCGCGCCTGCAGCGGGTTTCCATGGCGGAGTACGAGACCCTGGGCAGCGGCAAGGTGGCCTCGCACCTGGTGACGGACCTCGACGCGGTCGACCAGTTCGTGGGCAGCGCCACCGCCAAGTTCCTGGTGGCGGTGCTGTCGATCCTGGGCACCGCGATCGTGCTCCTGTGGATGCACTGGCAGCTCGCGCTCTTCATCCTGTTTCTGAATCCCCTGGTGATCTACGTGACCACCGTATTCGGGCGCCGGGTCAAGGAGCTCAAGCGGCGCGAGAACGCGGCCTACGAGGTCTTCCAGGACTCCCTCGCCGAGACCCTGAACGCCATCCAGCAGATCCGCGCCAGCAACCGCGAGCGCTTCTACCTGCGGCGCATCATCGGCAAGGCCGACGAGATCCGCGCCTACTCCACCGCGTACACATGGAAGAGCGACGCCGGCAACCGGCTCTCGTTCGCCGTCTTCCTGTTCGGCTTCGATGTATTCCGTGCCGTCAGCATGCTGATGGTCCTGTTCTCGGACCTCACCATCGGCCAGATGCTGGCGGTGTTCGCCTACCTCTGGTTCATGATGGGGCCGGTGCAGGAGGTGTTGGGCATCCAGTACGCCTACCACGGGGCCAGCGCCGCGCTCAACCGCATCAACCGGCTGTTGACGATGCACCTGGAGCCCGCCTATCCCCACCGGAGAAACCCGTTCGAGCACAAGCGCACGGTCTCCGTCGAGCTCAGGGACGTGCGTTTCGCCTACGGGGACGGACCGCCCGTGCTCGACGGGGTCTCCCTGCGTATCGAGCCGGGCGAGAAGGTCGCCTTCGTCGGCGCGAGCGGCGGCGGCAAGACCACCCTGGTGCAGATCCTGATCGGCCTCTACCCCGCGAGCTCCGGCAGCATCCTCTACGACCGGGTATCGGTGCAGGAGATCGGCATGGAGGTGGTCCGCGACAACGTGGCCACGGTGCTCCAGCACCCGGCGCTGTTCAACGACACGGTGCGCATGAACCTGACCCTGGGGCGGGAGGTCACCGACGCCGAGCTGTGGCACGCGCTGGAGGTGGCGCAGCTCGAGGACACTGTGCGCGAGCTCGATCAGGGGCTCGACACCATGGTCGGGCGCGGGGGCATCCGGCTCTCCGGCGGTCAACGCCAGCGCCTGGCGGTTGCGCGCATGGTGCTTTCGGACCCGCGCGTCGTGATCCTGGACGAGGCGACCTCGGCACTGGACACCGAGACCGAGGGTCGCCTGCACCGAGCGCTCGCCGAGTTCCTATCCGGGCGCACCACGATCATCATCGCCCACCGCCTGAGCGCGGTGCGCCAGGCGGACCGGGTACTGGTATTCGAGGACGGGCGCGTCGTGGAGGAAGGACGCCACGAGGAGCTGATCGACAGCGCCGGGCTCTATGCCGCCCTCTACGGCCGACAGAGTCCCTAGCGCCGTGGGCCGCGTCCGCGAGAGCGCCTTCCGGCCGGCCTGGTGGGCCCGCGGTCCACACATGCAGACCCTGTGGCCGAGCCTGTTCCGGCGCAGACCGGCGCTCCCGCTGACGCATGAGCGCCTGGAGCTCGCCGACGGCGACTTTCTCGATCTGGCAATCGGTGGGGGCGACGGTCCGACCGTGCTGGTGGTCCACGGGCTGGAGGGGGACCTGCAGTCCCACTACGCCGGAAATCTGCTCAAGGCCCTGAACGTCGCGGGTTTCCGGCCGGCCTTCATGTACCTGCGCGGGCGCAGCGGCGAGCCGAACCGGCTGCCGCGAAGCTACCACTCCGGCGCCAGCGACGATCTGGCCGCCGCGTTGGCGTATCTGGCGAACGGTCCACAGGGGAGCGCACTCGCGGCAGTGGGTTTCTCTCTCGGCGGAAACATGCTGCTGAAGTACCTGGGCGAACGATCACACCCGTTGGTCGAAACGGCGGTCGCGGTCTCGGTTCCCTTCGTGCTGCGCGACGCCATGCTGCGGCTGGGCATCGGCGCCTCGCGGATCTACCAGCGCCACCTGATCGACCGGCTCAAGGCCAACTACCGGGCCAAGTTCCAGCGCATCCCCTCCCCACTCGACGTGGACCTCGACCGGATTCGCGATTTCTTCGAATACGACGACCGCATCACCGCGCCCCTGAACGGCTTCGCCGGGGCCGAAGACTACTACGCCCGGTGCAGCTGCCGCCCATTCCTGCCGCGCATCGCGACGCCCACACTGATTCTCCATGCCGCCGACGACCCCTTCATGTTCCCGTACACGGTGCCACGGGAGGACGAGCTCGGACCGGGCGTCACCCTGGAACTCGCGCGGCACGGCGGGCACGTCGGCTTCGTCGCGGGCACCCTGCCCTGGCGCCCGGCGTACTGGCTGGAGTCGCGGGTCGTCGATTTCCTGCGCGATGCAGTTGACCCCAATCAGGGCAAGGGCGCGGCGGACAAATAACCGGTGACGCCGTCCATAAACATCTGCACCGCCATCATGATCAGCAGCATCCCCGTCAGGCGCACCAGGGCGCGCAGGGTGCGGCGGCCGAGCATCTCCATCAGCAGCCCGGAGCCAAGCAGGATCGCCGCGCTCAGCGCCCAGGCGACGGTCACCGCACCCCACCAGGTCCAGATGGCCTCGGGCTCCCGGCTCACCAATAGCAGGATGGCCGCCACCGCCGACGGCCCGGCGATCATCGGCACCGCGAACGGCACCACGAACGGCTCCTCCTCCGCCTCTTCCGGCCTGGGCATGCCGCCGAGCTCGGGAAACACCATGCGGATGGCGATCACGAACAGCACGACGCCGCCGGCGACGCCGAGGGCGGGCTGCTTCAGGCCGAGATATCCGAGGATGGTCTCCCCCGCCACCAAGAAACCGACCAGCACCCCGTAGGCAACCAGCATCTCCCGTGCGATGATCCGCAGCCGGTGTCCGCGCGGATACCGGTTTAGCAAGCGAATGGAACACCGGGATGTTGCCCAGCGGGTCCATGATGATGAAGAGCAGGACGGTGGCGGAGAGGAAATCCATCGGTTGTTTCGTTCGTGCGGGACGCATGGGTAAACTACGCCTCACGCGCGAAACGCCGCAACCCTATTCACTGACGCCGCCAACGACCCGAACATGACGCCGACCCTAGCCGATCACGTGACCATCTCCCACGAGGTCCTGTTCCAGGAGCTCGACGGCGAGGCCGTGCTGCTCGACCTCGCGAGCGAGAGCTATTTCGGTCTCGACGACGTCGGCACCCGCATCTGGCAGCTCCTGCAGGAGCACGGCAGCCTGCGCAAGGTATTCGACACGATGCTGGACGAGTACGACGTGGAGCCCGAACGCCTGGAGCAAGACCTGCTCAAGCACATCGGGGAACTCGCGGATGCGGGCCTGGTCGTCTACGGTGAACGGCTTGCGACGGCGCCTTGAGCAACTGCGTGCCCTCACGCCCTGGGAGCGCCGGATGCTGGCGCGGCTCGCTTTCTTGTTGCCGGCCGTCGGCGCCAGCCTGAGACTGCTTGGCTTCAAGCGGACCCGCGATCTGCTGGAACGCTTCGCGCCAGCTCCGTCCAGAAGCGACTTGACGAGACAACCTCCTCCGAGAGCGCCAACCGCATCGCCCGACTGGTGGCGATCGCCGCGAGCCACGGTCCCTACCGCGCCACCTGCCTGCGCCAGTCGCTCGCCCTCTGGTTGCTGTTGCGCCGACGCGGCATTCCCGCTGAGCTGCGCATCGGCGTGCGCAAGGAGGGTGGCGACCTCCAAGCGCACGCGTGGGTGGAACATCAGGGCGCAACACTAGCGCAGGAGAACCTGAGCCATACGCCGTTTACGGACCTGCGATTTGGAAACCCGGTCTGATTCTTTCGCGGGCCGAGTGTTGCTTGCCCTGCTCGTTACCTAGCCACCCCTGAAGACGACCAGGCAATGAGCGGCATCTTCGGTTTGTCCAACCAGGACCGTGGCCCGGTGCACCGCGAGGAACTGGCGAACATGGCGTCGCTGCTCGAGCGCCGGGGACCGGACCGCACCGGCCTCTGGAACGAAGGCGAAGTGGGGCTGGGTCACACGCTGCTGGCAACGACACCGGAGTCGGTGTTCGAGCAGCTGCCCCTGAAACACGCCGAGTCCGGCTGCGTCATCGCCGCAGACGTGCGCCTGGACAACCGGCCCGAGTTACTCGCTGACCTGGGAATCGCCAAACGCTCCGCCGACATCGGCGATGCCGAAATCATCCTGTTGGCCTACCTGACCTGGGGCGAGGTCTGCGTCGAGCGGTTCCTCGGAGACTTCGCCTTCGGGATCTGGGATCCGCGCACCAGCAAGCTGTTCTGCGCCCGAGACCATTTCGGGATGCGGCCCTTCTACTACCACCACACGCCCGGCCGCTTTCTCGCCTTTGCCTCTGAGCCTCGGGCCATCCTGGTGCTGCCGCAAACGCCCTACCGCATCAACGAGGGCCGCATCGCGGATTTCTTGGTCACCCAGCTCGAGGGCATCGACAAGACCAGCACCTTCTTCGAGGAGGTCTACCGTCTGCCTCCAGCGCATACGCTCACCGTTACGCCGAATCATTTCGCGGTCAGGCGCTACTGGAGGCTGGAACCCGGACCCGAGCTGAAGCTGCCCTCCGACCAGGCCTACGCCGAGGCGTTTCTCGAAGTGTTCACGGAGGCGGTGCGCTGCCGGCTGCGGAGCGCTGGACCGGTGGGCTCCATGCTGAGCGGCGGCATGGACTCCGGCTCGGTGGTCGCCGTTGCGCGGGAGCTACTGGCACAGGACGGGCACGGACCTTTGCCAACCTTCTCCGCTGTGGGGCCAGACCCGGCGACCTGCATAGAGACACGTACCATCCATGCGGCGCTGACCATGGATGGGCTGGACCCCCACCTCATCCGCTACGATCAACTGGACTCGCTCATGCCGGAGTTCGAAGAACTCACCTGGAGCCTGGACGAGCCTTTCGATAACCACATGACGTTGATACGGGCAATCTACCTGACCGCGCACCGCAGCGGACTCAAGGTGCTGCTGGACGGAGTGGGCGGTGACACCATCCTTGCCGAGGGAAGCTACATCGCCCGCCTGCTGCGGCGGGGGCGCTGGCTGACCGCCTATCGCCAGGCCGTCGGACAAAAGCGCTTCTGGGGGGAACAGTATCCCGCTTGGCGTGAAATGTATCGCGGCGCACGCTCTGCCCTTGCACCCGGCCCGGTGTGTCGGCTGCACCGGCGTTGGCTCGGCCCGCGCCACGCATGTCAGCGGCTGCATCGGAACATCCGGGAGTCCTTGATCAGCCCGAGTTTCGCTCAGCGCATTCGGCTAGCTGACCGCCTACGGACCCTGAACGGACACGGATCGGGCGGGTTATCGAGCCCTTATGGGGCGGAGCGCGCTCAGTCCATTGAGCACCCCTACCTCACCGTGGGTCGCGAGCGTTATGATCGCGCGGGCTCGGCGGTTGGCGTGGAGCCCCGAGATCCATATCTCGACCGACGTGTTGTCGCCTTCTGTTGCTCGCTACCTGGTGAGCAAAAGCTCGGTGACGGCTGGCCAAAGATCATCCTCCGCCGGGCTATGGCGGGCCGGCTGCCCGATACGGTACGTTGGCGGACGGGCAAGGAGCACTTGGGTTGGGCCTTCACCAGTGCGCTGATGGAGCAAGTCAAGGAGCGCTTAAGCACAAAGATGATGGCAAACCGTAAGATACTCGCGCCATTTCTGAACGCGGATGGGTTGTGCCTGGCCGACGACGCGGACTTCGGGTACGGCGCTCCTGACCAGGGCGAGCGCATGTACGAAGTCGTCCACCTCGGTGCCTGGCTGGACTCTCATCACGGAAGGCCACGGGCGTCGACAGTCAATACAAACCCAGTCTCGCGTAATCATCTGTCCGATAATGGAGAATAATCATGACTCACCAAACTGAAGAACCGACGGCGAAAGCCCAGAAATCGAGGGCGCACCCGTATCACCCGCCGCGGCTCGTGATGTACGGCGCCGTTCGCGAGTTAACGGCGGGCGGGTCTGGAAACGCGAACGAGGGCGAAAAGGGGCAAGCGAAACCGAGGCCATAGAGAAGCAGAGAACGACGGGACAAGCAACTGCAGCAATGTGCGTTCCTGAGAAACAACTGCGAAGCCATCTTCACCAGTAGCAGGTTGTCATTACAGTTGGCAATGCAGCGATTTCGCTACCCCAATCGAGTGCTGGGAGATACGTTTGCGCCACTGAAGCGTACCAGTTGGGGGCGGGACATTGCGGTCGCCGGAGACTTCGCCTGGTGCCGTCTCGATTCCCCGCCGGACTGGGAAAACGCCGCGTGGGTTCACGAGTGGCAGACAGGAAATGGCCCTCCAACGCTGTCTATCGCCCGGAAAGAGGAGGGGTTGCTGCTGCGCTTTCCCGACCTCGCGGACTTCTCGATCACCAACGATGGGAACCGTATCGGCGCCTGGCCAGCGCCGGGCACGGATGACGAGACACTGCGCCATCTGCTGCTCGACCAAGTTTTGCCACGCCTGCTGGCCCACCAGGGCCGGTTGGTTCTGCACGCGGGTGCAGTGCGCGTAGATGACACGGCGATCGCATTCCTCGGAGCGGCGGGTTGTGGAAAATCCACGCTCACTGCCAGCTTCCGAGCAGCCGGCTATTCCCTGCTCTCGGATGACGGCCTGGTACTCAATGCGATCGAGGAAGAAGTGAAGGCGCGGCCAACTTACCCGAGTCTCCGCCTCTGGCCTGAGTCGGTGGCTGGAGTCTATTCGGAACCGCCCACCTTGGCGCCCATGGCGCAATACTCGACCAAGCAGCGAGTAGTCCTGACGCAAGACGATTTCTCTGGCGAACCCTTGCCGCTGGCCGCTATCTATGTACTTGCGCCCGTGGCTGAAACCGGGGCCGCGACGATTAGCCTGACCAAACTCTCGCCTAGGGACGCCTGCATGGCAATAGTCGCAAACTCCTTTCAGCTCGACCTGACCGATACTCGTCGCGCAGCGGCGCTATTGGCGAAGGCAGCCAAGGTTGCCAAGCAGGTCCCCGCGTTCCGGCTAACGTACCCGCGGGATTTCGCGCTGCTGCCCTCGGTGCGCGCCGCCATTCTCGATCAGCGTTCATCCGGGAAAAGGTGGGCCGCTCCCGACCCTTCTGGAGAAAGCCATGGGTAAGCCCAAAGGCTACCGGATCCTCAGCTACGGCGACATGATCACCGACCGGGATCGCATGGGGGCCTATGCGCGGGCATTGAGACATGCAGTACGACCAGGTTGTGTCGTGCTGGACATCGGCGCCGGCACAGGCATCTTCTCTCTACTTGCATGCCAGTTAGGGGCCGGCCAGGTGCACGCCGTGGAGCCTGACGATTCCATCGTAGTCGCCCGCAAGATGGCGGACGCCAACGGGTACGCCGATCGCATTAGTTTTCACAAGACGCTTTCCAGCTCGATCGCACTGGCCGAGCGGGCGGACGTGGTCATCTCAGACCTGCGTGGCGTCCTCCCCCTTTTCCAGCATCACATTTCCGCCATCGCGGACGCGCGGCGGCGCCTTCTGTCCCCAGGCGGGGTACTTATCCCCCAATGCGACCAGCTGTGGGCAGCGTTGATCGAGGATCAGAGGCTCTACCGGCCCTACGCCGAACCGTGGCAGGAGAACGACTACGGGCTGGATCTTCGCGCCGGCAAGCCATTGGTGGTCAACACCTGGCGCAAGGTAAACGCAAAGCCCGAGCAACTTGCTGGTCGCGCCCCATCGATGGGCGACTCTGGACTACCGCTCCATCGAGCAGCCGGACGTGACCGGCGAGCTGGTTTGGACGGCTCAGCGGGGCGGCACGGCGCACGGCCTTGTGGTCTGGTTCGACGCCGAGCTGGCCGACGACATCGGCTTCTCCAACGCCCCTGGGCAGCCCGAGCTGATCTACGGCCAGGCGTTCTTCCCGCTTCAGGCGCCGGTGGAGCTGACCGAGGGGGACGACATTTCCGTGGCCCTGAGGGCCGACCTCGTCGACGGCGACTACGTTTGGCAGTGGAGCACGCGGGTCACGTCCCCGAGTGATGCCGGCCGCGTCAAGGCGAGCTTACGGCAGTCCACCTTCTACGGCGCGCCGCTTTCTCTCGACAAGCTGAAGCAGAGGGAAGCCGGGTACATCCCTCCGCCGGCGCAGGCCGCGGAGATCGACCAGTTCGTGCTCTCCATGATGGACGGCCGGACTTCCCTGGAGAGATCGCGGCGAATCTGGTCGCGCGTTTCCCGCAGCGTTTTTCACGCCAGCAGGACGCTCTCACGCACGCTGCCGACGTGGCGCAGCGGTACGACCCGCGGGATTGACAATCCGGCCGGGCGCGCTTTCAATCGCGAACCTGCCCGCATCGGAACATTTCGGGTTATCAGGTAGCTACCGCCGTAGGGCGCGCAAACCTGTCGGGCAAAGGCTCGCCTCTGCGCACCAACCCGAGTACCTGGCTTCGCGTCTAAACTATTGCTGCCTCGCCAGGAGGCGTCTAGAGGCGGCCTGAGCCCGACCTTCTGCTATAACTCGCCGGAGAAATCCCGTGGCGAAACAGAGTTACGAAAAGACACCAAGCCAAAGGAGCGGAACGCGCTCTTACCACCCGCCACGCCTGTTCCTCTACGGAGCAGTGAAGGAGCTGACGGCTTCTGGGTCCAGCGGCAACCAAGAGGCAGGGAATTCCAAGAACAACCCGTCCAAGAGGCCCTGAGATCCATCGCCTCACGCTTCAGGATTAGGATAGACGTGGAGTGTGGTGAAATTCGTTATCGGCGCCATGAG
>CAVTOR010000017.1:0-242480 GCA_963736235.1 uncultured Gammaproteobacteria bacterium
CCGCGTCGACGATTTTTCGAAAATCATCGCCAACGTCCGGTTCTTCAGGGGTTCGTAGACCGTGCCGTCGTGGACCATGCGCTTGAGTTCGCTGGCACGCGCCAAGAGCCCTCGGGCCTCCCCGGCGGTCAGGTCCAGCAGGGTGAGAAAGTGTCTTGGTGCCGGATTTTCCTTGCCCATGTTCGTGTAGCTCTTTCAGTCGGGCCCCTTGTCCAAAAAGTCCCGTATCAGTCGAGACAGCGTCTCCAGCAGCAGGTCCGCTTCCGCCTGCTCGATGATCAAGGGCGGCAGTAACCGGATGACGCACTCGGCGGTGACGTTGATCAGCAGGCCGGACTCGAGCGCGCGTTCCACCAGCACCCCGCAGGGACGGTCGAGCTCGATACCCAGCATCAGCCCCCGCCCCCGGACTTCGCGGACCCCTTCTACATCGGCCAGGCTGGTTCGGAACCCCGACGACAAGTACTCGCCTATACGGGCCGCCTTGTCGACAAGCCCTTGGCGTTCGATCGCCTCCAGCACGGCGGTAGCGGCCCGGCAAGCCAGGGGGTTGCCGCCGAAGGTGGAGCCGTGCGATCCCGGCCCCAGAACCTTCGCCGCCTCTCCCCGCGCCAGGCAGGCGCCGATGGGAACGCCATTGCCCAGCCCCTTCGCCAGCGTCATCACGTCTGGCAGGATACTCGCGTGCTGATGGGCGAACATCCGGCCGGTGCGTCCCATGCCGGTCTGGATCTCGTCGAGCATCAGCAGCCAGCCGTGCCGGTCGCACATGTCGCGCAAGCGGGGGAGGTAGTCGTCCCGCGGGACATTGATGCCACCCTCGCCCTGGATCGGCTCCACCAGGACGGCGGCCAGGTTGTGGCGGTTTGCCGCCGCGGTCTCCAGCGCGCCGATGTCGTCGTAGGGTACGCGAACGAAGCCTTGCACCAGGGGCTCGAACCCGGCCTGCACCTTGCGGTTGCCGGTGGCGCTCAGCGTGGCGAGCGTACGCCCGTGGAAGCTCGCTTCCATGACCAGGACGGCGGGCTGCTCGATGCCGCGGCGATGGGCGTGCAGCCGAGCGAGCTTGATCGCGGCCTCGTTCGCCTCCGCGCCAGAGTTGGCGAAGAACACGCGCTCCATGCCGGCGAGGGTGGTTAGGGCCTCGCCCAGCGATTCCTGCGCCTCGATACGATAGAGGTTGGAGGTGTGTAGCAGGGTCCCGGCCTGGTCGCACAAGGCATCGCGCAGCCCAGGGTGGGCGTGACCGAGGCCGCAGACCGCAATCCCGGACAGGGCATCGAGATAACGTTTGCCGTTGGAATCCCATAGCCAGACGCCTTCGCCACGGGCGAAGTTCACGGGCAACCGCTTGTAGGTGGCCATCAGGGGTTCGCTCATATGCTGAACCGGCTCCCAGAAAAACAAAAAGGCGGTTTCGCGTGGACGGAAACCGCCTCCTGGCATCGAACAAGGCGCAGAAGTATAACCGGATGCGCAAAAAGCGAACAAGCATCGCCCTTCCCGGCGAGGAGAGCGCGGCTATCCAGGGTCAAGTGGGCAGAGTGTCGGGGTCAAAACCCCAGTGCGAGCTTGACCAGGAGCAGCAGGATGGCGAGGCCGCCGACGATGTGCCAGATTCGATCTACGATCCGGAGTCGTTGCCGCCTGTACGCAATGGCCGCGTCGAGGGCGGGATCGCTGGCGAGCAGCGGGTCGACGTAGACGAGGCGATGAGCTAGGTCGCTCGCGTCCACTGCCGCGACTGCCTCGATCGGATCGCTGCGGTAGAGGCCGGCGTCGACATCCACCAAGCGGTGACGCAAGGCGGTATGGGCGTGCATGCGGGCGGCGCTCACGTCGTCAAAACGCGCGGCGTAGCGCACGACGGAGCCAGGACGTTCGCGTGCGGGAAGCGGAGGGGCGGAAGCGGTTTCCCGGATGCGCACGAGTTTCGGGTGGCGCTTGTCGGTCTCGACGAGAAGATAGCCGCCGTACATGCGAAGAGCATAACCCAACGCGTGACCCTGTACCCGGAACGGTGTCCTTCCCGCTGAGACAAAGACTGCTGGTGAGGCCAGCCGGCACTCAGCCCGGGCTCAATGGGCGTGCGCTCGTGCCGATAGACCGCTGTACCGAGGGATCTGCGTGGCGGACGCGGCGGGAGCCGCGCGGGTCAAGGCAAGAGACGGTGTGACTCCCTTTGCCCTGCCCCTCGAACTCTGGCCATCTCCCAATTGGAGCAGTCGATCAGATGCTTGACCTCCCGCGGGACCCTGACACCCAGATCCGGTTGGTAAGCCTCCCCTTTCTCCCAGTGCGCCGCCGCTTCCTCGGCGGCAAGCGGGAAGCCCTGTCGGCACAACTCCCATACCGCCTGCTCTTGGCTGCTCGTCATGGTTGTTCCCCCCTTCCGAATCTCTCCAGAGCCAGCCGGATTAGACCTTGGCTATCATCCGAATCGCCCGCGAGGGACTGTTGGGGTGCCGCTCTGCCGAGATTCGTTGCAATAAACATACGGTCGAGAAAAAAGAGATTTCTGAAATATCTATGATTCAAAATAGCTTAAGTTTGATTTTTGACAAGTAACCTCATTTTGGAATGCGAATAAGCAACATGATGGCCCTGGGCCACCTTAGGTTCGGGCTGCCGTGGCCCACCTCCCCGCGCAACGGCAGGGGGCGGGAGATCAGCTGGAGAGGGGCTTCACCGTATTGGGGAGATGCTCGAGGATCACGCCCGCGAGGGCTTGGAGGGCGGCGGGGCGCGGAAAGCTGCGGCGATAGACGAGGGTGACGCGACGGTATGCCTCGGGCAGCTCCAGGCGACGGGCGATGATGCCGCTGTCGGTCATCCACCCACCGCGGATCGCCAGCGCCGGTACCAAGGTGCATCCGAAGCCCGCGCCCACGAGCTGCAGCAAGGTCTCGAGGCTTGCGGCGCGCAGGTCGGCCATCTCGCCCTGTTGGGGCCGATCGGCGAGGTGGCATACCTCCATCACCTGATGGGTCAGGCAATGGCCTTCCGAGAGTAAGAGCAGGTCGATCTCCGCGAGATCACGTGCCGTGATCTCGTCCTTGGCGTAGATTGGATGTTCGCGCGGGTGGGCGAGCCAGAAGGGCTCGTCGAAGAGGGGTATCTGCGCCAGGTCCGCTCCCTCTTCGGGGGTTGCGACCAGGACGGCGTCGAGCTCGTGGCGGTGAAGTCTGCCCATGAGCGCGTCCGTTATCTCCTCCGAAAGCACCAGCCGCAGCTGCGGGTAGCGCCGTTTCAGCGGCACCAGGATCAGCGGCATGAGATACGGGCTGAGCGTGGGGATGGCGCCGATGCGCAGGGAGCCGGCCAGCGGGTCCCGCTGGGCGCGGGCGACCTGCTCAATGGCGTTCGCTTGCTCCAACAGGAGGCGGGCATGTCCCAGCACTGCCTCACCGATGGGCGTGATCTCGACCGAGCGATTGGTGCGCTCGAAAAGGGTCACGCCGAGCTCTTCTTCCAACTTCTTGATCTGGCCGCTGAGGGTCGGCTGGCTCACGAAGCAGCGCTCGGCCGCCCGTCCGAAGTGGCGGGTATCGGCCACGGTCAGGATGTACTTGAGGTCGCGTAGGTTCATAGCCGCTGATCATAGTCTTCTTCGATTGGCGCAGTCTAAACAAACGATGTCACTAATTAGGTATCGATTGGCACCACGCGCGGATCGCGGCTTGGTCGTTGCTCTCGTGCCTCGAAGCTTTCTGCGAGAATAAGTGGTGCCGACTGTCGGTCTTGGCAGCCGACCCGGACCTCGGGTCCGTCGCCGGACTTGTGGACATTTCGGGCATGCGCGAACCGCGTCCTCTGGTTTCCCGCGACACTCGAACTCGTCCATACTTGACCCGATATTTCGAGCCGAAACATCCTTCCTATCTCCGAGAGTTGGCCCGCGGCATGTCTATCTATATCGTCGGCGTCGTCGTTGCCTTCGCGGTCCTGGCCGTTCCCCCCGTACGGCAGGCCGTACTGTCGCTGATCGGGCTCCTCGCCGTCGCGGCGGTCGCGGTAGCCGGTATCGGCTTGCCCGTCTGGGCGCTGTACGAAGCGAAACCCTGGTTGGTTTCGGCGCTGCCCACGGTCGTGGCTCCGCCGCCGCCCCAGGCGGCGGGCGATGGAGCCACGCAGGGCGAGCGGGAGCGGGACGAGAAGGCACTCGCTGCAGCCCAAGAGGCCGAGCGGCAGCGGATCGAAGAGGAACGGCAACGGCAGGCGGCGGCGCAGCGGAAGGCCGAGGAAGCAAAGCTTCGGCGGGCCGCCGCGGCCGAGACCGCGAGATCAGTCGTCGACCGGGAGCGCACCTACGCGTCCCTCGCCGCGTCGTCCTCCCGGCTTCCGGGGCTCGATCAGGTATCTATCGACCTGCTCGCGATCCGCATCCCCAGTTGGCGGGACGGTCAACTGGCAGAGCGGGAGCAGGGGTTGATCCGGGTCTGGCTGGAGTCCATTGGCCTGACACCGAATGAGACGGCCGAGATCCACACCGCTAACGGTTGGGGGGTGGTATACGATCTTTGGAACCAGGACACGGCCGCGGCCGCAGAGGAAGACCCTCTGCAGCCGCGAGTCGCCGTGAGGACAGCACCGGAGCCGATTCCAGATCGAGACCCTGAGCCAGAACCCGAGCCGGAGGTGGAGCCGGAGCCGGAGCCCGAATGGCAGCGGGTCGATCCGGCACCCTATCCTTCGCCCCGGGCGAGCGTTCCGGCCTTCAGGCCAAGAAGCCAGGCGGTCGCGCCGCGGAGCCCGGAACCGAGGACTCGGTCCGCACCACAGGGGCGAGTCGGCCCCTTCGGTTACTGATATTCGCTGCTGAAAGGGTGTTACCTGTCCTTCGCGATCGGCACCTTCGTATCTTGCGAGAGCGCTGTTCAATGCAGTGCTACGACCATCCAAAATCAGGCCTCCTGGGCGGCGTCCGGATTCTGGCCAGGATAGCCAGTAATCGGCGTCTCCCTAGCGGATCTACGGAACTCGGTGATCGCTTCCGGGGCGCGTCGCCGGGACGCTACGCCGAGGACCGGGAATAAAGGCATTGGTGCGGGCGGCGTAGTCGACGTAAGCTGGCCGCCGTTCCGCGATGTCTTTTTCGAGCAGCGCGACCCCCGATACGCGGAGCAGCAGAGCCGTCATCAGGATCGGGGAAACCACCGTCCACCAGGCGCCGGCGGATAGCGCGAACAGCCAGAAGGCCCACCAGATACAGGCCTCGCCGAAGTAGTTGGGATGGCGGGTGTAGCGCCAGAGCCCCTGGTCCATGACCTTGCCCCGGTTACCCGGGTTCTCCCTGAAGTCGGCCAGTTGCTGGTCGCCGATCGCCTCGAAAAACAGGCCGATCAGCCACAAGGAGAGGGCTGCATAGTCCAGCCAACCCAGCGGCACGGTCGACGAGATCGCCATCAGCAGGGGCAGGGAGATGATCCAGGCCAGCGTTGCCTGCAGCCCGAACACCATATAGAGGCTCTTGAGCCAGAAGCGCGGCTCGTTGTTGCGGCGGATCTCCTGGTAACGACGATCCTCGGGCTCGCCCCGACTGCGGCGGGTGATGAACACGGAGAGACGCACCGCCCACACGCCGGTGAGGAAGAATACCAGGTAGGAGCGATCGCTCACGGCCGGCACGTTCAGGACGTACAGGGTCGCCATCAGCAGGAAGAATAGCGACCACAGGGAATCGGCGATGCTTACATCGCGCTTGGCGATGCTGACGAGCCAGGCGCCGATGCCCATGCCCAGGGCTGCGGCGAGGCCGGTCGCGTACGTGTTCAGGTCGAACAAACTAAACCTCCATGCCCATGCGGCCAGCGGACGAGGACGGGCCCGGATTTTCTCCAGTTGACCGCTTCAAGGTGCGGCGCGAGGGGCCGAAAGCCGCTTCCCCTCCCAACTTGAATGGTGATCCGGCCTCTGTTTCCGCTCGGTGGCGGTCGGCGCCTGTCCCGGAACATGCTGTCTGCCGCGGCAAGAACAAGCCCGCGCCAGGTGAGCAGCCGGCGTCGCCTGGCGGAATTACCCTCCGGCCCCGGCTCTGCTACTATCATCCGCGGGCCGCGCGAGGCGTCTCGCGCGGGCATTCGAAACACATTAATTGATCCGGGAGAAGCGATGAACAGGTATTGGATGAGGCTCGGCGCGGCCCTGACCGCGAGCGTCCTGGTGGTAGCCGGGTGCGCCACGGACGAGTACGGCAATCCTCGGGCCGCGACCGAAACCGAGAAAGGGGTTGGCATCGGCGCCGTCACCGGCGCGGCCCTCGGCGCCCTGATCGCGGACAAGTCGGGCAAGGGCGCCGCAATCGGCGCGGTGGGCGGGGCGCTGGTCGGCGGTCTCGTCGGCAACTACATGGAGCAGCAGCGGCGTGATTTCGAAAAGGTCCTTGCCCCGGAGATCGCGGCCGGCGTCATCCGGGTCGAGAAGCTGCCGAACGATCAACTTCTGGTCGGCATGACCGGTGAGACCGCCTTCGAGGTGGACTCGGACCAGATCAAGCCCGGCTTCTACAGCACCATGGACAAGATCTCGGGCGTGGTGAACAAGTACGGCAAGACCCAGCTCGCCATCGCGGGGCACACCGACAGCACTGGCTCGGCGCAGTACAACCAGCAGCTCTCTGAGCGCCGCGCCGACGCGGTGCAGAACTATCTGCTGAGCGACAACGTCTACCCGGCACGCCTCAGCGCGGTCGGCTACGGCAAGAACCGGCCCATCGCGAGCAATGACTCGGAGGCAGGCCGCCGGCTGAATCGCCGCGTCGACATCACCATCATACCGGTGGTCGATCAGACCTGACGGCTGGGATAAACCTTCCCGCCGCTCCAGGGGTAGGGGTACCGGAGCGGCGCCCTCTCCCGTGCGGCACCCGCTCGCTTCAGTGCGCGTGGGGGATGGCGGGGGGCAGCTCTTGTCCTGTGACGACGGCGGACAGAGCGGCCAAGGGGTCGCTCTCTGAGGTCGCGACCACCCGGACGCCGTGGCGCGCGAGGCTTTGGACGAAGCCTTGCCCGCAGCCCGCGGTGATGACCACTTCGACCGCGAAGATGGGGTGGTCGTCGCCGTGATACTCGTGCAGCGACATGTCCCGCGGTAGCTCCAGGCGTTCCGCTTCCCCCGGCTCGATGTGCTCGCCCGCCTCGAAGACCAGGAAGCGGCGGGTCTTGCCCGCGTGTCCGGTGATGGTCCGGAAGTTCTGGCTGGTAATGGCTATCCGCATCTTGGGAACCCCCCTTGGCCTGACTGCCGCGTCAGGCCGCTTGGCCCTGCCGATCGCGCAGTCCGTTCGCCCAATCCTCCATGGCCGCGTTGGCCACCGGCATAGGGGCCTCCATAAAGGTGACCACGAAACCCTTGCTGGTCTCCGCCACGCCGATGGAGCGCGGGCGCAGCGCCAGTGCCTGGGGGTGGGGCAGCGTGATGCCGAAGCAGAACACGATGTTCTTGGCCGCGACGATGTCCGCGGCGATCTGTCCCTCCGGCAGTGAGGCGGTGTGGGCGAAATGGTCGAATACCGCGATGAAGCGTGCACAGCGGTGCTGCTCGATGCGTTCGGTCAGGTAGGCAACGATGTCGTCGACCGATCCAAAGCTTGTTTCGCTCTTGGTCAGCTCCAGGCTGAAAACGGGATAGTGCTCCTGCAGTAGCCGTTGTCTCACGCCGTTCCTCCGTCAGACGCTAGGAACGCAGATCTTGCGGCCGCTCACGGCGAGCGCGGTGCGGTAGAGCAGGTAGACCACGACCAGGGTGACGAAGCTGAGCAGGGCCCAGCCGATGGCGGCGAAGGTTACGAGCCCGGTGCGCTCGTACATGACCAGGCTGGCGATGGTGATGGCCGCGAGGGGAAAGGAGTAGGCCCACCAGGAGAGGTAAAACTCGATGCGCGCGAACCGCGTCACCTGGGTCGCCAGCAGCAGCGTCAGGAAAAGCCCGCTGTAGTAGAGGAAGCGGGCGAAGGCATCGATCGTGCCCGTAAGTTGCACGTAGGACAGGAACCCGACTGCCGGGGGAGCGATGAGGATAAAAAAGGTCGGCATCAACCTCGAGGGAAGCGGCTGGTGGAACAGCACGCGGTACATGATGATAGCGAGTAGAACGAGCCAGAACAGCATCCCGATGCTGAAGAAGAACCAGGACAACTCCATGAATCCCAGCGGCACGCCGGCGATGGGCACCAGCGCGTTGCCAACGACGGGGATGAACCAGGCCGGATTGATGTGATGGATCTCGAAGTGCTCGTGGTGGATCCAGACGCTCATCACGTAGAGCGTGAACAACAGGTGCAACGTCGTCCCGATGAGCCACAGGGTGCCCGCGATCGCGGGCCACTGGTGCAGCGTGGCGGTGCCGAGCAGGATCAGGCTGATCGACAAGGTCGGAAAAAAGTTGAGCTGCACCGGATGGGCAAGCTCTTTGCGCACGGCGTCGAGGTGCCTGAACAGTTTGTAGAGATACAGAGCCAGGAGGATCAGGAAGCTGATCGCGGCGAGCGCAAGCCAGGCGCCGGACATCCTGAGCTGCAGGTCGTAAGTGATCTCGGCTTTTTGCCAAGCGATGGACAGGCCGGTCAGTCCCATCACCATGGCGAAGAAGGAGATGGGGAGGAACTTGAGCCTGGCCTCGTCGGTGGTCTGGTCGTTCATCGCATGCACTCGCTGCTCGGGTCGTGCCTCGGGATGGGGCACGAGATCTCATCCGCCCACGTTGAGTCGCCGTCGAACGCAACGGTGCGCGACCACGAGAAGGAGATGTCTAGTCCCAGCGGTGCCCGGGCTGCCGGCGGTGTGGGCATCCATGGCGGTACCCGGGCACAACGCACAGGCTAGGGCCACGGCCGGTAGCCGGCATTGAAAAAGGTCAATCGGCCGCGGCTCGCCGGGCTACTCGTCGGCGATGCGGTGCAGGTTCGGAATGTCGAGCAGGAAACGGCTTGCACTCGCCTCCACCAGAAGGCTCTGGCGTTTGAACTCGGCGATCGTGCGGCTGGTGGTTTCGGTCGTGATGCCGAGCATCGCTCCCATGTCCTCGCGGCTGAACAGTTCGCATTCGCTGCTCTCGCGGTCCCGTACCAGACGCAGCAGCAGGCGGGCGACCCGCTGGCGCGCGGAACCGGTGGAGAGCTCGGTCAGCCAGGCGTCCGCCTCCTTGAGCGCCCGCTGCCAGCGCGCCATCAACTCGCGGTGCAGCGTCGGGTTCTCGTCACTCAGGGTGCGCACCACACGAGCGGGGAAGCGGCAGACCTCCGTGGGCTGCAGAGCGATGGCGTGGTGCTGGTACCCGTCATCCACCAGCGCCTCGAGGCCGATCACGTCCGTACGCTTGGCGAGGCGGACGATGCGCTGGCCGCCGTCGGGCAGGAACTGGACAAGCTTGAGCGATCCGCTGCGCACGGTGTACATGTAGTTGCCGGGATCGCCCGTGCGATAGAGCGTGGTGCCCGGCTTGAGCGCATACTGATCAATCGGGTCATGGATGCGCTCGAAGTCGGTCTCCCTGAGACCCGCGAACAGCACCGAGGTACGCAGCGAGCAGTTGAGGCAATCGGCCTCGCCGGACCAAGCCTCCCGCAGTGAGACGTTTTTCGCCATCGAGAATTCGTGTATCTTTGCCTACGCGAGCCCGGCGGGTGCGACGAACTCAAGAGTCTAACCTAAAACGGTCAGGGAGGCTGCCAGCTGATTTGTCCGGTGCTCGGCGCCGGAGGGCTTGGCTTAACCCTCGCTAACGCAACACCCGCCGACCCTGGACTAAGATTCTTGCAGTTGATGTCTTGTCCGACAGGAATAGCCCGTGCCCCATCCAAGCGCCTCTGAAGAACCCTCGCTCTCCTGGCATCAGACCCGCGGCGCTCTCTCTCGGGAGTTTCCCGACGCCCTGATCGTCTGCGACGACAACTGCGCGGTCGGTTACATGAACGCGCGAGCCGAACGCCTTCTGGGCCTCGAATCCGGTTCGGTTCTGGGTCGCCCCTTGGTCTCCCTGTTCACATTGGAGATGCCAGGCGGGACCCGGGTGGACGAGGACTTCCTCGTCGGCTTCCGAGAACATCGGGCGGTGCCCCATGCGTGGGACCAGTGCGTGCTCGTGCGCGAGGACGGCCGGCGTTTGGAGCTTGCATGCGAGCTCGTGGTGCTCGGTCCCGGCGGTCTCCTGATATTGATGCGCACGGCGGCCGATGCGGGGGAGCGCAGCTCCCTTGCGTACCGTGCCAGCCACGATGCGCTCACCGGGTTGCCCAATCGCACCTACCTGCAGGAGCGCTTGGGCAATCTGCACCGCAGCGCGGAGGCGCAATGCGTCGGCTACAGCCTGCTGCTGCTGGATCTCGATCACTTCAAGATCATCAACGACCGCTTCGGACACGCGACGGGTGACCAGGTGCTGGCCCAGGTGGGACGGCGCATCGTGCACAACTTGCGGGAGATCGATACGGTCGGCCGCTGGGGAGGGGAGGAGTTCCTGTGCCTGCTTCCTCAAGTTGACCTCGGTCTGGCCGAAGAGATCGCCGAGCGCATCCGGTCCGGTCTCGAGAAGGAGCCGGTGGATTTCCAGGGCCGCCAGATTCGCGTCACCGCGAGCATCGGCGTTGCGACCTACCCGGAGGATGGGCTGCACCCCGATGCCCTTTTGGCGAAAGCGGACGCCGCCCTGTACGAGGCGAAGCGTTCCGGCCGCAACCGGATCCAGAGTGTCACTCGCCATACCGGCAACGTGTTCGCGCTCGCCAACATCATCGAGAAGTCGTTGCGCGAGGATCGGGTGTTGCCCGCGTACCAAACGGTGTTCAACCTGGTGACGGGGGAAGAGAGCGGTGCCGAGGCCCTGGCGCGCATCCGGCTCGATGACGGCCAGGTCATGGAGGCGGCCTACTTCATCCCCGCCGCGGAGCAGCTGCATCTCGTGCACCTGATCGATCACCGCATCATCCAGGGCGCGGTGAGACGCTGCGTGCAGAGAATGATGGAGCAGTCGACCGATTTCGGCCATGTTCGTCAATTTCTCGGCCGATTTCCTGCGTCATCCGGAGCTGGTTGCGGACATCGTCGAAACCGTTAAGGAGAAGTGCGAGCAATGCGGGGATCTGGTCGGCGACATCAAGCCGCTGGTCATCGAGATCACCGAACGCCAGTTCATGGAGAATATGGCGGAGGCGAAGCGGGCACTGGAGCCCCTGGCGGAGATGGGGCTGCGGATCGCCATCGATGACTTCGGTGGCGGCTACTCCTCGCTCAAGTATCTCGCCGAGCTCCCGGTGTCGTTCATCAAGCTTGAGGGTTCGCTGGTGCGGCGCATCGAATCCGAGCCCCGGGTGCGCGCCATCGTTCGCGGGATCCAGGACCTGGCCGCCGACCTGGGCGTCATCACCGTCGCCGAGGGGATAGAGTCTGAGAGCACCCTGCAGCTGCTTCGCCACTTGGGAATTGACTGGGGGCAGGGCTTTCACTTCTGCCCACCCGTCATCGTCGAGTGACGGCGCCGGCGGCCGCCCGTCAGTCCGCGGCGGCGGGTGCTTCTGGCAGCTGGTAGTAGCGGGCGTTGAGATAGCTCGCCACGTCCCGTAGGTCCTCCTCCTTCCAGCCCAGGCCCATCTCCCCCTGCCAGATCCGGACCGTGTGCCGAAGCGCTTCCGGGCTGTCGATCTTGCTGTTGACCCTGAAGTGGATCTCCGTCAAGTGGCAGTGGTAGCAGTAGTTGCCGTAGAGCAGGCGGCCGCGCTCGGGACTCGCCGCCTGGAGGGGAACGCATGCGATGGCAAGGAGAAACGGGACGGTTCGCGGTATCATGAGCGGCCTTTCTGGACCATCGGCGCTGTCTTCAGTGTAGCTTCAGCGGTGTGCGTTGCCCCGCGGCGAATGACGGGGCGGGTCTTGAACGAGGGTCCCTGCTAGCCCTTGCGGCCGGGTTCCACCGCGTTGCGTCCCGGCGAGAATCAAACCGATGCCCCTGATCAGTCTGCAGTCCGTCACCCTCTCCTATGGGTTGCCCCCGTTGCTGGAGGACGTCAACCTCGCCATCGACCGCGGCGAGCGCGTCTGCCTGGTGGGGAGCAACGGCGCCGGCAAGTCCACCCTGCTGCGGCTGATCATTGGGGAAATCCAACCGGACAGCGGGGCCATCCGGGTCGGCGAAGGCGTCACGGTCGCCCGTTTGACGCAGGAGGTACCACCCGACACCTGCGGTCGTGTGTTCGACGTGGTGGCCGGCGGACTCGGCGATATGGGCGAGCTGGTTCGGGAGTACCACGACCTCGGCCGGCGTCTGGCGCAGGCGGCGGACCCGCGACTCCTGGCGCGGCTGTCCGCGGTTCAGCATCAGCTCGAGAGCGGCGGTGGCTGGGAGATCGAGCAGCGCACCGAACGTGTCATCTCCCGCCTGCGCCTGGACCCGGACGCCGATTTCACCGAGCTCTCGGGTGGACTGCAGCGGCGGGTCCTCCTGGCGCGCGCCCTGGTGTGCGAGCCCGATCTGCTGCTGCTTGACGAGCCCACCAACCATCTCGACATCGACGCCATCGAGTGGCTGGAGGTCGTTCCTGCCCGAGTTCCCCGGCGCCCTGCTGTTCGTCACCCATGACCGGGTCTTCTTGCGCCGGCTCGCCACCCGCATCCTGGAGATCGACCGCGGGCGGCTCACCGACTGGCCCGGCGACTATGAGAATTACCTGCGTCGGCGCGAGGAACGCTTGCATGCCGAGGCGGTCGCCAACGCCCGTTTCGACCGCAAGCTCTCCGAGGAGGAGGTCTGGATCCGCCAGGGCATCAAGGCCCGGCGAACCCGCAACGAGGGCCGCGTGCGCGCCCTCAAGGCCATGCGTGAGGAGCGGGGCGAGCGACGCGCGCAGATCGGGCAGGCGCGCATCCGCCTGGGCGAGGCGGAGCGCAGCGGAAAGCTGGTGGTGGAGGCCGAGGGAGTCACCTACGCGTGGGGTGGAGACCCCGTGGTGCGCGACCTGGACACCCTGATCCTGCGCGGCGACAAGGTGGGCGTCGTCGGTCCCAACGGTGTGGGCAAGAGCACCCTGCTCAAGCTCCTGCTCGGGGAGCTCGAGCCGGACAGCGGGCACATCCGCCGCGGCACCAATCTGCAGGTGGCCTACTTCGACCAGCTGCGGGCCAGCTGGATGAGGACAAGAGCGTTCAGGACAACGTGGCCGGCGGCAGCGACAAGGTCACGGTCGACGGCAAGAGCAAGCACGTGCTTTCCTACCTCAAGGACTTCCTGTTCGTCCCCGAGCGCGCCCGTCAACCGGTCAGCGCGCTGTCCGGCGGCGAGCGCAACCGCCTGCTGCTGGCGAAGCTGTTCACCCAGCCGGCCAATCTGCTGGTGATGGACGAGCCCACCAATGACCTGGACGCGGAGACCCTGGAGCTGCTCGAGGACCTCCTCGTCGGTTTCGAGGGGACCCTGCTGCTGGTGAGCCACGACCGCGCGCTGCTGAATGCGGTGGTGACCAGCACCCTGGTGTTCGAGGGGGAGGGCAGGGTGCGCGAGTATGTGGGCGGCTACGACGACTGGTTGCGTCAGCGTCCCGCCGCCGTTGTCCCTGCCGCGGCCGAGAGGCCGCCGCGCCCGGCCGCGCAGCCGACGCGTTCAGCCGATACCAGATCCGCGCCTGGAAAGCTGAGCTACAAGAACCAACGGGAGCTCGCGACCCTGCCGGCACAGATCGAGGCACTCGAGGCGGAGCAAGCCGAACTCCACGCGAAGATGGCGGACCCGGCATTTTATCAACAGGCGGGGGGCGGCATCGCCGCGGCAAGGGAGCGACTCACCGTGCTCGAAACGGAGCTGGATGTGGCCTATGCCCGCTGGGAGGCTCTGGAGGAGCTCACGTCCGACTAACGCCGTCGGCTTCCCGCATGGGAGCAATGCCACCTCATCACTACCCGCACGCGGTCTGGCCTGTCCGCGCCGACATGGCTTAGTATTCGCCGCTCGAACTCAGCCCTGACGATCGAGGAGCGCCCGTCTTGAAGTTCACCGTCGAGGAATTCCGCGCCTGGGACAGCAAATGCGTGACCCTGCTCGGCATGTCCGGGGTCGGCAAGACCTACCTCTCGGCCCTGCTTCGGCGTCAGGACTGGTTCCATTACTCGGGCGACTACCGCATCGGCACCCGCTACCTCGACGAGCACATCCTCGACCTGATCAAGGGCCAGGCCATGCAGGTGCCGTTTCTCGGCGACCTGCTGCGGCGGGACTGGATCTTCATCCGCAACAACATCAAGGTGGACGATCTGGGCCCGGTGCTCAGCTTCGTCGGCAAGCTCGGGAACCCGGAACGCGGGGGGCTGCCCTTGCGGGAGTTCAACCGCCGCCAGGCCCTGTATCGGGAGGCCGAGATCGCGGCCATGAAGGACCTGCCCCAGTTCGTCCGCAAGGCGAAGGAGATCTACGGTTACAGCAATCTGGTCAACGACGTGGGCGGCAGCCTGTGCGAGCTCGACGAGCCCCGGCGTGATCGAGCTGCTCGCGCGCCACAGCCTGATCCTCTACATCCAGGTGCCGGAGGAGGACGAGATCAAGCTCATCCAGCGCGCCCAGGCCGATCCCAAGCCGCTGTACTATCGTCCCGAGTTTCTGCAGCGCCGCGGCGAAGGACTATCTCGAGACGCGGGGGCTGGAATACGTGGCGGAGATCGATCCGGACGACTTCACCCGCTGGGTCTTTCCGCGCCTGTTCCACTCCCGCGTGCCGCGCTACGAGGCCATCGCGCGGCCGCACGGCTACACGGTGGGCTCCACCGAGGTGGCCCAGGTGCGCGACGAGCGCGACTTCCTGCAGCTGCTGGAGCAGGCCATCGCCCGTAAAGGTTGATCCCATGCCCATCGTCGCCCACACCGACCTACCGACCTTCGAGCGCTTGCGCGACGAGGGTCAGACCATCCTGGACCCGGACCGGGCGCTGCATCAGGACATCCGCGAGCTCCACATCGGGCTGCTAAACATGATGCCCGACGCCGCGCTGGCGGCGACGGAACGCCAGTTCCTGCGGCTGATCAACGAGAGCAACCAGATCGCCCAGTTCTACGTCCACCCCTTCACGCTGGACGCGCTGCCGCGCGCCGCCGATGCGCGTGACCACATCGAGCGCTACTACGAACCCTTCGAGCGTATTCGCGAGGAGGGCCTGGATGCCCTCATCATCACCGGCGCCAACGTCAGTCACCCTAATCTCGCGGACGAGCCTTTCTGGGGGCCGCTGATCGAGGTCATCGACTGGGCGGCGGAGAACGTCACTTCCACGCTGTGCTCCTGCCTCGCGACCCATGCCGTGCTTCAGTTCCGGTATGGCCAGCGGCGCTACCCGCTGCCCGGCAAACGCTGGGGCGTCTACGCCCACCGGGTGGTCAACAAGCGGCACCCTCTGGTCAACGACGTCAACACCCTGTTCGACGTGCCCCATTCCCGTTTCAACGAGATCGGGCGCGACCAATTCGACGCTGCCGGTCTGCGCGTGCTGGTGGAGAGCGAGCAGGCAGGGGTGCACCTGGCGGTGAGCGAGGACGGGTTTCGCCTGGTGTTCTTCCAGGGACACCCGGAGTACGACACCGTCTCCCTGCTCAAGGAATACAAGCGCGAGGTCAACCGTTTCGCCGCTCGGGCAGCGCGAGGATTACCCGCCGATCCCGCAAAACTATGTCCGCCCGCGGGACCGAGCCATTCTCGATGAGCATCGCGACCGCATCCTGTCGGCACTCGACAGCGGACGAGAGCCCCCCGAGCTCCCGGAAGACCGAATCGCCACCGGACTCGACAACACCTGGCACGACACCGCCGAGGGGGTCGTTGGCAATTGGGTGGGCAAGATCTACCAGCTCACCCACAGCGACCGCAGACTGCCCTTCATGGAGGGAGTTGACCCGCGCGATCCCTTGCGCCTCGACTGGTAGGCTCGCTACCGCCGTACCGTTTCTCGCTCGCTTTTCCCGCGATTTGAAGGGTTGAATCCGAGTTCTCGCGAACTTGGGCGTCAATGGCTTTGCGTGCGTGTTCGTATGGCACTTGTGTGGTAAAAATACATATCAACCTGAGATTTGTCGCATTGTTCGCGTCTGAAGATCGTTTTCTTAAGTTTTTTAAGAAAAATGTGAACCGAAGCATGATTTTATGTGTCGTATGCGTCCTTGCCATTTGTTGCGGAGAGGTCTAAGCTTTAAGTCGACGAAAGGGTCTGCGCAAGAAGTCAAGCGTTCTTTTCGGGCCAAGGGTCTCTAGCTGGTTCTAGAACGCAAGACCGTAGGTTTCGGCGGATCCGACAATTCTTCAGGCACAAGATTTAAGGGGCGGGTAGGTCAGACATGTTCGACGAGCAAAACAACGTGATTCGTTACAAGTGGAATCCGAGTACGGAAACCGGATTCAGGCTGCGCTTCGACGCGCGCAACGGGCGGCGGCGTGGATTTCGCCGTTACCACGTCGAGGATTGGGCCAACCACATCGTGATGAACGAATGGGGTTGCGAAAGCCTCGATGAGGCGCTGGGCGTGCTGAGGCACTTCTTCGACATCGATGTGAGCCAGGAGCGCCATCGCATCGAGGACGTCTTCCCTCAAAACGCCTAATCACCTGGCCCCGCGAGCGCGGGAAGGGTCGAAACCAAAAGGGCCGGCAACGGCCCTTTGTTTGTTGTGCCGGTGGTTCTTGCCAAAGTGGCCGTCGTTTCCGGTTTGCGGTTCAGTAGACGGGAATATTAGAATGTAGCGATTATTCCTCTCGCCCAGAGTCAAGGTGTCCGCCATGCAGGAACCTATCTTCCGACCGTGCGATCGGCCGGGTCGAGGTCAAGGAAACCACCTGCTACATGTGCGCCTGCCGCTGCGGCATTCGGGTTCACCTGCGCGACGGCGAGGTGCGCTACATCGAGGGCAACCCCGACCATCCCCTGAACCAGGGCGTGATCTGCGCCAAGGGTTCATCCGGCATCATGAAACAGTACTCGCCCGCCCGGCTCACCAAGCCGTTGCGACGCAAGGCAGGGAAGGCGCGCGGGGAGTCCGCGTTCGAGCCCATCTCCTGGGACGAAGCCTTCACCACGCTGACCGAGCGTCTGCGCGCAATCCGCGCGGAGGACCCCAAGAAGTTCGCCCTGTTCACTGGCCGCGACCAGATGCAGGCCCTGACGGGCATGTTCGCCAAGCAGTTCGGCACCCCCAACTACGCCGCCCATGGGGGCTTCTGCTCGGTGAACCTGGCCGCGGGACTGATTTACACCATCGGCGGCTCCTTCTGGGAGTTCGGCGGCCCAGATCTGGATCGGGCCAAGCTGTTCGTGATGATCGGCACCGCCGAGGACCACCACTCGAACCCGCTGAAGATCGCCATCTCGAAGTTCAAGCGCAAGGGCGGCAAGTTCGTCTCCATCAACCCGATCCGCACCGGCTACTCCGCTGTGGCCGACGAGTGGGTGCCGATCAAGCCCGGTACAGATGGTGCCCTGCTGCTCGCGATCATCCATGAAATCATCAAGCAGGGCCTCTACGATCGCGATTTCCTGATCCAGTACACCAACGCGGCGGAGTTGGTGATAGACGACCCGGAACGGGACGACTTTGGGCTCTTCTACCGCGTGGAGATGCACGTCGAGGAGGGCTGCTTCGATCCCGAGAACAAGCTTTGGTGGGACCCAGACATCGGCGCCGTCGGTACCCACACTCCGGGCGCCGAGCCGCGCCTGCTCGGTACCTACGAGCTCGACGACGGCACCCGGGTCAAGCCGGGCTTCCAGCTCCTGAAGGAACGGGTCGAGGAGTACACCCCCGAGTGGGCCGCCGGCATCACCGGCATTCCGGAGGAGACCATCCGCCGCCTGGCCCATGAGATGGGCGTCACCGCCCGCGATCAGAAGATCGAGCTACCGATTCAGTGGACCGACTGCTGGGACAACGACCACGAGTCCGTGACCGGCAACCCGGTTGCCTTCCACGCCATGCGCGGCCTTGCGGCCCACTCCAACGGGTTTCAGTCGATTCGCGCACTGGGCGTTCTGATGACCATCCTGGGCACCATCGACCGCCCTGGTGGATTCCGTCACCGCGCTCCCTTCCCGCGCCCGATCCCGCCGTGTCCCAAGCCGCCGAGCGGGCCGGAGTGCGTGCAGCCCGACACCCCGCTGGACGGCATGCCGTTGGGCTGGCCTGCCAAGCCGGAGGACCTGTTCGTCGACGAGCGCGGCGAGCCGGTGCGCATCGACAAGGCCTTCTCCTGGGAGCACCCGCTCTCGGTTCACGGCCTGATGCACAACGTCATCACCAACGCCTGGCGGGGCGACCCGTACCCGATCGACACCCTGTTCCTGTTCATGGCCAACATGGCCTGGAACTCGTCCATGCACACGGCCGAGGTGCGCCGGATGCTCACCGCCAAGGACGAGCAGGGGGAGTACAAGATCCCCTTCCTGGTGGTCTGCGATACCTTCGCCTCCGAGACCGTGGCCTTCGCGGACCTGGTGCTTCCGGACACCAGCTACCTGGAGCGCCACGACGTGCTCTCCATGCTCGACCGGCCCATCTCCGAGTACGACGGCCCGGTGGACTCGGTGCGCATCCCGGTGGTGCCGCCGAAGGGGGAGTGCAAGCCCTTCCAGGAGGTGCTGATCGAGCTCGGCTCGCGGCTCGGTCTGCCCGCCTTCATCAAGGAGGACGGCAGCCGCAAGTACCGTGATTACCCGGACTTCATCGTCAACTACGAGACCTCCCCCGGCTCCGGCATCGGGTTTCTCGCCGGGTGGCGCGGCAAGGGCGGGGAGAAGTTCCTCAAGGGCGAGCCGAACCCCCGCCAGTGGGAGATGTACGCCAACAACGGCTGCGTCTTCCATCACGAGCTGCCCAAGTCCTACCAGTACATGCGCAACTGGAACAAGGGCTACCTGCACTGGGCTCGGGCGCACGGCATGACCCGCTACGCCGAGCCCATCACACTCAATCTCTACTCGGAGGTGCTGCAGCGTTTCCGGCTCGCAGCCCAGGGCAAGTGGCGCGGCCGCCAACCACCGGATCGCCTGCGCCGGCGCGTGGAGACCTATTTCGACCCGCTGCCCTTCTATTACGAACCACTCGAGACGCGGCTCACGGATACCCAGCGCTACCCGCTCAACGCGCTAACCCAGCGGCCGATGGCCATGTATCACAGCTGGGATTCCCAGAACGCCTGGCTGCGCCAGATTCACAGCCACAACTACCTATTCATGAACCCCAAGGTCGGCGCCGCCAACGGCTTCGACGACGGCGATTGGATCTGGGTCGAATCGGCCCACGGCAAGGTGCGCTGCATGTGCCGCTTCTCGGAGGCGGTGGAGCCCGGCACCGTGTGGACCTGGAACGCCATCGGCAAGGCCTCTGGCGCCTGGGGACTGACAGCGCGGGCGGACGAGTCGCGCAAGGGCTTCCTGCTCAACCATCTGATCTCCGAGGAGTTGCCGCCAACGGAATGTGGCGAGCACCTGTCCAATTCTGATCCCGTCACCGGCCAGGCGGCCTGGTTCGACGTGCGGGTGCGGGTCTACAAAGCCGATCCCAAGGAGCCCGCGATGACCTGGCCGCAGTTCGAGCCGCAGCAGCGGCTGCCGGGGCAGGAAAAGCGCCGCGGGCGGTGGCAGGCATACGTCGCGGGGATGTTCAAGAAATAGCGGCCGCCCTGCAGCCGCCGGCTCGACGCTGGGCAGCGCACGGCTGGAGGGCGAACGCCTGAGACTCAGCAATGACCCAACTCGCACTCGTCATCGATCTCAACGTCTGCGTCGGCTGCCATGCCTGCGTGACCTCCTGCAAGCAGTGGAACACCTCCGGCTGGGCCGGTCCCCTGTCCGACCAGAACCCTTACGACGCGGACCCGACGGGCACCTTCTTCAACCGGGTGCAGACGTTCGAGGTGGGCAGCTTCCCGAACACCGAGACGGTGCACTTCCCCAAGAGCTGCCTGCATTGCGAGGAGCCCCCCTGCGTGCCCGTCTGCCCCACCGGGGCCTCTTACAAGCGGCCGGACAACGGGGTCGTGCTGGTCGACTACGACAAGTGCATCGGCTGTAAGTACTGCTCCTGGGCCTGTCCCTACGGTGCGCGGGAGATCGACGAGCAGCAACGGGTGATGAAGAAGTGCACCCTGTGCATCGACCGCATCACCGATACCAGCCTCCCGGAGCGCGAGCGCAAGCCGGCCTGCGTCCTCGCCTGTCCCACCACGGCGCGGCTCTTCGGCGACGTCCATGATCCCGACTCCGAGGTCTCGGTGGCCATCCGCGAGCGCGGCGGCTATCAGCTCATGCCCGAGTGGGGCACCAAGCCGGCCAACCATTACCTGCCGCGCCAGAAGACGCGCATCCACATCGACGAGGAGGAACTTGTCCGGGCCGACAATCCGTTGCGCAAGGAGGACCTCACCACCTACACCGGTGAAGAGGCCTTGGACGATGTGGCCTGGTAGCGGCGGTCCGCGCGCGGCAACCTGGGTTTGATGGGGCCGGGGATGGCCCCGCGAAACGAGAGTCATCATGCATCCTGCGTTCTCCGTTATTTTCCTGACCACGCTGATCGGCGCTGGACAAGGCCTGTTCCTCGCCTTGTTCACGGGTCAGCTTTACGCCCTGGCCAACCTGCTTCCGGCGCAGACGGAACGCTTCTACGCCATCGGCAGCCTGATTTCTCTGGCGCTCTTGCTCTCTGGCCTGATCGCCTCGTTCTTCCACCTCGGCCATCCGGAGCGGGCTTGGCGGTCGGCGGCCCAGTGGCGCACCTCCTGGCTATCGCGCGAGGTGCTGGTGATGCCGGCGATGATGGTCCTGGTGCTCGCCTACGGGTTGGCCCATTACCTCGGTCTCACCCGGCCCGTGTTCACCGTGGCCGGGATTCTGCCCGTTGACCCGACACTTCTGATCGGCGCGCTCGGCACCGTCGTCGCCTTCGCGCTCTTCGTCAGCACGGCCATGATCTACGCCAGCGTGAAGTTCCTGCAGGAGTGGCATTCGCCCCTGACGGTCGCCAACTTCACCTTCCTGGGGGTGGCCTCGGGCTTCATGCTGGCCGCCGCCTACTCGGCCTATCTTGGCAACGAACTGGTGGTGTTCTTCGGCACCTGGGCCGTCATCGCGACCGCGCTGGGCTTCGTCACCCGCGGCGCATCACTGGCGCGCAATCGCAAGCTCAAGCGCAAGAGCACCCTGCAGACGGCGATCGGCGTGCGCCACAAGGCCATGGCCCAGAAGGCTCAAGGCGCCACCGGCGGCTCCTTCAATACCCGCGAGTTCTTCCACGGGAGGCGCCCGAGCACGGTGCGCGGGGTGCGCAACCTGTTCCTGCTGCTGGCGTTTCCCCTTCCGGTCGCGCTCATCGCGATCGGCTATTTGCTCGCGTCACCCGCCCTCGCGCTTGCGGCCTTCCTGGTGCAGTACCTGGGGCTGGTGGCCGAGCGCTGGTATTTCTTCGCCGAGGCCCAGCACCCGCAAAACCTCTATTACCAAGGCGTGTCCTGAGCCGCTGCTCGCCGCCGAACCGGGCGGATACCGGGAAGGCTTGTGCGCTGCCGGTCACGGGGCGCGTTACTCCAACACCGCGGTAAGCGGGTTTTCGGGGGGAATCTCGACCGCCAGTCTCTCCTCGGTCAGCCACGCCGTGAGGCGCGAATCCCGCGCCGGCCACTGTCCCTTGAGGCGGTTCTCGGGAGCCAGCCCTTCGAACACCAGATAGCTGTACTTGCCGTAATGGGGCAGCTTGCGGGCGAGGCCGGGGAGTGCGGCCGCGTTGCCGGCGGCGACCCATCCGACCGGCGCGCCCTCACGCTCGCTTACCAGCGCGACGCTTGTACCTTCTCCGCTGAGTTCCTCGTCAGCGAGGGCGATTGATCTCGTCTCGGGGTCGAGCCTAGACGGCGAACGAGCCTCCGACAGTGCCGGGAGAAACCGGTTGCCCCAGCCAAGAAGCCAGATCGGGCGGTCGTCCGGCAGCGCCTCCAGCTCGCGTGTCTGCGATGACCTCCCACCCCGGCGATCCGTGCATCCAAGCGGCCGCCAGCTGACGGTAACCGTCCGCGAGGTCGTTCGGAGCGGCGCTGGGCAACACGATCAGCCCGCCTTCGGCGCCGAACAGGGCGCTCAGCGTCGTCGGGGACTCGCCCGGGACGAGACGGCGGAACAGGTCGAAGCGGGGATCCACGGCGACGCGCAGGGGACGTGCCGGCAGGGTCAAGTCGAAGTCGGCCGTGCGCCCAGGGAGAGGGACGACGTGCTCGGCAATTTCGCCTCCCCCGAGATGGACCACCAGCGGAACCGTCAGCGGGAAGGGCGCATCTTGCTGAGTTTGCCCGAGCCGGCCGCGCAGGCGGAATCCGTCGCCGGCCTGCTCGGCGGTCACGGCGGACAGGGTCAGCTCGGGAGCGCCGACGCGCCCGGTCCACTGGGCGAAGAAGTCGGCCAGGTCCCGCTCGCTTTCCTGCTCGAAGGCACGGCGCAGGTCGTCGAAGCCGGCGGTGCGGAACAGATTGTCGCGATAGAACCGCTGCAGCCCGGCGACGAAGACGGGATCGCCCAGGTCCCGGCGCAGCATGTGCAGCATCATCAGCGTCTTGCCGTAACCGATCGCCTGGGAGGCGGAGCCGTGGCGGCCGCGGAACTCGCGGATCGGGAAATCCTTGCCCTCGCGCACGTAATCCGCGTAGGCCTTGAGTGTGTCGCGGCGGTAGTCGGCTCCCTGGCCCTGCCGCTCCTTGAGCAGGTGGTCGGCGAGATAGGCGGTGAGGCCCTCGCTCCAGTTGCCCGACGCGTAATCGACATAGACCCCGTTGCCCCACCAGTTGTGCAGAACCTCATGCGGGTAGGAGGTGTGAACGATGAAGGGCAGCCGGATTACCCGCGGCCCGAGCAGGGTGAAGGAGGGCATGCCGTAGCCGGTCTCCCAGAAGTTCTCCACCAGGGCGAACTTGGCGTACGGGTAGGGGCCGATGAGCCTGCTGTAGAGGTCGAGGTACTCGCCGGTAGCGGTCAGGTAGCGCTCGGCGAGGGCCGGGTCGGGCTCGCGCAGATAGACCTGGGCCTCACCGCTCGAGGTGGATGGACGTAGCGCTCGAAAGGCGCGGCGATCAGGTAGATGTCGTCCTGTGGCCGTTCCTCGCGCCAACCGATGCGCACCCCATCGGGGGTACTGGAGACTTCGGGGCCGGTGCCCTGGGAGACGGCGCTCCAGTCCGATGGCAACTGGACGTTCAGGCGAAAGGTCTGCAAGGTTTCGGGAATGCGCGGATACCATCCGCTGTAGCCGTCGAGCACGACGCCGTCTTCGGCGATGGTGCCCCGGCTCTGCTGGCGGGACCGACCCATGCCCTCGCGGACCGCTTCGAGCTCGTGCCGTATGCTGCCGCCATAGCGCAGCGTCACCGGACCCGGCCCGCGGACTTTCAGCCGGTATCTCTCCAGGTGGCCTTCTTTCCCGTTGGGGGTGACGACGGCGTCTCCCTGGGTGACGCGGGGGTCGAGCCCCTGGTGCAGGTAGAAGGTCCAGTCGCTCCGCTCCGGGGGCAGCGTCATGGTATCTGTCGCGGCAAGCGTTCCGCGCCCCGGGTCGATGAGCAGGTCGATCTGGTGTCCGACCGTCGCCTCGGACCGGGCTTCCGAGACCGCGGTCAACAGGGGCAGCAAGAATAGGAACCTAAGGAACCTGGTCATGTCGTAACTCCGGTGTCCGTCCGGCGAATGGCCGGTGCTGCACTGATTGGTCCATAATGCGGTGGCGATAATCCTATTTTCACCCGGAGTTGCGCGCTCCGCCACCTGGCGGAATCGGCGACTCCTTGAAGTTGAGAATGGAGACCAGAGTAAGGACCCGGGCAGCAACACGCTCGCACTGGCGTGCGCAGGACCATCCGCGCCGTTCTTAACCATGCTCGGTCGCCCGCAGATGCGGCGGCCAATGATCTCGGGAAAGCGATCCATGTCTAGACTGTTGTTCAGCTCCGCGCTCGCCACGGCACTCTTGCTCGCGCCCGTTTTGTCTGCCGCTGGCTATGCGCCGCAACCGGGGGACACGGGAGACGACGAGATCATCGATACCCGCACGTCCGTGGTGGACCTTTCCAGCCTGTCGGACCTGCAGGGCTTGATCGACAAGCTCGCCGACAAGCGCGTGGTATTCGTCGGCGAGCAGCACGACCGCTACGAGGACCACCTCAACCAGCTCGCCGTGGTCGCCGGACTGCACGAAAAGGACAAGGACCTGGCGATCGGCATGGAGTTCTTCCAGCAGCCCTTCCAGCCCCATCTCGACGCCTTCATCGCCGGGGAGATCTCGGAGAAGGAGATGCTGCGGCGTACCGATTACTTCGAGCGCTGGCGCTACGATTACCGGCTCTATCGCCCGATCCTGCGCTTCGCCCGCGAGCACGGCATCCCACTCGTCGCCCTGAACCTGGAGCGCGAGATCACCGAGAAGGTGGGTGACGGTGGGATCGAGTCCCTGAGCCCGGAGGAGCGGGCGCGCATCCCCGCCGAGATCGACCGCGACGATGTGGCCTACCGGCAGCGGGTCATGGCCGTGTTCGAGCACCACCCGCAGAAGGACAATGCCAATTTCGAGCACTTCCTCGATGTGCAGTTGTTGTGGGACGAGGGCATGGCGGACCGCGCCGCCCGCTACCTGCGGGAGAACCCGTCGAAGTCCATGGTCATCCTGGCGGGCGCGGGGCACGTCGAGCATGGGCAGGGAATCCCGAAGCGCCTGCTGCGGCGCGTCCCGTCGGAGTCCGCCATCGTGCTCAACGGCATCGTGCGCGAGCTGGATCCCGGCGTCGCGGACTTTCTGCTCTACCCGCAGCGGGTGGAGCTGCCCGCGTCGGGCCTGCTCGGCGTCCTGCTGGATCTGGAGTCAGAGGGCGAGGGCGTCGGCGTGCAGGGATTCGTCGAGAACAGCGGGGCCAAGGCCGCCGGTATCGAGGAGGGCGATCGGATCGTGAAGGTCGGGGACGACGAGATCGCCTCCTACGCCGACATCCGCATCGCGCTCCTCGGCAGCGGACCGGGACAGAAGATCCCGGTGGAAGTGCTGCGCAAGCACGTGATCACCGCCGACCAGCGCCTGCGCTTCGAGGTGGAGCTGCATTGACCGAGCGGGACTCGGCCCGCCGCCCCGAGCTGTCTGTCCCCGGCGGGCACCCTCAAGAACATGCGCTACGCCCTCGGCCTACGGGGCGGATGCGGTCTATGCGGGGCTCCCCCGCTACAGCCTGCGGGTGCGCAACAACGACTTCGGCGCGGAGCATCTCGGCGATCGGGATCGCCGAGGCGCACGCCCTCGGCCGCCGCTTCTACCTCGCCTGCAACCTGATGCCCCACGGCGCCAAGCTCCGGACCTTCGTCGCCGACATGGAGCCGGTCATCGCCCTCGGACCGGACGCCCTGATCATGGCGGATCCCGGGCTCATCATGCTGGTGCGCGAGCGGTGGCCGGACACGCCGATCCATCTCTCGGTGCAGGCCAACACGGTCAATGCCCAGTCGGTGCGCTTCTGGGCGGCGCAGGGGATCGCCCGGGTCATCCTGTCGCGGGAGCTGTCCCTGGACGAGATCGCGGACATCCGCGACGCCTGCCCCGATATCGAGCTCGAGGTCTTCGTCCACGGCGCGCTCTGCATCGCCTACTCCGGGCGTTGCCTGCTCTCCGGCTACTTCAATCACCGCGACGCCAACCAGGGCGCCTGCACCAACTCCTGCCGCTGGGAGTACCGGGTGGGCGCGCCCGAAACCTCCGCGACCGGACAGGAGCGCCATCCCGCGGCGGACGAGGTCTACCTGCTGGAGGAGTCCAAGCGTCCGGGGGAGTACATGCCGGTGTTCGAGGACGAGCACGGGACCTACATCATGAACGCCAAGGATCTGCGCGCGGTCGAGCACGTCGAGCGCCTGGTGCGCATGGGCATGGACTGCCTCAAGATCGAGGGCCGCACCAAGTCCCATTACTACGCCGCCCGCACCACCCAGGTCTATCGCCTTGCCATTGACGACGCCCTGGCCGGCCGCTCCTTTCGCGGCGAGCTGCTCGCGGACCTGGAGGGGCTCGCCAACCGGGGCTACACGGAGGGCTTCTACCGCCGCCACGCCCCCGCCGAGCTCCAGAACTACGAGCGCGGGAGCTCGGACAACCAGCGCCAGATCTTCGTCGGCGAGGTGATCGCGAGCGAGGGCGGCTGGGCCGAGATCGAGGTCAAGAACCGCTTCGCGGTGGGCGACGAGCTCGAGCTCATCACCCCGGCGGGCAACCGGCGCTTCCGCCTGGAGCGGATGAGCGATCCGGAGGGAAACGCCCTGCCGCTGGCGCCAGGCGCGGGATACAGCGTTCGCATCCCGGATCCGATGGCGGCGTGCTCGATGGGCCTGCTTACGCGCGCCCTGTGAGGGCAGGGATCTGACCGGAAGGTCGCGATGGCGACGCGAGCTCAATCCGGCCGACCTGCCGTTCCCACGCTTGGCACGGACACAGGCCGCGGTCCTCAGTCTCCAGCGAACAGGAACGAGCAGAGCAGGGTCGAGGCGAAGTAGAAGTTGAACAGGGTGTGCAGCGCCAGGCTTGGCCAGAAGCGTTGCGTCTTCATCACCAGCCAGGCGGAGCCCGTTCCGAGCACCAGGAGAGGCAACAAGGACAGGCCCGCCCGCCCGTGGCTCAGGGCGAACAGCACGCTGAGCAAGGTCGCTGCGATCCACCAGGTCCAGCCGCTGGAAAAGGTCCTGCTCAGATACAGGGGTCCACGATACAAGGTCTCCTCCAGGATGGGCGCCACCAGCAGGGCGGTGGACAGGCAGAAGGGGTCGGGCCAAAGGGTCTGGAAGCCTGCCTGCACCCACTCCTGTATCCCCGTTTGAAGCCCGAACAGCTGCTTTAGCAGGAGCGGAGCCTCGAATGGGCGCTCGCCGAAGATCGAGGGGCAGAGGTAGGTGCAGAAGGGGGTGTCGTAGAACAGGTAAACGACATAGTTCTTGACCGCGACACTCAAGATCGCCGCGGCGAGGCACACCAGCACGTACTTCCAGGCCTCACGAGTAGCCATCGCTGTTCCCGGGCTCTGCCAGCACCGGGTCCAGCGGCCATATCTGTCAGGTCAGGGCATCAGGCGATCCAATGCCTTGGCCGGTTGTGCCGTCCCAACCCCGGTGACGGGCTTCATCGCACTCCTGCTTTAAGCATTGCAGATTTTCCCGGACAGGGAAGGCCTTGTAGACGCTGATCATTGGTCATCCTGCCCAAATCAGCACGCCACGCAAGAAGCACGGTTCCTGGATGGCTTCATTATCAAACGCTTACGCGGTTAACGATATGGCGTCACAACCCTGTGCCGCGACCAGCGCTGAATTGATCCGCGCTTGCCTTGTCTGTCCTATTCGACCCACTCGATCAGGTGATGCAGGAGGGGGCCCGCGTCCTCCTCGCTGATGACCCGGCCGGCAATCGAGTGGCCGGCCTCAACCACTGAAGCCGCATCGCCGCTGACAAGCGGGTGCCAGTCGGGCAGGGGCTTGCCTTCCGCCACCAGCCGGTAGGCGCAGGTGGCGGGAAGCCAGTAGGGGTCCTCCAGCACCGCGGGCGTCAGGGTGACGCAGTTGGATACGATGCGGGAGCGGTTGGGGTAGTCGGCGCAGCGGCAGCTATCCGGGTCCAGCAGCTTGCAGGCGACGTTGGTGTAGACGATGCGCTTGGTGTCCTCGTCCTCCAGCTTCTCCAGGCAGCACTTGGCGCAGCCGTCGCACAGCGATTCCCACTGACGCCGCGTCATGGCGGAGAGGGGAACAGTCTCCCAGAATCGGTCGTCGGCGTTATGCATGGAGGGGGCGTGGCCCGGCAGGGGCGGGAATGAAGAGGATGGAGAAACGAGAACTCCGCCATCCTTCGGAGCGCGGATTATACACTCGTGGGCGCGAAGCTATAATCCGGCACAAGCCGCCCGTCGCCATGGGTTGCCAAACAAACAAGTGAGATCGCCGAGATGCACGAGCAGAGCGGAGTGATGCAGACGCCGATGGGCGACGTGGGCGTGACCTGGGAGTACGGGGTCCTACTCGGCGTCGACCTGGAGCCCGAGCGGGTCCTGGAAACGCCAGCGGATCTGCCCGATGCGATCCAGGGTCAGCTCGCCGCCTACTTCCAGGACGGGTCAACGCGCTTCGACCTCGACTTGGGCCTGCGCGGCACGCCGTTCCAACGTCGGGTGTGGAAGGCGCTGCAGGCCATCCCGCCTGGAACCACCATGACCTACGGCGAATTGGCGGCGGCGCTCGGTACCAGCGCCCGTGCGGTTGGGGGCGCTTGCAGAGCGAATCCCTGTCCCATCGTGGTACCGTGCCACCGGGTAGTGGCTACCAACGGACTCGGGGGCTTCGCCGGCGACCGGAGCGGCCGCAAGGTGGAAGTGAAACGTTGGCTCCTGCGCCATGAGGGAAGCCTCGGTGACTGAGGCAATCGGGTCGCGGTGGCGCGAGCACCCTCGCGTTTCGCCGACTTCCCTGTCGGCCTGATCCACCAAACTCAGGACATGATCGACGACACCGAGAAAGAGCTCATCGAGCGTTTCGCCGATGCCCTGTGGATGGAGCGGGGCCTCAGCGTCAATACCCTCTCCGCTTACCAATCGGATCTGCGCGCCTTCGCGCTGTGGCTGGCGGGCGAGCGCGCGCGGCGGCTGGCGCAGGCGCGACGCCTCGACCTGCTCGATTATCTGACGCTGCTCTCGCGCCAGGGACGAAAGCCCAGGTCCGCGGCGCGGCTGCTGTCCTGTCAGCGCCAGTTCTATCAATATCTGCTGCGCCTGGGGACGATCCGGGAGGACCCCAGCGCCCGCGTCGATGCGCCCAAGCTCGGGCGGCCCCTGCCGAAGACCCTCACCGAGACAGAGGTCGAGACGCTGCTCGCGGCACCGGACACGGACGATCCCCGCGGGCACCGCGACCGCACCATGCTGGAGTTGCTCTATGCGACGGGCCTTCGGGTCACGGAGTTGGTGTCCCTCACGCCCCAGCAGGTGAGCCTGAACCAGGGCGTGGTGCGGGTGACGGGCAAGGGCAGCAAGGAGCGCCTGGTGCCTTTGGGCGAGGAGGCGGCGGCCTGGCTGCGCCAGTATGCGCGAGGGCCGCGCGTCGATCTGCTGGGCGGCCGCCTGAGCGACTACCTGTTTCCCACCCGCCGCAGCGATTGCATCACACGACAGGCCTTCTGGCAGTTGATCAAGCGCTATGCGCTGGAGGCCGGAATCGCCAAGGCACTCTCGCCGCACACGGTGCGCCATGCCTTCGCGACCCATCTGCTCAACCACGGGGCTGATCTGCGCGTGGTGCAGATGCTGCTCGGTCACAGCGACCTGTCGACCACCCAGATCTACACGCACGTCGCACGCGAGCGGCTCAAGCAGGTGCACGCCAGGCATCACCCCCGGGCCTGACGCCGCCGCCGTGGGGAGTGGAACTTGTGTCGTGCTTCGACTACATTACGACGTTTGGCTGCGGCACCGGGAACGATCGCCGCGACAATGGGAGCGCGTCAATGCCGACCTTCGACGTCGTGTCGGAAGTAGACCTCCAAGAGGTGCGCAACGCCGTGGATCAGTCCAACCGCGAGATCGGAACGCGGTTCGACTTCAAGGGCGTGCAGGCGGCGTTCGAGCTTACGGGCAGCGATATCCAGCTGAAAGCCGAGCAGGAATTCCAGCTGCAGCAGATGATGGATATCCTTCGCCAGAAACTGGTCAAACGGAAGGTCGATATCGGCAGTCTGGATGTCCAAGAGCCCGTATCCAGCCTGAATGCCGCCCGCCAGCAGGTAGGCGTCAAGCAGGGTATCGACGCCGACCTGGCCAAGCGCCTGGTCAAGGCCCTCAAGGCCGCCAAGCTCAAGGTGCAAGCCCAGATCCAAGGCGATCAGCTGCGCGTAAGCGGCAAGAAGCGAGATGACCTGCAGGCCGCGATCGCGCATCTGCGCGAGACGGACTGGGGGCTCCCGTTACAGTTCACGAATTTCAGAGATTGAGGTCGATCATTATGTGGAAGCAGACCAGGATTCTTCTCGCGGGCACCGTTCTGACGCTCGCGGGGGCGCCCGCGCTCGCCGACGCGGAAGGCGCGATCACCGCCCAGCTCAAGAAGCTGCTGCCGGAGTACGAGATCACCAGCGTTACCGAGACCCCGGTGCGCGGACTCTACGAGGTGATGATGGGGCCGCAGGTGATGTACGTCAGCGGCGACGGCCGCTACATGATGCAGGGGCGGTTGGTCGATCTGGTGAACCGTGAGGATCTGACCGAGCCCCGCCAGGCGGAGGCGCGCAAGCAGGCGGTGAACAAGGTCGGCGAGGACACGATGGTGATCTTCGCACCGAAGAAATATGACCACACGGTCACCGTGTTCACCGATATCGACTGCGGATACTGCCGCAAGCTGCACAGCCAGATCAGCGAGTACGAGGACGAAGGCATCCGCGTCCGCTACGTCTTTTATCCACGCGCCGGGGTCGACAGCGAGTCCTACAAGGAAGCGGTCTCGGTCTGGTGTGCGGACGACCAGCAACAGGCGATGACCGATGCCAAGGCCGGCAAGCCGGTCGCCAACAAGTCCTGCGACAATCCGGTCAAGCAGCACATGGCGCTCGGAGAGCTCCTCGGGATCAACGGCACCCCCGCCATCGTGCTGGAGAGCGGCGATCTGGTGCCGGGCTATGTGCCGCCGAAGCGGCTCGCCGCCCTGCTCAAGGCGAACGGCAACTAACGCGGGATACGGAACGCCGCGCGCACCGGTTGAGTTGGGGACAGGGTCAAGGAAGGGCATAACCGCATGGCTCGACACCGGATGGAGTACGCATGGCGCACGGACAAGGGCAGGGTGCGCAGTCGCAACGAGGATGCGGTCTCGGTGCTCCCCAAGTTAGGGCTCGTCGTCGTGGCTGACGGCATCGGCGGGTCCATGGCGGGAGAGGTCGCCAGCCGCCTTGCCGTGCACGTCATCTGCGAGAGCTTCCGGGAGAATCCTGCTCCGCCATCCGATCGGGAGGAGGCATTGGACAATCTGCGGGAAACCGTGGAGGAGGCCGATCGCCTCATCTGGGAATCGGCCCAGAGCTCTCCTCGCTACACGGGCATGGGCACCACCGTGGTCGTGGGTTACACCAACGGCGAATGGCTCGTGTATGCCCATGTCGGCGATTCGCGGATCTACCGCATGCGCGGCGGCGAGCTGGTCCAGCTCACGCGTGATCACTCCCTGATCCAGGAAGTCGTCGATCAAGGCTTTTTCCCCTCCCTGGAGGACGCCCTGCACTACGGCATCAACGAGAACATCATCACGCGCGGTCTCGGTACCTCCAATTCGGTCACGGTCGACGTGAACGAGGTGGATCTGCGCGCGGGCGACCTGTTTCTCTTCTGCTCGGACGGGCTGTCCGGAATGGTCAGGGACGATGGCCTACGCCGGATGCTCAGCGCCGAGGGGACGGACCTCGAGGGCATCGCGGACGGCCTGGTGGCGCTCGCCATGGAGGGCGGCGGGCTCGACAACATCACGCTCGCGCTGGCCCGGGTCTACTGATCGCGTTCGGCGAGGACCTTCAACCGGTAGAGCGCGTCCAGCGCTTCCCGCGGGCTTACCCTGTCCGGCTCGATCGCGCGCAGGGCCTCGAGTGCCGGGTCTGGTGCCTCCAACGGAAATAGCGGAAGCTGCGCGGACTTGCGGTCGGTGTGGCGCCGCGCCGACTCCTCGAGCTCGCGCAGACGCCCGCGGGCGCGCTCGATGACCGCCCGCGGCACGCCCGCCAGCGCGGCGACCTGCAGGCCGTAGCTCTGATTGGCGGGGCCTTCCCGAACGGCGTGCATGAACACGATCGAGTCCCCGTGCTCCACCGCGTCCAAGTGCACGTTGGCGATCCCGGGGTGCTCGTCCGGCAGGGTGGTGAGCTCGAAGTAGTGGGTGGCGAACAGGGTGAAGGCCCGCAGTCGGGTCGCCAGCTCCACCCCGCAGGACCAGGCCAGGGAGAGACCGTCGAAGGTGCTGGTGCCGCGGCCAACCTCGTCCATCAGCACCAGGCTGCGCTCCGTGGCGTTGTGCAGGATGTTCGCCGTTTCTTCCATCTCCACCATGAAGGTCGAACGCCCGCCGGCGAGGTCGTCGGCGGCGCCGATGCGCGAGAAGATCCGGTCCACGGGGCCGATGCGGGCCGCGGCGGCGGGGACGAAGCTGCCGCAATGGGCCAGCAGCACGATCAGCGCCGTCTGGCGCATGAAGGTGGACTTCCCCCCCATGTTGGGCCCGGTGATGATCAGCATGCACCGGCTCTCGTCGAGGCGCAGCCCGTTGGCGACGAAGGGAACTTCCGTCACCTGCTCCACGACCGGATGGCGCCCGTCCTCGATCTCGATCAGCGGCTCGTCGTCGAGCTCCGGCTGGCACCAGTCGAGCGCGCGCGCTCGCTCGGCGAAGTTGCACAGGACATCGAGCTCCGCCACCCCTGCGGCCGTCCGCTGCAGCTCGGGTAGAAACTCACCCAGGGATGCGAGCAGCTCCTCGTAGAGCCCCTTCTCCCGCGCCAGGGCCCGTTCGCGAGCGGACAGCACCTTGTCCTCGAAGCGCTTGAGCTCGGGGGTGATGTAGCGCTCCGCGCCTTTCAAGGTCTGGCGGCGGACGTAATCCTCCGGGACCTGGTCGGACTGGCTGCGCCCGACCTCGATGTAGTAGCCGTGGATCCGGTTGTAGCCGACCTTCAGCGCCGCGATTCCCGTGCGCTCCCGCTCGCGGGTTTCCAGGTCCAGCAGGAAACGGTCTGCGTTGGTCGAGAGCGCTCGCAGCTCGTCGAGCTCGGCGTCGAAACCGGCGGCGATGACCCCGCCGTCGCGGATCAGCACCGGCGGGTTGTCGATGACGGCGCGGGTGAGCAACTCGACCGCCTCGGGGCGGGTGCCGATCGCCTCGCCCAAGGCGCGCAGCAGCGGGCTCTGCAGCGACGCCATCGCCTCCTGCAGCGCCGGCAGGCGCGCGAGGGAGTCGCGCAGCACCGCCAGGTCCCGCGGCCGGGCCGAACCCAGGGCCACCCTTGCCAGGATTCGCTCCAGGTCCCCGATCGCCGCGAGCTCCTCCCGCGGCGCGGCGTAGGATTCGTTGTCCGCCAGCTCCGCGACCGCCGCATGACGGCGGCGGATGGTGTCCGGGTTGCGCAGCGGTCGGCCCAGCCAGCGCCGCAGCAGACGGCTGCCCAGCGCCGTGACCGTGCGGTCGAGGACACCTGCCAGGGTGTGCTCCGGCCGGCCGGAGAGGCTGTGGGTGATCTCCAGATTTCGGCGCGTGGCCGCATCGAGGACCACGGCCTCGTCCCGAAGCTCGGTGCTGATGCCTCGAATGTGGGGCAGCTGTCCTTTCTGGGTGTCCCGCAGGTACTGGAGCAGGCAACCCGCCGCGCCGATGGCGGAGCGCAGGTCCGCGCAGCCGAAACCGGCGAGGTCCCGGGTCCCGAACTGGGCGCAGAGCAGGCGCTCGCCGCTGTCGGCATCGAAATGCCAGGTGGGACGGCGGGTGACTCCTCGCTCCAGGGCGAGGGCATCCGGCACGCGGCTGTCCTCCGACCACAGGGACTCGGCGGGGGCCAGGCGCGTCAGCTCGCTGCGCAGGGCCTCGCGGGTGGCGACCTCCAGCACGGCGAAGCGGCCGCTGGAGAGCTCCAGCCAGGCTAACCCGAAGCCTTCGTTTCCCTCGCAGACCGCCGCCAGCAGGTTCTCCTGACGTTCATCCAGCAGCGCCTCGTCGGTGAGGGTGCCGGGAGTGACGATGCGCGCCACCGCCCGCTCGACCGGTCCCTTTGACTTCGCGGGGTCCCCCATCTGCTCGCAGATGGCCACGGATACCCCCTGGCGCACCAGCTTGGCCAAATATGCCTCTGCCGCGTGGTAGGGCACGCCGGCCATCGGGATCGGCCGTCCGCCGGACTGCCCGCGCTTGGTCAGGGTGATGTCCAGCAGCCGCGCCGCGCGCTCCGCGTCCTCGTAAAACAGCTCGTAGAAGTCGCCCATGCGGTAAAACAGCAGCATGTCCGGGTGCTCCGCCTTGATGCGGAGATACTGCTGCATTACCGGCGTGTGCTGTGTCGTGGGCTTGGAGTCCTGTGTCATGGCGCGAGAGGGGTCGGAAAAGTCCGCTGGAGGCGGAAGGCCGAAGTCTAGTGACACCGGCGAAGCATTGCCAGACGGTTCCTTTGCCAGGGTCAATCTGCGAGTACAATGGCGAGCCAATGAATATGCGACTTAACCCCCTCTACAAGAAGCTGCTCCTGGTCACCATCGTCCTCGGGCCGATCGTTTGGCTGATGCTGACCGACGACGGGCGGCGGCGCACCGACCTGGTGATGCTGCACCTGTTCGGCAAGCAGGAGATGAACCTGGCGATCGAGCACTTGCGGGGCGACATGACGGAAGAGGAGTTTCGTACCGCCTTCCCGGACCTGGAGCTTGCCTGCAGCGACACGGCCAATGCCTTCGGCGATCGGATCTGCATCGCCGACGTGGGCTCCTTCAACGCCATCCCGTCGCGCGGCTTCGTCGTGTTCCTTGAGGGCGACCGGCTGCGCGCGGTCAAGGTGAGCTATCGGCCGGCGTATCACGAGACGCTCCAGGGTCAGCTCGACGGGCGGTTGGCCCAGCGTGCCGGAAGTAACGATGCCGGCGCGCGCTCCTGGCGTGTGAACGACGGCGTGCTGCTGATGCCTGACACTGCCCCGGAATCGGAGGCCGACGCGGTGTTGATGTGGCTCTCCGACGCCGCGCTGCGCCGCGGCACCGTCCCCGGCGGTTGAACCGGGTACTCGTTGGGCGACCGCGTTTCCGGCCTCTCCCTCAGCCGTCCTTTCCGACCAGCAGCCCGGCGATCAGCCGCTCCACCGGGGCGTAATCATCGGTGAGCACCGGCAGCTCGTCCGGCGGTGTCCCGATCTCCATCAGCTTCTCGGTTACCCGGTGCCAGGCGCGCTCGAAGCCCCAGCGCGCGGTCACTGTCTCCGGCAGGCGCTCACCGTCGCTCGCGGTCAGGACGAAGGTCACGCGCGGGTGCTCGGGCATGCCCTCCATCCACACGTCGACGTGGGCGAACTCCTGGCTCAGGGTCTTCACCAGGGACTTGATTAGGCGCGGATCGGGAAAGCTGTCCACCACGTTCATGGCGTAAAGCCCACCGGGCGAGAGCTTCGACCGCACCAGGGCGGCGAACTCCCGGGTCACCAGATGCTGCGGGATGGCCACGTCGTGGAAGACGTCGCCGACGATCACGTCGAACGGCCCCGGCTCCCGGGCCAGCACTTGCCGCGCGTCCTCGTGGACGATGCGCATGCCCTCCGGCCGCAGGAACAGGTGCTCCACCGCGGTGAGGGTCACCATGGGGTCGAGTTCCGCCACCGTAACGGTCGATGCCGGACTGAGCGCTTCGACCGCCCGCGGATGCGAATAGGCCCCCCCGCCGGCGAAGAAGTAGGCGAGTCCCTGCTCGTAGCGGTCGTCGAAATGGGCGTAGGCCAGCTCATCCAGGGCGTGGACGTAGGGCGCGATGAGCATCTGCGGCACCGAGGCGTGGTTGATGCCGTGGAGCAGGTGATCGAGCACCATGCCGCGGGCCTCGCCGAAGGGGGCATCGCCGGAGTGATCGACCACCCGGATGCAGAAGTAGCTGCTCTCCTGGGTGCAGGGGGTCGCCAGGCCGTCGCGTTGCCAGAGCAGCCCGCCCGCCGCCGCCGCGGCGATCACGAGAGCGGCCGGTGCTAGCCGTCCCCCGCGACGCAGAAACGGGGCGGCGAGGGCGAACAGGGCGACTGCTGTCCCAAGCACCACCGCGCGGGTTCCGAAATATTGCACCAGCCAGTAGCCCGTGAAGAAGGTCCCGGCAATGCTGCCGATGGCCGCCAGCGCGTGCATGCGCCCGACCACGTGTCCCGAGCGGCTATCGAGTTTCAGCGCAAGCGTGGTGAGCAGCGGGGTGACGACCCCGATCAGGGCGGCGGGCAGAAAGAACAGCGCGGCCGCGTAGCTGAAGCTCGCGCCCAGAAGGCCAACGCCGCTCTCCTGGAGCATCCCGCCCAGAAAATCGAGGGTGGGCAGGCTGAGGATGCACCAGATGCCGCTCAACCCGAGCACCAGGCCGACGCCGCGCCCATCCGCGCCCCGGTCGGCCCAGACGCCGCCCAGCCAGTTGCCGAGGGAAAGCCCGGCCAGGATCACCCCGATAATGGAGGTCCAGGTGTAGAGCGAGACCCCCACGTAGGGCGCGATCAGCCTGCCGGCGACGATCTCCAGCACCAGCAGCAGGGCGGAGCTCAGGAACACGGTGAACCCGTAGCCCGCGAGCGTGAGCCGTCGAGCGCGTGCGCCGGGCGCTGTATCTGTTGAGGTTGTCACCCTCGGGATTATCCTTGGGTTGGGCGCGCGACGCCAAGCGGATTCAAAGCCGCGCCGATCCTCGGGGACCGGGACTTGCCCGAGGCGGAAGAGCAGGGGCTAGATTGCGCCGATCCATCCAAGCCACGGATGGGTTCAGGGGAGCATGCGGTTGCGCGACGTTCCAAGGTATGACCGGCTCCGCCGGGTCGCGAAACGGGCGGGGTTTCTGAAGTCGTCCCACCGCGGAAGGTCGAGACCCGACCCTCAAGGTCCGCAATGTGGCGGAAAGGGTCGCTGACACCACCTTGCTTAACTGGCGCAATCGGCCACAATCCGCCTTTGACATCGCTCGAGCGGCGGGCAGGTGTCAATATGAAGGCGGGCGATATAAATATACCTGACTACCCCGAAGGCTCAGCCAGTCTGAGGAGCCGCTCGGGCATCTGCGGGGTACGAGTGGCAACGTATCCGAGGCGAGGAATCATCGCCGGTAGCTTAAAACGGCGGTTGAATCGATAGCAGAAGAAACTCGGACAAACTCAACCCCTTCTGAAATGGAACCTGATTCTTGGCCATGGCGCTGTCCTCGTTTGGGCGCAGGGTCAGTGTGCGCCTCCCACGGGCTCAATAGTTGAGCCTTAGGGCGAATCAGGTAAATATATATATATATAAAAATTGCTTATATTATGGCAATCTGATAGCCTTTGTTCTTGTTGGAGGTGGCGGACAAAGATGCCTCCACCTGCATCAGCCAGACACATACAACTGAGGAAATACTCAATGAAAAAGCTTGCTACTGCTGCCGCTATTGCTGCTCTGCTCGGCGCTTCCGCTTCTGCTTCAGCCTTCTGGGGCGGTGGTCCTTGGGGCGGTGGCCCAGGCTACGGCTCCGGCGGCAACGACTGGTGGAATGACATGATGGGCGACGGTTACGGTGACTTCGACATGAGCATGTCCGGCGGCGGACGTGGTTCGGGTCGCGGCTACAACCGCTACCGTGACTACTATGGCTACGGCGGCGGCCCCTGGGGCGGCTATGGCGGCGGCCCCTGGGGCGGTGGCTACGGCGCCCCCTACGGAGGTGGCTATCCTTATGCCGCTCCGTACGCAGCTCCGGTTGCCCCGGCGGCTCCGGCTCCTGCCGAAGCTAGGTAAGAAGTTTTCGCGCCGAACTGAATTCGGTGTCACGCACAGGGATGTGCAGCAATGTTATGGCGTCGGTAGAAGGTTGGTGAGCAGCAAGCAGCATCGCAGTAGCAAGCTCCTTCGTCCGACGCCACCCCCCTCACGATGACCTATCCTTCCAGGCTCCACATATCTATCAGGCGTTGCGCGATAGGCTATTGCTTAGCCAAGTCGAGGACGATGGGCAAAGCCAGCAAGCAAAAGTCAGACCTCCCCAATGCGCCTTTCGATGCGGTCTCAGCGGCCGGGTCTCGGCTCCCCTGCAGCAATCTACTGCGCCCACAAGTTTCGGTGTAATCACTCGCATTTCAGGGCAGAGTGTAAGGCGCTACACTGCGTCGGTTCGTCCGCTTAACGCTTCGCAACGGACCATGGGTTCTCATGGACCACGGGCAGCTTCGGGTCGTGAGCCGTCTATGGCTTCGCTGAAGCGAATGCCTGCAATGAGGATACTGCGGGCGATGGCAGCCTGAGGGGGGAGGTCTCTTCCTGGCCGGACCCGGACCAACGGCCCCAGCGCGGACCGGCAACTGTCGGATTGGCCGACACTTGCGCTCTGGCGGCGAGCCAAGCGGAGTTTGGTGTTCAGGAGTCCTGCGTCGCGGCGCGATAGGACAACGCCTCGTCTGGCCCCTGCTAACCTTTGGATCACAACCCGAAGGCAAAGCACCAGGCCAGGAGGAGAGCAGATGACCATCGCAAACAAGCTGGAGGCCCACTTCAAGGCGCGCTCGATAGATTACGAGCTGATCTCGCATCCGCACAGCGAGTCGAGCATGCTCACGGCCGCCGCTGCCCACGTCCCGGGTGACCGGTTGGCGAAGGCCGTGATCGTCAAAGACGGCGACGAGTATGTGATGGTGGTGGTCCCTTCGGACTACCACGTCCATCTGGGCGCGCTGCACCGAAAGCTCGGACGAGACGTTGGCCTCGCCACGGAACGGGAATTGGCGAGCCTGTGTCCAGACTGCGATGAGGGTGCGGTGCCGCCAGTGGGCCAGGCCTACGGACTCAAAAGCCTGGTCGATAAGACCCTGATGGAGCAGCCAGAGGTCTACTTCGAGGCGGGAGACCATGAGCATCTGGTCAAGATGACTGGTCCCAGCTTCCAGGCCCTGCATGCCGACTCGGAGGTGGTCGAGGTGGCTCGGCACATCTGAGGAGCAGGTAGAAGCAAATGCAAGGTGCGTGATCGCGCCCTATCCCAAGGTACGAGTTTGCTCGAACAGGAGCTTTAGCGATACGGCCAGGGATGCGGCGACCAGCACCGGCCGGACCAGGCGGGTGCCGTGGCGCAGCACCAGGTGCGATCCCATCCAGGCGCCGAGGAGCTGACCGGCGGACATCGGGAGTGCGAGGGACCAGGCCACGTGGCCGCCCGGGAGGAAGAACAGCAGGGCGGCGAGGTTGCTGGTGAAGTTCAGGAGCTTGGTATGGGCGGTGGCGCGCCTGAGGTTGTAGCCGAGCAGCGCCACGTAGCCCATGGCGAAGAAGGTCCCGGTCCCGGGGCCGAAGAAGCCGTCGTAGAAGCCCACCGCCAGACCCACGGTCAGGGCGAAGGCGACCTCCCCGATGCGGTGGCGCGAGTCGAGGTCCGATACCCGCGGCGAGAACAGGAAGTAGAGGGCGAAGGCGATCAGCAGCCAGGGGATCAGTCGTTCCAGGCGTTCGCCCCCGAGATGCTGGACCGACAGGGTGCCGGCGGCCGCTCCGATCGCCGTGCAGAGAACGGGGAACGCCGCGCGGCGCAGATCGATTGCGCCCTGACGGATGAAGTTGGCGCTGGCGGTCAGGGTGCCGAACACGCCCTGGGCCTTGTTGGTGGCCAGCACCGCCACCGGGTCGAGCCCGGTCCACAGCAGGGCGGGGACCGTGATCAGGCCGCCGCCGCCTGCGATCGAGTCCACCAGCCCGGCGACCAGGGCGAGCGCGAACAGGACCAGCGCGGTGTCGAGGTATTCCATGGCGACTCGGTTGAAAAACCGCTATCGGACCGCTAGTTTAGCGGCTTCGATCCGCCACGCCGTCCCCTTCCCCGCATGTCTGCTCTCACCGTCAGGAATCTGACCAAGGTCTACCGCAACGGCTTCGAGGCCCTGAAGGGGGTGGACCTGACGGTGGCCGAGGGCGACTTCTACGCCTTGCTGGGACCCAACGGCGCCGGCAAGTCGACCCTGATCGGCATCGTCTCCTCCCTGGTGAACAAGACCGCGGGCCAGGTCGAGGTGTTCGGCCATGACCTCGACCAGGACCCGGAGGGCGTGAAGTCCTGCATCGGCCTGGTGCCCCAGGAGTTCAACTTCAACCTCTTTCTGCCGGTGATCGAGGTGGTGCTCAACCAGGCGGGATACTACGGAATCCCGCGGCGCGAGGCCCGCGAGCGGGCGGAGCGCTATCTGCGCAAGCTCGACCTCTGGGACCGCCGCCACACCGAGATGCGGCTCCTCTCCGGCGGGCTCAAGCGGCGGCTGATGATCGCCCGCGCCCTGGTCCACGAGCCTCGGCTGCTGATTCTGGACGAGCCCACCGCCGGCGTCGACATCGAGATCCGCCGTTCCATGTGGGCCTTCCTCAGGGAGCTCAACCGCAAGGGGACGACCATCATCCTCACCACCCACTACCTGGAGGAGGCGGAGAGCCTGTGCCGCCGCATCGCCATCATCAACGGCGGGCAGATCGCGGAACGCTCGGACATGGCCGATCTCCTGGGCAGGCTCCAGACCGAGACCTTCGTGCTCAACCTGAAGGGCAGGGTGGCGGAGCTGCCGCAGCTTGGCGGCTTCGTCCTGCAGCACGTGGACGACTGCACCCTGGAGGCGGAGGTGAGCAAGGACCACACCATCAATGGCCTGTTCGAGGCCCTGTCGCGCAACGGCATCGAGGTGATCAGCCTGCGCAACAAGCAGAACCGGCTGGAGAAGCTGTTCCTGGACATGGTGGACCTCGGCCGGGCCTCCCGGGACTCGGCGTGACCATCGCCGGCGTCATCCTCGAGCCCGAGGTTGCGGTGGCAATTGCTACAGCCACCGCGATGCGTCGTGCCTGATGCGCTTACCGTCATGAGCCGCTGGCACCGCTACTGGACCGCTTTTCGCACCATCCTGGTCAAGGAGGTGCTGCGTTTCGCGCGCATCTGGGTGCAGACCGTGCTCCCCTCGGCGATCACCACGGCCCTCTATTTCGTGATCTTCGGGCGACTCATCGGGGAGCGCATCGGCTCCATGGACGGGTTCGACTACCTGGACTTCATCGTTCCCGGACTTGGTGCTGATGGCGGTCATCACGAATTCCTACTCCAACGTGGTCTCGTCCTTCTACTCCAGCAAGTTCTCCCGCTACGTGGAGGAGTTTCTGGTCGCTCCGGTGCCCAATTGGGTGATCCTCGCCGGCTTCGTGGCGGGGGGCGTGGCGCGTGGGCTAGTGGTGGGCGTCGCGGTGACGCTCGTGGCCCTGGCATTTACCGACATCGGGGTCCACAGCTACGGGATCACCTTGCTGGTCTTTATCCTGACCGCGATCCTCTTTGCCCTGGGAGGCTTCATCAACGCCGTCTACGCCAACAGCTTCGACGATATCTCGATCATCCCGACCTTCGTGCTGACGCCCCTGACCTACCTGGGCGGGGTCTTCTATTCCATCCAGCTGCTGCCGGAGTTCTGGCAGACCCTGTCCCTGGTCAATCCCGTCCTCTACATGGTCAACGCCTTCCGTTACGGGTTGCTGGGCGTGAGCGATATCCCGCTGGGGGTCGCCTTCTCGATCATCGCGTGCTTCATCGTGCTGCTGACGCTCTTCAGCCTGAGCTTGCTGCGCCGTGGGGTGGGCATCAAGACCTAACCAGCACGGGCTTTGCGCCCGACAACCGGGTTGTTTCGCCCGGCGCTAGATGGGACCATAGGCAACCGTCCGCGCGTCGTGCCGAATCGGCGACATCGAGATGATCGCGCCAGCGATCGCCATTCCGTGCCTCCGACGCCCCAATTCCCCGAGAGAGTCATCCCTTGCCCGTGGTTCAGAGAAAGCATTCCTCCCGTCCGGGTAGGTCCGGCACGTCGGGTTCCGCTCGTGATAAAGCCCCTCCCGCACGCCGGCCCGGCCGCCGGATGTGGGGCGCGGTAGCGCGCTGGCTGCTGCTGATGTTGGCGGCCGGTGGGCTCGCCGCGCTGCTCTACGGCCTGCATCTCGACGGCACGGTGCGCGCCAAGTTCGAGGGCAAGCGCTGGGCCCTGCCGGCGCGGGTCTACGCCCGTCCGCTGGAGCTCTACGCGGGCCGCTCCCTGAGCGCGGAGTCCCTGGAGCGGGAGCTCGACCGGTTGAAGTACCGCAAGGTCGACGAGCCGCATCGCCAAGGGACCTATACCCGCGACGGCGGGCGCTTCCTGGTCCGAACGCGGGCCTTTCGCTTCTGGGACGGGGCCGAGCCGGAGCGCGAGCTGGACATCCGCATCGCCGATGGGCGCATCGAGGCGATGAAGGACGCCGCGGGTGGCACCGATCCCGCTTTGGTGCGCCTGGACGCGGCTCTGATCGCCAGCATCTACCCCAACCACAACGAGGACCGGGTCCTGGTGCGGCGCGAGGACATGCCGGATCTCCTGGTAAGCACCCTGATGGCGGTGGAAGACCGCAGTTTCTACGACCATCTGGGCGTCGACCCCATGGCCATCGCCCGCGCCATGTGGCGCAATCTTCAGGCCGGGGCGGTGGTCGAGGGGGGCAGCACCCTGACCCAGCAGTTGGTCAAGAACTTCTACCTCACCCAGGATCGCACCCTGGCGCGCAAGATCAACGAGGCATTCATGGCCGTCGTACTCGATCTGCGCTACCCCAAGGACGAGATCCTTGCGGCCTACGCCAACGAGATCTTCCTCGGCCAGGACGGTAACCGCGCCATTCATGGCTTCGGACTGGCCAGCCACTTCTACTTCAATCGGCCGCTCGACGCGCTCGGTATACCGGAGACCGCCCTGCTGGTGGCGCTGATCAAGGGGCCGTCCTACTACGACCCGCGCCGCAACCCCGAGCGGGCAACCCAGCGGCGCAACCTGGTCATCGACACCCTGCGGGAGCAGGACGTGATCACGCCCGAGCAGGCCGAGGTCGCCAAGAGCACGCCCCTGGGGGTGAGCGACAAGGGGGGGCGGCCCGCCGGGGCCTACCCGGCCTTTCTCCAGCTCGTGCGCCGCCAGCTCCAGCGCGACTACCAGGAGGAGGACTTGCGTTCCGAGGGGCTGCGCATCTTCACCACGCTCGACCCCTTGGCCCAGGCAGCGGCCGAGGAGGCCGTCGCCAAGCGATTGCCGGAGCTGGAAAAGTCCAAGGGGTTCAAGACCGGCACGCTGGAGGGGGCCGCGGTCGTGGCCTCGTCGGCCCAGGGCGAGGTGCTCGCGATGGTGGGCGGCCGCGATGCGGCCTATGCCGGGTTCAATCGCGCCATGGAGGCCGTCCGGCCGATCGGGTCCCTGATCAAGCCGGTGATTTACCTGACCGCCTTGTCCCAACCCGAACGCTACAACCTGGCATCGACTCTGTCAGACACCGCCGTGAGCCTGCGCGCCGGAAGCGGCAAGCTGTGGCAGCCCCAGAACTACGACCACAAGATGCGTGGACCCGTGCCGCTGTACAAGGCCCTGGCCAGCTCCTACAACCTGGCTACCGTCAACCTGGGGCTTGAGCTGGGTGTGGAGCAGGTGGTCGAGATGCTTGGCCGTCTCGGCGTGCAACGTCAGGTAGACGCGGTTCCGGCCATGCTGCTCGGCTCGGTGTCCCTCACCCCGATCGAGGTGGGTCAGGTCTACCAGACCATCGCCGCGGGGGGATTCCGCGCACCCCTGCGGGCCATCCGGGAGGTGCTCGACGTCTCCGGCCGGCCCCTGAATCGCTATCCGCTGGCGGTGGAGGCCACGGTGAGCTCCGAGTCCGCCTATCTCGTCACCTGGGCCATGGAGCAGGTGGTGAAGCAGGGCACGGCGACCTGGCTCAACAAGCGGCTCCCCAAGGGCTTGACCGTCGCCGGCAAGACCGGCACGACCAACGAGCTGCGCGACAGCTGGTTCGCCGGGTTCAGCGGCGACAAGGTCGCGGTGGCCTGGGTCGGGCGCGACGACAACAAGCCAACAAAGCTATCGGGCTCGACCGGAGCGCTGCGCATCTGGGGTGATATCATGGCGTCGATCGAGAATCAGCCCTTGTCGGGCCTCGTCCCCGACGGGATACAGGAGGTCCTGCTGGACCCCGCGAATGGGTTACTGGCGGGTGAGGGATGCGGACGGGCGCTTGCCGTGCCCGTCGACCTCCACGGCGTGCCGAATTCGACTTCGAGCTGCGGCGCGGCCGCGGCGGCGGACCAGGGACCCAAATCCGCGGCGGAGAAACCCTCGGCGCGCGATGAGAAGGAAAAGTCCCGAAGCGTATTCGGAGAATTCATGCGCAACTTCCTGGGGAACTAGATGAAACGATCGATCCTGACCATCGTCACCGCGCTTGGGCTCTCCGCCTGTGCGGTGCAGCCTCGGAGCGGGCCACCGGCGCCGATCGAAGGGTCTGGGGCGGCCAGGCAGCAGGTGCAGCGGCCAGCCCCCGTTCCAGCTCCTCCCGCCGAGGAGACGGTCGAGACCTACGGCTATCGGACACCCGGGTCGGAGGAGGATACGGGCCCGGCATCCGAAACGCCGGCGCCGGGCGCTCAGTCGCCGTCCATGAACGCACTTCCGACCGAACGGGCCACCTCGCCCGCCGCCGGCATGCCGCCGCCGTCCGAGGCCGTTAGCGGCGCACCGTCCGCCAGCCCACCGCAGACGGTTGCCTACAGGCCTTCCGCGGTGCCGTCCCCGGCCTTGCCGCCGGCGGCGGATTCCCTCGCCAATCAGGCCGAGGGACAGCGCCAGATGGGCGACTTCGTGGGCGCCGCGGCCACGCTCGAGCGTGCGCTGCGCATCCAGCCGCAGGATGCCTACCTGTGGAACCGCCTGGCGCGGGTGCGCATGGAGCAGGGGATGTACGCCCAGGCTGGGAATCTCGCGGCGCGCTCCAATGCCCTGGCTGGAAGCCAGTCCCAGCTCAAGCAGGACAATTGGGGCATCATCGCCGGGGCGCGCCGCGCCAGTGGGGATGCCGACGGTGCGCTGGAGGCGGAGCGAAAGGCGGGCGGCGGCTGATCGTGCCGCGATCAGCCGCTCCGAGGTGAGCCGGTCTCCACCGTGGATTCGATCGGCGACATCCTCGGACCCGAAGGGCTTCTTGCCTCCCGGCTGGAGGGCTTCGGCCACCGCCCGCAGCAGCAGGCCATGGCCGAGGCCGTGTCAGAGGTGCTCGCGAGCGGCGGCACCCTGATCTGCGAGGCCGGCACCGGCACCGGCAAGACTTTCGCCTACCTGGTTCCGGCCCTGCTCTCCGGGCGCAAGGTCCTGGTCTCTACCGGCACTCGCAACCTTCAGGACCAGCTGTTTCATCGCGACATCCCCCTGGTGCGGGACCTGCTGAAGGCGCCGGTCCGGGTGGCGCTGCTCAAGGGAAGGTCCAACTACCTCTGCCTCTACCGGCTGGCCCTGGCCCTCGACGATCATCGGCGCGTGCACCCGGAGATGCGCCGGCAGCTGCGGGCGGTCCGGGATTGGGCGACGGTGACCCGGAGCGGGGACGTGGCCGAGCTCGGGCTCCCCGACGATGCGGCGGTGCTGCCCGCCGTAACCTCCACCAGCGACAACTGCCTGGGGCAGGACTGCCCGGAATGGACCCGCTGCCACCTCCTGGAGGCGCGCCGCGCGGCGCAGGCTGCGGATCTGGTCGTCATTAATCACCATCTCCTGTGCGCCGATATCGCCCTCAAGGACGAGGGTTTCGGTGAGATCCTCCCCGGGGCCGACTGCATCGTGGTCGACGAGGCCCACCAGCTCCCGGAGGTGGCCAGCGGCTTCTTCGGCACCGCCGTGAGCGGCCGGCAATTGCTCGACCTGATCTCGGACGTCGAGACCGCGTATCACGCCGAGGCGGGGGATATCCCCGAGCTCCTGGGCCGCGCGGAGGCGTTTCGGCGCGCGACGCTTGAGCTGCGGCTGGCCCTCGGTTCCGACGATTCGCGGCGCGGGCCCTGGCGGGAGCTCACCGCGAATGCCGACGCCAGCGCGGCTCTCGCGGCGGTTCGGGAGCGTCTCGGGGTCTTGCAGGAAGGGCTTGAGACCCTGCAGGGGCGAGGCAAAGGGCTCGACTCCTGCCTTGCGCGCGGCGGGGACCTCGCCGAGCGCCTCGCGTTGCTCGAAGAGGCGGGGGATGCGGAGGAGATCCGCTGGTTCGAGACGCACGGGCGGGGGTTTCGGCTCCATCAGACGCCGCTGGAGGTCTCGCATGTCTTCCAACCCTATCTTGAACGCCACCCGGCGGGCTGGGTGTTCACCTCGGCGACCCTTGCGGTGGGCGAAAGCTTCGACCATTTCGCCCGTCAGCTCGGCATCGGCGACGCCCGGACCGAGCGCTGGGACAGCCCCTTCGACTATGCCCGCCAGGCCCTTTGGTTCGTGCCCCGTGGCATGCCGGATCCGTCGTCTCCGCAGTACGTGTCCGCGTTGGTCGAGCTTGCCGCGCACATCCTCGGTCTGAGCCGTGGGCGGGCCTTCCTCTTGTTCACCAGTCACCGCGCATTGAGGGAGGCGGCGGAACAGCTCGCGCCGCGCATCGACTATCCGCTGCTGGTCCAGGGCAGTGCGCCGCGCGCCGAGCTGCTGGAGCGTTTCCGACGCCTCGGCAACGCGGTGCTGCTGGGTACCGCGAGCTTCTGGGAGGGGGTGGACGTTCGCGGCGAGGCACTGTCCTGCGTCATGATCGACAAGCTGCCATTCGCGTCCCCCGGAGACCCCGTGCTCGCCGCGCGCATCGATGCCCTGCGCCAACGTGGCGGCAACCCGTTTCGGGATTTCCAACTGCCCCAGGCCGTGATCACCCTCAAACAAGGCGCGGGTCGTCTCATTCGCGACGCGAACGATCGGGGGGTCTTGGTCGTCTGCGATCCCCGCCTGCTCTCGCGCTCCTACGGTCACGCCTTCCTCAACAGCCTGCCCCCAATGGCCCGAACCCGGGAGCTGTCAGACGTGGACGCGTTCTTCAACCGGGCCGACACTGCGGCCGCTTGATCGCCCCTCGGCCTTCCTCGACCGACGGAACGGCCACTCGGCGGCGCTCTTTCTTGCTCAGCTCAACTGGCGCGGTATTCGCATGTCATTCATCAAAAAATGACAATCCCTACACGAGCCATGGAATTGGCCGACACTACCCGAGGCGCCACGCGATGTACGAGAAACTTGATCTGTCCGATCCCGATCAACGGGTCTTCGCCCCCGGTGGGGGCGGACCCCAGGTCTATCATGAGCCGGAACCCAGTGTTCGCGAGGGTTATGACCGAACAGCCGGCCGCGCTGTAGTCGAGCTCATTGTCGAGCTTGAGTATCTCGCGCGCATCAAGAGCCCGCCCAATAAGCGGATTGCGCTGCTGAAGGTTCTGGAGCCGCGGGTGTTGAAGACCGGCGAAGGATTACCCAGCTTTGTCGCCTTGGCCAGACAATCTCGGGGAAACGGGGTGGGACGACAGTCTCTCGCGCAAAGGCTCTACCGCCTGTTGTCGAAGAACTTGAAGACGACGCTCGAGGACTTTGATCGTTCGCCGCTTGTGTTCGCAGATGCGGCTGGCGACCAGAGGTCATGGCTGGTGCGCAGTCTGTTCCGTCTGTTTGGCCGCGAGGTCGAGTACAGTGTCCAGTGCAACCGAGCCTGGCCGCCATCCCTGTGGCGCGAGATCCACGACCTCTATCTGTACCTGAGCTCACGGCGGGACATCGACTTCGACCCGGACGACACGGTTCCGGGCGGCGCCTTCGATCCTGAACAGGAGTACAAGCGCTTGCTGCTGCTTGGGCTTGTAAAGGAATTCGGCTGCCGGATCGATGCTTCCTCCACACCCCTCCGCAGCTTGCGGGCCTGGGCGCGGGAAAGCCTCCTGCATGAACCGCGGGTGTTCGCCGGCACTTTCAACCTGTGCGTGGTGGACATCTTCTGCGACGAGCCGCCCCGGCAGCACGCCGCCGCGCTTGATCCAGGCTTCAGCGGTTGGGTACTGGAACCTGCGCAGGGCTTCCTCGATTACTGCGCCGACTGCTCCACTTTCCGGTAAGACATCATTCCCCACGCCGGGCAGGATCAATCCCTCCCGGCCGTCGTCCACCGCCGGGGACCAACCTTGGTCCCCGGGTTATCAGCTACCGCTCCGTGCCCTTGACGTTGCACCAGTGTTGGTGGGACCGCGCGGAGGTGCGCCCTCGCCTCGAAGGCGGTCGCCGATGCTCTGGGCCAGCGTCTGGGATGCTACACTGCGGCCTCTGCAACTGTCGGGTCCCCGCGCCTCGCCATCCTGTTGCCTCCGATGAAGCTGTTGGCCATCGATACCTCTGCTGACGCCTGTTCCGCCGCCCTGCTGGTGGGGTCTGAGATACGGCAGCGTCTGTTGGTGGAGCCGCGCCGCCACGGCGAGCTGATCCTCGGCATGATGAACGCGCTGCTCGCCGAGGCCGAGTTCTCCTTGCCGTCCCTCGACGCCCTTGCCTTCGGCCGCGGTCCTGGATCATTCACGGGCGTGCGCATCGCCACCTCCGTGGTTCAGGGCGCCGCATTCGGCGCTGATCTTCCAGTGGTGCCTGTATCGACTCTCGCCGCCCTAGCGCAGGGACATCGACGTACGCACGGGATCGAGCTCAGCCTGCCTGCCCTTGATGCGCGCATGGGCGAGGTCTACTGGGGTTGTTACCGGCTCAGCAGCGCGGGGCTGATGGAGCCCGACGGAATCGAGGAGGTTGCTTCTCCGGCGCAGGTCTCCCTGCCGGGGGATGGGCTCTGGCACGGGGCGGGCAGCGGCTGGCTAGTCCATGACGCGGTTCTGCGCGACCGTCTGGGTGATCTACTGCAGGGGGTTTCTCCCGATGTCATCTGCGAGGCTCGGGACATCGCGGTGCTCGCCGCCGCCGACTTCGCGGCGGGCCGTTGCGTTGCTTCCGAGCGCGCGCTACCCGTCTATCTGCGTGATCGGGTGACGGCGGGAGTCTAGACCATCTTTGCGGCTCAGAGCTTGCGTTCTGTCAGTGAACTGAGTCGTGCGAATGACCGGCATGCTCCTGACCTTTGTGGCGGCAGTGACGCCGCATACAGCTGAGCACATAGTGCAGCAGGGTGCCGCCGACTGCCGTGAAGGCCGCGGCACTGCCCGCGATCTGCCCGAGGATTCCGAGCTGTGAGTAAGAAAGTGTCAGCCATGTAACGAAGGCGCTGACGCTCGCGAGGAAGAACACCATGACGAACGGCCACGGAGAGTTACTGCATTCCGGGCAAAGTTTCATGTCGGTACTCCACAGGCTACGACCATAGTGTATACGCCCGGGGTTGGTCTGGTTAGTGCGGGGGGGCCCCGGTATCGTTTCCTGTCGGCGGCATGGGGTGTCGGCTCCAGCCGCGACGGCGAGTGGCTGGTCAGGTTCCCCTTTGGACGGCGAATCAGCAGCGTTTCCCATGAGAAAAGAAGAGATAGGGGAGCCTTGGATGCCCGTTGAAGATGCCGGTGACCGGGCCTTCATGCGCGAGGCGCTTTCTCTCGCTCGCCGCGGCGTGGGGGAGGGCGCGGGGGGGCCATTCGGCGCCTTGGTGGTCCGCGAAGGGCGCGTTCTGGGGCGTGGCTGGAACAGGGTCATCGCGGATCGCGATCCGACCGCTCACGCGGAGCTGGTGGCCATTCGCGATGCATGCAAGGCGATCGGCGCCTTCCAACTCAGCGGCGCCACGCTTTACAGCACTTGCGAGCCTTGTCCCATGTGCGGTGCGGCCGCCTACTGGGCGCGTGTGGGCCGGGTGGTGTTCGCCGCGGGCATGGCCGATGCCGCCGCGATCGGGTTCGATGACGGCCGCATCCGGGAGGCGCTGGCGACGGGGGCGGGAACTCTGCGTCTCCCCATGCGGCAACTCATGCGGGACGAGGCGCTGGAGGTATTCCGTTTGTGGCAGGGAAGCCCGCTTCGGGTCGACTATTGAACGATCCGGCCTATTGCGTCGCTTCAGACTCGTCTCCGTTCGTCGCGGGCTGGTCTCGATAGTAATAGTCGTACTTGCCGTGCAGCGCGTTGGTGAAGCGCCAGGCGTCGTCGTGGCTCAGCCCGCTGTCCTCGGGGAAGATGACCTTGATATACAGGCCTTCCTCGTGCTCACGGCTGATTTTGCCGAGCCTCAGGTCCAGCTCGTCCCGCGAGACGGGTTGGAAACCGCTCTCGCCCGGTTCGCGAATGCGGATGTCCGCGCGTCCGCCGACCTTCGCATAGCGAACCTCGACGAGGTAACGTCCGGTCGGTGTGCGTGCCGGGCGCACCAGCCGCTCGTAACGCTGCTGGAGCTGACCATAGTCCGCGGTGAGCTCAGCGTGGCCGCGCTCGGCGGTCTCGAGCTTGTCGAGCACCCCCGAAAGCTCCGCGACCCGCTCTACGTACGCCGCGCGCAGCTGTTCGAGCGTGTCCTCGAGCTGCCGGCGGCGCGTGCTCGCCTGCTCGGCTGCCTCCCGGCTCGCGGTATGGAGGGAGGCCAGCTCGCGACGGTCTGCCTCTAGCCTGTCGATCTCCCGCGCCTGCGCCTCGCCCTCGGTCTCGAGCCGCGCCAGGCTCGCTTCCCGGTCGCTGAGGCGGGCGGACAAGTCGGTCAGTTCGGCCTCGCGCTCATTCCGCTGCGCCTCCAGCTGCTGCCCAACCGCCACAAGCTCCTGGATTTGCCGGGCCTGCGTTTCGGTGAACTCCGTCGCGCGCTCCAGCGCCTGTTGCCGGGTTTCCGCGAGCTCTCTGGCTGCGGCGTTGGCGTCCTCGATCGACGCCAGCCGCTCGCGCTCCTCGCCGAGCGAGGCGAGTGCCTCCTCGGCGCGTTTGCGTTGCGCCTCCAAGTCGTCGGTCAGGATTCGGCGCTCGTTGGCCAGGGTACCGATCTGCTCGCGCGCGGCGGCCAACGCCCGATCCTGCGCCGTGCGATCGTTCTCCAGCGCGTCTATGCGGCCGCGCAGACGGGTGACCTCGGCCGTGGCGTTGGCAAGGCCCTCGGACAACGACGCCCGCTCCCGTTCCCTGACGCGGAGCTGCTCGGCCGCCTGACGCTCTGCCGCCATGGTGCTGCGCAGGTCCGCCACCAGATCCATATTGCGCACAAGCAGGATCAGCATCGCGAGCAGGAAGATCATGACGATGACCGTCATGACGTCGGTGAACGAGGGCCAGAAGCTCTCGGCGGTCTGGTCCCGCTGGTGGTTCAGCCGCAGGTCCGCGAATCCCTGTTCGCTCATGGCCCCCGTTCCGTGGGCAGGCGGAAGCCGGCGCGCAGGATGTCCTCGATCTTGCGCACGTCCCCGGCCACGCTGCCCATTTTCTCCCGGTAACTGGTAAGGGTGTTCAGCAGGTTGAGCTCGATGGCCTCGAAGGTGCGCTGCGACTGCTCCATGCGCTTGACCAGCTCGGCAATGGACACCATGAGCTCGGCGAACCGGTTCAGCACGCCCTCGACGCGTACTTCGAAACGCGGCACCAGGTACACGGCGGTCACGTGCTCGATGTCGCCGAGAAACCGGGTCTGGACGTCGCCCAGCTTCAGGTTGAAGTAGCCGAAATAGAGATAGCAGAGGATCGCCGTGATGGTGGTGGACAAGGCGGTGGACATGCCATGCACTACCAGTCCCATGCCGCCGCTGTCGACCGCGGACTCCAGCATGTCCGATGCCCCGACCAGGGCGATGGACAACGCGAGCACCGTGCCGAGGACGCCGGTCAGGATCAGGATGTTCGCCACGAAGCGGGGGAAGCTCGCGCGCGTGCTTTCGCCCGCCACCAGGGCCGAGGCCAGGGCGCCCTGGTTGATCGGCGCATGGCTCTCGGCTAGTCTCGCCAAAGCCCGGTAGCGGCGGTGAATGACGCTGTGGGACGCGACGCCGTCGAGCGGCGTTTTCGCGCCCGCCTCCAGGTTGTCGAGCAAGCGGCGCAGCGCGCGCTCCTCTCGGGCGTAGTGCAGCAGGATGGCCACCATCTTGAGCACGCCGGCCGCGAACAGGGCCAGGATGAACCCGTTGGCGGCGATCCCCAGCGGCGTGATCTGGTCACGCAGGTAGACATCATTGAGCAGGTCGTATTTCCACACCGCCAGGGCGACGGCCAATACCCCCGTCAAGATCATCCTCAGCAGGATGTTCAGGCTATATCCGGGGCGCAGATCCAGCGTGTCCAAGCGAGATTCTCCGGGCGTTTCGATCCGATGAAGGCTATCACACTCCGTCTCCGAAGAGGCCCAGGATGAGGGTTGCGCGGGACCCCCGGCGACTGCTGCAGGACATGCTGCAGGGGGCGCTTCAGGCGGTGGGCGGGGCAAGCGCGGTGCGCCGCGTTCTCGAGTCGGCCCCGATCGGCTCTCCGGTGCGCATCATTGCCGTGGGCAAGGCGGCACAGGCCATGGCCGAGGGGGCTTGCGCGGTCCTCGGCGCCAAGGTCCGGGGTGGCCTGGTGATCTCGAAGCCCGGACATCTGGCTCCGCAGCGGCTCGCCCGCTGTGGGTTGGAGACCGCGGTGGGTGGTCATCCGATCCCCACCGCGGGCAGTCTGGAGGCCGGTCAGCGGCTGATCGACGCCGTTGGGCGGGCGGACGACGCCGGGCTGCTGTTCCTCATCTCCGGCGGCGCTTCCAGCCTGGTGGAAGTGCCGGCGACCGGTCTGGGCCTGGCCGATCTGGAGCGCATCAACCGTTGGCTGCTTGGCAGTGGGCTCGCCATCGACGCCATGAACCTGGTGCGCAAGTCGGTCTCCCGGATCAAGGGCGGGGGCCTGCTGAACCTGCTCACGGGCGGGGAAGTGCGGGTGCTGGCCATCTCGGACGTGCCCGGGGACGATCCGTCGGCGATCGGCTCCGGGCTGCTGGTTCCGGAGCCGGGTCTTGCCGAACGGGTGGCGGGGCTTTCGTTGCCCGACTGGCTGAGGTCCATGGTCGACCGGGGTTTGGCCGAGCGCCACGGGATGCCAGGGCACGGCCCGCCGGTCGAACTCGCGGCGACCCTGGAAATGGCCAAACGAGCCGCCGCCGAGGCCGCCGCGGAGTCGGACCTGGCGGTGCGGGTCGAAGAGCGCCTGGTGGAGGGCGACGCCGCCCCGCGGGGGCGCGAACTGGCGCGCGCACTGGCGCAGGGTCCGCGGGGCATCCGCGTCTGGGGAGGAGAGACCACCGTGTGCTTGCCGGAGCGACCGGGGCGCGGCGGGCGCAATCAACACCTGGCGCTGGCGGCGGCGACGGAGATCGCCGGCCGGGAGGACTGCTTTCTTTTGAGCTGCGGCACGGATGGAACGGACGGCCCGACCGACGACGCCGGTGCCCTGGTGGACGGGGGCACCCTGGCGCGCGCCGCGCTGGACGGGCTGGACGCCGACGAATGCCTGGCCAATGCGGATTCCGGTACCCTGCTCGCGGCTAGCGGCGACCTGATCGACACCGGACCGACCGGGACCAATGTTATGGATCTGATCCTGGGGCTGCGGCTGTGAGCCCTGTCCCGTGGAGCGGGCTGTTCGAGGCGGCCGCCGCCTGTTTGCTGGCGCGGGAGCCGGACCAGAAGGTCGCGCTCACGCGGCGCGCGGCGGACGCATGGAACGCGGGGTTGCTTCCGCTCACGAATGGGGGGCAGGTGGTTCCGGCCGGCAAGCCGGGCCGCCCGGACCGGCCGGAACTGGTGCGTCCGCGGGACCTTCCCAAGCGCTCGCCGAAGGGTATGAAGGGTCGGGCGGCCTTGATTCACGCCGTGGCACACATCGAGTTCAACGCCATCAACCTGGCGTGGGACGCGGTCCAGCGTTTCCGGGAGCTGCCGCCCGGGTACTATGGCGATTGGGTGCAAGTGGCGGCGGAAGAGGCCTATCACTTCGATCTCATGCGGGGGCGCCTGCGGGATCTCGGCTACGACTACGGGGATTTCCCGGCCCACGATGGCTTGTGGGCGATGGCGATGCGCACGGCCCACGATCCCCTGGAGCGCATGGCCTTGATCCCGCGCGTGATGGAGGCGCGGGGGCTCGACGTCACACCCGGGATGATCGAGCGCTTCCGCGCCGCTGGGGATGACGCCACGGCGGACCGGCTCGCGATCATCCTGCGCGACGAGGTCGGCCATGTGGCGGCGGGTAGCCGCTGGTTCCGCCACTTGTGCTCGGCGCGGGGACTGGATGCCGAGGAGACCTATTTCACCCTGGTGGATACCTATCTGCGGGGTGAGATCCGTTGCCCGCTGAACCGGGCGGACCGACTGCGCGCCGGGTTCGACGAGCGGGAGCTCGCGCGGTTGCGGGACCTCTGCGCTCGATGATGGCGGCAGAGCAGGATGCGCGGCGAGCTTCTATACTCCGCGTCAACGATCGGCGAGCCGCCGTCGGGTTGGGTGTGCCGGGCGTCTCCGGAGCCCGCCACCCACACCCACCACCGGCTTGAGACCCAGACCAAGGCTGCGCCGCGTTTCCATACGACTCCGCTCCAGGGGATTGTGACGTCTCCTCCTCGGCAGTGGTTTCGTGTCTCCTCAAACTCCGCGAGAGCAAGAGAGCGCGCGACAGGCACCATGACCAAGACCGAGTGGAAGAGATTTTGGATCACGGAGAGGCCCGGCGGGGACAGGGAGTACCGGACGAGCAGCAAGGCCCTGTTCGCGGTTCTGCTGTTCTTGATCCCCGCGTTGATCTACGGGTTGCTCCTTCTGATCGAGGAAGCGACCGGAGGTCCTACGACCATCCTCGTGCTGGCCTACGGCGTCATCGTGCTCATGGTCGCGGTGATGCTGTTCGTCGTCATCCTGTCGCTCATCGACTACCTGAACAGGTTCGAGTAGCGAGCTGGCCTCCCGCCGGGGTGCATAACCTGCCTATCTGACGACAATCTCGCGTCGCGCCGTCCCGTCGGAGATGATCAGAGCCTCGCCGCGGTCCGCGCTCCATTCGGCGAGCACGTGGCGCGTCGCGGCGCTGCCGTCCAGGTCGAGGCGGTGGTCCGCCGGCCGGTGCGTGTGGCCGTGGATCAAGCGCTGGACGCCGAAGCGGCGCATGTAGTCCTCAACCGTCTGCTGGTTCACGTCCATGATGTCCGCGTGCTTCTCCGCGGTGGCCGCGCCGCTCTTGCGGCGGTAGTCGGCGGCAATGGCGCGGCGTTTGGCGAGCGACCTCCACAGGAACAGCCTTTGCACCAGCGGGTTGCGGATGCGGCGGCGGAAATTCTGATAGGGGATGTCGTCGGTGCACAGCAAGTCGCCGTGCATGATCAGCGTCGGCGTTCCGGCCAGATCGAGCAACGCGGGATCCTCGAGCAGGGTGCAGCCGGTGTCGCGGGCGAAGGCGCGGCCGATCAGAAAGTCGCGATTGCCGCGCATGATCGAGCAGCGCGTGCCCGATTCGGTCAGTCCCCGCAGGGCGCCGCGGATCGCCTGATAGGAGGGCAGATCGTCATCGTCGCCGATCCAGGCGTCGAACAGGTCCCCCAGGATATACAGCGCCGCGGCCTCTCGCGCCCGCCCGCCGAGGAATCCGAGAAAGAGGTCCACGGCCTCCGGCCGTTCCGGCGCCAGGTGCAGATCGGAGATGAAGAGGCTTTCAGACACCGGCTAAGCGCGGAGGGACAGCGCGGCGGACGGCCGCGCCGGGGTCCTCAGTCGAGGATCTCCGCCTTTTCGATCACAACGTCCTCCTTCGGCACGTCCTGATGTCCGTGCTTGGAGCCGGTCGCGACGCCCTTGATCTTTTCGACCACGTCCATGCCCTCCGTCACCGCGCCGAAAACGCAGTAGCCCCAGCCGTCCTGCCCGGGATGGTCGAGGAAGCCGTTGTCGGCCACGTTGATGAAGAACTGGGAGGTCGCCGAGTGTGGATCGCCGGTGCGGGCCATGGCGATCGTGCCCCGCTTGTTCTTGAGCCCGTTGTTCGCCTCGTTCTGAATGGCGCTGCGGGTGGGCTTGGGGATGAACTCTGGCGTCATGCCCCCTCCCTGGATCATGAAGCCGTTGATCACCCGGTGGAACAGGGTGCCGTCGAAGTGGCCGTCGCGCACGTACTGCTCGAAGTTTTCGCAGGTCGCCGGTGCCTTGTCGGCGTGCAACTCGATGAGGATGTCGCCCTGATTGGTGGTGAGCTTGATCATTCGATTGCCTCCTGTTCAGCCGTCGATGCGGGTGACCTTCTCGATCACGATGGTGGATTTGGGAACGTCCGTCGGGAAGGGGCCTTTCCCTCCGGTCGGCGTGGTCGCGATCTTGTCCACCACCTCCATGCCGTCGGTCACCTTGCCGAAGACGGCGTAGCCCCAACCGCGGGGGTTTTTTCCGGAATGATTCAGGAAATCATTGTCCTTGTGGTTGATGAAGAACTGCGCGGTGGCGGAGTGGGGATCGCCGGTACGGGCCATGGCGATGGTGCCACGCTCGTTCTTCAGGCCGTTGTCGGCCTCGTTCTCGATGGCGTCCTTGGTCGGTTTCTTCTGCAAGTCGCCGGTGAAGCCGCCGCCCTGGATCATGAAGCCGTCGATCACGCGGTGGAAGACGGTGCCATCGTAGTAGCCCTCGTCCACGTAGGCGAGAAAGTTCTCCACCGACTTCGGCGCCTTGTCCGGGTAGAGCTCCATGGTGATCGTGCCCTCGGTGGTCTCCATCCGCACTTTCGGATTGTCCGCCAGCGCCGAGCCGGCAGTGGCGAGGAGCATGAGCGCGCTAATAAAGGTGGTGAGCAGTCGCGGCATCGTTCGGTTCCTCCGTCTTAGGTTCGAGGCGCGCATGTTACGGGCTTGCCGAGGCGCGGGAAAGCCCGGTGTCTTCCGGTTTCGGGTTTTCGCCAGCGGATGGGCTTTGCTACCATCGGACGGATTCCCCGATTCGGTCCCCCTCCATGCTGCAGATCCACAACAGCCTGACCCGGCGGAAAGAGCCGTTCGCCCCTATCGAGCCCGGAAAGGTCCGCATGTACGTCTGCGGCATGACGGTCTACGACTATTGCCACCTCGGCCATGCCCGGGTCATGGTGGTGTTCGACGTGGTCTACCGCTATCTGCGCGAGCGCGGCTACGACGTCACCTACGTGCGCAACATCACCGACATCGACGACAAGATCATCAACCGCGCCAACGAGCGGGGCGAGCCCTTCTCCGACCTTACCGAGCGCTTCATCACCGCCATGCACGAGGACTCGGACGCCTTGGGCATTCTGCCGCCTACCGAGGAGCCGCGGGCCACCGCCCACATGAGCGAGATCCTGGCCATGATCCAAGCCCTGATCGACAAGGGCCATGCCTACATGGCCGGCAACGGGGACGTCTACTACGCCGTGGCAAGCTTTCAGGGCTACGGCAAGCTCTCGGGCAAGGACCCGGAGGAGCTGCGGGCCGGCGCCCGGGTCGAGGTCGGCGAGGCCAAGCGCGACCCCCTGGACTTCGCCCTGTGGAAGTCCGCCAAGCCGGGCGAGCCGGCCTGGGACTCCCCCTGGGGGCCGGGCAGACCCGGCTGGCACATCGAGTGCTCGGCCATGTCTACCTGCTGCCTGGGCAACCACTTCGACATCCACGGCGGCGGGGCCGACCTGCAGTTCCCCCATCACGAGAACGAGATCGCCCAGTCCGAGGGCGCGACCGGCGAGCCCTTCGTCAACCTCTGGATGCACAACGGCTTCGTGCGGGTGAACGAGGAAAAGATGTCCAAGTCCCTCGGCAACTTCTTCACCGTGCGCGAGATCCTGGCGCGCTACCGGCCGGAGGAGGTGCGTTACTTCATTCTCACCAGCCAGTACCGCAGCCCGCTCAACTATGACGATGAGCATCTGGACAACGCCCGCGGCGCGCTCACCCGGCTGTACACGGCGCTGCGTGGTTTGGCTCCTGCCGAGCCCACGGGCGGCGAGGCCTTTCGCGAGCGCTTTCTGGCCGCCATGGACGACGACTTCAACACCCCCGAGGCATTGGCCGTCCTGTTCGACCTGGTGCGCGAGATCAACCGCGTACGGGCGGAGGACGAGGCCTTGGCCGCCGGCCTGGGCGCGGAGCTCAGGCGGCTGGGTGGGGTGTTGGGCATCCTACAGGACGACTCCGAGTCCTACCTGCGCGGCGGGGGCGAAGTCACCGGCCTGGGCGACGAGGAGATCGATGGCCTCATTCGGCGGCGCGCGGAGGCGCGCAAATCACGGGAGTGGGCCGAGGCCGACCGTATCCGCGACGAGCTTCAGGCCGCGGGCATCCTGCTCGAGGACGGCGCGGCAGGGACCACCTGGCGGCGGGGTTAAACCTGCGGTGCCTGGGTCCTAACCGCGAACAGCAACATCCCGGGGAGATCAAGATCCAACCATGTCTGAGCACAACGCACGACCTCGGTACTTGTATGCGGCGGTGATGATTCTCAGTGCCCTGAGCCTGATGCTGCAGGGTTGCGCGGCGGTGGTGGTCGGGGGCGCCGCGGCGGGCGGCTACTACGTCGGCAAGGACGAGCGGAGCGTCGGTGAGATCACGGAGGACGCCGCCATCACGACCAAGGTCAATGCCAAGTTCGTCGGCGACGACCTGGTCAAGACCTTCGACATCGACGTCGACACCTACCGTGCGACCGTCTACCTGCACGGCCACGTGGATAGCAGGGCGGCAAGGGCCAGGGCGGTCGCGCTGGCGAGGTCGGTGAAGGGCGTGAGATCGGTGGTCTCGAAGCTGTCGGTCGTGAACTGAGCGGCCCCGTCGCGCGCCGCGGCTGGAGCTGCGGCCCGAAGAAGCGCCACCGCACTTCCCCCGCCGTCGCGCGGTCACATCGCCGCATGCAGCTCCGCGGCCTGCAGGGTGTTCTCCAGCAGGCTGGCGATGGTCATGGGGCCGACCCCGCCGGGGACGGGGGTGATCCAGGCTGCGCGCTCGGCGACGGAATCGAAGTCGACGTCGCCGACCAGCTTGCCCTCGTCGTTGCGGTTGATGCCGACGTCGATCACCAGCGCCCCCTCCTTGATCCAGTCGCCAGGCACGAAGCGCGGGCGCCCCACCGCGGCGACCACCAGGTCCGCGGCCCGGACCTTGTCGGCCAGGTCCTTGGTGCGGCTGTGGCACACGGTGATGGTGCAGCGCGCGGCCAGCAGCTCCAGGGCCATGGGCCGGCCGACGATGTTGGACTGGCCGATGATGATCGCGTCCAGGCCCTCGAGCCTGCGTCCGGTGCGCGCGAGCATCGACATCACACCCTTCGGCGTGCAGGGACGCAGCAGCGGCATGCGCAGCACCAGTCGCCCGACGTTGTAGGGGTGGAAGCCGTCCACGTCCTTGGTGGGCAGGATGCGCTCGATGACCGCCTCCTCGTCGATCTGCTCCGGCAGCGGAAGCTGAACCAGGATGCCGTCAATGGCCTCGTCGGCGTTCAGATGGTCGATCAACCCCAGCAGATCTTCCTGGCGCGTCTCGGCGGAGAGCTCGTGCAGCTCGGAGTGAAACCCGACCTCGGCGCAGGCCTTGCGCTTGTTGCGCACGTAGACCTCCGAGGCGAGATTGTCGCCAACCAGCACGACGGCCAGGCCGGGGGGGCGGAGCCCCGCCGCCGTCATGGCCTCCACCCGCGTCTTGATCCCGGCGCGGATCTCCGCCGAAATGACCTTGCCGTCGAGGATCTGTGCGCTCATGGACTGCTCGCTTGCCTGGCTGGGTTGTCGGGCCAGCGGGCATCATAACGGTGGCGATTGGCTTTGCAAGCCGAAGCCGGCGGGCGTATCCCGCGCGCGACGCCAAAGTCCTTTGACCCAGGGGGAGGAATCCGTATAATTTCCGGTTTCCCGTGACCGGGAGATCGTCTCCTTGCCTCACCGTGATCCGCGGGAGGCTGTTCAAACCGTAAGGGGCTTTCATGCGACATTACGAAGTTGTTTTTCTGGTGCACCCAAGCCAAAGCGAGCAGGTGCCCGCCATGGTCGAACGCTATCGCACCAACATCGAGAAGCGCGACGGCAAGATTCACCGTCTGGAAGACTGGGGGCGGCGCCAGCTGGCCTATCCCATCAACAAGGTGCACAAGGCTCACTACGTGCTCATGAACATCGAGTGCGACCAGGAGTCGATCGACGAGCTAGAGAGCGCGTTCCGCTTCAACGACGCCGTGCTGCGCAACCTCATCATCCGCCAGGACGAGGCGGCGACCGAACCTTCCCCGCTGGCCAAATCGAGCGATGAGCGCGGTCAGTCGGACGATTCCTCCGACGACGAGGGGCGGGAGCGCGGTCCCAGGGGGCGGGTCCAGGACCGCGATCAGGACGAAGACGAAGAGTAAGAGGTTGCCATGTCACGCTTTTTTCGCCGTAAACGCTACTGCCGGTTCACCGCCGAGGGCATCGAGGAAATCGACTACAAGGATTTGAATCTGCTCAAGTCCTTCGTCAGCGAGTCCGGCAAGATCGTGCCGAGCCGCATCACGGGTACCTCGGCCAAGTACCAACGGCAGCTCGCAGCCGCCATCAAGCGGGCCCGTTTCCTCGCGCTATTGCCGTATACCGACGGTCATTGACGGGGCTGACCCGCGCGAGGCCTTGCAGCCTACGCCGAAACCCTGGGTACACCATGCCCGGGCGCGGCCGGCGCGCTAACGCCTCCGACGAGGTTATAACGGGAATGCAGGCACTCGCGGGGTTCATCATGCGCGGGCGATCACAGGCCGCGCTGGTAGCGGCGGGGACCGCGGTGCTCTCCCTGCTCGTGCCTCTCGCGGCGCTGCTGAGCTCGGCGGCCGTCGCCCTGGTGACCCTGCGCCAAGGTGGGCGCGAGGGTGCGCTGGTGGCTCTGTTCGCGGCCCTCGCCAGCGGCCTGATCGTTTTCGCCGCGCTCGGGAGTCCGTGGCCGGCAATCGGATTCGCGGCGGCCCTGTGGTTCCCGGTCTGGGGCCTTGGGGTCGTGTTGCGCCAAGGCCGATCGTTGAATCTCACGGTGCAGCTGGCCGCTGTATTCGGGCTCCTGGTCGTGTTGGCGGTGCGTCTGCAGGCCCCCGACCCGGCGGCCTACTGGAGCGAGTTGCTGGAGCCGGTTCGCGCCGGCTTGGAGGAGGGCGGCGTCATCGACGCCGAGGCCAGCCGTGCGCTGGTGCAGCAGATCGCGCCCTGGATGACCGGCGCCTTCGCGGCGACCTTTTACTTCCAGATCCTGCTCGCATTGTTCATCGGGCGCTGGTGGCAAGCGGTCCTCTACAATCCGGGCGGGTTCGGTGCCGAGTTTCGGGAGTTGCGGCTACACCCGGCGGCGGGTGTTCTCGGCGTGTTGGCGTTTGTCGTCTTGCAAGTTCAGGATCACGCCATTTGGGCTGCGGAGTTGCTTCTGCTGCTGACGCCCCTGTACCTGCTCCAGGGCGTGGCAGTCGCCCATGCACTCGCTGACGCGTTTCGCGCCAAGCGGGTGTGGCTGGTTGGCTTTTATGCCGCGCTGGTGCTCGCCATGCCTCATGCGGAGCTATTGGTCGCCGGCTTGGGCCTTGCGGACATCTGGGTGAACGTGCGGGCGAAGATCCAGGCGCGTGCCGAGAGCGACAGCTAGTGCGTGCGAGGAATAGGCGCTAGGTCACCCCAACCCCTCATCGCCGCGGCGGATCAGGTCCACGCACGGATCGACCGCAGGCGGGATTTGGGGCGCAGAATCACATATCGGAATCGATTGAACGGGAGAACCCACGTGGAAGTCATCCTGCTGAAAAAAGTCGGTCATCTCGGAGAACTGGGCGACAAGGTAACCATTCGCTCCGGTTACGGCCGTAATTTTCTGATCCCTCAGGGCTACGCCGTGCCGGCGACCGAGTCCAACCTACAGGCGTTCGAGGCACGCCGCGCGGAGCTCGAAAAGGAGGCGTCCGAGGCCCTGGCGGCCGCAGAAGCCCGCCGCGAGCAGCTCGAAGGCCTGACGATCACCGTTGCCCGCAAGTCCGGCGATGAGGGGCGGCTGTTTGGCTCGGTCGGCACCAGCGACATCGCCGAGGCGGTTGTCGCGCTGGGCAAGAACCTCGAGCGTCAGGAGGTGCGTCTTCCGGAGGGTCCCTTCCGCGCCACCGGCGAGTACGACGTCGTCGTTCATCTGCATGCCGATGTGGACGCCACCATCAAGCTCGAGATCGTTTCCGAGGGCTGACCCGGCCGCCTGGGGTTCCTTGCCTTCGTAACCGTTCGCAAGGAGAATCGGGGACACCCCATCGGGAAGTCGGCCGGCGGATCGTCATGCGGGAGCCTGAATGATCGGGAACCGCATGGTGCGGTCGCTCGCGGCAACCGTGACGGGAGCGGGAGGGGATGCGAGGGCTGCTGCGTCTCCGCCCGCGTTCGTTTGGCCAAGGACGCCAAGCAAAAGAAGCGCTTTCCTGGACAGCTGCGCGCGCCATCGCCTTGCGGTCAACCCCAACCTCCGGCCTCCCATGTCAGAACCCCCGGTTTCCGCCTTCTCAGAAAAGACCGCAGGTTCGGTGAACGACCTGCGGATTCCGCCCCACTCGATTCAAGCCGAGCAGTCCCTCCTCGGCGGTCTGATGCTGGACAACCAGACCTGGGACAGCGTGGCCGATAAGGTCGCGGCGGCGGACTTCTACCGCCGCGAGCACCGCCTGATCTACTCCGCCGTCCGCAAGCTCGCCGAGGCCGAGCAGCCGTTCGACGTGGTCACCCTGGCCGAGACCCTGGAGCGCACCGGGGGCCTAGCCGACGCTGGCGGCCTGCCTTACCTCGGAACCCTGGTCAAGGACACGCCGAGCGCCGCCAACGTCAACGCCTACGCCAAGATCGTGCGCGAGAACTCGGTGCTGCGTCAGCTGATCTCGGTCGGCACCGACATCTCCGACATCGCCTTCAACCCGGGCGGCCGGGAGTCCGCGGAGCTGCTCGACGAGGCCGAGCGGCGGGTGTTCGAGATCGCCGAGCAGGAGACCCGCGGCGGTGGCGGTTTCCAGCCGCTGAAGACGCTGCTGGGCAGGGCGGTCGAGCGCATCGAGGTGCTGTTCCAGCGCAACGAGCCCATTACCGGTCTGCCATCGGGCTTCACCGATTTCGACAAGATGACCTCGGGGCTGCAGCCCTCCGACCTGATCATCGTCGCCGGACGCCCATCCATGGGGAAGACGACCTTCGCCATGAACATGGCCGAGAACGTGGCCCTGGAGGTCCGGCGGCCGGTCGCGATATTCAGCATGGAGATGCCGGGGGACGCGCTTGCCATGCGCATGATGTCCTCGCTCGGGCGCATCGACCAGCACCGGGTACGCACCGGGAAGCTGGAGGACGACGAGTGGCCGCGCCTGACCTCGGCGGTCAACATGCTCGCGGAGGCGCCGATGTTCATCGACGACACGCCGGCCCTGTCGCCCACCGAGGTGCGCGCGCGCGCGCGGCGCCTGAAGCGCGAGCACGGGGACCTGGCCCTGATCGTCATCGACTATCTGCAGCTCATGCAGGCGCCGACCGTCGGCGAGAATCGGGCCACGGAGATCTCCGCCATCTCGCGCTCGCTCAAGGCCTTGGCCAAGGAGCTCAGCGTCCCGGTGATCGCCCTCTCCCAGCTCAACCGCAGCCTCGAGCAGCGGCCGAATAAACGGCCGGTGATGTCGGATCTGCGCGAATCCGGGGCCATCGAGCAGGATGCGGACCTGATCGTGTTCATCTATCGCGACGAGGTCTACCACGAGGACACCAAGGACAAGGGCATTGCCGAGATCATCATCGGCAAGCAGCGCAACGGCCCCATCGGCACCACGCGGCTCACCTTCCTTGGCAAGTACACCAAGTTCGAGAGCTTTATCGCCGACATCTATGGCGACGAGGGCTATTGATGCTCGCCGGCCCCCGGGCGCTGATCGATCACGCGGCCCTGCGCCACAATCTCTCTGTCGTCCGGCGCTTTGCCCCGAGCAGCCGCGTCTGGGCCGTCATCAAGGCCGACGCGTATGGCCACGGGATGGTGCAGGCCACACAGGGGCTGGCCGAGGCGGACGGGTACGCAGTGGCCCGGCTGGAGGAAGCGGTTCGCCTGCGCGAGGCGGGGGTGGGGAAGCCCGTTCTGGTCCTGGAGGGGGCGTTTTCCCCGGAGGAGGTCGAGTCAGCTTGCCGCCACCGCCTGGAACTCGCGCTGCATCATCGCGAGCAGGTTACGCTCCTGGAGCAGCGCCCGGACGCCGCGATGCTCCCGCTCTGGATCAAGGTAGACACGGGCATGCATCGGCTCGGCATGCCGCCGGACGCCGTTCCCGCGATCCTGGAGCACCTGTCCCGCTACCCGCGGATCGCGCAGCCGCCCGGGCTCATGACTCACCTGGCCAACGCGGACGATTCGTCCGATCCGCTGACCGATGGGCAATGCGAACGCTTACGGGCATTGGCGGGGACAGGAGGCCACCGCCTGAGCATCGGGAACTCCGCCGGCATCGTCGCTTGGCCCGGCTCGCGCACGGATTGGGTGCGGCCGGGAATCATGCTGTACGGAGCCTCTCCGCTGCAGGGACGAAGCGCCGGCGAGCTGGGTTTGCGGCCGGTCATGACCCTGCGCACCCGCCTGATCGCCGTGAACCAGCTGCGTTGCGGCGATGCGGTTGGTTACTCGGGGACCTGGGTGTGCCCCGAGGACATGCCGGTCGGGGTCGCGGCGGTCGGTTACGGCGACGGGTATCCCCGTCAGGCGCCGAGCGGCACCCCGGTGCTCATCCGCGGCCGCCGCCTGCCCGTCGTCGGTCGCGTTTCCATGGACCTGATCACCATCGACCTGCGTGGACTGCCCGAGGCGCGGGTGGGTGACCCGGTCACGCTCTGGGGCGAGGGACTGCCGGTGGACGAGATCGCCCGATGGGCGGGGACCATCTCCTACGAGCTGCTGTGCCGCGTGACCAAGCGGGTGCGGCTGGATCATCAGACGATCGCCGCGGATGCGGCTGGGCTCGCCTGATCCGATGGCCAAGCCCGGCAAGCCTCGTCTGGCCTATGTCTGCAACGCCTGCGACGCGCGGCTGCCCAAGTGGAGCGGCCAGTGTCCGGACTGCGGCGCGTGGAATGCCGTGGAGGAGGTCCGCGCGCTGCCCGCCGCCCCTGGGCGCACCGGCTTCGCGGGCGCGGCGCGGGGCGCCTCGGTTCTTTCGCTCGCCGAGGTCAGCCCGGAAGCGAGCGCGCGCTCCAGTTGCGGCATCGCCGAGCTGGACCGGGTGCTGGGCGGCGGTCTGGTGGCCGGTTCGGTGGTCCTCATCGGAGGGGACCCCGGAATCGGTAAGTCCACGCTTCTGCTCCAGGCCTGCGCCTCCCTGAGCGCGCGCGATCGCGTGCTCTACGTGAGCGGGGAGGAATCCCCGCAGCAGGTGAGCCTGCGCGCGCGGCGCCTGGGGTTTGCCGGTGAGGGCATCCGGCTGCTGGCCGAGACCTGCGTGGAGCGCATTCTGGAGGTGGCTTCCTCCGAGCGGCCAAGGGTCATGGTCGTCGACTCCATTCAGACCCTGTTCACCGAGCTGCTGCAGTCGGCCCCGGGCTCCGTCTCCCAGGTGCGGGAGACTGCGGCTCAGCTCGTGCGCTGGGCCAAGCTGTCGGACACGGCGATCTTTCTGGTCGGGCACGTGACCAAGGAGGGCGCGCTCGCGGGTCCCCGCGTTTTGGAGCACATGGTGGATACGGTGCTGTATTTCGAAGGGGAGGTTGGCGGCCCCTTCCGCCTGGTGCGCTCGGTCAAGAACCGCTTCGGCGCCGTCAACGAGCTCGGCGTGTTCGCCATGACCGACCGCGGGCTGAAGGAGGTAAAGAACCCTTCGGCCATTTTCCTCTCGCGCCATGGGGGACCGGTGCCGGGCAGCGTGGTCATGGTGACCCGCGAGGGAACGCGCCCCCTGCTGGTGGAGGTGCAGGCCCTGGTGGACGAGAGTCCACTTGCTAACCCGCGGCGCGTGGCCCTGGGCCTGGATCAGAATCGGCTGGCCATGCTGCTGGCGGTGCTGCACCGCCACGGTGGTGTCGGCATGTTCGACCAGGACGTCTTCGTCAATGTGGTCGGGGGCGTGCGTATTACCGAGACCGCCGCGGATCTGGCGGTGCTGTTGGCGGTACTCTCAAGCTATCGGGACCGGCCGCTGGGCGCGGATCTGGCGGTGTTCGGCGAGCTCGGCCTGTCGGGGGAGATCAGACCCGTCCCCAATGGTCCGGATCGTCTCCGTGAGGCGGCGAAGCACGGGCTTCGGCGCGCCCTTGCACCGGCAAAGAACCTGCCGAAGGGAGGCGTCGAGGGGCTGGAGATCATACCCGCCAACAGCCTGCGGGAGGCGATAGAGGCCGTTTAGCCACGGACGCCGTCCCCCGTTCGGAAGGGCGGGTCGTCAGGCCCGATTGGTCGTATCCGCTGGGATGTCCGTGTCTGCGGAGAAGAAGCAAAAGCGCGTGGTGCCGATTTCGATGACGTCGTTGTGGCGCAGAGCCACCTCGGCATCGCCGACCAGGGCTGCGCCGCCGATGGTGATCGGGTTGTCGCCGTCGAGCCGGGAGAGGTGGAACGCGTTACCCCGGCGAGTCACGAACACGTCGTTCGCTCCGACCCGGCTCAGGCGTGTGACCGCGCGGCGCAGTACCACGACCTTGCCGATTTGGGGACCACTCTGTACCTGGAGGTAAGCCGGGAGCGGATCGTCTTCCCCGCCTGCCGGCTGCCGCGCCTTTTCCGCCGCCGGTCTCCGTGCCAACTCCAGGGTGTCATTCGAGAAGCTCAGGGTGTGTTTGCCGAGCTGTATCTCGTCGCCGTGGTGCAGGCTTGCCTGGTCCACCTGCTCATTGTTGAGCAGCACGGGATAGTCCGGATCGAGCGCGAGGAGCAGGAAATCCGCGTCCGATGAAACGAGCTCCGCATGCCGCGGGGCAATCGCGAGGCTGTCCACCGCGATGCGGCAGGCGGGGTCGCGTCCGATGGTCATCGGGCGCTCGTCGAGGTGATGAACCGAAAGGAGCAGCCCCTTGAACGACAGAATCAGCTTGGCCATGAGGGTCGCGAGTCCCGTATTGCGCTTATCGATTTCATCCGAGAATCCGGATTTTTTCTTTTGTATCGTAACAAGTCTTCGTCGGGTTGCGAACAGGGTTGCACCCTGTACGCGGAGCGCCCGACGGGGCGCCGTCGGTGCTTGCTAGGGGTTCAGCGTTCGCTACGGGGAGGTTGCCTTGCGCGGCATCTTGCCGACGTACTTGACCGTCTTGACCGCGCTGTCGCCCGTTTGCGTGATTTCCAATGGATGTCCGTGGAGCTTGAGGCTGGTCCCCGGCTCCGGGATGGTCTCCATGTACTCCAGGATGAGCCCGTTCAAGGTCTTCGGGCCCTCGGTCGGGAGTTTCCAGCGCAGCGCCCGGTTGAGCTCTCGCAGGCTGATGCCGCAGTCGATCAGCAGACTGCCGTCCTCGGCGCGATGGATCTCGGAGATGGTGTCAGCCGGGTCGGTGGTGAATTCGCCGACGATCTCCTCGAGCAGGTCGGTGAGGGTGATCAGACCGAGAAAATCCCCGTACTCATCGACTACCAGGCCCACGCGCTGTTTCCGGCGCTGGAGGTTGAGCAGTTGCTGGTAGAGCTTGGTGCCCTCGGGGATGAAATAGGGCTCGCGGCTGATGTCGCGCAGGTGCTGTTTTCCCAGGCCGCTCTCCAGCAGGGCGCGCAGGGCATCGCGGGCGTGAAAGACACCGATTACGTTGTCAACCCCGCCGTCGAACAGGGGCATGCGGGTGTAGGCGGCGTTCTTGATCGCCTCGATGATCTCCTCCTCCGTGTCCTGGATATCGATGCCCTCCACCTCATTGCGGGGGATCATGATGTCCTCGACCGTGGCGTTCTCGAGATCCAGGATGGCAAGCAGCATTTTCTGGCTGCGCTCCGGAATCATGGCCCCCGCCTCGCTTACCACGGTACGCAACTCCTCCTGGCTGAGGGCATGGCCAGATTCGGCATCCGGTCTGACACCGAGCAGGCGCAGTAAGCCATTGGTCACGATGTTCACCGCCCACACGATGGGGTAGAGAATCTTCAGCAGCGGGGTGTAGACGTAAGCGGAGGGGTACGCGAGGCGCTCGGGGCGCAGGGCGGCTAGGGTCTTGGGTGTGACCTCGGCGAAGATCAGGATGACCAGGGTCAGGATGCCAGCCGCCGCGGCGATGGCCCCTTCGCCGCCGATGCGCAGGGCGATGATCGTGGCGAGGGACGATGCCAAGATATTGACGAAATTGTTGCCCAGCAGGATCAGGCCGATCAGGCGGTCCGGGCGGTCCAACAGGGTGCGCGCCCGCAACGCCCCCTTGTGGCCCTGCTCCGCCTTGTGGCGCAGACGGTAGCGGTTGAGCGTCATCAGCGCCGTCTCGGAGCCGGAGAAGAACCCCGAAAGCAGGATCAGGAGCACCAGGGAGAGGAACAGACCTGTGAGTGGGATCTCGTTCAAGTGACCGTCGAGGCTCCTTACCAAGGGGGCAGGATAGCGAGTGCCCCGCGGCGGGAGACCGGAGAGGGCGGGCTATTCCGAGAAGGATTCCGTGTGATAGTGCCAGATCTCAACGCCCTCGGACCAGAAATCTGGCCTCAGCCCTGCCTTCATCTTCAGGTGGCGAAGGAATTCCCTCGGCTCCGGAAGGCTCTCCCAGACCGAGGGGAGGAAGGTGCCCCGGGCCTTGCCCGCGCGCAGGATGAGGCCGTCGCGCCCGGGCTCGATGCGGCTTAGCAGGTCTTCCTCCGAGTCGAACGGCATGGGTTCCGGGGGCGACAGCACCGAGACCTGGACCTTGAGCGTCGGCAGGTCGTCTTCTTGCACGGGAGGAAAACGTGGATCGCGGAAGGCCGCTTGGAAGGCGTTCTCGGCGACGTCCTGCGCCAGGGGCTGCACCGCTTCCAGGTGGCCGATGCACCCGCGCAGCGAGCCCCCCTGGGTAAGGGTGACGAACACCGCCCGCTCCTCCCTGAGCGCGGGCCCATAGTCCCCGGGGTCGACTTTCAACGGGCTTGCGTGCGCGAGGCCGTGAGCGATGGAGGCTCGCGCCAGCGCAAGCAGCGTCCTCCGATCGGCAGCGTCGAGCCGTTGCGGCTCAGCAGAAAGCATAGGCACCATAGCCCACGACCTGATTGCGCGGTCCCGCGGTATCGCCGGAGTTGCGCAGATCGAGCGTACGGGCGTGCAGGCCGTGGCGCTTCGCCTCGCGCAGCAGCCCGTTGAGCGGGTTGCGCCCGCAAGCCTGGTGGTGGCTGATGGCATCCGGACGCAGGGACTCGATGGCGCGGCTGGTCTCGGCGTCGATGGTACGGGCACTGTCGTAGTCGAGGTAGTGGCTGAGGTCGGAGCTGACCACGATCAGGGTCTCCTCGCCGCCCCAAAGGCGTTCGATCACCTCCGCGACCTCCTCCGTGGTCGCGTCGCCAACGAGGAGGGGCACGATCGAGAAGTCTGAAAGCACGGACTGCAGGAAGGGGAGCTGCACCTCCAGGCAGTGCTCCCCCGCGAAGGGCGCCTCGTACTGGCGTACCTGGGCCAGATCGCTGATCAGACCGAGGGCATCGCGGTCGACCGGCACGGCGCCGAGCGGTGTGAGAAAACTCTCGGCGCCGCTGGAAGCCAGCCCGCGGAACGCGACCCGGTGGGAAGGACCCAGGAGTACGACGCGGGATATGATGTCGGATAACGGCGCGAGGCTGCGGTAGGCGCTGGCGGCCACCGGTCCGGAGTAGATGTATCCCGCGTGCGGCGCGACGATGGCCTTCGGCGCCTCGTCACTGGTGCTGGAGGCCGCTCTCAGATAGCCCTTTACCGTCTGCCGCAGCTCTCGCGCGTCGGCGGGATAGAAGGTGCCGGCTACCGCCGGCTGGCGTACGCTTGTCACGGTTGAGCCTCTTTTTCGATTCGCGGTCGTTGTAACAACCCACACCCTGCCCGCGACTCACCGGCAGAGTGATGATGGGCCATGTTGACTAGTATTTTAGTTGAAGCACTGCCGCTGCGGTGAGCGTCCGCATCCGAGGTCTGCCGAGGGACACGCGTATGAAGGTGCAACCGAGCCATCACCCGACCCGGTACTGGCATCAGCTGGAGGACGGCCGGATCCAATGCGACGTCTGTCCCCGCGCCTGTAAGCTCAAGCCGGGACAGCAGGGGCTGTGCTTCGTGCGGGCCTGCGAGGACGACGCGATCGTGCTCACCAGCTATGGGCGGTCCAGCGGTTTCTGCATCGACCCGATCGAGAAGAAGCCGCTCAATCATTTCCTGCCCGGAACGCCGGTGCTCTCGTTCGGCACCGCCGGATGCAACCTGTCATGCAAGTTCTGCCAGAACTGGGACATGAGCAAATCCCGCGAGATCGACACCCTCGCCGCCAGCGCCTCCCCTGAGACCATCGCGCGCAGGGCGCGTGAGCTCGGCTGTCGCAGCGTCGCCTACACCTACAACGATCCGGTCATCTTTCTCGAGTATGCGCGCGATACCGCCCTGGCCTGTCGCGAGCAGGGCATCAAAAGCGTCGCCGTCACGGCCGGATACGTCAGCGCCGGTGCGCGGGAAGATTTCTTCTCGGTCATGGACGCGGCCAACGTGGACCTCAAGGCCTTCAGCGACGACTTCTACCACCGTGTCTGCGGCGGGCACCTCGCTCCGGTTCTCGACACCCTGGAGTACCTGCGGCACCACACCCGCGTATGGATCGAACTCACCACGCTGCTCATACCCGGGTACAACGATTCCGATGGCGAGATCCAGGCCATGACCGAATGGGTCGTGGCGCATCTGGGTCCCGACGTGCCGATGCATTTCACCGCCTTCCACCCGGACTGGAAGCTGCTCGACGCGCCCCCGACGCCACCGGCGACCCTCACCCGCGCGCGTGAGATCGCGCAACGCAACGGGGTGCGGTACGCGTACACGGGCAATGTTCACGACAGCCGCGGCGGCAGCACCTGGTGCCACGATTGCGGTGCCCTCTTGATCGAACGCGACTGGTACGAGCTGGGCGCCTGGGGGCTGGATGCCAACGGTCGCTGCGCCGCCTGCGGCACGCCCTGCGCGGGCGTGTTCGAGGCCCGTCCCGGCACCTGGGGCAGTCGGCGGCTGCCGGTGGGGATGGCGGTCTGATGGCGCCTGTCGGCGATCCTTCATCGTGACTCTGCATCAAGGTGGTCCGTCGCATGACCCGACGAGGGAGCCCTCTGTCCAGGTGCGCTCCTCGACGGGGCCGGGGCGCTGCGCGGATCGCATCCTGCGCCGGCCTGGGCGTTTCACGTTACGAGTGCTCGCCGCGTTCAAGCGCAATCAGGGCCTGCTGCTCTCGGGGGCGGTTGCCTACTACATGCTGCTGTCCATCATCCCCTTGATCGTGCTGCTGCTGGTGGGGCTCTCCAGGATCGTGTCGGAGGAGCAGCTCTTGCACACGATCCAGAGCGATTTGCAGCTGGTCATACCCGCGGCGGCGGACATGGTCGGAGAGCACCTTCACGCCTTCCTCGCCAACCGGCATCTCATCGGCTGGGTGGGTTTCCTGGTCCTGATCTTCTTCGCCACCACCGCGTTTACCGTGCTCGAGAACGCCATGTCCGTGATCTTCTTTCATCGCGTGGCCATCCACCGCCGGCATTTCGTCGTCTCCGCACTGATTCCCTTCCTCTTTATCGCCTTCATCGGTGGTGGCCTGCTGCTGATTACCTTGATCAGCGGCGCCCTGCAGACGCTCGACGATGAGCAGGTGCGGCTGTTCGGTCGCGTCTGGGAGCTCCACGGCCTGTCCGGGACCGCTCTCTACCTCCTGGGCGTGGCTGGTTTGGTTCTCCTGCTCACCGCGCTCTACCTGGTCATGCCCCTGGGTAGAATCGCCATTCGGCATGCCTTCATCGGCGGCGTCGTGGCCGCCGTGCTCTGGGAGCTCAGTCGCCACCTCCTGGTTTGGTATTTCAAGACCCTCTCCCTGGTGAACCTGATCTACGGTTCGCTTGCCAGTGCCGTGGTGGTGCTCCTGAGCTTCGAGGTCGCGGCGCTGATCCTGCTGCTCGGTGCCCAGGTCATCGCGGAATTCGAGCGCTGCTCGCTGGGGGAGCCCGACCAGGGAATCTCGGGCTTTCATACCTGACACCGAGCCCGTCGCCCGATGCTTGCTTGCAACCTCGCCGCAGTTCGGGATAATGCCCGCCCTTTGCCTGAAGGGGGAAGAGGGTGTTCAAAAACGCAAGGATCTACAGACTGGAGGACGCTGCGGCGGTCGATCTCAACGGACTGGAGGAGCGGCTCGGGCAGCGGCGCTTCCGAGCCTGCGGACCCCTCGAGGTCGCGACCTTGGGTTGGCAGCCTTCGCTCGGTGGCGGCACGGAGGCCCTCGCGCACGTCGTCAACGGCTGTGCGCTCGTGTGCGCGCGACGCCAGGAGCGATTGCTCCCCTCGTCGGTCGTCGCCGAGGCGCTGGATGAGCGGGTCGCGGAGTTGGAGGATCGGGAGTCCCGCAGCGTTGGCCGCCCCGAGCGCCGGCGGCTGCGCGAGGCGGTCCTGGTCGAGATGCTGCCGCGGGCCTTTCTGCGCTCGCGCCAGGTGCGCGCCTACCTGGATACGGTCGCGGGGTGGATGGTGGTGGATGCCGCGAGCGAGAAGGCCGCCGACGAGCTCGCGAGCCTGTTGCGCGAGTCCCTCGGCTCTCTGCCCGTGCGTCCGCCGCGGCCCGAGCGCCCCGCGGTGTCGCTGCTGACCCAGTGGGTGACCGAAGGCCGGGTTCCCGACGGCCTCGCGCTCGGCGATGAGTGCGAGCTGCGAGACGCGCGGGACGAGCGGTCCGTGGTGCGTTGCCGCGGGCAGGATCTCGCCGGCGAGGAGATTTCAACCCATCTGCGCGCCGGAAAGCAGGTGGTCAAGCTGGCCCTGGACTGGCGAGACAGGCTTTCCTTCGTGATCCAGGAGGACCTGTCGCTGAAGCGCCTGCGTTTCGCCGATGCCCTGATCGAAGAGGCGGTGGAGCCGGAGGTCGAGGACGAGGCCGCCCGCTCCGACGCGGAATTCGCTATCATGGCGCTCGAATTTCGGGAACTGCTCGGTCACCTCGACTCCCTGTTCGGACTTTCGGGCGGAGAGTGACGGGACGCGGTTAGCCCTGTCCGATAGTCGGCTCCCGGTGCCCGGCTTGATCGGGACCGCTCGAGCGGTGTCAAGACGTCCCGATCATCGGCGCCGCCATCGTGCGACAACGCGCCTCCCAAGAGTCTCGTATAGCGAAGGAAACTCATATGCCCCCTACCACGCCCCCAGATGATCGTTGTGACGCGGTCTCCCCCCTGCTTGTCGACGCCCAGACCGCCGAGGAGCTGCGTCAGGCTTCCTTGTCCTTTCCCTCCCTGACACTGACGACGCGCCAGCTGTGCGATCTGGAGCTGCTGATCAACGGCGGCTTCTCTCCGCTGCAGGGCTTCATGGACAAGGCCAGCTACGACCGCGTGGTCGCCGATTGCCGGCTGCCCGATGGCGCCCTTTGGCCGATGCCGGTAGTGCTGGACGTGGACGCGGCCTTCGCCGAGAAGCTCGAGGTCGGCACCAAGGTCGCGCTGCGCGACGGCGAGGGCTTCATGCCCGCGGTGCTGACGGTGACCGAGATCTGGCAGGCGGACAAGGTGCGCGAGGCCGAGCAGGTCTACGGCACCAGCTCCCGTGCGCATCCCGGCGTGAGTTACCTGCTCGAACGGGTCAGAGTCCACTACGTCAGCGGGACCTTGGAGGGGATCCAGTTGCCGGCCCACCACGAGTTCGAGAACCTGTGGGACACGCCCAGAGGAGCTGCGGCACCTGTTCCGCAAGATGGGGTGGCGGCAGCGTGATCGCCTTCCACACCACGGATGCCATGCACAAGCTTCACCGCCAGGTGATCATCGACGCCGCCAAGCAGCACCAGGCCCACATCCTGCTCCACCCCGCGGTGGGCGAGACCAAGCCCGGGCGATCTGCACCACTTCGCGCGCGTCAAGTGCTACAAGGCGATGCAGCGCCACCTGCCCCATGAGATGACGGCCCTGTCGCTGCTGCCCCTGGCCATGCGCATGGCGGGTCCGCGCGAGGCCCTGTGGCACGCGCTGGTCAACCGCAACTTCGGCTGCACCCATTTCCTCGTCGGGCCGGATCACGCCTCGCCGCCTGCCGAACGGCGACGAAGGGGTTCTACGGCAAGTACGAGGCCCAGGCATTCGTCAGGCAATTCGCCGACGAGCTCGACATCGAGGTCATCGAGCAGCCCGAGTACCGGTATGTGCCTTCGCGCAGGGCTTTTCTGCCCGACGCCGACATCGAGGCCGAGGAATACGAGAGCGCCAGCATCAGCAACCTGGCGCTCAAGGAAATGCTCGTCCAGAACCGGGAGATGCCCGAATGGTTCAGCTATCCGGAGGTGCTGGAGGAACTGCGCAGGGTCTACCCGCCGCGACAGCCGCCAGGGGATCACCCTGTTCTTCACCGGGCTCTCCGGATCGGGCAAGTCCACCCTCGCCAACATCGTCTTCGCCAAGCTCATCGAGTCCGGCGGGCGGCCGGTATCGCTGCTCGACGGCGATATCGTGCGCCAGAACCTGTCCAGCGAGCTGGGTTTCTCCAAGGCCCACCGCGACCTGAACATCCGGCGAATCGGCTTCGTCGCCAGCGAGATCACCAAGAACGGCGGGGTGGCCATCTGCGCGCCCATCGCGCCCTACCGCGAGACCCGCCGCGCGGTGCGCGAGTCTCATCGAGCAGCACGGGGCCTTCATCGAGATCCACGTCTCGACGCCGCTGGAGGTATGCGAGTCGCGGGATCGCAAGGGGCTTTACGCCAAGGCGCGCAAGGGCATCATCCCCGAGTTCACCGGCATCAGCGACCCCTACGAGGTGCCCGAGCGGGCCGAGCTGCGCATCGACACCAGCAAGCTCGTGCCGTCGGAGGCGGCGCAGGAGATCCTGCTTTACCTGTTCAAGGAAGGATTCCTGGATGACGATCGGTAAGCAGGGAGTTTTGCACCGCCGCCTGATGACATTTTGACGCGCGTCAACGACAAGTCTCGAGCCAGGGTCTACTTTTTAGCTCGACCGTAGTGGTCGTTTCCGTGGAAATGCGCTAGCTGGGGGGTGGGGCCCTTGATCAATGCCTCCGATCAGTGGTCCGACCCCCGCGTCTTTATCCACTCGGTCATCACCCCGATCGTTTGCGGCTCCCGTCACACCTTGGTCTGTCCGGACTGCCGGCGCCGTCAGACGCCGTAGTACGCCCGGTACCAGTCCACGAAGCGCGAGATCCCGACCTCGACCGTCGTGTCCGGCTTGTAGCCCGTATCCCTTACCAGGTCCGTGACGTCGGCGTAGGTGTCGGGCACGTCGCCGGCCTGCAGCGGCAGCAGGTTCTTCTTGGCCTTTTTGCCCAGGCATTTCTCCAGGACCTCGATGTAGTCCATCAGCTCCACCGGGTGCTGATTGCCGATGTTGTAGATGCGGTAAGGGGCGGCGCTGGTCGCCGCGTCCGGTTGCCTCCCCGCTCCAGTCCGGGTTTGGCTCGGGAACGCGGTCGAGCACGCGGATGACGCCCTCGACGATGTCATCGATGTAGGTGAAGTCGCGCCGGTGCTTGCCGTAGTTGAAGACGTCGATCGGCTCGCCGGCGAGGATGGCGCGGGTGAACTTGAACAGCGCCATGTCCGGCCGGCCCCAAGGGCCGTAGACGGTGAAAAAGCGCAGACCCGTGGTGGGGAGCCGATAGAGGTGGCTGTAGGTATGGGCCATCAGCTCATTGGCCTTTTTGCTGGCGGCATACAGGCTCAGGGGATGGTCCACGTTGTGGTGGACCGAGAAGGGCATGTTGGTGTTGGCGCCGTAGACCGAGCTGCTCGAGGCGTACACCAGGTGCTCGACCCCGTTGTGCCGGCAGCCTTCGAGGATGTTGGCGAAGCCGGTCAGGTTGGTGTCCACGTAGGCCATCGGGTTCTCGATCGAGTAGCGCACACCCGCTTGCGCCGCGAGATTGACGACCCGGTGCGGGCTGGTGCTGCCGGAACGCATCCGCGACCGCCTCGCGGTCGTGCAGGTCGATACGCAGATCCGTGAAGGCCGCATGCCCGGCGGTCCGGGCGAGGCGCGCCTTCTTGAGATCGACGTCGTAGTAGTCGTTGAGGTTGTCGATGCCGACGACCTCGTCGCCGCGGTCGAGCAGCCGCAGCGAAAGCGCGGAGCCGATGAAGCCCGCGCTGCCGGTTACCAGAACTTTCATAGTGTTCCCCGAGGTTGGCGAAGTCCGTCGCTGCGCGCGGATCGACGGTCAGAAAGGGTTGGGATGGGAGGTGTTCCGCGCCATCAGAGCCGGCCGTCGACGAGTCCCGCGGGAAACACCTGCTTGACGTCGTAGAGTATCGCCCCCGGTTTTCCGAATGCGCGGATGCGTTCGACGCCCATGTCCCGGAATTGCCGGTGGGCCACGGCGAGGATGATGGCGTCGTAGGTGTCATCGGCCGGCTCGGGGACGAGCGTGACGCCGTACTCGGCCCGTGCCTCGTCGGGACTGGCCCAGGGGTCGTGCACCTCGCACGCGATCCCGAAATCGGCGAGCTCTTTGACGATGTCCACCACCCGCGTGTTGCGCAGGTCCGGGCAGTTCTCCTTGAAGGTCAGGCCGAGGACGAGCACCCGGCTGTCCTTGCGAGATGCGATTGCGCTGCATCATCAGCTTGATCACGCGCCCGGCGACGTAGGCCGCCCATGCTGTCGTTGAGGCGCCGCCCGGCGAGGATGATCTCCGGGTGGTAGCCGATGGCCTGTGCCTTGTGGGTCAGGTAGTAGGGGTCGACCCCGATGCAGTGGCCGCCGACCAGGCCGGGACGGAACGGCAGGAAGTTCCATTTGCTGCCCGCCGCCTCGAGCACCTCCTGGGTGTCGATTCCGAGGCGGTTGAAGATCAGGGCCAGCTCGTTGATCAGCGCGATGTTGACGTCGCGCTGCGTGTTCTCGATGACCTTGGCCGCTTCCGCGACGCGGATGCTGCTGGCCTTGTGGGTCCCGGCGACGATGATGCTGCGGTACAGGCTGTCGACGAACTCCGCCACCTCGGGTGTGGAGCCCGAGGTCACCTTCCTGATGTTGGCCAGCCGGTGCTCCTTGTCGCCCGGGTTGATGCGCTCCGGGCTGTAGCCGACGAAGAAGTCCCGGTTGAAGGCCAGACCGGAGACCTGCTCCAGGATGGGCACGCAGACCTCCTCGGTCGCGCCGGGATAGACGGTGGACTCGAAGACGACGATGTCGCCGGCCTTCAGCACGCCCCCGAGGCGTTCGGCTCGCGGACTGCAGGGGACGCAGGTCCGGCTCCTTGTGGTCGTTGATCGGGGTCGGCACCGTGACGATGTAGAGGTTACAGTCCGCGAGATCCTCCGCGCGCCCGGTGAACCGGAGCTTTGCCGTCGCCGCGAGCTCCGCGGGCTCGACCTCGAGCGAGCTGTCGCGGCCGGCGCGCAGCTCGGCGATGCGCCCCTGGTTGATGTCGAAACCGACGGTCGGGTAGTGCTTGCCGAGCTCGACCGCGAGCGGCAGGCCGACGTATCCCAGGCCGATGACGCCAATCTTCGTGCTCGTGAGGTCGAATCCGTGTGACATGGGCAGCTCGATCGTCAGACAAAACCGGAATCAGGCCCTCTCGGGGCGCCTGCGCGAAGCCGCGAATGATAGCAAGCGGCATAGCGCGAACGCGAACCCGGTCGCGCTGGTTTCGGCTGTGCGTGGATGCCAACGGGGCTCAGCTCGGCACCCCGCGATCGAGTGCGAGCAGTGCGGCCCCGAAGGCGGCCTGGGTGACACGGGCCGCGCGGACGGGTACGTCCAGCGTGCGCTCCCGGATGCGGGTCCACCCCGGGTTGTCGGCGCCGCCGCCGAGGGTGAGCACGGAACTCGGCGCCGGTGCTCCGAGGGACGCCAGACGCTCGTAAGCCGCCGCCTCGATCCGGGCGATGCCTTCCAGAACGCCTTGGAAGAACAAGCCGTCGCTCGCCGGCCTCGGCCCCAGGCGAGGCGCTAGGTCCGGATCGTTGACCGGGAAGCGCTCGCCGGGCCCGGGCAGGGGGTAGTAGTCGAGTCCCGTGGGCCGATCGGGTCGTAAGCTGGTGGTCAGCTGCCGTATCCGCTCATCGCTGAACAGCGTGCGCAGCACCGCGCCACCGCTGTTGGAGGCCCCGCCCACCAGCCATGAATCGCCGTAACGCTGGCTGTAGACGCCGTACTCGGGGACATTGATGGCCGCGGATGCGAGAATTTTCACCACCAGCGTGCTGCCGAGACTGGTGACGGCCTCCCCGATCTGCCTCGCGCCGGCGGCGATCACGGCGGCGGTGCTGTCGGTGGTGCCGGCAATCACCTCCAAGCCCGCCGGGAGCTCGGTTGCGTCCGCCGCGTCGGCGCTGACTTGGCCGACGCGCGAGCCGGGGGCGACCACCCGGGGCAGCGCCACGGGATCCAGATCCAATCGGGCGATCCAATCCGGCCAGCGTTCCAGCCCGGGGTCGTAACCCAGCTTCAGACAATTGTTCCAGTCGCTGATGCCATAACGGCCGGTGAGCCTGCCCGTAATCCAGTCGGTCTGATGGAGCGCAAGGGTTTCCGTCCGGGGATTCAGGAGTCGCTTGAGGCGCAGGAGCTTGGCGAGGCTGGAGCCCGCTCCCCGCGCCGCGCTCGCCGCGGGTGCGATCGCCGCGATGCGTTCGGCCTCCTCGCGGCTGCGGCTATCGTTGTACATCAGGGCCGGCGCCAGGGGCGTGCCGTCGGTCCCGCACAACAGCAGGGTGGACGAGGTGCCGTCGACGCACAGGGCCGCCGGAACATGCCCCACGAGGGACGCGGCCAGCGCACGCAGCGTGCTCAGGACGGCTCGCCACCAGATCTCCGCCGTCCTGCTCGGCACCACCCGATCCATCCTGCGATCGGCGCCGGGATCTCACTGCGCGCTTCGGCGACGATGCGCCGGTCGCGGGTGATCGCGATCGCCCGGCAGCCCGAGGTGCCGAGGTCCACGCCGATGTAGCAGGGCGCGCCGGCGCGCGGGCTCAAGGCAGGGCGACGGGCTGCGGGGTCTGCCATCCCTCCGCCCGGTGCTCGGCCACCACCGTGGTGTAGATGCCCCCGCGCACGTTGAAGTCCGCGGTCAGGCGCATGAACCTGGGTCGTGTCGCGGCGGCCAGGTCCGCGAGCATGCGGTTGGTCACCGCCTCGTGGAAGGCGCCTTGGTCGCGGAAGGACCAGACGTACAATTTCAGCGACTTGAGCTCCACGCAGAGGGCCTCGGGTACGTATTCCAGGGTCAACTCGGCGAAATCCGGCTGCCCGGTCTTGGGGCAGAGACAGGTGAACTCCGGCACCCGGACGCGGATGCGTGTAATCCCGCTCGGGGGCTGGATTGGGGAAGGTCTCTAGCGCTTTGCTCGGTTGGCTGGGCATGTTGGTTTCCTCGGTCATCCGCGATCGCGCCGCTCCCCGCGGCGCCGAGACGGCGAGAGTCTAACAGACGCCCGTGGCTGCCGGGGTGCTCGCCGGGCCTGGGGCACGGACCCGTGGCGTGACCTGTCGTCGCGCCCGATTCGACGCCGCCCACTTGGCCCTCACGCGTTCCTCCGGTATCTTTCGCCGATGAGGTTGGAGAAGATCAAGCTTGCCGGTTTCAAGTCGTTCGTGGACCCGACGACCGTGCTCTTCCCGAGCAATCTGGCGGGAATCGTAGGACCCAACGGGTGCGGCAAGTCCAACGTGATCGACGCGGTGCGCTGGGTCATGGGGGAGAGCTCGGCCAAGATGCTCCGCGGCGAGTCGATGGCCGACGTCATCTTCAACGGCTCCACCAGCCGCAAGCCCGTGGGCACCGCCGGCATCGAGCTGGTGTTCGACAACAGCGACGGCGGCGCGGGCGGCGAGTACGCCAAGTTCAGCCAGATCTCGGTCAAGCGCCAGGTCTCCCGCGATGGCCAATCCAGCTACTTTCTGAACGGCGCCCGTTGTCGCCGCCGCGACATCCAGGATCTGTTCCTCGGCACCGGGCTGGGTCCGCGCAGCTACGCCATCATCGAGCAGGGCATGATCTCGCGCCTCATCGAGGCCCGGCCGGAGGATCTCCGCCTGTTTCTCGAGGAAGCCGCGGGGATCTCCAAGTACAAGGAGCGCCGGCGCGAGACCGAGAACCGCATCCGGCACACCCGAGACAACCTCGACCGCCTCGACGACCTGCGCGACGAGGTCGCCAAGCAGCTGCTGCATCTGGAACGCCAGGCTGCCACCGCGGAGCGTTACAAGCGCCTGAAGGAGGAGGAGCGCCGGCTCGACGCCGAGCTGAAGGCGTTGCGCTGGCGGTCTCTGGACACCGAGATCGCGCGCCGCGACGAGTCGTTGCGTTCCCGGGAGGTCGAGCTGGAGGCCGCGGTGGCCCGGCAGCGGCGGCTGGAGGCCGACATCGAATCCAAGCGGGATGCCTATGTCGCTGCGTCCGACCACTTCAATCAGGTGCAGGGTCGCTACTACGCGGTCGGCGCGGAGATCGCCCGCATCGAGCAGGCCATCGAGTTCGCCAGGGAAACCAACGCCCGGCGCGAAACCGATCTCGCCCGCCTGGACCGGGAGATGGGCGGAACCCAGGCCCATCTGTCTCGTGACGAGCAGACCCTGTCCGAGCTGGATGCCGCCCTGGCTCGTGACGAGCCCGAGCTTGCCGCGGTCGAGCAGACCCTGGATGCGGCGGCGGAACGCTTCAGTGCGGCGGAGCAGTCGCTGAAGGCCTGGGAGGCGCAGTGGGACGACTTCAACCGCACGGCTGCCGCCCCGGCTCAGCAAGCCCAGCTGGAACGCGCCCGCATCAACCATCTCGAACAGCGTGTCGGCCAGGACCGGGCGCGCCTGGCGCGTTTGGACGAAGAACTGGGGCGACTCGATACGGCCCAGCTCGAGGCCCAGATCGCGGAGCTCACGGAGCGCGAGGCGGAGCTGGAGGAACGGATATCGCACCTGGACGATATCCGAGAACAGGTCGCCACCGCGCTCGGCGAGCAGGAGCGGGAACGGCAGTCGGCGGGAGAGCGCCTGAACGTGGCGCGCACAGAGCTGCAGTCCGCTCGCGGGAAACAGTCCTCCCTGATCGCGCTGCAGGAGGCCGCCTTGCAGGACGCCGGCGAGGCGGTGGCGGAGTGGTTGAGCGGTCACGATCTTGGGTCCGCTCCTCGTCTGGCGGACCACCTCGAGGTCACACCGGGGTGGGAGCCGGCGGTCGAGGCGGTCCTGGGTGCGGGCCTGCGGGCGATTTGTGCCGATGGACTTGATCGCCTGGGTCCGGCGGCAGCCGAGGCCGAGGGTGCGCTGGTGCTGCTCGATATCGCCGCGGTTGCCGATACAACGCCGCTCGGCAGCGGAAGCCTGCTGGAGCACGTGCGCTGCCCATGGCCGCTGCACGGCATGCTCGGCGCGGTGAGGGCGGCGGACGATCTCGCATCTGCCCTCGGCGAGCGCGGCGGCCTGGCACCCGGCGAGGTTTTGGTAACCCGCGGCGGAACGCTGGTGGGGCAGAACTGGCTGCGCACCCCGGAAAAGGACGCGGCCCTCGGCGGCGTGCTTTCCCGCGGCGAGGAGCTCAAGGCCCTGGAGCGGGAGATCGTGGGTTTCGAGGCAAGCGTGGAGCGCCTTGCCGCAGAGCAGGAGGACCGGCGTCGGCGGCGGCTGGAACTGGAGGCCGAGCGCGAACGGAATCAGGCGGAGGCCGGTGCGGTCGCCAAGTCGCTCGCCGGCGTCCGGGCCGACCTCACCGGCCGGCGGACCCGGCTGGAGCATCAAACGGAGCGTCGGGAGGCGCTGCACCGCGAGCGTTCGGAGCTCGATCAAAGGCTTGCCGCGGCACAGGAGGAATCGGGAGACGCGCGCGAGCGCCTGCACGGTGCCCTGGAAGAGATCGAGGCACTCGCGGAACGCCGCGAACTCCTGACCGCCCAGCGCGACACCCTTCGCGGCGATCTCTCCGCCGCGCGCGAGGCGGAACGGGAGTGGCGTGACAAGGCCAACCGCCTGCGGGTCGATATCGGGTCACGCCGCGCCACCCGTGAGGCCGTCGCGGCCAATCTGGAGCGCGCGCGGGAGCAGCGCGAGCAGCTGCTGGAACGGGTCGCGGAGCTGCGTGAGGCCCTGGAGGAATCGCGAGAGCCCCTGGCCGAGCAGCAGGCCGAGCTGGAGGAGCAGCTCTCGCTGCGGCTGCGGGCGGAGCAGGATCTGTCCGGCGCCCGGAGCGCCATGGAGGAGCTGGACGGCGGTGTGCGCGAGCTCGATCAGGAGCGGCACCGGGTGGAGGAGGACATCCGCGAGCGGCGGACGGCCATGGACGGTGATCGGCTCGCTCGACAGGAGAGCCTGGTGCGCCGCCGTACCCTGGAGGAGCAGCTCGCCGAGGAGGAGGTAAGCCCGAGCGCCGTGCTCGCCGAGCTCGAAGAGGGAGCCGACGAGGCGGTCTGGCGGGAGCGGTTAGAGAAGGTGGGGGTGCGCATCCAACGCCTTGGAAACATCAACCTGGCGGCCATCGACGAGTTCCATGAGCAGTCCGAGCGCAAGCGGTACCTGGACGCCCAGCACGATGACATCTCGCGTTCCCTGGATACGCTGGAACAGGTCATCCGCCGCATCGATCGCGAGACCCGCAGCCGCTTCAAGGAGACCTACGATCAGGTCAATCACGGCTTGCAACAGCTCTTTCCGCGCCTGTTCGGAGGGGGGCACGCCTATCTGGAGCTGACCGGGGAGGACCTGCTGGAGACCGGCGTGTCCGTGATGGCGCGCCCGCCCGGCAAGCGCAACTCGAGCATTCATCTGCTCTCGGGCGGCGAGAAGGCGCTGACTGCGGTTGCCCTGGTGTTCGCCATCTTCCAGCTCAATCCGGCCCCCTTCTGTATGCTGGACGAGGTGGACGCACCCCTCGACGACGCCAACGTGAGTCGCTTCTGTGAGCTGGTGCGCTCGATGTCGGATCAGGTGCAATTCATCTTCATCACCCACAACAAGGTCACGATGGAGATCGCCGACCACCTCATGGGCGTGACCATGCACGAGCCCGGCGTGTCGCGCCTGGTGTCGGTCGACGTCGACGAGGCCGCGCGTCTTGCAGCCGTCTCCTGAGTCCCGGGCATGGCCCGTGGCCTGGGGCTAGCCCGTCCGGCGGCGTCCCTTCGATTCCGTTTCGGACCAGGGTTATACTCACGCCCCAAACATTGTCCCCCCGCATCAACCAAAGAGCTGCGAATGGACGCCACTACACTGCGCATCATGCTTGCCGTCGTCGGGGCCCTGGCGATCGCCGGGCTGTACTTCTGGGAGCGCCGCCGCAACGGCCCGGATCAGGACGACGATCTGTTCGACGATGCGGATTTCGACGAGGACGAGCGTGAGCCCAGGCTGGGTCCCTGGGAGGGCGATGAGGAAGACCGCCCGTCGCGGGCCGCGCAGAAGGAGCCCGTCCAACTCGAGCTGCCGCATGATCCGGAGCAGCCCGCGTTCGATCTGAAGCCCCCGCCGGAGCCCCCTGCCGCCCCCCCCCGAGAGTTTCCGCCGGGTCCGCTGATTCTCACGCTCCACATCGCCGCCCGAAGGGAGCTCTTCGATGGCGCCGCCCTGGTGCATGCCGCCGAGCGCTGCGGTCTGGAGCCCGGGGAGATGGACATCTTCCACTGCACCCTGGGGGAAGGCGACCATCGCCAGACCTTGTTCAGCATGGCCAACATGGTCAAGCCCGGAACCTTCCCCTTCGGGGCGATGGCGGAGTTCGAATCGCCGGGCGTGATCCTGTTCGCGCAGCTCGATGGCACGCCAGATGATCCCGGCCGGATGGAGGAGATGCTGGGCACCGCCCACAGCCTGGCCGCCGAGCTCGGCGGCGAGGTGCTCGACGAGGCCCGCCGCCCCCTCGGCCGCGAGGCGGAGCGGCGGCTGCGCGAGCGCGTGATGGCGTTCGTCGGCGTCAGATTGTCGGGCGCGGAGAGGGTGTGAACGAGGTCCACCAGGCGGCGGTCCGCACCGAGGAACTGCGCAGGGAGATCGACCACCACAACTACCGCTACTACGTCCTCGATGATCCGACGATCCCGGACGCCGAGTACGACCGCCTGATGCGTGAGCTCCAGGACCTGGAGCAGCGATTTCCCCAGCTGGTCACCGCCGAGTCCCCGACGCAACGGGTTGGCGCCGAGCCCCTCGCTGCCTTCGCAGAGGTCGAGCACCGCGTGCCCATGCTCTCCCTGGAGAACGCGCTCGACGAGGCGGAGCTGCGGGCCTTCGACCGCCGGGTAAGGGAGCGCCTCGGGCGGGAGGAGATCACCTATGTGGCCGAGCCCAAGCTCGACGGGCTCGCCGTCAGCCTGACCTACGAACAGGGCGCTCTGAAGCAGGCCGCGACCCGAGGCGATGGCCGGCGGGGGGAGGACGTCACCGCCCAGGTGCGCACCATCCGCTCCGTGCCCCTGCGGCTGCAGGGGGAGGGCTGGCCCGCGCTGCTGGAGGTCCGGGGGGAGATATTCCTGCCCACCGCGGGTTTCGAGGCGATCAACGCCAGGGCGCGCGCCTCGGGGGGAAGACCTTCGCCAACCCCCGCAACGCGGCCGCGGGCAGCCTGCGGCAACTCGATCCGCGCATCACGGCGAAGCGCCCGCTCGCGCTGTACTGTTACGGTTTCGGTGCCGTGGCGGGTGGGGCGCTTGCGCCAACCCAGAGCGCGAGTCTGCGCCGGCTCCGCGACTGGGGGTCGCCCATCTCGCCGGAGCTGAGGGTCCTGCAAGGCGTAGAGGCGTGTATCGACTACCATCGGGGGATCGAGGCACGGCGGAACGCGCTCGAGTACGACATCGACGGGGTCGTGTTCAAGGTCGACGACCTGGCGGATCAGGAGGCCCTGGGTTTCGTCTCCAGGGCTCCGCGCTGGGCCATCGCCTACAAGTTTCCCGCTCAGGAGGAGCTGACCAGGGTTCTTGGCGTGGAGTTCCGGGTCGGGCGGACGGGCGCGGTTACCCCGGTCGCGCGCCTTGAGCCGGTGTCCGTCGGCGGCGTGACCGTCTCCAACGCGACCCTCCACAACATGGACGAGGTGGCGCGCAAGGACGTGCGTGTCGGCGACACCGTCTTCGTGCGGCGGGCCGGGGATGTGATCCCGGAGATCGTACGGGTGCTGGCGGAGCGCCGTCTAGGAGGTGCCGAGCCCGTGGTGTTGCCCTCGGCCTGCCCCGTCTGTGGATCGGCCGTGATCAGACCCGAGGGCCAGGTGATCGCTCGCTGCACTGGCGGACTCTATTGTCCGGCCCAACGCAAGGAGGCCATCAGGCATTTCGCCTCCCGGCGCGCGATGGACATCGAGGGGCTTGGCGAGAAGCTGATCGACCAGCTGGTGCAGCTTGATTTGGTGCGCACACCTGCCGATCTCTACCGGCTCGATCGCGACACCCTCGCCGGACTCGATCGCATGGGCGAGAAGTCTGCCGTCAATCTCTTGGATGCCTTGGCGCGCAGCCGGGAGACCACTTTGGCGCGCTTCCTCTACGCGCTCGGCATTCGCGAGGTGGGTGAGAGCACCGCTGCCGCGCTAGCGGCGCACTTCGGAACCCTGGATGCGGTCCGGAACGCGAGTGAGGAGGCACTGCTCGAAGTGCCGGACGTCGGGCCGGTGGTGGCGGAACAGGTGTCCACCTTCTTCCGCCAGCCTCACAACCTGGAGGTCATCGAGGGGCTGCTGGTTGCCGGCGTGTCTTGGCGGCCAGTAGAGAGCCCCGCCGCGGCGGAGCAACCCCTGACGGGCAAGACGATCGTGATTACGGGTGTCCTGAGCCGCCCGCGGGATGAGATCAAGTCGGAGCTGACCGCGCTCGGGGCCAAGGTCACCGGCAGCGTGTCCAAGAAGACCGACTATCTGCTGGCGGGTGAAGACGCCGGCTCCAAGCTCGAGAAGGCCAGGGCGCTCGGCGTGCGGGTAGTCACCGAAGAGGAGCTGAGCGACCTTGCCGGCGGCGGTTGAGACGGACGCCATGCGCCTGATCGCTGGAATCTCCTCCCGCCGCCCCCACTCTGTTGTCAACAGAAAGCTGTCGGCGCCGCGAGCTGAGCGCCTATAATCCCTCGCAGATTCGATCGGACGGGGTGAGCTCAGACAGCCCCCTCTCCCTCCTGCACCGAGAACCCATCCATGACCGAGCTTACCAAAGAGCAGCAGATTCTGATCGCCATGCGAAAGACGTTGACGGCGATCATCAAGGACGTTACCCCGCCGCCTGGGATGAAACACCCGCTCTCGGGGCGCACGGTGGAGGATGTGCGTCACTGCCTGGCGCTCATCTCCGCACGGGAGAGGGAGCTGGCGGATTCCCAGGGACGAACCCCGGAGCGGCCTTACTATGCCGATGAGCCCCAGACCGCGCAGGTGGTGCCGATCGCGGGGCTCGGAAAAGGCAAGAAGAAGGACTGATGCAGTGTCCGGCATGATCTGCGGCAGACGAGAGCCACGTTGCGCGGAGACCCGCACGCATCGGCGCAACCTGCTTTTCGCGGCGCTCTCGGGACTGATTGCCGTCGCGGCGGCACCGGCGCAGGCCTGGCATCCGATGTTCGGGGCCAGCGAGGCGCGGGACACGGTTCCCTGGTCGTACGGGGCGGAGCGGGGTCCCGACCAATGGGCCGACCTCTCACCGGATTACGCTGCCTGTAGGGGCGACCGCCAGTCGCCGGTAGATTTTCAGGGCGGGCGTCAGCTGCCCTACTCGCCCTTGTCGTTCCGGTACCGCAGCAATGCGCTGTCCGTCCTCAACGACGGCCGTTCGGTCCGTGTCGAGTATCCTCCGGGAAGCTATCTGATCGCGGGGGGACGCCAGTACGAGCTCACGGGTTTTCACTTCCATGTGCCCGCGGAGCATCGAATCAATGGTGTCCAAGCGGATATGGAGCTGCAGCTCGAGCATCGGGACCGGCAGGGAAGAATGGCGATCGTCGCGGTGCTGATGAAGGCGGGGCGGCGGATGAACAGCACCCTGAGCCGGATCTGGGAGCACATGCCAGGCGGCCGGAATGAGCGCTTCTATGGCCGCCAGACCGGCATCAACCCCGTGTTCCTGCTGCCTAACGAGCGCGGCTACTACACCTACGTCGGCTCGCTGACCGAACCACCTGCACCGAGGGCGTGGACTGGTTCGTCCTCGCGGAACCGGTAGAGATCGACGCGAGCTACATCCAGAGCTTCGTGCAGACGGTGGGCACGAACGCGCGGCCGGTGCAGCCCCTCAACGGGCGCGGTGTCCTCGCAGTTCTGCGGCGCTAACGGGCTCCTCGATCCTGCCTTTCCTGCGGCAACGAAAAAGGCACCGCGGCTCGGCCGCGGTGCCTTCCAGGTATCGCTCCGACCCCTTGAAGTATCAGGGTGCGGCGATCTCCTTCTCGGCCTCCGCGATCAGCACGGGCGCCTTCGCCTCGTCGGGCAGGTGGGTGAACTTGTTGACCAAGGCCGGCCAAAGCAGGTTGTAGTACAACTCGCCGCGCACCAGGACCACGCCCTCAGCGGGGATCTCGTAGGTCAGGGTGCGCTCCTCGTGGGGCTTCAGCCTGGTGTCCTTGCCGAGCTTGGTTGCCGTCGGCGGCGGGGCGGGCTTGCCCGCGTCGTCGGACAGGGCGTACACGAGATAGGCCTGCGGATCGCTTTCGCCCGGGTGGCCCTCGGCGTTTTGCCAAACCACCTCGCCGTTGGCGTCATACGCGGTGAGCTTCAGGTAGATGTTACGGAACGGCGCGCCGGTCGGCAGCGAGTGGGGCTGCTGGTTTTTCAGCAGCACGCTGGCCACGACCTTGTCGCCTTTGCTCTCGGTGTTCAGGTCGAACACGATCGCGCGCTTGAGCATGGCCTGATCATGACCGCCACCCATGGAATGGTCGGCCACGCCGTCGGCGATCGGCATGTGGCAGGCGAGACAGTTCACGTTGGTCTTGGCCATGTTGTACTCGTTGCCGGTCTGGCAAAGAGGCACGCCGTGGGGGTTGTCACGCTGGTCGTGGCAGCCCATGCAGGCGTTGTTGGTCTTCATCTGTGTCGGGTTACCCTCCATGGGCAGGGCGGGGATGTCCTTGCCCTGGAACTGGACGGCTTCACCCAGATGGGGGTTTGGCTTCTGGTCGTCTTCCGCGCCGGCGACGGCGCCGCCGAAGAGGTCGTCGCCAGCGGCCTTGAGCTTCTGCAAGCCCTGGCTGAAGCCGGCAGGGGCCTGGATCTTGTCGGAGACCTCGTAGGCCTTGAGGCCGAGTCGGAGCTTGCCGTCCTCTCCCTGGATGCCCTTGTAGTTGGACAAGGTGTGGCAGGCAACGCAGTTCACGCCCTCGGCGTATGCGGGCTTGGCATCAAGCTTGGTCACCTTATCGCGCGCGGCGTTCGGGGCGTGGCACTGCAGGCATACCGGGTACTTGCCCGAGGCCTTGTGCAGGACGCCCTCTTCGGTGGGTTCGCCAACGACCATCTTGTAGAAGGTGGCGTGGATGGGATCGGACAGGGCCGTGCTCTGCGCGTGCATCGACTTGGACCACTGCCGGTAGATGTCCTGGTGGCAGTTCTTGCAGACCTCCGACGGGACGTGGTGAATCGGCTCGTCTGCCAGAACACTCGCGCTCATTCCGAGGTAACAGAAGGCCGTGAGCAGCAGGAATGCAAACGCTGGCTCAAGGTAACTACGCATCATGTCGTCTCTCCTGAGATGGTGTGAGTTGGTGTTTTTGCGCAACGCCAATCCTTGTTCGAAGGTGGCGGAAAGTCAATTGAGAAAGGTCATAAGTAGTTGAAATAAAGAAAATAATAAAATGTTAAAAAACTCATTCAATTGCCATGCGCGGGCGCTCCGCTCCATAATCTTCCACGGTTTTTCTTTGCCCCGTTCACGAGGTCGGGACGTGTCGCCTACTGGATATGCCTACGAGGCGGACACTTGCTTGCCGGCCGAGAAGTCGTCAGTTGCCCAATTCGCCGGAGGAAGTATCCACCATGCGCAGGTCGTTCGAACGCGTCCGGATCTTGTCGTGCCTCACAATCGGTCCCCTTCTGTTGCTCGCCGCCTCCGCCGCTTATGCCGTAAAGGTCCAGCTCGATCCTTCCAACTGGGGTCATGAGGCGGGCGAGGCCTGCGTGAGCTGCCACACCAAGGCGTCCGCCGGACTCACCGCGCAATGGCAGGACAGCGCTCATGCGGCCGCGGGGGTGAACTGCATGGACTGTCATCAGGCCGACAAGTCGGAGCCGGACGCCATCGAGCACGAGGGCAGCGTCATCGCCACCATCGTTTCGCCCAAGGATTGCGGGCGCTGCCACACGGCTGAGTTCGAGGAGCAACAAGGGTCGGTGCACGCGGAGGCCCACGCCATCATCGCCGACCGCGTACCGGCGCTGGCGCACAATGTCACCGGCCCGGCAATGCAGGCGGCGGGCTGCGATCAGTGTCACGGATCGGAGGTCAAGGTGAAGGGGGACGGTACCCTGGACCCGGACACCTGGCCCAACTCGGGCATCGGCCGGATCAACCCGGACGGGTCGAAGGGGTCCTGCTCCTCCTGCCACGGGCGCCACCTGTTCTCGAAGGCCCAGGCGCGGGAGCCGGAGGCTTGCGTGCGCTGCCACTCCGGGCCGGACTCACCGGACAAGGAGATCTTCGAGGCATCCAAGCACGGGATGATCTACGCCACTCAGCGTGAGCAGATGAACCTGGGGGCGGAGCAATGGGTGGCGGGCAAGGACTACACCGCCGCGCCCACCTGCGTGACCTGCCACATGGGGGCGGCTGGAAAGCTGCCGAGCACACATGATGTCGGCCTGCGCAATGCATGGAGCCTGAATACCCCAGTGTCGGAGCAGCAGTATCTGGTGGTGCTCGAGGACGGCGCGAAGCTCGAGCTGCCGGCCTCGTCGAAGCCGCCGCGACGCGGTTCCGAGGTCACGAAGGCCGACGGCACCGTGGCCAAGGTCAAGTCCGTAGCGGACCCCAAACGGCGGCGTCAGGCGATGACCCTGGTGTGCCTGGAATGCCACGGCAAGCCCTTCACCGAGTCCTTCATGAAACAGTTCGACAACGTGGTCGAGCTCTTCAATGCCAAGTTCGGCGAGCCGGCCCGCGCCATCATGGCGGAGCTGTACGAGAAGGGGCTCCTGACGCCGCTTCCCTTCGACGAGCCCATCGAGTTCACGTACTGGGAGCTGTGGCACGACGAGGGTGCGCGGGCGCGCCACGGCGCCTCGATGGCGAGCCCGAATCACGCCTGGTGGGAGGGCATGTATCTGGTTGGCCGTAACTTCTACGGCAAGTTCCTGCCCGAGGTCCGGGGCGTCGCGGGCGCCCAGGCCGATGCGCTAATCGAAAAGCACGTTGCGAGCCAGGATCTTCACGGCTGGCTGCAGGATACGGACGCTTCCAATCCGATCCTCGGCATCGGCAAGACGGAGTAAGTCGATGGCGAAGTTCCGGCTGCCGCTATTCATCACCCGGCATGTCCTGTTCGCTCTGGTCGCGGGTGGGCTGGCTGGCGTTCTGTTCATGGCGTTCCTGATCGAGTTCGATCACTTCACCAGCACCAACGCCTTCTGTACGACCTGCCACTCCATGACCTATGCGGAAGAGAGCTACCAGGACTCCGCCCACTACAATTCGACCTCCGGGGTGCGTGCGTCCTGCGGCGACTGTCACGTCTCCGAGGGGGTGTTCGCCGCTACCTGGGATCACGTGCTGGGAACCAAGGACCTGCTCAAGCAGCTGTTCGGACCGGACTACGACGACCCGGTCGTCAACATGCTGCACCTTCCGGACGCCGCGTTCCATGCCCGCCAATGGTTCAGGGAGCGCGACTCCGCCACCTGCAGCCGGTGCCATGAGCTGGAGGCGATCCAGGGGAAACGGGCCGACACCGCGGCCATCCACCTCGAGGAGACCGAGGGCAAGTCCTGCATTGACTGTCACATTAACCTGGTGCACCGCAAGGTTCCGAGTCAGGAGACCTTCAAGCGCGACGCCTGGAACCGGATGGTGGAGGAGGAGTTCGGTCTCGAGCCCGGCGCCGCGGACCGGATACTGGCGGGAGACTAGGCCGTCCGCTTGAGACACGGCCGTGCTCATTGCGAAGCACGGCTGTCCGTGATGCCGTGCGCTCTGTTACCGGAGCTCGCGACTCAATGTTGGCATTCGCGCAGCCGTTTGGCCGTGCCGGGCAGTAGGCTTGCGAAGAAGGTCAACGCCAGCACGGCTGCCGCCGTAAGGACCAAGAGCAGGGCCACATGGCTAGCGGGTACGGCGATCGGCAAGGTTTGCGCCAGGCCTTCCAGCACCAGACCGAACGCCAGCAGGAGGGCGGAGAGAATCACCGCGGTCCGCATCCGTTTGCAGGTGAGCATCGGTTTCCCCTTCTATATTTCAATAAATAAGCAAATTCTAATTTGTAAGGGTGGAACCCGCAAGGGGCATGGGATTCGTCGGGCGGCTGCGGGGAAGGGAGCGGAGGAGATGCGTCCGCCCCGACCGGTGCTCTCACCGGTCGGGACAGATGTTGCGAAGAGAGCTCAGACTTACTTGGCGGCGGCGTCGCCTTCCTCGTCTTCGTTCATCTTGATCAGATCCGAGTTGAGCTCCAGCTTGGCCGCGTTGCGCAGTTCCGCCACGTAGGCGCCGAGCTTCTCCCTTTGCAGGGCGGTGGTCAACTCGCCCTTCACCTGCTCCAGAGAAGGCGGATCACTCTCGCGGGTATCCTCCAGCAGGATGACGTGCCAGCCGAACTGGGTCTGGACCGGTGTGCTGGAGTGGGAGCCCTTTTTCATGGTGGCCACTGCCTCGGTGAAGGGTTGCACCATTTGGTTCGCGTCGAACCAACCGAGATCGCCGCCGGTCTTGCCGGTCGGACCGAGGGATTTCTCGGTTGCCAGCTTCTCGAAATCCGCGCCGCCGTCGAGCTCCTTGACTAGACTCTTGGCCTCGTCCTCGGTTTTGACCAGGATGTGGCGGGCCTTGTACTCGACGCGCTTCTCTTTGCCCACCTGCTCGTCGTAGGCCTTTTGTAGCTCTTCCTCCGTGGGTTGCGCCATCTCGGCCGCGTTCTGCAGGGCGGCGCGGGAAAGCACCTGCATACGCTCCAGCTCCAGCAGATAGCCGATCTGCTTTTCCTTTTCGATGCCCTTGCTCTCGGCGTCCTGGGCCGTCACGACGATGTTGACGAACTCGTTGAAAGCCTGGTTCTGGAAAGCCGGGGAGTTCTGGGCGTTCGCCTGACGCAGCCGCTCGGCGTAATACATCCGGAACAGGTCGAGCGGAACAGCCAGCCCATTGACGGTGGCGACCGTGGTGTCGCCGCTGACGGCGGGCGCCTGGGTTTCGGCCGTAGTTTCAGCGGCGGCGGGCGTCTGGGTCTCGGCCTTGTCCTCGGCCGCGACCGCGCCGCCAGCGAAGATCGCAATCAGGCAACAGGTGTGAAGGAAGCGCTTGTTCATGTTCGGGAAAATCCTCTTTGTGGTGAGACTTCAAGTGTCTGAAAAACCGAAATGCACTCAGGCCGGCAGCACCTTCCGGAAGGGCTTGACCGTGACGTCCATGTACACACCGGCCTGAACGTAAGGATCGGCATCGGCCCAGGCGCGGGCCGCGTCGAGATCGGGGAACTCGGCGACCACCAGCGATCCGGTGAACCCGGCCGGGCCGGGATCTTCGTTGTCGATGGCGGGATGAGGGCCTGCCAGCAACAGCCGCCCCTCGTCCTGCAGCTGCCGCAGCCGCAGGAGATGGGCCGGGCGTGCTTGCAACCGCCCGTCAAGCGTACCTGGCCGGTCCTGCGCGATGATGGCGTAAAACACGTTAGTCCGTCTCCGCTGGTTGTTGTTCCGGGTCCTTGATGTGCCGCGCCAGGTAGAAGGCCTGCCCAATGACGAAGGCGATAGTGAGCCCCATCATACCGAATAGCTTGAAGTTCACCCAGGTCGCCTCCCGCTGCTGCGCGTCCTGGCAGAGGGCGAGGAGATCCCCGGAGAAGTGCTCGCTGCAGTGCGCGAGATCGATCTCGTCAAGTCCCGAGGCCTGGATCAGCATGTGCTCGATGGTGAAAAAGCCGCTGGCCACGTAGAGGTTGGCAAGGCCGGACAGTACAAAAAACAGCACCCACAGCAGATTCAGGCGGCGCCAGATCCTCGCCGGCACTTCGATCGCGTGGCTCATCATGCGCTGGATCAAGGGGCGTTCGCCGATGAAGTGGCTGGCGAGGAACGCGGCCGCGAACAGCCAGTTGACGACCGACGGCTTCCACATGATGAAGGTCCGGTCCTGCAGCGCGATCGTCAATCCGCCGAAGACGACGAGCAGCCCGAGTGTGACCAGGTGCATGGTCTCCGTGCGCCGGTGGCGCAGCCACAACCAGCCGACCTGCAACACGGACGCGGCGATGGCGACTGCCGTGGCCACGTAGATGTCGTACACCTTGTAGGCGACGAAGAAAAGCAGGACGGGAAAAAAATCGATCAGGAACTTCATGGCCGGTCTCTGGTGTCGCTCATGCTGTCGTCCTGAGGCCGTCCTGGCCGCTTCAGTGCAGGACGCGCCGCTCGCACCAGTGCTCGTAGTAGGCTTCCATCACGCGGCGAACGTGGGGCGGATAGTTCAGGGCCTCCATCTGCTCCATCCCCTCGCGGAAAAAGTCCGATGCCTCCTGGGGCAAGTGCTCGAGCAGGGCCTGGAACGCCTCGTTCATGAGCGCCGGATGGTAGCTGCGCGTGGCGACGATGGCACGGTTGATCAACAATACGCGCCACGGGCGGGTCGGGTCCGTGGAGGACGTATCCTGCGACACCAGCGGGCTGACCGCGTTGACGAGCTCGCTCATGAGCCCGTAGAGCTGTTCGAGCTCCGCCGGCTGCTTCAGCGTATTGGCGAGGGCGGCCGCGCCGTTCACCGCGGGAGAGATGCTCGCGATCTCCCCGCCCTGGCGGGAGATCCAGCAGGCGAAGGGCAGGGCGAGGCCCTCGATGGTTCGGGCCTCTTGCGGCCGCCGCAGCCGCCCCGCCAGGGCCGCCAGGCTCGATAACAGGATCATTCCGTGCTCGCCGAGGGCATGGATGTCCTTGTCGCCGAGACGGATCTCGCCGGTGCCGAGCGTGCCCTGAGGCTGCTCGCCTTCCAGGGTCCGCAGCCCGTCGAGGAGCCCATCCAGTGCCTTGAGCAGGACCGTGGGATCCGTGTCGGAATCGCCGCCTAGGTCGTCGTAGGCTACTTCCAGCTCCTCGGCCACGCGGCGGAGCTCCTCGGCGATATGGGCGATGTCGACGACGGGGATCATATCGCGGCGATTCTAGCAGTCCGCCGCCCGGTCGTCTGCCCGCGAATGAGGTAGAATCCCGCCGATGAATGCGCTTCCCGATCTCCATACCCATTCCACCGCCTCCGACGGCACGCTGGCGCCGCGTGCGCTCGTCCGCCGTGCCGCGGCGGCGGGCGTTCGCGTGCTGGCGCTCACCGATCACGATACGACCGCCGGTCTCGCCGAGGCGGTGGAGGCCGCCCGCTGCGTAGGTGTCGATCTGGTTCCCGGCGTCGAGATCTCGGTCTCCTGGGGTGGCCGCACGATCCACGTCCTGGGGCTGCGCTTTGACCCCGAGGATGACGGGCTGCAGGCGGGGCTCGAACGCCTGCGTGCATATCGGCGTTGGCGCGCGGAGGAGATCGGTCGGCGCCTCGGCAAGGCTGGCATCGACGGCGCGCACGAGGGCGCTGTCGAGTTGAGCGGGGGGAAGCTGATCGGGCGTACCCACTTCGCGCGTTTCCTCGTCGGGCGTGGACTCGCCCGCGACGTGCGCGGCGTGTTCAAGCACTTCCTGGTCAAGGGCAAGCCGGGCCACGTGGCCGGCGATTGGGCGACACTGGAGGACGCCGTCGGCTGGATTCGCTCTGCCGGCGGTCAGGCGGTGCTCGCCCACCCGGCGCGCTATCGCTTCACCCGCAGCAAGCGGTTGCGTCTGATCGGAGAGCTGAAGGAGCTCGGCGGTAGCGGCAGCGGTATCGAGGTGGTCTCCGGCAGTCACAGCCGCGACGACGCCCTGGTGTTCGCCCGCCATGCCCGCGAGTGCGGTCTCCTGGCATCCGCCGGCTCCGACTATCACGGTCCCGAGAACCCGTGGGTGGATCTCGGCAGGCTCCCGGCCTTACCCGAGGGCTGTGTCCCCATTTGGGCGTCCTGGACGCCGCGGCCGCTCCTGGCATCCGCTTAGCACCGGAAGAAGTACCCGATGGCGCAGTTCTTTCAGGTCCACCCGGACAATCCCCAGGCCCGGCTGATCAACCGCTCGGTGGACATCCTGCTCGAGGGCGGAGTCATCGTCTACCCGACCGACTCCTCCTACGCGCTGGGGTGCCAGATCGGAGAGAAGGCAGCCATGGAGCGCATCCGGCGCATCCGCAGCCTGGACGACAAGCACAACTTCACCCTGGTGTGCCGGGACCTCTCGGAGATCACCACCTACGCCAGGATCGACAACCAGGCATTCCGGCTGCTCAAGGTGCTCACGCCCGGTCCCTACACCTTCATCTTCGAGGGCACCAAGCAGGTACCGCGGCGCCTGATGCACCCGAGGCGCAAGAGCATCGGCATCCGCGTGCCGGACAACGCGATCTGCCGCGAGTTGCTGGCGACGCTCGATCAACCCATCCTGAGCACGACACTGATCCTGCCGGACGCGGATACGCCGCTGACCGATCCCTACGAGATGCGCGAGCTGCTCGATCGCCGGGTGGACCTGGTGATCGACGGCGGTTTTTGCGGCTTGGAGCCGACCACGGTCGTGAACATGACGCAGGACCCGCCCGCCGTAACCCGGGTCGGGAAGGGCGACGCGTCGCTGTTCGCGGAGTGAGCCGCCTCGCAGGCACGCATTTCGGTCGGACCTGGCGCCTCCCTGGATGGGGCCGCATCCCTGGTATACTTCGCCGATGAACGCCCTCAACAGTATGCAACTGCTCGCGGTCATCGCGCTGCCGGTGCTGTTCGCCATCACGGTGCACGAGGCGGCCCACGGTTGGATGGCCGGCCGTCTCGGGGATCAGACCGCGACCATGCTGGGGCGCGTGACCCTCAATCCGCTCAAGCACATCGACCCCGTGGGCACGCTTCTGGTCCCGCTGGCGACCTTCCTGCTCACCGGCTTCCTGTTCGGCTGGGCCAAGCCTGTGCCCATCAACGGACGGAATCTGCACAACCCCCGCCGGGACATGGCCCTGGTGGCGCTTGCGGGTCCGGGCGCGAACCTGGCGATGGCGGTGATCTGGGGTCTGGTGGTCAACCTGGGCCTCGCCATGTGGAGCACATCCCAGTGGGTGGCCCTGCCGCTGGTGTACATGGGCGCCGCCGGGGTGCTGATCAACGTTATCCTCATGGTCCTGAACCTGTTTCCATTGCTGCCCCTGGACGGCGGCCGGGTGCTCAACTCCTTGCTGCCCCCGGCCTGGTCCGCCAAGTTCTCCCGCCTGGAGCCGTTCGGGTTGATTCTGCTGATCGGCTTGCTGGTCACGGGTCTGCTAGGCGCGGTTCTGCTGCCGGTCATCGAGCTGACGATCGGGGTGATGCCGGGCTCCGGCGTGGTGAAAGAGCTGTTCCTGACCTGAACCCTGAAGGAAAATCGTCCTTGAACGCCGTATCCCCCCAGAATGCCCGCGTCCTCTCCGGCATGCGCCCCACCGGCCGCCTGCATCTCGGCCACTACCACGGCGTGCTCAAGAACTGGCTCGAGCTCCAGCACGAGTACGAGTGCTTCTTCTTCGTCGCCGACTGGCACGCCCTGACCACCCACTACGAGGACCCCTCCATCATCCCGGAGAGCATCTGGGACATGGTGGTGGACTGGCTCGCCGCCGGCATCAACCCGGGCTCCGCGACCCTGTTCATCCAGTCGCGGGTGCCGGAGCACGCGGAGTTGCACCTGCTGCTGTCCATGATCACCCCGCTCGGGCTGGCTGGAACGGGTGCCGAGCTACAAGGATCAGCAGGAGAGGCTCAAGGAGAAGGACCTGGCCACCTACGGCTTCCTCGGCTATCCGCTGCTGCAGAGCGCGGACATCCTGATGTACAAGGCGCGACCTGGTGCCGGTGGGGGAGGACCAGGTGGCCCACGTGGAGCTGACGCGCGAGATCGCGCGCCGCTTCAACCACATCTACGGCCGCGAGCCCGGCTTCGAGGAGAAGGCCGAGCAGGCCAAGCGCAAGATGGGCAAGAAGAACGCCAAGCTGTTCGACAAGCTGCGCAAGGGCTACATGGAGCAGGGCGACCAGGAGGCGCTGCAGGTGGCGCGGGCGCTGCTGGAGTCGCAGGGCAACATCACCATGAGCGACCGCGAGCGCCTGTTCGGCTATCTGGAGGGTGGCGGGCGGATCATCCTGCCCGAGCCGCAGCCGTTGCTGACCAAGGCATCCAAGATGCCGGGGCTGGACGGGCAGAAGATGTCGAAGTCCTACGGCAACACGATTCGCTCTGCGCGACGACCCGATGGAGGTGGAGAAGTCCCTGCGCACCATGCCCACGGATCCCGGCCCGGGTGCGCCGCACCGATCCGGGCGATCCGGACAAGTGCCCGGTATGGCAGCTGCATCAGGTCTACTCCGACGACGAGGTCAAGGCCTGGGTGCAGGAGGGCTGCCGCTCCGCCGGGCATCGGCTGCATCGAGTGCAAGCAGCCGGTGATCGACGCGCGTGCTGGCGGAGCTGCGTCCCATCCAGGAACGCGCCGAGTCGAGCTGGAGCAGCAGCCGGACTTGGTGCGCAACATCATCGCCGAGGGCTGCGACGCCGCCCGCGACATGGCGCGCGAGACCATGGAGGAGGTGCGGCACGCGATGTCGCTGGTGTTCCGTTGAGCGCGGAGACCGTCGCCACGCCGCCCGCGCCGCCGGAGACCGCCCGACCGGCCCAGCAGGAGATGCCGTTCGCCATCGTGCAGGGTTCTCCCCTGCTCACCCTGCCGCAGGACCTCTACATCCCGCCGGATGCCCTGGAGGTCTTCCTCGACGCCTTCGAGGGCCCGCTGGATCTGCTGCTCTATCTCATCAAGCGCCAGAACCTGGACATCCTGGACATCCCCATCGCCCAGATCACCGCCCAGTACATGGAGTACGTGGAGCTGATGAAGGACATGCGCCTGGAGCTCGCCGCCGAGTACCTGGTGATGGCCGCAATGCTCGCCGAGATCAAGTCGCGCATGCTGCTGCCGCGTCCCGACGGAGACCGAGGACGAGGAGGACCCGCGGGCGGAGCTGGTGCGCCGGCTGCAGGAGTACGAGCGCTTCAAGAAGGCGGCCCTGGACCTGGACGAGCTGCCGCGGCTGGAGCGGGACCTGTTCGCGACCGAGGTCGAGGTCCCGCCGGGGCATGTGCGCCGGCTGCCGCCGGAGGTGGACCTGCGGGAGGTCCTGCTTGCCCTGCGCGACGTCCTCGCTCGCGCCGATCTCTTCACCAGCCACCGGGTCGAGAAGGAATCCCTCGAGCATGCGCGAGCGCATGTCGCTGGTGCTGGAGAAGGTGCGCGGCCAGGGTTTTGTCCCCTTCGTTCACCTGTTCGAGCTGCACGAGGGCCGCCCCGGGATCGTGGTCACCTTCCTCGCACTGCTCGAGCTGATCAAGAACGCGTCCATCGAGCTGGTCCAGTCCGAGGCCTTCGCGCCGATCCACGTGCGCATGCGGGGAGCCGAGGGATGAGCGGCCGCCTGCCGCTGAAGATGATCCTGGAGGGCGCGCTCCTCGCCGCCGGGGGGCCGCTCACGATGGACACCCTGCTGAGCCTGTTCGGGGAGGAGGAGCGCCCGACGCGGGAAGAGGCGCTCGACGCGCTTTCCTCCCTGGAGCGGGACTATCAGGAGCGTGGCATCGAGCTGATCGAGGTGGCCGGCGGATACCGCGTGCAGGTGCGCCGCGAGGCCGCCCCCTGGGTGGCGCGTCTGTGGGACGAGAAGCCCGCGCGTTACTCCCGGGCGCTGCTCGAGACCCTGGCGCTGGTCGCCTACCGCCAGCCGATCACCCGCGGCGAGATCGAGGATATCCGCGGCGTGGCCGTCAGCACCAACATCGTCAAGACCCTCACCGAGCGGGAGTGGGTGCGGGTGGTGGGTCACCGCGACGTCCCTGGTCGGCCCGCGCTCTTCGCGACTACCCGCAAGTTCCTCGACTACTTCGGTCTGCGCTCCCTCAACGATCTGCCGACCCTGGCCGAGATCCGCGACCCCGAGTTCCTCGGTGACGATCTGCCGCTGGACGAGCCGGAGCAGCCCGCTCGTGAGCCGCTAGGCACTACGGTTCCGATGCCATTGGAGAATTCCGAGACACCCCCGGCATCCGACGGGGAGGTCTGAGCCGCTCGGCCCGCTTCCTGCCTGCCGTCTGGCCAACTCCGCACTCGCGCGTTTGCGGGAACAGTTTCTTTTGGATAGCCGAAGCGAATGACCAACACCAAAAAACAGAACCGCAGTCCGCCGCCGGCCGAGCCCGTGCGCCTGCAGAAGTCCCTCGCCGAGGCAGGGCTCGGCTCGCGCCGCGAGATCGAGGGCTGGATCGCCGAGGGCCGGGTGCGGGTCAACGGCAAGGTCGCCAAGCTCGGCGACAAGGTGGTGCCGGAAGACCGGATTCAGGTCGACGGCAGGGAGGTCAGGCGCCGCCAGCGTCGCGGCGCCGCGATCAGGGTCATCGCCTACAACAAGCCGGAGGGGGAGCTGGTCACCCGCCATGACCCGGAAGGCCGGCGCACGGTGTTCGGACGCCTGCCGCGGCTCAAGACCGGGCGCTGGATCGCGGTCGGGCGGCTCGACATCAACACCTCCGGCCTGCTGCTGCTCACCGACAACGGGGAGCTGGCCAACCGGCTCATGCATCCGTCGCGGGAGGTCGAGCGGGAATACGCCGTTCGCGTCCTGGGCGGCGCCACCCCCGACGCCCTGCATCGGCTCACCCACGGCATCGAGCTCGAAGACGGCTCGGCCCGTTTCGAGGAGATCGTCGAGTCCGGCGGCACAGGCGCCAATCGTTGGTATCACGTCGTTCTGCGCGAGGGCCGCAACCGCGAGGTGCGCCGCCTGTGGGAGGCCGCCGGATGCACCGTCAGCCGCCTGATGCGCGTGCGCTACGGCAACGTGATCCTGGGACCGAGGGTCTTCAGCGGCCATTGGCGCGATCTCACCGAGGAGGAGCTCGATGGGCTGCTGGCAGTCGCCGGGATGAAGCGGCCACGCCCACCAGCGGAGACCAAGCCGTGGGGAAGGCCGCAAGGGGGGACAGGCGCCGCGAAAGAGGCGAGGCAAAGACAACAGAAACCATACGCCGGCTCCTCGCGGCGAGGAAAGACGGACCGATAGCCGGGCGCTGAACGGGTCCAGGGTGGAGGTCGAATAGCGGCTCGAATCCGGATGTCGGGGCCGGGCGGATCGGCCCTTCCCCGGCCCAAGAGACCGTGAAACCACGGTTCCCCGCTGTCGCTTACCCTGGAATTTTCTTACGCCGGCCTCATGTGCTCTCAGAGCTAAAAGCAACCTTCCAGTGACGCGCTATTTAGTCCTCGCGTCCGGCCGGAAGGCGAGCAAAGACGGGAGAATCAGATGCCGGGTACGGACGCGCTACCCAACGAAGAGAGAACGGGCAAGGAGGCCGCGAGCGCGCAATATCGGCGGGTGCGCGCGGCGAGCGAGGCCCTGTGCGAGCCGTTGAACGATCGAGGATTACGTGATCCAGACGGTGGTGGAGACGAGCCCGCCGAAGTGGCACCTGGCCCATGTCTCCTGGTTCTTCGAGACCTTTCTGCTGCGGCCCTTCCTGCCGGGCTACAAGGTCTTCCACGCGCGTTCGATTATCTGTTCAACTCCTACTACGAGCAGTCGACAGCGGCTTCTGGCCCCGGGCCGAGCGCGGCCTGCTCTCGCGTCCGACGGTGGCGGAGGTCTACGACTACCGCCGCCATGTGGACGAGGCGATGGAGCGGCTCATCGCGATGCGCCGGAGCGAGCGACTGGCCGACGGTCGAGGCGCGCCTGCGGATCGGCATCAACCACGAGCAGCAGCACCAGGAGCTACTGATCACCGACATCAAGCACAACTTGGCTCGATCAACCCGCTGCGGCCCGCCTACCGGCAGGATCTGCGCGCAGCCCGCGCCGGGTCGCGCCGACGCCCGTGACCTACGCCGACTTCGAGGGCGGCCTGGCCGAGATCGGCGCCGAGGCCGCCGGGTTCGCCTAGGACAACGAGCGGCCGCGGCACCGGGTCTGCTGCGCCCCTATCGCTTGGCCGATCGCCCGGTGACCAACGGCGAGTATCTCGAGTTCATCGCCGACGGCGGCTACTCGAACGGCCCGAACTGTGGCTCTCCGACGGCTGGCAGGCGGTGCGCGGCAAGGGCTGGGGGCGCCCGCTGTATTGGGAGCACTGGGGATCGGCGGCGAAGGCTGGCAGGAGATGACCCTTGGCGGGCTCAGCCCCTCGATCCCGCGGAGCCCGCTAGTCATGTCAGCTACTACGAGGCGGATGCATTCGCCACCTGGGCCGGCAGGCGCCTGCCTACCGAGGCGGAGTGGGAGCATGCCGCCGCCGCGTTGCCGGTGGAGGGCAACTTCGTGGACAGCGGCCTGTTCCACTCCCCGGCCGGTCGGCAGGGGACGGGGCTGCGGCAGCTGTTCGGCGACGTGTGGGAGTGGACCGCCTCCGCCTACCTGCCCTATCCGGGCTATCGGCGCCGGAGGGCGCCCTCGGCGAGTACAACGGCAAGTTCATGGCGAGTCAGATGGTGCTTGCGCGGCGGCTCCTGCGCCACGCCGGCGGATCATGCCCGCGCGAGCTACCGCAACTTCTTCTACCCCCACGAGCGCTGGCAGTTCAAGGGTTCCGGCTCGCGGAGGACGCCCATGAGCCGTGAGCCAGCGCCCGGTCGGCGCCAGGTCAGCTTCCACGATCTATCATCCGACACCGGCCGACATGCGGGCGGAGGTGCTGGCGGGGCTGGGTCGCTGTACCCGAAGCGATCTGTCGCCCAAGTTCTTCTACGATCGGCGAGGCTCCCAGCTCTTCGATGCCATCACCGAGCTGCCGGAGTACTACCCGACCCGCACCGAGATCGGCATCCTCGAGCGCCACGGGGCGAGATGGCGGGCAGGCTGGGCCGCGGCCAGGTGCTGGTGGAGCTCGGCAGCGGCAGCAGCCTCAAGATCCGGGTCCTGCTCGAGGCCCTCGGCCCCGGCGGTCTACGTGCCCGTGGACATCTCCAAGGAGCATCTGCTGGCCTCCGCGATCGAACTGGCGCGCCGCTTCCCGGGCCTGCGGATCGAGGCGGTGTGCGCCGACTACTCGGGCCCCTTCGAGCTGCCGCTGGCGATCCCGACTGGGGAACCCCGGCGGCCTTTTTTCCGGGGTCGAGTATCGGTAACTTCGAGCCCGCGGCCGCGGCCCGGGGCTTCCTGCGAGCGGGTCGCGGACCTGCTCGGGCCCGGGGGTCGGCTGCTGATCGGGGTGGATCTGTTAAGGATCGCGCGGTGCTGGAGGCCGCCTACAACGACGCCCAGGGCGTGACGGCCGACTTCAACCTCAACCTGCTTGCGGCGGATCAATCGCGAGCTGGGCGCCGATTTCGATCTCGACGCCTTCGCCCACCATGCCTGGTTCAACCCCACGCCCTCTCGCGCCTCCCGGACGAGAATCCGGGGCGGATCGAGATGCACCTGGTGAGCGCCGCGGGCCCAGCGGGTCCGGGTGGGCGGGCGGACGTTCGACGTGCGCGCCGAGGGGGAGGGCATCCACAGCGAGAGCTCGTACAAGTACGCCATCGCCGGCTTTCGGGCAACTGGCCGCCGAGCGCGGGTTACGCCACGGAGCAGGTGTGGACCGACCCGCGGGCGGACTGTTCAGCGTCCATTGCCTGCGCTCGCGGGCTGAATCCCGGGCGTCGCTCGCCCCGGCGCGCTGGGCCCGCCGGGGCCCGTTCGGTTTCTGTCCGCGCGACAGGCGCGGTAATATGCCACTCCGGCGAAACGCTCGAGACCTTCCCTCTCCTTCCCGCGGCGAGCAGTATCCATGAGCCAACTCGAGCCACCTCCGGCCGAGGACGCAGGACCTCCAGCGCGATATCGAGCTGTTCACCACCCTGCTGGGCGAGGTGCTGCGCGAGCACAGCCGCAAGCGGGTGCTGGTGGTGGTGGAGCGCTGCGCGACGGCTTCGCGCAGCTGCGCGAGAAGGACGACCCCGACGCTGCGCGACAAGCTGGTGAAGCGCATCGAGGGGCTCGACCCCCAGACCCTGTCCGAGGTGATCCGCGCCTTCGCCATCTACTTCGGCCTGGTCAACACCGCCGAGGAGGTCAACGCCTATCCTCAACGCATGGATCGCATCAGCTAGGGCGGGCGTCTGTGGCTGGGCTCGTTCGACGACACGGTGCGCCAGTTCAAGTGCGGACGGGGTGAGCCCGGAGAACTTCCAGAGCCTGCTCGAGCACCTGGTCTATCTGCCGGTGTTCACCGCCCACCCCACCGAGTCCAAGCGCCGCACCATCCTGGAGACCTTTCGCCGCATCTTCCTGCTGGCCCAGGACCTGCATCGAGCGCAGGCTCAACGAGGAGGAGCTGGAGGAGCAGCTCGCGGCCATCCTCACCCAGATCCAGATCCTCTGGAAGACCGACGAGGTGCGGGTGCACAAGCCCCAGGTGACCGACGAGGTGCGTCAGGGGCTGTACTTCTTCCGCGAATCCCTGTTCGACGCCGTGCCTGAGACTCTACCGGCAACCTGGAGCGGGCGGTGCGGCGGGTCTACGGGGCCGACAGCGGCATCCGGGTGCCGAGCTTCATCCGCTTCGGCTCCTGGATCGGCGGCGATCGCGACGGCAACCCCTTCGTGAAGCCCGAGACCACCGAGCTTGCGGTGCGCATGCACCACGAGCTGGTGCTGGAGGAGTACCTGCGACCGGGTCCAGGTCCGCTGCGGCGGATGCTGAGCCAGTCGGACTGCGCCTGTGCCAGCCCTCGCCGGAGTTCATCGACAGCCTGGAGGCGGACGAGGACTACTGGGTGGACACCATGGGCGAGAGCCTGCGGCGCAACGTCCACGAGCCCTACCGGCGCAAGCTGGCGATCGTCCGGCACCGCCTGGAGGCCAATCTGGAGCGGGTGCAGCGCGCGCATCGCCGGGCGGCATGACGACGACCTGCCCGAGGGCTACGCGGAGCGACCGGGACTTGCTGGCCGACCTCTACCTGATCCGCGACTCACTGGCCACCATGGCGACGCCAACGCCGCCGCCGGTCCGCTCCAGGACCTGATTCGACTGGTCGAGACCTTCGGGTTCCACCTGGTGCACCTGGATATCCGCCAGGAGTCCACCCGGCATACGCAGGCGGTCACCGAGCTGTTCGCCCGCCAGCCGGGCGCGCCCTTCTACTCAGGCCTTCGACGAGCCGAGCGAAGCTGCGGGTCCTGGCGGAGGCGATCGCCCATCCCCACCCCTTCCAGATCGACAAGGCGACCCTGACCCCCGAGACCCGCGAGACCCTGGAGGTCTTCGAGGTCATCGCCCGGATGCGCGCCGAGATCAGCCCCGAGATGCATCGGCGAATACGTCATCTCCATGACCCATCAAGGCCAGCCATGTGATGGAGGTGATGCTCCTGGCCCGCCTGGCCGGACTCGCCGGGCGGGACCGCCAGGGCTGGTTCTGCCGAGATCCGGTCTCGCCGCTGTTCGAGACCATCGAGGATCTGAGCCACATCGACTCAGGTGATGAGCACGCTGTTCGACGATCCGACCTACGGCGAGCTGCTCAAGGCGTCGGGCAACCAGCAGGAGGTGATGCTGGGCTACTCGGACTCCTGCAAGGACGGCGGCATCCTGGCCTCGAGCTGGAACCTCTATCAGGCCCAGACAGAAGGTCATCGCGCTGGCCGACGACCGCCGCGTGGCCTGCCGGCTGTTCCACGGCCGCGGCGGCACCATCGGGCGCGGCGGCGGCCCGACCCACGAGGCGATCCTGGCCCAGCCGGCGGACACGGTGCACGGGCAGATCAAGTTCACCGAGCAGGGCGAGGTGCTCTCCTATCGCTACGCCAACCGGGAGACCGCCCGCTACGAGCTGATCATGGGCGTCAGCGGCCTGATCAAGGCCAGCCGGTGCCTGATCGAGCCGCCGGAGCAGGATCGCAAGGACTATCTCGGCATCATGGACGAGCTGGCCACCTTCGGCGAGGAGGCCTATCGGCGGCTGGTGCGCGACACGGCGGGCTTCCTCGACTACTTCTACGAGTGCACCCCGCTCGACGCCATCGCCCAGCTCAACATCGGCTCGCGCCCGTCGCACCGCAAGAAGGGCGACCGTGCGCTGTCATCGATCCGCGCCATCCCCTGGGTCTTCGGCTGGGCCCAATCGCGGCACACCCTGCCCGCCTGGTTCAGCATCGGTGAGGCCATCGAGCGCTGGCGCGGCAACGACCTGGAGCGGCTCGCCAAGCTCCAGCGCATGTACCAGGAGTGGCCCTACTTCCGGGCCCTGCTCTCCAACACCCAGATGTCGCTCTTCAAGGCCGAGATGCACATCGCGCGGGAGTACCTGCGCCTGGCCCAGAACCGCGAGCAGGCGGAGGCGATCTACGCGGTGGTCGAGGCCGAGTACGAGCGCACCCTGACCCAGGTGATGAACGTCGCGGGGCTGCACGGCCTGATGGAGGAGACGCCGGAGCTTCGCCCACTCCTGGCACGGCGCAACCGCTATCTGGACCCCTCAACCACATCCAGGTGGTGCTGCTCGAGCGCTATCGGGGCGCGAGGCCGACGAGGCCCAGCGCGAGGAGTGGCTCGACCCCCTGCTGCGCAGTCCATCAACGCCATCGCCGCGGGGATGCGGAATACGGGGTAGGGACGCCCGGCGCGAACGAGGAAAACGGACGGCTCCGACGCCGTTACCCAGGGTACAGGGTAGGTTGGGGTGAGCCCGCGAACCCCAACGATCGGTGGCTCAAACAGGGGCTTCTATCAGGGTGCGCTTCTCGCCCCAACCAACGCTTGCCGGTCAGGTTTCATCCCAAGGGACCGAGGACCAGCAGGGCGGGTAGGGCGAGGATGCACATCGACACCATCCACCAGCCCGACCCCGGAATGCCCGCCATCCTGGCGCGAAGCCCGCGTATCCCGAGCACGATTCCGACACCGAGCGAGACCAGCACGATCGCCAGCGCGATGATGCCCCGTGTCAGACAGTCGATCAGCGTCAGCGGCGTGAGGTAAAGGCCGACGATGGCGATCGGGGCGACCGACGGCAGTAAGACGTTCATGACCAGCTTGCTCATGGAGTGAAGTTTACGCCAGCCTCAACCGGCGCATTTGCTTGGAACGCAGCGAGCGAAAAAATCGCTCGAAGCGACGGCCTTGTTAGTCATTATTGAGCCTGACCCTTTTTCCCTCTTTTTTCCCTTTGCTGCTCAGCAATTCGTCCCAAAGGTTGCCGCCGACCGAGCGTCGCCGCCGAGGCGCATGCCGTCCGTTTCGCTGATACCCGCGGGGCAGGGCGCGTACTGTCCCCCTCCGCGCGCGCCTGTTGTCTAGGTGAGAGTTACGCCTTAACATCCCTTGCAAGCATATGGATATCAGGGGAAAGGCGTCACCCATGCATCCCTCGGGAGCCTCCCAAGGCACCACATCGATTCCCGTGGACACGGACAGGATCGTTGGCGGCTCGAAGCTGCTCGGCGAGATGCGCGACATCATTCGCCGCAAGCACTACAGCATCCGCACCGAGCAGGCCTACCTCGATTGGGCCAAGCGCTACATCCTGTTTCATGGCAAGAGGCACCCGCGCGAAATGGGGGAGGCGCAGATCGTCTCCTTCCTCAACCACCTCGCCGTCGCCCGCAACGTCGCCGCATCGACCCAGAATCAGGCCCTCAACGCGCTGGTCTTTCTCTACAAACAGGTCCTGAACAGAGAGGACCTGACCCTGGAAAACATCACCCCCGCCAAGCGCCCCCAGCGGCTCCCTACCGTCTTCGATCGCGGCGAGATCGAACGGCTGTTCGACCATATCCAGGGCACACCCAAGCTTGTCGCCGCTCTCCTGTACGGTGCGGGCCTGCGCTTGCTGGAGTGCCTGCGTCTGCGCATACAGGATATCGAATTCGAACGCAGCCAGATTGTCGTCCGCAACGGAAAAGGAGCAAAAGACCGTGTCACCCTGCTTCCGCCGTCGCTTGTACAGGCCATTCGTGACCAGATGGCCACAGCCAGCCAACTGCACCGCGAAGACCTGGCGGCCGGACTAGGCGAGGTCTACCTCCCGTACGCGCTCGAACGCAAGTCCCCCAACGCGCCGAAACAGTGGGGGTGGCAATACCTGTTTCCCGCCGGCTCCACCGCGGTCGACCCCCGCTCGGGCAAGATCCGGCGTCACCATCTCGGAGAGTCGGCCGTCCAGCGGGCGGTAAAGCGCGCCATGTCCGCCGCCGGCATCCACAAGCACGGCAGCTGCCATACCTTGCGGCACAGCTTCGCAACGCATCTTCTGGAGGACGGCTACGATATCCGTACCGTACAGGAGCTGCTCGGACACAGCGACGTACGGACCACCATGATCTACACGCACGTCATGAACAAGGGTCCGCTGGGGGTGAAAAGTCCGTTGACGGGGCTGACCGGGTTCTGAGTCCCGAGAAATGACTAGGTAGGCCATGCTTACGAAGACCACACTGAAACCAGGACAGAAAGGGACGAAGGGCCTCACCAAGAAATACGGGGATCGATTGGTCTGTGTGCGCTACAAGTACGATCAAGAAACAGGCCGGCGGTACACGACGGTCGAACTGATCGAAGAAGAAAGCGATCGGCGCATCGATTCGAAGGCTGACAAGGTACAAGCACCTGTACCTACGCCACAACGGCTCGGTGTCCGAGTCGAGTACTGGGAGACGGATGTAAGGGAGAAGGTCAAAGCTGCCGGGGGCATCTGGCGACCGCGGCAGAAGCTTTGGGAACTAGGGTATGAAGACATCGTCGCGCTTGCGCTGGAATCGAGGGTTGTTGGCGATGACTTCACTAGTTCTTGACCAGCACCAGCGGGGTTCTATATATAGGTGCCTAGATATAGGTTCGCATATGTAGGAACCTAGTATTAGGTGCCGGTATGCATATTTGGGAACAAGTTCCTAAATATGCATACTTTAGTTGCGGCGGTGACGCCGTCGATTGCATGTTGAACAAAGTAAACGGAAATAGCGCTCTGGTATTGATTGACGATTGCGAATAGCTGAATGCATATTCAGGCATAGAATCGGCCAAGGAGGCGAATGGGAAATGGAAAAGTCGCTACGTGGAATTTTCCAAAACGGCTATGAGCATTTTCATCGCAGCCACGGCGTCAGTCGCGATCAACACACGGCGGCGCATGCCATCATGACCTGCTGCACGGATGAGACAGGAAGGACAGAGTGGATCTGCCCGCAAGACGACACCATCGTCACCGATCGGCATTGCTGCCGTCACCGTAGTTGTCCGCGCTGCCACGCGGCCAGAACAAGACAATGGCTTGCGACGATGGAGCAACGACTGCTTCCCTGCGACCACTTTCACGCGGTTTTCACACTACCCCATGAACTGAGTCCGCTGTGGAGGTACAACCGCTCATGGTGTAGTGACCACCTGTTGCGCGCAGCCGCCGAAACCATGCAACAACTCCTGCGCGATGAGCGCCATCTTGGGGCCGAGGTCGGAATCATCGCCGCCGTGCACACCTGGGGACGTACCCTGAGCTTCCACCCCCATGCCCACCTGCTGGTTACCGGCGGCGGGTTGCAAGGCACAAATTGGAAGCGTGCCGGGCACGACTATCTGTTGCCGGTCGCCGTGATCAAAGCGAAGTTCCGGGGCAAATGGCTTGCTTGGCTCAACCATGCCTATGCCCAAGGGGCACTGACGCTTCCGCCGGACTGGCATGAGGCGCGCTGGTTGGGCCTCCTTCGCCACCTATCCAAGCGCGACTGGAACGTACGCATCCAAGGCGCCTACCGCCGCGGACAGGGCGTTGCCGCCTACCTGGCCCGCTATGCCCGAGGCGGCCCCATCAAAGACTACCGCCTGACCGCAGTTGCACCCGAGCAGATCGCCTTTCGTTACCGCTGCCACCGAGACGGACACGAACACACCATGGCGGTGGACACCGCGCGTTTCATCGCCCGGGTCCTCTGGCACGTACCACCAAAAGGGCAGCACACGGTGCGCTACTACGGGCTTTACGTCCCCAAAGCCCAAGGCAAGCGCAACCAGGCCCGCGACGCCCTGGGCGACCTACCCGAAGCAACCGTTGCAAGACCAACACGCGAGCGCACATGCCCCCGCTGCGGACATCGGTTATGGCTGCTCAATAGGCACTACGGCGAAGTTTCTACCAATAGCCAAAACGTTCAACAAGGCGTTCAAGCTGCCGCAACCGAAGCGAAATCGGTTATGGGAATGCTGTCGGAGCGATCGCCGCCCTCTTTTTTTGACCGCTTGGCGGCAGCTTAACTCAGCGTTAGGCCCGAAACAAAAAGGACAGAGTGATGGTAAACATCCCAAGAGAACCAACCATTTCAGAGCTAAATAGAAAACTCAAGAGACTTGAGTTCTTGGTGATGGCTCTAGTAGCGTCAGATGGAATCGGATTTGGTGGAGATCCAGAAGAGTTATTTTATTTGTTCAGGCGGTATTTCCGTGACAGGGATGAGTTTCGTGACGAAAAAGAGTTCTATCGATTTTTTGAACATTTTTTGTATGAGTCACGGGAAAGGGGAAGTGGTTTACGAGAGGTTGTAAATGACTTAGAACAAAAAATGGGCGAAACACAGAGTGAAGCTAGGCGTCATTACGAGCGATCTGAGGAAAGAATACGTCTCTTGCCAGAAGCATTGACACAATTGAAAAAAGACAAAAATTAACCAGCAAAGAATTACACAATTATCTAATCTATCAATACCTTGGTGAAGATTTAAGCAGCATAAAGCTAGATCGATTTATACCAGTTCGAGTATACATTTCTGATGATAAAGAAGCGGATATTCGTAAAGTATCAGGCGCTATTGATAAGTTACTAGCCGCATTCGGGTTTGAGTTTTCTGATGATTTTCCAGCAGAAGGGTTGGTGGTTTGGTAAAAAATGGTTTGCCAAGTCTAAAGAAGTTGCTACTCAGCCTGAAGTGACTGATAGGCTAGAGAAGATTGAACGAGCACTGGAGTTAAAGGGGTTACACAAACCCCAAGCTGAAGTTGACAAAGCGCAAGCTGAAGCTATCGCCGCGTTAACCGCTGCAACAAAAGATATTCCAGACGTCGCAATTCAAGCGGGGTCTATCCTATTGGTGAAAACCACTGATGGAAATGAGAGTCCGTGCCTCCAGGTGAGAACACTATCCACAAAAGAGTTGATATATCTCGAGAATAATCAGCATCTCTTGTGTAAACCTGCAACAGTTATGCAATCCCTATCTCAGGGAGCAAAGCCCCAGAACTGCCTGTTGCGGAGCAATAACAATGCGCTGGCCTAACAATGCCATAAACTCGGACCCCAAAAAGCTACGCTGCGCTCCGCTTTTTGGTCTCCGGTTATGGCTGGCGTTGAACAAAGTAAACGGAAATGGCGCTATGGTAACGATAGAAGATACCGGAAGCAAATGCATATTCAGGCATAGGATCGGCCAAGGAGGCGAATAAGAAATGGAAAAGTCGTTACGAGGGATTTTCCAAAACGGATATGAGGAATTTCATCGCAGCCACGGCGTAAGTCGCGATCAACACACGGCGGCGCATGCCATCATGACCTGCTGCACGGATGCGACAGGAAGCACAGAGTGGATCTGCCCGCAAGACGATACCATCGTCACCGATCGGCATGCTGCCGTCATCGTAGTTGTCCGCGCTGCCACGCGGCGAGAACAAGACAATGGCTTGCGACGATGGAGCAACGGTTGCTGCCGTGCGACCACTTCCACGCGGTGTTCACACTACCCCATGAACTGAGTCCGCTGTGGAGCTACAACCGCCCATGGTGCAGTGACCACCTTTTGCGCGCCGCCGCCAAACCATGCGACAACTCCTGCGCGACGAGCGCCATCTCGGGGCCGACGTGGGAATCATCGCCGCCTTGCACACCTGGGGACGCACCTTGAGCTTCCATCCTCACGCCCATCTGCTGGTCACCGGCGGCGGGCTGAAGGTACGGATTGGAAGGGAACCGCGCACGATTATCTGTTGCCGGTCGCCGTCATCAAGGCCAAATTTCGGGGGAAATGGCTCGCCTGGCTCAACGACGCCTATGACGAAGGTGCACTGGCCCTTCCACCCGACTGGGATGAGAGGCACTGGCGCGGTATGCTTCGCCACATCGCCACATCGCCACATCGCCACATCGCCAAACGCGATTGGAATGTCGGCATCCAAGGCGCCTACCGCCACGGACAAGGCGTCGCTGCCTACTTGGCCCGCTATGCCCGTGGTGGCCCCATCAAAGACTACCGTCTCGCCGCAGTTGCACCCGAGCGGATAGCGTTTCGTTACCGCTCCCACCGAGACGGACGCGAGCACATCATGGCGCTGGACACCGACCGATTCATCGCCCGCGTCCTGTGGCATGTACCGCCCAAAGGGCAGCACACGGTGCGCTACTACGGACTCTACGTCCCAAACGCAAAAGCCAAGCGTAATCATGCCCGCGATGCCCTCGGCTACCTACCCGAACCACCCGTATCGCGAGAACGACGTGCGCGCACATGCCCACGCTGCGGTCAAAGGCTGTGGTGCTCGGCAGGCATTACGGCAAAATTTCTAGTAATAGCCAAGCCATTGTTCAACAATACGTTCAAGCTGCCGCAACCGAAACGCAGTCGCTTCCAGGAACGCTATCGGAGCGGTCACCGCCCTCTTTTTCACCACTCGGCGGCAGCTTAACTCAGCGTTAGGCCTTAAAAATGAAGCCCGGTCACGTTTACTTAGTGCAAGCGGAAAGCATGGATCGTTTTAAGATCGGGTGCGCCTCAGACGTGGCAAAGCGTTTTTCTTCGTTGCAAACCGCATCTCCTGTTCATCTGCGATTGGTTGCAACGAGAGAAGCGAAGGATATGTACGCTGAGGAAAAAAGATGGCACAAATTGTTCGCGCCGAGCCGTGTAAAGGGCGAGTGGTTTGATCTCGAGCCGAAGCAATTTTTGAAAATCGCAAAGGCATTTCGGGCGGAATTCCGCATTCCCGCAAAAGATCGAAATACCGAAGATTTGGTAGTTGGAAATACGTACTTCATTTCCATCGATGGCGCCACTGTCAAAGAGGTCACGCTTCTCGAACTGGAGGTGTTCAATTTCGCAAGAGCGGTACGATCGGGCCTTGGTCAAAGAAGCAAATGGCTATGAGAGTTGGAACGTTATCCCCGACGAAGTCAGGAGCACTCCAGTTATGGCTTTAATGAACTACGTCACCTGGTGATGCAGTGCAAGGCCTAATACACTGTTATATTCACATGCAGCAGCCAGAAAACAATGCGATATGAAAATAATATTTAGCAAAAATAAGTTGCTACTGAGCGCTTTCGCTATATATCTATTGTTTATATTATGTTTTTCGATTATCTATTTGGCTCCTTTGTTATATTACAAAATCGGAACACTTCCTGTTTAATGCAGATATTCAAAACACACAATTACTTAAGCGCCAGGGCGACTTGACCGCCTCAGTAGAATATAGCAATAATGTACTTTCGCATCTAACTAACTTAATCGATAAACTACCAAAAGACCTCGTACGGATAGAAATTCAAAAGCCTCAGTTTCTTGAATTCTATCCAAAGGGGGATGTTTATTCGGATGGTCATAAATATTATTTTGAGGTGATTCCAGGCACCCCTACTGGCTGGGCTGGCAGCACACCATCCTATCTCCGCATGACGATTTTCAACCGAAGTGACGTAGAAGTACTAACAATATATGATGAGAAGCACTTAGCAGAGGCAAAACACATCTATAACAAACAGGGGTTAGTTAATTATTTGAATGCCCTATCAAAGGAAACGAATAAAAAACTGTCAGCGTTGAGCAGCGAAATAGAAGGTCTTGCTTTACGAAACGAAGGCGTGTGGAAATATCCAGACTTTCTATACTTCAGCGTAGTTACTCAATCAACCGTTGGTTACGGCGATATTCTTCCCAATAGCACTTTAATTCGTATGCTGGTAGCCGCACAAACCATTATCGGACTGCTACTTATTGTAGTGGTCATAAATATAAGCATAAGAAAGTGATCAGTGAATATAACAAGTGCCCTTCAGCCGACCTCCGCTTCGCTCCGGTCGGCTGAGGCTTATCGTTGGGCGACGGAGATACTTGCCGCGCCATGAAGCCATGAAGGAGAATCAAGGGAGGATGGAAGGGAGGATGGGGTCAGGTCTTGTATTTTGCATCAAACGGACTAGGCTCGGGGCATGGCACGTCCGCTGCGCATCGAGTTTGCCGGCGCCCTCTACCACATCACCTCCCGCGGTGATGGCCGCGAGGACATCTATCGGCATGATTCGGATCGGGAGACCTATCTCCAAGTGCTCGCGGAGGTTTGCGAGCGTTTCAACTGGTGGGGGCACGCCTACTGCTTGATGACCAACCACTACCACCTGTTGGTGGAGACGCCGGACGGGAACTTATCGAAAGGCATGCGCCAGCTGAACGGCGTCTATACACAACGCTTCAATGGGTTGCACGGGCGCTGTGGCCATGTGTTCCAGGGACGGTACAAGGCGATCATTGTGCAAAGGGACGCCTATCTGAAAGAACTCTCTCGGTATATCGTGCTGAACCCGGTTCGTGCGCACATGGTCGCGGCACCCGAGGAATGGCCCTGGAGCAGCTACCGAGCGACCATCGGCGATGGCTCTTGTCCAGAGTGGCTGCGTCGGGATTGGCTGCTGTCGACATTCGCCGATACCGAACACGCGGCAGTGGCGGCCTACCGCCGGTTCGTCCATGACGGCATCGGCCAACCCGGCCCCTGGGAGCAGCTCACACACCAGGTCTTCCTAGGGTCGGAGGCATTCGTCGAGAGCCTTCGCCGGACCTTGCCGCAGGACCGCGATCTCTCGGAAGTCCCCCGCGCTCAGCGCCAGAAGCTGCCCGAGCCGCTGCCCCAGTATGCAGCGATGCACGCCGACCGCGACCAGGCGATTGCCGCTGCCTACGCGAGCGGCGGATATACGTTGAAGGCGATCGGTGAGCACTTCGGACTACACTACTCGCAGGTCAGTCGTATCGTGCGGCAAATCCGTGATGCAAAATGCAAGACCTGACCCCGTGCCTGACCTGACCCCGTGCCTGCCGTGTGTGACCCCATGCCGTGGCGCAACCAAGGAGAATCGTTAGTATCATTTAAGATGAAGTGGCTCGAGATTCATCGAGAACGGGAAAGTCGGTCCAGAGCGTTCGGGCGGCTCACCCAGGTATCCAAACCGCCCCAAAAAACGCACGATGAACAGATCGCGCGGAGGAGAAATGAGAATCCGTCGTCGACGCCCGCCGAGCTCGACCCCGACACCCAGAGAATCCTGTGGTTTTCTGTGGCCTTTGAGTACGCTCAAGAATTACGAGGTCAAGGAGATCAACGGTCGCCTCGTCGCGCGAATGCTGCGCCGTACAGACATCCGCGCCGACGCCGAGACAAAGCGCGCGAAGGAGTACGACTTCCGTAGTGCCATCCCACGAACCGCCCTCGGGGGCTACGAGGTGGACGAGATCAGTGGCCGAGAGTTGGCGAGGATCCTGGCACGGTCACATGGTCCCGAAGACGCCAAGGCAGATCCGGTCGCGGATCCCCAGGCCGAGGAAGCGCACGGCGACGATTTCGAGACGCCCGCCCCCCGCACGATCTACCTCGGAGACCGGGAATTGAAGGTTCTCAGCGAGTGCGACTTAGAGGCGCTTCTCCCAAGATAGATTCGGGCGGATTGGACTGGCCCGGTACTTCGCGTTCTACAACACCAGACGCCGTCACATCGCACTCGACCGACGTACCCCAGATGCGGTGTACTTCGACCGAGCTAGCCGCGAATTGGCAGCCTGAAACCCATGGAAGATTTCACTTAGGGAGACGCTGATCATTGGCCATCCTGGCCAAAATCAGCACGCCACCCAAGAAGCGTGGTTCTTGGATGGCTTCATTTTCAAACGCTTACGCGCTTGAAAATGGCGTCACATCCCTGTGCCGCGGGAGGCGCTGGATTGATCAGCGTTTTCTTAGCGCACTGTCCAGGTTTCGGGGTCTATTTCTGTCGGCTGGTTCCGAATCACACCATCCGTTATCAGGACCCAGAGCGCCGGATCACCGGCGTTCAGTCTCCGGGTGGGAGAACGGAGTCGCGGCGGCTTGCGTGGCGGTTGTCAGTCGAGCTCAGCGATGCGCTTGGCGCTGCTGATGTTCGTGCCATAAAGGTCCGATACAGCAGCGGAACCACCAACAGGGTCAGGACGGTCGAGAAGGCGAGGCCCCAGACGATGGCCGTGGCCACCGGGCCCCAGACCAAAGACTTGCCGCCGAGCCCGGTGGCGAGGGAAAAGAGCCCGGCGATGGTCGTCATGGAGGTGATGAGGATGGGGATGACGCGCCGGCGGGCGGCGTAGAGGGTGGCGTGTAGCAGGCTCATGCCGCGCTCGAGCCGATCGTTGGCGGCGGAGATCAGCACGATGGCGGCATTGACCGATATGCCGGCCAGCGCAACGATGCCGTAAAGGGTATAGAGGCTCAGGGGGTTGCCAGTGACCAGCAGCCCCAGGACCACGCCCGTGAAGGCCATGGGAACGGTCGCCAGGATCATCAGCGGTTGGAAGTAGCTGCGGAACTGGGTGCCCAGGATCAGGTACATGAGCCCCACGCCGAAGACGAACAGCAGACCGATGGAGCTCAGGCTCTCCTGGATGTCGTCGAGCTCGCCGGTGAAGTCGAGATCGATATTGGGGTAGGCGGCGCGCTGCTGCTCCCAGCCCTCCAATACCAGGCGGTTGGCGGTCACCGTGTCGATGCCGCCGGGCCTGAGGTCCGCCTCGACGGTAATGGCGCGGCGGAAGTTGTAGTGCCGGAAGTTCCCGATGCCCTCGGATCGATCGTCCTGTACCAGGGCGCCGAGCGGAACGGGTTCACCCTGGTGGGTGGGCAGGCGCAGATCCAGCAGGCTCCGCAGATCGTCGCGCTCTTCCGGGCGTGCGCGCACCCGTACTTCGACTTTCTCACCGGCGTCGCGCAGATCGGCGACGATCTCCCCGTCCACCATCAGCTGCAGGGTGCGGCCCAGCTCCAGCGGGTTCAGCCCCGCGCGGTTGACGGCGTCCTCGTCGATGCGCAGCACCAGCTCCGGGCGCCCGCGCGCGGCATCATCCTCGACGTCCATCACGTCCGGAATCCCGTTCAGGATGCGCTTGATGGCGTCCGCCGCGGCGCGGATCTCGGCGTACTGGTCGCCGCGCACCTTGATGCTGATCGGCTTCTCCACCGGCGGCCCGCCGGACAGGCGCAGGAAGGAGACCTGAACCGGCCCCGGCGTGGCGGTGACGTCGGGGCGCATAGCCTCGATCATCTCCTCGACCTCCCGCAGCTCCGGGGTCTTGGAGTTCAGCCCAACCAGGATCTGCCCGTAATGGTCGCCCAGCCGCGGCTCCTTCTCGGTGAACATGTTTCCCGCGTAGCTGGTCATGGCCCGCACCTCGCCCGGGCGCACATGGCGGCGGACCTTCTCCTCGATCTCGAGCACCTTGTCCATGGTGCGTTCGATGGGCGTGTCCGGCGGCATCTCCACATTCACGTAGAACAGCCGCAGGGTGTCGAAGGCAAAGAACTCCATGCGCACCATGCCCATCGCCACCGCCCCAACGGCGCCGGCGAACAGCAGAGCGACCAGCGACAGAGACAGCCGCGGGCGGCGCAGGACGGCGAGCAGGGCGCGCACGTAGCGCAGCTGCACCCAGTGGGTGAAGCGCACCCGATGGGCGTGGACCCGGGACGGCCGGTCGAAGCTCACGCGCGCCGACACCACGTGGGATGGCAGCATCCAGAAGGCCTCGATCAGGCTGACCGCGAGCGCGATGGTCACCACCATGGGAATCACGCGCATGAAGTCTCCGAGGATGCCCGGCAGGAGCATCAGCGGGAGGAAGGCCGCCATGGTGGTCAGAACCGCGGTGATCACGGGTGCCGCCACCTCGCGCATCGCGTCGAGCGCCGCCTGGAGCACGTCCATGCCGCGCTGGAGCCGGTAATACATGGCCTCCACCACCACCACCGCGTCGTCCACGAGCATGCCGAGCACGATCACGACGCCAAGCAGCACGGTGACGTTGAGGGTCTCTCCCAGGACGAACAGGATCAGGAAGGTCCCGGCGAGCGAGAAGGGGATGCCGATGGCGGTGAAAAAGGCGATGCGGCTGCCGAGAAACACCCAGGCGACGCCGAGCACCAGAAACAGGCCGATCAGGGCGTTTCGTTCCATCAGTCCGATGGCCTGACGCGTCGGGATGGTCTGATCGTCCACCAGGACGAGGTTGATCCCGGTGCGGTCCGAGAAGGCATTCCGCTCCTCGATATAGGCGTTGATCTGGTCCACCATCTCCAGGGTGTTGGCGTCGTCGCGCTTCATGATTGCCAACACCACGGCGGGGAGGCCGTCGAAGCGGGCTAGCTTGTCGGGGCGCTCCCGCGCGCGCTCCACGCCAGCAACCCGGCCAAGGGTGACCTCGCCGGGCGCACCCACCACCGGGCGCCGGGCCAGCTCGCCGGGCTCCCGCTCGCTGCCCACCAGGCGCACCAGCCAGCTCTGCTGCCCCAGACGCAGGGTGCCCGCGGCCACGTCGCGGAAGAAGGCCGCAACCGTGTCCGCTACCTGCGTGGGCCGCAGTCCCAGGGCCTCCAGGGCCGCGGGGTCGAAGTTGACGTGGATCTCTGGGTCGGAGAGACCGACCGGGTCGACGCGGTCAACCTGGGAGAAGCGCTCCAGGTCCTTCTCCACGTTCCGCGCCTGGACCCGCAGGTTCTCGTCGTCGGCTTGTCCTACCACCGCGATGGTGGCCGCGGGGTAGGCGTTGGCGCTGGTAATCTCCAGGATGACCGGGTCGTCGACCTCGGCCGGCAGGTCCCGCTCCGCGTTCTGGATTTCCCGGCGCAGGTCGTTGACCCGCTTGTCGAACAATCGCGGCTCCAGGTCCTGAAAGCGGACCAGGATGCTGGACACCGAGTCACGGCTGTTGGAGGACATGAACTTGATGTTCTGAACGCGGCGCACCGCGTCCTCTAAGGGGTCGGTCACCTTTTTTTCCACGTCCAAGGCGGAAGCGCCCGGAAGGATGGTGGTCACCACCAGCCAATTGAAGTTGATGGTGGGGTCCTTCTGGCGGGGCAACATGGTGTAGGCGAGAAGACCGACGATGAGCACCAGCCCGAACATCAGGTTGGTGAGCACGTGGTTGCGCAGCAGGGTCGAGAGCATTGGGCTGGTCTCAGTCCGGGGTCGCCCGCTCGCCAACCCGGACCGCATCGCCGTCCTGAAGCCGCTGGCGCCCCTCGACGATGATCATGCTCTCCGCCGGCAGGTCGACCCGCGCCGGCTGGCCCTCCAGTGCACCCTCCAGCGGGTGGAACGCGGCCTTGCCGCCGGTCAACACGAACACGCCGAGGGTCCCGCCACGGCGCACGGGCAGCTCCGCGGGGAGATAACCGCCGGCGCTGCGCCATATGAGCCGTCCGGAGGCGCCGGAGGGCGCCTCTTCGCCGTTAAACTCGAGGCGGATCTCCACGGTGCGGGTCGCGGGGTCCACCACCGGCACCACGCGCCCGACCTTGAGCGGATAACGCCGATCCAGGTAGACGAACTCCAATCGCTCGGCCTCCGCGCCCTCCTCGACCTCGTCGGGGCGCACGCGTGCGCTGACCTCGAGCTGATCCAACTGGACCAGCCGCAGCAGGGCGCTGCCGGGGTTGGCCAGGGTGCCGACGTCGGTCAGGCGCGCCGTCACCGCCGCCCGAAAAGGGGCGCGCACGGTGCAGCGCTCGACGTTGGTCTCGGCTTGGCGGATGGCCTCGGTCTGGGCCTTGATCTGGGCTTCAAAGGCGGCCAGCTCGGTGTCGCGGCGGTCGACCTCTTCGTCGCTGATGTTGCGTTCCCGTTTCAGGTTGCGGGCGCGGTCGAGCTGACTCTCGGCCAGCGCCTTCTGCGATTGCAGCTGCACCAAGGTCGCCTGCTGCGCCGCGAGACGCGACTGATAGTCACGGCAGTCCAGCTCGACCAGGATATCCCCGGCGTCCACTACCTCGCCCACCCGCACCGGGATCGTCAGGACGCGGGCCGTGATCTCGGCGCTCAGATCCGCGTTGTTAACGCTTTCAACCGAGGCGGGGGCGCTGCGCTCGGGGTGTATGACCAGGTCGGCAACGGGGCGGGCGGTGACTGGCGATCTCCGCGGCCGCGATTCCGGTCAGGAGCAGGAGCACAGTGGCGGACAGGCTACGCATGGTCTTGTTTCTCCGCCGCGCCGTTTTGCTGCTGTGCCTGGAGCAGCGGCGGACCCTGCTCGGCGAGAAAGACCACCATGGCGCGGTAATGGGCGATGCCTGCCTGGACCGTGAAGCGGGTTCCCGGGGTATGTCCGGGCAGGTCCAGTTTGGACTCCAGGTACGCGAGCGTGGAGGCGTATCGGTCGCGCACCTCGACCAGCAGCTCGGCTACGCGTTCGGCGGGGAGCAGGTGTGAGAAGAACGTAAGGACCAGGAACTCCGAACGCAACTGCTCGGTTGGCGATTCCGCCATGAGCTCCCGACTCAGCGCCTCCTGTCCTTCGTCCGTCAGCCGATAGAGCTTGCGGTCCGGGTGTCTCGCCCCGGGTTCAGTGCGGCCGATGATGAGCCCATCGCGCTGGAGCTGGCCCAGGGCGGGGTAGATAGCACCGTAGGTGGCGGTGTGGAAGTGCGAAAAGGCCCCCTCGAACAGCTTCTTGATGTCGTATCCGGATTTGTCGCCCAGGCTCAGGGCGCCCAAACAGAGGGTCTTGACGTTCATTTCGATCTGCCGCCGGGAGCAAGAGTGAATCTGCTTGAGAGTATATCGAACAAAAATATTATCAACCGGAATAAGGCGATGAAGGTTTGGAGGGCTGAGGCGCCTTCGTTCGCTTGAAAATTGGGTTTGCATCGCCGACAGTGCCGCGGTCGCTCTTGACATTCCCTGCGTGGTGAGGCCTCCGGGAGCTAGCGAGGACGCGCGGGGAGTGCAAGACTTGTGGGTAGGTCCACGATTTCTCCGAGGGCGATCTGGTGCGGCAAGTGCTTACGGGCACACCGTTTTCGGCGCTGCCCCCGGTGCGACGGGGATCGCGAGCAGCTCATGGTGCTGGAGGATTGATCGTGCGAGAGCGCCCACAGCGCGTACAGCGCCTTGAGGAGGCCTTCGAGCGTATCCATCGGGAACGCATGGCGAGGCTACCCATCCTCAACCAGCGGCTGTGCGTCCAGGCGGTGGGCTTTCGGCCCTGGGAGGACGGCTGGATTGGCGTGCTGATCACGCCGTGGATGATGAATCTGGTGCTCCTTCCAGGGGAGGATCCCAGCCCCGCGGCCGAAGGGTCCATGCGGTTGCACTCCTTCCCGGCCGGGGACTACGAGTTTCACGCCGCTCATGAGGCGCTGTTCGGTGCCTACGAGGCCTGTTCCCTGTTCTCCCCGATGCAGGCGTTCGCCGACCAGGCGTCCGCCGTTGCCGTGGCTGAGGAGGCGATGTCGACCCTGTTGAAGCCGATGGAACGATCGCCGCAGGCGGCCAACGCCAAATCGCGCAAGCTCTCCCGACGCGACCTCCTGCGCGGGCGTTTCCGCGTCGGCGGTTGAAAGGATGCGGATGATCCGGTGGTGGGCGGCATTCATTCCGCCGCCGAGGCGGGGATCAGTTGTCCCTACGTATCCGCGTTGCCGCCGGCCGCTTTAGCGCGTGCCCTCTCAGCGGGCGGTAGTGCCGCACCCGCGCCGGGGCGTGAGAGACCATCGCCGAGATCAAGATCACCGCGGTGAACAGGGCCGGCCCGGCAGCGGGCCAGAACGGGATCAGTGCCAGCAGTAGGAGCTTGAACAGGACCGTCTGACCGCTGAGCTGTGCCAGCCAATGATGGTCCGACCAAGCGTCAAGCATTGCCATACCGACGCCGGTCGCGAGGGTCAGCACGAGATACGGGAGCCAGGCGTCTTGCGCGACGGCCGGCACCAGGTAACCCGCTCCCATCCCCGCCACTCCCAATAAGTGAAGTCCACGCAGGCCGATGTTGAGCCAGCGCTGTCCACGGAAGAAACGCAGCGGCGGGTCGGCGTCCTTCAGCTGCATGCCACTCTGTGGCCTGGCAAGCGGTTGCGCATGATCGTTTCCTCTGGGCGGGTGTCCCCGGGACGCGGGCGCGACGATTCGGATGGCCCGGGAGACGAGGATAGCGTCTCGGTTGGAACGGCGAAAGCGCGGCCATGCGTTGGTTTCCGTTTCCAGCACGTGCCATTGGGCCCTACGACTTACCGGATCAGATGGGGGAATTGAGCAGCTCAGTGGTGCATTGGAACCAATCGGTGGGCTCCCGCGCCCTGCCAAGGCGTTGCCCGGCCTATGGCATTTCCCTTGCCTGTTTATTTGGCGGAAAGCTCGAAAACGAGGACGAAGCCAACCTGTAAGCCCGCGCGTTATCGATGCGCACCGCGAGCGGTGCGCCCCTCCGGGCTGGCGAGCTCACCTGTATTCTGTGCCGGAAGCCTACTCCCGTCCCAACGGCCACCATGCCCTGAAAGGATCACCCGATGGAGCTGCTTTATATCCTGCTGGTTCTGCTCTTCGTCACCCGCTTTTCGGGTGAGGTGGCCTCGCGCCTCGGTCAACCGGTCCTCGTCGGCGAGCTGCTCTCGGGAATCCTGCTCGGCGTGGTCGCACACCAGTTCTCCGGCTCGTTGCCCGTCCTCGCCGCCCTGCCTGACAACGAGGTCTTCATCGCCCTGACGGACCTGGCGATCTTCTTCCTGATGTTGCTCGCGGGGGTCGAGATGTCCCCGCGTGAGCTCTCCGAGAACTCTCGCTCCGCGCTCTGGGTCGCCCTCGGCGGGCTGCTGGTCCCGCTAGCCAGCGGGTTCGCGTTGGGCTGGATGTTCCTGCCCGAATCCGAGTACCGCCTGGCCCAGGCCCTGTTTCTCGCCACGGCGCTGGCGATCACGGCGGTACCGGTCTCGGTGAAGGTGCTGATGGATCTCGGCAAGCTCGATTCGCCCGTCGGCAAGACCATCGTCTCCGCGGCGGTGTTCGACGACATCTTCAGCCTCGTCCTGCTGGCGGTGCTCACGGCGGTGATCAAGACGGGCAGCTTTCCGGGTGTCCTCCAGTTGGCCATGCTGCTGGGCAAGACCGTCGCCTTTTTCGTCCTGGCCAGCTTGATCGGGTACTACCTGTTTCCGTGGCTCGGTCGGAAGATCAAACGCATCCAGGCCGACGAGTTCGAGTTCAGCGCGCTGGTCATGGCCGCGCTGGCCTATTCCTTGCTCGCCGAGGCCCTGGGTATCCACTTCATACTCGGCGCCTTCTTCGCCGGCCTGTTCTTCGTCCGTAAAACGATCGACGACGGCGTGTACCAGGCCCTGCGCGCCCGTCTGAGCACCTTTACCTCCGGATTCCTGGCACCCTTGTTCTTCGCCTCCATCGGTCTGCATCTCGATGCCGCGGCGCTCTTCAACGTCCCGCTGTTCGTCTTTCTCCTGGTGCTGACCGCCATTCTCGGCAAGCTGATCGGTGCCGGCCTGCCCGCCTATTGGTCCGGACTGGGCCGAAGAGAAGCGATCGGTGTCGGAACGGGGATGAGTGCACGTGGAGCCGTGGAGTTGATCATCGCCGACATCGCCTTGCGTGCGGGTCTCTTCAACCATCCCGACCCGGCACCGGATATCGTCAGCTACATGTTCTCCGCCGTCGTGCTCATGGCGCTGATTACCACGCTACTGACACCAGTTGCGTTGCAACGAATCCTTGGTCCGCCCTCGTGACGGCAGCGCCCGCATGGGGTCGATCGGCAGCGCCCGGAGCCGCTGCGTGCCCGATCCCTGGGCCGTGAGACTCAGGCTAGGCGTTGTTCTTCCATGTCTTCCAGTATCCGCCGAATTCGTCCGCCAGGCAGTCCGGCGCCTTTCCGTACAGCCGTTCGCCGAGACCCCGCGCCTGCGAGCGCAGCTCGCCCTGGCGGTGTTCGGCCAGGCAGGTGATGGTCCCCGTGTCCCCATCCAGGTCGCGCCCTTCGTCTTCGAGGACTTCGCGCAGGACCGCCAGGTCATGATCGTCGCCGAGAAGATCCGACAGCCGCTTGAGCTCATCGATTCTGGCCGACAGCTGCTCGGGCCAGATCTTGCTTAGCAGCCGACAGTGGTACCAGTGGTCCTTGACCCGCTTGCGCCACTCGTGGAAACGCTCGTCCGTGGGCTTGCGATAGGCCTTGTTCATCGCCTTGCGGCCCGCGCCGTAGCTTCGTTCCAGGCCGGGGCGGATGGCCGCGAAACCGCCATGGGACAAGCGCCAGGATCCGGTCCGATCCTCTACCTGCCGCAGGCTTTCGGCCGTCGAGTTGGCGATCTGCTCCAGGTCTACCGCTTCCTCGGCGATACGGCTGCGACGTTCCTCCAGCGCTCCGCGCAGGGAGTTGAGTGAGCTGCACTCTCCGATACTGGCGAAGCGCTCGGCCAGGGCGTCGAAGGTCTCGATCATGGCCTCGGCGTCACGCACCGAGGACAAGCGGTTCTTGGCATGGCGGAACCATTTGTTCTCTTTCTTATAGCGGCTCTTGCCCAAGTCCTTCTTGACCAGCCGCAGCAGGCTGCGGATCTTCTTGAACGACTTGCGGGCATTGTGGATGCCGTCGTGCATATCGGGATTCTCGCCCGACAGCTCGGCGGCGGCCTTCGTCGATTGCTCGACGACGATGCGCCGCAGCCCCTCGGAGACGGTCTCTTTTCGCTTGAATCGATAGGGCATGGCTCTCTCGTTTCGTGCTTTCGGCTGTTGGACGAATGTATGAGTTCGATCTAAGTCGGGAGGACGCAAGAACCTCGCCAGGATCGAATCCACCGAATACCGTCTCATGACCACCGCGACGATGGACGGCATCCGCGGCTGACAAGGTGAAACGCCGGTACATTCAACCCTTCCAGCCGTATATGGGCGCGCGATTTTCGCCAGGATGGCCAAAAATCGGCATACTCGGGATAGGCCAAACCGGCCCGGGCGGGGAGGGGTGAATGGCGATCTACCCGCTTCTTCCCGTGGCCCATCGCGGAGACGGCACGAATGTTGACTGATGGAGAAACGGGCGCGCTGAAGCGTCGGCGACCACAGAAGGGGACAAGCATGATCACGCAACAACCAACGACGACCGCAACCGGTCCAGGCCAGTCGCTGCTGGCGCTCTATCCCGAGCCGGAGCGGACCGCGCTGGAGGGGCTCTATCTGAGTCACGATCTGCGCCGCTGCCGCCGTGGCGGCGATCCGTTCGTCTACTCGAACTTCATCGCCAGCCTGGATGGGCGCATCGCCGTGGCGGACCCCGCAGGGCGGTGAGCCGGAAATCCCTTCGGAGACCGCGAACCCCCGCGACTGGCGGCTCCTGCTCGAGCTTGCTGCACCGGCGGACGCCTTGATCGTCAGCGGCCGGTATGTGCGCCAACTGGCGGAGGGCTCGGCGCAGGCCCTGCCGCCGCTGCAAGGCGATGTGGCGCCGGACATCCTGGCCTTCCGCGCGGCGCTGGGGCTGCCGGTCCAGCCGGTTCTGGTGGTCGTCAGCAATAGTCTGGACGTGCCGGTGGAGGTCCTGCTGCGCGATGGCCCACGGCCAGTCATCGTGGCGACCAGCGACGCCGCGTCGGTCGAGTCCGCTCGGCGGCTCAGCGGCGACCATGTCGAGGTGATCCGTGTCGGCGGCGAGCGCGTCGAAGGCGAGCGGATTGTCGCCGCGCTGGCGAAACGCGACCTGAAACTGATCTACTCCATCGCCGGGCCCGCGGTGCTTCACATGTTGCTCGCGGCCCGCGTCCTGCGTCGACTCTACCTGACCACCGTGCTGCGCGTGATCGGCGGCGAGGACTACGCGACCATGACGCGCGGGGCACGGCTCGCGCCGCCCTACGATTTCCGGCTCGCCGCGCTGTACCTCGACCCGGCGGGAGGGCCGGGCGGGACCGAGCAACTGTTGCAGGTGTTCGAGCACAGTGGAGCCGAGCGGCAGCAATGACCGCGTCAACCCAGGAGCAGACGGAGCTTCTGGTCCTTGAGCCGCATGGATTCGACGCTTCCCGAGGCGAGTGGGTCTCCGGGCGCGGTCCGCCGCCCCCGGTCACGGATCGCCTGACACTGGTGACCTACAACCTGTGGTTCGCGGAGCACTGGTGGGAAGAACGCCTCGCCACCCTGCTTGGTCTGGTGCGGGGTTACCGACCGGATGTGATCGGGTTCCAGGAGGTCACCCCACGGTGTTTGGAGCGCATCCTCGCCGAGGAGTGGGTGCGCCGCGCGTACCAGGTCTCGGACGCGGACGGCAGTACCATGGAGCCGCACGGCGTGCTGCTGCTATCGCGTCTGCCCATACGCGGTTTAGCGCTCTGCCACCTGCCGAGCCAAAAGGACCGCAAATTCGTGCTAGGTGAGCTGGAAACGGCGAACGGCTCCTTGTGCGCGGGCACCGTGCATTTGGAGAGCTCCCCGCCGAACATCCTGCTTCGCCTGCGGCAGCTTGGCCGGGCCCTGCCTTGGCTGTCCGGAGCGAATGACGGGGTGTTGATGGGGGATTTCAACTTCGACCCGCGAGACAGGGTGGAGCAGTCACTCATCGAGCCGGGTTATACGGACTTGTGGCCGGAGCTCCACGGGGACGAGCCCGGGTACACGGTGGACAGTACCCGCAACCGAATGCGTTCTCAGCACAAGGCTCGGCACAAGCGGGCGCGCTTCGACCGCATCCTGCTGCGATCCCGCGGACACCGCTGGGTTCCGGAATCGATCAGCATCATTGGTACCGAGCCGATCTCCCCGGACCGACCGGATCTTTACCCCTCGGACCACTTCGGGCTGGCCGGGGTTATCGTCCAGCGTCGCCTCGCGCCCGGATGAAGTAGCGCTCGCCAGCGAAGATCACCATCAGTCCCAGCAACGCGGCCCAGATGACCAACATGTCCGTCTGCGCCTTCACCACCACGAAGGCGGCCAGCACCACCAGGTCCAGCACGATGGCCGCGATCAGCACCCAGGCCTTGGCGTCGATTTCCCGGCGCAGATGCCGCCATACGCCCCAGTGAATCAGGATGTCCATGACGATGTAGAAGATCGCACCCAGAGACGCGATGCGGCTGAGATCGAAAAAGATCGTCAACGCCATGGCGAGAACCACCGTGTACACGAGCGTGTGGCGTTGAATCGTTCCCGGCATGCCGAGATGGCTGTGAGGCACCAGCCGCATCTCGGTGAGCATGGCGAGCATGCGCGAGACGGCGAATACGCTGGCGATCACACCCGACACCGTGGCGACGATGGCGAAGATGACCGTGAACCAGAGCCCGTAGTCGCCGAAGGCCGGGCGTGCCGCCTCGGCGAGCGCGTAGTCGCGTGCCGCAACGATCTCGTCGATGCTCAGATTGCCGCCGATGGCGAGGGTCACCAGCAGGTACAGCACCAGGCACAGGGAGATCGAGATGACAATGGCTCTGCCGACGTTGCGGTGGGGGTCCACGATTTCCGCGCCGCTGTTGGTGATGGTCGTGAAGCCCTTGTAGGCCAGAATCGCCAGCGCCGTCCCGGCGAGAAACCCGCCGGCGGTGGTCTCCCGCGGCGAGACCGATACGCTCTCGAAGGACAGGCCCGATACCCAGAGTCCGGCCAGCGCGAAGACAGCGATACCGCCGATCTTGATGAAGGCGGTGACGAAGGAGAACGACTGGATGAAGCGATTGCCGAGAATGTTCACGAGGAAGGCGAAGCTCAGCAGACCCACGCCCAGGGCCGGCACCAGCCAGGTGTCCGGACCGATATCGAACAGCTGCAAGCTGTAGGTCCCGAAGGTACGGGCGACCAGGCTCTCGTTGATGACCATGGAGAAATACATGAGCAAGGCCGCAGCGCCCGTCACCATGGTCTCGCCATAGGCCTTCTTCAGGAACATCGCGATGCCGCCCGCCGACGGATAGGCGTTCGACATCTTCACGTAGGAGTATGCGCTGAAACCCGCCACTGCCGCCGCGGCAAGAAATGCCAGGGGGAACCACTCCCGCGCCAGCTCGGCGACCTGCCCGGTCAGCGCGAAGATCCCGGCGCCGATCATCACGCCCGTACCCATGGCCACGGCGCCCAGGAGCGAGAGGCTGTTCTTTTCGTATTGCGGTGATCTGTCTCTGGATCGGGGCATCGTTCTCCCGTTGATCTTGACCACGGGATCCTTTCGGTCGCCAACCTCGCGGTGGTTCCCTTGCGCTTTACCAAACGCAAGCGGCATACCAGGCGATAGTGAACGGGGCCTCCGGGTTTCGGTGGTCCGCGAGCGACAGTGGATGATCAGGCCGCGTCGAAGGCGCACGGCTTTGACTCCCGGATCGGAAGGCAGCCACGAGCCCGGGAACTGGTGGAAATCAACCACGGCAGGTGCATCTCCACCACGCGTCTGTCCAGTTTGGCGCCGGTATGCACGACCTCGCGTCACACCAGTCGCGCTGGCGGACAACCGAAGGGCTAGGCTCATGGCGGGTGGCGATGGCCATTGCGGGAGCCAGACGGCCCGCTCTCGCCCGCAACGGCTCGGGAACCGGATCGAACAGGTTTGCGGGTTCTCGGGTGGTATCGGAATTGCGTCGTCTCACGAGACAAGACTCGATGCAGGAGAAAGACATGCAATCCAAGCAAGCCTACGAACAGAAGATGAAAGCCAAGATGGACCAGTGGCAGGCCGAGATGGACAAGCTCCAGGCCAAGGCGCGGGAAGCGAATGCCGACGCGCGGCTCGCCTACGAACAACAGATCGACGATCTCAAGGCCAAGCAAGCGTCCGCTCAGGCCAAACTGGACGAGCTGCGCGATGCGGGTGCGGAGGCATGGGACGCGTTGAAGACAGGCGTCGAGAAGGCGTTCGAAGACCTCAGGGATGGTTTCGCGTCGGCCTCCGCAAAGCTGAAGGATTAGGCCCGATTCTGGCGGCTCCTCGAATGGGCCGCACGGCCGTTGAGGCCGCCAGCAGCGTCTGACGAAGAGCAATCTCCACTGCGCTCGGGTTGCAGCGAGGACTCGGAGGACGAGCGGCGCGACGCGCTTGCCGGGTGATTCCCGAGCGCGCTGACAGCGGGATCCTTGTCATCAATCAACCGGCTACTGGAGGTTCTCATGGATCATCAAGTCACACTCCTCATGTCGGAGTTCGTCACCCGGGATGTCAAGCGCTTCATCCTGACCCGGCCAGAGGGCTTCATGTTCGAGCCAGGTCAGGGCGTGGAACTGGCCATCGACCATCCCGACTGGAAGGACGAGGCGCGTCCCTTCACCCCGACCTCCCTGGAGGATGACCGGGTTCTGGAATTCACGATCAAGGGATATCCGGAGCGCGAGGGCGTGACCCAGGCGCTGCATGACCTGCAACCTGGCGCGCGGCTGCTCATGTCGGAGCCCTTCGGCACCATCCGCTACCAGGGCAGAGGGATGTTCATCGCCGGCGGCGCGGGCATTACGCCCTTCATTGCCATTCTGCGACGGCTCGCCCGCGACCGCAGCCTGGACGGCCACGGCCTGTTGTTTTCCAACAAGACCCCGGCGGACGTGATCTGCGAGAAGGAATTCCGGTACATGCTGGGGGAAAGGTGCGTTCTCACGTGCACGGAGGAGACCGCCCCGGGTTACGAGGGTCGTCTGATCGACCGCGATTTCCTGGCCGAGCGAATCGACGACTTCGGCCAGCACTTCTACGTCTGCGGACCCCCGAAGTTTAACGATGCTGTAAACGAGGCCTTGGAGGATCTCGGTGCGGAGCCCGAGCTGCTCGTGTTTGAGCAATAGCCTCGCAAGGGATTGTCGAACTCAACCGGTTTCGACTCCTCCCGTGAGCGCTTGGACCTGAAGAAGATCAGCAAGGCGACACTGAAGCCCGTGGCGCCCGCTAGGGTCAAAGGTACCCTCACACTGCCCGCCCGCTGGGGGTTAACGCCATACATCTCCAGCAGCAGCCGCGGAAACATCATCGGGGACGCGAGCAGGATCGCGATGCCGGCGCTGCGGTTGAGTTCCGGGCGCTCCCGACCGCAACGGGAGAAGCTCAGGGTGGTGACGGCGCTGGAGATCAGGCCGCCCACCAAACCGGTCAGCCCCACGCCGACGCCGCTGTCCATCAGCTTGATCAGGATGTATCCGACGAAGCCGATGAGTCACTGTGCCAGTTTGGGGGAGTGGCAATGCGCCAACGGTGGTGGAAAGGCCCAGCGTTCTCGAACGCAAGAGGTGCCGCGAGCGGGGTTGAGCTGCTCGTTCAAGGTCCGGACCTACGTCCAAGCTTGGCTCCGGCGATGGCACGGAGACTGCTTTATCGACAAACAGGTGTTTCCACAAACAGACCCGCATCCGTCGGGAGGAGGCAAGCGTGAACTGGGATCAGATCAAGGGTAACTGGGAGCAGGCGAAGGGGGAGGTGAAAACGCGGTGGGGGAAGCTCACCGACGACGACCTCACCACGATCGCGGGAGAGCGCGACAAACTGGTCGGACGTCTGCAGGAGCTCTACGGGCTTTCCAAGGAAGAGGCACAGCGCCAGGTCGACGAGCTCTCCTGACGGGGTCGGAAGTCCCAGCCGGGCGGGACCGGGCGGAGGAGACATGTCTCCCAAGCAGAGTTGCTCGAGCAAGCCGAGCACGATGCGTTACGACACCATACGGGTACGCCGCGCATGATCGCCGTCCTGTCCCTGCTGGTCGTCGTGACCCTGTCCATCATTGTCACCCGCATCGCGGCCGTCGCCCTGACGCACACGGGCATGGCACGGCAAGCGGCGCGTTTCCAGGCAAGATCGGCGTTCTCGGGCGCCGGCTTCACCACATCCGAGTCCGAGCAAGTCGTTCGCCATCCGGTGCGCAGGCGCATCGTGCTGACCCTGATGCTGCTCGGCAACGCGGGCATCGTGACCGCTGTTTCGTCGCTCATTCTCACCTTCGTGCGGGCGGGCGATGCCGGCTTCGGCCTGGAGATCAAGATCGCGCTGCTGGTAACGGGTCTTCTTGTCCTTTGGGCGCTCGCCAACAGCAGTCTGTTCGATCGGGTGGTCTCGCGCGCGGTCGGCTGGATGCTGGACCGCTACACCGAGCTCGAAGTGCGCGATTACGGCAGCCTGCTCCGGCTCGGTGGCGATTACCGGATCGCGGAGCTCGGGATCGAGCCGGGTAGCTGGCTCGCGGGCCGGACCCTGGAGCAGGCGCGGCCGAACAAAGAGGGCGTCCTGGTGCTCGGTGTGGTCTCACCAAAAGGGGAATGGTTCGGAACCCCGGGCGGCGATACGTTACTGGAGGGAGGGCAGACCTTGGTCGTCTATGGAAGGGCCGACGCGATCCAGGACCTTGAGCAGCGGCGCAAGGAGGGGGATCGGGATCACGACGAGGCGGTGGGGAAGCAGAAAAAGGTAGCCGAGCGCGAACGTTCGAAACAGAAATCGGAGAACCATCATGGGCGTTGAAGTTGGCGGGTTGTTAGGCCTCGTCATCCTGATACTGGACGTCTGGGCCATCGTGCGAATTCTGCAGAGCGGCGCGGAAACCGGCGCCAAGGTGCTCTGGGTGGTGGTGATCCTCCTGCTGCCGCTCCTTGGCCTGATTCTGTGGTGGCTGTTCGGCGCCAAGTGACCCTCGGCCTTGCTTCCGGTTGTGGGTCCCGACAACGGAACCGTCGGGTAGGCACAGGGATTGCCTTGCTCTTACCGCCGACGCTTCGGATCGGCGCAATGGAGGTAGAGAGAGATGATCGGATGGGCACTCGCATTTCTCATCGTGGCAATCATCGCGGGCGTACTGGGCCTCAGCGGAATTGCCGGTGTGGCGACCAACATCGCCTGGGTGTTGTTCGTGATAGGGCTGATCGTGGCCCTGGTGTTCTTCGTAATCGGCAGACGGCCACCCGTTTAGCGGCTTGCTTGTATCGGCCGCCGGCGAAATGCCCGCTTGAGCCAGCGTTTCACCGCCCGGCCCGGGCTAAAGACCTCAATTTCGAGTAATGCCGGCGGATCTGGCGCAGGTCATGGTCGGACAGCGGCTGGCGGCGGATCTGGCTCCAGATTTCTTCGCCATGCAAAGTCAGAAGGTCCAGCCTGTCGGCTCGCCGCGTCAACTCGGCGAGCCGGCACAGGGACTCCAGCAGACTCACGGTAAAGGCGTTCTCCGAGTTGGAGAATTGCCGCAGCGGGGTATAGATCGCATTCATGATCCCGCCGAAGCTTGAAACGCGCGCGAGCAGGCGAGGGCGCTGGTCCTGATCCAGGAAGATGGAGCCCGGGATGTCGCGATCGATGATCTTGGCCAGACCTAGGCTGAACCAGTCGACGCAGGTGATGGCGGTGCCTGGATCGTTGATGCCCGGCGATAGGGCGCGTGCCGCGAGCTGATTGAGCTGCGTTGTCGCGTGCTCCGGGTCCTGGGTCGGGGTCCGGATGGGCCCGACGACGATGCATGCGTTGAGATCCTCGACCGCGTGTCCGAGTCTGTCGGCGCCGCAGCCAAAGACCTTGAACAGGCACTCACCCTGAACGAGAAAATCGCCCGCCCGGGCACGAACCTGCAGCAGGCAGTCATTGTCGACGCACCAGGTCACCAGACCGGCGTAGTCGATCGTCTGCACGTAACCCCCGGCGCTTGCGGCGATCGGAAATGCGCGGTGAGATCTGGCCGCCCGTCGCCATGCCAGGGTGGCCGGGGTTCGGTCGGAGAGGTCCGTTTCCGCTGCCAACTCCCGTAGTGCTTGCTCCAGTTGTCCCCCGATGCGGTGAATGATCTGATCGGCCTGAAGATCCGTCGCCGTGCGATGAATGAAGCCCACGAACGCAATGAGCGCGACAAAGGCAAGGAGCAGGGAAACGAGTACGGTGAAGCGCGGGCTATCGAGCTGCGCGTAGCCGGTCAAAACGATCAGCGTGTAGACATAGGTGCCGAGAAACAGGCCGAGCGTGACCTTGCTGAACCTGTCTTCGAGGAAATTGCGCAGGATCTTGGGGCCGTATTGGCCGGAGGTCAGAGTGAGGGCCACCATGGTGACGGAGAAAGCCACGCCGCCGACACCAATGATGGAACCGGCGATCACGCCAAGGACCTGGCGTGCCGAGTCGAGCGGCATCGAGAATGCCGCCAAGCCGAGGCCGGACGGACCTAGATAACGGTCCAGCCAGAGCATCAGAATGCCCAGCAGCGCGCTGAAAAGACACAGGCCGATCGGAATCAGCCAAATGCTGGTATCCAAGCGCTCCCGAAGGTAAGCCAATCTAGCGAGCATGCCCGTATCTTAGCCCGAACCCGAGATCTTTTCGGCAAGGGATTAACGCCGCACGCGATGATTCTTTTTCAATCCCATGGCCGTTCAAAGCCTTTTGCAGTCGACGTGGACGCCATTGCTTGGTGCGAATCCACCGATGACTGGTGGAAATGAGCCGGTGCGATGAATCCTCGCGAATTCGAGCGTCCCAGTAACCCGTGAAAATGAGAATAGATGCTTGCTGCATGAACCTCCAGATACTGGCCCAAAAACTGCTACGTAGGGTTTGCCTATGGGAAAATGGAGGAACAAGAGCGTGATGAAGATCAAATCAATTCTGTCGATGAGCGCCTTGCTCGCCTTCGGCTTCTGCAGCGCGGCGTTCGCCGCGGAGGGTGCTCAAACTGAGCCCAAGCTATATGACCAAGGCAGCTACGAGGGTACGCCCTGGCTCAGCGGCGGAATCGGTGCCGACGAGCGTAAGGACTTGCTCGAGAATTACGGCGACGACTACAACCTCAAGATCGAGCTCGCCGTCGCCGACGGGAGCTACCTGGCGGACGTCGGGGTGGTGATCGCCAAAGCGGATGGCGCGGTCGTGATGAAGGAAGTCTCGACCGGCCCTTGGTTCATGACCCGACTGCCGGCAGGGACCTACCGCATCCAGGTGAGCGGTTTCGGCCAAGCCTTCGAGGAGACGGTGGAGGTTCCAGCCGCGGGACTGAAAACGGTGGTTTTCAGCGAATGGACCAAGCAAGAGGTCGCCAAGGAGGCCCCGGGGCCCACCTACTGACAGCCGGGGCAGACCGAGTTGGTCCGAGGGTGGCCATTGTCAGACGACCTCGCGATATGGCACCGGATCCGGCAGTCGCCGCCCTTGGAGTACGCGTGAAACGTATCTGGATCCCGGCCTAACTTTCAGCGGTTGGCGTCGTGATCGCCAAGACTGAGCCGAGTGTTGAAATAGCCCGATGCGGCGAGAGCAAAATAAGAGGCTGTATTGACCCGTGCGCTCACGCGCTTTATCGATCGAATGGAGAAAAGCCATGAAAAGCCTAATATCTGCGTACTGGCTCTTACCTTCCTGTACGGTGTGCAACACGGTACAAGGCTCGGGAGAAGACCTGGAGGCGGGCGGCGAGAAGATCCAGGATGAGGCGGTAGAGCATAAATAGACAACGAATTTCTGTTTCCACCAGCCGGAGTGTTCCAGGAGGGTGGGAACTCGGACCAACACCATGGCAAGGAGATTCCCATGAGCTCACCGATGATCCAGCCTATCGTCGCGCTGGTTGCGGGCATCCTCATCCTGGTGCGCCCGTCACTGCTCAACTACATCGTTGCGATTTATCTGATCGTCATCGGCGTAGTGGGCTTGCTGAATCGCTGAACCCGTGGTGTCTCCTCCGTGGAGACCGCACGACCGTCCTTTTCCACAAGAGAGAAACCAATCATGAATACCGCACTGCGAATGTTCTCGGCCTGTCTCTTCGCGGCTGGTCTGAGTGCTTGTGATCAGAATCAAGGCCCAGCCGAACAGACCGGCGAGAAGATCGACCAAGCCGTGGAGGAAACCCGCCAGCAGGTCGAGGAAAGTGTCGACGCCGCGGGGGAAAAGATCGAGGAGGCGGGTGATCGCCTGCGCGAAAAAACTGACCAATGAAAGTCGTCCGCGCCTACCGCCCCGCCTTGGGAGCCCGATTCCCCGACATGGCGGGGTAGGGCGGGCGCGGACGTCTTGTTCGGGCTCCCATCCCAGCCCTTGGAGCTGGATCTGACCCGTTTCAAGGGCTGGGTCCGGATCGAGATACTGGGTCGTACACCCTTTCCCCCGATCGGCGGGCTGCCCTACCTTGTGACCCTTCTCCCGTCTGGCACGAGGAAAGGCTTCCGCTGCTCAAGCTGACGACAGTGGTCATCCCCGAGGCATGGAGCAGCCTGCAGCCTGCGAAGGCGCACCGGCGCGAACCCATGGAGCGCGCGCCTCCGCTCCCGGCATCTCCACGTAAGGGGCATGACCTGACCGAGCTTTTCACGCTGCGCAAGGCCCTCCACGAGATGAGCTTCGAACTGGGCAACCGGCCGGTTTGGGCGGCGATTCCAGTGGACGGTGTCATCGAATTGCGCGATGCCGCGGGTTAGCTGCGTTCGTCGTCCGGGTTCAGACCAGATCGAGTGCATGGCCCGAGGGCATTGAGCTACCGATCCGCCATAGCCTGCGGGATCAGGTTACTCTTGGCATGTCACCTGTTGCGCCGCCCGATGTTCATCGTCGATCAAAGAAAGCAAATGCCAGTACCTGTCGACTTTCCGCGCGCGATACCCTTCCGGTTCGGGGCGACGCTGGCGGTGTTCCTGCTCCTGGGCTGTGGCACGGCGCCGCCCCCCATACCGGTGCTCAAATGGTACGTGTTCGACGAGCCCTCCGGCGCCTTCAAGGAGGCGGCTCGTCGGTGCGGGCAGGAATCGGCCAGCGAGTATCGGCTGGAGCTCGTGCCCCTGCCCGCCGATGCGGACCAGCAGCGCGAGCAGCTTGTCCGCCGGCTCGCGGCGGGCGACAGCGACATCGACATCATCGGTATGGACGTGATCTGGACGGCGGAGTTCGCGCGCGCCGGCTGGATCCTGCGCTGGCCGGAGGCGCCGGCCCGAGATGCCCGCGACGGCCGGATCGGGTCCGCGGTGGAGAGCGCGACCTACGAGGGGCGGCTTTGGGCGGCGCCCTTCACGACCAATACACAGCTCCTCTGGTACCGTGCCGACCGGGTGTCCCGGCCGCCGGAGACCTGGGATCGGATGATCGACCTTGCGGAGTCCTTGGGGGCCGACGGTACCATCCAGGCCCAGGGAGAGCGCTACGAGGGCCTGACGGTCTTTTTTGTCTCCCTCCTCGCGTCCGCCGGCGGCTCGGTGCTGGACGCGAGCGGGACGGGCGTCTCCCTCGAGGACGGCCCGACGGTTGAGGCTCTGCGCATCCTGCGTCGGCTGGCGGATTCCCCCGCCGCCGACCCCGGGCTCGCCAATGCCCGCGAGGACCAGGCACGGCTCGCCTTCGAGGCGGGAGGTTCGAGCTTCATGGTCAACTACACCTACGTATGGCCGAGCGCCCGGGAGAACGCCCCGGAGGTGGCACGGCACATGCGCTGGGCGCGCTGGCCGGCGGTGGTCGCGGGACCTCCCAGCCGCGTGACCGTGGGTGGGATCAACCTGGGGGTGGGGGCCTTCTCGCACCACCCGGAGCTGGCGCTGCGCGCCGCCGTCTGCATCAGCTCGCGGGAGAACCAGCGGCTCGCTGCCGAGCGCGGCGGTCTTCCGCCCACCAGTGCCGCGCTCTACGACGACCCGCGGGTGCGGGCCACCTTCCCCTTCGCGGACCTGCTGCGCGAGACGCTACGCGACGCCGTGCAGCGGCCTGGGACCCCCCTATACAATGACGTCTCGCTGGCCATCAGCCGCATCCTGCACCCCCTGGCCGAGATCGACCCGGAGCGGGATCCGGCGCGGCTGCGGGAGGCGGTGGGCCGCGCACTGCGCTCGGAGGGGCTGTTGTGAGCGCCCGGCGCGACCCGGCCGAGGAACGTCTGGGCTGGCTGCTGTGCACCCCGGCGGCGCTGGCCATGCTGCTGGTCACCGCCTACCCGATCCTCTATGCCCTGTGGCTGTCGCTCCACCGCTACGACCTGCGTTTCCCGGACGAGCGGGCATTCGTCGGGCTCGCCAACTACGCCAGCGTGCTCACCTCCGGGGTTTGGTGGGAATCGCTGGTCAACACCCTGGTCATCACTCTGGGGTCGGTAGCCATCGAGCTGGTTCTGGGCATGTCGCTCGCCCTCGTGATGCATCGGATCCTGTTCCTGCGGCGCGCCGTCCGGGCGTCGGTCCTGGTGCCCTACGCGATCATCACCGTCGTCGCCGCCCTGGCGTGGAAGTTCGCGTTCGATCCGGTGACTGGCTTCGTCAATCCCTGGTTCGGGCTGGAGCGGGCCTGGCTCGCGGAGCGTTGGTCCGCCTTCCTCGTGATCATTCTCACCGAGGTCTGGAAGACGACGCCCTTCATGGCGTTGCTGCTGCTGGCGGGGCTGACCCTCGTGCCCCAGGACCTGCTGGACGCGGCACGGGTGGATGGTGCCAACGCGGTACAGCGCTTTTTCCGGGTGACCCTCCCCCTGATGCGGTCCGCGGTCCTGGTGGCACTCTTGTTCCGCACCCTGGATGCCTTTCGCATCTTCGACACCGTCTTCGTCCAGACCCGCGGCGCTCAGGGTACCGAGACGGTCTCCATCGTGGGCTATCACACCTTGGTCACGCGCCTGAATCTCGGGCTGGGCTCGGCGGTCTCGGTGTTGATTTTTCTTTGTGTCGTCGCGATCGCCGCGCTGTTCGTCAAGGGTTTGCGGACGAGCCTCGCCGGAGAGGAGGGGGCGTGAAACCGCGGGCCGACCGCCTCGATCCCCTTTTCTGGCGCGCCGGAGGCCTTGTCGCGATCGGCTACGCGCTGCTGCCGGTGGCCTGGATCCTCTCCCTCTCGCTCAAGCCTGCCGCGGATCTCAACGACAGCCGCTTCCTCCCTCGGGAGCTCAGCCTCGAGCACTACCGGGCCATCTTCGCCGATGCCCAATTCCCGGCCGCCCTGTGGAACTCGGTCGGCATCGCCGCGCTCTCGACCCTGCTCGCGGTGCTGATCGCCACGTTCGCCGCCTACGCCATCGTCCGGCTTCGGTTTCGCGGCCGGAACCTGATCCTTGGGGCGGCACTCGCCATCGCCATGTTTCCGCCGGTGGCGGTCATCGGCCCCCTGTTCGACCTGTGGCGGACACTCGGCCTCTACGACAGCTGGTTCGGCCTCATCCTGCCATACATGACCTTCACCCTGCCGTTGGCGATCTGGACGCTGTCGGCCTTCTTCCGCGAGATCCCCTGGGATCTCGATCAGGCGGCGCGGGTGGACGGCGCCACGCCGCTACAGGCCTTCCGCCACGTGATGGTCCCGCTGGCCGCGCCGGGGGTCTTCACCACGGCCATTCTCGTCTTCATCTTCGCCTGGAACGACTTCCTGTTCGCCGCCGCGCTGACATCGACAGTCGATGCCCGCACGGTGCCGGCCGCTATCGCCTTCTTCACCGGCAGCTCCCGCTTCGAGCTGCCGACGGGCTCGATCGCCGCCGCCTCGGTGGTGGTCACGGTCCCGGTCACGCTTGTCGTGCTGGTTTTTCAGCGGCGCATCGTCGCCGGACTGACCGCTGGTGCGGTCAAGGGGTAGACATGGCAGAGATCGTCCTGGAGGGTATCGACAAAAGGTTTGCCGACGGGACCGAGGCGGTACGGCGAACCGACCTTGCCATCCGCGACGGGGAGCTGTTCATATTGGTCGGCCCCTCCGGGTGCGGTAAATCGACCCTGCTCAAGATCATCGTGGGGCTGGAGCGGCCGACAGCCGGAGAGGTCCGGGTCGCCGGTGAGATCGTTACCGGGCGGGATCCCAAGGACCGCAACATGGCCATGGTCTTCCAGAGCTACGCCATCTATCCGCACATGACGGTGCGCGAGAACATGGCCTTTCCGCTCAAGCTGGCCGGGATAACCCCCGCGGAGATCGACCGGAGGGTCGAGGAAGCGGCGGCGACGTTGGAGCTCGACGCGTTGCTGGACCGCAAGCCCGCATCGCTCTCCGGCGGTCAGCGTCAGCGGGTGGCCATGGGCCGGGCCATCGTGCGCCAGCCCGCCGCTTTTCTACTCGACGAGCCCTTGTCCAACCTGGACGCGAGGCTGCGGGTGCAGATGCGCACCGAGCTGGCGCGGCTCCAGCGCAAGCTCGGCACCACCATGGTGTACGTCACCCACGACCAGACGGAGGCGATGACCCTGGGTGACCGCATCGCGGTTCTACGCAAGGGCGAGATCCAGCAGGTTGGTACGCCCCGTGAGCTCTACCGACGGCCTGCCAACCTGTTCGTCGCCGGATTCATCGGCTCCCCAGCCATGAACTTGCTCCCTGCCCGGGTCGAGGGGGATCAGCTCCTGCTACCCATGACACAGATTCCCCTTCCCGCGGGCTTCCGCGCCTGCCCGCCGGACGGGATGCGGCAGGTGATCGCCGGCATCCGGCCCGAGCATTTCCGCGACCCGTCGGCCACCGATGGTGATGAAGAGGACGTAGGCGGCTTCGATGCGCCCGTGCAGCTGGTCGAATGGCTCGGTTCGGACCTGTTCGTCCACTTCGACGCGCAGGTGGAAGACAGCGGGCATCTGGGTGCCCTGCAGCGCGAGATGGGGCTGGACGCGGTTGATGGCGACCGCCTTCGCCTCGTGGCACGGATCGGGGCCGAGAGCCGCGCGGCGGAGGGGGAGTCGGTGCGCCTGCAGGTTCATCCCGACGCGGTCTTGCTTTTCGATCCCCACACCGGTGAGCGGATCGGTGCCGCGGAGAAACCGCGATAGTGCGGGCGCTGGGTCTGATTCGCTTTCTGCACCAAGCGCTTCGCACGGACGGCGTCTACCTGATGCAGGGCATCCGCGGCTCGGCCCATCTCGAGAACAAGCTGGACTTCCCGATGGCGTCGCTGCGCTACGCCAACTTCTGCGTCCCCTGCACACCCGTTTCCCTCGGACAGGGCGGCGCTGGACTCGGCACCATTTGGGGTTGGGAAACAGAGCAGCGGATGCTGCGCGAGGCCGGTTTTGCCATCGTGCAGCGCCGCGTGCTGCCGCACGACCCGATGAACGTCTGGTTCCTTAGCCGCAAAGGAGAACAGTCATGAGCCGCAACGACTCGCGTGCCCGACGTGATCACTTTCGGCGCGGGTCAATCGGGAACCGATTTGCTGGACCTTGTCCAACCCGCCGACGGTTTTCAGCCAGCCGCCGGTTTCCTCGGTGCGTTTTCGCGTGCGCAGGGGGATCCGGCAGGTCTCATGGCATGGCCCGTGATGCGCCGGATGAGTGGTGACGCCCCAGCTCAGACAGGCGTAGAGGTTTCTGATCCCGCTTGGCAACGCCGGGTCCGGCGGAAGTTTGCAGCCTTGGCGTCTCTCCATGGCCGAAGAAAGAGCGTGGACCAAGGTTCAGCTCGATTGCCCTTGGTCGGTTTTCGAAGGCGATCCCTGCTTTCGCCTAACATAGTTCGCGTACTGCGTGTCCTCGTCGGCGATGTGATCGATGAGCCAGTCCTGGGCAACCTCCAAGGCGCGATCGGCCAGGTGTTGGCTGGGACCGAAAACCCGGAGGTCATCATCCAGGCGCTCCAGATTCTCGAAAAAGGCCGCGTGCAGCGTCCTGATGCCCCTCCAGGTGAGGGTACCCGTGCTTGCGCATGAAGGCCTCCTCGGTCTGAAAGTGACTTTCAGCGTAATCGCGGAGAAATGCTACGGCCTCCTCGACGCCATGCTCCCCTTCGCAGTTCAGGATCTGGTCATACAAGCGATGGGCGGCGTCAAAGAACCCGCGGTGCTGGCCATCGATCTCGTCGATGCCGATCAGGTAATCGTCCGACCAGTCTCTCATCCTGTGGTCCCTGCGTTGTTCGCCGTGTTAGGGGAGGGAGGGGGTCCGAGCATGGCATCTGTTGCCTGGCTTGGGCAATCGCTCAGCGCATCAAGATCGCCTGCGCGCGATCATCCTGGGCATTGGTCATGTACGGGATGCCGGTGACGTCGGCTGTCTCCCGATTCGCTGCCATCAGGTCGGCGCGGGAAAGCTCTTCCAACGCGAACTTCCTCGCCCCTGCCATGAATTGCTGTAGCCCGCACGCGAGTTTGTCGGCGTAACCGTACATGGCGATGGCGCCGAATGGGATGTTCTCCATCTCCGCCTCGCCCACCTTGGAGCGGACGGCCTCCCACCCGGCAAAGATCTGCTCCGGGTACTTGCCGATGGTCTTGACCGAGGACGGCAGTTGCTCCCAGTGACCCGCGATGTCCGCGCGTCGTTCCGGCTTGAAGACCCCCTCGATGTTGCTGCCGAGAAAACCGGGGATCATCGGCGCGCGTCCCATACAAACCAGCCTGGTATAGGGTGCGCAGAGCGCCAGGGCCTTGAAGATGTGGTCCTCCCTGGCGAAGCCGCCGGCGAGCGAGATTGCCGGTGGTGCGATGCCGCGGCCGGCCAGGATCTGGCAGAACTCGTGGGTCTTGGCGTGCAGAGGAAGGGACGGTACGCCCCAGTGGTCCATCATGTTCCAGGGGCTCATGCCCGTGCCGCCTCCCGATCCGTCGATGGTGAGCAGATCCAGCTTGGCATCCGCCGCGAAGCGGATCGCCATCGCCAGCGCCTCCATGCCGTAGGCGCCGGTCTTGAGCGAGATGCGCTGGAAACCGAGCTTGCGCAGCCTCGCCACTTCATCCATGAACGCCTCGCGCACCTGCTCGACCGCGCTCAGGTCCGTGGCGCCGAGCCGGCTATGCCGCGCGAAGCTGGTGATCGCGCGGCTTTCGTAGGCCCTGCGCACGACGGGATCGGTCGGGTCCGGGTCGACGACGTAACCGCGCTCTTTGAGGAAGCACGCATAGTCGATGTCGGTGACCTGGATCTCGCCGCCGATGTCCTTGGCGCCCTGGCCCCACTTGAGCTCGATGATGACCTGATCCCCATGCTTGTCGATGATGTACTCGGCCACCCCGTTGCGGGTGTCTTCGACGTTCATCTGGACGATGATCGCGCCGTAACCATCGTAGTAGCGCAGGAATGTCTCGATACGCCGGTCGAGCTCGGGTGCGGACTTGGTCCGTCCGTTGTCGATCACGGCTTCGGTGTCGATGCCCACGACGTTTTCGCCGACCACGATCGGAAAGCCGCACAAGGCGGCTCCGACCGCGAAGGAATCCCAGTATTTTGCCGCGATGAAGGTCGATCCGAGCGCCCCGGTCATGATCGGCACGCGGCACTTGGTCCTGATCGTCTGGCCGAAAGACGTTTCGATGTCGACGTTGGGGAAGATCCGGTCATCCGCGCTGCTCGACAACCGGCCATCGAGGCCTTGTGCCCCGTAGGCGTAGCCCTGGATGCGCAGGGCATGGTATCCGACTCCTTCGGCGAGGATGTTGGCGGAGCCTGCAGTGGCGTTGCCGAAGTTGCGAGGGTAGAGCAGCTTGCGCCCGAGAAGGGAGGATAGCCAGGTTTCGCACTTGCCCTTGCAGTCGGCGGTGCACAGGGTGCACAGACCGGACTCGCAGGGGTTTCCCCGATTGGTGGTCCCTAAAGCGTCGTTCTGTTTCGGTGCCTGATACATAACCCAATCTCCTGGTGGCGCCGCCAAGTTGCAGACCAATACCAGCAGCGCGCGAGCTCAGAGTTAAGCGTACATACATCCAGTCACTTCGAAACATACCGCTAGCCCAGGGCCGCCACAAGCGCGGACAGGTGGAAGGAGGTTGGACATTCTGGGGCGATTCATACCTTGATCTCGGCGTGGTAACCCCAGACGGTATCGGCCGTCAGCGCAACATCGTTATCGGGGGGCCGGACCGGTCGTGACAGTCGCGAATGGAATCTTCGAGCCCAGCGCGGCGACCGGGCCGGAAACCGGCTCCAGCTCGATGCACTCGAACGCAATCTTCCGATAAGCTCGAGAGATCTCGATGACCTCGATGACCTCGATGACCTCGATGACCTCGATGACCTCGATGACCTCGATGACCTCGATGACCTCGATGGCCTGGGGGGTGATGGGTCAAAGTTGGGCATCGCCGCTCCTGGGGACGAGGAAATCTGGGCCGAGGAAATCCATTCGCCTGAGTAGGACGCGGCGTGGAGATTAGGAAGCCAGCATCGCGGGTTCTTCACGCGCAGGGGCTCGAATTCCGGCTCTAAGGGGGGTTACCGCCCGCCTCGGGGACGTAGATGTAGGTCGGCGGCACACCCGTGTCAGGGAGCTTGATGGAACTGCTCTCGTAGAAGCTTCCCAGAGAGACGGTCTTGCCTGCGGGGAAATCACCGACCTTCACTTGATTGGCGGTCACCCGATAGGTGCCGTCACCGGCCGGCATCTGAAAGAACACACGGCAGGGATTCGATTGGCAGGTGCCGGTATCGCCGGGAGCCAAGGTGATCTCCCCCCAGTCGGTCACGTGTCTGCCCGTCGAGGCGCAGGCTGTTAGCACGGAAGCGACGCCGGTCAACAGCAGCCAGCGGGCAACCGGACAGGATTTGTTCTTCATGAAGGCTCCGGGTTTCAGGTTATCGAAACAGGCGCTTGCGGCAACCGAGGTCCCGTCCGGGGGTTTGCCGCTACTGCGATGGCCCTTGGCCTGGCCGCGGGCGTGACCTGCAGCGTTCGTGGGCGCAGAATGTCAGCGGGCGAGGCCTTTCCAGCGACAGGTTTCATCATGGCCGGTCACACGGTCTCGCGCATGCCCTGCGATTGTGACATGACTAGACACCCCAAGTTCACGCTGCTGTTAGGATTGATTCTCCTGACCTCGCTCGGCGCAATCTATTTGCAGTTCTCGACCGAGGTACGCAGTGAATTGGCACAGCTGGTGCGACGCGGTGAGCATCAACGACAGGTGCTGCGCGCGTCCAAGAACGCGGCATTGAGGACCGTAGAGGGTCTCAGGGCGGCGGCAGAGAACTATCTGACCCTTTCCGGCTCGACCGCCCTCCGCTACTCACATCTGCTGGGGGAGGTCTCCGACAAGAACGGCTACGGACTGACTGGGCTGACGCCGCCGTCGGAACCCGAGTCGAGCCTGAATCTGACCGGTTTGGGCAGTTTCGTCGGCGACGCTGCACTCAGGGCCGAGCTGGACGCGGCCTTGCTGCTCGATCCGATGTTTCGATGGGTGAAAAGCGTCTACCCCGAGACGCCCTGGGTGTATTACCTCTCTCGCCGGCGCTTCATGTGCGTCTACCCCTATATCCCGTTTGACGATTTCTTCATGGACGACGCCTTCTACGACCTGGACCTGTTCAGCGGCGGCACGCCGGAAAAGAATCCGCTGCGAAACGCCTACATCACGGAGGTGTACCTCGACGAGGCGGGGAAGGGACTGATGGTCTCGGTGGGCGCCCCGGTTTACCAGCAGGGGGATTTCAAGGGGATCGTCGGTTTCGACCTCACCTTGAAAGCGCTCAGCGCGTCATTACAGGAGGACCGCTTCCCGGGTGACCAGCTGTTTCTCGTGAACGACAAGCGCGATGTCATCGCGATGGCTGTCGACAGCCATCCGCAAGAAGAATCCTTGGAAAAGCTGTCCTTGAGCGATCTGAGGCCGGGGCTGTTCGAGCTGGCTCTGGCCCATGTCGACGATCCGGTCCCGGTTCCGTTCGAGCGCTCGAAGGTCGTCGCCTTTGACTCGATTGCCGGGAATTGGATGCTGATTGTCGAGCGACCAACCTGGCGAGTCTATCGCGCCGCGGCGCTGGCGACGCTGCCGTTGATTGCCTTTCTGGTCATCATCTTCGGCATGCTGGCGCTGTACCTCAAGAGGAAGGAGCGTGAGGAGCAGATTGCGTCGGAGCGTTCTGTGCGGCGTTTCCGAAATCTCCTTGATGTGTCGACCGACATGATCGCCGTTATCGACGCCTCCAGCGGCCGTTTTCTGGATGTCAATCGGACCATATGCGAGTTCTCCGGGTTCGACCGCCGAGAGCTCCTGGACAGGCATGCATACGACCTGTCCACCGAGTTCAACTCGGCGGAGAAATGGCGCGAGGCGGTGGAAGCATTGCGGGAACAGGGAAGGGTATTCCTGGAGGACCGCTGTCGACGAGCGGACGGAAGCTCTTCCATCGTGGAACTCAGTGTCCACCACGCCCGAGAGGGCGATCGGGAATACATCGTCGTCATCCTGCGTGACATCGCCGATAGGAAAAGGGCCGAGAAGGCATTGAGAAAGGCGAATCTGCGGTTCACCTCTCTCTTGGACGGAATCGATGCCCGGGTATACGTGGCCGACATGCGCAGCTACGAACTGCTGTACGTCAACCCGAAGATCGAGGCCACGCTCGGCGACGTCGCCGGACGGAGGTGTTGGGAGACCATCTATCCCGGGCACAATGGCCCCTGCGACTTCTGCACCAACGACCAACTGCTGGATGCGCGCGGCGAGCCCGCCGGTGCTTTCTCCTGGGAGTACCAAGACCCCCGTCAGGACGCCTTCCTCTCCTGCACCGACCGCGCAATCCCCTGGGACGATGGACGTTACGTCCGGCTCTCACTGGCGTACGACATCACGGAGCGCAAGCGGGAGGAGATGGAGAGAAAGCGGCTCGAACGACGGCTGCAGCAAACCCAGAAGCTGGAGGCGATCGGGCAGCTCACCGGCGGGATTGCGCACGACTTCAACAACATCCTGGTCAGCGTAACCGGGTTCGCCGAGCTCGCGCGGGCGGAGGCCGGCAGCAACGTCAAGCTCAAGGAGTATCTGGATCAGATTTCGAAGGCCGGACAGCGCGCGCGCAACCTCATCAGACAGCTGCTCGTATACAGTCGCGGCGATACCGACGCCACCGCGGCCGTGGTGGACCTGGTGCCGCAGCTCGATGAAGTCCTGAGTATGCTGCGGCCGATGCTGTCGACGCGGGTCGAGATCAAGAACGACTGGCCGGCATCCTCTCCCATGGTCCGCGTCGATCCGGTCCACCTGCAGCAGCTATTGATGAATCTCAGCATCAATGCCCGCGACGCCATGCCTCCAGGCGGGGCCTTGACGATCTCGGTGTGCCGGCAGTCGTTCCACGGCGAGGAGTGCCAGATCTGTCACGACCGCGTCCAGGGCGAGTGGGTGTGTATTCGGGTGCAGGACTCGGGCACTGGTATCTCTCCGCACCTGTTGGACAAGATCTTCCAGCCGTTCTACACGACGAAGGAGATCGGTTCCGGAGGCGGCATGGGGTTGGCCGTGGTGCAGGGGATCGTGAGCACCTATCGGGGTCATATCCTGGTGGAATCGCGGGTGGGGGAGGGCACGAGATTCGACATACTGCTGCCGCCAGCCTCCGACTCCGAAAACCGGGGCGAATCCGCCCGCGAGGTGCTCGCGGACCAGGACCTGCGAGACCGAAGGATCCTGGTGGTGGACGACGAGGCGGTGGTCCGCCTGTTTCTGAGCAGGGTTCTCACGGCGGCGAAGGCGGATATCGTGCTGTGCGCCAGCGGCGCGGAGGCACTGGAGGCGTTCCGCAACGCGCGGGACGAGTTCAGCCTGTTGCTGACTGATCAGAGTATGCCGGGCATGAGCGGCGTCGGTTTGGTGCGCGAGATCCGCAAGTTGGACACGAGCTTGCCGGTATTGATCTTCAGCGGCTACGCGGGGGCCGTGGGGGAACGGGATATATCGGAGCTGCGGATCGACGGGGTGCTGATGAAGCCCCTGACGCCGGGCGAGTTGGTTGCCGCCATCAACCGCGCCCTCGCACCCCGGTGAGCACGAGACCGAGCTGCGGCCAGAGCCGGGCGGGCAGGCTTCAAAATCCCAGGAGGGGCCGCACTACCCGTCCGAGCAGGTTGCTGAAACGCAGCGGCGCGTCGGTTGCGACGATGCAGATGCAGGGCTCGGCCGTGTCCGCGATCGGCTGGTGGTGAACATCAGGGTCGAGGTCCGCCAAGTCGCCAGGTCCGAAACGCCCGATTTCGTCCGCATAGGAGCCGCGCAGTACCAGTGTCAGCTCGGAGCCCTGGTGACCGTGGTGCGGAATCGTGGTGCCCGGGGCGATGGAGAGCAGGCGCACCGCACCGCGTTCACTCGCGATTCCGGACAACGGGAACTGGCGCACGCCCGGGACGACGCCGCGCCAGCGCACGCCATCCAGACCGTCCGGCAGCCAAGGGGCGAGCACCGCGGGTATTTCTCCAGTTGCCGGCAACCTCGCCGCGGGCCTCGGAGCCTCCGGCGCATCCGCCGCGACGCGCGCCCAGACCTTGTCGAAGGATTCATCCCGCAGGGGCGCGGTCTCCAATCGCTCGATGAGCATGCCCCCCAGGTGCTCGGCCTCTGCAAGCCGTTCGCGGCAGCGCCCGCACCATGCCAGGTGCGCCGCGATGGTCAGGGACAATCCTTCCGTCACGGCCCCCGCGGCGTACGAGACGATGGTTGCGTCATCCGGATGGTGGCGGGGCTTCATTCGGCTTCTCCCAGGGCGGTTCGCAGCTTTCCGAAGGCGAGGCGCAGTCGCGACTTGACCGTGCCCAGAGGGACGTCCAGACGTGCGCCGATTTCCGAGTGGCTCAGTCCTTCGAAGAACGCGAGCCGCACCACCTGCATCTGGTCGTGCGGAAGCGACCCCACCAGTGCCAGGAGCTTGTCCGCGTCGATGCGGTCCATCGCGCGCTCGTGCCCATCTTGGCCGGCGTCGTTTAGCTCGAGTTCAGGGTCCAGCTCCACCTCGTGAACCCGCTGTTTGCGCAGCCGGTCGATTCGAAGATTCCGTGCGATAGTGAAGATCCAGGCCGCCGGTGTCGCGCGGCCTGAGTCGAAGCGCTCGGCCTTCCTCCACACCTGCACCAAGGTTTCCTGCGCCAGGTCCTCGGCGAAAGCCGCGTCTGCACCGAGTCGCCGCATGTAGCTCTTCAGCTTCGGGGCGAAATATCTGAAAAGGTGCTCGAACGCCGTTCGGTCCCGGCTCGCCGCGATCCTCTCCATCCAGAGCACCACGTCATTCCGCAACTGCCGCAAATCCTCGTGCGGGCAGGTCGGCTCGATCATCGCGTGAAGCATGTGTGGCGGTCTCCCCGGCGGTAACCCTTGGTACGTGTATCAGTCGTGGCTGGATCAGCGCGCCCCACATAAGCGTGTTCGCCTGCCGGCACAAGGCTGAGTCCTACGGTGGCGTTCGGAGCCTGTGATCCGTTTGTCGACATTGTGCGTACTGCTAAGCATGTTTGTCTAGTACAAGAAGAGATAACCTTAACATGCGTACGACACCAGTCCGTTACAACGTTGCCGTGATCGGCGCCGGCATCTCCGGCATGTCCGCCGCTTGGCTGCTCGCGCAACGCCACCGCGTCACCGTTTACGAGAAGGACGACCGCATCGGCGGTCATTCGAACACGGTGACAGTGCCCGGACCGGACGGTGACCTGAATGTCGACACAGGCTTCATCGTCTACAACGAACGCAACTACCCGAACCTGTCGGCCCTGTTTCGCCACCTCGACGTCCCTACACGGGCGTCGGACATGTCGTTCTCGGCCTCGTTGGACGGCGGTGGGTTCGAGTACGCCGGCTCCGGACCGAGCGGGCTTCTGGCTCAGCCCGCCAACGCGTTGCGGCCCCGAATGTGGCGGATGGTGAGGGATATCCTGCGCTTTTATCGTGAGGCGCCGGCGGCACTCGACGAGCGCGTCTCGCCCGAGCTGACGCTGGGGGACTACCTGAACGCGGGGGGATACAGTCCGGAATTGGCGCGCGATCACCTACTTCCGATGGGGTCTGCCATCTGGTCGACCCCGGTCGCGGACATGCTCGACTACCCTTTGGCTTCCTTCGTGCGCTTCTGCGAGAACCACGGCCTGCTGACCCTCCAGGACCGCCCCCAGTGGCGCACCGTGGTCGGCGGCAGCCACTCCTACGTCGAGCGGCTGACCGCCGCGTACCGCGCAGGCGTGCTACTCAACACGGCAGTGACGTCGGTGCGCAGGGATGGTTCCAAGGTGCGCGTCGAGGACAGGCAGGGCGATGTACGCGAGTTCGATCATGTCGTGATCGCCGCGCACGCCGACCAGGCGTTGCGCATGCTCGCCGACGCGGACGGGGCGGAACGGCGCCTGCTGGGTGCCTTCCGCTACGAGCGCAACCTGGCGATGCTGCACACGGACGAGGCGCTGATGCCCCGTCGCCGGCGCGCGTGGGCCAGCTGGAATTTCCTGAGCCAGGGACGCGGCGAGGAGCAAAAGGTTTGCGTTACCTACTGGATGAACCGGCTGCAGGAACTGCCAGAAAATCGACCGCTGTTCGTCACGCTCAATCCCATCCGGTCGCCGAAGGAGGGCAGCGTGCTACGTAGCTTCGTTTATCACCATCCGACGTTCGACCGCGCGGCGGTCAGCGCCCAGAGGCTGCTGTGGAACTTGCAAGGCACGCGCCGCACCTGGTTCTGCGGCTCCTACTTCGGACATGGATTCCACGAGGACGGACTGCAGGCGGGCCTGTCGGTGGCCGAGCAGCTCGGCGGCGTGCAACGGCCGTGGAGCGTCGCGGAGCCGAACGGCCGCATTTTCTGCCATGCGCCCGAAACGGCGGCCATCCCGCGGGAGCAAGCGGCATGAGTCTATCTGCCCTGTACGTCGGTAAGGTCGGCCATCAGCGACACGGTCCGCGCCGCCACCGGCTCGACTACCGCGTGTTCTCGATGTTGATGGATCTGGACGAGCTCCCGGAGCTAGACAGTAGACTTCGGTTTTTCGGCCACAACCGGCTTGCGCTGCTCTCCCTATACGACCGCGACCACGGGCCGGGCGACGGCTCGGCGCTGACGCCCTATGTCCGGGGGCTGCTGGCGAAAGCCGGGATCGATGACGCTGACGGGACCATCCGCCTGCTGTGCTACCCCCGCTTGCTGGGATACGTGTTCAATCCTTTGAGCGTTTACTACTGCTACCGCAAGGACGGCCGCCTGCGGGCCTTGATTTACGAAGTCAACAACACCTTCGGCGAGCGTCACAGCTATCTGATTCCGGTGAAAGACGATGTAGGCGTGATCCGCCAATCCTGCGAGAAGTCGATGTACGTCTCGCCCTTCCTGCCGATGGATTGCACCTACCACTTCCGCGTCCGTAGGCCCGGCGATCGGCTTAGCCTGGCGATCCATGAGACCCAAGGAGGACAACCGATACTCGACGCCTGGTTCACCGGCGAGCAACGGCCACTGACGGATGCCAGCCTTCTGAAGGCGGCCCTGAGCATTCCGTTGATGACGATCAAGGTCGTGGTCGGAATCCACTGGGAGGCATTCAAGCTCTGGCGCAAGGGCGTCCCACTGTTCCGGCACGACCCCGCGCCCCAGCGTGCGGTCAGCATGATCGATCCCACCAAGTCCTGAGTTCCGAGAGACCACGATGAGCACAGACCACAATTGCACAGCAGAATACCCGTCGAGCCCTATCACTCGGCCTCGATCATTCGCAAGCGGCTGGTATGACCGACTTCTGTCGCGGGCGGTGACTGCCATGGCCGCGAGAATCCGCGTCGGGCGCCTGACCCTGCGGCTGCCGGACGGAAGCGTGCATGCGTTCAGTGGCGGTGGCGAGCACGGCCCACACGCGTCCCTGCAAATCCGCACTGGTGCGGGGTTGCGCCGCCTCGTCTACGGGGGCGATATCGGCTTCGCGCAGAGCTATGTCGACGGGCACTGTCACACCCCGGATTTGCGGGCACTGATGGAACTCGCGGCGAGTAACGAGGGGGCGCTGAGCGCCAACTTGCGCGGCAGCGCGGTCGCACGCTGGCTCAATCGTGCCTACCACCGGCTGCGCGCCAACAGTCGGCGCGGCAGCCGGCGCAATATCGCCTTCCACTACGACCTTGGGAACGGCTTTTACCGGCGCTGGCTCGACCCGGGGATGAGTTACTCGTCCGCGATTTTCGAGCGGCCAGATCAGCCGCTCGCCGAGGCGCAGGACCTGAAGTATCGCCGCATCGGCGATCTCGCCGGGCTGCAGCCCGGGAACTCGATCCTGGAGATCGGGTGTGGCTGGGGTGGCTTCATGGAGAAGGCCGCCCGATCGGGATGCCGTGTCGAGGGCATCACGCTCAGCAAGGAGCAGCTCGCCTACGCCAACGAACGCATGGTGTCGCAGGGGCTCCAGGCTCAGGCCGCGGCAAACCTGACCGATTATCGCGACACCCACGGCGAGTACGACGCCGTGGTCTCCATCGAGATGCTCGAGGCCGTGGGAGAGGAGCACTGGCCGCAGTATTTTCAAACGCTGCGCGAGCGTCTCAAGCCCGGCGCCGCGGCGGTCGTGCAGGTCATCACGATCGCCGAGGAGCGCTTTGACGCCTACCGAGGGCGCACCGACTTCATCCAACGCTACATCTTCCCCGGGGGCATGCTTCCAACCCCATCGATCCTCCATCGTCAGGCGGCCGCCGCGGGGCTGGTGGTGGACCACCAAGAGACCTTCGGGTCGTCCTATGCCCGTACGCTGGAGGTCTGGCGTCGACATTTCATCGATGCCTGGGAGGACATCGCCGCCGAGGGGTTTGACGAGCGGTTCCGACGGCTCTGGGAATACTACCTCTGCTATTGCGAGACGGGCTTCAGCTCAGGCTCTATCGATGTCGGCATCTACCGCTTCCGTCGCCCGGCCTGAGGTGGCCGGCGTCGGGCGGCCGGTACTCCTCTACTACGGGCTGCCGGGACTGGTCACCGCCATCCCGACCATCCCCATCTTTACCTTGCTGCCGACCTTCTACGCGCAGGAGGTTGGATTGGGTCTGGCGGTCACCGGCGCCGTGCTGTTCGCCGGGCGCGCCCTCGATCTCGTCACGGACCCGTTGGTCGGACGGCTGGCGGACCGCGGCGGCGGGCGTGATATCGGCCGTCTGGTGCTGCTCGGCGCCTTGCTCGGGGCGCCCGCCCTGGTGCTGCTGATGTCGCCGCCGGAAGGGGCGGGTGCGGTGTGGCTGCTGGTGACGAGCGCGCTTCTGCTGCTCGGTTGGACCCTGGTCCAGATTCCATACCTCACCTGGGGCGCCCGGCTTTCCGCCGGCTATCACGAGCGGACGCGTCTGACCTCGAGCCGCGAGGGCGCCACCTTGGTCGGCATCCTTCTGTCCGCCTCCTTGCCGGCGGCACTGGGATTTCTGGGCTTGGACGAGGCATTCCGCATGGCCCTGCTCGGATGGGTCACGGTGGCGATCGGCCTGCCGACTTTCTATCTGCTGCTCTCGCGCGTACCGCGACCCGTCGCGCTGCCACGGACGGACGCGAGTTGGCGTGGGATCACCGAGAACCGCCTCTTCGTTCGCCTGCTCGGGGCCTGGTTCCTGAACGGGCTGGCCAACGGCATCCCGGCGGTGTTGTTTCCGCTGTACTGCACCTACGTTCTGGCAGTCGACGACCAGACCCGCAATCTCCTGCTTGCGCTCTACTTCGGTTGCGCCGTCGCCGGTATCCCCCTGTGGTTGGTTCTCAGCCGCACCTTATCGAAGCACCGGGCCTGGGCACTGGCGATGGTAGTGACTTGTCCCGCCTTCGCCGCCGCCGCTTTGCTGGGACCAGGAGACGCCGGGATATTCGCCCTGATTTGCCTGGTCACTGGCCTTTGCCTGGGCGCGGACCTAGCCCTGCCTCCGGCTATCCAAGCGGACGTGGCGGATTGGGACCGGCTGCGGTTCCGCCGCAATCGAACCGCGGGACTGTTCTCGCTGTGGAACATGTCGGCGAAGCTGGCGCTGGCCCTGGCCGCCGGCCTCACGCTTCCCGCCCTCGCGGGCCTCGGCCTCGAGGAGGCGCAGCCGACGAAAACCGCCCTGACCGCGCTTGCGGTCACCTACGCCCTCATCCCCTGTGGGCTCAAGCTGGCGGCCGTGGCGCTCATGCGCGACCTCCCGCTGACGCCCGCCCGCCAGGCGGCTGTCGCCGCCCGTCTGCAACGGCGCGACCGCGCCCTTTCGGAGGTATGAATCCATGCGGCTACGAAACTTTCTGTTCGCGGCGGTACTGCCCGCGACCCTGCTCCTCAGCGGATGTGAGACCATGAAACCGGAAGACTTCAAAGATCGTTCTCCCAAGCTCGACCTGTTTGACTACTTTTCCGGCAGCTCGCGGGCCTGGGGCCTGTTCGAGGACAGGTTCGGCACTGTCCGTCGGCAGTTTACGGTGGACATCGACGGCCGGGTCGAGAACGGAAAGCTCGTGTTGGAGGAGGATTTCGAGTACGACGACGGGGAACGGGATCGTCGCGTCTGGACCATCACCCGGGATGGTGAAGATGGCTACGTGGGCCGCGCAGCGGACATCCTGGGCGAGGCTCGCGGGCGCGTTGCCGGCAACGCCCTGAACTGGGCCTACGAGATGGATCTGCCCGTGGGAGGATCCACCTGGCGCGTGGCGTTCGACGACTGGATGTTCCTGCAGCCGGACGGCGTATTGATCAACCGGGCAAAGGTGAAGAAGTTCGGCCTGGAAATCGGCTCTGTGACCCTGTTCTTCAAGAAGCCCTGAAGGTTAGGGGCCGGCGACGAGTGGCTTGGTTTACCGCACGTTTCCAGCTGCCGAATAACACGAGCGGCGACGAGAGTTGAGAGCGAACTCTACTTGCCGGTGAGCCGTGCCGCCAGCGGCAGGTAGAGGCGATAGGGCAGCAGTCGAAGGAGTTTCATCCAGATGATGAAGCCAAACGGAAAGGCGATCTCGAATGAGCTACCCTCGAGCCCGGAGAGAATGCGGTTCGCGGCGTCCTCCGGGGTGAGGATGGACGGCATGAAGAAACGGTTCTTGGCGGTGAGCCGGGTTGCGACGAAGCCCGGATTGACGAGGCGCAGATCCACTCCTGTACCCCGGAGCTCCAGGCGCAAAGTCTCGGCGAGGCTGATGAGTGCGGCCTTGGTTGGGCCATAGGCGGCTGCTTGGGGTAGACCGCGGTAACCCGCCACCGATCCGAGCACGGCGATTTGCCCGTACCCGCGTGATTTCATGCGCGGAAGGAGGGCACAGAGGCTGTTGACCACGCCCTGGTAGTTGACTTCCATGTGCTGGCGGAAAAGCTCTGGCTGAGCGAGGCCGCCGGGTACCGGTTCGTAGATCCCAGCGTTGAGCACGGCGAGGTCGATCGGTCCTTGCGTACGCTCGATCTCAACCACGGCGGCCTCGACGGCCTTCGCGTCCGTCACGTCCAAGGGGACGGGTAAGAGGTTCGGTCTTTCCTGACCCAACAGTTGCAGAGCGGACTCATCCCGAGCCGATGCCGCCACCCCCGCTCCGCGATCCGCGAGGGCGAGCGTCAGGGCGCGGCCGATACCCTGGCTCGCGCCGGTGACCCAGGCCGACTCGGGTCTTGCGCTCACATCGCCACCTTTGCGTCGCAACTGCTGCACAGATACTCGATGGTGGAGCCGTCACGACCCTCGAAGCGCATGCCGAGCCACCGTCCCGCGGCGTCGTACCAGGAATCGAGCCGCAGCTCTCCTTGGTACTGGTAGCGGGTTGCCGGAACCCTGGCCGAAGGCAGCGCGAGCTGCTCGCGACCCTGCGGCTCGATCCGCACCCGGTTGAGGCTCCCGGTGAGGGTGTTGAGCACGGCGTCCTGCGCGAGAACCTCCGGATTCCAATGGTTCGTAGGGAACAACGGGAGCGGGTGCTTCCCGTCCCCCTGATCGGAAGTCCACTCGAAGCGTCCGCTGACGCGCTCGCCGCTCAGGGCGAACGGCTTGCCGCCGTCGTCTACGTCCACCTCCAGGCTTAGGAGCCCCTGATCGTCCCATACCTCACGGGACTGGTAACGAAAGCGGTAGAGGTTCAGCCCCAGCAGGCGGACATCGATGCGCGAGCTTGAGTCAACACGGATCTGGCCCGCCACCGTTTCGCGGCGGACCTCGTGAACGCCCACCTCTTTGCCGTCGCGCAGGATGGTGAATCGCTGGGAATCGGCGTTAGCGGCCACTAGGGCCGGAGACGCGGCGAAGATGAGCAGGGGGACGGCGGCCAATTTGACCAGGGTATTGCAGCCGGACATGGGAAAGACCTCGCGGAGTCGGTGAAGGCGAAACCATTGCATTCACCTACTCAGTACGCAGCCGAGGGGCCGTCGGATTACCGCGAGTGGGACTTTGCCTCCCGTTGCCGAACCAGGGTCACCTGAGCGCCCGCCGCTCCTGCAGTATCCCTTCCTCTCCCTCGAGCCTGCCGATGATGACCGCACCGCAGGAGTCGCTGAAGATGTTCACGGAGGTGCGCATCATGTCCAGAATGCGGTCTACCGCGAGAATCAAGCCGATGCCCTCCACCGGCAACCCCACGGCGGCGAGGATGATGGCGATCGCGACCAGGCTCGCGGCCGGGATGCCGGCGACCCCGATGGAGGTGAGGAGCGCGATCAGCACCACCGTGAACTGGGTAGCGAAGCCGAGCTCGATGCCGTAGGCCTGGGCGATGAACATGGCCGCGACGCACTCGTAGAGGGCGGTGCCGTCCATATTGATGGTCGCCCCTAGTGGCAGAACGAAGCTGGTGGTGCGGTTGGATACACCGGCGTTCTTCTCTACGCACTCCATTGTGATCGGCAGCGTTGCCGATGAGGAGGCGGTGGAGAAGGCGGTGAGCAGGGCTGGGCCCATGGCCTTGTAGTGAAGTATCGGATTGACCCGTCCCACGAAGTAGAGCAGGAGTGGAAGCGTGACCAGGAAGTGGATTGCCAGCGCCGCCACCGCGCTGAAGAAGAACATCGCCAGGGGAGCGAAGGCGTCGAACCCGGTGCTCGCAACCACCTTCGCCACGAGGGCGAAGACGCCCAGGGGGGCGAAGCGCATGATGAGGTCGGTGATCTTCATCATGATCTCGAACACGCCCTGCCAGAAGTTGTATTGGGCCTCGGCGTAATCCTCGGTGATGCGGGTCATGAAAAAGCCGTAGAGCAGGCTGAAGAAGATCAGCCCAAGCATCTGGCCCGAGCTTGCGGCCTCCACCACGTTGGTCGGGATCAGGCGCAGGAATACCTCCACCACATCGCCGGTACCCTTGCCCGCGACCTTCTCCTGCACCTCCGCCGCGTCGGCGCTGAAACCGATCAGGTCCTTCGCCGGTTGGCCGTCGACGACGCCGGGCTCGACCAGGTTGACCACCATGAGGCCGACCAGGATAGCGAACAGGCTGGTGGTCAGGTAATAGATGACGGTCTTGCCGCCCAGTCGGCCGAGACCGCGGGTTCCCCCGATGCCGGCTACGCCGACGATGATGGAAGACACGATCAGCGGGACGATCAGCATCTTGAGGGCATTGAGGAACAATTTGCCCACAAAGTCGAAGATCGAGTAAAAAGTGATACCGAACAGGCCCGCTTCGGTGCCTGTGAGCAAGCCGACGGCGACCGCAAGGACGAGGGCGATCAGGATCTGCCAGTGGAGCTTGAGAGAGAGAAACGCCATCGCAGGCCTCCGCTGAAAGCGCTGTTCGGTCCTGGCGCAAGGGCCATGAGCTGTCGCGGCGCAGACGCCGCATGCCGCAGGATCATAACACGGCGAGATCGCTCGCCCCGGGCGCCTCTGCGACTGAACTCTGGGGTCGGACGCGTGGGCAGTCGGCATTCCGGGCACAAGGAAAATGCACTTTCGAGTCTTCTATTTCTTCGAGCGCTCCGGCGATTCCGTCTCCTCGGCTAGCGCCGTGGAGATGAGTGCGAGGGCCATCCGGGAGCAGTTGCTCGGCCGCCTGCATAGCGAGGACGATTTCCTCGGCATCATCGACGGTCAGGAGAACGTCCTGCAGATCCTGTGCGATCCGGGAGGTGAGCGTTTCTGGGTCGAGCTTCCCATGGATGCCGCCAAGGCCTCTTACGGACGTTTTATGAGTTTCGCCGAAGTCGAGGAGCTAGTGCGGACCTTGCCGCAGGTGTTCGACCTCAGTCACATACCTGATCTGAAGTACAGGCCCTGGTAGGGCCTGCCCCGAGAAAACACGCGCGGATCAGGCGAGGACGAGGTCGAATCGGGCCTGCAAGGCGGCGATGCCGGGGTCCGGGGCGGGCTCGAAGGCGACGATCAGACGCTCGCGCGCCGCATCATCCCGTACCGCGTTCAACAGCCAGTCCCGGCCGTTCTCGGGCGCACCCGCGACATACATCTGGGTGATCAGCGGCGGCCTGCCGGGAGCGCTGACCGAGAAATGGATATGCGGCGCGCGTCCGGGATAGGGGACGGGCTTGATGGTGCGAAACCGGTAGCGGCCATCCGCGGCGGTGGTGTAGCGCCCGTAACCCTGGAAGCCCGAGTCCCGCTCTACCCGGCGATCGTCCAGGCGATGGAGGTAACGCCCATTCGCGTCGCACTGCCAGATCTCCACCAGGGCATCGGACACCGGCTTTCCCTTGGTGTCCAGTATCCGTCCGGAGAGATCCGTGACCTCGCCCTTCGCCAGCTCGGCGCTGCCCTGGTTGCGCACCAGGTCGTTGTCGTCATCGAGCGGAAGCTGGTCCGGGTAGAAGGGGCCCCGGGGCTGGTGGGCCGTGGGCGACAGGGCGCTCAAGGCGCGGCCCGGAAGGGCGAGAAAGAGTCCCGCGACGGTGGTGATGCCCAGCAGTTGGCGGCGGGTGACGGGCGGTCTCGTGGCATTCATATCGATCTCCTCCGGCGCCGTTCTCAGGCGCGTGCGGCGGGGTATGAGGTGGCATCCAGTGCGGCCGCGAAGGCCTCGTCGATCAGCTCGTGCATCAGCCGCAGGCTCACGGCCGGGGTCGCATCCACCATCCGGGCGCGAATGGACATCGCCATGGCGAGCGACTGCAGGACGTCGCCGTCGCTGACCTCCTGCCTCGAGGCCAGACTCGCGCTTAGGGCTTCGAGAACCGCCGACAGCATGGCTCCCACCGCCTCTTCGGAGCGCGTCTCACGGTGCAGAGGAAAGCGGATGTCGAGGGCGGACCCCGACGCGGCTATCGCCGTATAGGGCAGTCGCTTCATGGGGTTCTCCTTATCTCTTGAGACCATATGGGACTGGCTGCATCTCTTGAGACCATATGGGACTGGCTGCGGGGCGCCACAACCATCCTCGGGAGGGGTAGACGCGGCCTACCCGATACCGTTGGGTCGGGTAGGTCGGCCCTACCACCCGTGCTAACATCCGACCCCGTCTTCTCTTTTTCCCACCAGATCATTGCATCCCCCATGACTCAGGTTTCCATCCTCGCATGCGCCTCATCTCGAACGGGCCGGCTTCGCCAAGCCCGCGGGGCTCTCCCCGTCGCGGCCGCCACCGGTTTTCTGCTCGTCATCGCCGGTTGCGGACGGCAGGCATCGGAGCAACAGACGGTCGAGCCCCCGGCCGTCGGGGTTATCGAGGTCGCGGAGCAGAAGGTCAATCCCTTCTTCGAGTTCGTTGGCAAGACCCGCGCCAAGGAATCGGTCGCCCTGCGCGCGCGCGTCACTGGCTTCCTGCAGAGCAGGGATTTCCAGGAGGGCGGCACGGTCGAGGAGGGCCAGGTCCTGTTCGCGATCGAGCCGGATCGGTACCAGGCCTCCCTCGCCCAGGCCGAGGCTGAGCTAGCGGCGGCGGAAGCGTCCCTGAACCGGGCGCGGGTCGACGCCGCGCGCTACGCGGAGCTCGCCAAGACGAACAACGTCAGCCAGCAGAAGGTGGACGAGGCCGAGGCCGAGGTGCTGGTTCAGGAGGCCGCCGTTCAGACCGCCCAGGCCGCCATCAAGCAGGCCCAGCTGGACGTGGACTACACGGAGGTCAAGGCCCCCATCGCGGGCAGGATCGATGTCGCCAGCTACGACGTCGGCAACCTGCTGGGGCCGGACTCGGGCGTTCTCGCGACCATCAACCGGATGGACCCCATTCAGGTTGCTTTCGCCATCTCCGAGACCTGGTACCTGGAGCTGGCGCAGGTGGACGTGACCGCCAAAGAGGCCGGACGGGAGCCAGACGAGCGCACTTACGTCCCGCTGCTACGGCTGCCGGACGGGGAGCATGTACGAGCATCCCGGCGAGTTCGACTTTTTCGACAACAAGGTCGATGAGAAGACGGGCACGGTGCTGATTCGGGCGGTGTTCCCGAATCCGGACCAGCTCCTGCTCCCGGGCCAGTTCGTCACCGTGGTCGTCGAGCGCACGGAGGCGAAGGACGGCGGTGGTGATTCCGCAGGCCGCGGTTCTCACCGACCAGGGCGGCCAGTACGTCCTGCTGGTCAACGACGAGAACAAGGTGGAGGTCCGTCGCATCGAGACCGGGCAGCGCTTCGGCGCCAACTGGTCCCTGAGCAAGGGCCTGCAGGCGGGTGAGCGCATCATCCTCTACGGCGTGCAGAAGGTGCGCCCCGGCATCGAGGTCAAGCCCGAGCTGGCACGAGGCGGATGCCCGCGCCTTTGGCGGGTGCAACGGAGAGCAGCGCCGCGGATGCGCCCCGCGGGAACCACCCGGGACATGTCCGGGTATGGGCGGGATGTCGGGTATGCCCGGGGAGACCTCGGCGGACCTCGGCGGGACCGGCGATGAGGACGAGGCCGCGGCGGCCGGGGAAGCCGGAGTAACCATGGGCTTCTCCAAGTTCTTCATCAACCGGCCCGAAGTTCGCCTTCGTCATCTCCATCGTCATCACCCTGGCGGGCGTGCTGGCGCTGATGGGCCTGCCGGTGGCGCAGTTCCCCGAGATCACCCCGCCGACGGTGAGCGTCACCACCCAGTACGCGGGCGCCAGCGCCGAGGTGGTGGAGCAGACCGTGGCCTCGCCCATCGAGCAGGAGGTCAACGGCGTGGAGGGCATGATCTACATGTCCTCCAAGTCGGACAACGACGGACGCTACAGCCTGACGGTCACCTTCGAGATCGGCACCGACGCCGACATGGCCCAGGTCAAGGTGCAGAACCGGGTCTCCCAGGCCATGCCGTCGTTGCCCCAGGAGGTCCAGCGGCAGGGCGTGAAGACCGAGAAGCAGTCCACCAACATGCTGCTGATCGCCAACATCACCTCGCCCGAGGGGACCTACGATGCCCTGTACCTGAACAACTACGCCACCATCAACGTCAAGGACCCCCTCGGGCGCGTCAACGGCGTGGGCAAGGCGGAGATCCTGGGCGTCATGGACTACGGCATGCGGTTCTGGCTCAAGCCCGATCGCATGACCTCCCTGAACGTCACCGTCGCCGATATGCAGAACGCGGTGGCCCAGCAGAACGTGCAGGTCCCGGCGGGTCAGGTCGGGGCGCCGCCGGCACCCACCGACCAGCAGTTCCAGTACACGGTGACCACCAAGGGCCGGCTCTCCGAGGTGGATGAGTTCGGCAACATCATCATCCGCATCGAGCCCGATGGCTCCGCCATTCGCGTCAAGGACGTGGCCAGGGTGGAGCTGGGCGCCCAGGCCTATTCCGCGTCGGGGCGCCTGGACGGAGCGCCTTCGGTCGTTCTGGCGGTCTACCAGACCCCGGACGCCAACGCGCTGTCCACCGCGGAGGCGGTGAAAGGGGCCTTGGCGGAGCTATCCGAGCGCTTCCCCGAGGACATGGAGGTCGAGGTACTCTACGACACCACCAACTTCGTCAAGGCCTCCATCGACGAGGTGATCGAGACCCTGATCATCGCGATCATGCTGGTCATCGCGGTGGTCTTCGTCTTTCTGGGCGATTGGCGCACCACCCTGATCCCCGGCATCGCCATTCCGGTGTCCCTGATCGGCACCTTCGCCGCCCTCGCGGTCTTCGGCTTCTCGCTCAACACCATCGTGCTGTTCGCCCTGATCCTGGCCATCGGCATCGTGGTGGACGACGCCATCATCGTAGTCGAGAACGTCCAGCGCCTGATGGACGAGGAGGACCTGGAACCCAAGGAGGCGACTGCCAAGGCCATGGAGCAGGTGGGCGGTGCGGTCATCGCCACCACCCTGGTGCTGCTCGCGGTGTTCGTGCCCGTCGGCTTCATGCCCGGCATCACCGGCGAGCTCTACAAGCAGTTCGCCGTGACCATCTCGGTGGCGGTGGCCATCTCGTCCGTCAACGCGCTGACCCTGAGTCCGGCCCTGTGCGTGGTCCTGCTCAAGAAGGGGAGCCAGCCGATGTCCCTGCTGGCGGGTTTCAACCGCTGGTTCGAGCGCCTCACCGCGCGTTACACGGCCGGGGTCAGGCTCGTCATCAAGCGCGTGCTCATGGCCGTCGTCGTCTACGGCGCCCTGATCGTTGGAACGGTGTGGATGTTCGGCAACCTCCCTAGCGGCTTCCTGCCGGAGGAGGACCAGGGCTACTTCTTCATGGAGGTCCAGCTGCCAGACGCCGCCTCCCTGACCCGCACCGAGGAGGTGCTGGGCCGGGTGGAGCAGCAGTTGCTGGAGGTCCCGGGCATCACCAACGTCATCTCGGTGGCGGGGTTCTCCCTGCTCAATTCCGCCTTCGGCTCCAACAGCGCCCTGGTCATCCCCATCCTGGCGCCCTGGGATCAGCGCAAGGAGCCGGACCTGCAGCTTCGTTCCATCGTCGGCAAGGTGCAGGAGATCGCGGCCCAGACCATCGATGCGCAGCTCATCCCCTTCGTGCCGCCAGCCATTCCCGGCCTCGGCAGTACGGGCGGCTTCTCCTTCGTGCTCCAGGACAAGACCGGCGGCAGCATTCAGGACTTCGCCTCCGTAATGCGCGGCTTCGTGGTCGAAGCCAATGCCGATCCGGCCATCGACAACGCCTACAGCACCTTCCGCGCCGACGTGCCCATGCTGTTCCTGGAGGTCAACCGCGACAAGGTGCAGACCTTGGGTATCCCGATGACGGAGGTCTTCTCCACCCTGCAGGCCCAGCTCGGCTCCGTCTACATCAACGACTTCAACAAGTTCGGCCGCACCTGGCGGGTCATGGCGCAGGCGGAGGGGGACTTCCGCAACCAGCCGAGCGACATCGTGCGGCTGTTCGTGCGTAGCAAGGATGGGTCAATGGTACCCATGTCGACCATCGCGGAGGTCGAGTCCCAGACCGGACCCCAGATCATGTCACGCTACAATCTGTTCCGCTCGGCCGACATCTCGGGGGGGGCGGCGCCCGGCTACAGCTCGGGTCAGGCCATCGCGGCGATGGAGAAGACCGCCAAGGAGAGCCTGCCGGCGGGCTTCGGCTTCGAGTGGACCAGCATGTCCTACCAGGAGATCAAGGCGGCGGGCCAGGCGCCGATCATCTTCGGTCTGGCCCTGTTGTTCGTGTACCTGTTCCTGGTCGCCCAGTACGAGAGCTGGTCCGTACCCCTCGCGGTCATGCTCGCGGTGCCGGTGGCGGTGTTCGGCGCCCTGGGCACGGTCGGCGTGATGGGCATGGACGTGAACCTCTACACTCAGATCGGCCTGGTGATGCTCATCGGGCTCGCGGCCAAGAACGCCATCCTGATCGTGGAGTTCGCCAAGGAGCAGCGGGAGAACGAGGGCCTGTCCATCTTCGACGCAGCAGTCAAGGCCGCGCAACTGCGGTTTCGCGCGGTGATGATGACCGCCCTGTCCTTCATTCTCGGCATCATTCCGCTGGTGGTCGCCACGGGTGCCGGGGCGGGCTCGCGGGTCTCGCTCGGCACCGCGGTGATGGGCGGCATGCTGGCCGCGACGGTCGTTGGCACCCTGCTCATCCCGGTCATGTATTTCGTGGTGCAGGGTATTCGGGAGAGGGTGAAGGGAACCTCCAAGGCCGACCCCGCGTCTGTCCCGGCCCAGACGGAGTAGGTAGCAGGTCCCACGGATCCGATCCCGCCACCACCACGCGGCGAGAGTCCGCCGACATGGGCGAAGGAGATGGCCTTTGGGAACCACTAGAGACGAATCGGTATGCGCATACGGACAAGCTACTGCTGGCCGCTCTATCTCTTGTGCGGCACGCTTTTGGGAGTCCCGTTCGGCCTCCAGGCCGGTATCTTCAAGTGGGTGGATGAGGACGGCCGCGTGCATTTCTCGGACAGGCCGCCGGTGGAGGTCGACGCGGAAACGGTGCGGCTGCGGGAGATCAACACCTACGAAGAGGTCAGCATCGAGGACGGCAAGGACATGGGATCCAATCAGCCGCAAGTTGGCAAGGCGAAGAAAGTGGTCATGTACAGCGCCCCCTGGTGCGGGGTCTGCAAGCAGGCCAGGCAGTTCTTCAAGGCGCGGGGCATCCCCTTCCGGGAGATGGACGTGGAGCGCAGCACCATGGCCCGGCGCGAGCTTGAGCGCATGAACGCCCGCGGGGTACCGGTGATCCTGGTCGGCGGGAAGCGCATGAACGGCTTTTCAGAGCAGCGGTTCATGGCGCTGTACGAAAACTAACGCCGCGCTCGTTCCTTCTCCGTCCCCATCGCTCGCGGCGGCGCCGCAGAGATCAATCGGATTGGGCGATGCGCGAGCCCCAGGAACGCGCCTCATCGAGGATGCCCGCCGGATCCAGGGTAAGGGGTTGTCCGTCGCGGATGAGCTGGCGTCCCGCCACCCAGACGTGGCGCACCTGATCGCGTCCAGCGGCGTAGACGAGCTGGGAGACGGGGTTGTACACGGGCTGGGTGTCCGGGTCCCGCAGATCGATGGCGACCATGTCCGCGGATTTCCCTGGCTCCAGCGAGCCGGTCTCGCCGTCCAGGCCGAGGGCCCTGGCGCCATTGATGGTGGCCATGCGCAGCGCCTGGCTGGCGGGGACGGCGGAGGCGGAGCCGGCCACCCCTTTTGCCAGCAGCGCCGCCGTCTGCATCTCGCCTAGGAGATCGAGATCGTTGTTGCTGGCCGCCCCGTCGGTGCCGAGCGCGACGTTCACCCCGGCATCGAGCAGGGCCGATACCGGGCAGAAGCCGCTGGCCAGCTTGAGGTTGGACTGCGGGCAATGCGCCACCGAGGCACCCGCCCGCGCCAGCTTCTCGATCTCGCCCGGCTCGTGCTGGGTCATGTGCACCGCGACCAGGTTGGGTCCCAGCAGCCCCAGTCGCTCTAGGCGCGCAAGCGGGCGCTCGCCGTGGTCGCGCAACGACTGGACGATCTCGTCGCGGGTCTCGTGCAGGTGAATGTGGACCGGGACCTCCAGCTCGTCCGCCAGGGTGCGCAGCCGCTGCAGCGGGGCGTCCGAGACCGCGTAGGGCGAGTGGGGGGCGAAGGCGGTGCGGATCAGGGCGTGGTCGCGGTAGCGGTCGTGCAGCGCCAGCCCCTTGCGCAGGTATTCCTCGGGAGAATCGGCATAGCCCGTCGGGAAGTCCACCAGGATCATGCCGGCCACGGCGCGCATTCCCGCCTCGGCGGCGGCGCGGGCGGTGACCTCGGGATGGAAGTACATGTCGTTGAAGCAGACGGTGCCGCTCTTGAGCATCTCCAGTACGGCCAGGCGGGTTCCGGCGAGCACGAACTCCGGGTCCACCCAGCGTTGCTCCGCCGGCCAGATATGCTGGTTGAGCCAGGTCATCAGCGGCAGATCGTCCGCCAGCCCCCGCAGCAGGGTCATGGGCGCGTGGGTGTGGGCGTTGACGAATCCGGGGATGAGCACGTGCCCGGGCAAGTCGAGCTCGCGTTCGGCCTTGATCTCGATGCCAGCCTCGGCGCTGGGCAAAACGGCCTGGATGCGTCCACCGGAGACGGCGAGGCAATGGTCCTCGAGAACGCGGTCCTCTGCGTCCACCGGGAGTATCCACTGGGCGTGGATGATGAGTTCCGCTTGCATGTTCATCCGCAGATTTTGGCTTGAGTCCTCGGTCGACCCGCTCACAATAGACGCGAATTTGCCACACGGAGCCACGCATGGAAACCCGCACACTCCCGGAGCCGAGCCCTGACAATGCCGTGGTCTGGCACGAAGGGCGCCTGTATCTCCTCGACCAACGTCACCTGCCCGGACGCGCCGAGTTCCTGCCCCTCGCAAACGCCGAGGTCACCGCGAGGGCGATCACTGACATGGTGGTGCGGGGAGCACCGGCTATCGGCATCACCGCCGCGTACGGCGTGGTGCTGGCGGCGCGCGAGCGCTATGCGGAGCGCGGGAGCGGATGGCGTTCGGCGATGGCCCCGGATCTGGCGACGCTGGCCGCCTCGCGGCCCACGGCGGTCAACCTTTTCTGGGCCCTCGAGCGCATGGCGGAGGCGATGGAGCGGATCGGTGACGGCGATCCGGTGCCGGGACTGCTGGCCGCGGCCCGCGACATCCATGCTGAGGACCGCGCGGGAAACCTCCGCATGGGCGAACTCGGCGCGGCGCTGGTCTCGGGTCCGACCGAGGTCATTACCCACTGCAACGCCGGCGCGCTGGCCACTGGCGGCTACGGCACCGCGCTCGGGGTGATCCGCAGCGCCTTCGCGGCCGGAAATATCACGCGCGTCTACGCCGACGAGACCCGTCCCTGGATGCAGGGCTCGCGCCTCACCGCCTGGGAGCTTCAGCACTCGGGCATCCCGGTGACGGTCCAGGCGGACGGAGCGGCCGCGAGCCTGATGGCCGAGGGCCGGGTCGGGTGGGTCATCGTCGGCTCCGATCGCATCGCCGCCAACGGCGATGTGGCCAACAAGATCGGCACCTACGGGCTCGCGGTCCTGGCCCGCCACCACGGGGTCAGGTTCATGGTCGCCGCGCCAACATCCACGTTGGACCTGGAGGTGCCCAGTGGCCGGGAGATACCGATCGAGGAACGCGATCCGGACGAGGTGCTTTCTTGCGGCGGAAGGCGTCTCGGGGCCGAGGGGGCAACGGCCCGCAACCCGGTGTTCGACGTCACGCCCGCCGCCCTGGTGGACGCGATCGTCACGGAGCGAGGCGTGGTCGAGGCACCCGATGCGGACAAGCTGCGGGCCTTGATGCTGGACCGGACGAGATAGCAACGGCGGGGCCGCCCCACAGAGGTTCCTGGGTGCTCGAATGTCCAACCGTTCGTGCCCGTAAGCCCGCCGCGTGATACAATTTCCGCTTTTACGCCAAGTCCAATCAGGCCGCCTCTGAGGCGGCCCCACACCTCGGTTCGTCACGCCCATGCCGGAGTTCGCGAAAGAAGTCCTACCCGTCAACCTGGAAGACGAGATGCGCCGCTCATACCTCGATTACGCCATGAGCGTGATCGTGGGGCGGGCGCTTCCGGACGTTCGCGATGGCCTTAAGCCGGTGCATCGCCGCGTCCTGTTCGCGATGAGCGAGCTTGGTAACGACTGGAACAAGCCCTACAAGAAGTCCGCCCGCGTGGTGGGCGACGTCATCGGTAAGTATCACCCCCACGGCGACACGGCGGTCTACGACACCATCGTGCGCATGGCGCAGCCCTTCTCCATGCGCTACATGCTGGTGGACGGGCAGGGCAACTTCGGCTCGGTCGACGGGGACGCCCCCGCGGCGATGCGGTACACGGAAGTGCGCATGGCCCGCATCGCGCACACCCTGCTCGACGACATGGACAAGGAGACGGTCGACTTCGTCCCCAACTACGACAACTCCGAGCACGAGCCCGCCGTCCTGCCGGCGCGTTTCCCCAATCTGCTGGTCAATGGCTCGGCGGGCATTGCGGTGGGCATGGCGACCAACATCCCGCCGCACAACCTGCGCGAGGTGATCGACGCCTGCCTGGCGGTGATCGAAAACCCGATGATCACCGTCGACGAGCTCATGGCGCTCGTGCCTGGGCCGGATTTTCCCACCGCCGCCCTGATCAACGGCGTACGGGGTATTCGCGAGGGCTACCGGACCGGGCGCGGGCGGGTCCTCATGCGCGCCCGAACCCACTTCGAGACGATCAAGCACAGCGGGCGCGAGGCCATCATCGTCGACGAGCTGCCCTACCAGGTGAACAAGGCGCGCATGCTCGAGCGCATGGCGGAGCTGGTCAAGGACAAGAAGATCGAGGGCATCGCCGAGCTGCGCGACGAGTCGGACAAGGACGGCATGCGCGTGGTGATCGAGATCAAGCGCGACCACTACCCGGACGTGGTGCTCAACAACCTCTACCAGCATACCCAGATGCAGACCGTGTTCGGCATCAACATGGTGGCCCTGGTAGACGGCCAGCCGCGGCTGCTGAACCTCAAGCAGCTGCTGGAGTACTTCCTACGTCACCGTCGCGACGTGGTGACCCGGCGCACCCTGTTCGAGCTGCGCAAGGCGCGCGACCGCGCCCACATCCTGGAGGGTCTGGCGGTCGCCCTCGCCAATATCGACGAGGTCATCGAGCTCATCAGGGCGTCCGCGAGCCCGGCGGAGGCGAAGGCGGGCCTGGTGGAGCGGGTTTGGCGCCCGGGCGCCGTCTCGGCCATGCTGGCGCGGGCCGGGGCCGAGGAGACCAAGCCGGACGATCTCGCCAAGGGTCTGGGTCTTGGCGAGGACGGTTACCGCCTAAGCGAGATTCAGGCCCAGGCCATCCTGGATCTGCGCCTGCATCGGCTGACCGGTCTGGAGCAGGAAAAGATCATCGGTGAATTCGAGGAGATCCTCGGGAAGATCGCCGGCCTGCTGGACATCGTTTCCAGCCCGGATCGCCTGATGAGCGTCATCCGCGGCGAGTTGGTCGAAATCCGTGATCAGTACGGCGACGAGCGCCGGACCGAGATCCTGATCGACCATCAAGACCTGACCCTAGAGGACCTGATCGCCCCCGAGGACGTGGTCGTGACCCTCTCGCACGCCGGCTACGCCAAGGCGCAGCCGGTCAGCGAGTACCAGGCCCAGCGCCGGGGCGGCAAGGGAAAATCGGCCACCGCGACCAAGGACGAGGATTTCATCGACAAGCTGTTCGTCGCCAACTCCCACGACACGGTGCTGTGCTTCTCGAGCCGGGGCAAGGTCTACTGGCTCAAGGTCTACGAGATGCCCCAGGCCAGCCGGGCGTCACGCGGCCGGCCCATGGTCAACCTGCTGCCCCTGGAGCAGGGCGAGCGCATCAGCGCCGTACTACCGGTGCGCGAGTACGAGGAAGGCTGCTACGTGTTCATGGCCACCAGCGCCGGCACGGTCAAGAAGACGCCGCTCAGGGATTTCTCCCGGCCCCTGTCCCGGGGCATCATCGCCATCGATCTCCACGAGGACGAGTATCTGATCGGCGTGGCCGTCACCGACGGCAAACAGGACATCATGCTCTTCAGCTCGGCCGGCAAGGCGGTGCGCTTCAAGGAGGACCGCGTGCGTTCCATGGGGCGCACGGCTCATGGCGTGCGCGGCATCGCGCTGGATCAGGGACAGCGGGTGATCTCGATGCTGGTGGCGGAGCCCGGGACCGTGTTGAGCGTCACCGAGAACGGGTACGGCAAGCGAACGGCGATCGAGGAGTTCCCGACCAAGGGGCGGGGCACCAAGGGCCTCATCGCCATCCGTGCCTCCGAGCGGAACGGCGAGCAGGTCGGTGCGATACTGGTGCGTCCCGAGGACGAGATCATGCTCATTACCGTCGGCGGCACCCTGGTGCGCACGGCCGTGACAGGCATCCCGGTGCTGGGCCGCGACACCCAGGGGGTCAAGCTGATCAGCATCGGTGAGGGGGAGCATCTGGCGGGCGTGGAACGTATCGTGGCCCTGGACGAGGAGGATGACGGCGGCGGCGACGACCCAGACGAGTCCTCAGTGGACCTAGATTAAATTCAGTGAAATAAACATGATACGGCGGAGAGTTGATCATGACTCGAGCTTTTAATTTCAGCGCCGGTCCGGCGATGCTGCCCGAGGCGGTGCTGCGCCAGGCGCAGGAAGAGATGCTGGACTGGCATGGCAGCGGCATGTGCGTCACCGAAATGAGCCACCGCGGCAAGGAGTTCATGTCGATCGCGGAGCAGGCCGAGGCGGACTTGCGCGAGCTGCTGGAGGTGCCGGCGGGCTACAAGGTGCTGTTCCTGCAGGGCGGGGCTTCCAGCCAGTTCGCGATGGTGCCGATGAACCTGCTGCGGGGAGGCGATACTGCGGACTACATCAACACCGGCTCCTGGTCCAAGAAGGCCATCGCCGAGGCCCGGCGATATTGCACGGTCAATGTCGCGGCGTCGACCGAGGAGAGCAGGTTCACCACGGTTCCGGCCCAGGGTGAGCTAGACCTGAGCGCGCGACGCGGCCTATGTCCACTACACCCCGAACGAGACCATCGAGGGCGTGGAGTTCCCCTACATTCCGGATACCGGCGGCAAACCCCTGGTGGCGGACATGTCGTCCACCATCCTGTCGCGCCCGATCGATGTCTCCCGCTTCGGCGTGATCTACGCGGGCGCCCAGAAGAACATCGGACCGGCGGGGCTGACCATCGTCATCGTGCGCGAGGACCTGATCGGGCAGCCCCTCGACGGGCACGCCGGCCATGTTCGACTACAAGACCCATGCCGATAACGGCTCCATGTACAACACGCCGCCCACCTACGCCTGGTATCTGGCGGGGCTGGTGTTCAAGTGGCTCAAGGAACAAGGGCGGCTTGGACAGCATGGCCGTGATCAACGAGCGCAAGGCGGAGACCCTGTATGACGCCATCGACGGTTCGGATTTCTACGCCAACCCGGTGGATCCCGACTGCCGCTCCTGGATGAATGTGCCCTTCACTCTGGCCAATCCGGAGCTGGACGCCATGTTTCTCTGCCGAGGCCAAGGAGGCGGGTCTGGTGACCCTAAGGGCCACCGCTCGGTGGGCGGGATGCGCGCCAGCATCTACAACGCCATGCCGGAGGCGGGGGTCCAGGCCCTGGTCGATTTCATGGCCGAGTTCGAGCGCAAATACGGCTGATCCAAGGGCGAGTTTACGATGGCACGTCGGGGGTCGAGCGAATCGTCCGCGTCCGGGGTCGTTCGTGCTTCTTTCCTGAGTGATTCCAAACTTCGCATAGAAGTTGAGAAAAATGTTTAAGATACTGACTTTAAATAATATTTCAGTTGCTGGTCTCGACCGGCTGCCGCGTGAAAACTACGAGGTCGCCTCGGAGATCGCCCATCCGGACGCGATCCTGGTGCGCTCGGCGAACATGCACGACATGGAGATCCCCGATACGGTCAAGGCCATCGGCCGGGCCGGCGCCGGGGTCAACAACATCCCGGTAGCCCGCATGAGCGAGCGCGGCGTGCCGGTTTTCAATGCTCCGGGGGCTAATGCCAATGCGGTCAAGGAGCTGGTGATTGCCGGAATGCTGTTGGCGGCGCGCAATATCGCTCAGGCCTGGGGCTTTGCGCGCGGTCTTGCGGGCGACGACGAGGCCATTCACAAGGCGGTCGAGAGCGGCAAGAAGCAGTTCGTCGGCTTCGAGCTGCCGGGCCGTACGCTGGGGGTCATCGGCCTCGGCGCCATCGGCGTGCAGGTGGCCAATGCCGCCAGGGCGCTAGGGATGCGGGTGATCGGTTACGACCCGACCATCACGGTGCAGCGGGCCTGGCAGCTGGAGTCGGATGTCGAGCAGGCGCTGAGCGTGGACGACCTGGTCTCCCGCTCGGATTTCATCAGCTTCCACGTGCCCTTGACGGACGAAACCCGCGACATGATCAACGCGGACCGCCTCAAGCATATGAAGAAGGGCGGTGTGCTGCTGAACTTCGCGCGCAACGGCATCATCGACGATGCCGCGGTGGTGGCGGCCCTGGACGCGGGAAGGCTCTATGCCTACGTGTGCGACTTCCCCGGCAACCTGCTCAAGGATCACCCGCGGGTGGTGACCCTGCCCCATATCGGCGCCTCGACGCGGGAGGCGGAGGAGAACTGCGCCGTCATGGTGGCGGACCAGGTCCGTGACTGGCTGGAAGACGGCAATATCCACAATTCCGTCAATTTCCCCGAGATCAACCTGCCGCGAAACGGCGGCTACCGGATCGCGGTGGTCAACAGCAACGTGCCCAACATGGTCGGTCAGATCTCCACCGATCTGGCCGAGACCAATCTGAACATACTGGACATGCTCAATCGGTCCCGGGGCGACATCGCCGTTACCCTGATCGATGTCGATCAGCGCATTCCGAAAGAGACGGTGGCCCGCATCCGCGGTATCAAGGGCGTCCTCTCGGTGCGCTGTCTCGGCTGCGATAAGGAATGACGGTCCCAGGCGAATGACCTCGGAGGACCCGCTCTCCCAGGTGCGCGAGCGCATCGACGCCGTCGACCGGGAGATTCTGCGCCTGATCAGCGAGCGCGCGGCCTGCGCCAAGCAGGTCGCGGACATCAAGGCCGCCAACGGCGACGCCCAGTTCTACCGACCGGAGCGTGAGGCGGCCATTCTGCGCCGGATCAAGGAGCGGAATCCAGGGCCGCTCGGCGACGAGGAGATGGCGCGCCTGTTTCGCGAGATCATGTCCGCCTGCCTTGCCCTAGAGCAGCCCCTTTCGGTCGCCTTCCTCGGCCCCGCCGGCACCTTCACCCAGGCGGCGGCGCTCAAGCACTTCGGTCACTCGGTCCGGACCCTCCCGCTCGGAGACATCGCCGAGATCTTCCGCGAGGTGGAGGCAGGCTCCGCGCATTTTGGCGTTGTGCCGGTGGAGAACTCCACGGAGGGCGTGATCAGCCACACCCTCGATATGTTCATGCGCTCGCCCCTGCGCATCGCGGGAGAGGTCAGCCTGCGCATCCATCATCACCTGATGAGCCGGGAGCGTGGCGGTGGAGGCGGTCAGGACCGTCTACTCGCACCAGCAGTCCCTGGCCCAGTGTCGGGGCTGGCTCGACCGACACCTTCCCCACGCTGAGCGGATCGCGGTCGGCAGCAACGCCGAGGCGGCGCGTCTGGCGGCGGGGCAGGCGGGCAGCGCCGCGGTGGGCGCGGAGGCGGCCGCGGAGATCTATGATCTCGATATCCTTTTGGCCGCATCGAGGACGAGCCCGGCAACACCACCCGTTTCTTGGTCATCGGCAAGGAGGACGTGCCGGCGAGCGGCGACGACAAGACCAGCCTGCTGCTTTCCTGCCGGAACGAGGCGGGGGGCTTGCATGCCCTGCTCGATCCGCTGGCGGAGCATGGGATCAGCATGACTCGTATCGAGTCGCGCCCATCGCGGAGAGGGGTGTGGGACTATGTCTTCTTCATCGACATCCTCGGTCATCGGGATGAAGACAGGGTTGCGAGGGCCTTGGGAAGTCTTCAGAAACAATCCCTTCTTTTCAAGATCCTAGGATCATATCCTCAGGCGGTACTGTAAATGTCGATCGAAGAAAACCCCTTTCTTCGTCTGGCCGCCCCGGGGGTACCGGGACTCCAACCCTACGTCCCGGGCAAGCCGATCTCTGAGCTGGAGCGGGAGCTGGGGATCCGGGATTCGGTCAAGCTCGCCTCGAACGAGAATCCGCTGGGCGCCGGGCCCAAGGCACGCGAGGCCGCGCTGGCCGCGCTCTCGGAACTCGGGCGTTACCCGGATGGGGGCGGCTTTGCGTTGCGCAGGGTGCTTGCCGATCACCATGGCTTGAGCGCGGCAAGCATCACACTGGGCAACGGTTCCAATGATGTGCTGGACCTGGTCGCCCGGGCCTTCCTCCGTCCCGGTGTCGAGTCCGTGTTCTCCGAGCACGCGTTCGCCATCTATGCCATCTCCACCCAGGCGGCCGGGGCCACGCCGCGGGTGGCAAGGGCGATAGATCACGGGCACGATCTGGCGGCGATGCGCGACCTGGTCAACGAGCGCACGCGGGTCGTGTGGATCGCGAACCCGAACAATCCGACCGGCACCTGGCTGTCCGCCGCGGCCCTGCGGGAGTTTCTCGGCTCCCTGCCGGACACCTGTATCGCCGTGGTCGACGAGGCCTACATCGAGTACGTGCAGGAGCCGGACTATCCGGACGCCTCCCATTGGGTCGATCGGCTTCCGAACCTGATCGTCACGCGCACCTTCTCCAAGGTCCACGGCCTGGCGGCCCTGCGGGTAGGATATGGGGTGAGCGATGCGCGGGTTGCCGAGATTCTCAACCGGCTGCGCCAACCGTTCAACGTGAACGCTCCCGCGCAGGCGGCGGCGCTTGCCGCGCTGGGCGACGACGAGCACGTGCGCGCCTCGGTCCAGCTCAACACGGCGGGGATGCGGCAGCTTGTTGTCGGCTGCGAGCGCTTGGGTCTGGATTTCATCCCCTCGGTCGGGAATTTCCTCGCCATCGATCTCGGGCGCGGGGCTGCCGCGGTGAACGATGCCTTGCTGCGGGAGGGAGTCATCGTTCGCCCGGTGGCGAACTATGGCCTGGCGAATCACCTGCGGGTCAGCGTTGGCCTGGAGACGGAGAACGCCCGCTTCCTGGCCGCCCTCGAGCGGGTGCTGGCGCGGTGATCGCGCGCCTCGCGGTCATCGGGGTCGGGCTCATCGGCGGCTCCCTGGCCCGTGCCCTGCGTGCCGCGGGAGAGGTCGGGGAGGTGGTCGGCTGCGGCCGCTCCGCGGCCAATCTGGAAAAGGCGGTCGAACTCGGCGTCATGGACCGCTTCAGTCACGATCCGGCGGAGGCGGTTGCTGGAGCGGACATGGTGTTCATCGCCGTCCCCCTTGGCGCCATGCGGGGCGTTTTCGCCGCGATCCGGGGTCATCTGCGCGAAGATGCCGTAATGACCGATGGCGGCAGCGTGAAGGCAAGCGTGGTCGCGGACGCGATGGCCGTCTTCGGACAGGTGCCGTCGGGGCTGGTTCCGGGCCACCCCATTGCCGGTACCGAGCGCAGCGGGGTCGAGGCCTCGTTTCCGGAGCTCTACCGCAATCGGCGCGTTATCCTGACTCCATTGGCGGAGACCGATCCCGCGGCGCTAGATCGGGTCACGCGCATGTGGCGGGTCTGCGGCGCCGATGTCGCCTGCATGGACGTCGCCCACCACGACGAGGTGCTCGCCGCGACCAGCCATCTCCCCCACATGCTCGCCTTCGGCCTGGTGGACGCGCTGGCGCGCATGCGCGAGAACGACGAGATCTTCCGCTATGCGGCCGGCGGGTTTCGCGACTTCACCCGCATCGCCTCCAGCAACCCGGTCATGTGGCGGGACATCTGCATCGCCAACCGCGAGGCCCTGGGTGCCGCGATGGCGCGCTTCGGCGCCGAGATGGCGGAGCTCGCGGAGACCATTCGACGCGCGGACGGCGATCACCTGCTCGAGGTCTTCGCAGCGCGCCAAGACCGCCCGCGACCGCTATGTGGACGGTGCGGGGACGGATGCCGGAACGGACCTGGAGTGAGCGCGCGGGCCCCTCCGTGCGCCGTCGGACAACTCCCTTACCAGTTCCTCGCAGGCCGGGTCCTGGCCAGAGTGCCCAGTCCGCCCCGGGGGCGCGTCTTACGGGGCCGGCCCTGACCGCGCCATATCCCCCACGTCCGTCTAAGCTTTGAGGAAACAGATGCTTCAGCGAGACTTGGAGACCGATCATCATGGCGCTTGAGCAAGCCATTCAATCTCCGGACCCCATCTGGGCGATGTCGGAGCATCTGGATGTCGCCATCTATGTGGCGGACCTCTATTCGGACGAGGTGGTATTTCTCAACAAGTACGCCGAGGAGCGCTGGGGGCTCCGACTTCAGGGACAAGCGCTGCACGGAATATCTCCGATGCGGTACCTGCGACACCTGCCCGTTCTGCAACCGCGGCTTGCTGGTGGACGCGGACGGCGAGCCGCGGGGCCTTTACCGATGGGAATACGAAGATCCGGTTACCGGCGACTGGTTCGACTGCAGGGACGAGGCGGTGATCTGGCCCGACGGCCGCACGCTGCACGTGGAGATTGCCGTCAATATCACCGCCCGCAAGCGGGCAGATGAAAGTCTCAGGGCCAGCGAGCGTTTCAACAAAGGCATCATTCAGAGCAGCTGCGACTGCATCAAGGTGCTGGATCTCGACGGACGTCTTCGGTACATGAACGACGCCGGACAACGGCTGCTGAACATCGAGGACATCGGGCCTTACCTCGGCAGCGCATACGACGATTTCTGGGGAGAAGGGGACAACGAAGCCAGACGGCGCGCGATCAACGCCGCGCTCGACGGGCGTGAGGGCAGATTCACCGGGGAGGCTCCCACGGCCGACGGTATTCCGAAGTGGTGGGACGTCGTAATCACGCCGATCTTGGGAGAGGACCATCTTGTCGAGCAGCTATTGGTGGTCTCGCGCGACATTACCGAGCGCAAGCAGGCCGAGGACGCGCTGGAGAAGAGTGAGCGCCTTCTGCGTCAGGCCCAGGCATATGCCAGCCTGGGTTACTGGACACTAGAATCGGACCTGTCGACCATGACCTGGTCGGACGAGATCTACCGCATCCTGGGGCTGGAGCCGTCCGTTCGTCCCTGCGTCGCCAGCGCAAAGACCGCGATCCATCCCGACGACGCGGCCGCTCTGGGCGCCTCGCTCGCGACCTCCATTGCCAAGGGACGCGAACACAGCTTCGAGTATCGCGTACTGCGGCCCGATGGCGAGCTCCGATGGATCGCCTGCAAGGGTTCACCGGTGTTCGATGGCGAAGGAAACGCGGTCCGATTGTCGGGCATCCTGCAAGACATTACCGAGCGCAAGCTCTACGAGCAGCACATCCGGCAGTCCCTGAAGGAAAAGGAGGTGCTGCTGCGCGAGATCCACCACCGGGTCAAGAACAACCTTCAGGTCGTTGCCAGCCTGCTTTCTCTGCAGGCGATGCACGCGGCGGACCCGGAAACGGTCGCCGCCCTCGGCGAGAGCGGGCGGCGCATCCAGCTGATGGCGCGCATTCACGATCGGCTCTACCAGGCATCGGATCTGGCGAATGTCCCGTTCGATGGCTTCATCCGCTCACTGGCCGAAGACATGATCGCCTCCTATGGCCTGGATTCCAGCCGGTTGCGGCTGGTTACGGATCTGCAGCCGGTGCGACTGGATATCGATCAGGCCATCGCCTGCAGTCAGGTCCTCAGCGAGCTGGTATCCAACTGCCTCAAGCATGCGTTTCCGCTGCAACGGGAAGGGACCATCTGCATACGCGTGTTCGAGCAGCAAGGGGGAACCCATCTCTGGGTGGAAGACGACGGGGTGGGGATGCCAGCGGGATTCGACTGGCGTCAGGCCGGTTCCCTGGGCCTGCAGCTCGTCGATGCCCTGGTTCAACAGCTCGAGGGAGCGATTACTCTGGCGCCGGGAAACGGGACCCGATTCCGGGTCTCGTTTTGACGAGCAGAAGCGATGATGCGATCGGTGCTGGTGGTCGAGGACGAGATGGTCTCCAGCCTGTTCCTCACGCGTTGCGTCCAGAGGATGGGGCATCGGGTGGTCGGCACCGCGAGCACCGGGATCGAGGCGATGGCGAAGGCGGACGCGCTGCGGCCGGATCTCGTGATCATGGACGTGGGGCTGAAGGGTGAGATGAACGGGGTGCAGGCGGCGGAGATCATCTCCCAGCAGTATCGCATCCCCACGCTCTTCGTCTCGGCCTACACGCGCGAGGAGATTCGCCGCCACGGCGACCTACCCGAAGAGTTCGATTACCTCCCCAAGCCGGTTGACGGCGAGCAGCTAGAGCGGAAGCTGCGGGACATGTTCGCGCGCGCGGACTCGTAGCCCCGGCGATGCCCGCGCCCCGCTGTCGTTGGCTCAGGTAACGACGTCGGGCTCGGCCCTCCCGGTCCGCGCCTCGATCTGCGCGAGCTCGCGGGCGATGAGGATCAGGGGCCGCATCGCCTCCTGGGTCTCGCGGTCATGGCTGGCGGGGTCGGGCTCGTAGGACTCGAGGTACACACGCAGCGTGGCACCCTGGGTGCCGGTGCCAGAGAGGCGGAATACGATGCGCGATCCGTCCTCGAAGCCGACGCGAATGCCCTGCTTCTCGGAGCGGCTGGCGTCCACGGGATCGGTGTAGGCGAAGTCGTCGGCGTACTTGACCTTGAGCGCGCTGAGGGTCCTCCCCGGCAGGTCCGGGAGCTGACTGCGCAGGTGATCCATGAGACCTTCGGCGGCGTCCGCGTCCACCCCCTCGTAGTCGTGGCGGGTGTAGAAGTTGCGCCCGAAGCGGCGCCAGTGTTCCCGCACCACGTCGGCCACGGACTGCTTGCGCGCCGCCAGCAGGTTCAGCCAGAAGAGCACCGCCCAGAGGCCGTCCTTCTCGCGCACGTGGTCGGAGCCCGTGCCAAAGCTCTCCTCGCCGCATAGGGTGATGCGGCCGGCGTCAAGCAGGTTGCCGAAAAACTTCCAGCCCGTCGGGGTTTCGTAGCATTCGATGCCCAGCTGCTCGGCCACCCTGTCGGCGGCCTGGCTGGTGGGCATGGAGCGGGCGACGCCGACGATGCCGTCCCGGTAGCCCGGAGCATGATGGGCATTGGCCGCCAACACCGCGAGGCTGTCGCTGGGGGTGACGAAGAAGTTCTTGCCCAGGATCATATTGCGGTCGCCGTCCCCGTCGGAGGCAGCGGCGAAATCAAGCCCGTCCGTGCCCTGGGTCATGGCCACCAGCTCCTTGGCGTGGGCGAGGTTGGGGTCCGGATGACCGCCGCCGAAGTCCTCCTGCGGTACGCCGTTCATCACCGTGCCTGGTTCGGCGCCGATGCGGTTCTCCAGGATCTCGACCGCGTACGGGCCCGTCACCGCGTGCATGGCGTCGAAGCGCATGCGGAAGAGGCCCGAGTTGAACAGCTGATGAATGGCGTTGAAGTCGAACAGGGACTGCATCAGTTCCGCATAGTCGCTGACCGGGTCGATGACCTCCACGACCATGGATCCAACCTGGGTGGTGCCGAGGCGGTCGAGATCGAGGTCGGGGGCGTCCAGGGTGCGGTATTTCTCGATCACCTGGGTGCGCCGGAAGATGGCCTCCGTCACGGCCTCGGGGGCAGGACCCCCGGAGGGCACGTTGAACTTGATGCCGAAGTCCTCGTCGGGTCCGCCGGGGTTGTGGCTGGCCGACAGGATGATGCCGCCCTGGGTCTTGTACTTGCGGATCACGCAGGACGCGGCCGGGGTGGAAAGGATGCCGCCTTGCCCCACGATCACCTTGGAGACGCCGTTGGCCGCGGCCATGCGCAGGATGGTCTGGATGGCGCTGCGGTTGTAGTAGCGGCCGTCGCCACCTACCACCAGCGTGCCCCGGTTCAGATCCTTTTGGGTATCGAAGATGGCCTGCACGAAGTTTTCAAGGTAGTGCGGCTGCGCGAAGACCTTGACCTTCTTGCGCAGTCCGGATGTCCCGGGGCGCTGGCCCTCGAACGGGCGGGTGGCGACGAGTTTCGCTTCCATGTTCGAAAAACCCTTGATATTGGATGACATTGACTACATTGAACAACGCGCCGAAGGCGTGCCGGTGCGCGCATTGTAGCGCTCCCGGCATTTGGGTTCATCACGAGATACTGAAATAGAAAGGCACAGCAGAGACATGACGGTAGACGCTCATTCTGAAACCCTGGAGTTCAAGGCCGAGGTGAGCCAGGTCCTGGACCTGGTGATCCGCTCCCTGTACTCGAACAAGGAGATCTTCCTCCGCGAGCTGGTGTCCAACGCCTCCGACGCCGCCGAGAAGCTGCGTTTCGAATCCCTGACCGACGAGGGCTTGCTCGAGGACGCCCCGGAGCTGCGCATCCGGGTCGAGGTCGACAAGGACGCCGGCACCCTGACCGTGTCGGACAACGGCATCGGCATGAGCCGCCAGGAGGTGACGGAGACCATCGGCAGTATCGCCAGCTCCGGCACCCGCCGCTTCCTCGAGAGCCTGACCGGCGATCAGTCCAAGGACAGCGCGCTGATCGGTCAGTTCGGCGTCGGCTTCTACTCGGTCTTCATCGTCGCCGATAAGGTCACCCTGATCTCCCGCCGCGCGGGCCTTGGCGCGGAGCATGGGGTGCGCTGGGAGTCCGACGGCAGGGGCACCTACACCCTGGAGACGGTGGAGAAGGCGGGGCGTGGAACGGATGTCATCCTGCACCTGAAGGACGACGAAAAGGAGTACCTGGAGCCGTGGCGGTTGCGCGGCATCGTCGGCAAGTTCTCCGACCACATCGCGATGCCGGTGGAGATGCTGAAGGAGGACTTGGGCGGGGAGGATGGCAAGGATCAGGAGACGGACGCGGCCCCCGAATACGAGCAGGTCAACAAGGGAACCGCCCTGTGGATGCGCAACAAGTCGGACATCTCCGACGACGAGTACAAGGATTTCTACCAGCACATCGCCCACGATTTCGAGGAACCGCTGGCCTGGGCTCACAACCGCGTCGAGGGCACGAACGAATATAGCGCCCTGTTGTTCCTCCCCAAGCGCGCGCCCTGGGATCTGTGGGACCGGGACCAGAAGCACGGGGTAAAGCTCTACGTGCGCCGCGTCTTCATCATGGACGAGGCCGACAAGCTGATGCCGCACTATCTGCGTTTCGTCAAGGGCGTGGTCGATTCCGATGACCTGCCGCTCAACGTCTCGCGCGAGATCCTGCAGCATAACCGCAAGATCGACACCATCCGCCAGGCCAATACCAAGCGCGTCCTCGGGCTGCTGGAGGCCATGGCGAAGGACGAGTCGGAGAAGTACCAGGGGTTCTGGAAAGAGTTCGGCCGCGTCATCAAGGAAGGGCCGGCGGAGGACTTCGCCAACCGCGAGCGCATCGCCGGCCTGATGAGGTTCTCGACCACGCGCGGTGAAGGCGAGGCCCAGACCGAGTCCCTGGACGCCTACATCGAACGCATGAAGGAAGGCCAGGACAAGATCTACTACATCACCGCCGAGACTCCGGCCGCGGCCAGGCACAGCCCCCATCTGGAGGTCTTCCGCAAGAAGGACGTGGAAGTGCTGTTGCTGTCCGACCGGGTGGACGAGTGGCTGGTCTCCAGTCTCACCGAATACAAGGGCAAGCACCTGCAGTCGGTCACCAAGGGCGAGCTGGACCTGGGCGAGCTCGCGGACAAGGAGGAGAAAGAGCACAAGGAGAAGGCCGCCAAGGAGCACGGGGATCTGCTGGAGCGACTGAAGAAGGCGTTGGGCGAGCGCGTCTCCGACGTGCGGATCAGTACCCGGCTGGTGGATTCCCCCGCCTGCCTCGTGGTGGGCGAGTACGACATGAGCGCCAACCTGGCACGGGTGCTGAAATCCGTCGGCCAGACCGCCCCCGAGACCAAGCCGGCCCTGGAGCTCAATCTGGAGCATCCCCTGGTCAGGCGCCTGGAGTCCGAGGGGGACGAGAGCCGATTCGCCGATCTCGGACTGTTGTTGTTCGACCAGTCCCAACTCGCCGAGGGCGGACAGCTCGATGACCCTGCGGCCTTCGTCGGCCGGCTCAACAAGTTGATGATGAGTATGATGCTTGCCGGCGGCTAAGGACGCGGACCGTCGGACCCTGGCGCAAGGACGCGCGACGGGGGCGGTATCCGCAATAGCTCCTTCGCATTCGGACTTCGAATGGATAAGGCGCCTGTATTGCCTCATGGATTCTACGGAATAGCCTGCCGGCCCCGCCTGTGGCAGACTGCCAGCCCGTCGGGACACAGATCTGCCGACGGTGCGAGCATTGCGCCGTTCGCAGACTGTTACCCCGCGTGCGCGGAGCCCTAGCCCTCGATAATGTTCGTACCGAGGTGGGTTCCTAACAGACGCTGATGATTGGCCACCCTGGCCAAAATCAGCATGCCACCCAAGAAGCGCGGTTCTTGGATGGCTACATTTTCAAACGCTTGCGCGCTTGAAAGTGGCGTCACGTCCATGTGCCGCGGGAAGCGCTGAATTTCTCAGCGTTTCCCCAGGGCGAGCAATCCATTCGATTTCGAGGAGCGATACAAGATGCGCATCATTCTGCTTGGCGGTCCAGGTGCCGGTAAGGGCACGCAGGCCGGCTTCATCAAGGAAAAGTTCGGCATTCCCCAGATCTCCACGGGCGATATGCTGCGGGCCCACGTCAAGGCCGGGAGCGAGCTGGGCAAGGCGGCCAAGAAGATCATGGACGAGGGCGGACTGGTCTCCGACGACATCATCATGGGCATGGTCAAGGAGCGCATCAAGGAGGACGACTGCAAGAGCGGCTTCCTGTTCGACGGTTTCCCGCGCACCCTGGCGCAGGCGGACGCCTTGAAGGACGCGCGTATTTTCGTCGATGCCGTGGTGGAGATCGATGTGCCGGACGAGGAGATCATCAAGCGCATGTCCGGCCGCCGGGCGCACTTGGCCTCCGGGCGCACCTATCACGTCATCTACAATCCGCCCAAGGAGGAGGGGAAGGACGACGTCACCGGCGAGCCGCTGATCCAGCGCGACGACGACAAGGAAGAGACCGTCAAGGCGCGGCTCAAGGTCTACCACGACCAGACCGAGCCCCTGATCGCCTACTACTCGAAGTGGGCAAGTGAGGGCGGCGAGGGCGCTCCCAGGTATGTGAAGATCCACGGCATCGGCGGTGTAACAGACATCCGGGACCAGATCTTCAGCGGCCTCGGGGCCTGATTCGCATCGTCGGTCCAGATACCAGAAACCGGGCGCTGCCCGGTTTTTTCGGTATTACTCCGCTGGGTTTCTCGCCCATCGCCCTTATCTTTGACCGCGGGGGGAAACTGCGGGGTGTGCGGATTATCTGCTAGTATTCAGCGCCAGATCTGGAAAGAAGGTGAATCCAATGGCTGTCGTAGAACTCAGTAAAGACAACTTCGAGCAGACGATCAAGGACAACGACTTCGTGATCGTTGATTTCTGGGCCCCCTGGTGCGGACCCTGCCGCTCCTTCGCGCCGGTCTACGACAAGGTCTCGGCCGATCACGACGATGTGGTGTTCGCCAAGGTCAACACCGAGAGCGAGCAAGAAATCGCCGCCCACTTTCAGATCCGCTCCATTCCCACCCTGATGATCTTCCGCGAGCAGATCATCATCTTCGCCCAGCCGGGCGCTCTGCCGGAAGGCTCCTTCCGCCAACTTCTCGACAAGGCCAGGGAGCTCGACATGGCCGAGGTGCGGCAGCAGGTGGAGGCTCAGCAGAAGAGCCATGCTTGAGGTACCGTGCCGGTGAGCGGCGGTCGGCGTCCTTCGTCTCCTGATTGCCGCGAAGGATCACGCGTCATCCCCAGGCAGTTGCCCGCTTAACCGCCATGCAGGCCCCCCGTTATCCGTGGGCGATGCAGTGCGTCACTTGCGAGCGTCCCACGGTGGGCGACCTGATGGGGTTGTGCGAGGAAAATTATCTGGCGTTACGGCGACTCGTTCCCGACCTAAAGTGCTTGCGGGGCGAATTCATCTCGCGCCGTGCGGGGGGGCTCGAGCTCCATCTGGAGATCATCGAGCAGTCGCCCTTCACCAGCCTGCTGCGACTGACCTATTTCTTTCCGCACGGTGACGCCGAGGTGCATCGAATCCCCGAGGCGGATCCCGACGCATTGTTGCGCGCGTATCACGATGCGGCCCAGGTCGAGGTCGTGAATCTGCGTCAAACCGCCTTGCCGATCCACAGCCACTATCGCTATCCGGCTCTCGAGGCAAAGTGGAAGGCGAATCTGTTCCTCTCCAAGTGGCTGGGTTACTGCTTGGGGCAAGGACACCGCTTCGCGGCAGCCCCGGCGCTCACCGAATCCGATCGGGGGCAGCTCTTGTCGCGCTGCCTCTGAGGCGGCGGCGATCGCGCCAGCGTCCCCTTCCCCCTCCTTGACCTGTCCCGACAACCGGGAACTTGCCGCGGGTTTTCGGGACCAAACGCACGGAAGAAGCCGGCTAAGGAGTTCGCCGATAAAAAGTGCGGTAAAATACTTGACTATTTTTCTGCACTATCATTATCCTTATATCCCGAGTGCTTCCATCGGTTTTAACCCGAAGCGAAGGTATAACCACAATGAGACTCTCCACGAAAGGTCGTTACGCCGTTACCGCCATGCTTGACCTTGCGCTTCAGTCCGGCAAGGGCCCGGTGACGCTGGCGGACATCTCGGTCAATCAAGGCATATCCCTTTCCTACCTGGAACAGCTGTTCGCCGCGCTGCGCGGGAAGCAGTTGGTGCGGGGGGTGCGGGGTCCGGGGGGCGGCTATTATCTGGGCAAGGAGCCGAACGAGATATCGATCGCGGACATTATTTGCGCCGTCGACGAATGGGTGGAGTTTACCCGCTGCGGTGGCCGGGAAAACTGCCGTGACGGAAAGCGCTGCCTGACCCATACCCTCTGGGACGACCTCAGCGACGAGATCTTCAAGTTCCTCAGCGACATCTCGCTGTCCGATCTCGTGGAGCGAGGGCGGCGAGAAGGTCGCCGTGTCGATACCGCCGGATTAGGCTCCGATCGAAAGCAACGCGCCGCGTAACTCACCGGGGGATCGGGGCGGTAGTTCCGATCTCCACAGCGCGGGGCGCATCAGTTGCCTTCGGGATCACCGTTTTCGCCCAGGTCGTCCGCGTGCGCAGAAGCAGCGAGGCGCGGGAATGATAAACGGACCCGTGTCCCTTCGGTTGCGTTCGACGTAATCGCCAGCTCCCCGCCTTGACCTAGGGTCAAGCGGCGGACGATCGCCAGGCCGAGCCCGGTCCCTGATGACTTGGTACTGACGAAAGGCTCCAGGACGCGCTCGAGCAGTTCGGGCGGGATCGGCGGCCCCGGGTTCGCCACCTCCAGACTTACGATCCCCGATGCCGGATGATCTTGGACGGTCCAAGCGATCTCGGCGCCATCCGGGGCCGCCTCGCACGCGTTCTGTGTCAGGTTCGTGAAGACCTGGGTCAGCCTGTCCGGGTCGGCCATCATCCATGCCTCGGTCTGTCCGCCGTCTATCATGATTCGTTGGTTGCGGCTGATTGCCAGATCCCGGTGGCTGTCGAGGAAGGCGAGCAGCGCTTCCCCGGCCCGGAGTGGCCGAAGGCGCAGATTAAGTGGCTTCGCGTAGAAGAGCATCTCCTCGAGCAGACGGCGCATGCGCGCCGACTCTCGTTGCGCGAGCGCCAGTCGCTTCCCGGCATTGTCGGACAAGTCCAGGCGGCCGAAGTAGTCCAGGGCCATGCCGATGGTGGTCAGGGGCGTTCGCAGTTCATGGGCGATACCCGAGGCGAATTCCCCAATCGAGGCCAGTCGACCGTGCTCCGCCAAGCGCACCGTGCGGCCGAAGCTGTGGGTGACGAGCTGCGCGATATTGTCGAGAAACCTCCGGTGAGCCTCGTCGTAGCTGTCCGGGGTGCGGCTGGAGAAGACGACGACGGCGGGGATCGGCGTCTGCGTCTGGGGTGTGAGCGGCAGGAATATGGTGTCCTTGAGGCCGCGTTCGACCAGGGAACGCAGGAACTCGAATTGGGGATTGTTCTCCGCGGTCTCGGTCATATTCGGAATGTGCATGGGCGCGCCCGCCATCAAGGCCTTCTCCAGCAGGGTCCGGCGCAGGACGAAGAGTCGCTTGCCGATCCGCTCCGGCTCACCGTCCAAGTAGCTGACCTCCAGGCGTGCCGATGCGTTGTCCCCGTTCACCAGGACGACACCGATCCAGTCGATGCGCAGGAGGTCGGGGAACTCGCGGCTGAGAAAGCGGATCACCTCGTCCAGGTCGTTGCCCTGATGGAGGCGTTCGATGAGCTGGAACAGCACGTGCAAACGGCCCGAGAGGGCGTTGAATCCCGCGGCCAGCTGCCGCGCTTCGACGACCCCCGCCACCTCCACCTGATGGCCGAAGTCCCCTTGGGTGATTCTGCGGAACCCAGCGACGGTGCGCTTCAGCGGCGCCAGCGCGGTGGAGTACAGGATCGCGAGGATCAGCAACGCCAGTGCCGCGGCGACGATCACCACCAGCGCCGAGACGCGCGCGATCTTGCGGTGCTCCGCCGCGGCCCACCGGCGCAGGCTCTCCGTTAGGGTGTGGCTAGCTTGCTCGAGGGGTGCATGGTTGGCGATGTTGTGCTCTGCCGCGTACTCCAGCCTGGGTTCCTTCATGTCTGGGCCCAGGGCCGCGAGGAGGCCCTGGCGATAGTCCGACCAGGCCGTCTCCATGGCCCGGATCGCCTGCGTGACCTCGGGGCTGACACGCGGCCGCAGCCAGGGCAGGGGGCCCTCCATGCCGCCCCCGAAATCGCCGCTCATGAAGTCGCCGACGACCCGGTCGAAGGTCTCGACGTGGGACATCAGGTCCTGGTAGTAGAGCCGCACGTCGCGGAAGTAGGTCGGGTAGTCGCGCGGGGCGTTCTGCTCGTAGTTCATCGCCTGGGCGTGGAGCTGCTGCGCCGTCAGCTCCAGACGTCCCGAGATGTCCACTACCGTGTCGTACGCGAGCTGGCGCTCGAAGGAGCCAAGCGAATAGTAGCTAGCGCCCCCGAACAGCAGCACCAACAGCAGGAAGGCGGCGCTGATCTGGAAGCTCAGACTGGAAAACAGGCCCTTTGGCATGAGCGGCTCGTTATGTCGACTGGCTGAAGATGTTACACCGATGGTGCTATTCTTCACCCTCGTTGCGAAACCGGAGTTGGCGCCGCCCCGATACGCATCCTGCTCCGCTGGCCCGAGGGGCGGTCCGGGCCGCTATCGTTTCGGCGCGAACGAATACGCAAACCTGTAACAACGACAACGCGAGCTGGATGACCTATGGCAGTTGCACCTGAAGGGCTCTCAACAATTCAGGATTTCATCCGTTGGGGCGCCAGCCGCTTCAACGCGGCAGGCCTGTACTTTGGCCACGGCACCGACAACGCCCTGGACGAGGCGGCCGCGCTGGTCCTCTTCGCACTGCATCTGCCGCCGGATCTGCCCCCCATGTATCGCGACTGCCGCCTCACCTGGCGCGAGCGCGAGGCGGTTACGGAGCTGTTGGAGCGGCGCGTGTCGGAGCGCAAGCCCGCGGCCTATCTCACCCATCGCGCCTGGTTCGCGGGGCTCGAGTTCTACGTCAATGAGGATGTCCTGGTGCCCCGCTCCCCCCTCGCCGAGTTGGTCGAGGCGGGCTTCGATCCCTGGCTGGACCCGGAATCGGTCCGCCGCGTGCTGGACCTCTGCGCGGGTAGCGGCTGCATCGGCATCGCCGCCGCTTTCTACCTGCCCGAGGCGGAGGTTGATCTGGCGGACATCTCCGAATCGGCGCTCGAGGTGGCGGCACAAAACGTCTCGCTGCACGGTCTGGACGAGCGGGTTCGGCTCCTGGAGTCGGACCTGTTCGCGGGGATCGGTAACCGCACCTATGACGTCATCGTTTCGAATCCGCCCTACGTGGGCGCGGCGGAGTTGGAGGGGTTGCCCGAGGAGTACCGGAAGGAGCCGAGGATCGCGCTCGCCGCGGGCGAGAGTGGTCTCGAGTTCGCCCTGCGTATCCTGTGCGATGCGCCGAAATACCTGCGCGAGGGAGGCATCCTGATCGTCGAGCTGGGCAATACCGCCGCGGAGTTGGAGCGGCGTTTCCCGGACCTGCCGTTCTTGTGGCTTGAGTTCGAACGCGGGGGGGAGGGCGTCTGTCTCATGAACCGGGAGCAATTGATCGAGTTTCATCCCCTGTTTGCACAGGCATCGGAGCAACTATGAGCCTCAGAAGGGCGACGACCGTCGACGAGTACGTCGAGTGGGTGCGGCAAGCGGTGTTCGAGGTCGGCGACCTGCGCGACTGCCTGGAGTTCGAGCTGGAGGATCTCAACCGATTCCCCGCCTTTCTCGATCCGCTCGAGCAGGGCATCAAGGACCTGTACGAGTCCATGAAAGCGGGCACCTACAGCTTTGGGCGGGAAGATATGCCGTTCATGGACCTGGCGGAGAAGTACGCCGACGAGATCCCTTTCGTCACGCTGCTCAAACAGATCAACGAGACCCATCGCAAGGGCCTCGAGGTGGCGGGCGAGGGCGATTGATCGTTTGCCCGCATCCTCTCTCCGGCCGGACGAACAAGGCGTCGTGCGTTCGGCACCCGACTTGACGGTAACAGACCCATGGACCAGAGCATCGACTTCGATCTTGACCTGATCCGCCGCTACGATCAGAGCGGTCCCCGCTACACCTCGTATCCCACGGCGGTCGAGTTCCACGACAGCTTCAGCGAGCCGGCGTACCGCGCCGCCTGCGCCCGCAGCAACCAGGCGGGGCGGCCCTTGTCGCTCTACTTCCACATTCCTTTCTGCGATACCGTCTGTTTCTACTGCGCCTGCAACAAGGTGGCCACCAAGGACCGCAGCCGGGCACAGCCGTACCTGGATCGGGTCTACCGGGAACTCGAGCTGCAGGCCTCCCTGTTCGGCGCGGGGCGCCAGGTCGAGCAGCTGCATTGGGGAGGCGGTACGCCGACCTTCATCAGCCGCGACCAGATGAGCGAGCTGATGGACACCACGCGCCGCTGGTTCGACTTAGCCACGGACGATGTCGGCGAGTACTCGATCGAGATCGACCCCCGGGAGGCGGATGCCGAGACCGTGGCGCTACTGCGACGACTGGGCTTCAACCGCATGAGCCTCGGGGTGCAGGATTTCGACCCCAAGGTGCAGAAGGCGGTCAACCGCATTCAGAGCGAGGCCGAGACGCTTGCGGTGCTGGAGGCGGCACGGGCGGAGGGCTTCCGCTCGATCAGCATCGATCTCATCTACGGCCTGCCGCACCAGACGGTGGCGGGCTTCGAGCGCACGTTGGAGCGCGTCGTCGAATTTGCCCCGGATCGGCTCTCGGTCTTCAACTACGCGCACCTGCCCAAGCGCTTCATGCCGCAACGGCGGATCGACGAGACCGACCTGCCGGCGCCCCAGGTCAAGCTCGACATCCTCCAGGCGACCGGCCAGCGCCTGGGCGAGGCGGGTTATGTCTACATCGGGATGGACCACTTCGCCCGCCCGGACGACGAGCTTGCGCTGGCGCAGCGGAACGGTACCCTCTATCGCAACTTCCAGGGCTACTCCACCCACGCCGAGTGCGACCTGATCGGTATCGGCGTCACCTCCATCGGCAAGGTGGACAACACCTACGCCCAGAACCGCAGAACCCTGGACGAGTACTACGCCGACATCGATGCCGGGCGCCTGGCGGTGTTCCGCGGCATCGAGCTTAGCCGCGACGACGAGATCCGGCGCGACGTGATCACCCGCGTCATTTGCAACTTCTTTCTCGACTACGCGGATGTCGAGCGGGCCTGGGGGATCGACTTCGGCTCCTACTTCGCCGATGCCCTTCCCAGACTCGAGCCCATGCGGCAGGACGGCTTGCTGGAGCTTGACGCCGAGGGCATTCGGGTCCTACCCCGCGGTCGGCTTCTGATCCGCAACATCTGCATGGTCTTCGACGCCTATCTCGACGCCAAGCTGGGACCGGTGGGGTTCTCGAAGGTCATCTAACGCACGTCCGTATCGGAGCCGCGAGCGCGCGATCGGCCTCTAGATCTGCGTGTGCCGACTCGTGCCAGCGGCCCATGTAGTGCCGGAGGTTTCACGGCGTCTACCGTCTCCGGTGGCTGCGCCGCGGCGATCGGGAAGATGAACGAGAGGAGTGTGCCCGCGCTGTGGTGGCGGTTTCCTGCGTTCACGGCTTCAGCCCTGGGTCCGGTCGGACAAGTGAACGATCTGGACGGCGTTTCCGACCCGAATGGTACCGCCCGAAACCACCCGCAGACAGATGCCGCTGCGCCGGCCGAGGGCCTTGGCCGTGCCGGGGCGGGTGATGGAGTCCAGGTATCCGCAGGGTGGGCGTGGGCGAACCCAGGCGAATACCGCCGTGCCGATGCGCAGGTGCCGATGTTGCAGGGTGGCGATTGCCAGGCCCCGCACCACGAGGTTGCGGCGGTGCTCGCCGTCGGCGAGCGGGATGCCGCTTCGCCGTTGGGCACGCGACAGATCCTCCTCGGCGATCAGCGTCACCTGGCAACCGTCGGTCGCCTTCCAGAAGCCCTCTCCCCGGGCGTAGCGGTCGCTGTACAGGCCGTCCATGGTGACCTCCGCCGACAGCATCGCGCGCATCGGCTCGCCGGCGCGGTCCGCCACAAAGATGGCCCGTAGTGCGCCGTTACAATCCTTGCGCGAGCGGCCGAGGAGACGTGAGAGCCATTGCACGGCTCAGGCTCTAAGCAGGCACAGAGGCACGTCAAGCTCCGCCCGGCTCAGCCCGCCGTGCACGCCGATGTGCTCAAACCGTGACTCGAAGGGCAGCCAGTCTCGGATCACGCGGTTGCCGCGCATCAGGAGCGCGTAGTCGCCGATGCGTTCGGCGAGCCGGGGGTGCGGCTCTCCGAGCCCGAACAGGCCATCGGCCATGAGCCGGTCGCTAGGCCAGAGCTCAAGCGCCTCCGCCAGCGCCTCCCGGCAATAGCGCTCGAACTCTCTCGCCAGGCCTGGCCGAACATAGCAGAAGGCCGCGCGCGGCTCGCCGCAAAGGGGCAGGGCGAGGCAGCGGCTCAACTCCGGATGGTCCGCTAGGTCGATGCAGTCGGCGGCGGTGGTGTCGATCTGGCCATGGTCTGCCGTAACCAGAACCGAGGTGTCGGTGCCCGTGAGATCGGCCAGGAACGCCTCAAAGGCCTGCTCGATCTCCGCGAGGTGAGCTGCCGCGGCGGCGCTCTCCATGCCCTGCTCGTGACCGATGGCGTCGAGGCGGGGCCAGTAGAGATAGAGATACTTGCGATCGCGTCCGGCGCGCACCGCGCGGACCGCTTGGCGGAACATGTCATGCAAGGTCTCAAACGGACGCAACTCGGCGCGCCCGAGGTGAGCCAGGTTGAAGTCCGAATGGGCGATGTAGGCGGGTGAAACGAAGATGGAGCGCGTAGCAATGCGGTCGGCCAGGACCCGGTGACCGAAGAGCCGCGTCGGGTCGATTCCCGCCTTGCGATAGCTCGCTCCGCCATAGCGCGGGTTGCCGGGCAAGACGGCCATGACGCAACCGAGCTCGCGCAGGTAGGTATACCAGCCGGTCAGCGCGTGCTGTTGCGGGGCGTCTCCAGTGAGAAAGGTGGTGACGGCTGAGGCGGTCGTCGGCGGAAACACGGACGTGATCGATCCGAGCAGGTGCCGGCTCAGGATCCCGGCCGGCGAACGACTGGCCAGCCAGTTGGCGCCGAGCCCGTCGAGGACCAGGAGCAGGATGTTCGTGGAGTCCGCGATTTCCCCCGGCGGCAGCAGACGCAGGCAGGGGTAGTCAGTGCCACCACCGCGGGCGCGGATGATGGAGCTCATCAAGTTGACGATGCTGCCGCCCTGGTAGTCGGGTACGATCATTTGGGCTCGAAAAGTCCGCCTTTGACTCCTACCTTAGGACCGCCGCGCGAGGACTGTCCAGATTCCTTCTTGTATCGGTGCCGTATGCGCGACCAAGTTCGCGCCCTATTCCAGGTCGGCTCTTTCGCATTGCTTCATGTGCGGCTGTAGATGCGCAACCGTCAGACAGTTGGTTCGTGACAGCGTGTTTGCCGTGAGGCGATGTCGGCCTGCGGCGACTGGCGTCTGGTCTGGCGACTCGGGAAACCCGGGACGCTCGATGCAAGTCGTGCCCTCCCGACACGGCACCTCGACTCGTGATCCGCGTCGACCAGGCGCCGTCGGCGTTTGGTCGAAAATCCTGCGCGATGGAGGGCTGGACCGAGCGGGGCAAGGCTCTTCGCTCGAAATAGATTGAGCCCGAGAGGTGTTACAGACTAAACGACGGGAACTGAGGTTCCGGCCTCAATCTCTCTGCCCCTCAGCCCTGGATCGAATCATTGCCCGGAGCTGTGTCCATGCGCGCAGAGGGTTCAGCGCCAACACGCCCGCCACGTGCAACGGATAGGACAGCAGACTGGGGATTCTCGACGGTGGGGGCTGGCGGCCGAGAAACTCGGGCTTGTATCCGAAGCGAAGCATCATCCGGTGGTTGATCCGCTCGCAGATCAGTGTCTCACCAGCGGACAGGCTGCCCCGCCACTTGTTGATGGCGTCCGGCGATGTGTCGTTTGATTCGCTCTCCTGCTCGCCCGGTGAAGTGCCCCACCGTGGTACATCGATCATTTCCGGCTCGAATTGCAGGCCGAGAAAAGCGCACAGGCGACGGGCTCCAGCCGCGTGGTCGGCAACCAGGTCCTCGAAGCGCACGAGCATGAAGCGCGCATGCCCCTCGAGACTCAGCGCCTCTTCGGTGGCTCTCGCCCAGAGCTTGCTCATGGTGATGGAATGATAGTTGACCCGGCTGCGGAGCATCTCCATAACGGGGATCCCGTAGGAGCCGAGTTGAACGTGCTTCCACCTGTTCTTTTGTGAAGCCAGAACCGCGCGCGGGTCACGGACGATGTGCACGACGCGGGCATTCGGATAGAGCTCGAGGAGCCGCCTTGCGTAGAAAATGTTGCGGGGTGTCCGCTCGCAAGCGAAGGGTTTACCAGCATCCTGGGCAAGCCGCTGCAGCACCGCGGCGAACATCCCCGCAGGCGTGCACTCGTTCTCCCGCAGGTCCCGCATCAGGCGCCGTCCCCAGGCGTACTCAACCTCGGTCGGACGGCCTCCCCACAGACCGTTGGTCTGTCTTGCCAACAGGGTCGCGGCGTGATCCGCCAGCTCTCTGGGGGAAAACGTTCGAGCGCTCTTGTAAGGGTCCCAGAAGGAGCCGAAATAGTAGAGGTCGTTGAATGCCATGATGGCGCTATGCGTTCCCAGCATCCTGGCCAGCATGGTCGTCCCGGACCGCGACGCACCAGTTATGAACAATAGAAGTGCGGAGTTGGGCGACAGGTGTGCCGGAGCACGCGCGTCCCGTTTGCCCTGATCCAATCGATGCACGGTTGCCGAACGACCTACGGTATTGCTGGGTGGCATCAAATCGCTTCCCACGATCTTGGAATCAAGTTGGCCGGAAAATCGCCTTCCAGTTCTGCAACAAAAAGGTTCCAGTAGACCCATGCTCGGCTCGGATCCGCCGAAAGCGAGTGCTGCCGGAACGCGGGCCGATTCTCACCTCGACGTTCTTCCTGGGACTTCTCAAACGCCCAAAGCGGGCGTGAGCGCGTCGCGTTGGGTTGCATGCTAGCATTGAGCAATTACGATTGCGCACTCCTCGAACGGAGTGTCGGCTCGGCCTTCATCAAAATATTAGCAAGAAGCGCACCGAAGTGCCGCGCTGCGTCTTTGCTGCCACTCGCTTCGGGATCCGCTACCTCGCCGCGTCAACGGCATGAAACAGCTTGACAGTTTGCTCGCTGAGCCTGACGACGGCTGGGAACGGTAGGCTGGTGCGCACAGGACGATGCGGGAAAGAGCTCACCGTCACGCCCGATGATCCCGTCCCTGGTTCGTCCCGCTTGGTTCCAGCCCTCGAGTAGGGCGATGCTGCCGTGGGGAGAGTGGACCCAAGTTTCGACGCTGTGCAATGATCCCGAGTCCCGCGGTCAGGCCGTTTCGAAATAGGATGCTCCGCCTTGAGTCTCGACGAGGGCCAGTTTTTCATCGAGCTCATTGATTCCCTGAAGGGACTCGATCGAATAGAGGTAGAGTACGAACGTCTGTTCGAGCGCAGTCGGAACCCCAGCTTCTTCTGCTCCTTCCCCTTCGTACGCACCGCCTGGGCGCACTTCAACCAGGCGTCGGATCGCCTGCTGGTGCTTGCGATCCGCAAGCGGGGTCAGCTGGTGGGTATCGCGCCCTTCATGATCGAGCCGGACAAGCTTTTTGGGCTGTATCCGTTCCGGGTCATTCGATACGTTGCGGATTGGGGCGACGGAGACAAGCCGGCGATCGTTACCACCGAGGACGAGCGAGGCGTCTGGCGGGCCATATACGGCTTTCTTACGCGCGAGTTCACCGCGTGGGACGCGATCAGCTTCGACGAGCAGCCGCTGGAATCACCGCTCGCGGAACTTGATTGCTTCCCGGAGCCGGCTTTCCGGATCCGCAGAACGAATCGAGTCTGGTCGTTCCGCACCGCGCTCGCCGGCGCCTGGCCCGACTATCTGGGATCGTTGAAGGGCAAGGTTCGCGGCGATTGGGCGCGGTGCAGACGGAGACTGGAGGAGCACGCTCAGCCCCTTGCCGTGGAGTGGTTCGAGGCCCCCGATGAAGTCGGCAGGGCCTTGGATCGCTACGTCGCCCTGGAGCGGACGACCTGGAAAGGCAATGCGGAATTCAGCGTCGGCGGGACGGCCGAACAGCTGGGATTCTACAGAGACCTGGCGGATCGATCGGCGCCGAAAGGCAGGGTGGTGATCTGCTTCCTCCGAAGCGGCCGAGAGGATGCCGCCGCCGCGCTGATATTCCGGGGTGCCAACGTCGTCTACGGGGCGCAGATCTGCTACGCGCCCGCGTTCCGAAAATTCTCGCCCGGCATCGTCTTGAACGTAGAGATCATGAAACGGCATTTCGATTCCCATTTCACGGCGTTCGATTTCCTTGCGCTGCAGGGCGGCACGACCGACGGCCGCTTTCGGGAGAACTGGGCCACCGAATCCCAGCAGCTGGCGACCATTACCATCTTCAAGCGGGGCTTCCGGGATCGGCTCTATCGCATCGACCAGAGAATTCACCGGGCGAAGGAGCGTATGTTCGCGTCCCGGCGGAATGAGGTCGAGTGACCCCTGGGCCGCGTGTGCCGGGTTTGCGATCGCCTCTCGGCCCCCTCACAGCACGCCCGCCGCCGAGTCCGCGATCAGCAGCGCGGCAATGAGCCACAGCGAGTAGCGCAACAGGCAGCGGTAGGTGTCGATGTGGATGCGCCTGCGCAGCCGGATACCGAGCCAGAGGCTCGCGAGCACCAGCGGCAGCACCGCGAGGCTGAGCTTGAGCATGGCCGGATCGAAGGCGCCGTTGACCAGGAAGCCCGCGATCTGTCCCGACTTGCTGGTGAGGAAGCTCAGGTTGAACGCGGCCACCATCAGGGCCGGGTCCATGCGCGTGTAGAGGGCGAAGACCACGAGCACGGGCGCGAAGATGTTGATCACCCCCGCCAGCAGACCGAGCGACAGGCCCAGCAGGGCGAGCACCCAGGGCGGGGCGGTGCGTTGCCGCGCCGAGCGATGAAAGCGGTCGGTCAATAGATAAGCGATCAACATCAGCGCTAGTAGAAATCGGAACGGCTCGGGGTCCACGGACAGCAGCACCTGGGTGCCGATGAAGCTACCGACGATGGTAAACGCGGGGATTGGCCAGAACGCCCGCAGGGCCTGGCGCCAATGCCGCTCGCCGAAGATGCTGAAGAGGTTGATGCTGACCGTGGGGATCAGGGTCAGCAGCACGGCCGAGCGCATGTCCATGAACAGGACCAGGAGCGGCGTCGCGACCAGGGGAAAGCCGAAGCCGAAGGCGCCGTGCACGAACGCGGCCAGCAGGAGGACGGGGACGAAGGCCAGATCTTGCATGGTGAGGGGTCCGTTCATCGCCCCGGCTGCTCAGGTGGGCGTCAAGGTAAGGCATTCTGTAGGGATTGGGGTAGCGCGAAGCGCCGTTATTGGTGCCAACGACCGCCGCGTATCACGTCGTCCTGCCCTCCCGGCGACGGCAAAGCTCTGGCCGATGTAAGGCACCGAAGCCTTGACCATCGCCCCGGCGCACCGAGTTACCGCGTTAGAATCAGGTCAGGCTCGCCATCCCGCGGAGTCTCCGAAACCACCATTCCGTGCAATCCGAGAGGGGTGACCAACGCATGAACCCGACACGAGGCACCCAGCTCATCGAGCGGCAACTGGCCCATCGCTCCGTCCGGGCCTTTTCCGAACGGCCGATCCCACCGGAGACCCTGGAACTCCTGATCAGCGCCGGGCAAGCCGCCGCGAGCTCCAGCTTTATCCAGGCCTACTCGGTCATCCGCGTCACGCGGCCGGCTGTGCGCGCGGCCATCGCCGAAGCCGCCGGAGGCCAGGCGTGGATCGAACGGGCCGCCGAGTTCCTGGTCTTCTGCGCCGATCTCAGGCGGGTCGACGACGCCTGCCGCCGGGCGGGGCAGGGCCCTTTGGAGGGGTACGCCGAGCATGGACTGGCGGCGGTCGTCGACGTTGCACTGATGGCCCAGAATCTCCTGCTCGCCGGGGAGTCCCTGGGTTTGGGTGGCGTTTTCATTGGCGGCATCCGCAACGACATTCAGCGGGTCGCCGACCTGCTCAAGATCCCGCGGCTGGTGGTGCCGGTTTTCGGCATGTGCCTCGGCTGGCCCGCCTACGAGCCCGAGGTCAAACCACGCATGCCGGTCGCCCTGATCCTGCACCAGGACGAGTACCGCGATCCGCCGCCTTCCGCCATCGCCGAGTACGATGCCCTCATGGCGGACTACTATGGTGCGCGCTCTTCGGGCCGGAAGCGCTCCGATTGGACCAGCACGACGGCAGCGGCGATGCAGGGCAAGAAGCGCCCGCACATGCTGACCTTTCTGCAACAGCAGGGGTTCTTCAGGCGGTAGCCCGCGCGATGCAGCAGATCTGCGGTTCAATCTGGGCCTGCAAAGGGCGAGGCGGAGGCGCCATGGCGCCCGCATCCGCAAGTGTCACGGGATTCTGCCCTTATCCGATAACGGATTCCTGCTGTTCCAGCACTTTTCGGTATTCGCTGAAGACGGAGGGCTGCCCGGCGGCGCGCCTGATGCGAAACCGGCGGTGATCCAATGGCGCGTGGAACGGCTTTCGCATAACGTACCGGACATGGTCGCATCATGCTGTTCTTTGCTCGGCGTCTGGCGTTTCCTGCGATACGCCGCACCTGTCTGTGTCGCGCTGTTCGCGGCGAGCGGGCCCATGGCCGCGGGGCCGTCGGTTTCGCAGCTGCTCGCGGTGTGCGATCGCGGCTTCGCGCTGGGCAACAAGGGGCCGGAGGCGGCCGCCTGCGAATGGTACGCGGTTCCCTGCGCTTGCGGGAGTCGCTACGCCAATTCGGAGCCGCCGGCCTGGTGCATCCCCGCGTCTGAAGCCTCGGGTCAAACGGTGCGCCGAGTCGTTGCCGAGCTGCGCCGCTATCCGAATCCGGCCGAACAATCGGATACCGCTGTCCCGGCCGTGCTCGCGAAGCTCTACCCCTGCGTGACCGCCGGGGCGGAGTGATGCGACTCTGCTCGCCACTTGAGAATCTCAAGCGGTCCGCCCATTTTGTCCGTGAAGCCAGCGTATAGGAATGTCCCGATGTTCGCGGTCCTGAACCGCCAGCGTCCAGGCGAAGCGCGGGAAGTCGATCGGGCCTCAGTCATGACAAACATGTTCAGCAGGTGCTCTAACTGGGCGCGGCGGCTCGCTGCGGCCACCGGGCTGTCTCTGGTTACTCTGTTCGGGTCCCTGGCGCTCGCGATTCAGTCATCGGAGGGCGAGCTTGCGCAGCGCTTGCGTGGCGGCGGCCAGGTGCTGCTGATCCGCCACGCCGAGGCCCCGGGTACTGGCGATCCCGAGGGCTTTCGTCTCGGCGATTGCTCGACCCAGCGCAACCTGAGCGAGGCGGGGCGCGACCAGGCGCGGGCGATAGGCGCATGGCTGCGCGACCGGGGTGTCGCTCGCGCCCGGGTCTATTCCAGCCAGTGGTGCCGGTGTCTCGAGACCGCGGAGCTGCTTGCCCTCGGAGCAGTTGCGGAGCTGCCGGCGCTGAACTCCTTCTACGAGCGCCCCTCGGATCGCGAGCCAAATCTGGCCGCGCTCAGGAGCTTCATCGCCGCCCAGCCAACTACGGGAGAGTTGCTTGTGCTGGTCACGCACCAGGTGACCATATCGGCCGTAAGCGGCGAGTTCGTGCGTTCTGGCCAGGGCGTGATCATGGCCCTGGGCGAGGGCGGTGTCCTCGGTCCTGCGGCGCGCGTAGGTTTTGATCAGTAGTCGACGAGGTTGCCGGATGTCAGCTGAGCTTCGTTTCCCTCGTCTTCAGGAGCAGAAATTATGCGACCCATTCGTTGGAAAAGCCGCTATCAGACCGGCGATGCCGAGGCCGACCGGCGCAACCGTGCCTTCGTCGATTGCCTCAACACCCTGATCGAGGCGGCTGGTAAGCGGGAGCACTGCCAGGAGATGGAGGAATTCGTCGCCCGTTTCAGCGACGAGGCCGAGCAGATCCTGCTGGAGCGGCCGACGGACCGCGACCTGAGCGCCGAGTTCGGTCGACGCCTCCTGGACGAGGTCCCGCTCGCTGCCTATGGCAGCACGGCGTGCCGTCAGTGCGGCCTGTGTGAGCTGGCCAAAGAGAAGATCGCTGATCATTTTGAAGCCCCCGCCGAATGCCTTTTCAGATCGGCTTGATGAGTGAAAGAGGGACGCGCGTCGGGAATGCGCGGTTCGACGGCTGCACGGCCGGCCGCGGCGTTGCGGCCGAGCAGCGCGAGCACCCTGCCACGGACGTGCTCCACCGGCAGGCCGAATGGGACGATCTCGGCCACCCGCCCTCGAGCGTCCAGCAGATAGAGGTGGGCGGTGTGGTCCAGGGTGTAGCGGTCTCCTTGCGTGTCCCCGCGGAAGGCGAATCGCGCCTTGAAGGACTCGGCAGCCTGCTCCAGTTGGCGCGCCTCGCCTGTCAGTCCGACGATGCCGGGGTGGAAGTGGCGCACGTACGCCGCCAGCAGTTCTGGCGTGTCCCGCTTCGGGTCCAGGGAGATGAACAGGGGGACGACTTCGTCGGCCTGGTCCCCCAATGAATCGAGCACTTGCCCCGTCATCGTCAGGGTAAGGGGGCAGACGTCGGGGCAGTAAGTGTAGCCGAAGGAGAGCATGACAATCTTGCCCCGCACGTCGCCGAGGGCGAAGGGCTTGCCCTGGTGGTCTCGGAGCGTGAAATCGCCGCCAAGCGAGCCTGTGTCGCCGTCCGAAGCGACGGTCAGGAGGGGCGCGGCCAACAGGCCGGCCAGAAACAACCCGGCGCATGAGCCCTTCATCGCATCGCGCTCTCGGCTCTGGATGGGTCGCCCACAGGTGCGGCGAAGGCGTCGGACACCAGCGTATCCACGGTGGCTCCGGTCAGCGACTCGAGAAAGACCACCAGGTCGTCGATCTCTCGCGGCGTCAGATTGAGGGGACGAACTCGGCGGTCCAGCACCTCATTGGGCACACCGCCGTCGTTGTAGAACTCCACCACGTCCCGCAGGCTCCGGAGAGAACCGTTGTGCATGTAGGGTGCCGTCAAGGCCACGTTGCGCAGCGTCGGCGTTCGATACTTCCAGCGGTCGTCCGGGTTCTGGGTAATCTCGTACAGTCCGAGGTCGTTCGGTGGCGGCTCCGACACCGAGCTGATGACGGACCCGGGTACCTTGAGCACGATACCCGGCGCGACGCTCACCTCTCTGGTCGGCGGCTCCCGCAGCATCGACTCCCGGTAGCCGACCCCCGTGTTGTGCAGATCGTTGTCGGTGAACAGGGCCGAAGCCTGTCCAACGACATGACAGGAGACGCAGCCGGCCTTGCCGGTGAACAGTCCGAAACCCCGTCGCTCGGCCTCTCCGATGACGTCTTGCTCGCCTCCGAAGTACCAGCGGTCGAAGGGGGAGTTCGCCGCGAGCAGGGTGCGCTGGTAGCTGGCCAGCGCCATGCCCACCGTCTCCATGCCTGGCCCGCGTCCGTCGAACGCCGCCTCGAACAGGCCCTGGTAGTCCGGCAGCTCGCGCAGCTTTTGGATCACTACGCCGACGGAGGGATTGGCCATCTCGTTGGGCGCGAGTAGGGGACCCCAGACCTGATGCTCCAGGCTGTACTCTCGGCCGTCGTGGAACAGGCGGGAGAGGTATGCGGCGTTATAGATGGTTGGCGAGTTCCGTCGCACGGTGCGGCCCTCGAAGCCAACGGCGGTCGCCATCTCGTTGTTGGTGAACCCCTGTTCCGGGATGTGGCACATGGCGCAGGAGAAGGTGCTGTTAAGCGACAGACGGCGGTCGTAGAAGAGCTTGCGGCCTAGCGCCACCTTCGCTGCGGTGACCGGGTTGTCCGAAGGAAGCGGCACGTGCGGCAGACCAAGAGGCGGGGAGCGAACCATGGCGACCAGGTCGGCGGCCCGCCCCTCTCGCGCCTGCAGGCTATGGGACCGCGTCTCGTAGTGCTCGCTCCGGTAGTCGTTCGCGCCATCGTCAGCCCGCGGCGGGGAGGAAGGTCTCAGGTCGGCGGCGTCGGTTCTTGCCGATTCGGCTGCCGGCTGCTCCAGCAATAGGGTCCGGACGTCGTTGAGCAGAAGGTCCGGGTGCAGGAAGGAGACGCTGTAGATATTCCGGATGCGTTTGGACGGGTCGATCAGGTACACGCGTAGGAGGTGGGAGTACGTGCCGACCGGTGTTCCCTGGTCATCGTAGTCGCGGAGGACCGACTGGTTGTAGGCGGACAGGATTGGCGATAGCTGCCGCTCGGACGCGGTGGTGAGGAAGCGCCAGTCGATATTCGGCCCCCGTAGACCCTCGCCGTAGAGTCGCATGACCTCGGGTGTGTCATGGTTCGGATCGAAGCTCAGGGTGATCAGTCGCAGCCGGCTTGCGATCTCGGGCTCCCGCTCCAGGCGCTGCCTGATACGGAAAAAGACCGCGGTGGCGAGGGGGCAGCCTGCGGTGTCGCTACAGGTGCTGTAGATGAAGCTCAGGAGCGTCATTCCGTCACCGATGATCTGGTGCAGCCGAGCCTCGCCGCCCGTCTCATCGAGCACTTCACCGTCCGCCGCCTCAGACAGTATGGGCAGTTCGTAGGTCCCTGGCTCTGGTGGGTCGTACCCTAGCGCCCCGTAGCCCGCGGGCACGTCCGCGCGGGTGCCTCCCGAGCAAACCAGGGTAAAAAGCAGAAGCGCGGGGAAGTAGTGTAGCGCCCGCCGGGTGCTTTGCCCGGCGGGCGACGCGGCACGTGAGACCCGAATCATCGCGCGTTCCCGGTCTCCGGCTGGTGAAGGGTCACCGAGTCTGGGCCAGGCTGATGCCATCTTCCGCCTTCGGTCCCTTGCCGTAGAGGGCGTAGGCCCCGAAACGCATCTGGTGCGGCCGGCCCAGCTTTTCCGCCGTGAAGTCGATCGCGAATTTCTCGTTCAGCGCGGTGCCGTCCCAATCGTAGGCCTTGAAATACTGCTCGTTGTCCTCGCCCTTCTTGTCCCAATTCGCCAACAATGACGAGGTGTAGTAGATCCGTTTCCCGTCCCAGCTCTCCGAAGCCATGTTGATCTGGCGACCGATCTCCTTCTCGTAGATCTGTTTGGGGTTGAAGGCATCGGAGACGTCGAACAGGCGGGTCTTGCCGTCCATGAAGGTGTCGACCCACAGGTAGTTGTCGTCGGCGGTGATGGAGATGTCGACCGGCAGCGGTACCTGGTCGGGCTGGCCGATGTCGGCGACGGCCTTGGCCTGCCATTCGCCGTTCTCGTCCTCGTAGATGACCCAGAGCTTGGAGGTCAGCGCGGTGGTGGTGAAGCAATAGTTATGGTCGGGCTGCCAGGCGCAGCGGATCTCCAGCGGCGCACCGGGTACGTCCAGCACCTTCTTCGGCTTGCGGGTGTGCAGGTTCCAGACGACGACCGTGTTGCCGAAGCGCTTCATCGCCTCCTCGTCCTTGAGCATCTTGCCGAAGTCCATCATGTAGTTGGACCAGCCGGTAAAGGACGAGGTGAACATAGCATTGCGTCTGGGAAGCACCCGGACGTCGTAGTTGTAGCCGTCGGCGTAGTTGCCTGACTTGACAGCCCCCTGCAGATCGTCGTCGGTCGGTACCCAGTAGGTGGCGACGTAGTCGCCGTCGTTGGTGTACTCGACCAGCGCGGTGCGGCCGCCGTGGTCCTTGTTGTTGGACAGCGCCGTGATCATCATCCTGCCGGGCAGGGCATAGGTGGTGTGAGGGCCGACGACGCCGCCGCTGGCCGCGACGAAGTCCTCGATTGTTTTGTGCAGACTCGGCTTCGCGGGGTTGCTGTGGACGTCGAAGATAAAGATCTTGTTGGTGTCGAGGCTCGCCGCCCACAGGAAGCGGCGATCGTCCGTGAAGCCGGAATGGTGGGCCTCGTTGCGGCCGCCGACGGACAGGGTATTGACGATCTCGCCGTAGTGCGCGGATTTCGGATTGACGTCGATGGTGACCAGCTTGTCCTGCCCGTCGCCCAAGCCTTCGACTCCCAGGGTCCAAACGTAAACGAAGTCCTCCTGCCCGACGATCTTCGCCATGTATGGCGATTGGCAGGTCTCGTCAGCCCGGGTTGCGCTCAGAGGGAAGGAAGCGGCGACGATAATGCTCAGGGCGGCCGCGCCCGCTGCGGCCGTCTTTCGAACCGTGTTAGAGTCGCTCATTGTCGATTCTCCATCCGTATCTGCGGTTGTGGTGATGTGTTGTTCTTGTCGTGATCGATTGTTCGCCGGACCCGCTTGAACTCGACGGTCGCACCGCTCGCGGTGACGGACATGGCGAACGCATACCTGTGTTCTAGACTAGAATGAATGTTCATTCAACCTTGGGGTTGGTATGCCTGTAGCCACGGTATCGAAGGCCTCCCGCCCGACAGACATGCGTCGACACATCCTGGACACGGCGCTCGGCCTCTTCACCAGAGACGGATTCTTCAATACCTCCATCCATGACATCCAGCGCGAGGCGGGGGTCAGCATCGGGTCCATCTACAACCATTTCGGCGGGAAGGAGGGCGTCGCCAAGGCGCTCTACGATATGCTGCTGGAGCAGATGGACGAAGTCGTGAACGAGGTCACGGCGAGCCGCCACGGCGCCTACGAGCGCGGACGTGGGGTGGTGCAGCGCCTGTTCGTGCTGGCGGAGCAGATGCCCGAGACCATGCGCTTCATCCTCGGCGCCAAACACAGGGAGTTTCTTCCTGACGAGCCGCCGATCTGCTCGGCCAAACCCTTCGTCAAGCTCAGGGACATTGTCAACGAGGGCATCGCTAGCGGTGAGCTCCGGCCGATGGACCCCTGGGTCGCGGCCTCCTGCGTCTTCGGTCCAGCTCTGCGGATGATTACCCTTCGGCTGGACGGGGTACTCCCGGGCGACCTTACCGGCTACACGGCGGAGGTATGGGACGCGGCGTGGCGGGCGGTGCAGGGGTCGCCGTCTGCCGCGGCGCCGGGCGAAGGAGGAGCCTGATACGCCGTTCAGTCGTGCGGCGGCGGCTCTCCGCGCATGCGTACTGTGATCGGGTTGCTTTTCCCGGTCGCGATGTCTTGGAATACTGACCCGCGTGGTTCGGCGCCGATGCCGTTCTGCAAGAACAAGAAACTCGATCGAGGGACATTGGGGTGAGGTTGGAACTGAAGTTTATGGGGCGGATGCCGCGACCTCTGGGTTGCGGTGAATTCGTCGCTTGTGGCGGACGCTGACAGCCGATGGGTATTCGCGTGCTGTATTCCATCGGCGGTCGCAAGGCTCCGCCGCGGGTGGACGTATCCGATCTTTTCGCCAACCGTCTGGCGCGGGCTGGCCTGGCGATTACCTGGCACATCCTGGTACCGGATCGCGGACCCGCACTGGCCCACACGCCCTGGCATGGTCAGCCCGCCTGGCAAAGCGCGCGCAGCCGGTTGCCGGGCGTGCTCGGGGCGGCCCTCACCAAGCTCAACGAGCTCTTTGCTGACCTATTTTTCCTCGCACTCGCGCTCTCGCGCCCTTTCGATTTGATCCAGGTCCGCGACAAGTTTCTAGCGGGCGTGCTGGGCCTCCTGGCGGCCAGAATTCGGCGCGTCCCCTTTGTTTTCTGGCTGTCCTATCCGTTTCCGGAGGCGCGGGTTCTCGATGCCCAGGAGGGACGCTCGCGACATCCTTGGTTCTCGCGGCTGGCGGGCGGCGTTTCCGGGTGGATGCTGTACCGGCTCATCCTCCCCGGCGCTGATCACGTCTTCGTCCAAAGCGAGCAGATGAAGCGCGACGTCGAGCGTCCCGGAATCGATAGCGGCAAGCTGACGTCGGTGCCGATGGGGATACCGGACGAGGACATGCCGCCCCCACAGGATGGGGTATTGGATGCCGAACCCCTAGTGCTGTATCTGGGCACGCTTGCCCGTGTGCGCAGGCTGGACATGTTGATCGAGGCGATGGCAACCGTCTCCGGCCAGCGATCAGACGCCCGGCTCATCTTCGTCGGGGAAGGGGACTCGCCGGCGGATCGAGCGTTTCTGGAGGCGGAGGTGAGCAGACTCGGCCTGTCTCATTGCGTCTCGTTCACCGGCCAGCTCAGTCGCCAGGAGGCCCTGGCATGGGTGGGCAGGGCCGCCGTTTGCCTGTCCCCGTTCTACCCCACTTTCGTGCTGCGCTCCACGTCACCCACGAAGCTTATCGAGTACATGGCGCTCGGCAAGGCGGTCGTGGCCAACGACCACCCGGAGCAGGCCGATGTGCTCGCCGCCAGCGGCGCCGGCTTGTGCGTGCCTTGGTCCGCGGATGAATTCGCCGGGGCCATGCTGGAGCTACTGAACGATCCGGAGCGCGCCGCCGAAATGGGTCGCCGGGGCCGCGCGTGGGTCTGGGACAATCGGACCTACAGTCGGATCGCTGCGCGCCTGCTGCCCATCTACCACGACCTCCTCCCGCCGCCGGACGACGGGGCGCAGAGCGACCCGAAGTGACATGAATCAGGAAGCCCATTCAACCCTGCTTTTCGTCACCGGAGCCTCGCGCAGCGGGACGACCATGCTCAACCGCGTGCTCGGCACCCATGGCCGCATACTCGGGATGAACGAGCTGCACTATTTCGGCGATCTCTGGGACCCCTCCGACGCCGAACCCAAGAGCCCGGAGGAACGCGCAAGGTTGGCGGCGTCTCTAATCGCGCGGCAGGCGCGGGGGATCTGGGGGCCGGGTCCGGGAAGCGAGGAGCTGGAGCGCGGGCGCCGGCTCGCGGACGAGCTGGCGCACGACGCGAACGGCATGGCGCTGTATGCCCATGTGGCGCGTGCCTTGGCCGAGGATCAGGGCAAGACCATCGCGTGCGAGCAGACGCCGCGCAATATCTTCTATGCTCGTCGCCTGCTCGACCTGGAGCCGGAGGCGAGGATCATCCAACTGGTCCGCGACCCGCGCTCGGTAATTGCATCCCAGAAGAACCGCTGGAAGAGGAAGAAGCTGGGGGGGAGTAATATCCCCTGGCGCGAGATCGTGCGGGTCTGGTTCAACTACCATCCCCACACCATGGCCAAGCTTTGGCTCCGGGCGGCCGAGGCTGGCGATGGGCTGGTTGGCCATCCCCGGTTCCTGCAGGTTCGATTCGAGGATCTGGTCGCGACGCCCGAGGAGGTGGTCCCGGCCATCTGTACCTTCGTCGACGTGAAGTTCCAGCCGGACATGCTGGAGGTACCAATCGTGGGCTCCTCGCAGCGCCAGGACAAGGGACAGCGCGGCTTTTCGAAGGAGAGCATCGAAAGCTGGAAGGGGACCCTGTCGCCCGCGGAGGTCTGGATGATCGAACGCGTCGCCGGCGCCGCCATGCAACGACACGGATACGGGATTTCCGGGCGCTCGCCGGGGCTCGGCGCTGCCGGTTTGCTTGTTCGCTATCCCGTCCATTTGGCCGGCGTGATCCTCAGCAACCCCCACCGCGCATGGATACAAGCCAGGGCGGTCTTGGGACGTAAGGCATGAATGCGTTGACGTGTGATCAGAGGGATCCCGAGACCTCGGACTAGCGAGCATCGCTCGCGTTTAGCGGATCGATTCAATGTTTCCTCGGATGCGAGTGCTTCGTCTCATCAGCGATGCGGCTCGTGTCTTGAACACGGCAAGAGAAGAGTATCGATGCCGAAATTGCTTTCACTGAACACCTATCACTATCGCCGCGGCGGGTCCGATGTGGTGTTCCTGGAACAGGATGCGATGTTCCGTCGTCTGGGTTGGGAAACGGCGGTGATGACCATGCATCACCCGAAGAACGATCCGTCGCCGTGGAGCCGCTTCTTCGCCGATGAAATCGAATTCGGCCATGAATACAGCCTGTTCGACAAGCTGGCCATGGCGGGGAAGGTCATCTATTCACGCGAAGCGAAACGCAAGATAGCGGCGCTGCTCGATGAATTCCCCGCCGATGTCGCCCATACGCACTGTATCTATCATCACCTCTCCCCTTCCGTACTGGTGGAGCTGAAGCAGCGCGGAATCCCTTCAGTGATGACGGCGCACGACCTGAAGCTTGCCTGTCCGGCCTACAAGATGCTGAACCGCGGCGGGGTGTGCGAGAAGTGTCGCTCCGGGAACCTGCTGCATCTGGTGCGAAACCGGTGCATCCGAGACTCGCTTGCGGTCAGCGCTCTGGTCATGGCGGAGTCCGCCGTGCACAAGAGCATGGGGCTCTACCGGCGGAACCTGGACAAGGTGGTGACACCTAGCCTGTTCTACCGCGACAAGCTCATGGAGTGGGGCTGGCCGGAGCAGCAGCTCGCCTACATCCCGAACTACGTCGATGCGCAGGCCTACACACCTGGTTACGAGCCAGGGGGCTACTTCTTCTACTTCGGCCGTCTGGCCTTGGAGAAGGGGGTTGCGACGCTCATCCGGGCCGCGGCCCAGGCCGGCGTCGGGCTGCGCATCGCCGGCACCGGACCCGAGTCGGAGGTGCTGCAGGAGCTTGCCGCGCGAGAGGGCGGGGATGTCCGGTTTCTCGGTTTCGTCAGCGGCGATCCGCTGTGGAAATGGGTGCGGGAGGCGAGGGCGGTCGTCCTTCCCTCGGAATGGTACGAGAACGCGCCCATGAGCGTGCTGGAATCCTATGCCTGCGGCACGCCCGTGATCGGAGCGCGCATCGGCGGCATTCCGGAGATGGTGCGCGAGGGCGAGACGGGCGCCTTGTTTGAGAGCGGGAACGCCGGCGATCTCGCGGGGCAGCTGCGACGATTCGCGGATATGCCTGATTCGGGTATCGCGCGCATGGGCGAGGCGGCGCGCGCCTATGTTGCAGAGACCTACACGGCGCAACGGTATTTGAACGACATGCTGGGGCTGTACTCCAGCTTGGGCGTGCGTTGGGAGGGACAAGCGTGATTGCCCAGATCGACCGGGACTATCTGCAATACGGCCTGGCGCGGGCGGCGCGCCGGATGGCCAGCTACGGGTTGTACGAGGGCCGCCCGCTGACCACCAAAGGGCGCTTCATCAATCCCATGGTGTTCGCCTGGCTCAAGGCGCTGGCGAGCCTGCCCGGTGAACCCGCCGTCGACCGGCCGATCTTCATCACCGGTCTGGGTCGCTCCGGCACCACGATCCTGGGAATCCTGCTTTCTCTGCATGGCAAGGTGGGTTACCTGAACGAGCCGAAGGCCCTCTGGCACGTGATCGATCCCCGCCAGGACATCAACGGCAACTATGCCCTGAAAGGCGGTCTGTTCCGGCTGACCGGGGACGACGTGACGCCGGATATCGCCTTGCGCGCGCGGCGCCTGTTCGCCCGCTACCTCTCCCTCACCGGCGCGGGTCGCGTAGTTGACAAGTATCCGGAGCTGATCTTCCGCGCCGGCTACCTCCGGGCCATTTTCCCTGACGCGAAGATCGTCTTCATCACACGAAGCGGCGCCGACGCGGTGCCCTCCGTCGTCAAGTGGTCCGAGCGTCTCGGTGTGACATCGGGCGAGCACCTCGATGACTGGTGGGGGCGTGACGACATCAAATGGCGTTATCTGCGCTCGCAACTGGTGCTCGCCGACAAGAGCTACGAATCCCTCTGGCCGGTGGCGGGCGCGGATCTCGATCACGCCGACAGGGCGGCCATCGAGTGGATTGTGACCATGCGGGAAGGGCTGGAGCAGGCGCGTTCGTACCCGGAGGCCGTGGTTCGGGTTGCCTACGAGGATCTGCTAACCGACCCGGGAGGCGCGCTGGAACGCTTACAACGCGACTGCGACCTCGAGCTCGACCCGGCCGTGACCGACTACGCGAGGAAGCGGCTCTACGACAACCCCGCCAAGGGCTGGCCGGAACTGCACCCGGCGGTGGATGCCCTGTTCCGGGAAACGATGCACATGCTGGGATACGAGACACCATGAGCGAAAAGCGCATCCGCATCCTGGGTACCCGCGGGGTGCCCGCCGCCCACGGCGGCTTCGAGACCTTCGCCGAGTATCTTGCGCCCTATCTGGTGGAGAGGGGTTGGAAGGTCACCGTCTACTGCCAGGAGGATGGCTCCGGGCCGGTGTTCGAGGACGAATGGCGGGGGGTGCGCCGCGTTCGAATGCCGGTCTCGACCGGCGGTGCAGCGGGCACCGTCGTGTTCGACTGGATCTCGACCTGGCACGCCGCCCGAGAACCCGGCCTGGTGCTGACGCTCGGCTACAATACGGCCGTCTTCAGCGTCATATATCGTATGAAGGGCTTGAAAAACGTCATCAACATGGATGGCGTCGAGTGGCGGAGGCAGAAATGGGGCGCGGTGGCGAAGACCTGGTTCTGGCTGAACGACTGGGCGGGCTCGTGGATTGGCAACCATCTGGTGGCAGATCATCCAGAGATCAAACGACACCTGAGCACGCGCGTGAGGGCCGAGAAGATCACCATGATCCCCTACGGCTCCGACCGGGTGGATCACGCCGATGCGGGCCTGATCGCGCCGTACGGGGTGGCGGCCGGGGATTACGCCATCCTGATCGCGCGGGCCGAGCCGGAGAACTCCATCCTCGAGGTCGTGCGCGCCTGGTCGCGAGCAAAGCGTGGCCGCAAGCTCATCGTCCTCGGCAAATACGATCCCGACCACGCCTACCAACGGGCGGTGAAGGAGGCCGCGTCGGACGAGGTCCTGTTTCCAGGCGCGATCTACGACAAAGCCGTGGTCCAGGCGCTGCGGTGTCACGCCCTGTTCTACGTGCATGGCCACCAGGTTGGTGGCACCAACCCCTCCCTGGTCGAGGCCTTGGGAGCGGGCAACGCGGTCCTGGCGCACGACAACCCTTACAATCGCTGGGTCGCCGGTGACGGCGGCGTGTACTTCGAAGCCGAAGACGCCTGTGCGGATTGTCTCGACCAGCTATTGAGTGATCAACCCTCGACCACCGCGCAGGATGCCGGCGGGTTGCTCGATCAGTTGCGGCAAGCGGCTCGCCAGCGTCATGCCGCCGCCTTCACCTGGGAGATCGTGTTGCGGGATTACGAAAGACTGCTTCTGGATTGGTCTTAGACGCTGACTATTGGCCATCCTGGCCAAAATCAGCACGCCACCCAAGAGGCGCGGTTCGTGGAAGGCTTCATTTTCAAACGCTTAGGCGCTTGAGAAATGGCCTCACATCCCGGTGCCGCGGGAAGCGCTGAACCTATCATTTCACCTGGCAAGACACCCGGAGCCTCGCAGGTAAATCCCCGCGGACCGCACGCTTCGAGTGCTCGTCTGGCTGATTGCCGGCACGGCCATGAAGCGCCGCCGTCTCGGCGGACAGTCGACCGTTAGGCGACGACGGTGGTGCTCACCTCACACTCGGGGAGAGCGTCCTGTAGCGCCGCGGCGCCCTCTTGGGTCACGCGGGTGTTCCACAGGATGACCTCTTGTAGGCGCTGCAAGGGCTTGAGGTGCTCCAGGCCCGCATCGCCGATTCCCGTGTCCCAGAGGATGAGGGTCTCCAGGTTGCTCAGGCCCCGCAGGTGTTCGAGACCCGCATCCGTGATACCGGTGCGCGTGAGGTAGAGTCCTTTCAGTCGTGTCAAACGGCCGATCTCGGCGAGTCCCTCGTCGGTGATGCGTGTGCCCTTGAGGTCCAGGATCTCCAGGCTGGGCAGCGAGGCCAGAAGCTTCAGGCCCGAGTCCGTGACCTCGGTGTGATCCAGATGCAGCTCCTGCAGGCTGGTCAGGGATTGCAGATGGACCAGCCCCGCGTCGCCGACCTTGGTCTCCGCCAGAGACAGGAAGCGCAGGTCGTGCAGGCTGGTCAGCAGGCTTTCCAGCTCCCGGTCGCTGATCTGGGTCGCGAGCAGATCCAGCTTCTGACCGGTCTGCAGCCGCGGCCATTCGAGGATGGTCCCGAGCAGACGCAGCACATCGTCGGCGGATCGGTTCACGTCCGCCAGTTGCTGGTCGATCTCCCTCCCCGGCGCGCGGGTCTGGTGGGCGGACTCCCTGATCGCGGCGCTGGTTCCGGCGATCTGGGCCAGGGACGAGCTGACCTCCCGACCCAGGTTGGAGAGGAACTTGTCCTTGGCGTCGTTGAGCTCCTGGAGCTCGGTGCGCGCTCTCTCGAGCGCGGCCAGGCTCTGCTGCTGCGCCCGAATGAGCCCGAGAATCCGCAGATGCGTCGCCACCCGGGCGTGCACCTCGGGCTGCTTGACCGGTTTGGTGATGTAGTCCACGGCGCCGGCCTCGAATCCCCGAGCTAGATCCTCGACGTCGGTCTTGGCCGTAACGAAGATGACTGGGATTTCGCGCAGCGCCTCGGTCTGTTTGAACCGCCGGCAGGTCTCGAAGCCGTCCATCTCGGGCATCATCACGTCCAACAGCACCAGATCGGGCAGAACGGACTCCGCGACGCTCAGCGCCTTGGCGCCGCTGGTCGCGAAGAAGATTTGGTGGCCGATCCCGGCCAGCATCTCCCGCAGCAGATCGAGATTGGCGGTCTTGTCGTCGACGATCAACAGCTTGGCTTGGGGCGATGCGGCGGGATCTGGCATGGCTAACTTCTCCTTTGCGCCGGGGTGTCCGGTATAGAAACCGGAGGGGACAAAGATAACCAACCCCCGCTGTGGATAAAAGCCTGAGCAGTCGGGCCGTAACGTGGAAATCTGGTTTGCCATGGCTTGCATCGCTTAGGATGGCGCGGACATGGGTTCACGGGTCCGCCGGCCGCGTCAGCTCCCGTGTTCTGGGCCGGTCAGGCAGGGGGTTGTCGAATGGGGAACGCACGCAAGGCGTTGATGGTGCTGCTGACCGCGGCCCTGTTGCTCCTTATGCTGGCGTGGGATCTCAATCTGCCGCCGGGGGTGGTTCGCGGCATCCCCTACGTGGTGCTGATCGCGATCAGCTATTGGCTGCCGTGGCGGTTCGCGCCGACGGTGCTGGCGGCGATCGGCACCCTGCTGATCGTTCTGGGCTACGTCTATTCGGATGCGGGAATCAGCACCACGGCATTGGTGCTCAATGTCAGCCTGGAGGCTGCCGTCCTCGGGGTCACCGCGTTCCTGATCCAGCGCTATCGGGCATCTTCCCGATCGCTGGAGGACCGCGAGCAGCGGCTGCGGGCGCTGGTGGCAACCGCGGTCGATGGGGTCATGATCATCGATGGGAACGGAGCGGTGCAGGAGTACAACCCCGCCTGCGAGCGGCTGTTCGGCTATCGCGCGGACGAGGTTCTGGGGCAGAATGTCAAGATGCTGATGCCGACTCCGTACCGGGACGAGCACGATCAGTACCTGCTGCGTTACCGCACTACCGGCATCAAGCGCATCATCGGCATAGGCCGTGAGGTGGAGGGCCGGCGCAAGGACGGGTCGACCTTCCCCATAGAGCTCTCCGTCGGCGAGGCGCGACCGGGCGGGCGCCAAGTCTACGTCGGCATCATACGCGACATCACCGAGCGGAAATCCGCGGAGCAGTCGTTGCGCCTTGCCAAGGAGCAGGCCGAGAGCGCGAGTCACGCCAAGTCCCTGTTTCTCGCGAACATGTCCCACGAGATCCGCACGCCCATGAACGCGGTGCTGGGGTACACCCAGCTCATCGAGACCGACCCGGAGCTGCCGGTGCAATACCGCCGGCCGCTGAAGGCGATTCATGCCGCCGGCAATCATCTGATCGGCCTGATCGACGATATCCTCGACCTGTCCAAGATCGAGGCGGGAGCCATGGAGTTGAACCTCCGCGACTTCGACCTGGGCGACCTGACGGAGGATATCTCCGAGATGTTCCTCATGCGTTGTGAGCAGAAGCAACTGGTCTGGACCGCGGACGTGCGGATCGGCGACCGCGCGGTGCGTGGCGATGATCGCAAGCTCCGCCAGGTGCTGATCAATCTGCTGGGCAACGCGGTCAAGTTCACGGATCGGGGCGAGGTCCGTCTCGAGGTGGAGCAGACCGATCAGCACTACGGGTTCCGCATCTCGGATACCGGACCCGGGATCGACGAGGCGGCGCGCAAGCGCATCTTCGAGCCGTTCCAGCAGGCGGAGGAGGGTGGCGTCAAGGGCGGGACGGGCCTGGGACTGGCGATCACCAAGCGCCAGATCGAGCTCATGGGCGGCGCTCTGGACCTCGACTCGAGTCTCGGCGAGGGCAGCCGCTTTCGGTTCGCGCTGGAGTTGGCGCCAGCCGATGGCACGCTCGCGCCGACGGGCGAGGTAGCTCGGGGATGCTGGCTCCTGGCCCAGGGCCAGTCGGTGAGGGCCTTGGTGGTGGACGACGTCGAAGATAACCGAGAGGTCTTGAGCGGCCTCCTGGAGCGGGCGGGGGTGGAGGTCGCCAAGGCCAAGGATGGCGCCGAGGCGCTCGAAAAGATCGCTGAGCAGCGACCCGACATCGTGTTCATGGACGTGCGCATGCCGGTGATGGATGGGCTCGACGCGGTGCGGCACATACGCGACCGGTGGCCAGGGGAGCCCATCGTCTGCGTGGCGATCACGGCATCCGGTCTGCTGCGAGAGCCGTCGTACTATCGGGACGCGGGATTCGACGATTTCGTCGGCAAGCCTTTTCTGTTCGAAACCATCTGCGACTGCATGGCGAGGCATCTTCGGGTCGAACTCAAGCGAGAGCCGGCCCCGGCGGCGGCGCCAAGCGCGGAGCCGCCGACGCTGACCGTCGGATCGTTGCGTATCCCGGATGACCTTCGTCGACGCCTGTTGGCGGCCGCGGAGATCAACGCCCTGACCGAGATCGAGACACTAATTGCCGAGCTGAAGCGGCTCTACCCCTGCTCCCAGGGCTTGTCGGAAGAGCTCGAGGGCCTGCTGCAGCGTTACGACACAGACGGAATCATCGCGTTGTTGGGTCAGATACCTTCTGCCGGGGTTTAGCGCTCGCCGGCCCGCACCGAGATAAGGGGTTCGCGCGGCCTATCGCTCCAAGGATGGCCCGACTCGAAAACTTGTCCAGAGGGCAGTTTTTCAAGGTCGACATAAGCGATGGGGCAAGTCAATGGGTATGCTCGCCATCGTGCTCGAAGGCGTCGACCACCGGTCGCAGATCAAGACCACGGAGCGCCTGCACCGCCATCTCCCATCGCCCTTCTCCGCACAGACCGCTAATGCCCGCGTTCTCGTAGGCCTGCAGCGCGGCGTGCAGGCAGGCGTCCCGGACGGCCTCGGCGAGTTGGAGTTGGTTCGACATGGCGATTCCTCAACGGTTGCCTTATGCGGGGGATTTACGGCCGACGGCGCACCCTCGGGGGCGCAGCGCATCTTGGCTCTACAACGTCTAAATCTCGCTTGTCGGTTGTGGATTCCGAATCGATCGATCCGGATCTCTCCGGGCGTGATGTATCGGAATAAACGATATAAAAGTCCAATAAATATCGTTTGTATTCTATTAAGTCCCCTCGTTATCTTAGACGTAGTTTTTGGGACCTAGGAGAGGAGGACATGATGATCGCCGTCAGAGTTTGCATGAAGGTCACAAGCGAACCGCTGAAGCGTACGCCCGTGGTGCTGCAGTTGGATGCGGACGGTTCCGAAACCGAGCCGGTGTTCACGGATCGGTCCGGCGTGGCCCGCTTCGACCTGCCTCCGGCGAGCGGCAAGATTCTCGTGTCCGGCGTCGAGCGCTATCACGGACGCCTGGAGGGAGAGATTCCCGTGGATCTCTGGTCCATCACCCAGTCTGGATACGAGTCGGCCGGCATGCCAGGCGAGTTTCCCTCCGGCAGCAACGCCTATCCGGGCATGACCACCCGCGCCGTTCAGGTGGGCGAACGCGAGGTCTTGACCGATGGCGAAGGTTACTTGGTGGATCCGGCAGACTGGTCGGAGGGATTCGCCAGGGCACAGGCGGGGCTGGAAGGCCTCGATCTTCGCGCGGAGCACTGGGAAGTGATTCGTTTTCTGCGCGACCACTACGCGAAGCACGGCGTCCAGGCGACCGTGCGGGACATGATTCGGCACTTCCGCCAGGTCTGGGGTGCTGAAAAGGGTGCCAGCGGCTACCTGCACAAGCTGCTCCCACGTGGTGGCCCGCAGAAGCAGGGCAATCGGCTGGCCGGCCTGCTGCGCACGAAGGGCGAGCACTGACGCCTAGACGGCGCCTGATCGTCGGTTTTGGCTCCAGGTCCCATCAGCGGCGCGCGGCACTGACGCAGATCGTCCGCGAGGTCGATTCGGCACCCGACCTGGAGAGTGCCCTGCGCGTGCTGTTCGCCGAAGACCGGATCACGAACCTGGTACCATTCGCGGACTTGCTTACGGCGCATATCCGATTCGCGGAAAAGGCGCTGTTCGACAATGGGCAACGCCTACTCGGTCCGAGCGGGTTGGCGACGTTGCAAAGTCCCACGGAAGACAGAGAGAAATCCCTGGGCGCACGCAGGCTCTGTGGCCGTTTCCTAAATCAATCACAAATGAAAGCAGCCGCCGCCAACCGGGTATGGGCAGAACTATGAACGACGAAGACCCGATCGAGCCGGATGCGATCCGCCCGGGTGACGAGGACGTCCTCGAGCTGGATCTGTCCGACGAGGACATCCTCGACGCCATGCGCCACATACCGGGCTACGTGGACATCAGCACCGAGGATTTCCGCATCATCTACCATCTGGCCCACGGACACGCATTGGAACGTCTGTTCAGACGCGTGCGGGCGGGCGAAATAATGCGGACCGATATCGAGCCACTTCACCCCGACACCCGGCTGGACGAGGCGGCCCGATCTTTGGCGGAACAGAGGCGCAAGAGTCTTCCGGTAGTCAATGTCGAGGGCCGCGTGGTCGGCATGCTGACGGAAACGGACTTTCTCCGCCGCCTCAAGGCGGAGACCTTCCTGGAACTGCTCTTGCGCCTGGTCGAGGATCAGGGCAACTTCACCCACCGCTGCCACGAAACGCCGGTGCATGAGGCGATGACCGCTCCGGCGGTCACTGTCGCCCTCGACGCCGGATTTCGCGAGATCATCAGCGCATTCCACGCCCACGAAGGGCGCAGCATGCCGGTGGTGGATGCCCAAGACCGCCTGCAGGGATTGTTGTTGCGAAAGGACTTCGTAAAGACCCATCACTTGGAGGATCTGTTGTGAGTCTGGGCGCCTACCTGATCAAGATGCGGGGAAGCACCCACGGCAGTCCCCCGCGTGTAAGCAGCAGCGAGGTGCTGTGGTCGTGGATCGGCGGTTTCGCGGGGATATTGGTGTTGTCTTGGATCAACCGCCTGTTCTTCACGGGTGCCGACTTGACCCTCATGATCGGCTCCTTCGGCGCCTCGGCGGTCTTGGTCTACGGCGCGCCGCGCAGTCCGCTGGCTCAGCCGCGCAACCTGCTGGGCGGGCACGTGATATCGGCCCTGGTCGGGGTCACGGCCTGGAAACTGTTCCCGCACGCACCCGCGCTGGCCGCCTCCGCGGCGGTCGCCACCGCCATTGCCGCCATGCACTTGACCCGGACTTTGCATCCGCCCGGCGGAGCGACGGCCCTGATCGCGGTGATCGGTTCCGACCAGATTCATGCCCTGGGCTATGTTTTCGTCGTGATCCCCGCCACGGTCGGTCCGGTGGTGCTGCTTTTGGTCGCGCTGCTGGTCAACAATATCCCGGCGTCGCGTCGCTACCCGGAGATTTGGTTGTAGCCATCCGCAGCGCTTGGCGGCGGCACCAGTCCCCACCTCGCGTTCGGAGACGGATTCAGGAGTCGTTCGGCGCGTCCCGCGCCAGCTCACGCAGGCCCTCCACGGCCTGCCTCAGCACGTCGCTGTCGGACTCGCGTGGGAACACCATGTAGGCCGGGTGCGCGAACTCGGGACCATTGTCGACCTTGAACAGGCGCCCGCTGTCCAACAACGGCTGGGCCATGCGGATAGGCAGAAAACAACAACCGCCGTTGGCGACGATCAACTGGACCCCGAGCCAACCGATATTGACCACCAGCGCGGGCCGTTCGAGGTCGGGATAGGCCTCCCGGTGCTTGGCATAGAAATTGGCGCCCCACTCGACATAGACGTAGTCCTCGCCCGGCCATTTCGTGTCCTGCCGGCTGCTGACCAGAACCAGGATCTCGTCGAACAAGTGCTCCACTACCAGGCCGGGGGCGTGGCTCGGGGTGTACATCAGCCCGATATCCAGCGTGCCCTCGATCAACCGCCGCATCAGGTCCTCTTCGAAGCCGATCTCGCTGCGGATGGAAACGTCCGGGGCGGCCTGTCTCATCCAGCCCACCCACCGCGGTAGGAACCCGTCCCACAGGGCGATGCGACCGCCGACCCGGATGCTGGCGCGATAACGATTGGGGAGACCGACGTCGTGGCGCGCCTGCTCCAGCGTCAACACCAATGTCTTGGCGTGCCGCAGGAACCGGCGCCCGGCGGGCGTCAGGCTGGCTCCAGAGCGGTTACGCACGAACAGCTTGGCGCCGAGGTCCGTCTCCAGGGCCTGAATCCGGGCACTCACCGTCGATTGGGTCACATGCAGCCGTTTGGCGGCCTCCTGGAAGCTGCCATGCGCCGTGATGGCGAGGAAGGTCCGCGCTTGCTCGATGTCCATGATCGCCAAGCATACGCGGTTGTATCGACCCTTCCGAGATATGCTGCCAGAGGGCCGCGAATCGCCCCCGCTTCATCGGAGACTGTTTCGCTTGCGTCAGGCTACCCTGGCTGACTCTCCCCGTTGATGATCATACGACTGTGCGAGCTCTGCTGGCGGGGAGGCCCCCGAGAAATGGCGAACACGAACCGAGCCCGCACGCGTGCTCCCAATCGGGCACTCTCGGTCGCAACGCAGGCCTGCTTGGGAGGTCCTCACCCGGCACGCCACTGCGCCAATCCTCGAGGACTCCTGTCCGATTGCAGTAAGAGTCGGCGGGCGAGGGCGGGACTGGGGATGGCGCGGTTCGGCCCAACATAGCGAAGATGACACCACTGCTCGTGACAGCGCTCTACCTACAGCCAACATGACCGACCGGCGAACCGTACTTACCTGGCTGAAGTGGCCGGCACGCGCCGCAATCCTGGTCACGGTGTTTCTGCTCGGACCCATCGGCGTACTGGCCTTCGGAGATCTGGACCTGGGAACCCATTGGAGCATCGCCAGCCGGGCCAGCAGCGGCCAGGCGCCGGACCCCGGTCAGACACCGGAACCTTTGGTACAGGTTTACGGTGCCCGGGCCTACAACTGGCGCGGGGCCTTCGGCATTCACACCTGGATTGCAACGAAGCGGCGCAATGCCAGCCAATACACCGTCTATCAGGTCATCGGGTGGAACCTCTACCGCGACGGCTCCGTGGTGAGCGTGAGCCGCGGCGGGCCGCCAGACTTCCTGTGGTACAACGCCCGACCCGAGCTGTTGCTGGAACGCCGGGGACCCGAGGTCGATGCTTTGATCGATCGCATCGAGGTGGCCGTGGCCGCTTATCCCTATGCGGACGAATACCGCGTCTGGCCGGGCCCCAACAGCAATACCTTCACCGCATTCGTCGCGAGGCAGGTTCCCGAGCTGGGGCTCGATCTGCCGCCGACCGCGATCGGCAAGGATTATCTGACCGAGGGGCAGATCGTCGAACGCATGCCGAGCGGCAGCGGATGGCAGGTCTCGCTGTTCGGACTCTTCAGTGTCGGTCTGGCCTGGGAGGAGGGGATCGAGCTCAATGTTCTCGGGCTCTCGGCCGGTCTCGACCTGAACGACCTTGGTCTGCGCCTGCCCGGAATCGGGCGTGTCGTCCTGCTTCCGCCGGGTTGACCTCAGCCTAAAGGTATCGAACAGGGCGCCTTCGGGTATTTCTGTTCTGGACGGTAAAGCGCCTTCCCGCGCATCTTTGGGCGCGGCAAAATCGTAAGACAGCGCCGCTCAATCGTCCCAACTCAAAGCCCCGCCCGTGCGGTACTCGGTCGGGCGTGTCTCGAAGAAGTTCTTCTCCTTGCGCATCGATACCTGCTCGGACATCCAGGGGAAACGATGCTCGGCGTTGGGGTAAACGGGAGCGAGGCCGATGCTGCTTGCGCGCTGGTTGGCGTACCATTTCGCTGTCTCGATGTGATCGTCCGCGTTGTACCCGAGGATGGGCGTGGGCAGGCAATGCCGCATGTACTCGTCTTCCAGCCGGATCGTCTCCTGAAAGAGCCGCCCGATGGCCATGACGAAGCTTTTGGACATGCACTCCGGGTATTGCTCGATGTAGGCGTTGATGAGATGGATGCCGAAGCGAATGTGCTGAAACTCGTCGCGCAGGATGTACTGAAACTGCTCGGCGGCGCCGGTGAACTTGCCGTGACGTGAGAGGTTCTGGATCGGCCCGGATAGCCCCATGACGAACCAGATGCCCTCGAAGCAAAGAAACCAGAAGATCATCGCGAACAGGATTTCTTGCTTCTCGCGGACCGTCAGCGCGGCCTCCGGCGAGAACACGCGTTTGGCCCAAGCGCGCTTGGCCCGGGTCGACAGCTCGTTGGCGAGATCTACGCGCGCCTTCATCTGCGGGACACGCGCGTAGCGGGAATAGATGTCCTCCGGATCCAGACCCATGTTCTCGATGATGAACTGGTACGCCCAAGTGTGGAGGGCTTCTTCGTCCGCCAGCCGCTTGAGATAGTGCTTGATCTCCGGCGGGTCGATGATGCCCTGTAAAGATTCAGCCGTCTCGTCTCCCCGCTGCACGTCGAAGGTGGTGAGCTGCGCCATCACGGACAGGAACAAGTGGCGCTCTTCGTCGGACAGCCTGTCGGAGCGCCACAGCGCGACATCGTTCGCCACCGGGATCTCGCGGGGAGTCCAATGGTTGTCCATGTTCTCCAGATACATGTCCCATGCCCAGGGGTAGGTGAGCGGGAAGAGCTGCAGTGAGTCGGTATTGCCAAGAAGTTGTTTCATCGAGGTTCCAGTTTCGGAAGTGTGCAGAACTTGTTACGGGTGCAGGCGGCCGTATCGAGGACGCCTTGTGGACCCGAGCCGACAAGATCGAAGGGAGGCGAGGGCTTCGACGTATTATGAGGCGGACGTGCGTGCAACGGCCACCCCCGCTCCGATGACAAATGCCCCAGGACAACGCCCGGCATGATCCAATGCCCGCCTGCCATAACGCCTATGGCGGAGAGGATAGTGGCTCAGCGTGTTTCAGCGGCTGCGAGGGGTTGCAGCGTTTCGAACGTGCGCCGGAGCGAATCAGCGTCCGGCATGCTCCCAGCGGGCCGCGACCTCGATCAGATGACGCGGGCGGTGGAGTGCGCGTCAGCCCAGCCGATCATCGGCGTGCAGTGGCACCCGGAATATCTGTTCTATCCGCCGGCGCAGTTCGCGTTCTTCCGCTGGCTGGTGCGCGATGCGCGATGATTGCATCCTTCCTGCTGCTCTTCGCTTCCGCGTTCCTCGCCGCGACCATCCTGCCTTTCTATTCCGAGGTGATGCTGTTCGCGCTACTGCGAGAGGGCGGCGATCCTGTTGCGCTGGTGGCCGTCGCCACGCTCGGCAACACGCTCGGCGCTGTAGTCAACTGGGTGCTGGGCCGCTACCTGCTGCATTTCCAGGATCGGCGCTGGTTCTATTTCAGCTCTGCCCAGATCGAGAAGGCCCAGCGGTGGTTCCAGCGCTACGGATTCTGGTCCCTGCTGCTGGCATGGATGCCGGTCGGCGGCGATGCCCTGACCCTGATTGCCGGCGTCATGAAGGTGCGGATGTGGCTGTTCCTGTTGCTCGTAGGCACCGGCAAGGCACTACGCTACGTTTCGGTGGTCTATGTCGCTGCCTGGTCGCCGATTTGACTACCTGGGTAGGGCTATCGGGAGATCCGTCTTATGGTACTGACTGAAGCCTGTATCCATGATCTGAATGGTGAAGCAACTCGCTTTTGGCAAATAACGATGCCGGGCTTCATTAGACTGCCGCAAGTGGGCGTCAACGGCGTCATCGGCCATCAGCTGCAAGGATTTGAACTACACGCTGTTCCGGCTCTTCAACAGGACCGGCTCGGCTCTCGACAGCCCGCGCACCGTGGCGGGGGCAGCTCGCGGGTGGTGACCCAGTCCCTCGGCCACATCGCTCGCGGCGAGCCGATCAAGCTGGTGGACGGCGGCCGCCAGCGTCGGAGCTCCACCGATGTTTCCGACGGCGTCTCCGCGCTGATCGAGGTTTCTTCCATGGAGTACCACGGCAGGGGCTATCGGGACATCCAGACCCGCGTGCCCTGGATCGGCAATACCACCGACGATCTGGACTGGACGTCTCGGGTGGGCATCCGAGGCGGTCCGCGAAGTATTTTCGCCGCGTACGGAAACGAGGTGGCGCATGCGCGTGCGCTGATCGACGACTGATGCGCATCGCGCTGAAGGTCGATGTCGACACCTTGCGCGGCGCTTTGGAGGGTGTGCCGGCCCTACTGCGGCTGTTCGACCGCTACCAGGTTCGGGCAACCTTTCTGTTCAGTCTGGGGCCGGACCACACCGGGCGGGCCTTGCGACGCGTGTTCCGCTCCCGCTTTCTGTCCAAGGTGCGGCGTACCTCCGTCGCCAGTCAGTATGGGCTCAAGACCCTGCTCTATGGGACCCTGCTGCCGGGGCCGGATATCGCCCGGAAGGGTGGGGATGTGATGCGCGTGGCGATGGAAGCGGGCCACGAGGTCGGGATTCACTGCTACGACCACGTCGCGTGGAAGGACTTTGTCGCCCGGCGCGACGAGGCATGGACGCGACACGAGATGGAGCGGGCACTGGGGGCCTTCGAACGGGTGTTCGGCCGGCCCGCCAAGGTCCACGGAGCCGCCGGCTGGCAGGTCAATCCCCACGCCCTGGCGCTGGAGGAGTCGATGGGTTTCGACTACGCGAGCGACACCCGCGGCAGGAGCGCCTTCTATCCCGTGCTGCAAGGGGTGCGCTCGCGTTGCCCCCAGATCCCGACTACCCTGCCGACCCTGGACGAGCTCATCGGGCGCGAGGGCATGACCGAGCACAACGTCCATGAGTATGTCTTCGCCGAGAGTCACTATCTGCTGCCCCAGGGGCACGTCTATACCCTGCACGCCGAGCTCGAGGGCACGGGGCTGCTGCCCGTGATGGAGAAGCTGTTGGTGATGTGGCGCGGCTCTCAGGCGCGGATGCACCCGTTGCGAGAGGTGTTTGAAACCCTGGACCTGAGCGCGCTTCCCACTCACCTGGTCGGCTGGGGCGAGATGCCTGGTCGTTCGGGTTATCTCGCCATGCAAGGCGCTCCCGCTCCGCCGTAAATCGTTACTCGGCAAAGTACGTCTGCATCCCAAATTGACGTGCTCGTGGCGAGTGCGTATGATTCGCGGTCTTCCGTCGCGGGACCAGGTCCGTACGCGGGGTATAGCGCAGTCTGGTAGCGCGCCTGCTTTGGGAGCAGGATGTCGGGGGTTCGAATCCCTCTACCCCGACCATCATGCCAGGCACGATGAAGAGCCCCGGTAGCTCAGCCGGACAGAGCAACGGCCTTCTAAGCCGTGGGTCGGGGGTTCGAGTCCCTCCCGGGGTGCCAAGTGACCACCGGTAAGCGGAAGCGGTTTGCACAATGGTGGGCGTAGCTCAGTTGGTAGAGCACAGGATTGTGGCTCCTGCGGTCGTGGGTTCGATTCCCATCGTCCACCCCAATCTGGTAACATTCCGGTCGCGTTTTTTGGGCCGTTAGCTCAGCTGGTAGAGCAGTGGACTCTTAATCCATTGGTCCTAGGTTCGAATCCTAGACGGCCCACCAATATAAACAGCCACTTACCGACTTTCGGCGTGGCTGTTTTCATTTCCGGGGCACTCTGCCTCAACAAAACTCCAGTCTCCACAATAGAAGCCACCGAGTCTGACTTGCGTCGAAGGCGCCCCGGATGGGGAGAATCTCCCTGCGATGCCCGGTGAGTGTCTCTCAGAACAAGTGGTCTCCGTCTTAAGCATTGAGAAACCGCAAGATGGTGAACCACAGCCGGGGATAGGCAATCTGACCGCACCATCGTTGCGTTGACGACGCGAACGCTACCAACGAAGCGACGCGCAAGCGAGGGCGTTTGCGGACGCACGAAGGCACTAGAACGCCCGCTCACTGGCGGGAACAGCGGCTGCTCGGCTTTCGGGGCGATAGAGCGAATGGTATTGGGGTAAACGTGGAAGGGCTCCGCGTTCGCCGGTTCCCTTTAACCAGGAGTTTTGGCGGGACTGCACCCCGCTCTTATACTCCAGCACACCCTTCACTACTGCCCCGGCCCGACCTTCCATGCCTGAGATCACAGTGACCGCCGAGCACCGTTTCCACGTCGAGCTGATCAAGCCGTCCCACTATGACGACGATGGCTATGTGATTCAGTGGCTCAAGGCATGGATTCCCTCGAACTCGTTGGCCAGCCTCTATGGCCTGACGATGCACGCTGCCCGGAACAGGGCTCTGGGCGAGGAGGTCGAGATCCTCGTCAACGCCTACGATGAAACCAACACCGTCGTTCCCGTTAGGCGCATCATCGAGCGCATCCGGGCAGTTGGAGGGAAAGGTATCGTGTGCATGGTGGGCGTGCAGTCCAACCAGTATCCCCGTGCCATGGATCTGGCCCGGCGCTTCCGCTCGGCCGGCATCCAGGTCGCCATCGGTGGTTTCCACGTCAGCGGCTGCATCGCCATGTTGCCTGACATGCCCGGCGACCTGAAGGAGGCCCTGGACCTTGGCATCACCCTGTTCGCCGGAGAGGCCGAAGGCCGCTTCGATGACTTCTTGCGCGCCGCTTACGAAGGTCGCCTAGACCCCCTTTACAACTACATGAATGATCTCCCGGGGATGGAGGGCCAGCGAATGCCCTACCTGCCACCCGAGGTGGCGCGGCGCTATGCGCCCATGCCGGGCACCTTCGATGCCGGTCGCGGCTGCCCCTTCTTGTGCAGCTTCTGCACCATCATCAATGTTCAGGGGCGCAAGTCCCGGTTCCGTTCACCGGATGACGTGGAGCACCTGCTGCGGTCCAACCTGGCCCACGGCATTCGCCACTATTTCATCACCGACGACAACTTCGCGCGCAACCGGAATTGGGAAGCCATCTTCGACCGTATCGCACAACTGCGCCAGGACCTTAAGGTGAAGTTCAACTTCACCATTCAGGTCGACACCATGTGCCACACGCTGCCGGGCTTCGTGGACAAAGCGCGCAAAGCCGGTGTGTCTCGCGTCTTCATCGGTCTGGAGAACATCAACCCGGACAACCTGGTGGCGGCCAAGAAGAAGCAGAACAAGATCGAAAACTACCGAGAGATGCTGCTGGCCTGGCAGACGAAAAAGGTAACCACCTACTGTGGTTATATCTTGGGCTTTCCAGGCGATACCCCCGAGCGCATCCTGGAGGATATTGAAACCATCAAGCGCGAGCTTCCGCTGGATATCCTGGAGTTCTTTTGCCTTACTCCACTGCCGGGCTCGGCGGATCACAAACGCTTGCACGCCGAAGGTGCGCCGTTGGACCCGGACATGAACATCTATGACCTGGAGCACGTCTGCACCACCCACCCGAGGATGAGCAAAGACGAGTGGCAGGAGGTCTACCGCAGGGCCTGGGATGCCTACTATTCGATGGACCACCTGGAAACCCTGATGCGCCGGGCCACGACGGTGGACCGCAACCCGAAGCGGATCATGGAGATCGCCCTGGAGTTTTACGGTTGCTTCAAATTCGAGGGAGTGCACCCGCTACAGGGCGGCTTCATTCGGCGCAAGGTTCGTACGGAACGCCGTCCGCCCCTCCCGCTGGAAAACCCGCTGATCTTCTACCCGAGGCGTGGCTGGGAATTCGTCAGCACCTATGCAGCGATGATCGGCTACGCGTGGAGGGTGTGGCGCCTTTACAAGAGAGTAAAACGGGAGCAGGAGGAAGCCGCGGCGCCCTACGTGGACGATGCAATGCGGCCACTTTTCGAGTCGCCAGCCGCAGCGGAGGACGGGGACTTGGACTCAGTCCGGCAGGTCAAGGCGATTTGACGCATTTGAATTGCGGTTCATCGACAGACTCGCCGATCGAACACGCACTGCGGATCACACTGCACCGAGGCGTCCAACTCCCGTGCTGAAGCTTGGCCCCTTTTCTTTCGGCCCGGAGGCGATGCGATCGGGCCTACCTGTGTCCAGCATCCAGCGCTGACAGGGCTCGCATGCCGGCGAACAAGGGGCGCGGGTCGGACGGCTGTAGCTGCTCGCGGCGCAACGGACGTCCGTGAAACTTGAATGCCTGGACCTGCGCATAGCGGCCCAGCCATCGCAGCCGGCTCCATGACTCGGAGGACCAGGGGCCAAGATGCTGGCGACGGTACCAGGCCACGATCCGCTCCGGGGTAAAGGGCGACAGGCGGATCGCGGTCTCGGCTCGGGACCAGTCTCCTACCCAACCGCATCCGACGCACTCGGCGAGCGGCTGCGGCTCTTCGTCCGGTTGCGGTCGCCAACGCACCAGCGGGTCGCCGCAGTGGGGGCAGGCGTGAAGGTCGTAGTCGGTCATGCGCTCGGCTCCGCGGCAATGGAGCCGTCATGATCCGGGCATCTCGCGTCTCGGTTCGTGAAGCCTTTCACGCTTCCGTGTCTCTGCTGACCCTCCGCGCTCGCACGCATCCTCGCCCTTGCATTCCGCGCGGGCCGTCACGCGAGGTCGTTTCGAGCTCGTCCTTGCGCGGATTTTGACCGGGTGGGGCAGCGGACGCTGGCGCGCGTCGATGCGCTGATGCCGCGCGGCGGCGCTCAGCTCGGTCGGCGCACGTCCAGGACGTCGGGTATGTGTCCGAGCTTGATCAGGACGTGGTCGAGCTGATCCATGTTCCTTACCTCGACCGTGAAGCGCATGGTCGCGCGGTCGGTGCGGCGGTCGGAGACGGTGTTGACCCCGACGACGTCGATCTCGTCGTCGGAGAACACCGAGGAGACGTCCCGCAGTAAGCCCTTGCGGTCGGCGGCCAACACCACGATGTCCACCGCGTAAGCGGTGTCGGCGGGCTGGTTGGCCCAACGCACCTCGAGCAACCGCGCCTGCTCCGGCTCCGGCATCTTGCGCAGATTGCGGCAATCGCGGCGGTGGACGGTGACGCCGCGGCCGCGGGTGATGAAGCCGATGATGGGGTCGTAGGGAACTGGCTTGCAGCACTGGGCCATGTGGGTCATGAGATCGTCCACGCCCTCGACCACGACCTCGGGACGGCCGCCATGCCCTTTCCTGGCTCTGCTCGGCGCCTTGGTCTTCAGCTCCGGCGTCTTGCGCTCTTCCGTCCTGGGCTCGCCGACCAGGCGCGCGACCTGACCGACCGCGAGCTCGCCGCGACCGAGCGCGGCCAACACGTCGTCTCCCCGGTGAAAATTGTAGCGGTGGCCGATCTCGTCCAGTTGCGGCCGCTCCTCGATGCCGAGTCGTGCGAGCTCCTTCTCGAGCAGGACCTTGCCCTCGCTGACGTAACGGTCGTAGTCGAGCTGCTTGAACCACTGCCGAATCCGGTTACGCGCCTTGGAGGTGGTGATGTACCCGTGGTGCGGGCTCAGCCAGTCGCGGCTTGGAGTGGCGTTCTTTTGGGTGAGGATCTCCACCGTCTGACCACTGACGAGCGGCTGATTGAGGGGCACGATGCGCCCGTCGATGCGGGCACCGCGACAGCGGTTTCCGATCTCGGAATGGATGCTGTAGGCGAAGTCCAGCGGCGTCGCGCCCGTGGGCAGCTCGATCACCTTGGACTGGGGGGTGAGCACGTAGATATGGGCCGGCGCGAGGCCGCACTTGAATCTGTTCGGCCAATGCGCCACGGCCGTCGTCCTTGCGCTCGAGCCAGTTGCGCATGTTCACCACGCGGCGCTGGAACTCGGCATCGTGGCCTCGGCTCTCCTTGTATGCCCAGTGGGCCGCGACACCCAGCTCGGCGTCGCGGTGCATCTCCCGGGTGCGGATCTGCACCTCGAGGGGCTTGTCCTCGGGCCCGATGACCGCCGTGTGCAGGGAGCGGTAGAGGTTTCCCTTGGGGGTGGCGATGTAGTCGTCGAACTCCTGGGGGATGTGCGTCCAGAGGCCGTGGACGATGCCGAGGGTGGCGTAGCAGGAGGCGATGTCGTCCACCAGGATGCGCACGGCCCGCAGGTCGAAGATCTGCTCGATGTCGACGTTCTTGCGCTGCATCTTGCGCCAGATGCTGAAGATGTGTTTCGGGCGTCCGGTGATCTCGGCCTCGATTCCGGCCTCCGCGAATTTCTGGTGCAGGATGACGATCACGTTGGCGATGTAGGCCTCGCGATTGGCCCTTCTGCCATCGAGCAGCTTGGCGATGCGCTTGTACTCGGCGGGCTCCAGGTAGCGCAGGCTGAGGTCCTCGAGCTCCCACTTGACCTGCCACACGCCCAGTCGGTTCGCCAGCGGCGCGTAGACGCGCTGGCTGTCGCCGGCGATCTTGCGCCGGCGCGCCTCGTCCAGATGCTTGATGGTGCGCATCAGATGCAGGCGCTCGGCCAGCACCACCAGGACCACGCGCACGTCCTCGGCGATGCCGAGCAGCAGCCGGCGCAGGTTCTCCTCGTGCTGGTTCTGGTCCTTGTCCGCGATCACCGCGTCGACGTTGGCGATCTGGTCGATGCGCGCGAGGTCGGCGACCATGCGGGCGATGCCCGGTCCGAAGCGCTCGCTGATCTGCTCCTCTGTAACGTCGGGGCGCCCGAGACACCCGTTCAGCAGCGCCGCGACGATGGTTTGCTGCATCCATACGCAGCCGGACCAGGATGTCGGCGCAGGAGAGCAGGTGACGGACCTGGGTCTCGCCGGTCTCCAGGATTTCACCGCCGCGGCAACGCACCAGCAGATCGCAGGCGTCGGCGATGCGCGCGCGGTCGTCCTGCGGGTAATTCTCGGGCAGGGCGGCCAGCCAGTGCCTCGCAACGGCCCCTTCGTCCTGCTCGTCCTGCGGAAGGTTATAGACCGGCTTGACCATGCGTTGAGTGTAACCCCCATTCCGCGCGCGGGGGTGGGTTTTGGAGCGGCCGCGGTCAGTCGATCACGTGGCTGACGAGTCCGTCCGCCAGCTTGGGCTCGAACCAGGTCGATTTGGGGGGCATCACCTCACCCGCGTCTGCTACCGCCATCAGCTCTTCCATGCGCGTGGGATGCAGCGAGAAGGCGACCCGCATCCCGCCCTCGTCGACGCGGCGCGCCAGCCCGTCCAGACCGCGGATGCCGCCGACGAAGCCGATGCGATCGTCGCGCCGGGGATCGACGATGCCGAGGATGGGCTCGATCAGGTTGTCCTGCAGCAGGCTCACGTCAAGACGTCCGACCGGATCATCCCAGGGGATGCGATGCTGGTCGAGGGTCAGGCGGTACCAGCTCCAGTCCAGGTACATGCCGAACTCGGCCAGCCGCGACGGCCTCACCGGCTCCTGGCTGCGTTCGACCCGGAACGGGACCCGCACCCGCGCGAGGAAGGTCTCGGCGTCGAGTCCGTGGAGGTCCTTTACCACCCGGTTGTAGTCCAGGATCTGCATCTGGTTGTGCGGAAAGATCACGGACAGGAAGTAGTTGTAGGCCTCGTCGCCGGTGTGGCCCGGATTAGCCTCACGGCGCGCCGCGGCCACGCGGGAGGCCGCGGCCGACCGATGGTGGCCGTCGGCGACATAGAGGGCGTCGAGCCGCTCGAAAGGCGTTCGAGAGCCGCTCGGTCGTGGCCTGGTCCGCCACCACCCAAAGCTCGTGGCGCACCCCGTCGGCCGTGATGTCGACCGCCGGCTCCGCGTCGCTCTGGCCGGCGAGGATATCGTCGACCTCCGGCGTGCTGCGGTAGACCAAGAACACGGGGCCGGTCTGGGCATTCAGCGCGTCGATCTGACGTACCCGGTCGTCCTCCTTCACCGGGCGGGTGAACTCGTGCTTCTTGATGCGATCGGCGTCGTAGGCGGCCACCGAGGCGGCGGCGACCAGGCCCGTCTGCACATGGCTGCCCATGGTGAGCCGATAGACGTAGTAACGGGGCGCATGGGTCGCGCACCAGCACCCCGTCCGTGATCATGCGGTCCAGGTTCTCGCGCGCCTTGGCGTAGACCTCCGGGGCATAGGGGTCGGTGCCCTCCGGCAGGTCCACCTCCGGGCGGGAGATGTGCAGAAAGCTCCATGGCGCGGTCGCGCACCATCTCGCGCGCCTCCGCGGCGCTCATCACGTCGTAGGGCGGGGCGGCTACGTCGGCGGCGCGCCCGGGGGCGGGACGCAGGCCGGGGAAGGGCTTGATCAGGGGCATAGTGGGACCTTCCAAATCGGGGTGTGGGATGCGGATGGCGGCGCCGACTACTCGTCCGCGCCAGGGCCGCTAACGCGCCGGCGGGGCATAGAGCAGGCCGCCGTCGTTCCACAGGGCGTTCAGCCCGCGCTTGATCTTGAGCGGCGATTGGGCGCCCAGGTTGCGATCGAAAACCTCCGCGTAGTTGCCCACCTGCTTGATCGTCCGCTGGCTCCAGCCGGGCTCCAGGCCCAGCAGCTTGGCGGAGCTGCCGTCGAGGTCCAGCAGCAGGCGCACCTCCTCGCTCTGGGCCTGCTCGGCGGCGCGCTCGACGTTGGCGGAGCCGATGCCGAGCTCCTCGGCGTCGATCAGGGTGAACAGGGTCCAGCGCACGACGTCCAGCCAGCGGGCGTCGCCCTTGCGCACCGCCGGGCTGAGCGGCTCCTTGGAGATGATCTCCGGCAGGATGCGGTGGGCGCGGGGATCCGCGAGTCCGCCGCGCACGGAATGGAGCTGGGACTGGTCGGTGGTGAGCGCGTCGCACTTGCCTTCGAGATAGGCCGCCCTGGCCGCGCCTTCGGTCTGGAACGTCTCCAGCTGCAGCTCCATGCGATGACGAGCGAAATAGCGTCGGGCGTTATCCGGGCCGGTGGATTCCGCCACGGCGCAGATGCGCTTGCCGCCGAGCTCCAGGGTGCTCATCAGCCCGGAGTCACGGGGCACCATGAAACCCTGGCCGTCGAAGTAGAGAACGCCGACGAAGGTCATGTCGTGACCGAGGTCGCGGGCGAGGGTCCAGGTGGTGTTGCGCGAGAGCAGGTCAATGCGGCCCTCGCGCAGGGCGTCCAGGCGCTCGGCGGTGGAGAGCGGGACGAATTCGGCCTTGCTCGCCTCCCCCAGCACCGCGGTGGCCACGGCGCGGCAGAAGTCCACGTCGAGCCCGCTCCACGCGCCGCCCTCGTCCCGGTAGGAGAGCCCGGGCACCTCGCCGTTGACCCCGCAGCGCAGGCTGCCGCGCGCCTTGACCTCATCCAGGGTGGCGGCGACGGTCGTCTGCGCCAGCGCGCCGGCGAGCACCATGCCCAGGAGCCGATTGATGCCAAGTGTCATTGGGGTGTCCTCGGTTGAATCTGTCTCGGTCGTTCTTGGGGTGCGGCGGCCCTCTACCAGCTGAACAGGGTCCACTGGGGCACGTTCTGCTCGATCCCGTCGGAGCCGCGGTTCATGGCCATGTCCCCGGAGCCGTCCTCGTCCACCAGGTAGTAGGGGGCGCCGAACGTGGGGGTGATCTTGATCATGTACAGGTTGTTGTTGACCCGGTATTCCTCCACCACCCGGTTCTCGTGCTCCTCGAGGGTGACCGAGGGCGCGTAGTCGCCGTCGCGCACGCTGAGGTCCAGGCTCGAGATGTCGCGGCAGAGCGCTGGATGCGCGGCGATGGCGGCGAGCGCGAGGGCGAGAAGGCGTGGGAAGCTGGTCATGAACTAGGCCGGAGAAGCTCGAAAACGGCCGGTATGGTAGCAGGAAGGGCGGTCCCGGGCGAACCCGGGGGGCGATGGCCGGGCGCGCTCAGTCCGCCCGACGCAGGGTCTGCAAGGGCGGGCGCACCAGCAGCGGGTAAGTGGCCAGGGTGCCCGCGGCGCCGATCAGGAGGCCGCTGCCGAGGACGCCCGTCAACCACAGCCAGGGGTTGAAGGAGAACGCGAGGCCGAACAGCTCGCGTGCGAGCACCAGCCCGGTCAGCTCCGCGAACACCGAGGCGAGGAGGCCCGCGAGCAGACCCGCGGCGGTGAACTCGACCGCCAGGCTGCCCAGCAGCTGGCCGCGGCCGGCGCCGAGGGTGCGCAGCACGCCGTGCTCGGAGCGCCGCTCCTCCAGGCTCGCCTGGATTCCGGCGTACATCACCAGCATGCCCGCCGCGAGCGTGAACAGGAACACGAACTCCACGGCCGCGACGCCCCGGTCCATGACCTGGCGCACCTGCGCCATGAGGGCGTCGACGTCGAACAGGGTCACGCTGGGAAAGGCGCGCACCAGCTCGGGGATCAGGGTGGTGCGCTCCTGGGGCAGATGAAAGCTGGTGACGTAGGTGGCCGCCTCTCCGCCGAGGAGGGAGCGCGGGGCGATGACGAAGAAGTTCACGTTGAAGCTGTCCCATTGCACCTCACGCAGGCTGGTGACCCGTGCCTCCACCTCGCGGCCGGAGACCCAGAAGGCGAGGCTGTCGCCGAGCTTCAGGCCGAGGGTAGCCGCCAGCCCCTCTTCCACCGAGAACTGGGGCGGGGCTTGCGGCTCCGCCCACCAGCGTCCGGCGACGATGCGGTTGTCGGCCTGGGGGTGGTCGCTCCAGCTCAGGTTGAACTCGCGGGCGGCGAGGCGCTGGGCACGGGGATCGGCGTAGGCCTCCGGGTCCACCTCGCGCTCGTTGATGCGGAGCAGACGCCCCCGGATCATGGGAAACAGCCCCGATCCCTCGATCTCGTTGGCGCGGAAGAACGCCTGCAATGGCTCCACCTCGTGCGGCTGGACGTTGATCAGGAAGTGGTTGGGGGCGCCGGCGGGGAGGCTCTCCTGCCAGGTGCGCAGCAGGTCGACGCGCACGACCGCCAGCAACAGCAGGGCGAGAATGCCGATCCCGAAACCAGCGATCTGCAGCACCGCACCGGCTGGCCGCCGCGCCAGCGCCGCGAGCCCGAGCCGCCAGATGCCGCGCGCGCGTCCCGCGATTCTGCCGGCGACGGCGACCAGCAGCGCGACCGCGCCGATCAGGGTGATCAGCGCGCCGCCGACCCCCGCGAGCAGCTTCCACGCTAGGCTGGGGTCGCCCGCCTGCCAGAAGATCAGGAGCGCGAGCGCGACCGCCGCGGCCCCAACGGCCAACGCCGCCGAGGTTCTGGGGGTGCCGAGGTCGCGGCGCAGCGCCCGCAGCGGGGGCACGCCGGTGAGTTGCAGCAGGGGCGGCAGGGCGAATCCGAGCAGGGTCACCAACCCGGTGGTCAGGCCCACGGCGACCGGCGCCAGCGACGGTGCCGGCAGCTCGGGGCCGAACCAGCCCGCCAGCATCCGCGCGAGGCCGGCCTGCGAGAGGTAGCCGAGCAGGCTGCCGATCAGGCTGGCCGCCAGCCCGAACAACAGTAGGCGCAGCAGGAAGACCTGGGTCAGCAGGTGGCGGGGGGCGCCGAGGCAGCGCATGACCGCCACCGCGTCGATCTGGCGCTCGACCAGGCGCCGGCTCGCGAGCGCGATCGCGGCGCCGGCGACCAGCAGGGTCACCAGGGTCGCCAGGTGCAGGAAGCGGGTCGCACGGTCCACGGCGGAGGCGAACTCGGGCCTCGCCTCGCGTGCGTCCGAGAGGCTGGTGTTCGCCGGCAGAGCGGCCTCGAGCTGCCGCTTGAAGCGGTCGATCGCGGCCGTCTCGCCGGCGGCGAGCAGCCGGTAGCGCACCCGGCTCGCCGGCGTGACCAGCCCGGTGCGCGGGATGTCGGCGGTGCTGATCATGACCCGCGGCGCGAGCTGGAACAGGTTGCCGCCGCGGTCGGGCTCGTAGGCGATGACCCTGCCGACCTTCAGCTTGGTCTCGCCCAGCCCGAGCTCGTCTCCGGGCCTGGCGTCCAGCAGGTGCAGCAGGCGGGGCTCGAGCCACAGTTCACCCGGCGGCGGGCCTTGGGCCGCACGTTCCGCGGGGGCTGCATGGTCCGCCTGCACCCGCAGCTCGCCGCGCAGGGGATAGGCAGTGTCCACCGCCTTGACCTGGACCAGCTGGGGGCCGTCGGCGCTCAGGACGACGCTCGGAAACTCCAGGGTTCGGGCGGTTTCCAGACCCAGGGATTGCGCCTGCTGCTCGAGGGCGTCCGGGATGGGGGCTGATCCGTCCAGCACCAGGTCGGCGGCGATCAGCTCTCCACCCTGGCGTTGCATGGCCTGCTCGATGCGGTCGGTGAAGAACCCGACCCCGGTGATGGCGGCCACCGTCAGCACCAGGGCGGCGGTCAGCAGATAGAGCTCTCCGCTGCGCCACTCCTGCCCGAGCAGGCGCAGCCCAATGCGCCAGGCCCTCACCCGAGCGGCTCCAGCCGCCCGTCGTGCATGCGCAGACGTCGGTCGCAGCGCGCGGCGAGCCGTGGGTCGTGGGTGACCAGCACCAGGGCCGCCCCGCTGTCCCGACGTAGGTCGAGCAGCAGGTCGATGATGTGCTCGCCGGTGGTTTCGTCGAGGTTGCCGGTGGGCTCGTCCGCGAACAGGATGCCGGGGCGCGGTGCGAAGGCGCGCGCGATGGCCACGCGCTGCTGCTCGCCGCCGGAGAGCTGGCGCGGGTAGTGCCCGGCGCGCTCCGTGAGCCCGACGCGCTCCAGGGCGTCGGCCGCCACGCGGTCGGAGTCCCCCGCGCCGTTGAGCTCCAGGGGCAGCAAGACGTTCTCGAGCGCGCTCAGCGTGGGGAGGAGTTGGAAGTTCTGGAAAACGAAGCCGACCCGCCCGCTGCGCAGGGACGCGCGTCCGTCCTCGTCGAGTTCGCCGAGGTTCTCGCCGCACAGCCAGACCTCCCCGTCGCTCGCGTGGTCGAGTCCCGCCAGCAGGCCGAGCAGCGTCGACTTGCCCGAACCGGAAGCGCCGAGGATGGCGACCGCTTCGCCTGCCCCGACCGCCAGATCGAGGTCCCGCAGTATGGTCAAGAGGCCGCCGGGACCAGTAACATGCTTGCCCAGTCCCGAAGCCTTGGAGACGATCTCTCGCGTGTCTGTCATCATGTTCCGACTGATCCTGGTTGCCGGTTTGCTGCTCCCGGCGACGTCCCGCGGTGCGGGAGAGCCGGTGATACTGGTGCTCGGCGACAGCTTGAGCGCCGGTTACGGGTTATCGCGGCAGCAGGGTTGGGTGTCGTTGCTGGCCGAGCGCCTAGCCGCGTCCGGCTCGCCCTACCGCGTGGTCAATGCCAGCGTGTCGGGGGAGACGACCGCAGGGGGTCTGACCCGCCTGGCACCGTTGCTGGAGCGCGATCCCCCGACGGTGCTGGTGATCGCCCTCGGCGCCAACGACGGCCTGCGCGGGCTCGCTTTCGCCGAGATCGAGTCGAATCTGACCCGTCTGGTCCGCTTGGGACAGGACGCCGGCGCGCGGATCCTGCTCGCGGGCATCCGGCTGCCGCCCAACTACGGTGCGGCCTACACCGAGCGCTTTCAAGCGATCTTCCCCGCCGTGGAGCGGCAGGAGGACGTGGCCCTGGTGCCCCATCTCCTCGACGGCGTGGCCGAGCGCTGGGAACTGATGCAGGCTGACGGCCTGCACCCGAGTGCGGAGGCGCAGCCGCGAATCTTGGACAACGTATGGGTGAAACTCGAACCGCTTCTTCAGGACGCGGAATGACCCTTGCCGGGGCGGCGGGGAATTTGCGATTGAATGGGGCGTCTGTAGAGAGCGGAGCAGGGACGTCTCCGATGGACATCATTTCCGCCGGCTCCCGCGCATCATTGCGGAATCACTGTTAGGGGAGGACCTCATGCATCGCGTGACTATCGTTGGCTCGGGATTCGCGGCTCTCACCGCGGTCCGCTCGATCAAGGAAAGCGGCACCGCCACCGAAATCACGGTGGTGAGCCCCAGGGCCGAGTTCGTTTACTATCCGGGCCTGATCTGGGTTCCTTCTGGTTTGCGCCGCAGCGCAGACCTGCGCATCCCGCTGGGGAAGTACTTCCGCCGCATGGGTGTGACCCATGTCGCCGCCGAGGCGACCGGGCTGAGCGAGGGCGGGCGCCTGCTCCAGACCAGTCATGAACCGGTGCCCAACGACGGGCTCATCGTCGCCTCCGGCGGTCGCTTCATCAAGAAGCTTCCGGGCATCGAGCACGCCATTACCCCCTGCGAAGGCATCGCCGCCGCCGAGCGCATTCGCGACCGCTTGCGGGAGATGGACGGTGGGACGATCGCCATGGGCTTCGCGGGAAACCCGAAGGAGCCACAAGCCATGCGCGGCGGGCCGATGTTCGAGTTCCTGTTTGGCATCGACAGCCAGTTGCGCAAGGAGAAGCGGCGCGAGCGCTTCAAGCTCGTGTTCTTCACCCCGGCCGAGAAGCCCGGTAATCGGCTCGGACCCAAGGCGGTCGAGGGGCTGCTCGCGGAGATGCAAAGGCGCGGGATCGAGACCCACCTGGGTCACAGGCTCAAGGGGTTCACCGCCAACAAGGTGATGACCGAGGGCGGCGAGCTCGATGCCGACCTGATCCTCTTCATGCCCGGCATGACGGGAAACCAGTGGTTCGACAACACCGACCTGCCGCGTTCCGAGGGGGGGCTGATCCAGGCCGACGCGCACTGCAAGGTGACCGGGCTCGAGCGCGTCTACGTGGCAGGCGACTCCGGCAGCTTTCCGGGACCCGATTGGATGCCCAAGCAGGCCCATATGGCGGACCTGCAGGCCAAGGCGGCGGCGGCCAACCTGCTGTCGGAGCTCGAGGGACGGGAGCCGACCCGGGGCTTCAAGGTCGAGTTGGTCTGCATCGTGGACTCGAATGACCGCGGGATGCTGGTGGCCCGCACCGAGCGCCGCAATCTGATGCTGCCCTCGATGCGCCTGTTCCACTGGATGAAGCGCGGCTTCGAGTGGTGGTACCTGCGCCAGTACCGCTGAGTCGCCGCGGACCCCGGGGCGCGCGCCCGCGCGGGCAGGGCGCCGTCAGCCCTCGATGATCACCGGGTCCCCTATCTTCATGCGCTCGAACAGGAAGGCGGCGTCCTCGTGATCCATGCGCACGCAGCCGTGGGAGGCGGCGTGTCCCGGCAACCAGCCCTCGTGGATGAAATAGTCCCCGTAGAACTGGATCGAGTAGGGCATCCACGCGGGCTCTCCAAGCTCGTTCTCGTACTTCGACGAGACCTTGTCCTTCTGCTTGCCCTGGACTCGGAATGCGCCGGTGGGCGTGGGGGAAGAGGGCTCGCCGGAGGAAATGGGGCCGCTCCGGACCAGCGAGCCGTCCTCCTGATAGGAGAAGTACTGAGTGGACAGGCTGATGGTGAGCTCCCGCGACCGCGCCTCCGGCAGGTCGGTGGCGCGTTGGACGTGCGCGGCGGGCACCGGTGGGAATCGTGTGCCCGCCCCGGGCGGGAACCGGGGCCACTGCTCGGGCACGGGAGACGCGCAGCCAGTGGCGAGCAGCACGGCGAGGAGGCCGCTCAGCGCCCCTGCCTTGCCTTGCACAATGCGCTCGCGCCAGCGCAGACGGGCGCGCACGTGGTTCGATTTTCTCGACATGCGGTTAGCTTAGAACAAGTTCATACGCGCTTCACCAGGCGACCAACCCGCACGTAACCCCTCCCGACGGCGGACTCAGTGTCCCTTTCTGGGCGGCATCAGGTCCGTGATCGAGCCGTGCGCCATCTCGGCGGCGAAGCAGACGGTCTCGTTCAGCGTCGGGTGGGGATGGATGGTGAGCCCGATGTCCTCGTAGTCGGCGCCCATCTCCAGGGCCAGCACCGTCTCGCCGATGAGCTCGCCCGCGTTGGGGCCGACGATGCCGGCGCCCAGGATGCGCTTGGTCTCCGGGTCGAACAGGAGCTTGGTCACGCCCTCGTCGCGGCCGATGCCGAGCGCGCGGCCGCTGGCGGCCCAGGGGAAGGCGCCCTTTTCGTAGGCGATGCCCTTGGCCTTGGCCTCGGTCTCGGTGAGGCCCATCCAGGCGACCTCGGGGTCCGTGTAGGCGACCGAGGGGATGGTCATGGGGTCGAACAGGGCCGGCAGTCCGGCGATGACCTCGGCCGCGACCTTGGCCTCGTGGGTCGCCTTGTGGGCCAGCATGGGGTTGCCGACCACGTCGCCGATGGCGAAGATGTTGGGCACGTTGGTGCGCATGTGCGCGTCCACCGGGATGAAGCCGCGCTCGTCCACCTGCACCCCGGCGGCCTCGGCATTGACCAGCTTGCCGTTGGGACGGCGCCCGACCGCCACCAGGACGCGGTCGTAGATCTCCTCCGCCGGCGCCCCCTTGCCCTCGAAGCGACCTTGATGCCGTCGCCGGTGGCGCTCATGCCGGTGACCTTGGTGCCGAGCATGATGCGGTCGTAGCGCTTCTTGATCACCTTCTCGAGGGCGCGCACCAGGTCCTTGTCGCAGCCGGGGATGAGCTGATCCTGCAGCTCGACGACGTCGATGCGCGAGCCCAGGGCGTGATAGACGGTGGCCATCTCCAGGCCGATGATGCCGCCGCCGACGATCAGCATGCGCCCGGGGATGTCCGCCAGCTCCAGGGCGGCGGTGGAGTCCATGACCCGCGGGTCGTCGTGGGGGAAGCCGGGGATCTTCACCGGCGCTGGAGCCGCAGGCGATGATGGCGTGGTCGAAGCTGATGGAGACGCGGCCCTCGCGGGTGTCGACGCCGATGCGGTTGGGGGACTCGAAGCGGCCGGTGCCCTGGACGACCGGTGACCTTGCGCTGCTTGGCCAGGGCCGCCAGGCCGCCGGTGAGCTTGGCGACCACCTTGTCCTTGCCCGCGCGCAGCTTGTCGAGATCGATCTCGCGGCTCGCCGAAGGCGACCCCCATGCGCTGCATCTCCGCCGCCTCGTTGATGATCTGCGCCGTGTGCAGCAGGGCCTTGGAGGGGATGCAGCCGACGTTGAGGCAGACCCCGCCGAGCGCGGGGTAGCGCTCGACGAGCACCACCTTCTTGCCCAGGTCGGCGGCGCGGAAGGCCGCGGTGTAGCCGCCCGGACCGGCGCCGAGCACGACCACCTCGGTGCGTCATGTCCGAGGCCGTTGAGGGATCGGCAGGCGCTTCCGTCCGCTCGGCCGCGGGTGGTGCGGCGGGCTCGGCTGCAGCCTCGGTGGACAGGGTCAGGATCGGGTCACCCTGGGAGATCCGGTCGCCCACCTTTACCTGGAGCGCGTCCACCGTCCCGGCCTCGGGTGCGGGGATCTCCATCGTGGCCTTGTCGCTCTCGAGGGTGATGAGGGATGCCTCCTTCTCCACCCGGTCGCCGCCGGCGACCAGGACCTCGATTACCTCCACGTCCTTGAAATCGCCGATGTCGGGGACCTTGACTTGGATGCTGTTGGTCATGTGCGTCGTCTCGTTGTCCGGTGGTCGCGCGCTGTGGGTGCTGAATCGCTGTTCGTGTCGGCTAGGCCGGAGCCGCGGCCCTGGGGCGAGCGCCTTGCGGCTCATTGTAGAGTAGCGGAACCTACCTCGCGAATATGCCCGGCGTGGGGCCGTTCGGACCCGATCGGCCGGCGATCCACCTTCGTTGCGACCCAGGCGGGTCGTGCTTTGGTCAGCGTGGTTGGACCTTTCCCAGACGGGGCGCCGCGAGATTTCGCTCGGCCGCAACCTTCACTCCGCATCGGGTTTCTCTGCCTCTTTGGTGCGATGCACGGGCTTCTTGGTCTTTTGTGCCTTGAACTTCCTCGGTTTGCGCGACGCGTCGACGCTGGACGCCTCCTGCTCGCGCGGTCTGTCCTCCACGGCCTTGCCGCGATCGGCCAAGCGCTCGATGGCCAGTTTTTGCTTGCAGACCCAGGTACGCCTGAGCGTCTGAAAGGTCTCTGGCGGCATGCCAGCGGGCAGGTCAACGGTGCTGTAGTCGTCGTAGATCTCGATGTGACCGATGTAGCAGCCCTCGATCTCGGCCTCGTTGGAGATCGCGCCGACGATGTTGCCGGGCTTGACTCCATGCTGGTAGCCGACCGCGATGCGAAAGCGCTCCATCTTGACATCCGGGAAGTCTTTCAGCGGTTTGGCCTGAGCCTCGGGCGCGGCTTTGCGCCGCGGCTCGCGTTCGGTTCGACGCGGGCGGTCCTGGCGCTCCGCCCTGGCCGGCCGTGGCTCGGACTTGGCCTCGGGCAATAGCAGGGGCTCGTCACCCTGCGCCAGGCGCGCCAAGGCGGCGGCGATGCGCAGCGGGTCCTCGTCGAACTCCTGCTCGTACTCGCTCACCAGGCGGTAGAAGGGCGCCAGCTCCGGTTCATCGGCCAGGGCGTCCTTGATGCGCTGCTTGAAGCGGCCCATTCGGCTGACGTTGATATCCGAGACGGTCGGCATCTGCATGGGGTCGATGCGCTGGCGGATGGCATTCTCGATGGCGCGCAACATGCGGTGCTCGCGGGGCGCCACGAACAGGATCGCCTCGCCGGTGCGCCCGGCGCGCCCGGTGCGGCCGATGCGGTGCACGTAGGATTCGGGGTCGTACGGGATGTCGTAGTTGATAACGTGGCTGACGCGCTGCACGTCCAGGCCGCGCGCCGCCACGTCGGTGGCCACCAGGATGTCGATGCTGCCCTTGCGCAGGCGCTCCACGGTCCTCTCGCGCTGGGCCTGCTGGATGTCGCCGTTGAGCGGCTCGCAGGCATAACCGCGCGCGGCCAGTTTCTCGGCCAGCTCCTCGGTGGCGGTCTTGGTGCGCACGAACACGATGGCGCCGTCCATCTCCTCGGTCTCCAGGATACGGGTCAACGCATCCAGCTTGTGCAGGCCGCCGACCGTCCAGAAGCGCTGGCGGATCGTCGCGGCGGTCGCGGTCTTTGCCTGGATGCGGATGGTGTGTGGGTCGCGCAGGTGGCGGTCCGCGACCTTGCGGATGACCTGGGGCAGGGTGGCCGAGAAGAGCGCGACCTGGCGCTCCGCCGGGGTGTGTTGCAGGATCCACTCGACGTCGTCGATGAAACCCATGCGCAGCATCTCGTCGGCTTCGTCCAGCACCACTGCCTGTAGCCGATCGAGCGCCAGCGAGCCGCGCCGCATATGGTCCATGATGCGCCCGGGCGTGCCGACCACCACCTGAGCGCCGCGTTGCAGCTGGCGCAGCTGGATACCGTAGGCCTGGCCGCCGTAGATGGGCAGCACGTGGAAGTTCGGCAGGTGGCGGGCATAGGTCTGGCAGGCCTCGGCGACCTGGATAGCCAGTTCCCGCGTGGGCGTCAGCACCAGGATCTGGGTGTTGGACTTCTGCAGGTCTGCCCGCGCCAGCAACGGCAGCGCAAAGGCCGCGGTCTTGCCGGTACCGGTCTGGGCCTGACCGAGCAGGTCGTGGCCGGCGAGCAGCACCGGGATCGCTTCGGCCTGGATCGGCGAGGGGGTCTCGTAGCCGACCTCCCTCAACACCTGCAAGAGGGGCTCGGGCAGGCCGAGATCGTCGAAATTCTGGATCGGTGTCGGGGAGGCCATTGCACGGTTCTGTCGAAAAGGTTGGAACTGCTGCGCGGCACGCAGCGTCGGGCGGGACGGCGCAGTATACGCGATCACCCCGCGGAGAGCGGTGGCGGCGACCCGTGCGGACCCGCTGCGGTGCCCTGGTTGCTCCGCGGATTGCGGTGCGGCGCGGAGAGGAACTCGAACCGGGCGCTACAGCAGCAACCGCCGGATGTCCCCGAGGAGCTCCCGCAGCAAGGACGTGAAGCGCACGCCTTCGGCGCCGTCGACCACCCGGTGGTCGTAGGAGAGCGACAACGGCAACATGAGCCGGGGTACGAACTCCTTGCCGTTCCAGACCGGTTTCGTCTCGGAGCGGGAGACGCCGAGGATGGCGACCTCCGGGGCGTTGACGATGGGGGTGAAGGCGGTGCCGCCGATGCCGCCCAGGCTGGAGATGGAGAAGCAGCCGCCCTGCATGTCGCCGGGCAGGAGCTTGCCGTCGCGGGCCTTGGTGCTGAGCTCCATGAGCTCGCGCGCGAGTTCGAACACCCCCTTCTTGTCCACGTCCCGCACCACGGGCACGACCAGGCCGTTGGCGGTTTCCACCGCAACGCCGACGTGGGTGTATTTCTTGACGACCAGCTCTTCGCCACTCGGGGCCAGGGATGCCTTGAGGCTGGGCATGGCGGTCAACGCCGCCGCCACCGCCTTCATCAGGAAGGGCAGGAAGGTGAGCTTCACGCCTTGGGCCGCGGCAGCGTCCTTCTGCGCCTTGCGGAAGGCCTCGAGCTCCGTGATGTCCGCCTCGTCGAACTGGGTGACGTGGGGCACCGTGAGCCAGCAGCGGTGCAGGTGTCTCCCGCTGAGCTTCTTGATCCGAGAGAGCGGGACGGTTTCGATCTCGCCGAAGCGGGCGAAGTCGACCTCGGGTGCCGCCGGGAGCTGGAAAGGCAGGTCGCCCGCGGGTGCTCCTTGGGACAGGGCCTGCTTGACGAAGCCCTGGACGTCATCCTTGAGGATGCGGCCTTTCGGACCCGACCCCTTGACCTGGTTGAGATCGACCCCAGCTCCCGGGCGAAGCGGCGCACCGCCGGGCTGGCATGGGGCTTTCGCCCCTTGGCGATGGCGGCCATGTCCTCCGGGCGCGGCAACACCGGGGCCTGGCGCCGCTCGGCCTCGCCCGGCGCACGCCCCTCGGCGTCGGCTTGGGTATGGAGGCGGGGCCCTGGGTCTGCTCGGTCTCCTCGGCGGAGGGCTCGGGTACTTCCGCCGTCCTGCCGTAGCCGTGGAGCTCTCGGGCAGCAGCGTGAGCAGCAGGTCGCCCTGGCTCAGCTTGTCGCCGACCTTGACGGCCACGGACTTTACCTCCCCCGCGCTGGGTGAGGGGATCTCCATGGTCGCCTTATCGCTCTCCAGGGTGACCAGGGACTGGTCAACCGCGACCCGGTCGCCGACCGCGACCAGGACCTCGATCACGGGGATGTCGGCTGAAGTCGCCGATGTCGGGCAGGCGGACCTCGACGGGTTCCGCCTCCTTCGGACTCGAGGGCCTGGGTTGCTCCGCGGGGGCTTGGGCGGCAGGCGAAGGCCGCTCCGCCGAAGCCGCCGGCGCCTCGGCCGGCGGTGTGTCGGCGCTGCCGGCATCTCCGGTCTCCAGGGTCAGCAGTGAGTCGCCCTTGCTGATCTTGTCGCCGATTTTGACCTTGAGCTCCCTGACCAGGCCCCCCGCGGGGGCAGGGATCTCCATGGTGGCCTTGTCGCTCTCCAGGGTGAGCAGGGACTGTTCGGCTTCGACCCTGTCACCGGGGGCCACCAGGATCTCGATGACCTCGACATCGGCGAAGTCGCCGATGTCGGGAAGCTTGACGTCTTCTACGTGTGCCACGGCTTGCATCCTCCTAGGTCCTGTGTCGGCCTGCTCACACCGTCACCGGATTGGGTTTTTCCGGGTCGATGCGGTACTTCTCGATGGCCTGTGCGACCTTGGCCGCGGGGAGCTGCCCATCGTCCGCCAGGGCCTTGAGGGCGGCCACGGCGACGTAGAAGCGGTTGACCTCGAAGAACTTGCGAAGCTGGCTGCGCATGTCGCTGCGCCCGAAGCCGTCGGTGCCCAGCACCAGGTAGCGGCGCGGCACGTAGGGCCGGATCTGGTCGGCGTAGGTGCGGATGTAGTCGGTGGCCGCCACGATCGGACCGCTGGTGGACGAGAGTTGCTGCGCGACATAGCTGCGGCGCGCCTCCTGCTCCGGGTGGAGCATGTTCCAGCGCTCGGCGTCGATGCCCTCGCGGCGCAGCTCGTTGAAGCTGGTGACGCTCCAGACATCGGCGCTGACGCCGAAGTCCTTGTCCAGCAGCTCCGCGGCGGCCAGGACCTCGCGCAGGATGGTGCCGGCGCCGAGGAGCTGGACCCGGAGCTCCGATTCGCCGCGCTCGAGAACCCGGTACATGCCCTTGAGGATCCCTTCCTGAGCACCCTCCGGCATCGGCGGCTGGACGTAGTTCTCGTTCATCGCCGTGATGTAGTAGAAACAGTTCTCCTGCTCCTGGTACATGCGGCGCAGCCCGTCCTGGACGATCACCGCCATCTCGTAGGAGAAGGCGGGGTCGTAGGAGACGCAGTTGGGGATGGTGGAGGCGACGATCAGGCTGTGCCCGTCCTGGTGCTGGAGGCCCTCGCCGGCGAGGGTGGTGCGCCCGGCCGTGCCGCCGATCAGGAACCCGCGGGCGCGCATGTCACCGGCCGCCCAAGCCAGGTCGCCGATGCGCTGGAAGCCGAACATGGAGTAGTAGATGTAGAAGGGGATCATGCTCTGCGCCGTGGTTGGCATAGGCCGTGGACGCGGCGATCCAGGACGACATGGCCCCGGCCTCGTTGATGCCTTCCTGCAGGATCTGGCCCTTCTTGTCCTCCCGGTAGTACATGACCTGGTCCGCATCCACCGGCTCGTAGAGCTGGCCCACGGACGAGTAGATGCCGAGCTGACGGAACATGCCCTCCATGCCGAAGGTGCGGGCCTCGTCCGGGACGATGGGAACGACGTACTTCCCGATCTCCTTGTCCCGGATGATGATGGTCATCAGCCGTACCAGGGCCATGGTCGTGGACATCTCCTTCTCGCCGCTGCCCTCGAGCAGGGGCTGAAAGGCGGCCAGCTCCGGGGTCTTGAGGCGCGGCGCCTGATCGCTGCGGGCGGGCAGATAGCCGCCCGAGGGCCTCGCGGCGCTCCTGCATGTATTTGAGCTCCGGACTGTCCGCCAGGGGCTTGTAAAAGGGGGCGGCGCCGATCTGGTCGTCGGAGATCGGGATGTTGAAACGGTCGCGGAAGGCCTTGAGCGCGGTCTCGCCCATCTTCTTCTGGGAATGGGTGATGTTCATTCCCTCGCCGGCCTCGCCCATGCCATAACCCTTGACCGTCTTCGCCAGGATGACCGTCGGCTGGCCCTTGTGACGGTTGGCGGCGGCGTAGGCGGCGTAGACCTTGATCGGGTCGTGGCCGCCGCGGTTCAGCCGCCAGATGTCCTCGTCCGTCATGTCCGCGACCATGTCGGCAAGCTCGGGGTACTTGCCGAAGAAGTGCTTGCGGGTATAGGCGCCGCCCTTGGCCTTGTACGCCTGATAGTCCCCGTCCACGCACTCCTCCATCCGTTTCAGCAGAAGGCCCTTCTTGTCGCGCGCCAGCAGGGGGTCCCAGTAGCTGCCCCAGATGACCTTGAGCACGTTCCAGCCGGAGCCGCGGAAGACCGCCTCCAGCTCCTGGATGATCTTGCCGTTGCCGCGCACCGGGCCGTCCAGACGCTGCAGGTTGCAGTTGACCACGAACACCAGGTTGTCCAGACGCTCGCGCGCGGCCAGGGAGATGGCGCCGAGGGACTCGGGCTCGTCCATCTCGCCGTCGCCGAGGAAGGCCCAGACCTTTCGCCCCTCGGTGTTGACGATCCCTCGGTCGTTGAGGTAGCGCATGAACCTGGCCTGATAGATGGCCATGATCGGGCCGAGGCCCATGGACACGGTCGGGAACTGCCAGAAGCCGGGCATCAGCCAGGGGTGGGGGTAGGAGGGAAGGCCGTTGCCGTCCACCTCCTGACGGAAGTTGTAGAGCTGCTCCTCGCTGATGCGTCCCTCGAGAAACGCGCGGGCGTAGATGCCGGGGGCGGAGTGGCCTTGGATGAAGACCAGGTCGCCACCGTGGTCCTTGGAACGGGCACGGAAGAAGTGGTTGTAGCCGACGTCGAACAGGGTCGCCACCGAGGCGAAGGAGGAGATGTGTCCGCCGAGCTCGGTGGACAGCCGATTGGCCTGCACGACCATAGCCATGGCGTTCCAGCGCACGAAGGAACGAATACGCCGCTCCATGGCCCGGTCGCCCGGGAAACGCTCCTGTTGCTGCACCGGGATGGTGTTCAGGTAGGCCGTCTTGGCGCTGTAGGGAAGATAGGCGCCAGAGCGGCGGGCCTTGTCGATCAGGCGCTCGAGCAGGAAATGGGCGCGTTCCACGCCCTCGTTCTCCAGCACCGCCTCCAGGGCATCGAGCCATTCCTGTGTCTCGAGGGGGTCGATGTCGGGCTTGTTGCTCATGGTGATTCCTGAATCTCGCTCACGGGCCGCCCTCGGCGGCTGGGAGAAAAAACCCCGCCAGTATACCAGTGGAGGATAGGAGGAAATATTGAGAATTTGCGTGGGCAATAAAGCCCGGCTGACGAAATCCGGCACCGGTTGCGGGACCGGAAGTGAAGCCGTGTTCGGGGTACGAAACGGACGGATGCCGTATCGCGCGGGCCTTGATCAAGCGGCTTCGTGCTGGGGCCGAGTGCGCCCGACGCGGGGCCGGCGACGCTCTCCACAAAAAAACACCCCCGCCGGAGCGGGGGTGCGTTGCGGGTAGGCTATGGGTACCCGATCAGGCTCAGTTCTGCGTCGGCGCGGGCTGAGCAGCCGCTTCAACCGGAGCCGGAGCAGCCTTTACCGCGGGAGCGGACTCGGCAACCGGCGTGGCCTCGGTGGCCTGCACCGTCGGGACGTCCGCGACCGGGGCGTTCGCCATCATCATCTGCGGCATGTAGGGGCGGGCGAGACGAGAGGCGCGCTTGGCCTCGGCGGTCGCCCGGCGCTCGGCGATCTCGTTGACGACCTTTTCGTGGCGTGCCTTGGATTCTTCCATCGCCTTCGCGCGCTGGGCCTGCATCGCATCGTAGCGGGCCTGCATGCGCGGCGGGACGTGCGCCATGGGCATGTCCATGCCGTACGGGGAGGTCATCTCCGGGAACTCGGGGGCCTGACCGAAGGCGGGCATCTCGGGCATGGTAGGGAACTGGCCCATGGCCGGGAACTCAGGCATCTCCGGGAACTCGGGGGCCTGACCGAAGGCGGGCATCTCGGGCATGGCGGGGCCCATGGCCGGGAACTCGGGGCACCTGACCGAAGGCGGGCATTCGGGCATGGCGGGGAACTGGCCCATGGCCGGGAATCAGGCATCGCCGGGAACTCAGGGGCCTGACCGAAGGCGGGCATCTCGGGGAACTCGCCCATCGCGGGGAATTCAGGCATGGCCGGGTAGCCAGCCGTCATGGGATCGAAGCCCTGCGGAGCGTTCTTCGCCATCTGCTCGGCGAACTTGCGCTGGGCCTCCATCATCTGCTCCATGGCCTTGGTCCGCTGCGCCATCATGGCCTGCTGCTGCTCGGCCATCGCCTGCTGCTGCTCGTCGGTCATGCAGGGCTGGTACGGGTTGGCCCACCAGGCGCTGGCGGACATGGAGACGGCGGCGAGCGCGGCGGCGGAGGCGACAGTAGCGATCTTGTTCATGGGAAACACACCTATGCGATTGTTTAAAGGGAGAAAGGAAAAGCTGTTTTTCGGGATCATCCCTGATCGAATCGACGCCGGCGGGAACCTGGACAGCATCGGCTTGGTTTTTGTTGGTCCCGTGGCGGCGTCCTTGCGAATTCGTGGATTAGTATATAAGAAAAAACTAAATAAGCAACAACTA